>OZ254153.1:0-1436726 GCA_965267915.1 Candidatus Nanopelagicaceae bacterium | reverse complement strand
CGTTTAAACCACCTGTCATTAGAACTAGCCAACTACCTATAAACAATCCACATGTTTATCCACAGCCTGTGGGTCTAAAGGAGAGGTTTACCCTTGATTCCAATAAGCGCCTGTGGACAGAAGCGAAAAGTAGAGGCAATTTGAAATAAAAGCAACTGCTTATCCACAGAAAAACCCCTATCGAAGCAATCGGCGGGGGTAAAAAGCCAGTTTGACCGATTTATCCCCAGACCCGTACCTTTACCTTCTTACTTGAGCACGCTTTGCAGCTACGCAAAGCCCATTTATATTTCCAAGGAGTCCCCATGACAAAGCGCACTTTCCAACCAAACGTTCGTCGTCGCGCCAAGAAGCACGGTTTCCGCGCTCGTATGGCTACACGTGCTGGTCGCGCAGTATTAGCCGCACGCCGTGCAAAGGGACGCTCACGCCTTTCGGCTTAATTGCTAACTGAAGTTAGACCTAGGTTTAATTTTTCTAATGCTAGCCAAAAAGGCTCGTATTTCTAACAGCGCAGATTTCGCTAAAGCTACAAAAAGCGGACTTCGTTCAACGAGTAACTCCCTGGTTGGGTACCTCTATCTCTCAAATTCAACCGAACCTGCTCGTTGCGGATTAATTATTAATAAAAGTGTTGGCAACTCAGTTATACGCCACAACGTAGCCCGAAAAATCCGCCACAGCATCGCAGCAGATTTAATCTCACTTCCTACCGGGTCCTTATTTGTGGTTCGGGCATTGCCAGCTTCAACCAAAACTGATTTGCAATTCGAGGTAGCAGATTTAATGTCCAAGTTAGTAAAAAAAGCTAGCCAACGAAACACGGTTACCTCTTGAGAAATTTACTAATCGCGCCAATTCATTTTTATCAAAGATTTATTTCACCGTTACTTGGTCCACGTTGTAAGTATTACCCATCTTGTTCCTCTTACACCGAGATCGCAATTGCGAATTATGGAATTAAAGGAATCGCAATGGGTGCTTGGCGAATTATTCGCTGCAACCCTTGGTCAAATGGCGGAGTTGATTTTGTAAAAGGCGTACCGACAAATACGCAAAAAACCCACGAGAGAGCACCGGTGCTATATCTATGAATACCATCCTAAACCCCTTATATATCGCGGTTTCCTGGGTTATTTCAACCATTCATGGTTTATTGTCACCAATCTTCGGTGAGGCAAGTGGTGTCTCTTGGTCATTTGCAATCATCGGTTTAGTTATTTTAATTCGTATTGTTTTAATTCCGCTTTTTGTTAAGCAAATCAAAAGTCAGCGTGCTCTTACAGCGCTACAACCACACCTTAAAGAGATTCAAAAAAAGTATAAAGACGATCGCCAGAAGCAATCTGAAGAGATGATGAAGCTCTATAAAGAGCACAAAACTAATCCACTCGCATCATGTTTTCCCATTTTGGCGCAAGCACCTATCTTCTTTGCGCTCTTTACTGTACTTAATGCAATTGGAAAAAATCCACCAGAAGGAAAAGGTGTATTAACTGCCTCTGACGCCGCATCTGCAGCTCAAGCTAAATTCTTTGGTGCACCTATTTCGGAAACTTTCCTAGGCACCTCGAGTGGAACTGTAAAAATAGTTACAGTGGTTCTGATTGCATTTATGTCACTCACAACATTTACAACACAACGTCAATTAATGGTTAAAGGAATGCCTAAAATGGATTCCTCAAACAATATGATGCTGCAACAGCAGAAAATTATGCTTTATTTATTCCCAGTTATTTTTGCAGTTTCAGGTGTTAACTTTCCAATTGGTGTTTTGATTTATTGGTCAACAACAAACCTTTGGACATGGGGACAACAGTTCTATGTAATTAAAAGAAACCCAACACCAGGTTCACCAGCTTATGAAGAGTTGCAAAAAAAGCGTTCTTCAAAAAATCCAAACGCAACAACAGAAAATATTGATGGCGCTGCAGATGGTTCAGTAATCGAACCGGAAATCAAAGGACAGCGTCAGCAACCAAATAAAAAGAAAAAGAAGAAGAAGTAAATCGGGCAAAAGCCACAATTACTATTAAAAACCTACAAATAGGACAGGAAGTATCTATTATGAGCGAGACAGAGGCAGTTGTGGAAGAGACCACCGATAAGGCGTTAAAACCAGGGCAGAAGAGCCCTAAAACTATTGCCAAACTAGAAGAAGAGGGCGATATCGCCGCTGACTACCTAGAGGGCTTGCTCGATATTGCAGACCTTGATGGCGATATTGATATTGATGTCGAAAACGACCGTGCTGCAGTAGCTATTGTCGGTGGCAAACTAAACCACCTAGTTGGAAACGGTGGCGAAGTCCTAGATGCTCTACAGGAGCTAACTCGCTTAGCCGTTCAAACCTCAACCGGTGACCGTAGCCGATTAATGCTTGATATCGAAGGTTTCCGCTCAGGTCGCAAATCTGAACTTAAAAAGCTAGCTGAGAAGATGGCTGAGAAGGCAAAGTCATCAGGTGAAGAGATCCGCCTAGAGCCAATGAATGCCTTCGAGCGTAAGGTCATCCACGACACGATCCAAGATCTTGGCTTGAGCAGCGAATCTGAAGGCGAAGATCCAGATCGCTTTGTAGTTATCTTCCCTAACTAATAATCAAGTAATGGAAGTTTCACGTGAAACGTCTCGCGAAGAGCTAATCGAGCGCTATTTCCCGGATCGAAAAGATGAGATTAAAAAGTATGCCGAATTCCTGATTGGCCCTGGAATTGAGCGTGGTTTAATCGGCCCTCGCGAAGGGGAGCGGATCTGGGATCGCCATATCTTTAACTGCCTACCAGTTTCAACCTTAATTCCAGAGGGTTCTTTGCTATTTGATATCGGTTCAGGCGCTGGCCTACCTGGGCTCGTAATTGCTTTAGCTCGACCTGATCTAAAAATTACCCTGATTGAGCCACTTCAACGCCGTGTGGATTTCCTAGAAGAGGCAGTTGCGCTCCTTGGTATTGAAAATGTGGCAGTTATCCGCGGAAAATCAGAGAATGTAAAGAAGAGCGCTAACTATGTGACTGCTCGAGCTGTTGCCCCCCTTGAAAAGTTAAAGAAAATTACCTCCCATATGATCAAACCAGGGGGCGCACTTCTTGCCATGAAGGGCGAATCAGCGGCCGAAGAGGCAAAAACTGTGCTTGGCGCTGAAGTAATTGAGGTAAATCTGCCCGGACTCGAGCTCGGACGCATCGTGAAGGTGGCTAAGTAAGCGTAAAGGGAGTTAACTACCCTCATGAGCACCGTTGATTCACGTGAGAGCGTTCCACGTGAAACCGAACGTGTAAGTAAAACTGTAATCGGAATTCGCAAACTTAAAGAACCGATGCCTGCCCCGGCAAATACCCGCGTTTTCGTGGTTGCTAACCAAAAAGGTGGGGTCGGCAAGACCACCAGCACAGTAAATATCGCCGCCGCGCTAGCTATGGGCGGCTTAAAAGTCCTGGTTATTGATCTAGACCCACAAGGTAATGCCAGTACCGCCCTTGGCGTTGAACATAAAGAGAGCCTTGGAGTTTTTGAAATATTAATGGGTACTGCCGAAATTCAAGAAGTGGTGCAGAAAGTGGCTGGCTTCGCACATCTTGAATGTATTCCATCGAATACTGGTTTAGCGCAAGCAGAAATTAATTTAGTACCAATGGTTGCACGCGAAATGCGACTTAAAGATGCAATTGAAGATTTAATTAAATTTAAAGTCGAATCAGGCTCAGGTTATGACTACATTTTTATTGATTGCCCACCAAGTTTAGGTTTGTTAACTATTAATGCATTTGCCGCGGCCAAAGAGCTATTAATTCCAATTCAATGCGAGTACTACGCACTCGAGGGCCTTACTCAATTACTAGAAACATATTCACTAGTTAAGAAACGGTTAAACCCCAACTTAAACTTATCAACAATTATTTTAACGATGTTTGATAGCCGAACAAAACTTGCTAATGATGTTGCAGATAGCGTTCGCCAACATTTTCCTAATGAGTTAATAAATATTCCAATTCCACGAACTGTACGAATTTCTGAAGCGCCTTCATATAACCAAACCATTATGACTTATGACCCAGTATCACCTGGAGCAGTTGCCTACATGCAAGTAGCAAGAGAGATAGCGGAGAAGAAATAATGGCAAAACGCGGCGGCCTTGGTACAAACCTAGATGCACTTATTCCTACATCTTTAACAGTTGCCGGCAAAGAAGTTGGGCAACAAAACGAGATAGATATCAATTTAATTTCACCTAATCCAAAACAACCACGCACTGTTTTTGATGAAGCTGCACTTAATGAGTTAATGGTTTCGATTAAAGAGATTGGCATATTGCAACCACCAGTTGTACGTGAAGTTAGTGGTGGGCGCTATGAATTAATCATGGGTGAGCGTCGATATCGCGCAGCTAAAGCAGTTGGTTTAAAAACAATTCCAGTAATTATTAGACAGACCCCAGATAATGAATTATTACGCGAAGCTCTAATTGAGAATATTCACCGTAGCCAATTAAATCCTCTTGAAGAAGGCGCTGCCTACGCTCAACTACTGAGCGATTTCAATTGCACCCACGAAGAGCTAGCAACCAAACTAGGTCGCTCTCGCCCACATCTTTCAAACACAATGCGTTTATTGTCATTACCGCCAACCGTGCAAAACCGCGTAGCTCTTGGAATTATTTCAGCCGGCCATGCCCGTGCACTTCTTGGATTAACCGATGCCTCTGAAATTGAGAAACTAGCAAACCGAATCGTTGCCGAGAATTTATCAGTGCGTTCAGTTGAAGAAATTATTGCAACAGGTGGAAGTGGCAAAAAATCTAACAAGCGCAAAGTTCGTAAAGGAAACCCTGAGCTAAACGAAATCGCCGAAGAGCTTGGCGACTATTTAGATACTCGAGTAAAGATTGAAGGATCAGCCGGAAAAGGAAAGATCCTGATTGAATATTCAGGTGGCGAAGATTTGCAACGAATTATTAAAGAGATTAAGAATTAAGTTCTAATTTACCGTCGCGGCGGGAAATCTCTTGATTAACTACGCCAGCTAAAGCTTTAACGCCTTCACGAATTCGCTCAGGTGTTGGGTGACAGTAAGAAAGTCGCATCGACCAAGTTCCAAAACCATCTGCGTAAAACGCAGTACCAGGAACATAGGCAACCTTTGCCACAATTGCCTTTGGCATCATTGCTTTGGTATCAATTTCAGGTGGCAAAGTAACCCAAACATAAAAACCGCCACCAGGTTTAGTCCAAGTAGCGCTCTTTGGGAAATACTCATCAAGGGATTCCAACATGGCATCGCGGCGCATTTTGTACTGCTCACAGAATGAAGCAATTTGATCGCGCCAAGGTTGATTTGCTAAGTAGTTAGAAATAGTCATTTGAGTGAAATTAGATGGGCAGAGAATAGAAGACTCGCTTGCTACTACTAATTTATCTTTTAATGACTGCGGAACTAGCGCCCAACCGACGCGCAGCCCTGGCGAGATGGTTTTTGAGAAAGAACCTAAATAAATGACATTTTCGGAATCTTCGGCTCGCATCGCATTTGGCGATGGTTTATCAAAACCTAAAAGACCATAAGGGTTATCTTCGACCACAAAAATCTGTTCAACTCTGCAAATTTCTAAAATTTCGGTACGGCGGCTAGCGGGCAGTAAAACCCCAGATGGATTCTGGTAATTAGGAATTAAGTATAAAAACTTAATTTTTCGACCAGCTGCGCGCATGCTTTTAATGGCTTGCCGAAGTGATTCTGGAACCATGCCATCGTTATCTGTTTCAACGTGCACGACAGATGCTTCGTATTGGCGGAAAGTTCCGAGTGCGCCAACATATGAAGGTGCCTCAGCCAAAATTACATCGCCTGGATCAATAAAAATTCGAGAGATTAAATCAAGCGCTTGTTGCGAACCAGTAGTCACAACAACATCATCTGGATTAGCGCGAATACCTTCAAGGGCCATTACTTCGCAGATCTGTTCACGCAATTTCGGATGACCTTGCCCACTGCCGTACTGCAACGCTTCTTGGCCTTGCGTCAAAATCAAATCTGATACAACAGATGCCATCATCTCCATTGGAAGTGCTGAAAGATTTGGCATTCCACCCGCTAACGAAACAATTTCAGGGCGTGAGGCTACGGCGAATAACGAACGGATTTCACTTGCGACCATGCCGGTAGCTCGGTGCGCGAAACGTTCCTCTAGGTGTTGAGGACTTCCGGTGTGAAAACGAGTTGTTAAATCGGACATGCGGTAATCCTGCCATAAGTAGCCACGAATACGCGCAGTCTTTTAGTGATGATGATTAATTACTTCGTAGACCAGCTTTTCGTAGGTCAGAAAGTCGCAACATTCCAGTTTTGGCATCATCTTCGGACGCTAAATAAAGGCGCTGAATCGCAATGACTATTGATTCAGCGATTACATCGCGGAAATCGCTGCGGCCAAGTCGCTCAGCATCTCCTGGATTAGTTAAATACCCCAAATCAACCCGAACTGTCGGGGCTTTAGTTAATCGCAATAAATCCCAAACCTTGGGGTGGGTATGACAATTAACTAAATCTGTACGAGCACAGATCTCGCGTTGAACTAGTGAGGCAAACCTTTCGCCAACAACCGAGTGAAGTGAATGCAAATCACTTCCGTAGTAGTAAGTGGCTACCCCGTGCGCGCTCTCATTTGGATATCGGTCTGCGTGAAAAGAGATAACTAAATCAGCAGAAGTTTTATTTGCAAACTCAACTCGTTCTTGCTGAGTTGGACAATTATCTTTTCCGCGAGTTAAGAAAACACTTACACCAAGTGCTAATAATCTACCTTCTAGACGTTGTACAACATCATAAACAATATCTGCTTCTTCAATGCCAAACCCGACAACTCCACGGTTATTGCCACCGTTGCTTGGATCTAAAACAATAACTTTTTCAGCTAGAGCCGGCCCACGATTTTTGTGAGATACATTTTCACGCAATTGAATTGGCGCCCCACCACTGACAATTGTGGTTAATCGCAACAAAGCAATAATAGTTGCCGGACCACATTTACCATCAACTGATACACCAACTGATTTTTGAAATTCACTTACTGCACTAGAGGTTCGCGGTCCATATACGCCATCTACCCGACCGCAGTTAAAACCCATTTCAACTAATCGGTTTTGTAGAGTTGCTACATCATCACCACGCATCAAAGTAGGTGTCGTGATATGAAGTGAGCGGTCACCAAGTTTCCAGCGCGCCTCTTCGAGAGCGCGAGAAGTTACATCGTCAATTAAACCAGTGACTGTTAATCCGCGAGCCTGTTGAAAGGAACGAACCTCATCTGGCGTAAGTTCTTTCATAGTGGTTGCAGATCTAAGGAATTAACGGCTTAGATAAAACCTTCGAGTTCTTTAAGCAAAGCTGGCTTTGGCTTTGCGCCAATAATTGTTTTAACTACTTCGCCGTTGACAAAAACGTTAAGGGTTGGAATAGAAGTGATGCCGTACTTGATGGCAATCGCTGATTCTTCATCGGTGTTTAATTTAACGATCTTGATCTTGTCGCCATGCTCATTTGCAATCTCATCAAGGATTGGTCCTACCGCGCGGCAAGGCCCACACCATTCGGCCCAAAAATCAACCAATACTGGGGTGCTGCTTTTAAGGACTACATCTGCGAAATTTGCAGTTGTAACAGGGGTTGCTGCGCTCATTTTTTGCTCCTCTTATTAACTTCTTCTTATTTAATACTTAGATGTAGGTACTTTAGTGGTGCGATAAGAATTTTTCAGCATCTAGCGCTGCTTCACAGCCTGTGCCTGCCGCTGTAATAGCTTGGCGGTATGTGTGGTCGACTAGATCGCCACAAGCAAAAACACCATCGAGATTAGTTTTAGTTGAACCAGCTTCAACAATGACATAACCGGCGTCATCAAGTGTGACCTGACCTTTAATTAATTCATTACGCGGATCGTGACCGATGGCAACAAATAAACCAGTGAAATCGCGTTTAGTGATCTCGCCAGTAACAGTGTTCTTAAGCGATAGAGCTTCGACTTTATCCGCACCTAGAACGTCAATGACTTCGGTATTCCAAAGCATTTCAATTTTAGGATTTGAAAGTGCACGCTCGACCATAATCTTAGAAGCGCGAAGTGTGTCGCGACGATGAATCAAAACTACTTTACTTGCAAATTTTGTTAAGAAAGTTGCCTCTTCAACCGCAGAGTCGCCGCCGCCAACTACAGCGATAGTTTGATCTCGGAAAAAGAAACCATCACAAGTTGCACACCAGGAAACACCGTGTCCGGAAAGACGCTTTTCATTTACTAGGCCTATTTCGCGATACGCAGAACCTGTCGCTAAAATAACAGCCTTAGCTTTAATAGTATTTCCGGAACCATCTTTCAATACTTTTACTGGCCCAGTTAAATCCATTTCGACAATATCGTCAGTAATTAAATTGGCACCAAATCGCTTTGCTTGCTTTCGCATTGCATCCATTAGATCTGGACCCATGATGCCATCGATAAAGCCCGGAAAATTTTCAACTTCAGTGGTATTCATAAGTGCACCACCTGCTGTGACCGAACCTTCGTAAATAATTGGATCTAATTGCGCACGCGCCGCATAAATGGCAGCGGTATACCCAGATGGGCCAGACCCAACAATTACTAAATTCGCAACATCGCTCATGGCTTCACCATAACCTTTCTGGAGCTTCTTTTATTCCATATTGCTTGATGTGCCGCGTGAAGAGCGCAACATCCCAGAGATCATGGAGATCTCGGGGATTCGCAACAACTTCGCAAAAAGGAAGTAGCCAAGTGAGCTAGCAGCCAATATCAAAATAAGGGCTATCAACCCATGCCAATTAAATATCTGGTTAAGCGCAAATATTGGCCCCATTGCCAAAACTGAGGCAAGAATCAATTTTAAGTGTTGACCCATGAATTGCGAGTATTGCATTTTCCCAATGTGCTTCTTGATTAGGTTGATCGTGATAACAATGCCAATTATGTAGCTAATTGAGAAAGCTAACCCTAAAAAGATGGTCACATATTCATTTTCAATGGTATTTAAGAATAAATAGGAAAGTGCAACTGAAATCAAATTAATAATAAATATAGAAACAACTTGGGTTTTAGTATCTTCGAATGCATTAAAACCGCGAATCAAAATAATGTTAATCGAGAATGCAATCAAACCAAAACTTAAGGCAGATAGCACATAACCGATATAAGAAGAGTCGCTACGTGGAATTCCAAAGAACAGCACCTCGGTAATTAACGAACCAAAAAATGCTAAACCAACCGCGCTAGGAATTGTTATCACACCAACTAAACGAATAGCACGAACTAATTGTGCTTTAACTTCGTCAAAATCTTTAGAAATAACTAATCTAGATAGGTGAGGTAACAATGCAGTGATAATTGAAATAGTCACGATTGAGTAAGGCAGCAACATAATCAAATAAGCGTTGCTATATGGTGTAAATCCAACACCTCGAGTAATACCTTCTTGTGCGCTACGAACAGCTGCACTTGTTGCCACATTTACCGTGACTAAATAACCGAGTTGTGAAATTAATACATAAACCAAGGTCCAACCAGCTAATTTGAAAGACTTGCCTAATCCGGCAAAACCAAATTTCAAACGTAATTTAATTTTTGTGCGCGCGACTACTGGAATCAAAACAAGCGCTTGGACCACAACACCCAAAGTTGTACCCCAACCCAAAACAGCAATTTGAGTATCAGTAATTGTGTTTGTGGTTATATCGGGCACAAAATAGAGAAAACCGGCAAGGAGTATTACGCCCACCAAGTTATTTAGAATTGGAGCCCACATCAATGGAGCGAAAGATCCACGGGCATTAGCAACTTGACCCAACATGGCATAAAGACCTAAAAAGAAGATCTGGGGCAAGCAGTAACGCATAAATGCCACAGTTATTCGGTATTCGTTTTCAAAACCAGCAGTTGTGAATTCGGGCGCGTAAATTCGCACTAAAACAGGGGCAAAGATCATGCCAATCGCAGTCAAAGCAAGCAGTAGCCCACTAATTGTGGTTACTAACCGCGAAGCAAAACCAACTCCACCATCTTCGTCTTGAAAGGAACGAATGAGCTGAGGAACAAAAATTGCAGTCAACGCGCCACCGACAACCAAGTTGTAAATAATATTTGGCATCGTATTTGCGACGTTAAATCCATCGGCTAAAAGCGCCGTACCAAGGGCCGCAACCAATAGGACGCCCCGGATAAATCCAGTAATTCGGGAAATTATCGTGCCGATCGCCATAATGCTTGATGCGCGATATAAATCTACAGGCTTCATTTACGACCCTTTCGCACTCGGCGAATAGTTTGCGCAGTCGCAGCAAGAAAAAGCAGAACTGCAGCACTTGAAGTAAACCAAGCGACGCGCGCATCAACAATCGATAAATTCAAACTCAATTGCGAGTACTTAGTTACCGGCACATTCTTAGAATCCGTTAGACGTGCAGCAACAGTTACTGTTCCAGGAGTAATCACATTTGCTGGAAGGGTTAACTGAAGTTTCGAATTAGCACCAATACTGATCTTTTTGATTCCATCTAACTGGATTCTGGAATTACGAGGTACTAGCTCCAAGGAAACCACTACTGGAGTGCTGAAGTTATTTACTAAAGTGATCGGGAGTTTATCTTCAGCTGAAGTTAAGCGGTATCTACCAGATACAACACGCAATTTTCGAGAAGTTATACCGACCTCTTTGTCAGAATTTTTGATCAATCGAGCGCGAAATTCTTTATTGACATCTGGATTTAATAGTCGTGCTAGCTGTAAACGTAAAGTAATCAACTCAGGCGCATCAACCACTCTAGAAAGAGAAGTTAACAAGCGGCGGCTCTCCGAGTAATTTCGTTGCAGTGATTGGTAGTTATTTACGCTACCAATGCTGAATTTTCCAAACTTGTCGCTCACTACCGGGCGACCTAAGAATTCAGCAAGGCGTTTATTGGCGTAGAAATAATAGTAATTTAACTCGCCAGGGGCGTAATTCTTCATTAATTTAAAGGCTGGATTGCCATAAGGCAAAACCACAACTTGATCATTGCTGGTGATGTTAGAAAATTGATTAAGCCAATTCTTTGCTACCTCAGAACCGACACCTTTAATTTTTTCGCTACTTGGTAAACCAATCGAGTACTCACCGGTCATCGCGATTACATCTTCGATAAACGCGGTATCTACCACCCACGTTCGTGGCCGAGTGCCAGGAAAGAAAACTAAATTACCCAAATCTCCTGAAGGTGCCAATCGAGTTGCTAGGTCATCGTTATAAAAATATCCGCTGAAATTTCGATTCGGCTCAGTTACTAAACGCAGAACCGGAACATCGGCAGCCTGTGCGGGTAGGTAGGTAAATTGCAAACCTAAGAGAACCGCAACTATTAACCAAATACGTTTCATACTGAAATCTCACCGCTCTTCGCGATTAATTTTTTCTCATCTGGGTATGCCAAACGATCAACTATCTCAGAGAGCGGGAACCACGAAACTTCATCAACTTCGGTGATCTGAGGAGTGAGCTCACCAGATACCTCTTTAAAAATAAAGTGATGAACAGTTTTGTGAATTCTTTTTCCGCCAGCCATAAACCAGAAATCAATCACACCGATAGATTTTGTAATTTCAGAAGTAATTCCAGTTTCTTCCTGCACTTCGCGGATAGCTGCTTGTTCAGGTGTTTCACCCTCTTCAATATGTCCTTTAGGTAGCGACCAAAGCAAACGCTCGCGCGTGGCATCTTTATGGTCAATGCGACCAATTAGCAGCCCGCGAGTTCCAGAGAAATCAATTACTAATCCGCCAGCGCTGACTTCATCTACCCGTTTGGCATATGGGCGTCGCTCAACGCTCTTCTTAACTGAAGTTTTCTGAGCAGGCGCAGTTGGAGCAGGCGAATTGCCATTGGTTGGGGTCGAAACTTCTGTTACTTGTGGGGCGCGATTGCCGGGACGTCTACGTCGCCGCTTTTTCTTCGTACCTTCGCTGCCCGCACTAGGTGCCGGGGTCATGGAGCAAGGGTAGTCCTCTAGCCTTACCTATTGTGACGAGTCCATTAGGTGCCGCTGGCGAATTAGCTATTCGCTCGCTTATTGAACGTGCCCCGCTAGCGAGTTCGCTGGCTGCTGCCTATAAATCGGCTGGGTACAAGTTGGCGCTAGTTGGCGGACCGGTTCGCGATGCAATCTTGGGCCGACTTGGAAACGATTTAGATTTTACAACCGATGCGCTGCCTCTTGAAAGTAAGAAAATATTAAAAATCTGGGGCGAACATATCTGGGATACCGGAATTGAATTCGGAACTGTTGCGGCAAAACGTGGCGACACAACTGTTGAAGTTACAACATATCGCAGCGATAAATATGATCCAGAGAGCCGCAAACCAGAAGTTGAATTTGGTGACAACATTGCTGGCGATTTGTCTCGCCGCGATTTTACGGTCAACTGCATGGCCCTTGAATTAACTTCGGATGTTCCAGAATTTCTTGATCCATTTAACGGGTTAGCAGATTTAGCAAAAGAGATTTTGCGTACTCCTGTGACTCCCGAACAATCTTTTTCTGATGATCCGCTACGCATGATGCGAGCTGCGCGATTTGCTAGCCAATTAAATTTCGAAATCGAAGAATCAACTTTGGTTGCAATGAAAGATATGGCTAGCCGCATCACTATTGTTTCAGCAGAGCGCGTTCGCGATGAATTTACTAAGTTGTTAATGTCAAAAAATCCTCGACGCGGAATTTCAGTTATGGTAGAAACTGGTTTAGCCACTCTGGTAATACCAGAAATTCCAAAACTTAAATTGGAAATCGATGAACACCATCACCATAAAGATGTTTACGAACATTCCATCACCGTACTCGAGCAAGCAATCGCGCAAGAAGACCGCTTAGGTGGACCAAATTTAGTTATTCGCTTAGCTGCGCTACTTCATGACATTGGTAAGCCAAAAACGCGTGCCTTAATTGAAGGCGGCGGTGTTTCCTTCCATCACCACGAAGTTGTGGGTGCTCGTTTAGCGCGCGAAAGATTAAAGAATCTCCGCTTTTCTGGTGACGTAGTGGAATCCGTTGAAACCCTAACCGCGCTTCATCTTCGCTTTCATGGCTATGGTGATGGCGAATGGACTGATTCGGCCGTCCGTCGCTATGTGCGAGATGCCGGTGACCTATTGGTTCATTTACATGTCCTAACACGGGCGGATTGCACTACCCGAAATGTTCGCAAAGCTGAACGGTTAGCCAACGCATATGAATCACTTGAGCAACGCATTGCACGTTTAATGGAAGCTGAAGAGTTAGATCGAATCCGACCAGATTTAGATGGCGCAGCAGTAATGCAATTATTAAATTTAAAACCATCGGCTACCGTCGGTAAAGCACTCGATTTCTTACTTGAACTTCGCTTAGAGCGCGGGCCACTAGGTGAAGAAGAGGCAACCAAAGAGTTACTTGCTTGGTGGCAGAAATTTTCCGCTGCGCAATAATCGCGTAGCTGTTACAAAGTAAATTAACGAAACAAGCGTTGGCACTTGCCAACCTTTCCCGGAATCAGAAAGCAAAAGAGCCGCAATTATGCCGCCACTAACAATTGCGGCATTAACCAAAACGTCATAAACCGCAAAAACTCGACCGCGGTAGTAATCATCAATTTTTGATTGCACGAGGGCATCGTTAGTAACTTTAAAACTTTGACCAAACAAACTAGTTAGAAACGCTGCCAAAAATAAAGTTATCTCTGTACCCCAGATAGCTAACGGCAATGGGCCCAGCACACTTAAGTACATCATTTTTCGCATCCAACTATGACGGCCATATCTTTTGACACCAAATGGCGCGATTAGTGCGCCTACTACAATACCTATGCCGGCAATTGAAAATGCCAGCGCTAATCCAGATAACCCGGCTTCAGGTTTGGCTGGATCATTAAAAGTATTTCGTTCCAACATCAAACCAACCAGAGTAAGCGCCGTTAATCCGCCACGTTGTAAACCGTTGGCGATAATTCCACGCATTGCATCAGAGTGAATCTTTAAGAAATCCCAACCTTCGCGCATCTCAATAAATCCTTGGGTGAGCGATGCGGGTTTGCGTTCGTGATCGAGCGGGCCAATTTCAAGTTTTCTAAGCCGCATCGCCATTGCGCTAGCTAAGGCGTAACCGCACGCTGCCGCCATTATTAAATAGGCATCTACGTGATCGGCCGTGCCGAGCGAATCAAATAATTTCCGTAAACCAAGCCCGAGTCCGCCTCCAAGTACTAGAAAGACAGAACCACCAGTAACTGCCATCGCATTAGCGGAAATTAAATTTGGTTGATCAACAAGTAAAGGTAACCCAGCTGAAGTTGCAGCAAGAATTAAACGATTTATTCCAAAAGCGATCAAAACAAATATTGTGAGCTCTAAACCGGTATTGCCCGTGAAAACTAATAGCGCAATTAAGAGCAAGTCGAGCGCTCGAGAGAAATTTGAGATAACTAGTGCTCGTTGCCTAGATACCCGATCTAAAACTGTGCCAACAAACGGACCGATAATTGAATATGGAAGCAGGACTACGGCGAAAGCCAAGGCCGCATTTAGTGCATTTGCTTGGCGTTCAGGTGAGAAAAGAACAAAGGTAGCAAGTGCGCCCTGAAAAATGCCATCGGTTGCTTGGCCAATCCAGCGCACCAAAAGCAGCCGCGAAAGCCGCGGATGCTTTAAAAGTTGCCAGAAATTCATAATGGCAAGCGTAGTTACTTAAGACGGTTTATTCTTTGCTTTAATGAAATCGCAACGCTCATTCATCGACTATTCACTTGATAAGCGCGCAACCTTGGCAGCGCTCTTTCGGGGCACGGTAAATGCTTGCGATGCGGACCCATATTTGATGCGAGCTGCGAAATTCCATGGCGTTAAAACCACTAGACCGTGCCCAGTCTGTAAACATGTTTCGATGGTTGAGCTGATGTACACCTTTGGTGATCAACTCGGTCAATACTCAGGACGAATTAAGAATTCTGAAGAATTGCGTCAAATGGAGAAGGAGTATGGCGAATTTCGCGTTTATATCGTGGAAGTTTGTCGCGACTGTTCCTGGAACCATTTATGCGTCTCCTTTGTACTCGGTGACGGTCTTGAGCGAAAACCACCCCGTTACACCCGAACGCTTGAAGATAGTGACTGGGCTTAACAGGTAGCCTTAAACCATGTCATTTAAGCTCTCAAAACGATTACTAATCAGGGCTGCCATCTTCCTTGGCGGCTTTGGATTTGTAGCCGGTTCGACCTTATTTGCGATCGCTTATTTCACGGTTTCAATTCCTGATCCAAATGCATATGTAAATAGCCAAGCCACAATCATTCAGTATGCAAATGGTGAGGAAATTGGCCGATTGGGTGCGCAAAACCGAACCATCGTTTCACTGACGAAAATTCCAATGACCCTTCGTGAAGCTGTAATGGCTGCCGAAGATCGTGATTTCTACACCAATAAAGCATTTAGCCCAATTGGAATTTTGCGCGCGTTAAAAAATAATTTACTTGGTGGGTCGTTACAAGGCGGTTCAACCATTACACAGCAATATGCAAAAACAGCATTCCTAACTTCTGAACGCACAATTCAACGCAAGATCAAAGAGTTGGTAATTGCGATTAAATTAGAGAACCAACTATCTAAAGATGAAATTTTTGGTAATTATCTAAATACTATTTATTTTGGTCGCGGTTCTTATGGTGTCCAAACCGCCTCACAACAATATTTCAATCGCACGGTAGACCAACTCTCAACATCACAAGCAATAGTTCTTGCATCAATCCTTCGCTCACCTGGTTTATATGATCCGGCGTTTAACAAAGACAATCGACCTCGATTAGAGGGCCGCTTTGCCTATGTTGTAAAAGGTATGACCGAAAAGGGTTGGTTAACTGAAAAAGAAGCAGCCAAACTTAAGATTCCATATATCGCACCGCGTGCAACATCTGGTTCACTCAGTGGGCCAAAAGGACACATCATTGAAGCGGTTCGTAAAGATTTAATTAAATTTGGCTTCACCGAAGATCAGATTATGGTTGGCGGCTTAGTTGTTAAGACCACGGTGGTTCAGAAAGCACAACAAGCTGCAGTTGATGCTGTAAATAAGCAGTCACCAGCTAAAGCCCCAGATAATATGCATATTGGTTTAGTCGCGATTCGCCCCGGAACCGGTGAAATCATTGCAATGTATGGTGGAAAAGATTATTTAGTACGCCAATTAAATGATGCCACTCAATCAATCGCACTCGCCGGGTCAACCTTTAAACCGTTTGCATTTGTTTCTGCACTCGAGCAAGGAATTCCACTGACCTCTATGTGGAATGGCGATAGCCCGCAAACTTTTGATGATGCCGGAAAACCATATCTAGTTTCCAATTATGGAAATGAAGGCTGGGGGCAAACATCGATGTTAAACGCTATGGCCCATTCAATAAACACAGTCTTTGTTCCACTCGGAATCCGAGTAGGTCCAGATAACGTTGTTGATGCAGCAAGACGTGCCGGCATACCAGAGTCTGTTGCAATGATGCCAACCCCATCAGTTGTACTTGGTGCCGCTAGCCCACATGTAATTGATGTCGCAAGTGCTTATGCAACTTTTGCGGCAAATGGAATTTATGCCAAACCATATTTAATTAGCCAAGTGCTAGGTTCTAATAAAGGCGTGCTTTACGAAGGTAAACCACAAACTCAAGAAGTTTTTGCAGCCGATGTAATGGCTGACTTAACTTACTCACTGAAAAGAGTTGTAACTAACGGAACTGGCGGAGCGGCACTAAGACTTGGTCGCCCAGCTGCCGGAAAAACCGGAACCAGCCAATCAAATGCATCAGCTTGGTTTAGTGCATACACCCCACAACTTGCAGCATCCGTTGCGCTCTTCCGCGACAATGCATCTCAATCACTCAACGGCATCGGCGGTTTAACTTCAGTTACTGGTGGATCTTTTCCAGCACGCATCTGGACAGCTTTCATGAAAGGTGCGCTGAAAGGCGAGCCAGTTCTAGATTTTCCAGCACCGGCAAATATCGGTGGTTTAGAACCAGTTGTAATGACATCTGGTGGCGTACAGGTTTATAAGAAATAACGTCGCGCGGTAATGAAAACTCGCGTAATCGTTCTATTGGCATTTATCGCTAGCGCTATTTCATTTGCCAAATTTTCGCCCTGCATTGGCTTTAATTGGGCTACGCCACGTCAATATATTCATGCCTGTTACTCTGATTTACCAAGCCTTCTAGGCAACCGCTCAATCGGAAGTGGAATTTGGGCATATAGCGGTGATCAACCAGTTGAGTATCCAGTAATTACCGGATTAGTTATGTATGTAACCGCGCAGATTGCTCAAGTTACAACTACTTATTATGTATTAAACGCAGCTTTCTTAGCACTTTTATTTATCGCAGTTGCATTAATAACTACACGCATACGCCCGCAGTTTGGTTACTTGCTTTCATTTAGCCCAGCAGTCATTGCATCGCTTTATATAAATTGGGATTTATGGGCGATCGCCTCGATGATGATGGCAATTTATTGGTTTGATCGCAAGCAATACGACCTAAGTGCAATCGCAATTGGAATATCAATTGCCACCAAATTCATTCCGGTGTTTTTATTGCCCGTAATAATTTATATCTTCTATCGCCAACGAAATTTAAAGGGTGCCGTAAAATATCTAGCAATAAGTTTATTTACTTGGTTAGCAATTAATTTGCCGGTAGCACTTACCACCTTTGATGGCTGGTGGTATTTCTATAAATTAAATATCGAACGCGTAGCCGATTGGGGCTCCCTTTGGTACGCGCTTTCTGCTTTAGGGTTAGGTTTAGCTAATTTAAATTATTTATCAATATTGTTATTACTAGTTTGCATCGCAGCTCTTGGCATATTCCTATTCGCACTCGACTACATTCCATCGCTTGCGCAGATAGCATTTATTGTGATTGCTGCAGTCACATGCGTAAGCAAGGTTTACTCACCACAATATGTTTTGTGGTTGGCACCCTTAGCGTTAATTGCGTTAATTGATAAAAGAGATCTACCTGCATTTTGGATTTGGCAGGTTGGTGAAGTTATTTACCACATTGCGATCTGGCAGCACCTTGCAACTGTTACCGGAGCCAGTTTCGGACTGCCGGTAACTGGGTATGCCTGGCTGAGCCTGCTTCGCTTAACGGCCACAGCTGTCCTGGTGGCGGTCCTGGTGCGCAGGGCCCTGCTTTTACGAGCCTCAGATAGGCCTGATTCACAGGGCAAATTGGCCGATTTTCTCTTTGAGGCAGGCAAGAGTTACCCTTAGCGCCTTGTTAAACCTCTTTTATATGTCAGTTCGCTGATCTATCTTTGGGTAAATGAGAGCACTAACCCTCCTGTCACGGAAATGCCGTGGCCGTCTTAGTCCAGAGGAGGTCGGGTTAACGCATGCGTCACTACGAACTAATGGTCATTCTTGATCCAGAGTTAGAAGAAAGAACAGTTACACCATCACTTGAGACATATCTCAAGATCATCAAAGATAGCGGCGGCAGAGTCGACAAGCTCGATGTTTGGGGCAAGCGCCGTATGTCATTCGAAATCCTTAAGAAGTCTGAAGGAATTTACGCAGTTGTAGATATGCACTGCGAACCAGCAGCGATTAAAGAACTTGATCGTCAGCTAAATCTAAATGAATCAGTACTACGTACGAAGTTAATTCGTCCAGAATAATCTAAACAAACAAATGCACGGCACCCACGAGTAGCTAACGAGAGAAAGAGAAAAAAATGGCAGCAGGAGATACAACAATCACAATGATCGGCAACTTAGTAGACGATCCAGAGCTACGTTTCACCCCTTCAGGTGCGGCGGTAGCAAAGTTTCGTGTTGCTTCAACTCCTCGTTATTTAGATAAAGCAACTAATGAATGGAAAGATGGCGAAAGCCTTTTCCTTCAATGTCAGATTTGGCGTCAAGCAGCAGAAAATGTTGCTGAGTCACTGACAAAAGGTATGCGAGTCATTCTTTCGGGTCGCCTAAAGCAACGTTCATACGAAACAAAAGAGGGCGAGAAGCGCACCGTCTTTGAAGTAGAAGTTGATGAAGTAGGTCCATCACTTCGCAGTGCAACTGCGAAAGTTACCCGCACACAACGTGCTGCCGGTGCTAGTGGTGGATTCTCTGCTCCAGCTGCTGAAAGCTTTAATGATGATCCTTGGGCTGCATCAACCTCAACACCATCTGCTGGCGGCTGGGCAACCACCACTAGCGATGAACCTCCGTTTTAAACCAACCTATCCATCCATTCCTAGTTCTATCTAAGGGTTAAAACTCTTTTTAATGGACTAGGGCCCTCGAAAAGGAGCACCACAATGGGAGCAAGAAATAACCGGGCTTTAAAAGAGCCTAAGAATAAGGGCGCGAAAGCTGCTGCCCTTAATAAGAAGTTTAAGAAGAAGCCATGCAGCTTCTGCCAGAACAAAGTTACTTACATTGATTACAAGGACATTAATACCTTGCGTAAGTACATCTCTGATCGCGGCAAGATTCGCGCACGTCGCGTAACTGGTGCATGCACACAACATCAACGTTCAGTAGCAACTGCGGTTAAGAACAGCCGTGAAGTAGCGCTACTGCCTTACACATCTACAGCGCGATAAGGAGCGATGACAATATGAAACTCATCCTTACTCGCGAAGTTCCTGGTTTAGGTGCACCTGGAGATGTTGTAACTGTAAAAGATGGCTTCGGCCGCAACTACCTACTTCCACGTGGCAATGCGATCACCTGGAGCCTAGGTGGAGAAAAGCAGATCGAAGGAATTCGTCGTGCTCGTGCAGCGCGCGAGATCCGCGATATCGATCACGCTAACTCAATCAAGGCAACCCTTGAAGCAGCAACTCTTACCATTAAGGTAAAAGTTGGTACCGGCAATCGTCTATTCGGTTCAGTAACCGATAAAGATGTTGCAGCAGTAATCAAGAGCGCAGTTGCGATCGATATCGATCGTCACAGCATCAAGATGGCTGGCCACATCAAGAAGGTTGGTACTCACTCAGCAAAGGTCTCACTAGACCACCATGTAACTGCAGCAATTACACTGACAGTTGTAGCTGAATAAGTAAATAAAATTAGAACGGGCTCGGCGCTAATTGCGTCGGGCCCGTTTTATTTTTCTATAGCCAGCCGGACTTTTTAAATTTACGATAAAGAATTGCTGTTAGAACTACCAATGATCCAACAACTAAGGGATAGCCAAATTTCCAACGTAATTCCGGCATAAAATCAAAGTTCATCCCATAAATTCCAGCGACCATAGTCGGCACTGAAGCTAACGCGACATATGAAGTAATTTTGCGCATATCTTCGTTCTGTTGCACCTGAACATGCGCCAAATCAGCCTGTAGCGCTGAAGCTAATAGTGAATCTAAGCCAGCTGCAGCATCTGAAGCACGAGATAAGTGGTCAAGAGTGTCTCTGAAAAATGGCGTTAGATTACTTGGCACATAAGCAGCACCTTCGCTAGCTAACTTCTGAAGCGGTGAAAGTAGTGGATCAATCGCATGTCTAAATTCAATGATTTCACGTTTTAGGAAATAGATTTCTTGGGATTGGGTTTGTCGCTTTCCGCTAAAGACTTTGTTTTCAACCTGAACCACATCTATTTCAAGTTCAACTGCAATATCTATGTAGCAATCAATTACATGGTCAATAACCGCATGCAATACTGCATACGGCCCTTTTGCTAATTGCTCAGGAGAATTTTCTAAAGTGTGTCGAGTATTTTTAAGCGGCGCACCATCGCCGTGACGAACAACCACAATGAAATATTCGCCAATAAAGCAGAATATTTCTCCAGTTGAGACCAAACTTTTCTCTTCATCATAAAAAACAGTTTTCAGAACACAGAACTGAACCCCGGGATACTCTTCAAACTTTGGACGTTGTTTAGCGGTTATCGCATCTTCGATGGCCAGCGGATGAAATCTAAAGTCACCAACAATTTTGTCGAACTCTGTTTGTGTTGGCTCAGCTAGTCCTAACCAAACAAAGCCACCCTCAGTCTTTGCTTTCATAATTAACTCGGGCAAATTAGATGGTTCGCTAAAGCGAATACCATTTTGATAAAGGGCGTAATCAACGATCATGTGAGGAATCCTCTCGCAATAAAGTGAATTTATAGTGCTATCTCAATAGTTGAGAAGAAGTTAATTACTTTCATGCACAGCGATGTAAGGCGATGTAACGCGACTGACCTGCGCCTTTAGAAATAAAATAGAGAAATCCCAGAGATACCCACAATTTATCCACGGCTCTGTGCACAGGAAATCACGCTTATCCACCGACTTATCCCCAGCTTTACCCACATGCACAAGCGGGGGTATTCGCTTAACGCGACCAGCACTCATACCTTTGCCTCCTTAGCCAAAATGTCAGTACCTAGTGGGAGGTTTTACGCGTGAGCATCGCAGAACTTCCAAACCGTGAGGGCAAGAGTAATTACTCTGCACCAGAATTCGAACGTACCCCACCTCAAGATTTAATTGCTGAGCAATCCGTGCTTGGTGGAATGCTTCTAAGCAAAGATGCAATCTCTGATGTTGTTGAAATTTTGCGCGAACGCGATTTCTATCGTCCCGCACACGAACTTATCTACGATGTAATTATCGATCTCTACGGTCGTGGCGAACCAGCTGATGCGGTTACGGTTTCAGCAGAACTTGCAAAACGTGGAGATATTGCGCGTGCAGGTGGCGCACCTTATTTACACACTTTGATTTCATCTGTTCCAACTGCAGCTAATGCTGGTTACTACGCAAAGATTGTTCGCGAGCGCGCAATTATGCGTCGCTTAGTTGAAGCCGGAACCAAGATTGTGCAACTCGGTTACACCGTCGAAGGCGATGTTGACGAAGCTGTTGATCAAGCACAAGTTGAAGTTTTCCAAGTTACCGAACGCCGCACCTCTGAAGATTATGTACAACTAAGTACTTTATTGCCACAAGCACTCGATGAGATTGAAGCAATCTCTAAAGGTGTTGGTATCGAAGGTGTAATGACTGGTTTCCGCGATTTAGATAAGTTAACAAATGGTTTGCACCCAGGAAACATGATTGTTCTTGCAGCGCGTCCTGCAGTTGGTAAATCAACACTTGGTTTAGATATTGCGCGTCAAGCATCAATTCATGATGGAAAAACTTCAGTTATCTTCTCACTTGAAATGTCGCGTTCTGAAATCACAATGCGTATGTTGTCATCTGAAGCAAAAGTTGGCTTAAATAATATTCGCTCTGGCGCACTCTCTGATGAAGAATGGTCACGCCTTGCTCGACGCATGGGTGAAATTTCAAATGCACCACTATTTATTGATGATTCGCCAAATCTTTCCATGATGGAAATTCGTGCTAAAGCTCGACGCTTAAAGCAGCGCCATGATCTAAAGCTAATTGTGATTGATTACTTGCAGTTGATGACCTCTGGCAAGCGTGTAGAGAGCCGTCAACAAGAGGTTTCTGAGTTCTCACGCCACTTAAAGTTAATGGCTAAAGAGCTCGATGTTCCGGTAATTGCAATCTCACAGCTAAACCGTTCACCAGAACAACGTTCTGATAAGAAACCAATGCTTTCAGATCTCCGCGAATCTGGTTCGATCGAACAAGATGCCGACGTAGTTATCTTGCTGCACCGCGATGATCTTTATGATCCTCAAAGTCGATCAGGTGAAGCAGATTTAATTGTGGCTAAGCACCGTAACGGACCAACTCGCACAATTACTGTTTCAGCACAACTTCACATTGCTCGCTTTGTTGATATGCCACTAAATAGTGGAATGCAAGATTTCACACAACAACGCGAACCTGACGAAAACTAATTTCTAAAATATTAATGCGCTGCGCTTCGTGCGCGATCTGCCATATAAATTCCGGCAATCACAATTACTCCGCCACACAATTGAATAATCGTCCAGGATTCATTAAACCAGAACCAAGCAACAGCGCCGGCAAAGATTGGTTCTAGCATTCCGAAAGCGCTGGTAGTTGAAGCGGAAAGATTGCGCAAACCATTTAATGTAAATAAGTATGGAACTACGGTGCCAATTAAAACTACATAAAGAATAAGCACCCAACCCGGAGCGCTATAACCATCAAGTGCGCCTTCTAATGGAATTGAAACCGTAAATACGTCAAACGGGAAAGTCCAGATCGGCATTAACAATGACCAGGCAAGTGCTGCGAAACCAAAGCCCCACATTGTGACTGATTGAATATCGCGATGCGCAGTGATTCCTTCGCCAGCTAGGAAGAAGAAAGCCAGTGCGAATGCTGCGCCAAGGGCGGCAAGCACACCGATTCCATCGAGAGTTAGACCTTGCCAAACTTGGGCAACGAAGGCCAGACCAAGTAGCGCCAAGAAGAGCGCGGCCCACATTTCATTAGGCACGTGCTTCTTGCGAACATAACGAAGGTAAAGCACGATCCAGACTGGCGCGGTGAATTCAATAAGCAGCGCGATGCTTACATGCATGCGGGAAATAGCTAAGAAATAAGCACCATTTACTGCCGCGATACCGATAGCGCCAAGTGCTGCTAAGCGGGGAACTTCACGTTTAGTGATGCGTAAAGTTTTTGGTGCGCGCCAAGCGATATAGGCCGCGAGAATAAAGAAAGTTGAGATGGAACGGACTTGGGCTAAGCGCCAGGCCGAAATGTAATCATTTAGCAGCAGTTTTGAGGCGATGCCGTTTGAAGCGAACATGACAGCAGCAAGGGTTAAGAGAATCTCGCTACGGCGCGCTTTTAACATCTCGCAAGGGTAGCCGATTGGCTACCGTAATTACCTTCTAGAAGGCTGCGTCTGAGATATTCATGATCGAATTGTCAGTTGCTTCGACAATTTTGCGATCAGCGGTGATGTGTGGCAAGTAATTAGCTACAAAGAACTTAGCAGAGGCGATCTTGCCGTTATAGAACTCAAGATCCTTGCCCGCGTTTGGAATTTTTTCCAAAGCTATATCTGCCTGACGTAGTAGCAACCAAGAAGTAATGATGTCGCCGACAGCCATTAAACAACGTGAAGTATTTAAACCAACGGTATAAATCTTCTCAGCATCTGTTTGTGATTCCATGGCATGACCAACCAAAGTAGCGATGATCGCATTTAAATCACCGAGAGCTTTAAGTAGCGCCTCTTTTTCAGCAGTATGTGCGCCACCGGTTTCGGCAAAAGTTTTAATCTCTTTGCCAAGTAAGCCAATTGCACGGCCGCCATCTTTAACAATTTTACGGAAGAAGAAATCAAGACCTTGAATCGCAGTTGTACCCTCGTACAAAGTATCGATCTTGGCATCGCGCACATATTGTTCAAGTGGCCAATCGCGAGTAAATCCGGCACCACCAAATGTTTGTAGTGATTCGGTTCCGAGAAGTGTCCATGATTTTTCAGAACCGTAACCTTTAACAACTGGAAGCAATAGATCATTAAGAGCTTCCATGTCTTTAACGCGATCGGCGTCACCAGCTATGGTGGCAAGTTCGATTTCATCTTGGATTGATGCGGTGTAAAGAACTAGCGCGCGCATGCCTTCGCTGTATGACTTTTGCACCATTAATGAGCGGCGCACATCTGGGTGGCGAATAATTTCTACACGTGGGCTGGCTTTATCGTTCATAACTTTCATATCGCCGCCCTGAATACGCTGTTTTGCATAGAGCAGAGCCTGTTGGTAGCCGGCTGAAAGTGTTGCAATTGCTTTAGTTCCAACCATCATGCGTGCAAATTCAATAACTTTAAACATCTGTGCAATACCTTCGTGCACTTCACCCAGCAAATAACCAACTGCTGGTTCTTTCTCGCCCAGATTAACTTCGCAAGTAGCTGAGACATTAAGTCCCATTTTATCTTCAAGCGCTGTTACAAAAACTCCGTTGCGCTTTCCTAGTTCGCCAGTTTCTAAATCAAACATAAATTTCGGAATTAAGAAAAGTGAAAGTCCTTTTGTTCCGGGTCCGCCACCTTCGCGACGAGCAAGCACAAAGTGCATTACGTTGTCATAGAAGTCAGCATCGCCCGATGTTATGTAGCGCTTCGTACCAGTGATGTGCCATGTGCCATCAGGTTGTTGAACCGCCTTAGTGCGACCAGCGCCAACATCAGAACCAGCATCTGGTTCAGTGAGCTGCATAGTTGCACCCCAGTGCTTTTCAACCATGAACTGTGCCATCTTCTTCTGTGGTTCAGTTCCTAATACATATGCAACTTGTGCGAATGCATAACCTGATGCGTAAATATGAATTGCTGGGTTTGATCCTAAAACCATTTCAGCCATTGCCCAGCGAACAGATGGCGGAACTTTCATGCCACCTAATTGAACGGGTGCATCAAGACGCCACCATTCACCATCAACATATGCCTTATAGGATTTTTTAAAACTTTCTGGCAGAGTTACATTTCCAGTTTCTTTATTAAGAATTGCACCAACACGGTCACCTTCAACAAAAGAAGCAGCAAGATCGTTTTCGCATAGACGTTTCATTTCTTCCAGCATTCCGATGGCGGTGTCACGATCAACATCACCGTAAGGGGCAGTGCCCATAACTTTCTCTCGACCCAAAAGATCAAAGAGGCAGAATTCGATATCGCGCAGGTTGGCTATGTAGTGGCTCATGGGCAAATAATGCTACCCATCAGTAACTTAGGCAAGTACTTAAGCAAGTCGACGCCCTGCCTGGGGTAGGCTCGCGCTTGTGCTACTAAGTGATCGCGATATTCGAGCTGAAATTGCTGCTGGCCGGGTTGCTGTTGAACCCTTTGCCGAATCAATGGTCCAGCCTTCCAGTGTTGATGTTCGACTAGACCGCTTCTTTCGGGTCTTTGAAAACCATAAGTATTCGGTAATTGATCCATCGATCGAGCAATCCGAACTCACTCGCGAAGTCGTTGTTGAACCAAACGAGCACTTCATCCTGCATCCCGGTGAATTCGTATTGGCATCAACTTACGAAATTATTACTTTGCCCGACGATATCGCTGGTCGCCTCGAAGGAAAATCTTCGCTGGGTCGCCTCGGTTTATTAACTCACTCAACTGCCGGTTTCATTGATCCAGGATTCTCTGGACATATAACGCTTGAACTTTCTAATGTGGCAAATTTGCCAGTAAAACTCTTTCCAGGAATGAAGATTGGGCAACTTTGTCTAATCAAACTCTCATCTCCTGCTGAGCATCCTTACGGTTCAGCCGTTTATGCTTCTAGATACCAAGGCCAGCGCGGGCCAACTGCCAGCCGCTCTTGGATTAATTTTCACCAAACCACAATTCAATAATTAAGGAGTTAACATGAAGACAACTCTTATCGTCGGTGGAATTGCTGTCCTACTTATTATTTTCTTCGTAGCTCAGTACAACCGACTAATTAGATTAAATGTCGCAGTAGATGAAGCTTTTGCCCAGATCGAAGTACAACTAAAGCGTCGCTCTGACTTAATTCCAAATTTGGTTGAAACTGTTAAAGGTTATGCCAAACACGAACAATCTACTTTTGATGCAGTTATAACTGCTCGCGCGAAAGCTACAACTGCGACTTCAGTTGCCGATGTTTCTGCTGCTGATGGAATGATGACACAGGCACTTCGAGGATTATTAGCAGTAGCTGAGGCTTACCCTGATCTAAAAGCATCAGCTAACTTCATGTCACTACAAGAAGAACTTTCAACAACTGAGAATAAAGTTGCCTTTTCTCGTCAGTTCTACAACGACAATGTGCGCTTACTCAATACAGCTGTTAAAACCATTCCAACTAACTTCTTTGCTGGCTTTGCCAAAGTGAGTGAGCGCGAATTCTACGAAGTTGATGAGGCGACAAACCGAAACGCTCCAAACGTAAGCTTCTAAAGGCTTATGGCAACAGTTTCTTTTCGCGCTGCCCAAAGCGCCAATAAACGCAAGACCTTTCTGCTCCTTGGGGCAATGGGCGCGCTTACCTGGTTAGTTTTGATCTCGATTTTCACTTATCTAGGAACCAGTAGTGCTGCGATAGTTCCATTTGCAGTTGGACTAACTTTAATTTCAGTTTGGGGTTCGTATTACGGCTCGGATAAATTGGTTTTAACCATGACTGGTGCAAAACAAATTCAAGAGAGTGACAATCCGAAGTTATTTGGTCTAGTTCAAGAAATTACAATTGCGAGTGGTTTACCAATGCCTAAAGTTGCCATCGTTGAAGATCCGGCGCCTAATGCATTTGCAACTGGTAGAAACCCAGAGCATGCACTGATTGCATTTACCACTGGAATTCTTGACGCGATGGATCGCGACCAATTACAAGGAGTCATTGCGCACGAAATGGCACATGTCGGAAACCGCGATACTTTAGTTTCTGCTGTAGCTGCAACAACTGCCGGTGTGATTGCGCTTATTAGTGACATTTTAATGCGCATGATGTGGTTTGGTGGCGGACGTCGAGATCGTGACAGTAATGGAAATCCGATTATGTTGATCGTTTCGCTAGTTGTTTTAATTTTGGCACCAATTGCTGCCGTGATGTTGAAATCAGCGATTTCGCGCAAACGTGAATCTCTGGCTGATGCAACTGCTGTAGCTTTTACACGCAACCCAGCTGGTTTACGTAGCGCACTTGAGGTTCTAGCTGCAGATTCAACCGTGGTGCATCAGAAATCAACGGCAGTTGCGCACATTTGGATTGAGTCGCCGCTCGATGGCAAATCAGTATCAAAGATGTTTGCTTCGCACCCGCCGATTCAAGAAAGAATCGCAACTTTACGTGCGATGGAATCGCTTAATTAGCCGCTAACGGAAAGAAGACGGTAAAGGTTGCGCCTTCACCTAATTTTGAAGTTACAGTCACTTTGCCACCGTGCGCCTGCATCACAGCATCAACAATTGAAAGACCTAAACCACTTCCTTCTTCATTTGATCGATTTCGTGATGGATCTGCGCGGTAAAAACGTTCAAATATGCGGTCTTGATCAGCCTGCGAGAGGCCTGGGCCAGAGTCGGTAATTGAAATAGTGGTTCCAGCATCATCGCTTTTAACAGAGACCGCAATTGGCGTACCTATCGGTGTATGAATACGGGCATTAGCTAATAAGTTAGCAACAACTTGATAAATCTTGCCAGCATCGCCCAATACAAAAGCCTCATCAGGCAAATCGATTGAAATTGGATGCTCGGGCCCAGCGGCGCGAGCTGACTCAACTGATTCTGTAACTACTTCATTTAAGTTAACTGGCTCGCTTACTAATTCTCGAGATTGATCAAGACGCGCAAGCATCAATAAATCTTCAACAAAAGCACCCATTCGGACAGATTCATTCTCAATCCGGCCTACTAATTCAGAAGTAGCAGCCTCGCCCTTAACTGCACCTTGTCGATGTAATTCAGCAAACCCACGGATCGCTGTAAGAGGTGTGCGTAATTCATGGCTAGCGTCTGCAACAAAACGTCGTAATTTACTTTCGCTTTCAGCGCGCGCGGCAAATGATTCTTCAATACGTGAAAGCATGGCGTTTAAGGAACTAACTAATCGACCAACTTCAGTATCAGGTTTAGCATCAGGTAAGCGCGCAGAGAGATCGCCATCAGCGATTTTTTCGGCAACATCTTCAACATCTGCAAGTGGTCTTAAACCAATCTTAATTACTATTCGCGAAGCTAGGGCAATTAACAAGAGAGCAATCAAACCGATGAAGACAAAAATTAGGCGTAGCCGCTTAGACGTTTCATCTACACCAGAAAGCGATTGAGCGACAAAGACTGAACCCATTGCCGAAGGAAGTACTCGTGCAAGAACACGAAAATCTGAACCGGGAACTTCTAAGGTAAATGGCTTATTGCCATACTCTGCAGCACGTGCTGGCAGAGTTCCTAAAACATAATCGGTAATTTTCTGGGCATTTAAGTCGCCACCAACACCACCTACATAATTACCAAATGGATCTAAAAGGGTAATTGAAACTGAGCTGGGAACGCTACGTAATGGCGCTGGGGCTGCAGATTTAGCAATGTCATCATCGTCATCATCATCGTCTTGAATTCCAGCACGATCAACTCGCATAAGTGCGCCATCGGCAACGCTTAGCAACTGATCGTCTACTTGCTCAACCAAAAACTTCTGCATTGCATTTTGTGCAACTAAATCAGAAACCAAAAAACCAAGTGCCGAAAGCAGTAAGACACCAACTAGAAGTCGGGTGCGCAAACTTGCACTTGAGAGTGGATTCTTTTTTTGCATCTGTTTATTACTTTGGTGGAATCCGAAGTCGATAGCCAACTCCGCGCACAGTATGAATCAGTGCTGGTTCGTAGATATCAATTTTCTTTCGCAGGTAAGATACATAAGTTTCAACAATTCCAGCATCGCCACGGAAATCGTATTGCCATACATGATCGAGAATCTGAGATTTAGAAACAACTCGGTCAGCATTTATCATCAGATAGCGCAGCAACAAAAATTCAGTTGGCGAAAGGTCTATTAGATTTCCAGCGCGGTGAACTTCATGAGTTGCTTCATCTAATTCAAGATCAGCGAAGCGAATTTTCTCTTCATCGTTAGGAGTTTCAACCGCACCAGTACGACGCAAAAGTGAACGCAAGCGAGCCACAAGTTCTTCGAGGCTAAATGGCTTAGTCATGTAATCATCGCCACCGATAGTTAAGCCGGCAACTTTATCTTCCATGCCATCTTTAGCTGTTAGAAATAAAACACCAATGTTTTGTCCTTCGTTACGAATCCGTTTGCAAACTTCAAAACCATCCATATCAGGCATCATTACATCGAGGACCATTGCATGCGGCTTAAATTCTTCGGCAACTAATAGAGCTTGTGAACCATTGCTAGCTGTACGTACATCAAAGCCAACAAAACGAAGACTGGTCGAAATCAAATCACTAATGCTCGACTCGTCATCTACAACGAGAATGCGTTGGCTATTGCTTTCGTTCTTACTCATTATTTCCCCTCAAATTTCTCCGGAGCCACAAGAGTGGCCTAGGAGAAGGATCCTCAGCCGACCTGAGAATTGTCTGAGGATAGACCTGATTCAACCTGAGGCTTAACCGCTCGAAGTAGCGCTTGTGCCACATCGAGGACCCCAACTTCAGATTCCCGAGCAGTCATGCCGTCGGTAACCATAATTCGGCAGAACGGGCAGGCAACGGCAACTTCATCTACACCAGTGGCGATAGCTTCATCAACGCGGCTTAAATTAATTCGGGTACCAATCTTCTCTTCCATCCACATGCGACCGCCACCGGCGCCGCAACAGAAAGAACGCTCTTGATTACGTGGCATCTCGGTAACTTTCACGCCAGTAGCATTTAGTAGTTCACGTGGTGGTTGATAAATCTCATTGTGTCGGCCTAAGTAACAAGGGTCATGATAAGTAAGTGAAGTTGTGGCTTTATTAACCGGAGTTAATTTCTTTTCACGCACTAATTGATTTAACAATTGAGTGTGGTGAATCATCGTTAACTCAAAACCACTTTGTGCATAATCGCGACCAATAGTTGTGAAGCAGTGAGGGCAAGTTACAACTATTTTCTTATTGCCTTTTGAAACATCACGATTTGCGAAGACTTCATTGAAAGTATCAATATTTTCCCGCGAAAGAATTTGATATAGGAATTCATTTCCGCTTCGACGAGCTGGGTCACCGGTACAGGTTTCTCGTTTTCCTAGAACTGCGAAGTTAACTCCCGCCATATGCAAAAGTTCAGCAACAGCCTTAGTAGTTTTCTTTGCACGTTCTTCGTACGCGCCAGCGCAACCAACCCAGAACAAGTATTCGACATCATCAGGTAATACGCCTTCGACAACTTGAATTGGGAAATCACATTCCGCAATCCAGGCTTCGCGGTCGTTGCGATTCGCACCCCAAGGATTACCAGCTTTTTCCAAGTTGCGGAATGTTCCACCAAGTTCGGTTGGAAATTCCGACTCAACTAGAACTTGGAAACGGCGCATATTTACAATGTGATCAACATGTTCGATATCAACTGGGCATTCATTGACACATGCTCCACAAGTTGTGCAAGACCAAAGTACATCGAGTGAAATTGGTGCGTTCTCGCCAACTATTACTTCATTTTCAACCACTTTAGCCATGGCATGGTCGCGCATAGCCATAATCAATAGCTTTGGCGATAGTGGTTTATCAGTGTGCCAAGCAGGGCATTGCGATTGGCAACGCCCGCACTCGGTACATGAAGTCATGTCAAGAAGACCTTTCCAAGAAATGTCGCCACGGTTTCCGAGCCCAAAGACATCATCTTCAGCAGGATCTTCAAAGTTAACTGGCTTGCCGTGTGACAACATTTCTGGCAACGGACCTAATGAGTTCTTGCCATTGGCGTTGCGCTTAAAGAAAATATTTACTGGCGCTAAGAAACGGTGCCAAGCAACACCCATGGTGAAGTTTGAAGCAATCACAACGAACCAGAGCATCGATACAAATATTTTTATCGCGGCGATTACTTGGATGGAGGTTGTAATCTGTTCAAGAGATTGCTCTTTGAACATTTCAGCAATCCACCAAGTTGTGACGTAATGGCGATTGCGAGTGGTCTCTGTTGATAGAGCGCCTTCGTAACCGCGCAGCGCGATCACGCAGAACACAACAGCCAGGATGGTTGCTTCGACGTAATAGGCTTTCCAGCTTCCGGAACCTAGAAAACGTGAAGTGCGGCCTTTGTGGAAGAAACGGGTGAATTGACGTATTCCGATTAAAGTAACAATGCCAATACCAGTTAACCAAGTAATAACTTCAACGAAGTATTCGTACTGCCAGACATGTCCGACAACTGGTAAAGCCCAATAAGGATCAATAATTAGGAAATAAGCCTGCACCAAAGTTCCAAAGAGAGCGCCAAACCCAATCATGACAAACCAGTGTGCAATTCCGGTGCCGGTGAAGTTGAGCATCTTGGTATGACCAAGAGTTTCCTTCAAAGTATTTCTCAAGCGTGCGCCGCGATTACCGCTACGCGTTGGGTCAGCTGCCCCTTTCTTAAAGATTTTAATTAATTGGACCACTCGAATTGCGAGCAAGGTCAGGGCAGCGATCGTGATGCCATAGGCAACGATCATTAAGGCGAGCGTCAGCGTCATATGGAGAGGGTAAAGGGAAAAATGGGCGGGAATAAGTCTTTAGGGCCGTGGGTTACACCCTATGGAAACTTGAGTCGCCCCGACTCAGGTATTTGGGTATGATCGACTCATGTCCCGCTGATAAGCGGAGCCTGGAGCTGAAAACCACTCAAATAAGCATGAATAGATAAGTAGAAATTGGAGCAAGAAGATGGCCAGAGCAGTAGGAATCGACCTAGGAACCACCAACAGCTGTGTTTCCGTTCTAGAAGGCGGCGAGCCAGCAGTTATCGCTAATGCCGAAGGTGCACGTACGACTCCGTCGATCGTGGCTTTTGCTAAAAATGGCGAAGTACTTGTTGGTGAAGTAGCAAAGCGTCAATCAGTCACAAACGTTGATCGCACAATTCGTTCAGTTAAGCGCCACATGGGTACTAACTGGACTATCGATATTGATGGCAAGAAATACACCGCACAAGAAATTTCAGCACGTGTATTACAGAAGTTAAAGCGTGATGCCGAAGCGTATCTTGGTGAGACTGTAACTGATGCAGTAATTACAGTTCCGGCTTACTTCAACGATGCGCAGCGTCAAGCGACAAAAGAAGCTGGCGAAATTGCGGGCTTAAATGTATTGCGTATTATCAACGAGCCAACATCTGCAGCACTTGCATACGGTCTTGATAAAGGCGATCAAGAACAAACAATTTTAGTTTTCGACTTAGGTGGCGGAACTTTCGACGTATCACTTCTTGAAATTGGTGATGGTGTTGTTGAAGTTAAAGCAACTAATGGCGATAACAATCTTGGTGGCGATGACTGGGATGATGCACTTGTACAACACCTAGTTAAAACATTTGCTGCGCAATCAGGAATTGATTTAGCTAAAGATAAAATGGCAATGCAACGTGTTCGTGAAGCTGCTGAAAAAGCAAAGATCGAACTATCTTCGTCTCAGCAAGCATCTATCAACTTGCCTTACATCACCGTTGATGCCGAAAAGAATCCATTGTTCCTTGATGAGACAATTACTCGCGCACAGTTCCAGTCACTAACAGCTGATCTACTTGATCGTTGCAAGAAGCCATTCCAAGCAGTACTAAAAGATGCCGGAATTCCAATTGCTGACATTGATCACGTAGTACTAGTTGGCGGTTCAACTCGTATGCCAGCAGTTGTTGATCTAGTTCGCGAACTTACTGGCGGAAAAGAGCCAAATAAGGGCGTAAACCCTGATGAAGTAGTGGCCGTGGGCGCAGCGCTACAAGCTGGTGTTTTAAAGGGTGAAGTTAAAGATGTGCTACTTCTTGATGTAACTCCGCTATCACTTGGTATCGAAACCAAGGGTGGCGTGATGACTAAGTTGATCGAGCGAAATACAACTATCCCAACTAAGCGCAGCGAAATCTTTACAACCGCTGATGACAATCAACCAGCGGTGCAGATTCAGGTATTCCAAGGTGAGCGCGAAATGGCGGCTTATAACAAGAAGCTCGGCATGTTCGAACTAACTGGTCTGCCACCAGCCCCACGTGGAGTTCCACAGATTGAAGTTGCATTTGATATCGATGCTAACGGTATCGTGCACGTATCAGCGAAAGATCTGGGAACTGGCAAAGAGCAGAAGATGACTATCACCGGCGGATCTTCTCTTTCTAAAGAAGAGATTGATCGCATGATGAAGGATGCAGAATCACATGCCGAAGAAGATCGTAAGCGCAAGGAAGAAGCTGAAGTCCGCAACAACGGTGATTCACTTCTTTACCAAACCGAAAAATTCCTAAAGGATAATGAAGATAAGTTCACTGAAGGTGAAGCTGCTGAAAAGAAGGCTGAGACTGAAACCGAACTTGCTGTCCTAAAGAGTGCTCTTGAAGGTAGCGATCTAGATGCGATCAAGGCGGCAACTGAGAAAGTTGCAACCGTCAGCCAAGCACTTGGCGCCGCACTTTACGCAGCAACAGCTGCAACCGAAGGTGCTGCTACTCCAAATGAAGATGGCGTCGAAGACGCTGAGATTGTGGACGAAGGAAAGTAATTGAATATCGAAGAAGAAACACCGACTGAAGTTGGTTTTGAACATCCAGAAGCGGGTCAAGAAATTGACCCGCTTACTGTGATGACTGCTGACTTACAACGTCTGCAAGCCGAGTATGCCAATTACCGAAAGCGCGTCGAGCGCGATCGTGCGGTAGCTTCAGAAATCGCAATTGCTTCCGTGCTAAATGAGCTATTACCCCTATTAGATGGGCTTGATAGAGCAGCTGAGCATGAAGAGCTAACTGGTGGCTTTAAGGCAATTGCTGATCAACTTACCTCGATTACTTCACGCATTGGGCTTGAGAAATTTGGCGAGGCCGGCACTGAATTTGATCCACAAATTCACGATGCGCTTATGCATGAAACTTCAGGCGAAGTAACTGTGCCAACTGCTTCGAAGATTTTGCAAGCCGGCTATAAATTCAAAGAACGTGTTTTGCGTCCGGCAAGTGTCGCAGTAACAGATCCAGCAGGAGAGTAATTCATGGCAGCGCGTGATTTATACGAGAAGGATTTCTATAAAATCCTGGGCGTATCAAAGAACGCACCTGCCGATGAAATCAAAAAGAAGTATCGCTCTCTTGCTCGCGAATTACACCCAGATAAAAACAAAGGCGATGTAAAACTCGAAGAACAATTTAAAGCAGTTTCCGAGGCTTACGACATTTTGGGCGATGATAAAAAGCGCGCCGAATATGACGAAGCCCGTTCGCTATTTGAAAAAGGCGGCATGCGCTCACCAATGGGCGGCGGTAATTTTCAAGGTGGCGATTTTGGCGACATTTTTGGTGGCGGCAACCCACAAGATATTTTTGCTAACTTATTTGGTGGTGGTCGACGTGGTCCACGTAAAGGACAAGATCTACAAACCGAGGCCACTATCTCTTTTAAAGAATCTATTTTCGGCACCACTTTAGATCTGCGACTTTCAACCGATGGCGGTCCTGCACAAAATATTTCAGCTCGAGTTCCAGTTGCCGTTAACGACGGTGCAAAGATTCGCGTTAAAGGTAAAGGCGCACCTGGCGAAGCGGGGCCCGGCGATCTGTTTATCTTGTTACATGTCAAACCTCATCCAGTCTTCGCACGCAAAGGCGAGAACTTAACAATTACGTTGCCAGTTACTTTTCCAGAAGCAGCTCTTGGCGCTGACATTAAAGTGCCAACACTAAGCGGTGATGATGTGACTGTTCGGTTAGCGCCAGGTACCTCAAATGGCCGAGTTTTACGCGTAAAAGGTCGCGGAGTCACCAAGGCCGGTGCAACTGGAGATTTATTAGTAACAGTTGAAGTACAAGTTCCTAAGCGATTAGATGAAAAGAGCGAGGAAGCGCTAAAAGCTTTTGCGGCTGCAACTGAAATGGAAGATGTTCGTGCTGAATTTAATAGTAAGGCAAATTCATGAGCATCGAAAACGATAAGACCAAACCTGATGACGATGCCGGCGTCTATGTAATTTCAGTGGCTGCCGAATTATCTGGGATGCATCCACAAACGCTTCGTCAATATGATCGCATGGGCTTAGTTTCACCGGATCGCACCAGTGGTCGTAATCGTAGATATTCGTTACGAGATATTGCATCACTGCGAATGGTGCAACGTTTAGTTGGCGAAGGAATTAATCATGCCGGGATTAAAAGAATTATTGAACTCGAATCGGCAATGGCGAATATGGCGCTAGAAGTTGCAAAGTTGCGAATCGAAGTAGACGCGCTAATTGAAGCAAACCCACCAAAGGGCTTAGTGGTTCGCAAAAAGCAACCAGTAATTCTTTACGAAGAAAACAATTAGAAGTACTGACCTTTACTTTTCCAGCCGGTAAGAATTTGTTCACCTGGAGTCTTTAAAAGATCTTCAAGCACTGCGGCATAAATATCTCGGAAATCAGAGGTAACTGCGAGATCTCCATTAATCAACTTGGAAAGTGAAGGTTGATCACCATAGAAACCACCTTTAACGCGATCACCAATTAAGAAAACTGGTCCGGCAGTGCCGTGATCGGTTCCTTCTGAAGCATTTCCTTTTACACGTCGGCCAAACTCGGAATAAACCATCGTGACAATATCTTTTCCACGCGGGGTATTTTTCATCTGACTTGCAAATCTAGTTAGGGCATTAGAAACCGTGCCAAGCAATTGGGCCTGAGCATCTGCTTCATTAGCGTGAGTATCAAAGCCACCCAAAGAAACTGACCAAACCCGCGTTGGCGAGCCTGCTGCAATGAGTTTTGCGACCACATCTAACTGCTGTGCGAGGTTGGAATCACCACCCGCATTGCCGCCATTTAGGGTTGGTAATTCATCGGCAACTGGCGCAGGTAATTTCAGAATTGGCGCAACCGTGTTAGAAACCGAAAATAGAGTACGCATTGAAGTTGCAGCAGCTGCCATTAATTTATTATCGGCAGATGTCGCTCTCGCTAGCTTCTGACAGTTCAAACCAAGAGCACCTGTTGGAATTACTAAACCACCTAGTGGTAGAGATGAACCGGATCTTTTCGTGCCAGCTAACATTGGGGGCAATACCGAGCCCAAACTTATTGCCAACATTGGATCTACGGCTTGCGATTCAACCCAACGGCCTAACCAGCCAGAGCTTTCGCGACTTACCGGCGCACCACTTTGCCAAATAGCCATCGAAGTAAAATGTGAATGATCTGGCTTTGGATAACCAACACCGCGCACGATTGCAACTTTTTTCTGATCCCATAGTGACTTAATCCCGGTCATAGCAGGATTTAAACCAAGTTGGTCATCTAGTTTTAAAACTTTCTCAGGTGAATAAGAAATATCTGGACGTGAGGAGAAATAAATTGGATCGGTATACGGAACCACAGTATTTAAGCCATCGTTGCCTCCGTACAAAGTCACCATAATTAAAATAGGCGTGCCTAGTGGAAGTGGGCGAGTCTGTGCTGCGTGTGCGATTTCTTCCATGGTTAACAATGGGGCTGCCGCACCAACGGCTGCAGCACCTGATAGTTGCAGGAATTTTCTTCTGCTTAAGGTATCCATTTTATTCTCCTAAGCACTCACTATGTATTCCGGGCTACAAATCGCCAGCAATAACATCTGGGCTGGATCACTCTTAGTGTTTTCAAGCGCAGCTCGAGTTCGAGAACTAAATGCGACGACACCCAACTCATCTTGCAACCATAAAAATCTTTTATTTGGCGCAATGGCCGTGAACTCACTTAAATTCGCCTGTTTTATCAACCAGCTAGCGAATTGAATTCGGTATTGCGCGCTCGCAGAACTCAACCAAGCTTCATCAGTTGGCCAACCGCCCACATTTGGCGGATTAAATGGAACTTGTGCCATTTTATCTAAGTAACCAAGTAACTGACCAGGAGTTTTCAAGGCCGAGGGAGTTAACCTTAAGAATCGAGCTACACCGACAAACCATTCAACCGGAGCTTTAACCATTGAATAATTAGGGTTACTGAGAATTTCAGTGCTTGCTGCTACTTCTATTAACTTGGTTATATCTCGATCAGCGAATGCCGTTTCTAATTGATTGTTTGCAGGCAGCGCAGTCTGGCTAGATATAAATCGAAACCAAATACGCTCTGCAATAAACTTGGCACAATCTTCTTGGGAAACTAAATGTGAAGTTACAGTTGAACCATCAAATGAGGAAGTTTTACCCAGCACGGTTTTTAAATTGGGGTCAAATCTTTTCTTGTTAAAGGTGACTTGTCCAGAAGACTTAACTACCTGATAACCAGTTAACGAACGAGATAGTTCGCGAACATCACTTTCGGTATAGCGATTAACTCCCAACAAGAATAATTCCATTAGTTCGCGCGCTAAATTCTCATTAGGGGCTTTAGCCGTATTTTCACCGCCATCTAACCAAGCCTGCAATGCAGCATCATTGATCATGGCTAAAGCTTGCTGATCAAAGTTTCCAAGAGCATATTTACGAAAAGTTTTATTCTGCAGAAACATCGGGTAAGCAAAATTGATTTTCCCGATAGCAGTTGCCCAGTGACCGTGCCAGAACCAAGTCATTTTTTCAGTGAGTCCGTGATCGGATAAAACCATGCGATCAAGCCACCAGAGTGGCAACTCTTTTAATTGTGCACGTAAAGCAATACTGAATTCAATTAACTCGTCAGTTTTCTGTTTCGGGCGCGGTCCTAAATCAGTAATATTTGGCTCAGAAACTGAATCTGCCCCAGCATCAGTATCTGGAACCGTAAGTAGAGCGCTCCTAGTAGCAGTTACTCCGTTTGTTAATGCCGCTTTAAATTCACCTGGCCGTGGGCCAAAACCGAAGCGATGATAGAGCCGGGCTATCTCTAAGCGGTCGGTATTCATGTAGTCAATGTAGGTGTTTAGCAACCGTTGGGTAAGGTACGGACATGAACTCACATGAAATTCTCCGAGAAGAGATCTTAAACAAGGCAGTTGTACACGGAAAAGTGATTTTATCTTCGGGTAAAGAAGCCGATTACTACGTTGATTTACGTCGCGTGACACTTGATTCAGTAGCCGCACCACTTGTGGGTGCCGTAATGCTTGAACTAACTAAAGATTTAGATTACGAAGCAGTTGGTGGATTAACTCTCGGTGCAGATCCAGTTGCAACTGCAATGATGCATGTTGCGGCTCAACAAGGACGCAAACTAGATTCATTTGTAGTTCGTAAAGCTGAGAAAGCGCACGGATTACAACGTCGAATCGAAGGCCCTGATGTTAAAGGTCGTCGCGTATTAGCAGTTGAAGATACTTCTACAACTGGCGGATCAGTTTTAACTGCAGTTGAAGCGCTGCAAGAAGCTGGTGCAATCGTGGTTGGGGTTGCGGTTATCGTTGAGCGCGGCGCAAAACCAAAAATTGATGAAGCTGGCTTTGAATATCGCGCGGCTTATCAGTTAGCAGACTTGGGTTTGTAATTTAACTTAAGTGGCGCTTGGTACGTATCTCGCGAATAACTTCCATCACGATTGGCGCCAAGCTAGCTAGAACAATTAGTCCAATTATCGGAAGTAGATATTTATCTACCGAACCTTCCAATTTATTTCCAAGTACATAACCAAGTGCGATCACGCCATCGGTCCAGATAATTGCACCAATAACATTCCAGAAGAAAAATTTCCGCGCCGGAATTCCGACAACTCCGCACATGGGATTGATCAAAGTTCGGATAAATGGGACGAATCTTGCCAAGATGATTGCTTTACCAACTCCATATTTAAGTAGCCATTTCTCGGTCGAAGCTACTCGGGCTTGGGTGAAGAAGCGCCCTTCTCTGCGATCAAATAATTTGCGACCGTATTTTGCGCCAATCAAATGGCCAACCTGAGACCCAGTAATTGCAGCAATTGGTGCTCCGATAAATAAAGCCACTGGAGATAATTGGACGCCACCTAAAAGCGCGGCAGCTGAACCGGAGGCGGCTAAGCCAGCGATGAAAAGTAGAGAGTCGCCAGGAAATGCCAGCCCGACCAGAAGTCCGGTTTCGGCAAAAAGGATGGCCAAAATACCAATCAGGCCGAGATCGGCCACAATCGAATTCGGGTCAAAGAGGGTTCCAATATCCATAGGACTAGACCCTAGCCCGTTTGGCCCGCTTGCTCCATACACGCTCAGGGTGTCCTAATAGATAAGTATAAATTTGCCTTTATTAGGGTGCCCTCGCTTACACTTCACCAGTCTCGCGCCCGAATCTCGAATTAAGGCGCCACAAACTCCAACGGAGGAGAATTAATGAGTGCTTCAGGCGCCCAATCACTAGTTCAAGTAACCGGAACCAACTTAACTTATGCATACATCGTCCTAGGAATTTCACTAGCGGCCCTAGCCATTGCGTACGGTTTACGTGCTCAAGTTTTAGCAGCTAGCGATGGCACCGCCAAGATGCGCGAAATCGCAGAAGCAGTTCAAGAAGGCGCTTCAGCATTCTTGTCTCGCCAGTTCCGCACTCTGTCTTACTTCGTGGCAATTGTTTTCTTCCTGCTCTTTGCACTTCCCGGCGATGCCGAAATTCGCATTGGCCGATCAATCTTCTTCCTACTTGGCGCCGCATTTTCTGCGCTAGTTGGTTATAACGGTATGTGGCTCGCAGTCCGTGCAAATGTGCGCGTTGCAGATGCTGCTCGTAACAATGATGGTCAGAAAGCAGTTCAGATCGCATTCCGTACCGGTGGCGTTGTTGGTATGACAACTGTTGGCCTCGGACTAATTGGTGCGTCACTTGTTGTAATTATCTATCGCGAAAACGCGCCATCAGTTCTTGAAGGTTTTGGTTTTGGTGCAGCGATGCTCGCGATGTTTATGCGCGTTGGTGGCGGCATCTTTACAAAGGCAGCCGATGTCGGAGCTGACTTGGTTGGAAAAGTTGAAAAGCACATTCCAGAAGATGACCCACGTAACGCTGCAACTATTGCAGACAATGTTGGCGACAACGTTGGTGACTGTGCTGGTATGGCTGCGGACTTATTCGAGTCTTATGCAGTAACACTTGTTGCAGCTCTAATTCTTGGAAAAGCAGCATTCGGTGATGCTGGCCTAATTTATCCATTGATCGTTCCAGCAATCGGAACTGTCACTGCAGTTATCGGAATTTTCCTAACTAAGTTACGCAGCACAGATAAATCAGCAATGACTGCGATTAATCGCTCATTCTTCTTATCTGCGATTATTTCGGCAGGTTTAACTGCGCTAGCGACATTTACATACCTACCAGCTAGCTTTAACTTGATGACAGGTCTTTCACCAGAAGCAATTGCAGCAGCTGGCGATACAAACCCTCGCATTCTTGCGATTGGCGCAGTATTGATTGGTATCGCGCTAGCAGCAGCTATTCAAGTACTTACCGGTTATTTCACTGAGACCGGAAAGCGTCCAGTAAACGATGTAGCAGCTTCATCTGAAACAGGTGCAGCGACCGTTATTTTGGCTGGTATTTCAGTTGGTTTCGAGTCAGCTGTTTACTCTGCACTACTTATCGCAGCAGCAGTGTTCGGTGCATTCTTGCTTGGCGGCGGAAGCATCGTGCTTTCACTTCTAGCAATCGCACTTGCAGGTACTGGTTTGCTAACAACAGTTGGTGTAATCGTTGCGATGGATACCTTCGGACCAATTTCAGATAATGCTCAAGGTATTGCTGAAATGTCTGGCGATGTTAGTGGTGATGGTGCTCAAATTCTTACTTCACTTGATGCGGTTGGAAATACCACAAAGGCAATTACTAAAGGAATCGCGATTGCAACTGCAGTACTTGCAGCAACTGCACTCTTCGGAGCATTTACAGATGCCATCAAGCAAGCTGTTATTGATGCTGGCAAGACTGCAGCAGAAGTTGGTTTGCAGTTCCAAGGAATTCTTGACGTTGCAGATCCACGTAATCTGGTTGGTTTGATTATCGGAGCAGCGGTTGTGTTCTTGTTCTCAGGCTTAGCGGTTAATGCGGTTTCTCGTGCAGCTGGCGCAGTTGTTGTTGAAGTTCGCGAACAGTTCCGACTACACCCAGGAATTATGAAGGGTACCGAGAAGCCAGATTACGCACGTGTAGTTGATATCTGTACTCGCGATTCACTTCGTGAATTAGTAACTCCAGGTTTACTTGCAGTTATGGCACCAATCGCAGTTGGCTTCGGCCTTGGCGTTGGCGCACTTGGTGCATACCTTGCTGGTGCAATTGGCACCGGAACTTTGATGGCAGTATTCCTATCTAACTCAGGCGGTGCTTGGGATAACGCTAAGAAGATGGTCGAAGATGGCCATCACGGCGGTAAAAACTCTGATGCACACGCAGCAACAATCGTTGGTGACACAGTCGGAGATCCATTTAAGGACACTGCCGGACCTGCAATTAACCCACTGATTAAGGTTATGAACCTAGTTGGTTTGTTAATTACCCCTGCAATTGTTTCGCTCGCACTGGGTGATGGTTCATCTAAGAGCATGCTTATTTCACTCTTTGCAGTTGCAGTAATCATCGGCGCGTTAGTTCGCAACCGACGTCAAGCAACTTCAATCAGTATCTAAGTAGAAGGTTCTTCCCCCTCTTCTATGGCGAAAGTGAAAACTGACCTTATTAAGCTGGTGATTGTTGAATCACCAGCAAAGGCCAGAAAAATTGGCGGCTACCTTGGCGACGGCTATGTCGTCGAGGCTAGCGTCGGCCATATTCGCGACCTACCTCAGCGCGCAGCTGATATCCCTAAGGAATACAAGAAGATCGCTTGGGCCAAAGAGGGCGTAAATATTGAAGAAGATTTCGCGCCACTTTATGTAATTAACCCAGATAAGAAAGCAAAAGTTGCTGAACTCAAAGCGCTAATGAAAAATGCTGAAGAGTTAATTCTGGCAACCGATGAAGACCGCGAAGGCGAAGCGATTGCCTGGCACTTAGTTGAAGTGCTTGAACCAAAGATTCCCATTAAGCGCATGGTTTTCAATGAAATCACTAAAGAAGCTATTCAAAGCGCAGTAGAAAATACTCGCGATCTAGATTATGACTTAATTGATGCGCAAGAAACTCGTCGCGTATTAGATAGATTATTTGGTTATCGCTTATCACCAGTGCTTTGGAAAAAAGTCATGCCCCGCATTTCTGCTGGCCGCGTGCAATCAGTTGCCACTCGGTTAATTGTTGAAAAAGAGCGCGAACGTATGGCATTTATTTCATCTGCTTGGTGGGACTTAACTGCCAAGTGCGAATTAGGCTTTAATGCGCGCCTTCTAAGCGTTGATGGAAAGCGTGTAGCTGCAACAGCTGATTTTGGTGCCGATGGCGCAGTGAAAGAGAAATCACTCGCAAACATTTTGCTACTTGATGAAGTCGCCGCAACCTCTTTAGTGGCAGCTCTTAAAGCAGCGCCATTGGTTGTGAAATCAATGGAGGAATCACCTCGCACTGAACGACCAAAGCCACCATTTACAACTTCAACAATGCAGCAAGATGCCGGTAGCCGGTTAGGTTGGGGTGCACAAATCACAATGCGCATCGCACAACGTTTATACGAAAACGGCTACATCACTTATATGCGAACTGACTCGGTAAATCTTTCAGCACAAGCAATTAGTGCAGCTCGTGCATCAGCAAAAGATCTCTACGGCGCCGATCATGTTGCAGCCGAACCACGCGTTTATGTTGGCAAGACTAAGAATGCGCAAGAAGCACACGAAGCGATTCGCCCAGCAGGTGAAAGTTTTAAGACACCAGGTGAGTTAGCGCCAGAACTGTCGCGCGATGAGTTCGCACTTTATGACTTAATTTGGAAGCGCACTGTTGCATCACAAATGGCAGATGCCAAGAAAATGCAGATGCGCGTTGACTTTGATGCTAAAACTAGCGATGGTCGCGAAACAATTTTTCGGGCCAATGGTTCAGTAATTACGTTTCCAGGTTTCTTGGCCGCCTATGATGATTTAGCTGATGAGAAAGAGGGCGAAGAATCAGAAGACAAGCGCCTGCCGGCTATGAGTTTAGGACAGAGTGTTAAAGTTGATGAATATAGTTGTGAAGGGCACGAAACTAAACCACCAGCTCGCTACACCGAACCAACCTTAGTTAAAAAATTAGAAGAACTTGGCATCGGTCGTCCATCAACTTTCGCTTCGATTATTGCAACTATTCAAGATCGCGGTTATGTATCAAAGCGCGGACGTGCTCTAGTGCCTACTTTTCTTGCCTTTTCGGTCACTGGCTTACTCGAAAATCACTTCACCAAGTTAGTTGATTATGAATTTACTGCCAGTATGGAAGAAGATTTAGATAAAATTGCCAGCGGTGAAGCAAAGCGTGTTGATTGGTTACGTGATTTCTTCTACGGTCATGATGGCGAACCAGGTTTAAATGAACTATCAGCCGACCTGGGCGCAATTGACGCGCGTGAAGTTAATACGATGCGTCTCTCTCCGGAAATTGAAATTCGAGTAGGTCGCTATGGTGCTTATCTACAAGAGGGCGAAGGCGATACTCGCAAACTCGCAAATGTTCCAGAAAGTTTAGCCCCCGATGAATTAACACTTGCTAAAGCAATTGAACTACTTGCGGCACCATCAGGTGAGCGCGAACTAGGAATTGATCCAGCAACCAACTTGCCCATTATTGCCAAGAGCGGACGTTTTGGGCCATATGTAACTGAAGTATTCCCAGTCGAACCTGTTGTTGAAGGCGCTAAGAAAAAGCGCAAGAAAGCTGATGATCCGAAACCAAAAACAGCATCTTTACTTTCAACAATGACCCTTGACACTATTACTTACGAAGATGCACTTCGACTTTTATCGCTACCTCGCACACTTGGTGCTAACGCCGCAGGTGATGACATCACTGTGCAAAATGGTCGATACGGTGCTTATCTTAAAGCTGGAGCTGATTCTCGTACCTTGACTTCTGAAGATCAATTATTTTCAATCACTTTAGAAGAAGCACTTGAGATTTATTCCAAACCTAAAGAGCGTCGTCGTGGAGTTGCAAAGCCACCACTAAAGGAATTAGGCATAGATCCAACAACTCAGAAACCTTTGATTATCAAAGATGGTCGCTTCGGAATGTATGTAACCGATGGCGAAACAAACGCAACGCTACGTCGCGGCGACACGGTTGAAGCGATGACAATTGAACGTGGACTTGAATTATTGGCTGGCCGACGTGCGTGGGAAGCCGAAAATGGTGGTGCAGCGCGACCAAAGAAAACACGTAAAAAGGCAGTTAAATCAGCGCCGACTAAGCGCGTCGCTAAAAAGGCGGCCACTGGGAAAGCAAAAACCAAGCCCACTACGATTGAGCCGTGAGCAACTCTCTTCCAAGACCGGCGGCGCCGGCATCCGATGAGACTAGAAGTGTTTTAGCGATTCCGGCTTTTCGCCGCCTATGGCAAGCAATGGCTTTTGGTTCACTCGGCGATTGGCTCGGATTACTCGCGACAACTGCGATGGCTCAGCAATTATCAGGTGGCAATTACGCAACAGCTAACTTTGCAATTGCTGGGGTATTTATTGCGCGTTTACTGCCAGCTGTATTCCTGGGCCCGATCGCTGGGGTAATTGCTGATCGCATTGATCGACGATTACTTATGGTCGTAGCTGATGTAATTCGTTTCGCTCTCTATATTTCAATTCCAATTGTTAATAATTATTTCTGGCTCTATGCCGCAACCATCTTGGTGGAATGTGTCTCACTTTTCTGGTCACCAGCCAAAGATGCCAGCGTTCCCAATTTAGTCCCGAAAGAAAAATTAGAGAGTGCCAATCAAGTCTCACTCTTTGTAGCTTACGGAACTGCGCCTATTGCAGCAGGCCTTTTCGCTTTTCTAGCGCTCTTTAGCAGCGCTATCTCCTCAGCTTTCCCGGCCTTTAAAGGTACCTCGGTAGATATTGCACTTTATATAAATGCGCTTAGCTTTGCTTTTAGTGCGTGGACAATTTTTAATTTGCGCGAAATTCCAAAGAAGCAACGAAGTGGCATGAAAGCTGAATCTAGTGTCGGCAAATCACTAGTCGAGGGATACAAAGCGGTAAGTGGTTCAAAGATTATTCGTGGCTTGGTAGTTGGCATGATTGGCGCCTTCATCGCAGCTGGTGCCGTTATTGGCTTAGCTCGAACATTTGTGGGTGATTTAGGCGGTGGCGATGCCGGTTACGGCGTGCTCTTTGGTTCGGTTTTCACTGGCTTAGCAATTGGTATTGCTTTTGGCCCCAAGATATTTGCCCAATTTTCACGCCGCCGACTTTTCGGTGCATCGCTAACCATTGCTGGCTCGTTCTTAGTATTGCTGGCCGCAATTCCTAACTTCACGTTGGCAGTATTTATTGTAATTATCTTGGGCGCTTTTTCTGGCGTTTGTTGGGTGACTGGTTTTACGATGCTTGGCCTTGAAGTGCACGACGATGTTCGTGGCCGCACATTTGCATTTATGCAGTCAATGATTCGCGTTACCTTGGTTGCAGTATTAGCGATTTCACCAATCATCGCGGCGTACATAGGCGAGTATCGAATCAAGGTACGAAATACCGAAGTTGCTTATAACGGCGCTGCAATTACTCTCTTACTTGCCGGCCTATTTGCAATTCTTATTGGCGTAGTTTCGTATCATCAGATGAAAGATCGCCCAAATGTGTCACTCTGGAGCGATATCTCTAATGCGCTTAAAGGCGAACTTGGCTCGATAACTGGATCTCCAACGAAAGGTATCTTTATTGCTTTCGAAGGTGGCGAAGGAAGCGGTAAATCAACTCAAAGTAAATTACTGAAGAAGTGGTTAGAGGAAGAAGGCGAAGAAGTAGTTCTTAGTCGCGAGCCTGGTGGAACCGAAATGGGTAAAGATTTGCGCCGCATTTTGCTAGACCACTCAACTGGTGAAATTTCACCTCGTGCCGAAGCACTTTTATATGCAGCAGATCGTGCTCATCACGTTTATTCAAAGATACGTCCAGCACTTGATAGAGGCGAAGTTGTCATTACCGATCGCTATTTCGATTCCTCAATTGCATATCAAGGTGCTGGCCGCGTATTAGTTTCTGGCGAGGTAGCTCGAATTTCACGTTGGGCAACTGAATCACTCTTTCCAACGCTTACTATTTTGATTGATTTACCTGCAGAAACAGGGCTTGGTCGATTAAAAAGTAAAGATCGCTTAGAAGTTGAACCACTAGATTTTCATGAGCGAATCCGACAAGAGTATTTACAACTATCTTTACTAGACCCAGAGCGATACTTAGTTGTCGATGGTCGCCAAACAGTTGAAGACATTCATTCGGATATCATTAAAAGAGTTGGCGAGATTCCAACTTTGCGACGAAATATTCGTGATGCTGAAGGAAACCGAATTATGAAACCGATTCGGCGGGTTGCCACATCTGCACGCAATACTGCGCGCAAAACAGTAAAGAAGAAGTAGCGATGTCGGTTTACGATCAGCTAGTTGGTCAGAGCCATTTAGTAAAAATCCTAGAAGGTGCCGTAGCGGCTGCACGTAGCGGCGAAGAATCACAAGAGATGACACATGCTTGGCTCTTCACTGGTCCGCCAGGCAGTGGTCGATCATCTGCCGCAGTTGCTTTTGCATGTGCATTAATCTGCAGCAATGATGGTTGTGGCACTTGCACTAATTGTCGAGCTGCTAAAGCTGGCACGCATTCTGATGTTGAAATAATTCGCACCGAAGGCCTTTCCATCAAAATTGAAGAAATTCGCGAACTATTAACTCGAGTTGCTTGGGCCCCGGCAATGGGTGGGTGGCGCGTCGTTGTGATGGAAGATGCCGATCGCCTCACTGAATCAGCAGCCAATGCTCTACTAAAAGCGATTGAAGAGCCTGGAAATCGCACTGTTTGGTTGCTTTGCGCACCAACTCTGCACGATGTTTTGCCAACAATTAGATCGAGATGTCGCCATCTGCAATTAGTCACACCAAGTACAAAAGATGTAGCCGAAGTATTAGTTAATCGTGAAGGAATTTCACCAGCGATGGCTGATTACGCTGCCCGTGCATCGCAAGGACATATTGGGCGCGCTCGTTATTTAGCAAGCGATGAAACGATTCGTAATCGTCGCAACACCATAATCAAATTACCGATGCAGATTAATGATGTGGCATCTGCGTTTAAAGCCGCCGAAACCGTATTAAATTTAGCAACCGAAGAAGCCGAGATAGCCGCAACGTCTAGAGATGAGAAAGAGAGCGCCGATCTAGCTGAAGCATGGGGTAAAGGTGCAACTGGACGCGGGATGGCAACTGGTGGATCAAAGGCAATTAAAGATTTAGAGAAAGAACAAAAGTCACGGACTACCCGAATGATTCGCGATTCGATCGATGGCGCCCTAGTAGACATTGCAACTTTGTATCGCGATGTAATGTTCATTCAGTCTGGCACCCAAGGTGCGCTGATAAATCAGGAATTCATTACTGAGATTTCCAAGATGGCAGAGCGTATTGCGCCAGCCAAGACCGTTTCCAAAATAGATGCAATTATGGCGGCTCGGGTTAACTTAAGTCATAACGCTGCACCACTTCTGACTTTAGAAGCTTTGATGTGCCAATTAGCACAAGCATGATTCGCAATCGAGTAGCTTTCACGCTGTCCTTTTTACTGATTTTAACTGGCTGCGCATCGACTAATCCCGAAACTTTAACAACACTTTGGCAATACCAAGAGCAAAAACTTAATTGGCGCGAGTGTTATCAAGATTATGAATGTGCTTATTTACAGGTTCCAATAGATTATGCAGATTTAGAGACCGGTTCATATTCACTGTCTCTCCTGCGCTTTAAAGCCCTTGATCAAGATCGCCGGATCGGTTCTTTAGTTGTAAATCCAGGCGGCCCAGGCTCATCAGGCGTTAATTACGCTTATAACGCTGAGTACATAGTCAGCCCAGAGATTCTTGAACGATTCGACATTGTGGGTTTTGATCCACGAGGGGTCGGAGAAAGCGCTCCGATTAAATGTCTAACTGATACCGAAACTGACGAAAGCTTTGCGGCAGATCCCAAGCCAGATGGCGCTGCTGAACTCGCGCTACTAATTAGCGATACTCGTGATTTTTTCGCTAAGTGCGTCGAACGAAGTAACGGCATCATGCATTACGGAACTTTGGATAGCGCTCGCGATATGGATATTTTGCGATCAGCACTAGGCGAAAATAAATTACATTTCATAGGAAAGTCTTATGGAACTTATCTCGGGACCCTTTATGCAAAATTATTTCCCGAAACAGTAGGCCGATTTGTTTTAGATGGCGCAGTTGATCCAAATAGCAGTAATCGTGAAGCAGTCTTAGGGCAAGCAATAGGATTTGATTTAGCTCTCGATGCTTTTATTTCAGATTGTCTAAAACGCACTGACTGTTCGCTTTCGGGTAATTTAGATGACGCGCGAACACAAGTAGTAAAATTGTTTAAAGAAACTTCGCAGAAACCTTTGAAGAGTGATTCTGGTCGACAAGTCACCGAAGGTTTAGTAGTCGTAGGTATTGCATCCGCACTTTATGACAGCGCTTCTGGTTGGCCAGTTCTACGAGAAGCGTTCCAAGAAGCGGCTCTGGGAAATGGTGATACTTTCTTAAAACTGGCTGATCAATATGCTGGTCGAGATAAAGATGGCAAATACTTAAGTAATGAGAATGATGCACTTTCAGTAATTGATTGTCTGGATCATCCAGAGGTATCTTCACTCGCAAAAATAAAAGAAGGCGCGGTTGAATTTTCTAGAAAAGCTCCAGTCTTTGGGCCGTACTTGGCTTATTCAGAGATTATTTGTCGCTACTTTCCAAATTTAAACAAGATAACTCAAATTGATATAGAGAAATTACAGACTGACCCCATTTTGATTATCGGAACTACCCGAGATCCGGCGACCCCTTATAAATGGGCTCAATCGTTAAGTGAGATTTTCCAAAGCTCAGTTTTAATTACCCTTGATGGTGATGGACATACCGGGCATGGGCGGGGCTCAACTTGTGTTGATTCGGCGGTGGATCGCTACCTTTTAACCGGTACTACGCCTAAATCAGAGCTTTTCTGCGCTAAATAGTCAGACTCGGAACTCACCTACCTTCCAGATAATTCTCAGCAAAGAGGAGTTAAGTGCACTTATGAATCGAATATCTGTACGCAAGTTCAGCGCAGCTGGTACCGATTGGGCCGCGCTATTAGCTGGATTGGGTTTAGGCCTGACGATTGCACTTGAACTAACCACAATGCGCAAATCAGATATCTCATCGTTCTATCCAATTTTGCAAACAGTTTCACGTTTTGCGGCTTTAATCGGAACTTACTTTGCACTCCTTGGAATTCTTTTAGTCGCCCGAATTCCTTGGGTTGAGCGCGGCGTAGGTCACGATCGCTTAGTAACTTGGCACCGCAAGCTGGGGCCTTGGTCTCTTTATTTAATTGCTTATCACGTAGCCATGATCACCGTTGGTTATGCCGGTCAATTCCAAGAGAAACTAATTAGTGAATTTTGGAGCATCCTGACAACTTTTAGTTGGATGTGGGCAGCGTTAGCTGGATTTATTTTCATGATTACCACCGGCATCACTTCATATAAAAAAGCTCGAGCAAAATTAAGTTATGAAACTTGGTGGTTAATTCACACTTCAACTTATGCTGCAATCGCACTTTCATTTATGCATCAAATATTAAATGGTCCAATGTTTATCGGGCATCCACTCAATAGAGGATTCTGGATTTTTCTATACTTCGGAATGGTATTTAGTATTGTGTATTGGCGTTTTGGTATTCCGATATCTCGATCACTACGTCACGGACTTCGGGTTGATCGTGTTGTTGAAGAAGCGCCCGGAATTATCTCGGTAATCATGCGCGGTCGAAACTTAGAAAAACTTGCAGCACAAGGTGGTCAATTCTTCGGATGGCGATTCCTGGCAAAAGGTCATGCACTTGTTTCACATCCATATTCGCTATCAGCTGCGCCCACAGCACATTACATGCGAATTACGGTTAAGGATTTAGGTGATCACTCACGTTCGGTAGCAGATTTAAAATCTGGAACAAGAGTCTTTATGGAAGGACCATATGGTGCTTTTACGGCTGGTCGAGCTGCCCGTAAACATTTAGTTTTAATCGGCGGCGGCGTTGGAATCACGCCAGTGCGTGCCTTGATGGAAGAGTTTCGTGGCAGCGTGCAGTTAGATGTTATTGTCCGCGCTTCCAAGCCAGAAGATCTGGTTTTGCATAAAGAGATGGATTACTTAGCTGCCCAATCCGAAGGCACAATCAGAGTTCATTATCTGGTGGGTTCTCGCAAGATCCACCCTATGGATGCAAAAACCCTCAAAGAGTTAATCCCTAGATTTGCCGATTCAGATATCTATATCTGTGGCCCAGCACCTCTGGTAGATGCGGTACGACAAGCGGCCGAAGATTTAGGGGTACCAAAGAATAGATTCCATGATGAAGCGTTTGCTTTTCACTCCGAGTAGAAAAAGGAAAATCAGACGATGAAAAGATTTCTCTTAATCGCCGCCGGAACTGTTGGCGGTCTCGGTGCTGTTCTTTCCGTAACTCCGCCACAATTAGGTGCGGCCGACCTCGGCCTTGGTTTAGATGCAGGAACCCTTACAACACCAGATGCAACGGTTTCAACTCCAGCAGTTGTGAACAACTCACCTGCCGTAAGTACCCCAACCAAAAAGCCAACTAAACCGCAGTCAACTAAACCGCAGTCAACACAAGCTACTAGTTCTGCACCAACGCCGGCATCAACGCCTGTTCAAACGCCTGTTCAAACACCAGCAACAACTCCAGCAGCACCTGTCACTAATTCAATAAATGGAACATTCACTGGCCCGGTCGTAGATGTCAGTTACGGTAATGTGCAAGTGCAGATAACTGTTACCAATGGAAAGATCACTGATGCGCAAGCACTTATTGCGCCAACTGGGAAAAATGATAAGTACACCAGAAAAGCAATGCCAATCTTAAAACAACAAACCCTGGCAGCACAGTCAACAAATATTCAGGGTGCATCAGGTGCAAGCTATACAACTTATGGTTGGCGTAAATCTCTGCAAGGCGCGATGGTTAAAGCCGGGCTTTAAAAGTGCGCACTAAACACGAGATTGAAGTCTGGGGTACTGTCTTATACATAGACGTGACAAGTGCTGCAAATATAGAGCCAGCGATAACCAAGGTAAATCAATATGTTCAGCACGTTGACGAAGTGTTCTCTACCTATAAAGAGAGTTCTAAAATTTCGCAATTACGTCGTGGTGAGATAACCATTGATGAATGTGAGCCTGATGTAATCGAAATATGGAACCTTTGTGCTTATGTTAAGGACTTAACCGGTGGTGCATTTGATCCTTGGTCAGTTGCTGGGGGGTTTGATCCATCTGGCCTAGTCAAAGGTTGGGCTGCTGATAAATGTGCGCAAATTTTGCAAGCTGCCGGTGCCGAACATATTCAAGTAAATGCGGCGGGCGATTTATCGTTACGAGGCGGATTTACCCCTGATAAACCTTGGACAATTGGGGTTGTTAATCCCGATAACCGGTTAGAGATATTGCAAACATTTGAAATTCAAGATGGCGCAATTGCAACTAGCGGTAATTATGAGCGCGGAGCACATATAAGTGATCCACACACGGGAATGATTGCTATCGGGGCTAAATCTGCAACGGTTCTTGGCCCAAATGGCGCAATTACCGATGCGCTAGCAACGGCACTAATGGTCGATGGCCGCGATGGCTCTGTTTGGTTCACAGCCGAAGAGTTATCAGAGTATTCAGCTTGGGTAATTGATCGTCACGAGAATGTCGCTTGGAGCATTGGCCCAGCCACAACATAATTAGGCCATGGTCGAAACAACTGGTGGATTTACAAGTGCGGGTTTGCAGCTAGAAGCTGAGACTCTCTTACTTCCATCTCTTTCGCAAAGCGAAGCAATTGAAATCGGCGAGATTGCACATCAATTAGGAAGAGATCGCGCACTTGCCATCACAATCGAAGTGCAATTAGGAAAGTGGCCAGTTTTTCATGTTGCACTCCCTGGAACGAAACCAGAGAATGATAATTGGATAGCCCGCAAAGCTCGAGTAGTTCATGCAACTGGAAACTCAACAATGCGAGAGCGAGTTTTTTCTGAAGAAAATGGTTTTGATTGGTATGACAAAAACAAGTTGCCAGAAGAAACTCATGCAATTCATGGTGGCGGGCTGCCGTTAAATGTAAATGGAATAGGATTAGCAGGAGTATTACTAATCAGCGGGTTACCTCAAGTTCAAGATCATTTACTTGGAGTCGAAGTAATAGCTGAATTCTTAGCGCGAAAAGGTGAGCAGCAATGAGTATCTGGGTATGTGGCGAAGTCTTAATCGACTTGCTGCCAGGTACCCCAAACCGTTTAGCAATTGTGGGCGGTGGTCCAGCAAATACAGCTAAGGCTCTTTCGCGACTGGGCCACAACGTACAGTTTATTGATGGCATTTCAACTGATAAATATGGCCAATCTGCGCGCGCTGAATTGATTCGTGACGGAGTTGGCTTAGATCTAGCGCTTACCAGTGATTTACCAACCTGTACTGCAACTGTTTCACTAAGTGATGACGGGTCTGCTACTTATGAATTTCTAATTGATGGCACTGCCACATTCGCCTTTGATAATTCTTGGTTGCCTGATCCAGAGCGGCTAAAGCCAGAGGTACTTCAAATTGGGACTTTAGTAACAATTATTGAACCAGGTGCCAGCGTTCTATATGACTGGGCGGTGAAAGTTGGCGAATTTGCGCCAATAGTTTTTGATCCAAACATTAGACCAAGTGTCATGCCTGATTTAGTTAAGTATCGCGATGAAGTCGAAAAATGGATAAAGATAAGTAGTGTTGTGAAATTTAGCGAAGATGATATTGCTGCGTTATATCCAAATGAAGATCCAATTGAGATTGCTAAAATTTGCCTTGAAAAAGGTGTGCAACTGGTTGTCATAACCCGCGGTGCAAATGGCGTAGTAGGCGTAACAGCCGATGGTGTTGTTGATGTTCCCGGAATTAAAGTCACGGTAGTAGATACAGTAGGTGCTGGCGACACAGTTGGTGCAATTATCGTAGAGGCTGTTGTACAGCGCGGGATTTTGAATTTAACTGGTTCGAATTTAAAGGAAGTTTTACATCGTGCTGCAGTTGCAGCTGCGATAACTTGCTCAAGAGCCGGAGCTCAACCACCCCGCGCCTTTGAACTAACTGAAGCACTTGAGCGGAACTAATATGCAATTTATCGATGATGCCGAATTTCAAATTAATATTGATCTAGATCAAGGTGCCCGCATCGCCTCACTTATTTGGCGAGATATGCAGTTCACTTTGCCCTTTCGTGGAACGCCCGTAAATTATGGCTGGTATGGCATGGGTCCGTGGGCTGGCCGAGTGCGCGATGGCTTAATTACTGGCGCGAATGGCCAAGAACACCAGCTGCCGCAGATTTTTGATCCGCCAAATGCGCTACATGGCTTTGGCTTTACTTCATCTTGGCAAGAAATCGGCCCGGGCCGTTCGTTATTGCACTTACCTGCACCATATGGTGGCGCAACACTTGAACAAACTATTGAAGTTTTAGATGATGCAATTCGTTGGTCGCTGGAATACGAACCAGGTGATTGTGATTTACCAGCTTGGCTCGGTCTACATCCTTGGTTTGCACGCGATTTAGATCGTGGCGGTAGCGCAATTATTGAGTTCTCGGCAAATCAAATGATGCGAAGAGGATCAGATGGCTTACCTACTGGTGAATTAATTAAGCCTTCATCTGAACCCTGGGACGATGCGTTCACCGGAATCATTGGTACCCCAGCAATTATCTGGGAAGATGTTGCTCGTATTGATATCGAATGTGATGCACCTTGGTGGGTTGTATATAGTGAAGATGCCGAAGGCGTTTGTATCGAACCACAAACTGCGCCACCTGATGCTGCAAATCTAGGAATAACTGGCGAACACTACATTGAAGCTTTATTTGTATTCACTGAAGAGTAAAAGAAAAGGAACCTCAATTGATCAATCGTGACCATCTGGAAAAACTAACCCAGCGCGAGAAAGCACGTTTTCTTAAACTTCACCCAAAGAGCGGTGAACTTTTTGAAAAAGCTAAGAGCTCAATGCCTGGCGGAGTTCCAATGTCCTGGATGGCTAAGTGGCCTGGTGCTTATCCAGTCTTTATTGATCAAGCAAAAGGTGCGCGCTTTACCGATGTTGATGGCAATGCATATATTGATTTTTGTTTAGGTGATACCGGTTCTATGACCGGGCATTCACCAGATGCGACAGTTGCTGCGATTCGCGAACAAGCAGGCAAAGGCATTACTTCTATGTTGCCAACTGCCGATGCTGCAATAGTTTCTGCCGAGTTAGCTAACCGTTTTGGCCTGCCGCTCTGGCAATTTACCGTCTCGGCCACCGACGCTAATCGCCATGTAATTCGCTATTCCCGCCTACTTACTGGTCGCTCAAAGATTATTGTTATCGATCGCTGCTATCACGGTTCAGTAGATGAAACTTTTGCCACCTTAGATGCAAGTGGAAATACCGTAGCCCGCGAAGGAAATATCGGCGCTCCCGTAGCACTTGATCAAACAACTCGAGTAGTTGAGTTCAACGACATTTCAGGTATGGAAAAAGCTCTGGCACATGGTGATGTTGCGGCGATTTTAATGGAACCAGCCATGACCAATGTTGGAATCGTTTTGCCACAAGCTGGATACTTAGAAGCCGTACAAGAACTAGCTAAGAAGTACGGCACAATTTTAATCATCGATGAGACTCACACTATTTCTGTAGGTCCAGGTGGAATGACCGCCGATCGTGGATTAAAGCCAGACTTTCTAACCATAGGTAAATCTATTGGGGGCGGAATCCCAACTGGAACTTTTGGAATGACCCAGTCGATTGCAGATTCAATTAAGAAAATGGTTGAGTTAGAAATTATTGATACAGGTGGAATCGGTGGAACGTTGGCCGGAAACGCGCTTTCACTAGCAGCGATGCGGGCAACACTTACACATGTCCTGACTCAAGAAAACTTTGATCGCATGATTGAACTTGGAACCCGTTGGTCTGATGGCGTAGATGCTGCAATTGCTGAGTTTAATTTGCCCTGGAGCTGTAATCGTTTAGGTGCACGTGGTGAATATATCTTTGGGAAAGTTGCTCCGGTAACTGGCGCTGACGCAAATAACGCGGGGGATTTTGAGCTAGAGCAGTACCTACATTTGCGGATGTTAAACGATGGCTTCTTAATTACGCCGTTTCATAACATGGCACTGATGTGTCCTGATACTACAACTGCTGATGTTGATGCTCACACTGCAGCATTTCGTGCCATGTGTGCTGAATTAGTTGAAGCCTAATTTTTTATAGAGAATTAACGCTGCATGGTTATCTGCATCAACATAAAGCATTGAATCCTTGATGCCTTTATTTTGAAAGTAGTGCAGAGCAGTTAAGGTCAGGGCTTTGCCGAGGCCAGAACTATGTGCAGATGGGTCAACTCCCAAGACATAAATTTCACCGATGGGACCTTCATTTACGCGATCATGGTGGATTTTGGTCCAGCAGAAGCCAATTATTCGGCCCTTTTCGCGAGCGAGATAAAAGCCATCACTATCAAACCAACTCTCTGCCATTCGGTTAGTTAAATCTTGCATCACCCAATCTCCTTGATCAGGGTGCTCAACAAAAATTTGGTTATTTAGTGCAAGCCATTCCTCGGCATCAGCTGGCTTAAATGTAGAAATTTCAGCAGAAGTTTGAGGTTTTGCTAAGTCAGCAACATTTGAGCGATGAAGCTTAAGAATCGTACGCAAAACTAGATCCGTTCGGAGACTTGAGAATCTTTCATGGCGTTAGTTACAGTAAAGCGGTACCCAACATTTCGAACCGTGCCAATTATTGCTTCATGCTCTGGGCCAAGTTTCGAACGTAAGCGTCGAATATGCACATCGACTGTACGAGTGCCACCAAAATAGTCATAACCCCAAATTTCTTGGAGCAGCTGAGCACGCGTAAAGACCCGCCCAGGATGTTGCGCGAGAAATTTAAGAAGCTCAAATTCTTTAAAAGTTAAGTCAAGTGCGCGACCTCTAATTCGAGCGGTGTAGCTATTTTCATCAATTACAACTTCACCAGTGCGAATTTCACCAGAGGTTGGATTGTTCACAGCAAGACTAGCTGCGAATTCACCAATCGCAATTCGAATTCGCGCATCTACTTCAGCTGGCCCAGCGGTATCGAGAATTACATCATCGATTCCCCAGTCGGCACTAAGAGCTGATAGACCACCCTCAGTCATAATTGCAACAACTGGTGCGCTTGACCCAGTTGTATGTAAAAGTTTCGCTAAATTCTTGGCCGCTGGAATTTCACGGCGCGCATCTAACAACAAAATATCTGCTTCAGGAATATCAATTAACACACTAGCTTCAGCCGGAACGATCTTTACTTGATGTTGTAGCAACGCTAGCGAAGGAAGCACTTCAGCACTCGCACCAAGAGTGTTAGTTAGTAGCAAAACTCTTGCCATTTACGCTCACCCTCTTCCAGTTGCGTTCTAGGTGTTAAGTGGAACAGACTACTCTCGTGAAATCTTTCCTACCAATTTTGATTGTGCTAGCGGCGGCAACTGGCTATGGCCTCTGGTACCAACAATCTCGCGGAAAGATTCGGGTTAAAGCGCTTTCGGATAAGGGTTTAACCGCATCAGTAATCGGCGGCGAACTTGGCGCGAGGGCAACCCTGGTTCAATTCTCGTCAGCTTTTTGTACTCCATGTCGGGCCACACGTACTTTGCTCGAACATGTGGTGGCAGATATCTACGATGTTCGCCATGTCGAAATTGATGCTGAAACAAACCTTGATCTAGTACGGAAATTGGATATTCGATCCACGCCAACCACGCTTATTTTAAATAGTTCTGGCATTGAAGTCGGCCGTGCAGTTGGTGCGCCTAAGCGCGATCAGGTGCTGGCTGCTCTGGCTGCGATCAATTAATACTTGCGAATAACTCGCAATTAGTCATTTTCTATTTGGCTCTTTACTCTTATGCCATGTCATTCGCCTTAGATAGCTTCTTCACCAAGCGTCGCGTACTTGATTACGGCCGCTTAGCTGTCTCGTTGTGTTGTAACTAAAACTCTTTATTTCAGTTTTAGCCAACCCAACAATTTTTAGAAGGAAACAAATGACAACTTTAGAAAATAAAAGTACCTCGGTGGTAATAGATGCTCGTGGTCCACGTTTTTCAGCAGCTTTAACTGTTCTTGTATTAGTTGGAGCGCTTGCGACTCAATCTTTGGCGCTAATTACTATTCAACTTGCGATATTTCTTATCGGTGCAACAAAGGGCCCACAATTCACGCCCTATGCGCAAATTTTTAAGAGTTGGATTAAGCCACGCCTAAAGAGCGATTTCATCGCAGAAGATGTGCGCCCACCTAAATTTGCACAAGCGGTTGGTTTTGCATTTGCAGCTACCGCGGTAGCCGGATTACTTTCTGGAGTTACTCCGTTATTTACAATTGCAACTGGCTTTGCGCTTGCCGCAGCATTCCTAAACGCTGCCTTTAATTATTGCTTAGGTTGCGAAGTTTATTTACTTCTTCTTCGCGCCCGCCGTAACTAACAAATTTCATAATTTATCCATTTAAGAAAAGGAAACTATATTAATGTCACGTGAAAAATCACTAGTTAACGCTGATTGGGTAGCGCAAAACCTAAATAATCCAGCTGTAGTCATAGTAGAAGTGGATGAAGATACTTCGCTGTATGAGCAGGGCCACATTGAAGGTGCAATTACTTTCCATTGGCGCGATGATCTTCAAGACGGTTTGATCCGTGATTTAATTTCGAAGGAGAAGTTTGAAGCACTTCTTTCTAAGAATGGAATCACAAATGACACCACGGTTATCCTCTATGGCGGCAATAACAACTGGTTTGCAACGTATGCCTTCTGGTATTTCAAGATTTATGGACATAACGATGTGCGCTTACTCGATGGCGGCCGCAAGCGTTGGGAACTTGATGCACGCCCATTTGTAACGGCTGTACCAGTACGAAACGCAACTAGTTATGTGGCCAAAGATCGTGACAATTCAATTCGCGCGTATCGTGACGAAGTAATCACGGCAATTGGAAAACTAAACATTGTTGATGTTCGTTCACCAGCGGAATTCAGTGGCGAACTCGCAGCACCTGCGCATCTACTTCAAGAGAGTGGCCAAATCAAAGGTCATATTCCAACTGCAAGAAATATTCCTTGGTCTAAAGCCGCAAATGAAGATGGCACTTTTAAATCAGATGATGAGTTAAAAGATCTATATGTTGGTGCAGGTGTTGACTTAGCAAAAGACACAATTGCATATTGCCGTATTGGTGAGCGTTCAGCATTTTCGTGGTTTGTTCTACACGAACTTCTAAATCTCTCTAATGTAAAAAACTACGACGGATCATGGACTGAATATGGTTCATTAGTAGGCGTTCCGGTTGCGATAGGCGCTTAATGAGAACTTGTGGTGCAACTCCAGGAGGTCCAGATCTTTCGGGCATTGATTTATCAACGCAAACCGTAATTCAAGGTGTCATTCTCAGGGACGGGGAAGACGATGGAGTTCCAAATGGAGCTCCCGTTGGTAACGCATATGTTCGACTTTTGGATTCCACTGGTGAGTTCACTGCAGAAGTTCCAACTAACGCAGACGGGCAATTTCGTTTCTTCGCCGCTCCTGGCGCTTGGACTCTCGTAGTTCTGGCCTCAGGGGTGCGCGAAGAACGTAAAGTCATTGCTGCAAAAGGTGCTCCAGTCGATCTAGTTGTAGAAATTAAGTAGGATTCCAACATGGCTGATCAACATGAATTACGCGATAAAGGTTTACGACTTACGCCTCAACGCGAACTAGTTTTATCTGCAGTTCGCGAACTCGGCCATGCGACTCCTGAAGAAGTTGCCGAAAAAGTTCGTCAGAGTCATCCTGGAATAAACCTTTCTACGGTCTATCGCAATTTAGAAACTCTGGAAAATGTTGGGCTTGTTCAACATGCTCACCTTGGCCATGGTGGTGTTCGATACCACGCTTCAAATCAAGAGATTCATGCACATTTGAATTGCGAAGCTTGCGGTTTAATTATCGAAGTTCCAATTGAGGCAACTTCGGCGCTCACTCAAGCCATTCTCGATGATTATGGATTTCACACCGACCTCGAACATTTAGCGATTGCTGGTCGATGTGAAAGTTGCTTTACCAAGCCCTAGACTCTCATCATGAGCGCCGTTCTAGTTGAAGAAGGCCCAGATAAAGGTGCTGTTTGGCATTTTGGTGATCCAGTAAAAGAACAACGCGCCCTCGAAGCAGGTACTGCATGGGCCGATCTCTCACATCATGAAGTTGTTTCAATTTCTGGTCCGGAGCGTTTAACTTGGTTGCATTTACTAACTACCCAAGACCATGAAAATTTATCAGCTGGCCAATGGCAACATGCATTAATTTTAGATCCGAATGGCCGGATCGAGCATCAATTTTTCTTAGTAGATGATGGCAAAACAACTTGGATCGTTGTTAATCCTGGCCGAAGTGCTGATTTAGTTTCGCACCTTGAGAAAATGAAATTCAGAGCACAAGTTGAGATTAAAAATGCAACTCCGGAATATGCAGTGCTCCGCGCTCCCGGCAAGATGGATGAAATCGGCGGCCCATATGCGCTAGTACCGCGCGCTGAGTTATCAAACATGGTCGAAACATTTAGTTCATTTGCATTGCAAGTTGGTACCTGGGCACTTGATGCAATGCGCGTAGCTGCGGGCTTGCCAAGAATTGGTTTTGAGACAGATCACAAATCTATTCCTAATGAATTAGGCCTGTTAAATAGCGCTGTCCATTTAAATAAGGGCTGCTATCGGGGCCAAGAGACAGTCGCCAAGATTAATAATCTGGGAAATCCACCACGACGATTAGTGATGTTGCATTTAGATGGCACCGAAGTTAATTTCCCTAAAGTGGGCAGCCCGGTAGAAAACGATGGGGTAGTAGTTGGCTTTCTTGGAACCGTAGCGAGACATCATGAATTAGGGCCAATTGCGCTCGCAGTGGTTAAACGCAATACCCCTCTTGAAGCAACCCTTTCAGTTTCTGGAATACCAGCAGCACAAGAAGAGATCGTCGCAGGAAAATAAGTTAATGGACTTGCTTGGGCAATTACTTATTACTTTAGTAGCAGGGCTCGCGATCATGTGGGCCGTTAGAAAGCTATAAGTAACCGATAGACTTCAAGGTATGGAGCTCTTAACCTCAATTCTCCTTGGCCTAATTTCAATAGTAATTGGGGCTGGATTATTGATCTTTGCATTTACCAGCCGCAGAGATCCCGAAAGTGCTCGCTACCGTGATAGCAGAAAGCGAACTGGTCGATAATGGTTTTTACAATTCCCGAAGGGCTGCACCCAGATTTAAATCCGCTAGCTTGGCTAGTTGGTACTTGGCGCGGTAAAGGTCATGGCGAATACCCAACTATCAAACCTTTTCAATTTATTTCTGAAACCGTTTTTAACCATGACGGCCGCCCCTTTTTAAATTACTTTTCACGTTCCTGGATTGTTGATGATGATGGCGAAATTATTCGTCCCGGCGCAAGCGAAGCAGGTTTTTGGCGTATAAAGCCAAATAATGTGCTCGAAGTCGTAATCTCACATAACACTGGAATTACTGAAGGTTGGCTTGGGCATTTTGATGGGCCCAAAATTCAATTAGCAATGGATCAAGGTTATTCAGCACCGAGCGCAAAAATTGTTACTGCCGGAGTGCGCTTATACGGATTAGTCGAAGGCGAACTTTTCTATGCATATGACATGGCAGCTGAAGGGCAAACGCTGCAAGCACATATTTGGTCAACTAGCCCGCGCTCTGTCGATTAATTATGAGTGCTGTTCTCGCACAATTAGTGCGTAGTGGTTTAGTCGAATCAACTCATAGCGGTCATTTAATTCTGATCAACGCTGACGGCACCGATTTATTAACACTAGGCGATGTTGATGCTGAAATGTATCCGCGTTCTGCGATTAAATCTTTACAAGCAGCAGCGATGGTGCGCTCAGGATTAACTCTAAATGACGAACAACTTGCGTTAGTTTGTGCCAGCCATGGTGGCACGGTTCGACATCAAGAAGTTGCACTAGAAATTTTACAGAGCGTTGGGCTAACTGAATCAGATTTACAAAACACACCTGATCGTCCGCTTGATCACGAAGCACGTATCGCTTGGGGAGCAAAGCCAGCAACTTCATTAGCTGCAAATTGCAGCGGTAAACATGCCGGAATGTTGGCTACTTGTGTTACTAATGGTTGGGATGTTAAAAATTATCTAGATATCGATCACCCGCTTCAAATTGCGATTGCTAAAGAGATAACTGAGTTAACTGGACAAAAGATAAATCGCGTAAGTACTGATGGATGCGGTGCACCACTCTTTTCGATGAGTACTCGTTCTATTGCAGTAGCCGCACGAAATATGCGGATAAATCATGATCCAATATTTACCAAGTTAATTAACGCTTGTCTCAAGCATCCAGAAATGATTTTGGCTGAAGGCGCCTTTGATACTCGCATCATGCGAGCTGTTCCAGGACTCTTTGTTAAGGGCGGCGCTGAAAGCGTTATGTTGGCATCTTTACCTGATGGGCGCGCTTTCGCTTGGAAAATATCTGATGGTTCCAATCGTGTGAACGGTCCGCTCATGAAAGCCGCCCTAGCTAAATTTGATATCACAATCGAAGGTGAAGAGGTTGATGTGCTTGGCGGTGGAACCCTAGTGGGATCACTTCGCGCTTCCTTTTAATCAGCGTTACCCTTTAACCATGACAGCCCGTATCGCCACCTTGATGGTGCATACCTCGCCCCTGGATCAACCAGGAATAGGCGATGCTGGCGGCATGAATATTTATGTGGTTGAAAGTGCCGAGCGAATGGCAGCAACTGGGGTTCAGGTAGATATTTTCACTCGTCGGACTAATGAAGATGTGGCAGATATTGTCGAAGTCTCACCAGGTGTGCGGGTTATTCAATTAAATGTTGGCCCGCTTGCAGGTGTTACCAAAGAAGAGTTACCTAGATTAATTCCAGATATTGCAAATGAATTCAAAAAGAAGATCTCAGCCGATACAAAGTACGATCTAATCCATTCCCACTATTGGATCTCTGGCAAAGTGGCGATGTTAGCTAGCAAGGATCTAGATATTCCGTTTGTACACACAATGCATACGATGGCGCGAGTTAAGAATTTAAATTTAGCTGAAGGCGAAACTCCCGAACCAATGATTCGAGTTCAAGGCGAAACTCAAGTGGTTGCAGCAGCTAATGCGTTAATTGCAAATACCGATGCTGAAGCGGCTAGCCTGGTTTCACTTTATGAAGCATGTCCAGATAATGTGCAAGTAGTTTCACCTGGCGTTGATCTTTATAAATTTACTCCAGGTGATGGTAAGAAAATGGCTCGCGAGCGCCTGGGGGTTCCAAAGAGTGCTCAGGTAATAACTTTTGTCGGCCGCATTCAACCTCATAAAGGCCCCGAACTATTGATTAGAGCAGTTTCAGAAATGCTAAGCCACTCACCACTTCTACGAAGCGGTTTGATTGTAAATATTGTGGGCGGCTCATCGGGTTCGAATACTTCTGAAGTTGAGCGTTTAAGAGAGTTAGTTGGCTGGTTAGCAATTTCTGATGTGATTAAGTTTGCAGAACCCGTACCCCGCAACGAGTTACCCGATTGGTATCGCAGTGCTGACTTAGTTTGCGTTCCAAGTTATAGCGAATCATTTGGTTTGGTAGCACTTGAAGCTCAAGCATGCGGCACGCCAGTTGTTGCAACGGCAGTAGGCGGACTACGCACCGCAGTGGCTGATGGTATTTCTGGTGTTCTAGTAGATGGTCACGATCCGCGCGCATGGTCTTCGATTTTGGCGCGCTTATTACACGAACCACAACGCCGAGTTTTGCTATCTATGGGTGCCGTAGAACATGCATCGCACTTCGGGTGGGATGCAACTGCTCGTGGCACGCTAGATATCTACGATCGAGTACTTTCAGAAATTGCACGCGAACAAATTGCCGGCGCTTAAGTCATGAGTTTGTTAAATCCAACCGAAGTAATTTTAGAATTTCTCGAATCACACGATTTAGCTTTCGAGCAGAGTAACTTAAATACATTCTTAATAACTTTACCTGGTGAAAAGAAACAACAAACACATTGCGCATTAGTTATTGGCGATCATTCATTAAGCATCAATGCTTTTGTGATTCGCAAGCCCGATGAAAATGAAGATCAGGTGCATGCCTGGTGTTTGCAGAAAAATGCTGGTCTTTACGGCATCGCATTTGCGATTAATGAATTACGCGATATCTATTTAGTTGGTCGTCTGCCACTGGGCGCAGTTACCAATCAGGAAATAGACCGGCTAATTGGTAGCGTCTTGCAGGTTGCTGACTCATCATTTAACCCCATGCTAGAAATCGGGTTTTCCAGTGCGATACGTCGCGAATGGGCTTGGCGAGTTTCGCGCGGCGAATCGCTTGCGAATTTAGAAGCATTTTCACATTTGATTTAATTGATCTAGGATTACGGCTATGAGCAACTTCGAATTAATCCTGTTACGCCATGGCGAAAGTGAATGGAATGCCAAGAATCTATTTACTGGCTGGGTAGATGTCCGCCTATCTGCAGCCGGTGAGGCTGAAGCTGCTCGCGGCGGAAAGTTACTCGCCGAAAAAGGTTTGCTGCCAGATGTAGTTCATACCTCGCTACTTCGCCGCGCAATTCATACCTCGCAATTAGCTCTTGACGCATGTGATCGCCACTGGATTCCAGTGAAGCGCTCTTGGCGCTTAAATGAACGCCACTACGGTGCGCTTCAAGGAAAAGATAAGAAAGAAACCTTGGCTAGATACGGCGAAGAACAATTTAAACTTTGGCGCCGTTCTTACGATGTTCCGCCACCACCGATTGATGCAAACGATCAATTTAGCCAAAACGGTGACCTTCGCTATGCCGATTTAGGTACTGACCTGCCAGCAACAGAATGTTTAAAGGATGTTGTAGTTCGCATGATGCCGTACTGGACCGAGAGCATCGTGCCTGATCTTCGTGCTGGTAAACGAGTTTTAGTTACCGCTCACGGAAACTCATTGCGCGCACTTGTTAAGCATTTAGATGGAATTTCGGAATCTGATATTGCCGAACTTAATATTCCAACTGGAATTCCATTGCTCTATAAATTAGATGTAGATCTCAAGCCAATTAAGCCTGGTGGCGAGTATCTAGATCCTGCAGCAGCTCTTGCAGCTATTGAAGCAGTTGCAAACCAGGGTAAGAAGTAATTAAGCAGTAACGCCAGCGTAAGTATCGCGCTGATCGCGCACAATTGCTTTAACAGTAACAACGCCGGCAGTATTAAAGAAGAAAGAAAGTTCAACTGTGTTTCCAGGTTTTACGCCAAGTCCGGGGATAACTGCTTTGGCATTTGCTGAGTCACCTTCAAAAATCAAAGGCTTACCTAAGGATATTTCCTGAACTTCGGTTGTAACTGTTGCGAGTATGTTGTTTACCGAAACACCTAGTAGCTGATCGGGAGTTTCGTCACTGTTAATAATTGTTCCAACAACGACTGCGCTTCCATCAGGTTGTGCAACTAATAAAAATCCCCGAAGTTTTAGCGCACTGGTGTCAGTCATTACTTCAATTTCGGCACCATCGGTAACTTTAGTGATGTTGCGAGCTGCGGCATTTTCGCCAGCACCGCATGCGGTCAAAGTGGAGAGAGATGCAATAACTACTAAACCGATCGCAACTTTACGTAATTGCATTTTTCTCCCAAGAAATATTTGCTTAACTATGCGTACATATTCTCTCATGAGAAATACCTGCTAAAGCCAGTTAAATACGGGCTAAAACCCGAGGTGACTACTCTCACTAGATGCTGGTATGATTGGCCCCTAACGAAGGGCACCCCATGTCATTTAAAGTAGGCGAAACTGTTGTTTACCCTCATCACGGCGCAGCGCTAATCGAGGCTATTGAAACTCGAGTGATTAAGGGCGAAGAAAAAACCTACTTAGTTTTAAAGGTGGCCCAAGGAGATTTAACTGTACGAGTTCCAGCTGAAAATGTTGATCTCGTGGGCGTGCGCGATGTTGTAGATAGCGCCGGGCTTGATCGCGTATTTAGCGTTCTACGCCAGCCATACACCGAAGAGCCAACAAACTGGTCTCGTCGTTACAAGGCTAATCTCGAAAAGCTTGCTTCAGGCGATGTAATCAAAGTAGCTGAAGTTGTTCGCGATCTTTACCGTCGCGACTTAGATCGCGGCCTATCTGCAGGCGAGAAGCGCATGCTTTCAAAGGCAAAGCAGATTCTGGTTTCTGAACTAGCCCTTGCTGAGCGCACAGATGAAGAAAAAGCATCAGTCATTCTTGACGAGGTCTTAGCTTCTTAATTTAAGCTCGCATTCGATCGGAGCCTTATGTCTGGCCATGTTGTAGCAATTATTGCTGCTGCCGGATCCGGTGTTCGATTCGGTGCAGATATTCCAAAAGCCTTAATCCAGTTAGGCGATCGCACGCTAATTGAGCACGCCGTTGCTGCAATATCGCCAACTGTTGATCAAGTAATTGTTACTGCGCCAGCCTCTTATCTCAGCCAATTTCAAGGGCTTTTAGGTAGTTCGGTCACGGTTGTAGTTGGTGGCCAAACTCGATCTGAATCAGTCCGTGCTGGTTTAGCTGCAGTTCCAAGTAAAACTAAATATGTATTAATCCATGATGCGGCGCGCGCTCTAGCTACAACAGACTTAGCAAATCGAATATTAGTTGAACTACAGAAAGGCGAAGTTGCAGTAATTCCTGGGCTGCCTGAAGTTAACACCGTAAAAAGTGTTGATGAAAATGGTTATGTAACTTCAACTATTGAGCGATCTAAGCTAAGAAATATACAAACACCACAAGGTTTTGAACTATCAGTTTTAATAAAGGCTCACGCAGCAAATGACGAAGGAACCGACGACGCCGCTTTAGTTGAAAAAACTGGGCATAAAGTTTTGGTTATTAATGGCGAAGAAAAAGCACTAAAAATCACCACACCTTCTGATTTAGCAAATGCTTACAACTTCCTTGGTAATAATCAAGAATTCTTAACTGGCGTCGGTGTAGATGCACATGCTTTTGAAGCTGGACGCGAACTTTGGTTAGGCTGTATTAATTGGCCAGACGAAGTTGGTGTCGCTGGACATTCCGATGGCGATGTTGCAGCTCACGCAATTTGTGATTCACTACTTGCAGCTACTGGCTTAGGTGATCTTGGTTCTAACTTTGGCGTTAATCGTCCTGAATATGCTGGTGCAAGTGGTGCGCAGTTATTAACTGAAACACTTGCCATAATTTCTAGAGCAGGATTTGAAATTTCAAATGTTTCAGTGCAAGTAATCGGCAACCGACCAAAGTTGGCCGGCCGGCGCAAAGAAGCAATTTCCGCGCTATCTGCTGCGCTAAATGGCGCACAAGTATCTTTATTAGCCACAACTACTGATGGTCTCGGCTTAACTGGTGAGGGTAAGGGCATTGCCGCTATTGCCTCAGCGCTCGTTTTTAAGGTTTCTAGTAACGACCGATAGACTTCGCTAATGAGTTCGCTAAAGCTTTATGACACATTGTCGCGAACCGTCTCAGAATTTATTCCACTGCAGCCGGGTAAGGCGAGCATTTACCTTTGCGGTGCAACCGTTCAAGCGCCACCACATATCGGTCATATTCGTAGCGGAGTTAATTTCGATATTTTGCGCCGCTGGTTAGTAAAATCTGGTTTCGAAACTACTTTTATTCGAAACGTCACAGACATTGATGACAAGATTTTGCATAAAGCGATTCATGAAGAGATGCCGTGGTGGGCGCTTGCGCTTAAATACGAACGCGCATTCACTGATGCTTATGCAGCTCTAAACGTTATGCCGCCAACTTACGAACCTCGCGCAACTGGTCACATTACGCAGATGATTGATTTAATAACACTTTTAATTGAACGTGGCTATGCGTATGCACCAGGTAATGGCGATGTTTATTTAGAAGTGCGCAAACTTGAATCTTATTTAACTCTTTCAAATCAAAACGTTGATGACTTATTGCCGGCTCAAGATGCCGATGAAACTTTCAAGCGCGATGTTCGAGATTTTGCACTTTGGAAATCTGCTAAAGCTGGCGATCCGTTCTGGCCAACACCTTGGGGCAATGGCCGACCAGGTTGGCACATTGAATGTTCAGCAATGGCACATGCCTATCTTGGTTCCGAATTTGATATTCATGGCGGGGGATTAGATTTAATTTTCCCGCATCACGAAAATGAAATCGCACAATCCGAAGCAGCAGGTTACGGCTTTGCCAAACGATGGTTACATAACGCTTGGGTAACTGCCTCTGGTGAAAAAATGTCTAAGTCACTTGGAAATTCATTACAAGTTACTGAACTACTTAAGAGCGTCCGGGGCATTGAGTTACGTTGGTACTTGGGCAGTGCTCATTACCGCTCAATGCTCGAATTTTCACCGGCGGCACTAGAAGAATCGGCAGTTGGTTTTCGTCGCATTGAAAACTTCCTGCTTCGTGCCACCGAAATTTTAGGTAGCCAGCCAGAACCCGCGTTATCTGCTGATTTTGTATCGGCCATGAATGAAGACTTAGCTGTTCCACAGGCACTTGCTGGAATTTCCGAGCAATTACGCCTAGGAAACAGCGCAATAACTGAAAATGACAGATCGGCTATCGCTACCGCAGCTGGTTTTATCCGAGGCGCCCTCGAGGTTCTTGGTTGCGATCCTTTTGATCCTGCATTTGTTAGCAGCGCTCAAAGTGAGTCACTAACTGGCGCACTTGATGGTGTAATTAATTTAGTTCTCGCACAACGCACAGCGGCGCGTGATCGAAAAGATTTTGCAGCTTCTGATCAAATTCGCGATGGCTTAATTGCTCTAGGAATTTCAATTGAAGATACAGCTCAAGGGCCACGTTGGTCGATCTCACGTTCAGAAGGTAGTAATTAAATGGCCGGTAACTCAGAGCGCAAAGGCGCAATACGTGGATCTAAGAAAGGTCCGTCAGCTGGCACCGGCGGCAAGAACAAAAAGCGTTTAGCGGGTAAAGGTCCGACTCCAAAAGCTGAGGACCGTCCTTATCACGCAGCCGCAAAACGGAAAAAGCTGCTGAAAAAGCAAAAGCTAATCCTCGTGCTGGCACAACGCCACGCACTGGTACTACTCCACGAAGTTCAGCAGGGCGTAATTCGCGAATTGATAAACCTAATGGTGAAATTGTCGCCGGTCGTAATGCGGTTCTCGAAGCTCTTCGTGCTGCAGTTCCGGCAACAGAAGTATTGGTCGCACGCGGAATTGACATCGATGATCGTGTTGCCGAATCACTTCAACTAGCGCTGCATTTACAACTTCCAATTCGTGAAGTTCACCGCGCTGAAGTCGAAGGAATTTCGCCAAATAGCCAGGGAATTATCCTGGCGATTAAGCCGTATCAATATTCAAGTTTTGAAGAAATCACCCAACGTGCCAAGAACCCAATGTTGATTGTGGCGCTCGACGGTGTAACTGATCCACGTAACTTAGGTGCAATTATTCGTAGCGCCGGTGCTTTCGGTGTTAATGGTGTTGTTATGACTGAGCGCCGTGCTGCAGCGATGACCGCGTCGGCGTGGAAAGCATCTGCTGGCGCAGCGGCTCGTATGCCGGTTGCCCAAGTAACTAATTTAGCTCGCACTATCGATGAAGCTAAGAAATTAGGCTGCTTTGTAATTGGTCTAGATGGCGAAAGCGACGAAGCGCTAAGTGGTATGAAAGTTGCTACCGAATCGCTAATGATCGTTGTTGGTAGTGAAGGTAAAGGACTTTCTAGATTAGTTCGCGAGAAGTGCGATTTAGTTGTTTCTATCCCCATGAATTCTGCAACCGAATCGCTAAATGCAAGTGTTGCAACATCCATTGCACTTTTCTGGATAGATGAGCAACGACGAAAGAATTAGCCATGACCTTTAAACGATTTATTGCTTTAGGTGACTCGTTCACCGAAGGCATGACCGATGAAGTTATTGATGGAAATTATCGTGGCTGGGCTGATCGTGTCGCAGATATTTTGACACTGCAAACCTCAGAATTTACGTATGTAAATTTAGCGGTTCGCGGCAAACTTGTTAAACAAGTTACAGAGGATCAGGTACCACTAGCAATTCCGCTGATCACCGGTAAAGAAACTTTGCTATCTTTTCACGCTGGAGCAAATGATGTCTTGCGCCCGAATTACCGCCCAGAAAACGTATTTCCAATCTATAACGAAGCAGTTAGAAAGTTAGCGGCAACTGGTGCGACGCTAATGTTATTTACGGTGCTAGAACGAACTGGAAACACCGGCAAGACCGCCGATATGTGGGCGGAGCGTTTCGGTACTTTCAATAAAAATATTCGCGCTATAGCAGCTGAAGTTGGCGCAATAATTGTTGATGCAAACGAAGAAAAGTTTTTATCTGATCGCCGGTTACTGGCTTTTGATCGTTTACATTTAAATCCATTAGGGCATGATCGTGTTGCACAAGGAGTTCTTGAGGTTCTTGGTATGCCCTTTGATCCAAATTGGCGACTACCTCTTCCGATAGCCAAGCCAACGCCTTGGTTAGTTAAGAAGGCGACAAGTGCAGCTTGGTTTATAACTTTTGCATTGCCTTGGATTTGGCGGCGGATTCGCGGTAAATCATCTGGTGATGGCCGAAGCGCCAAATACCCTGAGCCAATAAACTGGCCAATTTCTCGCTAAAAAGCGGGCGATTTTCCTTATATGGCAGGTAACTGCCATAATTGCGCACCTTGCAGCGATGTAAGTAAAGGCCTCCCTAGCTCAGTGGTAGAGCAACGCACTTGTAATGCGTAGGTCGTCAGTTCAATCCTGACGGGGGGCTCCAGATGTTAAATGCTTCTCGTTTGCCTATTTTGTTAGACTTTCAAACATGAGCGAACCAATTAACCCAGATTTCCAACCTGGCTTTGAAGATCTTTGGCGCGCCAATGATGACTACGTAAATAACTTTAAATACAGCGAACTGACTGGTCGAGCAGCGCGTGGTTTAGCGATTGTTACCTGCATGGATTCGCGTATTAATCCACTCTCAGTTGTGGGTATGAAATCTGGCGATGCCAAAATTCTGCGCAATGCTGGTGCACGTGTCACGCAAGATGTACTTCGTACTTTGGTTTTAGCTACATATTTACTTGGCGTTGATCGCATTTTGGTGATGCCACATACCGATTGTCGAATGGCGCAAGAAGATGAAGAAGTTATTCATGCCATGATTGAAGAAAAACATGGAGTTGATACTCGCTCACTTGAATTTAACACCGTGGTTGATCAGCGTGCTGCGCTAAGTCAAGATCTCGCACGTATCCGGGCATTTCCGCTTATTCCTAAAAACGTTGTAGTTAGTGGTGGCATCTACCATGTAGCAACAGGCAAGATTGAACCGGTTGAGAATTAAGCAGGGTTAGTTCGACGGATTGGTTGCCGAGTTACCGGGTAGGACTGATCGACTAAAAAACTTTTTATAAGTGCAGTTACAACTTCAGGTTTCTCTTTTACTAAACCATGGGAAGTTCCGGGCACGATAGCTAATTGTCCAAGCGGCAAAGCTTCGTAAAGTTCAATTGTGTGCGAATGTTTCACAACATCATCATCGCCAGCCATCACTAGAGCTGGCACGACGACCTGCGCGATATCTGAAATCTTAATATTTGGTTCGACCTTCCAAATCTCATGCATTTTTGCAATCTTGGCATCTAGCGTCCCTGGTGCATCTGGTGACATTGCAGCATATTCAGCTCGATCTTCATCGCTAATTCCCTCTGGATCAAATTCGGGTAGCTCAACAATCCCATCGGCGCTGAAATTAGCGGCAATTGAAACAATTGATTTAACTAAATCTGGCCGCGCTATAGCAACCATTAGGGCGATATTTGCGCCATCGCTATAGCCAACCAGATGAACTGGCTCCTTTACGACCTCAGAGATAAAGGCAATTGCTTCGCTGCATTGAAAATCGAAGTAAAAACTTCCTGGTTGGTCAGCGCTTCGACCATGACCTGCGCGATCGTAAGCGAATAAATGGAAATCACTTTCTAGTGGCGCGACCATGACATCAGCAAAAGAGTCGGTATCACTTAACCCACCGTGTAACAGAAGAACTGGTTCGCCATTTTTAGTCCACTCAAAACTCCAGAGTGGGTAGCCAGCGATATTTAAATATTTCATATGCGAGTAATGATTACGCGATATCCATGATGTGGCGATTGCCTCGATCAAAAGTTAAGTAGTTCCAGGTCCAGTCTGCAATTGTGCCGATTTTATTGCGTCCGCCTAACAAATAAAACAAGTGCAAGAAAATCCAGATGAACCAAGCAGGGACACCGGTTAACTGTAACTTTTTTACTTCAACCACAGCCTTATGACGACCGATAGTCGCCATTGAACCCTTGTCACGATACTTAAATTTTTCAGCGGCTCGCCCTGCGCTGATATTCAATATTTGTTTCGCAGCCCAGGCACCTTGTTGAAGCGCGACGGGTGCAACCATAGGTAGCATTTTTCCGGACTCATCGGTTAAACCTGCGATATCGCCAATCGCCCAGATATTTGGATAATGGTTAACTTGTAAAGTTGGCGTGGTATCGATTCTTGACTTAATGATTGGCAGATTAAGAATCTCTGCAGTTGGTTCACCACGCACACCTGCGGCCCAAATGGTTACCTCAGATGGAATATCAGCACCTTCTTTAATGGATATTTTACGTGGCGCAACCTTTGCTACTGCGGTATTTAGAAAGACCTCAACGCCCATCTTTTCTAGATCGCGTTTTGTCCGCGCTGATAGTTTTGCTGAGAATGTTGGAAGCAGTCGTGGCCCAGCTTCAATCAAATTTATTTTGATGTGCTCTGCGGCATGTTCATGGTCATTCTTTAGAGGACCAGAAACAAGTTCAGAGAGCGCACCTGCCATTTCGACGCCAGTTGGTCCACCACCAACGACTGTTAGCGAAAGAACTGTTTCATCTTCAAAGCGACAGAGATCTTCGAAACGTCGCATAATTTCAGCCCGAATATTTATCGCATCTGCAACGCTCTTCATGCCTAATGCGTGCTCACTAACACCTTCAATATTAAAATCTGCGGTTGCTGACCCAAGGGCAAAAATTAAGTGATCAAATTGCAGAACTTCACTGCTATCTAATTTTACCGCCTTGTTTTTATGATCAATTTCAATTGGTGAACCCATACGAAACTTAATATCGCTTTTGCGAAGCCCGCTACGAATCGGATAGGCCACATGGTCGGCGGCTAATCCGGCAGTTGCGACCTGGTAGAGCAAAGGCAGGAAAGTTTGGAAATTATGGCGATCAACCAAGGTCACATCAGCTTTACCGGCTAATTCGCGGGCAGCAGTTAAGCCACCAAAGCCAGCACCTAAAATTACAACCTTAGGTTTGGTCATTGGTCTCCTCCTTTCCAATATTTCGAAACGCAAAACTTAATGGTTAAGTCTATTGTTAATCTTATGGAACCGCAGATCCAAGCCCGCAAGTACCTTGTTACAGGCGCTTCTGGCTATGTGGGCGGTCGCTTGGTACGAAGTTTATTGAATGAAGATTTAGAAGTGCGGGTCTTTGTCCGCGATAAAGAGAAAATTAAAGGTCAACCTTGGTTTAACCATGTGGAAATTGTTGAAGGCAATGCCAATTCAGAAGCAGACTTAAAAGCTGCACTGACCGGAATTCATACTGCTTTCTATTTATTGCATTCAATTAATCTTGGTAAGAATTTTGATGACATTGAAGCGGTTATGGCTCGTGGTTTCGCCCAAGCAGCCGAAGCTGCCGGAATTTCGCAAATAGTTTATTTGGGCGGAATTGCAAATGATAAAAAATCTAGCCAACATTTAGCCTCTCGAGTTCAAACAGGTGCTGAATTGGCAGCTGGCTCGGTTCCGGTATTGGAGTTTCGCGCAGGAATCATTATTGGTTCAGGTTCAGCATCATTTGAAATGCTGCGCCACTTAACTCATAGGTTGCCGATCATGACAACCCCGAAGTGGGTTTCAAACCTAACTCACCCAATTGCGATTAGAGATGTACTTTATTACTTACGTGGTGCTGCAGTTTTAGAAATTCCAGTAAACAAAGTTTTTGACATCGGCGGACCCGAGATTCTTTCTTACGCTGACATGATGCAAAAGTTTGCCAAATTATCTGGGTTGCCTCGCCGCTGGATAATTAAGGTCCCAGTACTAACGCCCGAACTATCTAGTTTGTGGATTGGGTTAGTAACTCCTGTTCCGACTGCGCTGGCTCGACCACTTGTTGGTTCGTTGATAAACGAAGTAGTTGCAGACCCCAAGAAAAGTATTGATTACTTAATTCCGACGCCACCCGAAGGGCTGCTCAATGTAGAAAGCGCTATTACCTTAGCCCTTTCCAGAACAAGTGATGGCAAAGTAGAAACCCGATGGTCTGATGCCTCTTACCCAACGGCGCCGTGGCAGAAAGCACAGGGTGATCCGGATTGGGCAGGCGAAGCAATCCTGAAAGATCATCGCGAAACCACAACTGATATTCCGCTAGCGCAAATTTGGAAAACCATTGAAGGAATTGGCGGACAACACGGTTGGTATGGATCTGACTTACTTTGGTGGGCGCGTGGCCTGCTAGATCGTATGTTCGGCGGCGTTGGCTTACGTCGTGGTCGTCGAGACCCAGATCATTTGCGCGTTGGCGACAGTTTAGATTTCTGGCGAGTTGAGAGAATCGAACGCGAATCTGTGTTGCGACTCTATGCCGAGATGGTGTTACCGGGTAAAGCTTGGTTGGAATTTAGAGTAAGTGAAGTTGATGGCAAAACTCACGTTGTGCAAGAAGCAACTTTTACTCCCCGCGGCCTAGGTGGTCAGCTGTATTGGTATTCAGTACTGCCATTTCATACTTTTGTCTTTCCAATTATGTTACGCAACATAATTAAGCAGACGCAACGCAATATTCGATAACTAAATTTATTAATTAGTGGCAGACTCTCGGTATGCATGAGTTCACCCCAGAAGTTGAGGCGCTAGCGAATGAAGTTTTGGCTTACAGTCTCGAGCGGTTAAAGAGTGATCCGCCATTAGATGGCCCGCAATCTGAAGCTGAACTTTTTGCCCAAGTTGGAAACACCATTACAACTAAAGGCTTGGGTGGCAAAGAAGCGCTTGATGTTTTTACTTCGGTTTTAGCAAAAGCATGTATCTCAACTGATCATCCCCGCAATTTAGCTTTTATTCCATCGGCGCCAAGTGAATATGCGAACCTTTTTGATTTAGTTGTTGGCGCAAGTGCGCTTTATGGCGGTTCATGGCAAGAAGGTTCCGGCGCTGTATTTGCCGAGAATCAAGCGCTGCGCTGGATAGCAGATTTAGCTGAATTGCCGCAAAGCTCAGGCGGAGTTTTTGTGCAGGGCGGCACGGTGGGCAATCTTTCTGCACTGGTAGTTGCTCGCGCTCAAGCTCGTAAGCAATTTCCCGAAACTACTCGCTGGGTAATTGCGTGCAGCGACCAAGCTCATTCATCAATCACGTCTGCAGCACAAGTTATGGATGTTGATGTTTTAAAGATCGCTGTTGATAAAAATGGCAAGTTGCAAGGCGAAACCGTGGCAAAAGAAATCGATGCGCTTCACCGCCAAAGTGGCCGCCGCGTATTTGCAGTCGTTGCAACAGCTGGTACCACAAATTTAGGAATCATTGATGATTTAGCGGGCATTGGTGCAGCTGCGATAAAGCGTGACATCTGGTTTCATGTTGATGGCGCTTATGGATTGGCTGCTTTATGTGCACCTTCAGTTCGAACGCTTTTCAACGGTATCGAAAATGCAGATTCTTTAATTGTTGATCCGCATAAATGGTTATTTGCGCCATACGATGCTTGTGCGTTAATTTATCGTGAACCTGAATTAGCTCGTGAAGTTCACACCCAACATGCTTCATATCTAGATACGTTGCATGATGGAAATTGGAATCCATCAGATTATGCAATTCAGTTAACGCGTCGAACACGTGGTTTACCTTTTTGGTTTTCACTCGCCGCATATGGCACCGATGCATATTCCGAAGCGATGGAACAATCACTTGAAGTTGCGAAATACGCTGCCCAGAAAGTTAGCGAACATCCGAATTTAGAATTACTATGCGAACCAGAACTTTCAATTGTTGCTTTTACTCGCACCGGATGGACCGCAGCTGATTACCAAAAGTGGAGCGATGAACTTTTGACTGAACAAGTAGGTTTCATTCCACCTTCATCACATAACGGCCAACCAATTTTGCGCTTTGCCATAGTCAATCCCTGGACCAAATTCAGTGATATCGATCTGATTTTGCAGCGGTTATAAATCACTTGAAGTTCCCACACTTTTTCACCTGCGTTAAGTAAGATTCCCCTTATGCCTGCACAAGAACATATCTCGGTCTCAGCGAATCTGACCGACCTGGAAATGGCGATCCTTGAATTTGAGCGCAGTTGGTGGCGTTACGCCGGCGCCAAAGAGGCATCGATTAAAGAGCTATTTGATATGGATGCACCGAAGTATTACCGCCTGCTCAACGATTTAATTGACCGCGAAGATGCCCTAGATGCCTCACCAATGCTAGTTAAGCGCCTTCGCCGCCTGCGCGAAGCCCGTACGCAGGCTCGTAGCACCCGCTAAACCTGCTTTTACCCCTTTTCCAGCCCCGCTAACTATGCATTGGCTCGTTTTGCGTGGGCGAAATATTCCCCGTAGATTTGGCGTTAGCACTCGAGGGGCGTGAGTGATAAATAAGCCCTGAACGATAAAGCAAATGAACCATTAGCAAGAAGGAGTTAGACCATGGCCAAGCAGATTGCCTTTAACGAAGAAGCCCGTCGCGGGCTTGAGCGCGGAATGAATGTTCTCGCTGATGCCGTCAAAGTAACGCTCGGACCTCGCGGACGTAACGTTGTCCTCGAAAAGAAGTGGGGCGCCCCAACAATTACCAATGACGGCGTATCAATTGCCAAAGAGATCGAGCTAGATGATCCTTGGGAAAAGATTGGCGCTGAACTAGTTAAGGAAGTTGCCAAGAAGACTGACGATGTTGCCGGCGACGGAACAACAACTGCAACTGTATTAGCTCAAGCGCTAGTTCGCGAAGGTTTACGCAACGTAGCCGCTGGTTCGAATCCAATGGCACTAAAGCGCGGAATTGAAAAAGCAGTTGACGCGATTGTTGCCGAACTGCTTTCAATGGCCAAGAGCGTTGATTCCAAAGAACAGATTGCAGCTACTGCATCAATTTCTGCAGCAGATACAACTATTGGCGAAATGATTGCCGAAGCAATGGACAAAGTCGGCAAAGAAGGCGTTATCACTGTTGAAGAGTCAAATACTTTCGGTCTCGAACTCGAACTAACTGAAGGTATGCGTTTTGATAAAGGTTACATCTCACCTTACTTCGTAACTGATCAAGATCGCATGGAGGTAGTTCTAGAAGATGCCTACGTTCTTCTAGTTAACTCAAAGATTTCAAATATTAAAGACTTGCTACCTGTTCTAGAAAAAGTCATGCAATCAGGTAAGCCACTTGCCATCATCGCTGAAGATGTTGAAGGCGAAGCACTTGCAACTCTTGTAGTAAATAAGATTCGTGGAATTTTCCGCGCTGCTGCCGTTAAAGCGCCTGGTTTTGGCGATCGTCGCAAGGCAATGTTGCAAGATATTGCAATCCTTACTGGTGCAACTGTTATCTCTGAAGAAGTTGGCCTAAAGCTTGATCAAGCCGGCCTTGAACTTCTAGGTAAAGCTCGCAAAGTAGTTATCAGCAAGGAAGAAACCACCATTGTTGAAGGTGGCGGAGATGCTGATCAGATCAAGGGCCGCGTAAATCAGATTCGTGCCGAGATCGAAAAGAGCGATTCAGATTATGATCGTGAAAAACTACAAGAGCGTTTAGCTAAGTTAGCTGGTGGCGTTGCCGTTATTAAAGCTGGCGCAGCTACCGAAGTTGAACTTAAGGAGCGCAAGCACCGCATTGAAGATGCAGTTCGTAATGCAAAAGCTGCAGTTGAAGAAGGCATCGTTGCCGGTGGTGGCGTTGCGCTACTTCAGGCGGGCCACGCGGTATTCGCTAAGTTAAAACTTGAAGGCGACGAAGCAACTGGTGCGAAGATCGTTGAACTATCAATCGAAGCGCCGCTAAAGCAGATCGCAGTTAATGCTGGTCTTGAAGGTGGCGTAATCGTTGAGAAAGTTCGTCATTTAACACCTGGTCACGGTTTAAATGCTGCAACTGGTGAATATGTAGACATGATCAAAGCTGGCATCATCGATCCAGCTAAGGTAACTCGTTCTGCACTTCAAAATGCTGCATCAATCGCAGCCCTATTCATTACAACTGAAGCAGTAATTACTGATAAGCCAGAGAAGAATCCAGCGCCGGCACAGCAAGGCGGCGGAGATATGGACTTCTAAGGCCTCATCTTTTTGAGCCCGAATTGCCATTAAACCGGCTAGCGCCACCCTCGATTACCTTGAGGGTGGCGTTCTGCTTTACTCTTAAGCCATGAATAAATGGGATGCCCGCGAGTTCGCACTTGCTGCTGCAGTTGAAGATGCTGGCGATGTGAAATTAGTTGGTGAATTCGTCACCGTTGATTTTGATGATGAGAATCGCATTGCAACTTATTTATTCGAAGCTAATTTAACTGGCTATCGTGGGTGGCGTTGGGCGGTAACAGTTTCGAAAGTTGATAAAGAATCAACTGCCACTCTTTGTGATGTAGTTGTATTACCTGGCCCAGATGCACTAGTTCCACCTAAATGGATTCCATATCGCGATCGTTTACAGCCAGGTGATGTTGGTGTTGGTGACATCGTTCCTTCATCACTTGATGACACTCGATTAACAACTGGCGAAGCCGCGCTTCCGGCCGATGAAGAATTAGATCCAGGTCTAGCTTATGAATTAGGTTTAGGTCGCACTCGGGTACTTTCAATTGAAGGCCGTGATCAAGCAGCCAAGCGTTGGTTCGATGGCGAACGTGGCCCAAATTCGCCGATGGCGCAGCTGGCACCAAAACCTTGTTCCTCTTGTGGTTTCTTTATTCCAATTGCCGGTTCAATGCGCAGCGCATTCGGCGCATGTGCAAACGCAATCTCACCTGAAGATGGCCGTGTAGTTTCTGTTGCGCACGGCTGCGGCGCGCACTCCGAAGCTACCTTTTAAACTAAATAATTGGGCTTCTCGCCCGAACTTAAGTGCGATAAACTATCCACCTGTCCGCAACCGCGGCTAAACGAATATTAAGAGTGTAATAACTCTAATCAGAAGCATAAAAGGAGACCCCAAATGCCATCAGGCCGCGTTAAATGGTTCAGCCTGGAAAAAGGTTTCGGTTTCATTGCATCTGATGAAGGTGAAGACGTTTATTTGGCTGCTTCATCACTTCCAACGGGTGTAACTAGCGTGAAGCCAGGCACCAAACTTGAGTTTGGCGTTGCAGATAGTCGTCGCGGCCCACAAGCACTATCTGTTGTAATTATTGATGCGCCACCTTCATTAGCTGAAAATAATCGCATTAATCCCGATGATTTAGCAGCCATCATTGAAGATTCGATCAAGATGTTAGACAAAGTTGGTAATGGTTTGCGCCATGGTCGTCGCCCAACCGCAGCTGAAGCAGAACGCTTAGGACGCGTGCTTCGCGGTATTGCGGGACAACTCGAAGCTTAAATTCCGCTGCGCTTTGCGCGACGAATTGAATAACGAACTCCAGTGGCACCAAGCGCCGCACCAAGTACGCATGTCCAAATAATTTTGCCCTCTGCACCTATAACGAGAGCGACCATGCCAGCAATAAGCCATGCAACAGTTCCGATAGTCACTAGAATTACAACAGTTCGAACTTTTCGATCTAAATTTTTATCTGACATGAGAGCAGAGTAATGCGTTTTTCAGTCAAGAGCGATGGCAACTGGCGCGCTTTTCGACACCGCAATTTTCGAATTCTCTTCCCAGCGAATGCTGCCTCAAATATTGGTGGCTGGGTACAACGAATTGCGCAAGACTGGCTGGTTCTTGAATTAACACATAGTGGCACATACCTTGGAATTATTACTGCGTTGCAATTCGCTCCAGTTTGGTTTGTGAGTCTGCCGGGTGGCGCACTTGCTGATCGATTTAATAAACGTAAAGTTTTAATGTCTACCAATTTTGCGGCCGGATTAACCTCGCTAATCTTAGGTTTGCTTGTAGTTACCCATAACGTGAAAATTTGGCATGTGATGGCTCTAGCTTTCGCACTTGGCGTGGCCGATGCAGTTGATAAGCCAGTTCGGCAGAGTTTTACATCTGAAATGGTTGGCATGACCGATATGCCTAATGCAGTGAGTTTGAATTCAGCCAACTTCAATTTAGGTCGGCTAATCGGCCCGGCTTTATCTGGCATCATGATTGCAGCGTTTGGAACTGGTCCGGCATTTTTAGTTAACGCTGCTACCTATCTTTTGGTCATTATTGTGATGGCCAATATTCGTGAATCTGAGCTATTTAAAGAGCCCCGCACACCCGGGCCAACGACAATTCGCGAAGGCTTAAATTATGTAATGGCCAGACCTGATCTATTTGTGGTGATGTCGGTTGTTTTCTTTGTAACAACCTTTGGCCTGAACTTCCAACTCTTTAATGCCTTAATGGCGACTAAAGTTTTTGATAAAGGTGTAACGACCTTTGGCTTAATGGGAACCATCATTGCAATTGGTTCACTAAGTGCGGCACTTTTCTCGCCGAGAATTGAAAAGTATCGCTCGACTAAATTTGTAATTGCAAGCGCGTTTGTTTTCGGAATTTCGATCTTTATAATTTCATTAATGCCTAACTTTTTAACTTATGTAATTATGTTGCCTGTTGCGGGCGCGGCTGCACTAACAACTATGATCGCGGCAAATTCAACAGTGCAGACTAATTCGGATAACGCCGTGCGTGGTCGAGTAATGGGAATTTATCAATTTGTATTCCTAGGGGGAGCACCTCTAGTAAATCCGATCTTGGGTCTGCTCTCAGAAACTATTGGCATTCGACAAACTATTGCACTCTGCGGATCAATCACAATATTTGCAGCCACAGTGATTTGGTTAAAGTTTAAGGAGCGTTTGGCAGTTCCGGCAGATATTTCGATTGCAGCGGTCTTAAAGACCGCTTAAAAGCACCATTCCCAAAAGTCCAAAAAGAATTACTAAAGTAACTATTCGGCGGGTCTTGTAGCTCATGACTTAATCATATTCGTATCTTCATGCGATGGAACTTTTACAATAATTAACATGGCGATCGCAATCAAGACTGGAACCATAATGTAGGCACGGCTAATTCCCAGGCTATCGCCTAAGACGCCCAGCAAAAATGGTGCTCCGCCGATAGCTATTCCGGCTGCAAGTGAGCTCTTGCCGATAGCTAAATCTGGGCGATTATCGCTAAGGCCAATTAAACGAATGGAAGCAAGTGCGAATTGCATCGAGATGCCAAGTCCCATAATTAGCAGTGAAATTAGCGAAAGCCATAAAATATGCGAGAACCAGAAAATTGTGAATCCAATAAATTGACTGCCAATTAAAATCTGCAATTGATGATCTAATTTAAAGCGCTTTAGAGCTGGGCCGCCAAACCAGCGCCCGATTCCCATTCCAGTTCCGAGGGCCACAATGCAAACAGTGCTAATAGCTGCAGTCGAACCAACCCGATCACGCAAGAGGGCAGCGGCCCAGAAAGTAGTTGCAAACTCACTTGAGATGCAGGCTACGAAACCAATCCAGGCCAGCCAGAAAGCTGGCGATAACTTGCCACGTTGCGGACCATCAAGATCTGGAACATGTTCTTCAGCATCTTTTTCGCGGCCAAAGATATAAAGAATTACTGCAAGAGGTGCGGCAAGAAGTAATCCATAGCGCCAACTTATTGAGGTACCAGCCAGAGTTCCTACTAATAAAGTGCCAAGTACATAACCGGCAGATCCAATTGAATTAGATTGCGGAAGAGCGATAGCTGCATCTTCTTTGTAGTGGTGTGAAATCGAAGTAACCATATTATTAATAACAGTTGAGGTGCCGATTCCACCTAAAAGCGTTGCCAGCAAAGTCAATTGCACTGGTGGGCAGTAAACAAACATAACGATGCCTGCAGCGAATAATCCAAGGCCTAACCAGGATGCCCGGTTGCGGCCGAATCTATGTACTAAATAAGGGTTTAGTGCCCCTGCAATGATGGAAGCTAAACCCATTGCAGTGCCATGTAGCCCGGCGATTGTTAAAGAAGTATTTTGATCTTCGCGCAATAAAGGTTGCGCTGGACCGAAACCGCCTAGGTAGAAATTAACCAGCGCAATTTGTGCAGAGATCGTCCAAAAAACGCGATCGCGCTGTAGCGACATCTATTAAAGCGCAGCTACAACGTAATCGATACAAGCAGTTAAGGCTTTAACATCACTTGGATCAATCGCTGGGAACATGCCTACGCGTAATTGATTCTTACCTAGCTTGCGATAAGGCTCAGTATCAACGATTCCATTTGCACGAAGTGCGGCAGCAACTGCCATTGCATCGATGCTTTCATCAAAGTTAATGGTGGCAACCACATTTGAACGCATTGCTGGATCAGTTACAAATGGTGTGGTGTAAGAAGTTTTTTCAGCCCAGTCATAAATATGAGCTGCTGATTCAGCGCTACGACCAGCCGCAAAACTTAAGCCGCCATTCTCATTCATCCAATTAACTTGATCTGCCAGCATCATCAAAGTAACTAGCGCGGGAGTGTTATATGTCTGATCTAAACGTGAGTTTTCGATCGCTATTCCCAGATCGAAGAATGCTGGCACCCAACGACCACTTGCTTTAATTTTTTCCGCACGAGCAATAGCTGCAGGGCTCATTAACGCGATCCAGAGACCGCCATCAGATGCGAAAGATTTCTGAGGTGCGAAATAATAAGTATCGAACTCTTTGGCATTAACAGTTAAGCCACCAGCTGCACTAGTTGCATCAACTAGAACAAGCGCGCCATCTGTTCCTGCTGGGCGAATGATTGGCATCGAAACACCAGTGCTGGTTTCGTTATGAGTAAGTGCGTAAACATCGATACCGGCTTCAGCCACGTTAACTGGGTGAGTACCTGGCTCAGATTTAATAACAGTTGGCTCGCCAAGAAATGGCGCCTCTGTAGCGGCTGCTGCAAACTTTGAAGAGAACTCACCAAAAACTAAGTGCTGTGAACGTTCTTCAATTAAACCGAATGTGGCAATATCCCAAAATGCAGTTGAGCCACCGTTGCCAAGTACAACTTCGTAACCTTCTGGAAGTGCAAAGAGCGAAGAAAGTCCTTCGCGCACATTCTTAACCACGTTCTTGACTGGCTTCTGGCGGTGCGATGTTCCCAAAATTTTATCGCCGCTAGCAACTAGCGCATCTAGCGTAGCTGGACGAATTTTTGAAGGTCCGCAACCAAAACGACCGTCAACGGGCTTAATATCTGCAGGTATTTTAATTTCGCTCACCTCCATATTCTAAGGGTAGTAGCGGTTTAACGCCCAATTGTTATTTGTGGCATCAAACTCATAACGCAATCGATCGTGTAATCGCGAGTATCGGCCTTGCCAAAATTCAATATTTTTCGGCATCACGCGATAGCCACCCCAATAAGGCGGTAGTGGAACAACGCTTCCTTCAGGCCACTTCTCAGCGGCACCTTGCCAACGTTGTTCTAATTCTTCACGTGAGGCAAGCGGGGCTGATTGATGACTAGCCCATGCGCCAATTTGGCTAGGCCAGGGTCGCGTTGCAAAGTAGGCAGCAGATTCAGACTCAGCAATTTTTTCGGCAACTCCACTTATTGATACTTGCCGTTCCATTGCATACCAAGGAAAGAGCAGTGTCACTTGCGGATTAATTTCCATTGCATGACTCTTACGAGATGAATAATTAGTAAAGAAGGTAAAACCACCTTCAGAAATATCTTTTAATAAAACTGTGCGAGTGGAAATATCACCATCACCACCGAGTGTTGAAAGCACCATTGCATTTGCTTCGACAATCACCGGATTCGCACTTGCCTCTGCTAGCCAAGCTGTAAATGCTGCAAACGGGTCTGCCGGCAATGACGCTAAACCAGCCTCACCATATGAGCGGCGCATGGCGGCAATCTCGGCTCGGGTAATTGAATTCTCCATGGCTGTATCTAACGTCACTTTCGCTAAGTAAGCATCTTTAGCCGACTTGGTAGAAAGCACCCCCGGCTAAGGGGCAGAATTACCCAATAGAAGCGTGGTCCAGCCTAGAAGGAGCTCAAAATGTCTGATGATTTCAAGCCAGGTCTTGAAGGTGTAATTGCATTTGAATCAGAGATCGCTGAACCCGATAAAGAAGGTAGCGCACTTCGCTACCGTGGCGTTGACATTGATGACTTAGTTGGTCGAGTAACTTTCGGAAACGTTTGGGGTCTTTTGGTTGATGATCTATTCAACCCTGGTCTACCAAATGCTGAGCCATTCCCACTTCCAGTTCACTCAGGTGATGTGCGTGTAGATGTGCAATCTGCAATCGCAATGCTTGCACCAGCTTGGGGATTTAAGCCGCTACTTGATATTTCGGATGAAGAAGCTCGCAGTAACTTGGCGCGTACATCTGTAATGGTGCTTTCTTACTTAGCACAGGCCGCTCGCGGCATTGTTGGCCCACCAGTTCCAGAATCTGAAATTGATAAAGCACATACCGTTGTTGAGCGCATGATGATTCGTTGGCGCGGAGAGCCAGATCCACTTCACGTTCGCGCGATTGATGCTTACTTTGTATCTGCAGCTGAACACGGAATGAATGCATCAACATTTACTTCTCGCGTAATCGCATCAACTGGTGCAGATGTTTGCGCGGCGATCTCTGGTGCAATTAGAGCGATGTCGGGCCCACTGCATGGTGGAGCACCAGCTCGCGTACTTACCATGATTGAAGATGTTGAAAAATCAGGTAATGCTGAAACTTATGTAAAGGGATTACTAGATCGCAAAGAGCGTTTAATGGGATTTGGCCACCGCGTTTATCGCGCCGAAGATCCACGTGCACGTACATTACGTCGTACTGCTAAAGAACTTAATGCTCCTCGCTACGCAGTTGCTGAAGCACTTGAGCAAGCAGCACTTAAAGAACTTCGCGAACGTCAACCAGATCGTGTTCTCGAAACTAACGTGGAATTCTGGGCTGCAATTGTGCTCGACTTCGCCGAAGTTCCAGCACCACTATTTACTTCAATGTTTACTGCGGCGCGTACTGCAGGCTGGTCAGCGCATATCCTTGAGCAGAAGCGCACCGGCCGTTTAATTCGTCCTTCAGCTCGTTACGTTGGTAAAGCAGCTCGTCGTCCAGAAGATGTTGCTGGCTGGGACGAAACTGTCGGAATGATTCACAACTAAGTTATTTGTTAAAAAAGTAGTTAACTTGAGAATCGTTTTTGCTGGCGACAGTATTACTGCTTCTGGCAATTGGGCTGAGGTAATTGATTTTGCTGAGGTGGAAAACGTTGCCGTGCCAGGCGGATCTACTGATGGCCTACTAGCCGCAATTCCTCAAATAGTTGTAAGCAAACCTGAACTGATCTCGGTATTAATTGGCACTAATGATTTCGGTAATCCTGAAATAAATCGCGAAGGCTCCGATGTTGGTGCCAGAGTTATTGCGATCATCGATGAGCTAAAAGCTAAATTACCAAACTCAAAAATTATTCTTCACTCAATTTTGCCACGTGGGATTGAGGCCAGCGGAGTTGATCTTCGCCCTAGGGTTATCGAAGCAAACGATTACATAAAGGCGCATCTGCCAAGCGACATTGAGTTTGTAGATTTATGGCCAATCTTTGTCGCACCTGATGGGTTCTCCCTTGCAGATGAATATGTAATGTCTGATGAGCCAGTTCTCAAGTTACATTTAAATGATGAAGGTTATCGAGAATGGATAACTGTTTTGTTACCAAGACTGCAACGCATGGTAATGGGCAAATAAATCTATTGCTTCTGTTAGCCTTCTCGGATTATGTCTGATTACAAATTTATCGCCGGTGACAAAAAATGGTGGCGCCAGGCAGTTGTCTACCAAATTTACCCCCGCAGTTTCGCCGACTTAAATGGCGATGGCATAGGTGACTTAGCGGGCATGATCGACCGGGTTCCTTACTTAAAATCGCTAAGTATTGATGCAGTTTGGCTCAGCCCGTTTTATCCATCTGAACTAGCCGATGGTGGTTACGACGTTGCTGATTATCGCGACGTAGATCCAAGAATTGGCACGCTAGAAGAATTTGATAAGTTAATTGAAGAGCTACATAAAGTTGAGATACGGGTCTTTGTAGATATCGTTCCTAACCATTCTTCAGATCAACATGAATGGTTTCAGGCTGCGCTAAAGGCCGGACGAGGTTCACCTGAACGAGATCGCTATATTTTCCATGACGGTCTTGGCGAGAATGGCGATATCCGCCCATCAGAGTTAGTTAGCCACTTTGGCCCAACTGGTTGGACCCGTGTCACCGAACCAGATGGCACTCCAGGGCAGTGGTACTTACATTTATTTGCACCTGAACAACCAGATTTCAATTGGGATAACCAAGAAGTGCGCGATGACTTTATTAAAACGTTGCGCTTCTGGTCAGATCGCGGGGTCGATGGTTTCCGCATCGATGTAGCGCATGCACTAACCAAAGATTTCTCTGATGGCTTGCCTGCGCGAAACACCATGGATATTGATCCAAAGGCACCCGATGGCAGCGATCCACTCTTTGATCGCGACGAAGTACATGAGATTTACCGCGAGTGGCGAAAAGTATTTAATGAGTATGACCCACCACGCGTTGCAGTTGCTGAGGCAAGTGCACCAGCGCATCGATTAGGTGCATACGCATCAGAGGAAACTTTGGGCCAAGCATTTAACTTTGATTTACTGCATGCTGACTGGAACACCAAGCGCTTTAAGCATTTAATTAGCAACAGCATGAAACGAGCTGTTAAATCAGGCTCATCAAATACTTGGGTACTTTCAAATCACGATGTGGTTCGCCACCCAACTAGATATGGCTTACCTGATAAAACTGATTTAGTTAAGTGGTACATCTCTGAAGGAAAATCTGCTCCGCTTGATCAAAAGCAAGGTATTGATCGCGCTCGTGCATCAACAATGCTGATTCTTGCCTTGCCAGGTTCTACTTACCTGTATCAAGGTGAAGAGATTGGCTTATTCGAAGTAGCTGATACGCCACGTGAGGCGATGCAAGATCCACAATGGTTTAGAAACCCAGGTAAAGCACGTAGTCGCGATGGTTGCCGAATTCCATTGCCTTGGGCCCGTTCCGGCTCATCATTTGGTTTCGGCCCTGGTGGCTCCCACTTGCCACAACCAGCAAACTTCGGGCTATTTTCGGTTGAAGCTAACGAAGCTGATGCAAACTCAGTTTTAAACCTTTATCGCACCGCAATCGCGATGCGCAAAGGTTTGCAATGTGCTGAAGAAATTAAATTTATCTTCAACTGGAATCGCAGTGTGCTGCATTTTGCTCGCCCAAATGGCTGGCAATCATTTACTAACTTCGGCAAGTCACCAGTAAAACTTCCAACCGGAAAAGTTTTACTAAGCAGCCAACCACTTGTTGGCAACCAAGTGCCAGGTGAAACTACAGTTTGGTTACAGGCTTAACCCTTAACCGCGCCGCCAGTTAGACCGTTAGTGATGTATTTCTGCAACGATACGAAGAGAATCACAATTGGCGTTGCAGTCATTACCGCACCTGCAGCAAACATCGCCCACTGTTTTGTCCAAGGGTCAGCTAGCAAGTTCTGCAGACCAACTGCCACGGTGTAATCCTCTTTGTAATCAAAAACGATTGAGGCCAGAACGTAATCACCGAAAGTTCCGATGAATGAGAGTAGAGCCATAACTGCAAGCACTGGTGCAACCAGACGCAAAATAATTTGGTAGAAGATCTGGGTATGTGTTGCGCCATCAATCTTGGCAGCTTCATCTAGCTCTTTCGGAATTGTGTTGAAGAAGCCGTACATTAGGTAAGTTCCACCACCGAGTGAGCCACCAAGATAAACCAGAATCAAACCAGCTTTAGTGCCTAATCCGATCGCTGGCACATAATCTGTTAGCTTGCTCAAGATGCCGTAAACAGCAGTCAAACCAAGAATTGATGGGAACATCTGCACCAAAATAAGTGCGAGCAAACCTGGGCGGCGACCGGCAAAACGCAGACGCGAGAAAGCAAATGCTGCCCACGCACTGATAAAGACGCTTATTACAGCTGTTGCGCCGGCCAAGATCAAAGTATTTTTCATCCAAGTCACGTATGGGTAATCTGTTGAAGTTAGTAGATCTTTATAGTTACCAAAATAAAATTGGCTAAACAGCTGAAAGTTCTGAATATCGCCCATCTTGGTCAGGGAGGTGGAGAGAATGTAGACCAGTGGGAAAGTGGCAAAGACAATTACCAGTAGACCAACGATATGTTTCCAGCCCACTTGCATAAACCACTTTACAAATCCACCCCGTCTAGCTTTGGGGTGGCGCTTCTGGGTAGTTGTTTCAGTGGTCATTGGGTTAGCTCCTCTAATCCACGAGTACGTTTAAAGCTAAAGAATGATAGAGAACCGATAATTAAGAAGATTAGTACTGAGAAGGCACTGGCTAATCCATAGTCAGCACCAACTGAGCCACTAAATGCGATTCGATAAACGAAGGTAATTAAAATATCAGTGGCCCCTGCTTCAACTTTAAGCGTTGGGTCAAGGAATGGCCCACCTCCAGTTAAGAGATAAATAGCACCAAAATTATTAAAGTTATATGCAAATGAAGCAATTAGTAACGGCGCAAGTGATACCAATAACAATGGCAACTTAATTAACTTAACGATCTTCCAAGGTGAAGCTCCATCAATACCAGCAGCTTCAGTTAAGTCATTTGGAATAGCTTGCAGGGCACCGGTACAGATTAAGAACATATATGGAAAGCCCAGCCACAAATTAACTAGCAGAACTGCAGCGCGGGCTGGCCCTTGTTGCTCAAACCATTGAATCTTGTTATCACCCATAAACCCAAGAATGTTGTTATTAATAAGGCCATTCTGGGTGTTTAGCATGCCTTTCCAAACATAGGCCGATAAGAAGGCCGGAAATGCGTAAGGCAGGATAAAGATTGCTCGATAAATTCGCAAGCCACGAATACGTTGATCGTTAAAGGTCAGCGCCAGCGCCAGGCCAGCAATAAAGGTTGATAAAACTGAACCAAATGCAAAGAGGAAAGTCCAGATAATAATTCCAGTTAACGGCCCGCGCAGATCCTTATCGCCGAAGATACGTGTGTAATTCTTCCAGCCGATACGAACTTGCCAGCCAATTTCACTGAGCAATTCACCATCATCGGCGCTCTTAAAATAGCCAACTGATTCATCGGCCACGAAGTTCTTATCATCGCTCAAACGCGTCATGATGCGGTTTTTCTCATCGTAGACATAAGAGAATCTATTTTGTTGAGCGTAGTACGCATCAGCCGTGGCTAAGAAGCCATCAGTCTTTAAATTTGGCCCTAGTGGAATCTTCATGGCAGTCACACTTGGATCAAGTTCTACTACTTGATCATCATTTAAGAACTCTATTCCTGGAATACTTGTTGGGTAACCAGCCTCATCTTTTACTAAGCCATCTACCGCTGTAATTTCACGCCAAGGATGCTTGGCGTAATCTTCACCGCCCATAAATACTTTAGCAGCCATTACATCGGTTGCGACGAATAAAATCGAGCCATCATCGGCTTTACCAACTTTAATCTCATACTCAACCGAACCCTCAATTGGTTCTACTGCAGCTTGCTGGATAGCATCAAGCGCTTCAATAAAACTGCCATTATGCGCACTTCCGTAATTGGTAAAAGAGATATAGCCACTGAAAATAACCACATAAACTTGAAAAGCAAGCAACAACATAACGCCCGGTGCTAAATATTTAGCAGGTAGGCCACCTCGACGCAAGTAAATCCAATTCACAATCAGCGCTACGACTGCGAAAAAGACGGCAAAGCCATATTTGCCTTTGCCGAAGAGAATCATCAGCACGAAACCAACACCGGCATCGATTATGCCCAAGATGAAGATTTTGGTTAAGGTGCCGCGCAAACTAGGCGTGCCGCCAGAGTGAAGATCGAAATTCTTATCTCTTTTTCTCATGGGCGATTGGCTCCTTCGAATATTTAAAAAATTATAGTTATGTAAACGGTAAAAATAAATTTGTAACCTAGAAAAATCAGGGGTCCGAAACCAATACTGGCATCGAACCCCTGACTCACTTCATCTAGTGAATCGAGTCTAAATTAAAGACCATTCACGGTTGTCTGTAGAGGGTCCATTGCCTTATCGAAGTATCCAGCTGTACCACCAGTAGCAGTACCTTCAACAAGAGCCTTCTCGGCTGCGCCAACCTTTGACCAAACAGTATCTAGGAAGGAATAAGTTGGCATTGGCCAAGCATTCTTACCTGCCGCTTGAAATGCAATTAGGTTCTTATTTTTCATCGATACAAGTGCATCACTATTTGCAGGAATACGCTCTGCACCGGAGATGCCAGCGAATTCAGCTTGGAATTCAGCAGAACCAATAAAACGAAGGACCTTTCCTACGTTAGTTGAGTTCTTTGAACCAGCAACCTTAACTGACTGCCAGTATCCGTATTGACCTGAGAATTGGCGAGCAGTCTTGCCACCAGCTGATGGGAAGCTTGCGATACCAACTTCATCAAGTGTCATCGCTTTTCCAACGCAATCCTTCTTTGTGCCATCAGGCATGTTCAACTTGGCTTTAGTGTCATTTACAAGTCCGCCTAGAATCCATGGACCAGTAATTGCATATCCACCATTTTGGATATTGCAATTCATTTGATCCCAGCCACCATCGACGAACTTTGGACCATTCTTGGCTAACCAAGCAGCATATGCATCAGCACCTGCGCCTGTGTAACCGAGTGTCTTTGTCCAACCTTTTGTATCACGTTTGAACAATGAAATTCCGAATGATGTTGCGATTGGAGACATGTGGTATGGGTCTGCGCCAGTTCCACCGCGAGAGAATGGAAGAGTTACGCCACGAGGAGATGCAAGAAGTTGATCCCAGGTCATTCCCTTAGGATCTTTTGCAACGCTCTTGTTGTAAACAAGTGCAATGTTCTCTGTGTAAATTGGCAATCCATAAAGCTTGCCACCCACATTGAAGCTACTCTTAATTTCTTTTGAGAACTTGTTAACCAAAGCGCCAACAGCAATTGGTGCAATTGTTCCTGAAGAAACAAGCTGACCGGTCCAGTCGTGAGCGCCAACCATTAGGTCTGGGCCCTTTCCTTCTGGAACAGCTGTGATAAATGCGTTACGCATATCTTTCTTGTACACAACGTTGACAGTAAGTCCTTGGGTCTTTGCCCACTTTACGATAATTGGAGTCTGTTGATCCTTATCGGCAGATTCAGCACCATTCCAAATTGTGATGGTTGTGGCTGCTGTTGATGCTGCGAATGAAGGAGCAACAATTGCACCTGAAGCTGCTACGGCAAGAACCAGAGCAGTTGCAAGGCTACGCTTACGTAGAATCATTGTTTGCCTTTCTAACTTTTAGAGGGATGATCAACCCGTTAGGGATTGCTCAGAGTTTATTCGCCGTTTATAAGGGCTTCTAGCCATATTTGGATTTGTATCGAAATCGTTGTAATCGTATGGCTGTTACATAAGGCAGATACAGCCAGACTTAGAGCCTGACCAACCCACCAAAAATCACCAGAAATGACCACTAGAAAAGGGCTGGCAAACAGGTACTTTTAGGCTCAAAGAGCCAGGTGCCGCAATTTATAAGGGGAAGAAATGTCCTTGAACATTACCTATACAGATGCCCATTTGCGGCCACACCATGACGGCAGCGAACTTTATGTAAGTTCGGATGCGCCGAAATTAGGCTCCGAGGTAACGCTACGAGTGCGCATACCAAATACCTATTCCTTCGATATCGGGCTGGTTCGTTATTACATGGATAGCGAATCAACTGTTGCTCAGCTCTCAAAAGAAAGTGATGGCGAAGTTGAGTCATGGTGGTCAGCCAAGATTCCAATCAAAAACTATGACGTTCAATATCGTTTTCTATTCTCACGTGCTGGAAAATATGAGTGGCTAAATGCCTCTGGCTTATTTGCGCACGATGTTCACACCAATGAAGATTTTAGAATTATTGCTCGTCCGCGAACTACAACTTGGTTAAAGAGCTCTGTCTTTTATCAAATTTTCCCAGATCGTTTTGCCAAAGGCGTAGAACGACCAGCACCAGAGTGGGCGCTACCGATGCAATGGGATGCGTTGCCGCATGGTCATGGACCAACAACCGGCATTGAACTTTTCGGCGGTGACTTTGAAGGTATTACTGCACACCTAGATCACATTATTGATTTAGGTGCCAATGGAATTTATTTCACACCATTCTTCCCATCGAAATCTAACCACCGGTATGACGCAACTTCTTTCGATCAAGTTGATCCATTACTTGGTGGCGATAAAGCGTTCTTCGAATTTATGAAAGCCGCTAAGAAAGCAAAAATCAAAGTACTTGGCGACATAACAACTAATCACTGCAGCAATGAACATCCGTGGTTCTTAACTGGCAAGAAGAGCAAGAGCTCGAAAGAGAATAAGTTCTTTTACTGGGATAAAAAAACACCCTTTGGCTATGCAACTTTCTATGCAGTTAAGCAGATGCCAAAATTGAATTTTGCTTCGGCTGAATTACGTAAACGTTTCTATCAAGCTAAAAATTCAGTTATTCAGAAGTGGCTTTCACCTAAATATGGCTTAGATGGCTGGCGTATCGATGTCGGCAATCAAACTGGTCGCTATCGTGAAGCTGATATGCATGATGAAGTTATGCGCGATATCCGCACTTCCATGGACAGCATGAAGCCAAATACTTGGTTAGTGGCAGAAAATGCCGATATGTGGCCAACTGATTTAAATGGCACTGGCTGGGATGGCACCATGAATTACAACGGATTTATGCGCCCACTCTGGGCTTGGTTTAATCACAAACCACAGCTTGAGTCTGGTGGGTTCCATGGTTTGCCAATTTCAATTCCTAAAACAACTGGTGCCCAATTTGTTAAAGCGATGACAGTTTTTAATTCTTCGATCCCGTGGCGCAATTTGATTGACAGCATGACTCTGCTTGATTCGCATGACACTGCACGTATGCGAAATGTGGTTGGTGGCGACACAGCAAAGCACTTAGCAGCGATGGGTCTGCTACTTACTTATCCAGGCGTGCCTTCAATATATGCCGGTGATGAAATTGGGCTTGAGGGCGCATGGGGCGAAGATGGTCGTCGCACTATGACTTGGAATGATGCACATAACTGGGATCACAATTTCCTAAATTCAGTTAAAGAACTTGTGAAACTACGTCGTACGTCACCTGCGTTGATCGAAGGCGGATTACGTTGGATTGATGTGCAAGATGATCACTTATTATTCTTGCGTGAAGCAACTGATCAAAATCTTTTGATTTTAGTTGCGCGCGATAAAACTAAAGTTGATGTTGACTTGAGCAAGTACGGTTATTCAATAATCGGAACTCATTTTGGGCCAACTGCAAGCAGCTCACGCTTGAAGTTAAAAACCAGAAATGGTGTTGCTGGAATTTGGGAAGTTGCCTAATGAAAAAAGTTATTTCGCTATTCACGCTCTCGATTCTGGCTCTTTCGGTTTCCGGTGGCTCGGCTGCTGAAAATATTGCCGCTCTAGCGACCAATATTGCCCGAGGTGCGCAGAGCGATGAGTCTTCCTACTTTGTGATGACTGATCGTTATGCAAATGGTGACAGTACAAATGACAATGGTGGAGCTAAAGCCGGCTCGTACAACAGTGGGCTAGATCCATCTGACATTGGCATGTTCCACGGCGGTGACTTCAAAGGCTTAACGGCCAGCCTAGATCGCATCAAAAACCTTGGTTTTACCTCGATTTGGGTGACACCGCCGGTCAAACAGCAGACCATGCAAGGCAATTCATCTGCCTATCATGGCTATTGGGGTTTGGACTTCACAACCATTGATCCGCACTTGGGTACTGAATACGATTTTAAAGAGTTTGTAGTTAAAGCTCACGCAATCGGTCTAAAAGTAATTATGGATATCGTGGTTAATCACACTGCAGATGTAATTCAATATGATGACAGCAACGACTACATCAGCCATAAAACAGCTCCTTACTTAACGGCAGATGGAAAACCTTTCAACCTAGCACTTGTCGCTGGTAAAGATACTTTCCCTAAGTTAGATGCAAATATTTCATTTGCCAAGAAACCAATCCTGGCAGCGGTAAACAAAAATATTAAGAAACCAGAATTCTTAAATGATGTAACCAATTATCACAATCGCGGTGATTCAACTTGGTCTGGCACCTCAGTATTTGATGGCGACTTCGTTGGGCTTGATGACATATTTACTGAAAAGCCAGAAGTTGTAAAAGGTTGGATAGATGTTTGGTCTACCTGGATTACTAAATTTGGTATCGATGGCTACCGAATCGATACTGCAAAGCATGTAAACCCAGAATTCTGGCAGGAATTCATTCCAGCAATTATGAAAGCTGCAAAAGCAGCTGGCAAAACAGATTTCCCTGTTTACGGTGAAGTATTCGATGGTGATCCAGTAACTACTTCTAAATTCGTACGAGATCAAGCTTTTCCAGGCGTTTTGGATTTCCCATATCAAAGTAGAGTGACATCATTCATTAAAGATGGACGTGGAGCTGTAGCCTTAGTTGAATTATTTAATGCGGATGATATTTATACAACTGCAACAACATCTGCCTATGGCCTAACTACCTTCTTAGGTAATCACGATATGGGTCGCATCGGCACCTTTATTGAAAGAGCATCCGACAGTGATGCCGAAGCGCTTTCTAGATCTAAGTTAGCAAACAGCCTTCTATTCTTATTACGTGGTGGGCCGGCGCTTTATTACGGTGATGAAAAAGGAATGACTGGGAATGGTGGGGATAAAGCTGCTCGCCAAGACATGTTCCCTACAAAGGTTTCGGATTGGCAAAGCGAGACTCGCATTGGGTCCAACCCAATTGGAACTCGAAGCGCATTCGATGTTCAGAACCCACTAGAAGATCAGATCACAGCAATGCAAGCAGTAATCGCTGCAAATCCGGCGCTACGTTCCGGAACACAGCAGACTCGCTTTTACAATGATTCAGTCTTTGCAGTAACGCGCTATCTAAATGGTCAGGAATATGCGGTTGTGTTTAACTCTGGCAATTCAACACAAGAAGTTAAGTTCAATGTCAGCACGGGTGGATCGAAGTGGTCACCAATTCTTGGTGCTGCTATTTCTTCAAGTGCGGCCGCAAATAACTTGACTGTTAAAGTTGGTGCAACAAACTACGTTGTTCTTAAAGCAGCTAATAAATTCAAGGCAAAGGCAGCCCCTGCGGTTACCCTGAATAAACCACGCGTTGATTACGCAATGGATTACTTGTTAGAACTTAGTTCAACCGTAAAAGGTGATGAATATAATCAAGTAACTTATCTAGTTCGTGAAGCTGGCAAGAAGTGGCTAAATATTGGAACTTCAGATCACCGAACTGTGAAAAGTAATAACGTGACTGCTGGTTTGTATCGTGTTTATATCGAGCCACGCAAATATGCGAAGGGTACAAATCTTGAATTTGTATCTATCGTAAAAAATGCGGCAAACAAAACAGCTGTTTCCAAGATTGTGAAATATAAAGTCGAATACTAAAGTTTTAAGCTAGCCAAAACTTTAAAACTTGGTCTAGGTAACTAGCCCAGGATCTTTCATTGTGACTGGTTTTTTCATAAACTTTTGTTGAAAAATCATGTCCGATTCGATATCCCTTTTCTTCCATTAAGCGATCGGCATATTCTTGGAAAGGTTTGTAATCAGCATCAAGACTCTTGGTGCCGCGACTCATCCAAACTTTATGGCTGCCTGGCATCGGTAGCTCCGCAACAGTACGTTCGACCAAACGATTTCCACCAATGGTCCAATGTGGAGATAGTGCAAGTAGAGCCCCAATTTGCTCGGGCCGTTGAATTCCAGCGTAGAGAGTTGATAAACCGCCCATGCTAGAACCGATCATTGCCCGATGAGTTGCCGGAATGTTTAGCTCGTAGCTTTCTAGTATTTCCGGAACGATTTGGTCAAAAATCAAATTTAAATATTCATCACCACGCAGATGTTCGATATCAGCCTTAACTACATTGGCCGAATTAATCTGCACATCTTCTTGGAAAAAGCGCTGTGGCGATAAATCTTTACCTCGACCGTGAGGATCATTTGATGAGCCACTGTGAAAAATAGCGATAATTGCTGGTGGCGTGATGCCAAGTTGTTCGCTAACTCGAATCGCACTTTGTGCCATCTCCCATGTGCTTCGGCGATGAGTTGAAGTCTTACCATCGAATACATTTTGGCCATCATGAGCGATGAGCAAGTGTTCAGCCGGGGCTTTCGGGATCCAGTAGTCAACGGTTCGGCCAGCAATCAGGACTCGATGAACTTCGCCCGGAACTCCGCGAACTTGATATCTCTTAATTAACTCCATAGTGGTTGAATAATGCCATGCCAACCAAGAATGTAAATAGTCGAGCGATCATGTGGTTTCGACGCGATCTGCGCATTGCTGATAACCCAGCACTTCTAGCTGCAATTGCTGCCAGTGATGAGATTGTGCCGCTATTTATTATGAACGAAAAAGTTGCAAATAGTTCAGGGCCTTACCGGTTGGCATACTTAGCTAAAAGTTTGCAATCACTAGATAAATCACTAGGCGAGAAATTATTAGTAATTTCGGGGGATCCAAGTGATGTTCTTAAAGATGTTATGGCTAGATATCAGGCAACTTCGATCCACGTCAGCACTGACTACACGCCTTACGGAGTAGCGCGCGATGCGAAAGTATTGGAAAGCGGAATCGAATTAACTCAAACCGGAAGTTCTTATGCAGTTGCACCGGGGCGAGTACGCAAAAGTGATGAGACCCCGTACAAGGTTTACACCCCGTTCTATCGCGCTTGGTGCACACATGGTTGGCGCGCACCTGCTGCAAAACCATTAGATATCAAGGCTGCTGAGCCGCTAAAGGGCGATCGCAACTTGCCAGATTGGCAGCTAGATATTGATATTGCTGCAGGCGAAGAAGCTGCGTTAGCACGATGGCAAGAATTTCAACGCAACGGGCTGGATACTTATGATGAAAATCGAAACTTTGCTGGCATCGACGGAACCAGTCGATTAAGTGCTCACTTACGTTGGGGCGAAATTCACCCACGCACTCTCTTGGCTAAATTAGGCGATAGCAAAGCACATGATGTATTTCGTAAAGAAATTGCTTGGCGCGAGTTTTACGCAGATGTTTTGCACCATAACCCACAAACAACTTGGGATTATTACGCTCCCCGATTTAAAGAGATGCGTTACGAAGAACCTGATTCAAAATTCAACGCTTGGTGTGAAGGTAAAACCGGTTACCCATTTGTTGATGCCGCAATGCGCCAACTTGTAAATACCGGTTGGATGCATAATCGAACAAGGATGGTGGTGGCATCTTTCCTTGTTAAAGATTTACATTTAGAGTGGCAACACGGCGCTCGCTTTTTTAGCCAACATCTAATTGATTATGACATAGCGTCAAATTCACATGGTTGGCAATGGACTGCGGGCTGTGGCACCGATGCCTCGCCTTACTACCGAGTTTTCAACCCAATCGAACAAGGTAAACGCTTTGATTCTGAAGGCGATTACATTCGAAAGCATGTTCCAGAGTTAGCGCATTTATCTGCAGCCGAAATTCATGAACCGTGGCTATATCTAGATGGCTATAGCAATGGTTACCCAGAGCGGATTGTCGATCACGCAGCAGAGCGAATCGAATCCCTTGCGCGGCTAACCGAAATTAAAGCTGACAAACCCCTAGATCCTCGCGTTTAGCTTTATACATTGCTTGATCAGCGCGATGCATCATGTCGCGAGTTCCATCATTGATCACAAAACCTATACTGACCCCGATTTTTATATTTTCACCATTAATCAGAAACGGATAACTAACACTGGCATGTAGTGCGAGAGCTGCTTCCATGGTGCTCTCGTAATCTCCCGTAATCAAAGCCCCAAACTCATCGCCGCCCAGCCTGGCAAGAGTGGCCTGGCTGGGGAGTGAACGCCTAAATCGTTGCGAAACCGCACGCAGAAGTTGATCGCCAATCGCATGCCCATGTTGATCATTAACTGGCTTAAACCCATTGAGGTCGAGCAAAAGAAGAGCACCTTGCGTATTAGAAAATTCAATTAAATCAGCCATAAATTTTCGTCGATTAGGTAATCCAGTTAACTCATCTGTTCTAGCAAGTGCCCGTTCAGAGCTGATTTCTTGTGCCTGCTTTAGCGCAACGAACATTCGGATAAATGCAAGAAGTAAAGTTGCAATAGCTGGACCCAAGATAAAGTTTGGCAAGTTATTTGGCTTTACGGCAAGAAAAGCTAAGAGCAGCGTGCTTGAGAAAACTGCTACAGCAATAAACATTGGGTGGGTAGGAATTCTTTGATCACTCTCATCACGCTCATGCCAAGTAGATTCAGCAATCAAGGCAATTGCAATTAACCAGAGTGAATCTGACCAACTTCCAAAGTGATATTTTCCGCTAGCGCTTAACCAAAGATTAATAAAATCTGCAATTGCAAATACCAGTACTCCAAATGCAAGAATAGAACTTCGGGCATTTCCCCTATGCCATGGGTTAAGTGAAATTATTAGTGCAACTAAAATCACATCGGCAACTGGGAAAACAATTGCAAAGAAAGTATCGGTAACGCTTTCGTCAAATTTAGGGAGTATCGGATTTATCAGAATTGCCGTGCAAATTGAACTAACACCAAGTGCCACAATTGCAGAGTCAAAAATATCTAATTTTGAAGATGAGGTTCCTTGTCGCAAGAGTCGAGGAACTGCGATAAACATAAATGGATAGAAAAATAGATAAAAAAAGTTTGCGACTATCTGAGTATTTTGCGAGAGTAGATAAATAGCAGCTACTGAAGAAAGCACCGAACCAGCAATCCAACTGAGAAGTGCTAACCGCAGCGCTACCTTGGCAACTTTTTCATCTTGATTGAGCGACTTAAAAGTTAGGAAAAGAGTCAATAATGGTGCGCTGTTATAGAGAAAGAAATCCATCCCTAAATTTGGCGAATTCGTAGCAAAAAACGGTAAGAAAGTAGCTGCAACCAAAAGAGGTGAAAGCCAGCGAAGGGCTTTTGTTAATGACACTTCGCACTTTAAAATATTTCGAAAAAGCAAAAAATAGGGCTAGCCAGAGTTAACCGGCCAGCCCTATTTTTAGTGAATATTTATGCGCCTGCTACACACAACAAGTCTCTGTTTGTCTTTTGTCGAATGATTTCATCTTTGGCATCTTGTAAATCTTTAGCAGTTTTTACTTTAGCGCTGTTAAGTGATTCAACCGTAGCGCTAATATTTTTGGCGGTATCGATAGTTGATACATTCTTAGCGATCGTGCCTTTTAACTGAAGAATTGTGGATTTATATTTGTTAATTGAGCCATTTACGGATTGTAATTGCATATTTGATGAGGCGCGAGAAGCCTTGATTGACGTAATTGCAGAACTCAACTTACTGATTGCAGTTTTTAAGGTTGTAATTACGGTCGCGTTTTTCGCTTTATTAGCGGTATCGGCTTCTATTGCCTTCAAATCCGCTTTTGACTTTTCCAAAGTTAAAGTAAAGCCATCAATATCTTTAGTAACTTTTTCAATCTTGGCACTTAGATCACTGGCTTGTGTTTCGGCTACTGTAATTAAAGCATTTTGTTCAACAATCTTGGCTTCAAGGTTGACATTTTGCTGAGTCAGAGCCTCAATTTGTGTCGCAGCCGTCGCACTAGCTTTAACTTGTGAGGCAATCTGCACGTCAATATCTGCAAGTGCTTTCTTGGTAGCTGTTTCAATCGAAGCTAGTTCCTTAACAGACTTTAAATAGGACGTTGCTTCAGAAATGCAATCTGCAGCCAAGTAGTACTTCTTGGCATTCTTGGTTTTGGCAGATGCTGGAATATAAGAGAAAGATTTCTTAGTAGGTGCTGTTTTATCAAGAACAACGCTGGTTTTGACCGCCGTAACGCACTTGTAGGTATACCCGCCTACCTTGGTGGTCTTATTTAGTACGGTGCAAGTAGAGCCATTACTTACTGCGGCATAGGCCGGTGTTGAGATCAACATGCCAGCAACTAGTGCCCCAGCAATCGAGAGTGTGGATACCTTGCGCAACATATTGACCTCCGTAGATTATTTGGCAATCTTACCGAACGAGGTGAAAACCAACTGCCCTTAGGCCTAGAAAAACCTGCGAAGTTGGTGTGAAGGTCTACTTATTCCGCTGGCGAACTCGAACGCTCATGCCGAGTTTACGAATAAGGGGTCTTGGGCCAAACCTCAAAATGGAACTTAAAACGATGTACTGCCAACCGGGCACCGAGATCGCAGCACCTTTTTGAGAATCAGCCCACGCTTTTGCCACCAGATCATCTGCATTTAGCCACATGAAATTTGGCAAGGCACCCATTTTCATGCGGCCGCGTTGATGAAATTCAGTACGAGTAAAACCTGGCGTTAGAGCTGAGACTTTCACTTTGGTGCCAGCAAGTTCAGTATGCAGCGATTCACTCAAAACCGTTAGATAAGACTTGCTTGCGCTGTAACTACCGCCAGCAATCCAAGCTGCAACCGATGAAACATTGATTATCGTTCCTGAGTTGCGTTCTTTCATCTGCGGCAGAATTACATGCATCAATCGCATTGGCGTGCGCACTAAAACATCAAACATTTGTTGCTCCGCTGAGATTTCACTAACCAAGAATGACTTATTGATACCAAAGCCAGCATTATTAATGAGAACTTCAACTTCGTTTGCTGAAATGAAATCCTCAATAATCTGACAACCAGCATCTGTTGCAAGATCTGCCTGAATTACTTTTGTTTCAACTTTAAAGTTTGCTTCTAACGCAGAAGCGCGTTCATTTAATCTTGGCAAATCACGAGCAACCAGAATTAAATTAAATCCTTTTTCGGCAAGTAGGCGCGAAAAACTTTCGCCGATTCCTGCAGTAGCGCCAGTAACTAACGCCCACTTGCCTTTATTGTCTTGGTTGCTCACGATCTCAGTCAGTTTTTAACTCAGCGAAAATTAAGCCAGCGATGAAGCATCGTCAGGAACAATGCCATCGGTAGATTCTTCGCGGATATGCCAGCTGCTTTCATAATCCTCAAGCAGATCTAAGAACGGTTTAGCATCAAACCATTCTGGGCCGTTAACGCCATCAGGTTGCCAAACACCTTTATGGATTAATTCCATAGCAATGACTGGGTTAATTGCGGTCTGCCAAACAACTGCTTGATCACCGTAATTCTCCATTGACCACGCGTTATCAACCACGTTGTACATATATACAGCGCGTGGCTTGCCTTCTTTATCAAGACCTTTAACCAGTGTTCCGGCGCAAGTTTTACCTTTCATGCGCGAACCAAGAGTTGCCGGGTCTGGCAAAGCTGCCGCCAATAGATCACGAGGTGAAACTGCAACACCCTGTACATCAACCGTATCTTTGCGATCCATTCCAAGCATATGAATTGTTTTTAACGTTGTAATGAATTGCGCACCCAACCCGTACTTAAATGCAACTTTCTTCGCATCAACTTTCTGGGGGATAAGTACAACTTCTTCGTGCTCAACGTTTACACATTCAACCGGCCCAATTCCTTCTGGGAAATCGAATACTTCGAGATCACTAAATGGTTCAGTTGTATACCAACCACGACCGTCTTCCCACATTAGTGGTGGATTTAAACATTCTTCAATTGTTGTCCAGATTGAGAATGAAGGCGCAAAGTCAAAACCTTCAACAGTTAAATTCGAACCATCAAAAACAGTTACTGAATCTAGGCGACTAAATAAATAATCTGAAGCGTATTTTGCGAATACATCACTCATGCCAGGTTCGATACCCATGCCAACGAGTGCATAAATTCCGCGCTCGCCCCAGTTCCAGTCACGTGCGAATTGCTCGTCACCTAACTTCACACCAGTTTCGGTATTTGGGTAATGCGGATGTGGGCGCGATAATGACATCGCCATGTCAATGTAATTTGTATTTTCAATTTCGCAGGCCAAGAAAATTGGCATGACAAATCGTGGATCAACCGCATTGATCACCACATCGGGTTTAGCTTTGCGAATTAACGCACGAATATCTTCTAGTTCGGCAGCATTAACTTCAGCTGCAGAAAAACGGGCATCTTTAACGCGGGCGACTGCTTCTTCGGCTCGAGCAAAATTGCGATCGGCAATAACCATAGAAGAGATAAAGCTTCTGCGGGATGCGATATTGGCAATTGCTCTACCGACGCCACCAGAGCCTATTACTAGCGCTTTCATTGTTGGCCTCTCATGAGGAAAAAACTCCATCTCGGTAGAAGGCCGAGGCTACTCCGCATGAGCGTGATCTGCCAACCTTATGGGAAGGTAGATTTCACCCATTAATCCAAGTCCCCGTAGCTCAGTGGATAGAGCAACCGCCTCCTAAGCGGTAGGTCGCAGGTTCAACTCCCGCCGGGGACACCATAGCCCAGAAGTATTTCAGTTTATTTGAGCAACAACCGTCTTAAGGTACTTAACAAATTCACTTCTTAGCGTTGTCCATTTTTTTCCATAGGTTTTCTCAATTCCTTTGAGGAAATCTTTCTCCGTCGAAACATCCTTAAGCATTTGAACTATCCCAACATGACCTTTTAGAGTGTAAAGGTACTCATGCATGACACTGCCTACCGGATAAGCACCATCAGGTCCGCATCTGGTGCTATCGAAATTAGGGCCAAAATTATCAATTAGTTTGGCCCAGTTTTTTGAAGATTGCTTATTTAATCCCCCAAATCCTAAGAAAAAAGGTTGGGTATTTCTCTGCTTAACGAATTCTTTTAGTTGCATCTCATTAGTAGCGCCTAAATACAATCCATAGAAATTCGCACCACCTTCAACCTGCCAGCAACTAAGTTCAGACGTTTGAGTTGAAGCGATACTAAATTGTGCTAAGTGCGTGTATTCGTGAGCGGCGACTTGAAAATCATTAGAATCCGCTTCCTTTCGTGTGCCGACCATGTAACTCATCCATAAGTTACCGTTCTCGCCCGTAATTCCTGCCCAATTACTTCGGTCTCTGTTTCGATTTACTTCATCATCAAAGTTTGCAATGAAATTTTCGGAATAAAAGCCTAAGTTTGTAAATTTCTCAACAACCCAGTCTCGATCTTTTTCGGTAAAGAAAATAGTGGGCAAAGGCTTCTTCGGGAGGTATTGAGGCTGCCATAGTCTTGCTGCTTGGTTAAAACTCTCTAGAATTTGATTAGCAGAAACCACGCTGACTGTTGGGGATAAATGGATTTCTAATGCAGTGGCTACATCTGGAAGAGAAAACCTTTTTGACTTCAAATCCTTCCAAATATTGAGTTGAATTTGAGCCACAGACGGTTGCCAACTAATTTTGGAATCTATTTTTGTGCAGATCAAAGTTATTTTTCCTAGCCTTGCTGAGGCTTTTTCTTTTGCACAGATTCTATCCACTTTAGGGTTTGTAATGGCTCCGAAAGCCGACTGAAATTGCAAATTAATCGATATCAGAGAAGCAACCAGCAATAAACTGATGGGGACTTTTTTTAACTTACTGAAACCACCCACATTATGCCTAGCTAAACACTACCGTGCGCTTACCAACCACAAAGATTTTATCTTCGGAATAAAGCTTTACCGCTTTTGCGAGAACACGACGTTCAATATCGCGTCCAATTGCAATTAGCTCTTCAGGCGTTGCAATGTGAGTAACGTGTGCTACATCTTGTTCGATGATTGGGCCTTCATCTAAATCACTTGTTACAAAGTGCGCACTTGCTCCAATGATTTTCACGCCACGCTCATGTGCTTGGTGATAAGGCTTGGCACCTTTAAAGCCCGGCAAAAATGAGTGATGGATGTTAATGATTTTACCTGGCAACTTGTTACAGAAATCTGCTGAAAGAATTTGCATATAGCGAGCTAGAACTACGAAATCTATTTTTAGTTCTTGAATCTGCTTTGTGATCTCAGCCTCTTGCATAGCTTTATCACCAGGCAAGTACATGAATTTAACGCCATGAGATTCAACAAGTTGGCGTAAATCTTCGTGATTTGAAATAACTAATGGAATCTCAACTTTAAGTTCGCCTAGTTCATTTAAATAAAGCAGATCGCGCAAGCAATGGCTCTCTTTGGTAACCATTACGAGTGCGCGGGGACGTTGTGAGGTTGGGCGAATATGTAGTGCTGGGTTGTATTTTGCTAAACCATCGTTTAAAGATTTTTCAGCAGCAGCCTGACCTTGTGAAGTTTCAAAGCGCGTGCGCATTACAAAGGTATTAGTGGTGGGGTCAGTGAATTGCTGGTTCTCGATGATGTTTCCACCGCACGCTAAAACTGCCGAAGTCATTGCATGAACGATGCCTGGTTGGTCAGCGCATTGCAGGGAAGCAATTAAATCCATAGCGAAAGGGTACGCGAAGTTAGTGCTTAAGCGTAAATCGCTGCATTGCTTTAGGCGCCCACCAGTTTCGTTCGCCGAGTAGGCGCATCAAAGCTGGCACGAGTAAGGCGCGAATCAAAGTGGCATCGAGGACCACAGCAAATGCAACACCAAAGCCCATCATCTTTATCGAAGTCACGCCACTAGTTACGAAAGCCGCGAATACCACGGCAAGTAGAACTGCTGCTGCTGTGATGATGCGCGCTGATCGCTGTAGGCCGGTTGCAACCGATTCAACGTTAGATCTTCCTAGAAGATGTTCTTCGCGAATACGTGAGAGTAAGAAGAGTTCGTAGTCCATTGATAATCCGAAGACCACCACAAATATGAGAATAACAATTGAGGTATCAAGCGTTCCAGTTACTGTGAATGAACCTACAAGCCATTGCAAGTTGCCGTCAACGAAAATCCAAGTCATTACACCCATAGTTGCCGCAAGTGATAACACGTTTAATAGCACGGCTTTGATCGGTAAAATTATTGAACCAGTGAACACAAAGAGCAGAATCAAGACGCTAATTGCAATCCAACCTAAGGCAAGTGGCAGAGTTTGCGATATTCCATCTTGAGTATCGGTGTAATCAGCAGCTACTCCACCGATTAAGGTACCGGCCGGTGCAGGGATATCACGTAGATCATGAATCAACTTCTGAGCTGCAGGTGATCGCGGCAACATAGATTCATATGCAATTATTTGAATATCGTTTCCGAGATTTCGTGGCGCAGCTACGTTCACAATTCCAGAAACTTTCTTTACTTCCTCGATATAACGAGAGATTTGGTCTTCTTTGCCCACACCATCCATGATGAGAATATCGATGGTGGCAATATTGCTTGCAAAGCGAGATTCCTGAATTGCAGTAGCGATTGCTGCCGGGTTACTTGCTGGCAAAATTCTGGCGTCCCCTTGCGAGAAGGCAATGTTTTTGATTGGTGCAGCCATAATTCCAAGAACAATCAGCGAAAGTAGGACAACGGCAACAGGACGTTTCATAACTAAACGAGCGGTTTGAGCCCAGCGGCCATCATCTTTGTGAGTGATTGCTGATTTACGGATAACACCTTTATCAACTTTCTTTCCGAGCATCGCAAGAATTGGGGGCAGGCCAAATAAAGCGCCAGCAACCGCAATTGCTACAACCGATATACCGGCATATCCAAATGACTTAAGGAAAGGAAGAGGGAAGAAAGTAAGCGAAGAGAGAGTAACCAAAACGGTTAGACCAGAGTAGAAAACCGTTTTTCCGGCGCTGGCCATAGTGTCAACAATTGAATCTTCAACGTTCTTGCCCCGGTGCAGCTCTTCGCGGAAGCGATTAACAATTAATAATGCGTAGTCGATACCAAGGCCAAGCCCCATACCGGTAGTTAAATTGAGGGCGTAGATACTCACGCTTGTGACCAGCGAGATCAAGTACAGGAGAAAGAAAGCACCCAGAATCGCAGAGACGCCAACTATTAAAGGCATTGCGGAAGCTGCCATGGCTCCGAAAACAAAAACCAACAAAATAAAGGTTAGCGGAATCGAAATTGCTTCAGCGATTTTCAAGTCGTCTGCAATCTTTTTATTGATCGCATTTCCGACGACGCCAACACCGCCTGAGTAAAGAGTTAAGCCATCGCGCTTACCGTCAAAATTATCTTGAAAGTATTTGCCCATCTCTTGGCTTTCAGGTGTAAATGCTTCACCTTCACCATAAACTAAAATGTATGCAGCCTTACCATCGGTTGCGGCAAGCGTTTTCTCGCCACCGGTATTCCAGTAAGAAACAACTTTTGTTACTCCCGGAGCTTTTGCCATTTCGTTTTCTAGCACTTGTGCTTTAGCCAGAACAGTTGGATCAGTGATCGATAGATTGCCAGAATCGACAACTACAACAACATTAGGGTCTGCTATATCTAGGTTTTTGCTTAGATAGTTATAAACCTGGTACGAGTCACTATTTGGGTTTGAGTAGCCGCCTGAATCGAGTCGGCTGAAAACCATCGATCCCACTGTGCCAGCGGTCAGAACGCCAACGATAAATAAAATGACCATTGCTTTACGGCGGCGAACGACTAAGTGCCCAAGTTTCTCAAACATATGAGAACTCTACCTAACGGGCTACACTAATTAATTATGAGCGATCTATTTCCCAAGGTAACTTCAGATGAAGTTGATCACGAACAATCGCTTGAAGATGCCAAACGTGATGCTGAAATCGCTGGCGATAAGCCGCCGCATCACGACGAATAATTAAGAATTAATCTGCTTTTGGAGCAGGTGGTGCAGGTGTTGGCGCTGGCGCAGCTGCCGGAACCGATGCGGTCGAACTCTTAGCTGAATCTGTTTTATAGAAACCAGAGCCCTTAAATACCACCCCAACGGCTGAATAAACTTTTTTAACTTCGCCTTTGCATTCAGGGCATTCGGTTAATGAATCCTCAGTAAAAGATTGAAAAACTTCAAATTCATGCTCGCATGCAGTGCAGGCGTATTGATATGTAGGCATTCCAATCCTTTCGTCTACCGCTCATTTTCCTGAGAATGTGACCCAGTTAGTAGAGGGAAGTCTAAAGAAGTGGGACGATTGAGGCTAATCGGAGCGGGTGGAGAGGGCTAGATCATGAAGTTGAAGCGAATTAGTGCCGTGATTGCAGTATTAGCTCTTCTTTCGATCCCGAGTGCGTTTGCAAACGATTTAGTGAATACAGACCCAGCGAGTGCATCGACAATTTCGGTTTCACCAAGCACGGTCACGATCACAACTTCATTACCGCTTATGGCAGATGGAAATAGTGTCGAAGTTACCGATCCATCGGGTGTACGTGTCGATGATGGCACTTTAGCAATTGCAGACAACGAAGCGGTTGTTGGGTTAATTCCACTGACTGTGGGCGGTTATTACACCGTTACTTACAACTTACTTGCCGAAAATGATGTTCCACTTTCTGGAAACTATCGTTTTAACTTTATTGCCCCAGCAACTATTGCATCAGAATCGCCAACTCCAATTGCAACTGAAGTAACCGCGAGCGAACAACCTGCTGCCGGTAGCAGTAAAGGTACAGACACGTTGGTAATCATGATGTTAGTTCTATCTTTTTTTGTTCTAGTTGGCTTAGGAATGTATGCGCGGAAAATCTTTAACGAAAGATGAGTCAATCTTTAATAAGTAGTTTACTAACAGTCTTGAAATTTACTTCGATAACTAGCAGTTTCTTAGTAGTCGGAGCCTTGCTTGCAATAACGTTTTTAGTGCTCGACGAAAATGGCAAAGTCGCAGAATCTAGTTTTAAACTTAGGAAACTGGCTTCGATTGCAAGTTTGGTCTGGCTGTTTTCTAATCTAACTTTCATTATTTTGACTTTGGCAAATATTCTAAATTCCAGCATCTCTGAAGTTTTGCAGCCAAATGTATTGCGCTCATTTTTATGGCAAATTGCTTTAGGACAGTACCTATTTGCCCAGCTAATACTTTCTCTTTTGATCACCTTGATCTTGCCGCGCTTTAACTCAATTGGAACTGGCACATTTCTTCTGCTTGCCACATTGATAGCGATTGTGATTCCAGTATTTCAAAGTCATTCGGCATCAAGTGGTTCGCACTTAATGGCTATTGGTTCGCTAGCTATACATGTAATCGCTTTAGCTCTATGGGTTGGTGGCGTATTTGCAATAGCTTTTCTGACTCCGGAAGCCAGAGCAAATGCGGTGCCACGTTTTAGCGTTCTGGCACTATGGGCGGCAATTGCTGTGGTGTTTAGTGGCTCGATAAATGCTTTTATTCGACTAAATTTCAAGGATGCCTGGAACAGCAACTATTCATATCTGGTAATTGTAAAAGTCGTACTTACCGCTGGCTTGATTGTGATTGGTTACTTGCATCGTAGGAATCTAAAGAAGTTAACTGAAATCAAAGGTTCTAAATTTATCCAATTATTTTTGGCTGAAGTTTTCATCATAACCGCTACTTTGGTTATTGGTTCATTACTTTCATCGAGCCAACCGCCAACTCGAGATTCTGGAACAACAGTAGATCGTGCGCTCTCAATTGTTGGCGTGAAGATGCCACAGCCACCAACGCTGTCACGAATATTTTTTGGTTATGAACCAGATGCGCTGATGATTGGTTTACTAATTACCGCAGTTGCACTCTATATAAAAGGTGTAATGGTTTTAACTAAGCGCGGCGATAAGTGGCCAGTCGGGCGCACCATCTCATTTGCAATTGGTATTAGTGCAATTGACTTTGCAACAAGTGGCGGGCTTGGTCTATATGCACAATTCTCATTCTCCTGGCACATGATTGCTCATATGACGCTTGGCATGATTGCACCGATTGCAATTGTTTTGAGTGCACCAATTACTTTGGCGCTTCGTACTTTGCCTCAGGGACGTAACAAAGAAGAGCGGGGTGTTCGTGGAACTTTGTTATCAGCCCTACATTCACGCTATTCCACCATCATTGTTAACCCAGTAGGTGCACTTGCGATCTTTGATGGCTCGCTTTTTGCGCTTTATTTCACGCCGCTATTTAACAATCTGATGAGTAACCATGCCGGGCATCTATTAATGAGTATTCATTTCTTATTAGCCGGCTTCTTATTTTTTCATGTGATTATCGGAATTGATCCAAATCCAAAACGGCCGCCATTCTTAGCTCGCATAGTTACTTTGCTAGCCGCAATGAGTATTCACGCGTTCTTCTCAGTTGCCTTAATGTCTGCAACTACTCAAATCGATGGCGGGTATTTTGCAACACTGGAAACACCTTGGATCACCGATCTGCTGGCCGACCAAAACAAGGGTGGCGCGATTGGTTGGGCAATGGGCGAAATTCCAATTTTGATCGCACTTGTCGCGACTTTCATTATGTGGACTCGGGAAGATGCGCGTGAAGCTCGCCGAATTGATCGCACCGCCGAGCGGATGGCAGCCATGGGGCAGCCAGATGAATTGGCTCAATACAATAAGTACCTACAAGAACTTGCCGATCGCGATGGTCGGACTGGCAAATAAGTGATGGAGTAGTAATGGACGCGCTATTTGATTTACCCAGTGAATATAAAGATTTGCGTGCCAGCGTTCGCTCGCTTGCCGAAAATGAAATTGCGCCATTTGCTCAAGCAGTCGATGAAGATCACCGCTTTCCACAAGAAGCATTTGATGCACTACAAAAAGCTGGCTTAGCTGCCTCCCATGTACCAACTGAATTTGGTGGCGAAGGTGCTGATGCACTCGGGGTGGTTCTCATCATCGAAGAAGTTGCTCGTGTTTGTGGTTCTTCATCTTTAATTCCCGCAGTGAATAAATTAGGTTCGTTGCCATTAATGCTTGGTGGAAATAAAGAACAGAAAGAACGTTGGTTAACACAACTTGCAAAAGGTAAAGGTTTTTCTTACTGCTTATCTGAATCTGAGTCTGGTTCAGATGCAGCGTCAATGCGTACAAAGGCTGTTCAAAGTGGCGATAAATGGATCCTTAACGGCAGCAAGAAGTGGATCTCGAATGCAGGTTTCTCTGATTTCTATACAGTTCTAGCAACTTCAGATGCTTCACTAGGAGCTAAAGGAATTACTGCATTTGTAGTTGAGAAATCAGACCCAGGTGTATCTTTTGGCGCGCCTGAGAAGAAGATGGGTTTTCGCGGATCACCAACACGTGAAGTTTATTTCGATAATGTTGAACTATCTGATGATCGTCGCATTAGTGAAGTTGGTAAAGGTTTTGCACTTGCTATGAACACTCTTGATCACACTCGAATTACGATTGCTGCGCAAGCACTTGGGTTGGCACAAGGCGCCCTTGATGTAGCAACAAAGTACGCTCACGAACGCAAGCAGTTTAATAAACCAATCTTTGATTTCCAGGCAGTTCAATTCATGCTGGCAGATATGGCAATCAGCATTGAAGCTGCCCGTCAGTTAACTTACGCAGCAGCCGTTAGATCAGAACGAAATGACAGTGATCTAAAGTTCTACTCTGCTGCTAGTAAATGTCTTGCAAGTGATACCGCCATGAAAGTAACCACTGATGCAGTACAAATTTTAGGTGGTTACGGATATGTATCTGATTATCCAGTTGAGCGAATGATGCGCGATGCCAAGCTAACCCAGATTTACGAAGGCACCAATCAAGTGCAGCGAATCGTAATTGCGCGAAATCTACCTAAGCTTTAAATCGAATAACTAAATCTGGGGTAGCAGCCGCATCTAGTCGGATGTCATGTGCTTCACGTGGCAGTTTCTGACTTGATAACTCGCCATCATGAAGCAAACCAATTTTCCAGGCGCGCACTTTGGGTAAGAAGCGATCATAAAATCCACCGCCTTGACCTAAACGATATCCATCTGAATCCATGCGCAGAGCCGGCACTAGAACCACATCGATTGCAGCTAAATCAGTAAATGGTTGGCCAATCGGCTCTGGAATTCGCTTCTTGATATCTAATTGTTTTTCATCGCCATTCCATTGCACCCAATTCATTTCAGAACCATCGATGCATGGCAGAAGTAAAGTTTTACCAGCCTTAATCAAACTCTGATTTAGTAATTTAGTAACTGGTTCATCGCCATATGAAAGATAGCTAGCTATTACCTGGGCAGCTGATATCTCGGGGCCATTGGCCAGATTGGTAAATTCAACAGGCAGAAATCCATCTCGTCTTTCGACCCGGTATCGCTTGCGTAACCTGTCTTTGTCAGACTTCACATCTTCATTCATAGTTAAATCCCTAGGAAGTATCGAGTTACAAAGTATGGTGGGATTATGTCAGAGCGCACAAAAGTAGATGAGTTTCTCACCTCTTTAATTAGCATCTGCAAACCGCTTGAATCATTTGATATGCCACTACTCGATGCCCATGGTGCGACGCTGGCTAGCGATGTTTACGCAGGTGAGCGATTGGTACTTCGGGCAGGTGCTCGAATCCGAGCTACTCAAATCGGTCTTGCTGCTTCAATTGGACTAGATCATTTACCAACTAGACCTCACCCACGAGTAGTTGTTCTATCGGCCGGGCCTGATCTAGTTGAACCAGGAAAATCGCTAACTGGCGATGAGGAATTTGAGACAAATTCTTGGTTGTTGACCACCGCCGTTCGTGAAACAGGTGCCATTGGTTATCGCGTTCACTCAATTCCAGAAGATGAAGAACAACTGCAGCGAGTTATCGAGGACCAATTAGTGCGTGCAGATTTAATTGTTATTAGCGGTGAACGCCAAGATGATTCTTTCGATTTAATCACTCGAACTTTAGCTAAATTGGGCGAGATCACAACGGTTGATTTAGCCATAGAAGCTAGCGGTCGCCATAACTTTGGCACAATTGGCCCAGATAAAACCCCGGTAGTTACGCTTCCGGGTGATCCAATTTCAGCATACATCTCCTTTGAATTGTTTATTAGACCAATGATTCGTACATTATTGGGCGCATCAACTATTCATCGCCCTTCGGTTAAGGCAAAGTTAGAAAAACCAGTCGCATCATCACCTGGATTGCGTTCTTACATTCGAGCGATTCTTTCTGAAGATGGCGCATCGGTAATGCCACTTCCTTCACAAGATGAGCAATCTACTTTGTCTGATGCAAACGCATTTATTGCACTAGGTGAACAAGAAAGTGAAATAGGAATCGGTAAAGACGTAACGGTCGTAGTACTTGAACGTCGCTACATCTAAGTTGCTTTCATGAGCGATCAAGTTTGGCCAGTCGTTTTAATTAGCAATGATTTAATACTTCGGCCAATTCGTATGCGTGACCGTGCGAAATGGTTTGCAGTTCGAGCTGAGAATCGCGAATGGCTAACGCCATGGGAAGCAACTCTGCCAAAATTGCCCGAACATCTTGAGGCTAGTGAGCAAACCAAAAAGCCGCCTTCGTTTATCGAAATGGTTCGCATTCATAACCGTGAGGGCCGTAGCGGGCGCACAATTTCACTTGCAATTTGGCAAGGACCGAATCTGATCGGCCAAATCACCATGGGCGGCATTATTTATGGGGCAATGCGTGGCGCACACATTGGCTATTGGATTAGCCGCAACTATGCCAACCGCGGCTTTACGACTCAAGCAGTTGAACTGATTTCAGCCTACGGCTTTAACGAGTTAGGGCTGCATCGCATCGAGATCAATTTACGCCCCGAAAATGGCGCATCTCGTCGAGTTGCCGAGAAGGCGGGCTTCATCTTTGAAGGTGATCGCCCACGGTTCTTGCATATTGATGGCGCTTGGCGCGATCACATCTGCTTTGTGAAAGAGAATCCAGCAATTAAGTAGCGCGCCTAAATGCCGTCTAAATACCCGATTTGAGCGTGAACCACCTCTATCTTTAACCATCATGGCTTCAGGTCTTATCTATCTCGCGATCGCTGGAATGTGGGTTTCCTACTTTCTCCCGCGCTGGATTCACGACCGCGAAGAATTCTCTGGAAAATCTGTTGAGCGTTACAAGAGTGCGCTAAAAGTTGTGGCAAGTAAATCTCCAGGTGGATTACCCGAAACTGGATTGATGCACACCGATTTAGATTTTGTCGCAAAAAATGCTCAGAAGATGTTACGTCGCCGAATGATTTTTACATTGTTAACTTTTTCCTTAGTAGCAACTTTGGTAGGTGGAGTTATGAATAAGCTGCAATTCGTTTATACGTTAGTTCCAATTTCTGGAATTGCACTTTACATTGTGCAAGTTCGCCGCGAGACGATCTCTGAAAGATTACAGCTACGCCGAGTCAAGCAACTTCAACGTGAAAATAATGGCATCTCAACTACAAACCTTGCTGAAGTTATAACTCCGAAAGCAACAACAGATCACTGGATTCCACTTTCCGAACGCGAATTAACTGGTGTAGTTATTTTGCCAAAAGGCACTGCCGAAGAGCGTCGCACCTGGCAACCAGATTCGGTTCCGACTCCAACATATTTGAGTGCACCAAAAGCTATCGCCTCTAAACGCATCATTGACTTAACAGAGCCGGGCAAGTGGAGTGACGAACAAGAGAAGTTAGCTATGGCCGCGCTTAATGCAGTTGCTCCATCTAAAGATGAAATTTTTGATCAAATCCTTGCTGAAGAAGCAGTCGATCGTCTACGAGATAATAAGGCAGTTAACGAATAATTAGATCCAAGACGGTAGCCACATTCGGGCATACCAAGCATCATAAGTAATTACTTCTCCCGTAAAAATTGGGTAGAAGTAAATAAAGTTAAGTGCAATTACCAAAAGAGCAATAGTTATAGTCGTCTGCGAAATCTCGCGCCGAACCTTTGATTCCATGAGGTATTTAGCGCAATAAACCAGGGCAAATATCAAGAATGGCTCAAAGACGATGGCATAGAACGAGAACACTGTGCGTTTTTGAAACAAAAACCAAGGTAGATAACCTGCAACTATGCCAGCCCAGATAAAGATAGCTGCGAAATCACTTTTCTTAAATAAGAAGTTGCGAATCAAAATTCCGAGCACGAAGAAAAGCGCAATAGTTCCGAACCACCAAAGAAAGGGTGTACCAAGTGCCAAAACTTCTTGCGAACAACTATCCGCACCACAATTTTTTGGAGTTCCGTAATAAAAAGATGTTGGCCGACCTTGAACTAACCAACTCCAAGGGTTTGCTTGGTAAGAATGTTTTGTAACTAAGCCGGTATGAAAGTTCAGCATTTCGGCGTGGTAATGCCAGAAAGATTTCAGAGCGCTCGGTGACCAATCACGATCCCAACCACGATCGCTGCGGAACCAGCCAATCCAACTTATTAGGTAGGTCATAATCGGAAGCAATCCGAATTGCGCGGCAAATTTAAGAATTGGTTTGAAAAGTTGGCGGCCAGAGTTTTGAGTACTGATTCGGTAGAAAGTGATTAGCGCAAAAAGAATTAGAAAATAGGCACCACTCCATTTAGTTGCCGCAGCTAAGCCAAAAGCAATACCGGCTAACCAGTACCAATTCTTAAGCCATGCCCAAAGCGCAAAGGCGACAAAGAAAGTTAAGAAGAGATCAAGCAAGGCAGTTCGGGAATGAACAAGTGCCAAACCATCGAGTGCAATTAAACCGCTTGCAAGGGCTGCCCATAAGTTAGATTTAAAAAGTTCTTTTGCAATTAAACCGACCAGCAAAATTAAGAGTGAACCAAAAAAAGCCGATGCGATTCGCCAGCCAAATTCATGATCGCCAAAGAGCTTTATTCCGAAGGCAATTGCCCACTTACCAACTGGGGGATGGACAATAAATTCGGGCTTTAAGCCATCGACTTCAACGCCATATTTCAAATAATCCTGTGCCCCATTTACATAGTAGAGCTCATCGAAAATGAAGCCTTTGGGCTGGCCTAAATGGAACAATCGCATTGCGAATGCAATCAACGAGATCAAATAAATAGCGTAAGGCGCTAGCGCTGATCTAGTGAACTGCCTCATGGCGGTAGCGTATGCGCGTGAGCTTAATATTGGCAGCAACTCCACTCGGCAATCCGGGTGATGCAAGCGCGCGCTTAATTGCCGCCCTTACCAGCGCTGACGTTATTGCGGCCGAGGATTCCAGACGCTTTCACCGCTTAGCTGCCGATTTAGGCGTGACCTTCACTGCTCGGGTGCTCTCTTTCTTTGAAGGAAATGAAGATGCCCGAACTCAGGAAGTATTAGAGCTGCTTAAATCTGGTTTAAATGTGGTCGTTGTATCAGATGCCGGCATGCCAACCATTAGTGATCCTGGTTTTAGATTAATGCGCGATGCGATTGCGGCCAATATCGAAGTCAGTGTTCTACCAGGCCCAAGTGCGGTCACTATGGCAATTGCGTTAGCAGGTTTGCCAACTGATCGATTTACATTCGATGGTTTTGCACCTCGATCAAGTGGAGCCCGACAAAAATTTTATGAGTCATTGCGATTTGAAGAACGCACCATAGTTTTATTTGAAGCCCCACATCGTTTAGCTGAATCTTTAGCCGACGCAGTAACTGCAATTGGCGGCGATCGTCTCGGTGCGATTTGTCGCGAGATGACAAAGCGGTATGAAGAAACAATCCGAGGCACGCTTTCAGAATTACATAGCTGGGCAACTACCAATGAAGTTCTGGGCGAAATTACATTGGTGATTGCTGGAGCGCCTTTAGGTGATGCCGCAGCTACTTCGGCAGATATGGTCACTCGAGTGCGCGAATTCGAAGGCGCCGGCATGGACCGAAAGGGCGCAATTGCTACCGTGGCCGAAGAATTTAAGATCCCTAAGAAAATCGTTTATGCCGCAGTCGTCGATGCCAATAAGATGTCCCAATGAGCGCTGTTAATAAATCTTTCTATCTAACGACGCCGATTTACTATGTAAACGATGCCCCACATATTGGTCACGCATACACAACTGTTGCCGGCGATGTTTTAACGCGCTGGCATCGCCAACGCGGCGAATCTGTCTGGTTTTTAACAGGCACCGATGAACATGGCCAGAAAGTTATGCGTACTGCTGATCAAAACGGGGTCGCACCTCAAGATTGGTGCGATCGTTTAGTTGCTGATGCCTGGAAACCTAACTGGGCAGCGCTAAATATTGCCAACGATGACTTCATTCGCACCACCGAACCTCGTCATACCGAACGGGTGCAAAAATTCTTGCAGAGCTTGAAAGATGCCGATCATATTTATGCGGGCAAATACGAAGGTCCATATTGCGTTGGCTGCGAAGAATTTAAATTACCTGGCGATTTAATTGATGCCGGTGGCGAAAAGTTATGTCCGATTCATAGCAAGCCAGTTGAAATTGTTAATGAGAATAATTATTTCTTCCGGTTATCTGCTTTCACCGAAAAGCTATTAGCGCATTACAAAGAAAATCCTGATGCTTGCCAACCTGAAAGTGCACGCAATGAAGTTATCTCTTTCCTTGAAGGTGGCGTCTCAGATCTCTCAATTTCGCGTTCAACCTTTGATTGGGGAATTCCAGTTCCGTGGGATACCGATCAAGTTGTTTATGTTTGGTTCGATGCGTTGCTTAACTATGCAACTGCAGTTGGTTTGACCGATGCACCAGATTCTGACGGTGGCAAGAAATTTGCGCAGACTTGGCCAGCCGATGTGCACTTAGTTGGTAAAGACATCTTGCGTTTCCACGCTGTTATTTGGCCAGCGATGTTGATGGCTGCCGGGCTTGAAGTGCCAAAGAAAGTTTTTGCACATGGTTGGTTATTAGTTGGTGGCGAAAAGATGAGCAAGAGCAAGCTCACCGGTATCGCACCTAAAGATATTACCGATCACTTTGGTGTCGATGCCTTCCGGTATTACTTCTTACGTGCAATTCCATTTGGTAGCGATGGGTCATTCTCTTGGGAAGATATGAGCGCTCGTTACACCAGCGAATTAGCCAATGATTTCGGTAATTTGGCCTCTCGATTAGCGGCCATGATCGAGAAATATTGTGGTGGGGTATTGCCGGCAGTAAGCAATGACGCTGGTTTAAGCGCCGCGCTAGCTGAAACTGTTGCGAAAGCCGATGCCGCAATGGTCGCTCTTGATTTCCAAGGTGGCATCAATGCAATTATGGAATTCTGCAAGCGAGTAAATGGTTATGTAACCGAGAAAGAGCCTTGGAAGTTGGCAAAAGATCCAGCTAACCAAGCTGAACTCGAATCAGTTCTGTACAACACTTCTGAAGCTTTGCGCGCTTTAGCAGTTCTATTAAATCCAGTTATGCCAGCAACTTGTGAAATTCTCTGGCAATCACTGGGTGCTAATGAAAAATTAGGCGCAATTGGCAACCAACCAATTTCAAACGTTGCAACTTGGGGTCAATTGCCAGCTGGTTCAACCGTTACCAAAACGCCAGTGCTTTTCCCTCGTCTTGAAGCAGCGGAGTAATTCACTTTCATGGCTGATCGGCACAATCGCGATTTAGATCGCAAACCAGCGCCGCTTCCCGAACCACTTCCAGTTACTTGCGTTGATGTACATGCGCACATGGAAATTGTTACCGATGCCGCGCCAGATTCAGATGCAGTTGGCCAAGTTATTGCAGATGCTGCTTCAGTTGGTATTGATCGCATTGTTCAAGTTGGCTATTCCGCTGAACAATCCCAGTGGTGCGTGGATGCTGCTGAAAAATGGAATACCTCAGTACTTGCAGCCGTTGCGTTGCATCCAAATGAGGCACCAGTGGTTGATGACTTAACTTCAGATTTAGCAATCATTGAAAAGTTGGCCCAGCATCCACGAGTGCGCGCCATTGGTGAGACTGGCTTAGATTATTTCCGTACCCCGCCCGAATTACGCAAACGTCAACAAGATTCTTTTAAGTGGCACATTGAATTAGCTAAACGAACTAACAAGGCCCTAGTTATTCATGATCGCGATTCGCATGATGACGTACTTTCAATCCTGCAAGAAGTTGGCGCTCCCGAAAAGACTATATTTCACTGTTATTCCGGCGATGCTGCCATGGCCAAGATTTGTATTGAACGCGGCTATATCTTGTCATTTGCTGGCACTATTACTTTTAAGAATGCACCTGAACTACGTGAAGCAGTTAAGTTAGTTCCAGTAGATCAGCTAATGGCAGAAACTGATTCGCCTTTCTTAGCCCCGATGCCTAATCGTGGCGCTTTAAATGTGCCAGCCCAGGTAGCAACTGTCATTCGGGCGATTGCTAACGAACGTGGTGAAGATTTAGCTGAACTTGCATATTCGTTAAGCGAAAATGCCAACCGAATCTTCGGAAGCTTTAAGTAATGTCGCTGTTAGGTGCCGCAGAGATTCGCGAGTTAGCAGAGTTATTGGATTTGCGACCAGCTAAATCACTTGGCCAAAACTTTGTAATTGATGGAAATGTCTGTCAAAAAATTGTTCGGGTTGCTGGCGTAACTGCCGATGACATCGCACTTGAAATTGGGCCTGGGTTAGGTTCACTAACTCTGGCACTTCTTGAAGTCACCCCTAATGTAGTTGCGATTGAGATTGATAACCGATTGGCTGAGCGCTTGCCAATCACAGTTGCTAAACATTCTGACGGTGAAAATAACTTAACGGTTTTAAACATTGATGCTTTGGCTCTTCGTGAGTTACCAGTTGCGCCAACTGTGTTAGTTGCTAACTTGCCATACAACGTTTCGGTACCGGTATTGCTACACCTGCTTGAAATTTTGCCATCACTAAATACTGGTGTAGTCATGGTTCAAGCTGAAGTTGCTGATCGGTTAGCAGCTAAACCGGGCACAAAAGAATATGGAATTCCATCGCTTAAAGCATCGTGGTGGGCTGAAGTAAGTGGTGCTGGCTCAGTTTCGCGCTCAATTTTCTGGCCAGTACCAGGGGTTGATTCAAAGCTAGTTGGCTTTAAGCGTCGAGCAACCCCAGGGGATGAAGCTATGCGCCGTGGTGTTTTTCAATTAATTGATGCCGCTTTTGCACAACGTCGCAAAATGTTGCGTGCCGCTCTTGCTGGCATCTTCGGAAGTTCGGCAAAAGCTGAAGCAGTATTGATTGCTGCGGGGATTGATCCGACTTTGCGAGGCGAAACTTTATTGATCGATTCGTTCTGCGCCATCTATAACGCTAGCCAAAGCGTCAAGTAGAGTTCAATCGTGCCCGTTAATTCCGTAACCGTTCGCGTTCCTGCGAAAGTAAATCTCCAACTTTCAGTTGGTCCGCGCGAAGACGATGGCTTTCATGGCTTAGTTACGGTATTTCAAGCGATCTCAATTTATGATGATTTAACTATTACCCACGCAGCACCGGGTTCAGGTCTAACTCTCACGATAACTGGCGATCACATAGCTGGCGTGCCGGCTGATGAAACAAATTTAGCTGCTAAAGCTGCGCAAATCATTGCAAAAGAATATAACGTAGCGATTGATGCAACGATGCAGATTCATAAAACTATTCCAGTTGCTGGTGGCATGGCCGGTGGTAGCGCAAATGCGGCTGCAGCAATCGTTGCTATTGATGCGCTTTATTCATTAGGAATGACTCGCGAAGAAATGGTCAAAGTTGCCCGCCAATTAGGTAGCGATGTTCCATTTATGTTAAATGGTGGCACTGCAATTGGTCGTGGTCGCGGTGACGAACTAACTGCTGCACTCTCGCGAGGCACTTATCATTGGGTTTTAGCGCTTTCCTCAGCTGGCTTATCAACACCATCGGTCTATGCCGAATGCGATCGATTGCGTGCTGGCTTAACAATTGCAAATCCACAAACTAGCGATAAATTAATGCAATCACTTTTAGCTGACGATGCGACTTCGGTTGGTAAATATTTAGTTAACGATTTACAAAGTGCGGCTTGTTCACTAAGACCAGCACTGCGTTTAATTCTTGATGTTGGTCAGGAATACGGCGCACTAGGTGGAATAGTTTCTGGCTCTGGGCCAACTGTGGCATTTTTAGTTTCGGATGAAGAAGCTGGTTTAGATTTAGCAGTTGCGCTAACTGCAAGTGGTGTGGTTGGAAGCGTGGCCCGAGCAACTGGCCCAGTACCTGGAGCTCGAGTTACTGAAACGCGTTAACTAATTTACTGAGCAATCTAGCTAAATCAATCTGTTCATCTTTCGTAAGTGCTGAGAGCAATTCTTCTTCGCGCCCGAGTAAATCCTCCATGGCAGCATCAACAGCACTCATGCCAGTTTTTGTCAGTGAAACTAAGCTTCCACGCCCATCGGTTGGGTCGGGTTCGCGCGTAATTAGTTTTAGCTCTTCTAATCGATCAAGCCGATTTGTCATAGTGCCACTTGTTACCAAAGTTTCAGCCATTAGCGCACTTGGTGAGAGTTGATATGGCGCACCTGCGCGACGAAGAGCGGCAAGTACATCAAAGCCCCAAGTTTCTAGATCAGCAAAAGCGCTTCGGCGAGTGATATCGAGTTGGCGTGAAATTCTAGTTACGCGGCTTAGTACCGCTAATGGCGCAAGATCTAGATCAGGGCGTTCTGATTTCCAGGCGGCGATCAGGCGATCTACTTCATCGCGCATTTTTACCCCCACCCCTTGTAATTTTCTGGCGGAATCTCGTCAAAAAATCCCGTTGGGAGAAGGTTAATGGTCAAAAGCAGTCCCTCGGATAAGGGAGAATACGGGTTCCGCCATTGTGTAGTGGCTAGCACATGGGCCTTTGAAGCCCAGGGTCCAGGATCGATACCTGGTGGCGGAGCGACTGACCGCTAAGGCCGAAGTTAGAATTAAGGCCTGACTAGCAGCAGGGGAGCATCTCTTGGATTGTGCAATTGTCTTAGCCGCTGGCGAAGGCACACGCATGAAATCTGCAACTCCTAAAGTCTTACATGAAATTGCTGGACGTTCGCTGCTCGGACATGTTCTAGCTGCAGTATCTGAAATTAATCCCGCTCAACTTTGTGTTGTTGTCGGGGCGGGTCGCGAAGCAGTTGAATCACACTTAAACCAAATCGCGCCAACTGCAAAAACAGTTTTTCAAGATCGCCGTGGCGGTACCGGGCACGCAACTCAATTAGCGCTGGCCGAGATCAAAGTTTCTGGCACCGTAATTGTGTTGGCTGGCGATACGCCGATGCTAACTGGCGCCTCACTTAAAGAATTAGTCGCAATTCATAAAGCGTCGGGTGCAACCGCATCAGTTTTAACTGCAGAGCACCCAGACCCAACCGGTTATGGCCGCATTATTCGTGCCGATGATGGCACCTTGTTGCGCATCGTTGAAGAGAAAGATGCCGATGAAGATCAGAAGATGATCTTTGAAATTAACTCTGGCGTTTATGCCTTTGATGGCGCCAAACTTGCTGCAGCCATTGGCAAATTAACTGCAGCCAATGCGCAAGGCGAATTGTATTTAACTGATGTAATCGAAATTTTGCGCAATGACGGTGGCGCAATCGGTGCCGTATTAATTGAAGATTATGTAGAAACTCTTGGCGTTAACGACCGATATCAATTAGCCGAAAGTGCAGCTATGTTGCGCGATCGCATCAATGAGGCACATATGCGCAATGGCGTGACCATTGTTGACCCAACGACAACTTGGATTGATGTACAGGCTCAAATATCTAATGATGTAACTATTTTTCCTGGCTCCGCGATTCTGGGCACGACCACCATTGAATGTTGCGCCGTAGTTGGCCCGCGCACCACGCTTACCAATTGCCAAGTTGGGCAAGGGGCATCGGTAGTTGAATCAAATTGCACCGATTCAAATATTGGCGCAGCTGCAAATGTGGGTCCATTTACCTTTTTGCGCGCTGGCACAGTGCTAAAAGAGAGCGCCAAAGCGGGCGCTTTCGTTGAAATCAAGAACTCCGAAGTCGGCGCTGGCTCGAAAGTGCCTCATCTTTCCTACGTTGGCGATGCCACCATCGGCATTGGCACAAATATCGGTGCAGCCACAATATTTGTTAACTATGACGGTGTCGAAAAGCATCCGACAATTGTTGGCGACCATGTTCGTATTGGTAGTGACACCATGTTGGTTGCCCCAGTAAATATTGGTGATGGTGCTTACACCGCCGCCGGTTCAGTAATTACTGAAGATGTTCCACCTGGCGCGATCGGCGTTGGCCGATCTAAGCAGCGGAATGTATTAGGTTGGGTCATGCGCAAGCGCGCTGGTTCGAAGTCAGCACAAGCAGCCGAAGCTAAAGAGTCGAAGGGTAAGTAAATGAGCGAGATCCGGTTATCTTCTGAAAAGCGCTTACGACTTTTTGCCGGCCGCGGTTTCCCTGAATTAGCTGATGAGGTTGCAGCCGAACTCGGAATTCCATTAACTCCTACATCTGCTTATGACTTTGCAAATGGCGAAATCTTTGTTCGTTTCGAAGAATCTGTTCGTGGTTGTGACGCATTCGTAATTCAAAGCCACACGACACCAGTTAACAAGCAGATCATGGAACAACTAATCATGGTCGATGCGCTAAAGCGTGCATCTGCAAAGCGCATCACTGTTGTTGCACCTTTTTATGGTTATGCCCGCCAAGATAAGAAGAGCCGCGGACGCGAACCAATCACTGCGCGCTTAATGGCAGATTTATTTAAAACTGCCGGCGCCGATCGTTTGATGTGCGTAGATTTACATACTTCACAAATTCAAGGTTTCTTTGATGGCCCAGTTGATCATTTATTTGCACTACCAATGTTGGCTAACTATGTTGGCAGCAAAGTTGATCGCAGCAAGTTAACTATCGTCTCGCCTGACTCAGGTCGCGTGCGCGTTGCTGAACGCTGGTCAGATCTACTTGGTGGTTGCCCGATTGCATTTATTCACAAGACTCGCGATCCTCGGATTCCAAATGAATCAACAACTGGTCGTGTAGTTGGTGACGTGCAAGGTCAAACTTGTGTAGTTATCGATGACATGATCGATACCGCTGGCACAATTACAAAAGCAGTAGATGCGCTATTTGATGCTGGTGCAAAAGATGTAATTATCGCGGCAACACATGCTGTCTTTTCTGGCCCTGCAGTTGAGCGCCTAAAGAACTCGCGTGCATCTGAAGTAGTTATTACCAATACTTTGCCGATTACTGAAGACCAGAAATTTGATACCTTGACCGTGCTTTCGATCGCGCCGCTACTAGGTAGGGCAATCCGTGAAGTATTCGAAGATGGCTCAGTTACCAGCCTCTTTGATGGTCATTCTTAAGCGCGATTTGCGCTTAGCCACACCCATTCGCTAACCTTTGGCTCGTTCCGGCGAGGGTAAGAATTTTTTCCGTAATCGACGGCGTAGGTTTTAATCCTGCTGGAACTTTTGTGAAGTAACCGAAAGTAAACCTGACAGGAGCAAAGAAAAATGGCTGAGATTTCAATCAATGGCGTTCGTCGTACTGAATTTGGTAAAGGCGCATCACGTCGTAATCGCCGCGATGGTTTAGTTCCTGCAGTTATCTATGGACACGGTGAAACACCTGCCCACGTAACACTCCCAGCACGCGAACTTGGCGTTGCTCTGAAGACATCAAACGTTCTTCTAGATATCGTCCTTGATGGCACAACAGTTCTGACTTTGCCTAAAGCTGTTGTTCGCAACGCACTTAAGGGCACACTCGAGCATGTTGACTTAGTTTTAGTTCGCCGCGGCGAGCGCGTTGTTGTTGCTGTTCCAGTTCACACATCTGGCGAACACGATCGCGATGGAATTCTTGAGCACGTTCACCACTCAATCGAAGTAGAAACTGAAGCAACTGCAATTCCTAGCTTCTTCGAATTAGATCTAACTGGAATGGCTGCCGGCACATCTATGTATGCCGAAAACGTTGCATTGCCAGCTGGCGTAACTCTTGTTTCTGATCCAAAGATGGTTGTTGTTCACCTTTCAGAGCGTTCAACTGCTGCTGAGCCAGTTGCTGAAACTGCAGCTGCTGCGGCACCTGCTGCTGAAGAGAAGAAAGAGTCTTAATCGGTCGATCCCAACTCAACTAGTAACCTGAGGCTATGGATTTAACATGCTTTGGTTAGTAGTTGGGTTGGGCAATCCCGGCCCAGATTACGAAGCAACTCGCCATAACATTGGCCAATTAGTTGTTGATCAACTCGCTAAATCTCACTCTGCAAAATGGAGTTCACACAAATCACGTTGCGATATCGCAGAATTTAAATTAGGCGTAGGCGTTGATGCAGCATCAGTGATCGTTGCAAAATCAAAGAGTTATATGAATGAATCTGGTGGCCCAGTAAAGGCCCTAGCTAATTTCTATAAGGTAGAAATTGCCAACATTATTGTTCTCCATGATGAATTAGATATTCCATTTGCTGCCATTCGCAGCAAAGTTGCCGGCGGCGATAATGGCCATAATGGTTTGAAATCACTAACTTCCTCATTCGGCAGCGCTGAATACTTGCGAGTGCGAATGGGTATTGGGCGTCCACCAGGCCAACAAGATCCAGGTGATTTTGTATTAAAACAATTTGCTTCAGCTGAAAAGAAAGAATTACCTGAATTTATTGTTCGTGGTGCTGACTGTGTTGAATCGCTAATTAATTACGGTTTAGAACGTACGCAATCTGCCTTTAACAGCTAGATCAGCCAGTATTACGTAATCCTGCAGCTACACCATTGATCGTTAAAAGTAGTGCACGAATTAAAAGTGGGTCTGCATCAGCACCTTCAGTGCGAACTCGGTTTAATAAATTGATTTGAAGCAAATGAAGTGGTGACAAATAAGCATCGCGGACTTGCAATGTACGAGAAAGAATTGGCTGATCTTCAAGTAGCGCCTTTTTCTTGGTCAACAAATTAATTTCAGCAACTGTTAAATCGAATTCAGCTTCAATATTCTTAAGGAAATGTTGCAATTCGGCCGGAACTAACTTCTCGACATAACGACCAGCCATTGCTAAATCAGTCTTCGCTAATGTCATTTCAACATTGCTAATAAAAGTATTAAAGAAGTGCCACTCTCTAAGCATTTGCGCCATGACTTCGCCATGGCCTGCTTCGCGAGCCGCCTTTAATCCGCTTCCGACGCCGTACCAACCAGGCACGATCTGACGCGACTGAGTCCAGCCAAATACCCAAGGAATCGCCCGCAAACTACCCAAACCACTTGATGCATCTGGTCTGCGTGATGGTCTAGATCCTAAGAAAAGGTTTCCGAGTTGCTCAACCGGAGTTGATGCATAGAAATAAGCGGGCAAATCAGGATGATCAATTAGTGAACGGTATTGCTCGAAAGAATTATCGCTAATTGACTGCATGCAAGTGCTCCAGCGTTCGAGATCTTGCGGTGCTTGGCGAGGGCCACGATTTAACACAGTTGCTTCGAGGGCTGCGGCCAAAGTTAGCTCGACGTTCTCGCGCGCTAGCGATGGCAGCGAGAATTTATCGCTAATGACTTCGCCTTGTTCAGTCATCTTAATTTCACCATCGATTGAACCCCAAGGCAGAGCAATGAGCGCTTCATAAGTTGGGCCGCCACCGCGTCCAACTGAACCACCGCGACCGTGGAATAACCGAAGTCGTACGCCGTATTTCATAGCTACATCGCGCAAGTTACGTTGTGCTCTGTGAATTTCCCATTGGCTAGTTGCGATTCCAGCATCTTTATTTGAATCTGAATAACCCAACATAATCTCTTGAACATCACCACGTAGCGCTAAAAGTTTACGATAAGTCGGATTGCTAAGAAGTTTTTCAAGAATTTCGCCAGCGGCTCGAAGTTCAGCAACAGTTTCTAGAAGTGGTGCAAAACCAATGCGAGCAACACTCTTTTCCAGATCGACTAGTCCAACATATTTACCAAGTACTGCAGCTGCTAATAAATCATCAGCGCCTTTAGTCATCGAAACGATATAAGTTTCAATTGCAGTTGGTCCAAAGCGATCAATAATTTCACCGATAGCAGTGAAAGTATCTATGGTCTTAGCTGCAGCAGCATCTACTTTGGAAAGGTCGGGTTGTTTTGGATTAGCAAGTTCAGCAGCCAAAAGATCAAATTTCTGATCGTGGCTTTGGTCTAGATAATTATCAGCGATAGCTAATTGCGAAAGCACATGGTGATGAGCATCAGAATGCTCGCGGACATCCATGGTGGCGTGAGTTAAACCAAAAGCGCTAACAGTTCGTATTGTGCGCTCTAGTAAACCAGTTGCGATTAGTTCGCCGCGGTGTGCAAAGAGCGAATCTCGCATCAAAGTTAAATCGGCCAATAGTTCGTCGGTATCTAGGTAATCGCGATGAGGTTCGTGTGGAGCGTTAGCAGAATGGCGAATACGTGTGAAAGCTAATCGATGAACTATTGCAGTTGCTTTCAGGCGGTATGGCTCTTCAACATTTAGTCGCAAGAAACGGTCTTCGAACTCGGGGATATATTTCAAATCTTCTTTTATCGAAGCAGTTAGTTCGGGTGTAGCGCCGACGATTCGAGTTGAAACCGAGAGCATCTGGCGCAGTTCATCCATCGCGGCGATTGTCACGCGAATAGCGTGACTAGCCTGTAAAACCATGACATCACGTGTGACATCACCGGTGATATTTGGATTGCCGTCGCGATCTCCGCCAATCCAGTTTCCGAAGGAAATTGGGCGAGCAGTAACTGGGATATCGATACCAAGTCGCTTCATTTCATTTGAAAAATCATTTAAAACTTCAGGAACCGTTAATCTAAAAAGATCGTCTAAGTAATAAAGTGCGTTAGTCGCTTCATCTAGCGGCTCGGGCCGATCAAGGCGAAGTTCATCGGTTTGCCAAATCAAATCAACTATCTCAGCCAACTTAGCAATTTGGTCTGGTGATTTTTTCTGTTCAAGCAAAGTCGCAACTTTTCCTAATTTATTTAAAATTGAACGACGTGCAGCTTCAGTCGGATGTGCCGTGAAGACTGGTCGCACATTTAACTCAGAGATCCAAAGTGCCAAGTCGGCATCACTGAATTCGTGACCTGGAGTTTGTGCTTGCTTTGCAGCCAAGATGCGATCAGTTGCCCGAGTTAACCAAGAGCCGCCTGCAGCGCGTGCATCAGCCAAAATATGTGCGCGGTGAACTTGTTCGGCAACATTTGCTAAGTGGAAGTAAGTACTAAATGCGCGCACCAATTGCACGGAATCTTCAACTGATAAATCTGAGAGTAGTTCACCGCTATCGCCTTCGCGCACAGCTTTACGAACTGCCTCAACTAAATTGAGCAGTTCGACGCCTTCTTGGCGTACAAGGGTTTGGCCTAAGAGTTCGCCTAACTGGCGAACGTCATTACGCAACTCTGCGTCATCGGCCTGAAAGGTGCCTGACATGGGCGTAATCATCTCAGGTCTTTCACATTCATGATTACCCATTTGAAATTTACTGGCCCCTGATTTGCGAGATAGAATTGCGCCAATTCGCCCCCTCCCACCTTTGGGAGTTGGGGCTTAACGGCATTTCGTAGCATCTAAGGGGGTGGGGGTTCTCATGCGTGGTTTATTGCATTCACTAAATGATTTCCCTGAGTTCCATGACGTTACGAGTGCAATTAATCTGACTCAATCTCATAATCTGGTCACGCCTCCACCGGTATTTCCATTCTTAATCGCGCAGATCGCTCAATCCAGACCGGTTCTAGTCGTTAGTGGCTCAAGTCGCGGAGCTGAAGATATTGCCAGCGAACTTCGTGATTTACATGATCGGGTTCTGGAATTTCCGGCTTGGGAAACTTTGCCACACGAGCGACTTAGTCCGCGTAGCGATACTGTCGCAAGACGCATTCAAACTCTTAATGAATTAGCGCATAACGGATCTCAATTAAATCCAATTGTGGTCACACCGGTCCGTGGGGTTATTCATCGAATCATTGCTGATTTAGCTAAAGAGCCGCTTCGTTCAATCGAGCAAGGTCAAGAGTTGGGTCTAAGCGAATTAATTACACATTTAACTAATTTGGCATATGTGCGTACCGATTTAGTTGAACGACGTGGTGAATTTGCAGTTCGTGGCGGAATTATCGATTTGTTCTTACCGCTCACTAAACATCCAGTGCGCATTGATTTCTTTGGCGATGAAATTGAAGAGTTGAACTATTTTGAAGTAGCTGATCAACGAACTTCTGAACCAGTAATTGGCAAACTAGAAATATTTCCTTGTCGCGAACTTTTGCTAACTCAAGAAATAAAAGCAAAAGCCAATGACTTGATTTCAAAGTATCCAGCTGCTGCCGAAATGCTCGATCGCTTGGCAGCAGGCATCACAACTGAAGGAATGGAATCACTTATTCCATTATTAATTCAAGAGCAAGATACTTTATTAGATCGCATGCCAGCAAATACCGAGATAATTTTTCTGGACGAAGAACGAATTCGTTCGCGCGCCGCAGATTTACTTTCCACTAACGAAGAATTCTTAGCTGCCTCATGGTCTAATGCCGCAGTTGGTGCAGTAGCGCCAGTACATGATGGCGCCGGAACTTATTTAGCATGGGATGAACTAGCTGAGAAAATAACCTCGCTGGGGTTAAACCGTCGCTCCTTAAATTCTTTTGGCTCAGACCTCAGCGAAAACACTGACTTCTTGGCAATTTCGGCTATTGATCCCTTGCGCGGAGACCTCGATCGCTTATTGGAAGTACTGGGAGAGGCGGTTTTAAATAACTTCAAGGTCATCTTTACTGCAAATGGCCATGGAATGGTCGAGCGCTATGCCGGGATTTTCCGAGGCGCTGATTTACCGGTTTATATAGTCGATAAGTTAAATGCCAAACCAACAGCAGGTTTAATTCATATAACTACGACGCCAATTACATATGGCTTTTCGTATCCCGGGGCACAGATTCTTTTTATTACCGAACACGATTTAACTGGTAGCAAGTCACGGGTTAAAGATTCCGATCGTCTACCTTCAAAACGTAAGCAGAGCGTTGACCCGCTCGAACTTAAAGCTGGCGATTTTGTTGTTCATGAACAGCATGGCATTGGGCGATATGTCGAAATGATCCAACGCGAAACCGCTGGAGTCATTCGCGAATATTTGATTATTGAATATGCAGCAGCTAAGCGCGGCCAACCAGGAGATCGTATTTTTGTTCCTACTGACACTCTTGAACAAGTTAGCAAGTACATTGGCGGTGAATCACCAACGGTTCACCGAATCGGTAGCGGTGAATGGCAGAAAGCAAAAGGACGTGCCCGTAAAGCAGTTCGCCAAATTGCTGGCGAATTAATTCGTTTATATGCCGCTCGCACTAGTGCGCCAGGTTTTGCCTTTTCACCTGATACGCCATGGCAACGCGAACTTGAAGATGCTTTTTCATACATCGAAACCATTGATCAGTTGGCAACGATTGATGAAGTTAAGCGCGACATGGAACGTCCATTTCCGATGGATCGCATTATTTGTGGCGATGTTGGTTATGGCAAAACAGAAATTGCGATTCGAGCAGCATTTAAAGCTGTGCAAGATGGCAAGCAAGTTGCCGTACTAGTGCCAACTACGCTTCTAGTACAACAACATTACAAAACTTTCACCGAGCGTTATTCCGGCTTTCCTATAAAGGTAGCTGGCATGTCTCGCTTTAATACCGCCAAGGAGAGCAAAGAGATAACTCAAGCTCTTAGCGAAGGTTCGGTCGATGTAGTTATTGGCACCCATCGAATTCTTTCAAATGATGTTAATTTCAAGGATTTAGGGCTAGTTATTGTCGATGAAGAGCAGCGCTTTGGTGTTGAACAGAAGGAGTCGCTGAAGAAACTGCGTACAACGGTAGATGTGCTTTCAATGTCAGCTACTCCGATTCCACGCACCCTTGAGATGGCAGTTACCGGAATTCGTGAGATGTCGACGATTACCACCCCGCCAGAAGAGCGACATCCGATTCTTACTTATGTCGGGCCAAGTGAAGATGGTCAGATTGCGGCGGCCATACATCGTGAACTTTTGCGTGACGGGCAAATTTTCTACATTCATAATCGGGTTGAATCAATTGATCGCACCGCATCAAGGCTGCAAGAACTAGTACCTGAAGCACGCATACGAGTTGCGCATGGCCAGATGAGTGAAGCAATGCTGGAAGATGTAATTCTGGGATTCTGGAATCGTGATTTTGATGTTTTAGTTTGCACCACAATTGTTGAAAGCGGCTTAGATATTGCAAATGCGAATACTTTAATTGTCGAACGCGCAGATATGTTTGGCCTGTCGCAACTACATCAATTACGTGGTCGAGTTGGTCGTGGTCGCGAACGTGCATACGCTTACTTCTTATTTCCGGCAGATCAACCACTTTCTGAAATCGCAATTGATAGATTGAAAACCATCGCATCTAATACCGACCTTGGTTCAGGAATGCGAGTTGCGCTAAAAGATTTAGAAATTCGTGGCGCCGGAAATTTACTCGGTGGCGAACAATCAGGCCATATCGCCGATGTCGGGTTTGATCTTTATATGCGCATGGTTGGCGAAGCGGTGCAAGATTACAAAACTGGCATAATCGAAACTGAAGAACCAAACCACGAATGCAAAATTGAAATTCCAATAAACGCGCATCTGCCCGAGGAGTATGTGCCAGGCGAACGTTTGCGACTTGATCTTTATCGTCGCTTAGCTGATGTGCAAAGTGATGCCGATGTTGATTCAATTGCAGCTGAGTTAATTGATCGATTCGGCGAACTTCCAGAATCTGCTCAGGCGCTTCTCGGCGTTGCAAAGTTACGCGCCTTGGCAAAAGCCCAGAAACTGCGCGAAGTCGTGATCTCAGGCAAATTCCTTCGGCTTTCACCGCTCAACTTGGCTGAATCTCGCCAACTTCGACTGAGCCGCGTTTACCCAGGTTCGATTTATAAGAGCGCAGCAAGCACGGTTTTAGTCGCGTTACCGAAGGCAGCAGCCTGGAACCCGTCCGAAAGCACTCCAGTTATGGGGGATACTTCTACTCTGGCTTGGGTAACCGAAGCCGTAACCGAATTAGCGGCTAACCCGAAAGTGAGTAAATCTTGAAAAAATTCACCGCAGTCACAATTGCCTCTGTTGCAGCAATCGCACTTTTCCTAACTGGTTGCTCACAAGTTGGCGCGGCCGCCACAGTCGGAAGTACCAAAATTACTCAAGCAACTGTGCAGACCAGCATTGATACCGTAATGGCTGAGCGCAGCAACGTTGATACAACTCAAATGCAGCTGGAAACTGGCGAAGAATTAAATCGCAGCCAACTGCGTTTCCATTTATTTGCCGCTTTACTAAAAGCCGCAGCCAAAGATTTAAAGATCACAGTTTCAAAGGCAGAAATTGATACCCGTCGCGAAGCAATCATTCAGCAAGTTGGTGGCGTTGCCAGCCTTCCAAATGCGCTTGTTGGCGCCGGTATTGCTTCAACTGATTTCGACATTTACCTAGATGCAGTTTTGAACTCAGAAAAGATCCAGAAGTCACTAGTTGCTTCTGGTGTTGCTGAAGCTGATGTCCCAACAAAAATGCAGGATCTCGTAATTGCAACCGGCAAGAAGTACAAGGTAACTGTTAACCCTCGTTATGGTGTCTGGAAAGCAGATACTGCCGAAGTTACAGCTGCGACAAGTGAAGTTGTTTCACCTGCTGCGACCCCAGCCGAATAATTTCTTAGGCAAGTAAATGTCAGAACTTCTGCGCCTTGCGGAGGTGATGAATAAATTACGTTCGCCGGGTGGCTGTCCTTGGGATGCCGAACAAACTCACGAATCGCTAATCAAATATCTGCTCGAAGAGTCCTACGAATTTATTGACGCGGTTGAAACTAATGATCGAGCTGGCTTACAAGAAGAACTTGGCGACTTGCTACTGCAAGTCTATTTCCACGCTCGCATTGCCCAAGATGATGCGCAGAACCCATTTACGATTGAAGATGTAGCTCGTGGCATCGCCGATAAATTAATCAGCCGCCACCCACATGTATTTGCAGATGTACAGGTATCTGGCGTTGCTGAAGTCATCTCGAATTGGGAAGAAATTAAGGCAGCCGAAAAAGGTCGCACTTCAGCCATCGACGGTGTTGCACTTTCTCAGCCATCTTTAGCCTTAATTTCTAAGCTCTTCCATCGCGCTGAAAAATTTGGTCTCGAATTAGATCTACCAAACGCGACCATAACTGATGCCGATTCGGCAGCTGATCAAATAGTTGCAATTGCCGCATGGGCTAGCGCCAATGAAATTGATCTCGATGCGCTGCTACGCCAGCGGGCGCGCGCACTAATGGCGCAGATTCAAAGCGTTGAGGGGCGGTAGACTTCTCACCTGAGTTCAGCGCTGATCTCTCTATTGCAGTAATTTTGCTAGCAACCATCATTAGGAGTCCATCATGGCAATTATCGAAGCGCTCGGCGCCCGTGAAATTTTAGATTCGCGCGGAAATCCAACTGTTGAAGTTGAAATCCAATTAGAAGATGGCACTCAAGCTCGTGCTGCTGTTCCAAGCGGCGCCTCAACTGGTGCATTCGAAGCTTCTGAACTTCGCGATGGTGGTTCTCGCTATCTTGGCAAAGGTGTTGAAAAAGCAGTTGCATTTGTAAACGATGAAATCGGGCCAAACATTATTGGTTTTGATTCTCAAGATCAGCGCATAATCGATAGCGCCATGATTTCACTTGATGGCACTGCGAATAAATCTCGCTTAGGTGCAAATGCAATTCTTGGTGTTTCGCTTGCAGTTGCTAAAGCATCTGCCGAAAGCGCAGACCTTTCACTATTCCGCTACCTCGGTGGCCCAAATGCACACTTGCTACCAGTGCCAATGATGAACATTCTTAATGGTGGCGCACATGCTGATACCAATGTTGATATTCAAGAATTTATGGTTGCCCCAATCGGTGCACCAACTTTCCGCGAATCACTTCGCTGGGGCGCCGAGATTTATCACGCACTAAAGTCAGTTCTTAAGCAACGCGGTCTTGCAACCAGCGTTGGTGACGAAGGTGGATTTGCACCAAACCTTGAGAGCAACCGTGCAGCCCTTGATCTAATTCTTGAGGCAATCACCAAAGCTGGCTTTAAGCCGGGCACCGATATCGCACTTGCGATGGATGTTGCAGCAACTGAATTCCACGAGAACGGGCAATATAAGTTCGAAGGTTCATTGCGCTCATCTGGCGAAATGATTGCGTATTACACCGACTTAGTTAACTCATACCCAATCGTTTCAATCGAAGATCCACTAAACGAAGAAGATTGGGCTGGCTGGGCCGAGATGACAAATGTGCTTGGTTCACGCATTCAAATCGTCGGCGATGATCTATTTGTTACTAATCCTGAGCGTCTAGCAAAAGGCATTGCAACTAATACCGCAAACGCACTTCTAGTTAAGGTAAACCAAATCGGAACGTTAACTGAAACTCTTGATGCAGTTTCAATGGCGCAACATGCTAATTATCGCAGCATGTTGTCACACCGTTCTGGTGAAACCGAAGACACCACTATTGCTGATCTCGCAGTTGCAACTAACTGTGGTCAGATCAAGACAGGCGCACCTGCTCGTACCGAACGTGTAGCTAAGTACAACCAATTGCTACGCATCGAAGAAGAGCTAGCAAGTGGCGCTAAGTACGCAGGCCGTGGGGCATTCCCACGCTTTAAGGCATAAGCGAACTTAACTCATGGCCCGTCGTCGTTTGAACTTTAATCGTCGACGTAATACCAACAGTCGCGCTCTGGTGCTGGGCTTCTTTCTCTTCTTTTTAGCCCTCACCATTGCGCCACCGGTACAACATTATTTTTCACAACGTGCTGAAATCAGTGCAGTTAATGCCCAGATTAAAGCTGGCAATGCTGCAGTTACCGAAGCTCGCAAAGAACTTGAACTATGGCGCGACCCAGAATATGTAAAGTCACAGGCACGCGCACGTTTGCACTTTGTTTTACCAGGCGAGCGTCAATACATCGTTACCGATGCCACGACTGAAGCCGCTGATAACAAAACCGAAGTCGCAAATAACATTCCAGTTGGCCTGCCTTGGTATAACAGGTTAGTTGTATCGATTACCGAAGCAGGCGCTAATTAATGTCCGAACGCGAAGTTTCGCAAGAAGATTTAGATTGCATTGAAGCTCAACTAGGTCGCACGCCACGAGATGTTCACGCAATTGGCTATCGCTGCCCATGTGGCAAGCCAGCTGTAGTTGAAACCCCGCCCCGCCTTGGCGATGGCACTCCGTTTCCAACTTATTTCTATGCCACTTGCCCACGACTAACTGGTGCGATCTCGACGCTGGAATCAACTGGCCTGATGGGCGAAATGAATCAACGCCTTGCAATAGATGCTGAATTAGCTGGTGCATATGCAGCAGCGCACGAAGATTATTTAGCAGCACGCGCCGTTTTAAAAATGGATGTGCCCGAAGTTGAAGGCATCAGTGCCGGTGGAATGCCTGATCGCGTTAAGTGTCTCCACTCATTAGTTGCCCATTCACTATGTGCCGGCCCTGATGTGAATCCATTAGGCGATGAAGCTTTAGCAAAATTGCCCGATTGGTGGAAAGATCAACCTTGTAGCGTTACCGAAAATGTGAAGGCAAACTAATGCGCGTAGGTGTTATTGATTGCGGTACTAACTCGATTCGGTTATTGATTGCCGATATTGACGGCAACAATTTCCGTGAGGTAACTCGCCAAATGCAAGTTGTTCGACTTGGCCAAGGCGTTGACGAAACAAACCAATTTCACCCCGATGCACTTGAGCGCACCTTTGCCGCCGTTGATCTCTATGCTGCCGAACTTGCCCGTCGGGGCGTTGAAAAGATTCGCTTCTGCGCAACGAGTGCAACTCGCGATGCGACTAACCGAAACATCTTTATTGAAGGCGTGAAAGAGCGCCTAGGGATTGAGCCCGAAGTTATTTCAGGTGATGAAGAAGCTCGCCTTTCATTCGCTGGCGCAACTCGGGAATTTAACCGCACCAATGGCCCATTCCTAGTTGTAGATATCGGTGGCGGCTCAACCGAATTCGTACTTGGCACAGATTCCGTCGATACCGCAATCAGTGTAAATATTGGCTGCGTTCGCATGACTGAGCGCCATTTTCATAACGATCCACCAACAGCAGATGAAATAGCACTTGCTCGCCGCGATATTCAAAACGCTATCGATATTGCTTATGCCAGCGTGGATATTAAGAGCGCCAAAACGCTAGTTTGTGTAGCTGGCACTGCAACGACGGTTGCTGCTGCAGCACTAGACCTGCCTGAATACGATCGCTATGCGATACATCTCTCTCGCATTCAAGCTGATCAAGTTCATGACGTAAGCAAGAGATTCACTTCAATGACTCGTGATGAAAGAGCAGCCCTTGGCTATATGCATCCGGGTCGCGTCGATGTAATTACAGCTGGTTCACTTGTACTTTCTGAAATAGTTAAAGCAACAGGTGCTAAAGAATTCGTAGCATCTGAAAACGATATTCTCGACGGAATGGCATGGTCGCTTGCCAAGTAAGAAAGTTGCGCAAAGCATAAAAACTTTACCTTTGCTCGATAAGAAAATAACTGCTTGTCGAGATTGTCCGCGGTTAGTTGATTGGCGTGAAGAAGTTGCAATCACAAAACGCAAGGCCTACCAAGCTGAAAAATATTGGGGCAAAGCTGTTCCAGGTTTTGGTTCGACTAAACCAAAGCTAATGATTGTTGGTTTAGCACCAGGTGCTCACGGTGCTAATCGCACCGGGCGCATTTTTACTGGTGATCCATCAGGGGACTGGCTCTATGGCTCGCTTCATCGTTTAGGTATTGCCAAGATTGCAACTAGTACATCGCGCGATGATGGCCAAGAACTTCGCGATACACGAATTTCAATGGCCGTTCGTTGTGCACCGCCAGATAACAAACCAACTACGCAAGAGCGCGATGAATGCTCACCCTGGTTTTTACGCGAACTTGAACTCTCGCTGCCAACCACTAGAGCATTTGTGGCCCTCGGAAACTTTGCCTGGGTCGCGCTATTTTCAGCTCTTGCTGAATTAGGCCATCCGGTTAAGAAAGCCAAATTTGGCCATGGGGCAGAGGTAAAATACGAGCACAACGGCGTTAAATACCTGATTTTGGCTAGTTTCCACCCCAGTCAGCAGAACACCTTCACTGGAAAGCTGACCAAACCGATGTTGGATTCAGTGCTCAAAAAAGCAGGTAGATTTGCCCACGTTCTTCGTTAGTCCGTAAAAGATTTATCGCATGGCCCCGATAGCCCAATGGCAGAGGCAGAGGACTTAAAATCCTCCCAGTGTGGGTTCGACCCCCACTCGGGGCACCATGATTGAGCGTAATTCTTACGCTTAGGTGCTTAGAATTTCCCGAGCGTTTTTCATTTTCATTAGTTTCAGTTGGCCTGAAATATCTAGTGCCGTAACATTGCTGACACTAGGGCTGGGAATTCCAGCTCTTTTTTAGCACTAGAGAGTGAGTACAAAAGTATGCGTAGTTCAAACCCTGTTCTTGGACGGGCGTTTAATAATCGTGGTTATGCCTCTATGGGTAATTCAACCGCGGCTACCACACCAGAGAGTTTAGAAAACCTCTATAACGCACCCGCAGCATCAGCACTTCAAACCGGTCGCATGACTATCGAAGATGTTGTTGCGCGCACTTCAATTTTATTCGGCATCTTGGTTGTTACTGGTGCTGTTGCATGGACAGCCAATTTTAAAGGCACCGCGTTGATGATTGGCTTCATAGGTGGATTCGTTTTGGCAATGGTAAATACATTTAGCCAGAAGATTCGCCCAGCTTTAATCATGGCTTATGCAGCTTTTCAAGGTTTAGCTCTTGGAACGCTAAGTCATGTTTTCAATGATGTTTATCCTGGCATTGTTAGCCAAGCGGTAATCGGAACACTTTGTGCATTTGCTGGAATGCTTTTTGCATATAGCAATGGCAAGATTCGCGTAACTCCAAAATTCACTCGCGTGATTTTGGGTGCTGCAATTGGTTACTTAGCACTAGGTCTAATCAGCATGGTGATGTCATTTACTGGAAACTCAGGCGGTCTATATGGCGTAACTGGTTTTGGTCCACTTCTAGCAGTTGCTGGTGTTGGTCTTGCAAGCTTCTTCTTGGTTTTAGATTTCGATCAAATCCAAAAGGGAATCGCAGCTGGCGCACCGCAAGAAGAATCATGGCGTGCTGGTTTTGGCCTAATGGTTACGATCGTTTGGCTTTACCTAGAAATATTGCGCTTGATTTCAATCTTGCGTGGCGATGACTAGTTAATTATCGTTTAGTGAAATGGTCGGCTCATGTGAGCCGGCCATTTTTCTTGTCTCGGGTAAACGAGAGCCTAAGATCAGAACTATCGAGAAGATCACGGCGGTAGCACCAAAAGCGGCGCGGAATGAATAAATATCAGAGATCGCGCCAACCACAATTGGCCCAACGATCATGCCGGCGTCACCAGACATCTGGAAGATCCCGATTACCTTGCCGCCTTTGCCTTTAATTACATCGCCCACGATGCTGCCTGGCGCAGTTGCAATGAAAGCGCCACCAACTCCTAATACCGCCATCGAGATCAAAAACATCCAGATATGAATTGAAAAAGTTAGACCCAGAATTCCAGCCATCACAATGTAACCACCAAGCATTACCACGCGTTTGCGACCGTGTTGATCTGACATGCGTCCGGCCTTCATCAGCATTACACCTTGGGCTAGAGCAGCAAGAGCGAACCCATAGCCGACAACAGCTGCCGTTGAATTTAAATTTTCAGTTACAAAGAGCGGCAAGATTGATGAACGCATTCCAAATAGCGCCCAAGCAGAAATAAAGGAAAGCACTAGCGCAATTCGATATGCCGGAATCTGCATTGCTTCCTTGAGCGTTATCGGATCCTGTTGTTTTACTTTTGATTCACTCTTGGCTGCTTCAGCTCTTCCTAAGTAGATATAACCAATTAATCCAGCAATAGTGAGCATAAAGGCGTATGCGAAAAATGGTGCACGTAAGGAAATTGTGGCAAGTGCGCCGCCAATTGCGGGGCCAGTAATACCACCGATCAAAAACGATCCTTGAAAAACTGAAAGTGCGCGCGCCCGATGTGCATCATCGACGGCACGAAAAATTAGCGCACTTGATGCAACTGAAAACATTGAAGAACCGAGACCGCCAGCAGAGCGGAAAATCAGAAGTTGTGGGTAATTCTGTGCCAAGCCAGTGAGAATAGTAAAGAAAGCCACCATAAAGACACCGAAACTATAAACATTTCGCTCACCGAAGCGATCTACGAATTTTCCAGAGATCATGCCTGATGAAAAACGGGCAAATGCAAATGTCGCAACTACTAAACCCACCGCAGTGTTGTTAACCCCAAAAGACTTGGCAAATACTGGAATTGCTGGGAAAACTATGCCGAAACCAAGGGCCACAAAGAATGAGGCAATGATTACAACTTGGACCTCACGTGGAAATCCAGCTACTGGCGATTTGAACTTTTTAACCAATTGCGTCGCCGGCTACTTCTTCTTTTGCTTCCTTGAATTGCATTGTTGTGCGCAGAGGCACTTCACGTAATTTTAGAGCGCAGAAGATTCCAATTGCGATAAATGGTGCAGCTACTACGAAGACCACATGGAAACTATTTACGAAAGATTGCAGAACGCTTTGCTGAATAAGTGGCGGCAAGTCAGCTAAGAGCGCCGTATTGTTTGTGACACCTTCAAGTTTCGCTGCATCAAAACCTGCAACAGCAGCTGGGTTGTTGGCAGCAAGGTCTGCGAAGTCTTTAACTAAGTAATGACCTAATCGATTTGTGAGGATAGTTCCGAAAATGGCTGCGCCAAAGACACTACCAAGTGATCTAAAGAAAGTATTAGAAGTTGTAGCCACGCCTAGCTCTTTGAAGTCAATTGAATTTTGAAGCGCAATAACCAGTGTCTGCATCGATAAACCTAAACCGGCGCCGACCATTGCTGCATAAATTGCTATCTGCCAATACGGGGTATCGATTCCTAGTGTGGTCATAAGCGCCAAGCCACAAGTCATAATTATTGTGCCGACAACTGGGAACTTCTTATATTTACCAGTTCGCGAAATTGTTTTTCCACTGTAAATGGAAGTTATAACAATTCCTAACATCAATGGAATCAACTTTAAGCCTGCTGCTGATGGACTTTCGCCTTGAACCACTTGTAAATAAAGTGGCAACATAATTATTGCGCCAAACATTCCGGCTCCGATAATGAAACCTAAAATTGAAGTGATGTTAAAGGTGTGATTCTTGAAAAGACTTAGCGGCAAGATTGGCTCAACTGCCTGAGATTCCCAGCGCAGGAATAACAAGGTCAAAATGAATCCAGAAGTTAATGAAATTACCGTCCTTGGATCTGACCAGCCATCTTGTGGGCCATAGATTGATACGGCAAGCAGCGTTGCTGAAACCGCTAAGACCATCAGTGCCGCGCCTACGTAGTCGATTTTATGTTCGCGGCGAATTTTTGGGATATGTAGTACAGCAGAAGTAATTAAAAGAGCAGCAATTCCAAATGGAAGATTGATATAGAAAATCCAACGCCAACCAGTGATGCCTAGAATTTTATCTTGGTCAGAAAAGAAACCGCCAAGTAATGGGCCAGCAACTGAAGAAAGGCCCCAGACTGCGCCAAAATATCCTTGATAGCGACCACGTTCGCGAGGCGGAACTATGTCACCAATAATTACAAAAGTTAGCGCCATTAAGCCACCACCACCAAGGCCTTGAAGCGCTCTAGTTGCGATTAGTTGCTCCATATTGGTTGAAGCACCAGCTAAGAATGAACCTAATAAGAAGGTGACAATGGCGAATTGGAAAACAATTCGTCGACCATAGAGATCTGAGATCTTTCCATAAAGCGGCGTCGATGCAGTCGATGTCAATAAGTAGGCAGTGACCACCCAGGTGTAATGATCAAGTCCATTAAAATCTTCGACAATGCTTTTTAAGGCTGCTGAGACGATCGTCTGATCTAGCGCTGCAAGCAACATTCCAGTCATCAGACCAGACAAGATAAACATGATCTCTTTATGGGTATGTACTTTTCCGTGGCTCTCAGATGACATAGCTGCCTTTCCGGCACAATTCGTTTAATTCATATTTTTTAATGAATGAATATCTAATTCAATAGTAGTAAGTTTAGCCCGTGAAATCAGTTATCGCGGAGAATCTAGTAAAGACCTATCGCAAAGGTGAAGTAAAAGCACTCGATGGGTTATCGCTAGACGTTGAAGAAGGCACTGTATTAAGTGTTTTAGGTCCAAATGGTGCGGGTAAAACCACAACTGTGCGCATACTTGCAACTTTATTGTCACCAGATTCTGGCCATGCCACAGTCGGTGGAATTGATGTCATTAAGCACCCCGATAAAGTGCGGGAAATCATAGGTTTATCTGGTCAATATGCAGCTGTTGATGAAACGTTAACTGGCTGGGATAACTTAGTAATGTTCGGCCGCCTATATCACTTAGGTAAGAGAGCATCGATTGCCCGAGCTGATGAATTACTCGAGCGGTTCTCATTAACTGAGAGCGCAAAGCGACCAATTAAAACTTATTCAGGTGGAATGCGCCGCCGCCTAGATTTAGCGGCAGCGATAATTGTTAAACCAAAAATTCTATTTTTAGATGAACCAACAACTGGTCTTGATCCACGTGGTCGCCAGGAAATGTGGGGCGTCATCAAAGAGCTTGTAGGTGGTGGCGTTACTTTGTTACTCACCACTCAATATCTTGAAGAGGCTGATCATTTAGCCGATGAGATCGTTGTAATCGATCATGGCAAAGTAATTGCTCGCGGAACCTCTGATGCACTCAAGAAAGATGTTGGCGGCGAGCGACTCGAAGTAATTGTTGAAAGTAGCCAATTAAAATTTGCTGCTGAAATTATTTCGCGAGTGAGCGGAACTGCTGCACACATTGATGAAGGCATGCGATCAGTTTCGTCACCCGTTAAAAACGGCACCAAGTCTTTAATGGATGCGCTGCGCGAATTCGACGAAGCCAAATTACATCCACTAGATATTGGGTTGAAGCGCCCATCACTAGATGATGTGTTCCTAGCTTTAACTGGTCATGCAGCGGAGGAAACCAAGTGAATGCAATAAGCGATGCACTCGTAATCACCAAGCGCCAGTTACTGCAATTATCACGAGTACCTGAAGTCTTAATTTTCTCAACCATTCAGCCCGTAATGTTTGTGCTGCTTTTTAGATATGTATTTGGTGGCTCAATTGATACTGGCCAACCTGGCGGATACGTGCAGCTATTAATGCCAGGTATCTTCGTGCAAACAGTGGCCTTTACGCTTGCCGCAACCGCTTCTGGCTTGGCCGAAGATATGGGTAAAGGCTTAATCGATCGCTTTAGGTCGCTTCCGATTTCGCGTTCAGCTGTTGTCTTCGGCAGAACTCTGGGTGACTCGCTGCTAAATATCGTGGTGCTAACCGTGATGGGCATAGCTGGTTATGCAGTGGGCTGGCGCCCAACTGGCGGTGCTCTAAATACCGCCCTTGCATTTCTATTCTTATTAGCTTTTGGTTACGCACTCTCCTGGACTGGAATTTTCGCAGGACTAGCGGCTCGAGATGCTCGCGTAGTGCAGAACATCAGCTTCTTAATTACTTTCCCGCTTACTTTCTTATCTAATGCATTTGCGCCAACTACCGGAATGCCAAGACCGCTGCAGTATTTTGCGGAATGGAATCCGGTCTCGACCATGGTTGCGGCTTGTCGCGAATTATTTGGTTTAGAAAATCAATTTGGTGCAACTGCTGGATCATTTCCATCTGAACACCCATTGGTTACATCGATTTTCTACATGATCTTGATTATGGCGATCTTTATTCCGTTAAGCGTTCGCAAATACGCGAATAAATCTAAATAACTTAAGCGTAAAACTCGGCGCCTAAAATTTCGACTGAGATGCTCTTGCCATTAGGCAAGGTGTAAGAAACTTTGTCGCCAATTTTTGCGCCGAACACGGCAGCACCTAGAAGTGATTTTTCGCTATAAGCGGTGAGTTCGTCGCTTTTCATCTCACGCGAACCAAGTAAAAATCTAATTTCTTCATCATCAACAATGGCACTTACGACCATGCCGGTACTAACCACACCGTCAGCACTTGCCGGTGGTGCGCCAATAGTTGCATTTTCTAACATCTGCTTTAACTGACGAATGCGTGCTTCGATCTTGCCTTGCTCATCGCGAGCTGCGTGATATCCGCCGTTTTCCTTTAGATCACCTTCGGCGCGAGCCGCTTCGATCTTCTTAATCACTTCGGTGCGACCTTCAGTTTCAAGGTTGGCGAGTTCAGCAGCTAGACGATCGGCTGCTTCTTGGGTTAACCAGGTCTGTGAACTCATAAGGGGAAAGGGTAGTGCAGTTTAAAGACAGCGTAAAACGGTGGCCGTGGCGGCCAAATTACGCGTAGGAATTGCAGTGCTGCGATCAATCTCGCTCTCACCGGCAGGCACAACATCATCGACTTGGCCAACGATTAACTTATCGATATCGCGAGCTAGCAAAGTGCAAGTAAGTTCGCGATCCGGGTCACGTCGAGTCGCTTCGTAACGAATCACAATTTCACGATCATCGGTCACGGTAAATGAAATCAACCGTGAAGTGATCTCGGGCCGGGCATGATGTAAACCTGCCCAGAGTAGCCAGATAATGCCAACTGCGAAGATTGCACCTGCAAGTGGACGCCAACGATTGGCTGGCTTGATGCCATAACGATCGTTGTAATCGAAGCCTTCGGACATAAGAGTATTCTCTCTTATTAATCAGTAAGATCAAGTCCTAGCGATCAGTAAGGGATTAGTTATGAAAGATGTAGAAATTGGTGCAGCTGGCTCATTAACTATGATCGTTTTGTGTACTGCCATGGTTTTTCTAATGCGTAGTTTCTATATGCGTTATTCCCGCATGATTAAACGTAGCGAGGACGAAAAGAATTAAACTTCGCGACCGAATTGCGGCAGGTTTGGCAGTTACTCTTATTGCAGGTGTATTTATTGGATTAGGAAATTGGCAATTAGATCGGGCTCAAGAGCTAAAAGCTTCGACCCGAACCATCGTTGAAGTTACTGAACCTGTTCCGCTAACAACATTGGTAAAGCCGCGAATCAGTATTGACCCAATTGATTTATTGAAAAATGTCTCGACCAGCGGTCACTACATCGCAACTTTTAAAAGTGATAATCAAAAATCTGATGGGGTAGCAGCAACTGCTTGGGAAGTTGCAGCTCTACAAACAGATACTAAATCGTTGATCTTGGTGGTCCGTGGCCTTTGGTCTGAGCGCTTAACCGAGCCAACTATTGCGATGTCGCAAAGAGTCGAGGTAACTGGCGTGCTGCAACCTAGTCAAAGCGATGATCACGGGCCAAATTCCGCCGATAATCTCGCACGGGTTGATAGCACCTTACTTTTAACAAAAGCTGGCCTCTCTGATTTTGATCTCTACGACGGTTTCATCTTGGCCAACAGCGAAATGGTTGATGGCGTAAAAATTGACCGCACCCGCCTTGAGATTGCCGTCGATAATTCCAAGGTGCCTGGCTACTACTGGCAACACATCTCCTATGTGTTCATCTGGTGGCTCATGGCTGCCGTGGTGCTTTACCTTCCCTTCTATCGCCGTAGAGTTACCCCATGAGCAGCCTCCCAAATGAAAATGGGCCAGATATTTCAATGGCCGGTTCGGTAAAGCGATATCGATTGATGGCAATTTTGGCGGGAATCATGTCGCTACTGCTCTGGTTTGTAGATCTACCTGTTGCCTATTTATTTGATAACGAAAGCTGGAAAGCAAACGTCGCCTGGATCCCTTTTGTCCACGGTTGGGTTTATGCCGTCTATGTGCTGACCGCAATTCAGTTCGCGAGCAAGGCTAAGTGGCCAGTTATGAAGATGCTCGGATTGATTCTTGCCGGAACTTTGCCCATTGCTTCGCTTATTACGGAGCGAAAAGTTGTATCGCAGTATTCGTAGTTTCATAAAATCGCTGCTTTATCCGATTTATGAATATCGGTTAGTCAGAGCTTTAGATTTCAGTCAAACTCCACATCACGTTGGCGTAATTCTCGATGGCAATCGCCGTTTTGCCAAAGCAAATTCAGAAAGTTTAGGCGGATCCTCGCCCGCCCATGGCCATCGCGCCGGGGCAGATAAAATTGTGGAATTTCTAGGTTGGTGCGAAGAGGCTGAAGTAAATGTGGTGACGCTTTGGTTGCTTTCAACTGATAATTTCAAACGTGGCGAAGAAGAGTTAACCGCGCTCCTTAAAATTATTGGCGATACCGTCGATGAGCTATCGGCTACTGGCCGTTGGAATATCAAAGCAGTGGGTGCCTTAGATTTATTGCCCAATTGGCTAGCGGAAAAATTAGGCAATCTAAAACCAATTCGCAGCGATGGCTTAGAAGTGAATGTGGCAATTAGTTATGGCGGTCGTCGTGAGATTGTCGATGCAGTCAAAAGTTATTTAGATGCCGAGAAGAATCAAGGCCACGACATTTCCGTAGCAACTGAAAATATCTCGGCAGATGAGATTGCGAAATATCTATACACCGCGGGCCAACCAGACCCAGAATTATTAATTAGAACATCTGGCGAACAACGCCTCGGCGGATTCTTGCTCTGGCAGAGCGCGCTATCTGAATATTATTTCTGTGAAGCATATTGGCCAGATTTTCGCCGGGTAGATTTCTTACGTGCCCTGCGTTCTTATTCGACTCGTCATAGAAGACTCGGTAAATAAGTCACTTAGATTTAACTTTGACTGACCGCGTGTCGAAAGCAAATTACACATTCTCAGTTCTAGCGTTTGCTCATCACCTACAACAACTAAATATGACCTCAATCAAATTCATAAATGAATGCGGGGAAATACTTGAGCGCTGCGGATAGAAAAACATATGTCCTAGATACCAGCGTTCTGCTCGCCGATCCGGCAGCTTTAGCTAGATTTGCCGAACACGAGGTCATCATCCCGGTTGCGGTAATTGGTGAGCTAGAGACTAAGCGAGATCACCCCGAATTGGGCTATTTCGCGCGTGCTGCCCTTCGATATTTAGATGATTTACGCATTACCCATGGCCGCCTCGATCGCCCTCTAAAAATTACCCCCGAAGGCGGCACCCTCTCGGTCGAGCTCAATCACACTGATTTAAGTTCATTGCCACATGGCTTCTTGCGCGACGGAACCAATGATTCGCGCATCTTGGCCATTGCTAAAAATTTAATGTCTGATGGAAAACAAGTTGTTCTAGTTACTAAAGATTTGCCTCTTCGCGTTAAAGCATCTGCCGTCGGAGTCGAAGCCGAGGAATATCGCGCCGAGTTAGTTTCTAATAGTGGCTGGACTGGCATTGAAGAGTTAGATGTCGGCCATCAAATAATCGATGATCTTTATGCCAGTGATCGGGCCGATCATGAAGCTGCCCACCAGCTGCCAGTTCACACCGGCATCGTTTTGCATTCTGAAAAAGGCAGCGCTTTAGCCCGAGTCACTGCAGATAAACAATTGCAATTAGTCCGAGGCGATCGCAGCGCTTTCGGACTTCATGGTCGTAGCGCCGAACAAAGAATCGCTCTCGACCTTTTGATGGATCCAGATATCGGAATCGTTTCACTCGGCGGTCGTGCCGGAACTGGCAAAAGCGCACTCGCACTTTGCGCCGGACTCGAAGCGGTAATGGAAAAGCGGATGCACAAGAAGGTAGTAATTTTCCGCCCGCTCTATCCAGTCGGCGGCCAGGAACTTGGCTACCTGCCCGGAAGTGAAGGCGAAAAGATGTCGCCTTGGGCCCAGGCCGTTTTCGATACTTTGGGCGCGCTTGTTAGCCAGCAGGTCATCGACGAGATCATCGATCGCGGCTTAATCGAAGTTTTACCGCTGACCCATATCCGTGGTCGCTCACTACACGACTCATTTGTAATTGTTGACGAAGCCCAGTCGCTCGAACGCGGCGTTCTGCTGACGGTGCTCTCGCGAATTGGCCAATCTTCCCGAGTTGTCTTGACCCACGATGTTGCCCAGCGCGATAACTTGCGAGTTGGTCGCCATGATGGCGTCGTTGCCGTGGTCGAAACCTTAAAGGGCCACCCACTCTTCGCCCACGTGACCCTGACTCGATCAGAGCGTTCGCCAATTGCTGCCCTGGTCACCGAGCTCTTGGAAGGCCCTGTCACGATCTAGATTTGGCGAGCCAAAAAGGGGGCGAAATTAGGCCCTTTTTAATGTCACACTCACATTTCGGACATTTCGGACTTGCCCCTAAGTGACCTGCACTTTTACAACTCAAGTGAACCGGCCAATCCTTAGAATTTTCGACCCACGCGTAAATAAAGTTGCCGATGTCAGTACTCCTTGGGAGTCTAAACCCTGTTACTCACCCGAACAGGTGAGATTTATAGGATCAGGAAGGAGTCACCGTGGGTCTTCATTTGAACTCTGCCCGTCGCGCAGTTGCGATCTGGGCAACCGTGACTGCTGTTCTGGGCTTTGCCATTTTGCAACCAAGTGCCTACGGCCTTGAGTTTTCAGCTTCGACTTCGCTGAATCTGCCAATGGATGCAGTGTTAGAAAATCCGAGTGGCGAAGAGTTTGAAATCCCCAAACGAGGTGCCGAGAACGCTCCAGTTGAAGCGGCGCTCTTTACCGAACTCTCTTCAACAGCCACGGTTTTGGCTTCATCGATGTCTTTAGTTTCCTCAGCCAGCGCAAGCGTTGAACTTGCCCGCACCCCTGAAGGTGCCAAAGAAGTCGCCAAGTTTTTGATGGACGATAAATATGGCTGGGGCAATAAGCAATACGAGTGTCTCGATGATCTCTGGACTAAAGAGAGCCATTGGAATTACAAATCGAGCAATAAGCGCTCAGGCGCCCACGGAATTCCTCAAGCTCTGCCAGCTACCAAGATGGATGTAGTCGGAACAGATTGGCGCACCAACCCAGTTACTCAGATTTCTTGGGGTCTGCTCTATATCGATAGCCGCTATGACACCCCTTGCAAAGCTTGGTCAAAATTCAAGCGCTCTAATTGGTATTAAGCCACTTCTTTAATTTTTAAGCCAGCTTTAAATTTAGCGTGGCCCCATGCCAATTGTGATTGGCTTTGAAGTCTCAGCAAAGAAATCGCCGCCCTTGTCGTCAACCACAATAAAGGCCGGGAAATCAACTACATCGATTTTCCAAACTGCTTCCATGCCCAATTCGGGGAAATCTAAAACTTCAACTTTCTTAATGCAATCTTGCGCAAGACGAGCAGCTGGTCCGCCAATTGAACCTAAGTAAAAACCGCCATGAGTTTTGCAGGAATCGGTAACTGCCTTTGAGCGGTTTCCTTTTGCCAACATAATCTTTGATCCACCACGACTTTGGAAATATTCAACATAAGAATCCATGCGGCCGGCAGTAGTTGGGCCGAACGAACCTGATGCATAACCTTCGGGAGTCTTAGCTGGGCCAGCGTAATAAACGGCAAAATCACGCAAGTAATCAGGCATCGGGGCGCCTGCATCCATCATTTCTTTGATTTTGGCATGGGCTAAGTCGCGAGCCACAACCAAGGTGCCAGTTAACGAGATGCGGGTCTTAAGTGGGTGCTTAGAAAGTTCGGCCAATACGTTTTCCATTGGCTGATTCAAATTAATATTTACCACGCCATCATTTAGATGCTCATCGGTGGTATCGGGCAAGAAGTGGGCTGGCTCGCGCTCTAGCTCTTCCAGGAAAATACCGTCTTTAGTGATCTTGCCTTTTGCTTGGCGATCGGCCGAACAAGAAACTGCAATCGCAATTGGTAGTGATGCACCATGGCGAGGCAATCGAACAACGCGCACATCGTGGCAGAAGTACTTGCCACCGAATTGAGCACCGATTCCGAGAGTACGAGTTAGCTCGAGAACTTCTTTTTCTAGTTCTAGATCGCGGAAACCATGGCCAGTTGCGGCATCGCCCTTAGTTGGCAGTGAATCTAAGTACTTGGTACTAGCTAATTTCGCGGTTTTCACAGTGTGCTCGGCGCTAGTGCCACCGATGACAATTGCTAAGTGATACGGCGGGCAAGCAGCAGTACCAATCGAACGCAACTTTTCATCGAGCCAAGCCATAAATGCTTTTGGATTAAGAATTGCTTTGGTTTCTTGATAGAGGAAAGATTTATTCGCGCTACCGCCGCCTTTGGCGATAAATAAGAAGTTGTATTCATCGTAATGATCACTATCGGCGTAGATTTCAATTTGGGCCGGCAAGTTATTGCCGGTGTTCTTTTCATCCCAAGTGGTAACTGGGGCCATCTGCGAATAGCGCAGATTTAAATTGGTATAGGCATCGTAAATACCTTTAGAAATCGCAACTTCATCTTTGCTCTGGGTCAGAACAAATTGACCTTTCTTACCCGAAACAATTGCGGTGCCTGTGTCTTGGCACATTGGCAAAATTCCACCGGCTGAAATATTGGCATTTTTCAATAAGTCCAAAGCCACAAAGCGATCGTTAGGGGATGCTTCTGGATCTTTCAAAATATTAGCTAACTGCTGCAAATGCTCGGCGCGCAAGTAATGCGAAATATCGTGAATCGCAGTGCTAGTTAACTTCTCAATTGCCTCGGGTGCGATCTCTAGAAATTCAAGTTCGCCAACTTTTAAAGTGCGAACGCCATCAGTGCCTAAGCTGCGATATTTAGTGGCGTCAGGGCCTATCGGCAGCAGTTCGGAGTAAGAGAATTCAGGAGACATCATCTGCACCTATTCGCTTGGCTTAACTGAATCTAACTTTGCCTTCGCCCCATCTAGCCATTCTTGGCAGATCTTCGCTAACTCTTCGCCGCGTTCCCATAATTTCAAGGAATCTTCGAGGGTAGCGCCACCAGTTTCTAGCGATGAAACAACCTGCGCTAATTCATCACGCGCTGCTTCGTATGAGATCTTCTTTTCAGAGGCCATGGCTTAAATCTACTGCCTGCTCTTTAACTTGTAACCGTGGCGCTGGTCTCACCCTGAGCCAGTCTGATTCGTAGCTTTTCGCCACCTTTTAAGGCAGCGCTATCGCGGGCAATCGAGCCATCGGCTAATTGCACAACGGCATAACCTCGATCAAGGGTGGCCTGCGGAGAAAGTGCGCGCACGCGAGCAGTGACTTGTAGCAACTCTTCTTGCGCAATTGCCAGGCGGCCCTGAAAACTTCGGATTGAACGATCGCGTAGCCCCGTGATTATTTCTAACCGCGAAGTAATCATTACCGCTGGATCACGCAGAACTGGGCGAGCAGCCAAGTTAGCAATCTTCGAACTTTCTAGTTCGATCATATTTCGCACAAAACGATTGGCGCGATCGCGCCATTGTTCAATTAGTGCAATCTCTTCATTGATATCTGGCACTACTCGCTTCGCCGCATCGGTTGGCGTCGATGCGCGGAAGTCAGCAACTAAATCAAGTAGCGGTGAATCTTTTTCGTGGCCAATTGCACTAACAATCGGTGTACTACATTTAGCAGCCAGGCGCACTAAACCTTCATCGCTAAACGGCAATAGATCTTCGAAAGATCCACCACCGCGAGTAATGATGATGACATCAACATCGGCTAAAGATTCGAGTTCGGCTAAGGCTGCCGAAACTTCACTAACCGCAGCTGCGCCTTGCACTGTAACTTCGCGAATTTCAAATTGCACAGCAGGCCAACGTCGCTTCGCATTTTCAACCACATCGCGTTCGGCATCAGTATTGCGACCACAGATCAAACCAATCTTGCGGGGCAGAAGCGGCAGCGCCACTTTATTTTCCGCAGCAAATAAACCTTCAGCTGCCAACATACTTTTAAGCGCTTCGATGCGCGCTAGTAATTCACCAACACCAACTTGGCGAATCTCACGGGCCGATAAAGTGTAAGAACCATTTTTGGTATACCAAGAGCCTTTGGCATAAAGCACAACGCGCGCATTTGCCGGCAGTGGTGCCACGCTGGCTAATACAGATTTGTGGCACATCACCGAAAGGCTCATATCAACGCTGGAATCGCGCAGGCGCAGAAAAGCCATGCCGCCGCTGCGTTCATTGAGTTCGGCGATCTCGCCTTCGATCCAGATTGGCCCTAATCGATCGAGATATTCCTTGATCGCTTCAGTGACTGCCCGTACTGGCGCGGGGGATTCACTTGAAGTTTCGAGCATGGAACGATCCTAATAGACTTACCGACATGAGTAAGCGAATCCTCTTAGCTGCGCCACGCGGTTATTGCGCCGGTGTTGACCGAGCCGTGATCACTGTCGAAAAAGCACTCGAGCTTTACGGGGCTCCGGTTTATGTGCGCAAGCAGATTGTTCATAACAAGCATGTGGTTGCAACTCTTGAAGCCCGCGGTGCGATCTTCGTTGATCAAACTGATGAAGTTCCTGAAGGCAAGATCGTAGTTTTTTCAGCTCACGGTGTTTCACCTGCAGTTCACGCCGAAGCAGCTGACCGCAATCTAAAAACTATCGATGCAACTTGCCCACTTGTTACCAAAGTTCACCACGAAGCACGACGCTTCGCAGCTGAAGAACTCGAGATTTTATTTATCGGTCACGAAGGTCACGAAGAAGTTGAAGGCACCATGGGCGAAGCCGTCGGCAATGTTAAATTAGTTGATGGCCTAGATTCTGCCCGCACCATTGAGCCAACCCCAGGTAAAAAATTAGCTTGGCTTTCACAAACAACTCTTAGCGTTGACGAAGCCTTGCAATCAGTTGCAATTTTGAAAGAGCGATTCCCAGATATTCAAGATCCACCATCTGATGACATTTGTTATGCAACTACTAATCGTCAAGATGCAATCAAAGTAATTGCCCCGCAAGCAGATTTAGTGATTGTGGTTGGTTCAACTAATTCATCTAACTCAGTGCGCTTAGTTGAAGTTGCGAAGGAATATGGCACGCCAAACGCTTATCTAATTGACTATGCCGCAGAGGCCAAAGATGAATGGCTAACCGGCGTTGAAACTATTGGCGTTACTAGTGGCGCATCTGTACCTGAGATTTTGGTAGATGACTTACTGAAGTGGCTAGCAGAACGTGGTTTCGGCGATGTTGAAACCGTTACTGCAGCGCAAGAATCACTGTTATTTGCACTGCCACCAGAGCTTCGTAAAGATCTAAAAGCGGCTGCACAGGCTTAAGCCTTCGTAAGAAGTAGCGATTTGATTACAATTTAGCCATGAAGCGTCAGAGATTCGCACTAGCTATTTCATGTGCTCTCTTAGTTTTTCTTCCAAGCACCGCACACGCTGTTACAAAAGCCGGAGCAACTTGTACCAAGCTAAAAGCAACTTCAACGGTAAAGGGCTATAAATACACCTGCATTAAATCTGGCAAGAAACTAGTCTGGAGCAAAGGCGTCAAGGTCCCGGCTAAACCAACTCCAATGCCATCTGTTGAGCCAACACCGACTCCAACCGAAACTCCAATTCGCCCTAAACAGGTAATTACTTACAACGGCTCACGTGAATTAACAGTCGGCACACAATCAAAATTAGATATCCAGACTCAAGCAAATTCCAATTATCGATTGTCAACTAATACCTCAAGCGTCTGCTCCATCGTGCCTTTATATGTAGTTAAATTTGAAAAAGTTGGAAACTGCAGCATAGTTGTTTTCGCCGAAGAAACGGATGAGTACCAGGCTAGTAATTTGTCTATTTCTATCCGAGTAGTTGCTCCAACACCGACACCAACACCGACACCAACACCGACACCAACACCAACACCAACACCAACACCAACACCAACACCGACACCAACACCAACACCAACACCAACACCAACACCAACACCAACACCAACACCAACACCAACACCAACACCAACACCAACACCAACACCAACACCAACACCAACACCAACACCAACACCAACACCAACACCAACACCAACACCAACACCAACACCAACACCAACACCAACACCAACACCAACACCAACACCAACACCAACACCAACACCAACACCAACACCAACACCAACACCAACACCAACACCAACACCAACACCAACACCAACACCAACACCAACACCAACACCAAGTAATTCATCGGCGCAATCACCATTTGTGATTTCCAACACGAACCTGAAGTTTCTTTTTAACAACTTGGTAACGCTAACAACTTCTGGCGGCGTGGGTAATGGGATTGTTACTTTCTCCGTGACCGGAGCGAACTGCACGATCAATGGAAATCTGTTAGCTGCCATCGCTGTTACAAAGTGTTTTGTCACTGCATCTAAAGCATCAATTGATGGAGGCAGTAATGCAGTTTCTCAACCCGTGATCTTCGAATTTATCGCCGAGCCGTTGATACTTGTATACACGACACCGAATGGACTTGTCGGCCAGACGATTTATTTAAGTTATTCAGGTGGCTCAGGTAATGGGCGTGTTAATTACATTTCTGATGGGACTGCTAATTGTTCTGTTTGGGATGAGAACGGTTTAACCAATGGACCGAGCAAGCTCTACATAAGATCAACGATTGCGGGTACGTGTACTGTCACCGTACAGAAAGCAGAGTCGTCTGGTTTTCCATTGGCTCAATCGCAACCTGTAACTTTTTCCTTTGGGACCGTGAATCAACCCGCATTAACTATTTCCAGCATCCCCGCAACCATAATTAAGGTGGGAGATAGTTTTAAGCTTTCAGTAACAAGTGCGGTAAGAGGCTATGTGACTTACTCAGTAGAGGGTGCAGTTTGTTCTATTCGAACAGAACAGGTCACTAACGGAGGAATTATTTCCACCAATTCCTATGTAACGTCTACAAGTGCCACAAGCTGCAAAGTGACTGCGACTAATTCTGCGCTCGGTTATAACCCACAAACTTCATCGCCAGTTAATTTTCCATTCGGGTTTTATAATCAACAGCCGTTCTCTATTTCTAGCGCCGCCACTGCCTTCGAGGGAAGTTTGGTTAGCATTACTTCAACAGGCGGATCTGGTACTGGCGCGATTTCCTTTGCTGTTACAGGACCCAACTGCGCAATAAGTGGTAGCAATGTCACAGCTTCAGCCCCGGCTACTTGCGTAGTGACGGGAACCAAGGCATCTAAGGATGGTTTCAGCGCGATAACGTCACAGCCCATAAGTGTAGTTTTCCAATATGTACCAGTCGTAGATCAACAACCATTGAAAATTGATGGCTACTTTCGCCTCAGAGCGGGTGAACTTTTCCTAGCTAGTGTTTCTGGCGGCTCAGGTACTGGTGCCGTTTCCTACACCGTAACGGGAGAAAATTGCTATATACCAACGACTGGCGGTCAAGCCCAAATCATGGTGGCAGCAAGCGGTGGGGCTACTTGTGAAGTAATTATAAATAAAGCGGGAAGTATTGGATATAAACCTGCCCAAACCAGTACTTATATCGATTTCAGGGTTGATAACCAGGCGCCGATTTACATTAGGTATGACGTTTCATATGTGATGGTAAAGGGCCAGCTTGATACGTCAATTAGAACATATGGTGGTATTTGGCTTGGTATAACTGGCGGCTCAGGTACTGGCCTCGTTTCATATTCAACTTCAGGTGATAGCTGTTCAGCGAGTGGCAGTTACATCACTGCAACCACAGAAACTACCTGCACAGTCATAGCGACAAAGGCTGCCAGTGTTGGGTATAACTCTGTCTCCTCCCAGCCCGTCAGTTTAATTTTTAAGATACATGATCAAATGAAGTTAGAGATCTCAAATACGGTATTGACTCAAAAGTTGCCGTCAACATTTACACTAGGTACTCGGACCACCGGTAATGGCACCGGCGCTGTTACTTTTTCAACAAGCAGTGAGGGCTGTTCCATCATTGATGGAAATAGACTGTCAACAATAGATTCTTCCACTGCCAGAACTTGTGTTGTGTATGCAACCAAAGCAGCGAGTGCTGGTTACTACCCAACCACTTCTGATCCGGTCAGTTTTAGATTTGTTCTACCCTAGTTATTCAGCGCGCTGGCGTTTTTGCGCCTTAGCGCGACGATCAAAGTAGAAATACCAGGCATAAGCAGCCGAGATAAGCAGGAACGGCGCTTGGCTGGCAAGGGATGCTAAGAAATCGATTCCAAGGCGAGTGATCGATAGCCCGCTTCTAGTAAGTAACTCAATGAATGCTAGTGATGCAAAAGCAAGAGGTGGGTTAACGGCTGCCACATAACTTGTGCCATTGCGACCATATTGGACTCCGCCGAAGGTTACTAACATGATTACTAAGCCGGTGACAATGCCAAAACCATTACGCAAGAGAAGTTCTAAGTAAGAGAAGATTCCGATGAAGAAGAATTGCAGAACAATGATGCCCTCTTTTTTCAGACCAGGGCCAGTGATTGCAAGCTTGCGTGCAGTTGTTGTACTCATTACTTCTCATCCTCTTCAGCGTCAATGTAATCAATCTCTAGGGCAGCAGATTTAATTGCACGAACTTCGTCATCGACATCATTTAATGGCGCTAGTTTATTGGCACCAGTGCTTACTCCGAGGTTCACCATGCTGCGAGCCGGACGTAATAGTGATGTTTCAGCAGTTTGAATAACATCGTTGAAGCCACGTTCTACTGACTTAATGCGATCGCCCAAGGTGGCAAGCTTTGAATGAAGCGCACCAACGCGCTTAAGTAGCTCGCTGGCATGACCTTGAATTGCAACTGCGTTATCGGCTAGATCTTGGCGACCAAAGGCATAAGCCACAGTGCGTAGAAGTGCCAACATATTGGTAGGTGTAGCGACAGTTACATTCTTAGCGAAAGCCTTTTCGAGCAACATTGGATCAACGCGAAGTGATTCGGACAAGATTGATTCAAAAGGTGCGAATAGCACTACAAAATCAGGGGAGAAGGTAACACCTTGATAGTCACGCTTTGCAAGTGCTTCGACATGCTTAAGTAAATCTTTGGCATGTTGTTGCATCAGTGAATCGCGAGTTTCTTCGTCGTTGGCATCGATTGCTTCAAGGAAGCGAGTAAATGGAAACTTGGAGTCGATGAATATACGCGAGCCACCAGGGATCGAGATTTGAATATCGGGGCGAGAGATTTCATCGTTGCCGCGATCTGAATCTTGTTTAGAGAAGTGAACACCTTCGAGAAGGCCGGCATTTTCTAGGAGCATCTCGAGTTGAACTTCGCCAAAGCGACCTCGAGTTTGTGAACTAGAAAGTGCGCCAGCTAATTTGGTGGCTTGCTCAAGTAGATTTTGGTTTCCAACTTGCATGGAATCGATCTGCGTTTTAATTGCAGATTCAGCAGCAGCACGTTTTGTTTCGGCATCGGCAGTTTGAGTCGATAGCGAACTCATGCGGGTCTTAACATCATCGAGAGCTTGGTTGAGTGCAGCACTTGTGGTGTTCTGCGAATTCATAGTTGCAATTTGCGCCGTTAAATTCTCGACCAGCGCCTTTGCGCCGGCGAGCTCGGCGGCAATCGCCGCAGTTGCTGAACCATCTTGCGCGAGGGTTGCCTTATTTTTGAGGTTGGCAATGAAGAAACCAAGGGCTAAACCGATGGCGAGACCTGTTAGAAGAACCACTACTGATGCTGACATGGGGCTATCGTGGCAGGAAGCACTGACATACTCGCGTAGGCTCTACTCCTCGTGAGCCTCTCAATCGGAATCGTCGGTCTGCCAAATGTGGGAAAGTCGACCCTTTTTAACGCCCTCACCAAAAACAACGTTCTAGCCGCCAATTACCCCTTCGCCACGATCGAGCCAAATGTCGGCGTGGTCGGAGTTCCCGATGAGCGCCTAGCCAAGTTGGCCGCAATCTTTGGTTCTGAAAAGATCTTGCCGGCTGTGGTTTCCTTCGTTGATATCGCCGGCATTGTTAAGGGCGCATCTGAAGGTGCGGGCTTAGGCAATAAATTCCTAACTAATATTCGCGATACCGATGCGATCTGCCAAGTTATTCGTGTTTTCACTGATGGCGATGTGGTGCACGTCGATGGTCGCGTTGATCCAGCAAGTGACATGGAAACAATTAATACGGAATTAGCTTTAGCAGATTTACAAACTCTGGAAAAAGCTTTGCCTCGTTTGGAAAAAGAAGTTCGACTTTCCAAAGATAAGCAATCAGTTCTAGATGCAGCGATTGCCGCCAATGAATGGTTGCAATCAGGTAAGCCACTTTCGCAGAGCAAAATAGATTTAACTGAAATTTCTGAACTGCATCTTTTAACTGCAAAACCTTTCTTATATGTTTTCAATGTTGATGCAGCTGAATTAAATGATGCTGATCTTCGTAAACAGTTACAAGATTTAGTTTCACCAGCGCAAGCAATTTTCCTTGATGCAAAAACTGAAGCCGAACTTGCCGAGCTAAGCGATGAAGATGCGCTCGAACTTTTGCAATCAATTGGTTTAGAAGAACCAGGTCTTGCAACTTTGGCACATGTTGGTTTTACAACGCTGGGCCTACAAACTTATTTAACTGCCGGCCCTAAAGAAGCGCGCGCATGGACAATTCACAAAGGTGACACGGCACCAATGGCTGCTGGTGTTATTCATACTGATTTCCAAAAAGGCTTTATTAAGGCTGAAATTGTTGGCTTTGCTGATCTCATGGCAGCAGGTTCTATGGCTGAAGCGAAAGCTAAAGGCAAAGTGCGCATGGAAGGCAAGGATTATGTAATGGCCGACGGAGATGTAGTCGAGTTTCGCTTCAACGTTTGATTCGTTAATTAATTTGCATTGAGACACTCACAAATACGCAACGATTAGTCCATATTCACGGGAAAAGGTAAGATTTAGCCTGTGCGGCTGAGGGAATTGGCCTCTGCAAGACCAAATCGTTGGATAGAGGCAAGGCCTTAAATTGGGCTGGCTTCCTAAGGAAAGTAGTTTTCGTGGCCAAGATTCAAGAACACCTAAAAGGACTGCCAGTAAAAAAGCGCGATGACCTGCGCAACGTAGCGATCATCGCTCACGTAGATCATGGCAAGACCACGCTCGTTGATGCCATGTTGTGGCAATCAGGTGCATTCGCAGCGCACAAGGTGCAGGGCGAAGGTCAAGATCGCATGATGGATTCAATGGATCTAGAACGCGAAAAGGGCATCACGATTCTTGCCAAGAACACAGCGGTAAAGCGCGGCGCAACAATTGTTAACATCATCGATACTCCAGGCCACGCAGATTTCGGTGGCGAAGTTGAACGTGGTCTTGAAATGGTTGACGGCGTTATTTTGTTGGTGGATGCATCAGAAGGTCCACTGCCACAAACACGCTTCGTTTTGCGTAAAGCGCTAGAAAAGAATCTGCCGGTTATTTTGTTGATCAACAAAGTTGACCGCCCCGATTCACGTATCGCTGAAGTTGTTGACGAGGCATACGAACTCTTCCTTGACCTCGGTGCCAACGAAGAACAAATTGAATTCCCAGTTGTATATGCATCTGCAAAAGCCGGGCGCGCATCACTTACTCGTCCAGCTGATGGCGGAATGCCAGAAGAAACAAACCTCGACGTACTGTTCGACACCATATTCTCGGCAATTCCAGCACCTGAATATCACGAAGGTGCACCGCTGCAAGCACACGTTACAAACCTTGACTCTTCACCATTCTTGGGTCGTCTGGCACTATGTCGCGTACGCGAAGGTGTTATCAAAAAGGGACAATCTGTTACTTGGATTAAGACAGATGGCACAACAGAGCGCGTAAAGATTTCAGAGCTACTTATTACTGAAGCGCTAGAGCGTGTTCCAACCCTTGAAGCCCATCCTGGCGACATCATCGCCGTAGCTGGTATCGACACAATTACTTTGGGCGAAACCCTGGCTGATAATGAAAATCCACACGCGCTGCCTTTGATCATCGTTGATGAACCATCAATTTCGATGACAATCGGTATCAATACTTCACCGCTAGCGGGCAAGAGCGGCAAGCTGCTTACTGCGCGCCAAGTAAAGGGCCGTCTTGATGCCGAGCTCGTCGGTAACGTTTCATTGCGCGTGCTAAATACTGATCGCCCGGATACCTGGGAAGTTCAAGGCCGTGGCGAACTTCAGCTAGCTGTTCTAGTTGAAATTATGAAGCGCGAAGGTTTCGAACTAACTGTTGGTAAGCCACAGGTAGTTATTAAGAAAATTGATGGCAAGGTTCACGAACCGATGGAGCGTTTAACAATTGATGCACCTGAAGAATATTTAGGTGTTCTTACTCAGTTAATGGCGCTTCGTAAGGGTCGCATGGAACAAATGGTTAACCATGGCACTGGCTGGATCCGTCTTGATTACAAAGTTCCATCTCGTGGCTTGATCGGTTTCCGTACTGAGTTCTTAACTGAAACTCGCGGCACCGGTTTGCTACACCACGTATTTGATGGTTACGAGCCTTGGTTCGGAGATATTCGTACTCGTGCAACTGGCTCCCTTGTTTCAGATCGCATGGGCACCGTTACTTCATACGCACTTTACGGAACCCAAGATCGCGGAACTATTTTCGTTGAACCTGGCGATGAAGTTTACGAAGGCATGGTTATCGGCGAGAACTCACGCAACGATGACATGGACGTTAACTGTGTTCGCGAAAAGAAACTTACCAACATGCGTGCTTCAGGTACCGATGAATCAGAGCGTTTGATTCCACCTAAGAAGCTAAACATGGAAGGTGCTCTCGAATTCTGTCGCGAAGATGAATGCGTTGAAGTTACTCCAGCAGTTGTTCGTATTCGTAAAGTTATCCTTGATCAAGCAGAACGTGGCCGCATGGCCTCACGTCAGAAAAAGGCTAATTTAAACGCTTAATTCTTGATTAATCCTGAGAAAGTCCCGAACTGTTTATCCAGTTCGGGGCTTTCTCATTTCTAATCGACTTTCACAAATGTTACCTATTCACTGATTTCCCAGAATTAATATGTAGCATCGCCAGATAAACCGCACCTTTATTCGGTTGGGAGAGACTTTAGCAATGAAGAAAAGATACTTCCCATTAATTGCGATTAGTTCAGCAATGGTTATTTTCGGGGCTGGAGCAGTTACGGCAGAGAAAGTGATCTCTTCCCGGATAGCTTCACGCATATATGAGCAATTGCCCAACGCGACAGATGTAGAGGTAACGATACCGCTAAGCAATCTTCCAAGTGATCTTGCTTCTGATTCAATCAAATCGGCTCAGATTGATATTGGTCAATCAGCAGATGACCGCACGAAAGTCTCGCCATCGCTAGAAATTAGCGCCCGCAACATCGAAAAATCTAAACCAAATCTCATCGGCACGCTGGAAGTCACTGCAACTATCCCTGCTGCCACAATTCTTAAACAAGCTGATTTTGCAGATGCCGAAATAGTGGGAAACACTCTGCAAGTTTCGGTTGGATCAGGTGGTCTTGGTCGAGCATCGCTGATTCCAAAGTACTCAAACAATCAACTCTATTTCGAACTCAAGAGCGTATCTATATTCGGTAGCGAAATTCCGGCTTCAACATTACCCGCAGATGTTCAAGATCAGATTAAAAGTAGGAGTGTGCGAGACCTTGATATCCCCAAAGGCATGAAAGTAAAATCTGTTTCTATAAGCAGCAAAGGACTTTCGCTAAAACTATCTGGAAGCAATATCGAAATCGGCAATTTCGGCTCAATATTTAAGGATAAATGATGAAACTAAATTTCGGAAAGATTCTTCCCAAGGATCCCAGCACCTTTAACGGGCATAGATCCATTCGAGTAGTTACTGCATTTTTTCTGCTTGTTGCCATATTCCGTAGTTGTATTCACTTATTTGCATCAGATGGTGGAGCCAACAGCATTGCAGGATTGGATATCTCGGTCGAAGGTGGAAATAACATCGTTGCGATCTTTCACCAATGGGGAGCAATACAGCTAATCCTTGCAACTCTCCTTTCAGTAATGTTTTTCCGTTATCCAGGATTAACCCCATTGATTGTGCTAACCCTTGCAATTGACCCAATCATGCGGGCAATTTCTGGGCAAATAAAGCCTCTGACTGTTGAAGGAACTCCACCTGGCGAGGCTCTTAATTGGCCTATCTTCGTTTTGCTGGCTGTGCTATTCGTTGCCACTTTGGTGGAAAGAAAAGATTCAAAGGCTTAGTTATAGAGATTTAGCTAATTGCAGATATTTTAGAATCGCTAAAGTTTTAAAGTCTTCGCCCTCTTGAGCATCTGGGAGCAAGACCGAATAAGCTCTAGAAAGTTCCTTGCGAACGTAGGCGTAGGACAAATCAAGGCGGGTGCCGATCTCTTGCACCGAAACACCTTGGGCCATGAGGGCAATGATGGATCGTTGGCGCGAGGTTAAGTCGTAATAGCGATTCATCTCTGGATCTGCGTTTTCTTCAGCAAGTGAGGCAAATTCCTCCCAGTTGCCCTTGCTTACTGAAGTTTCCTTAATGATTTTTGCGTAATCATCCGGGGACATCTCGCCACTTTTTTCAAAGAAAGACCAGCCGTTACGCATCGAAGGAGGTACCCGCTTAAACATTTTATGAACTTTGTACTGCGAGTAGATAACAATTCCGATGTATTCATTAATTGTGCGAAGCGCGATACCAAGTTCAATTCCATTAAGACCATTTGTTTCAAGGCCAAAGTCAAGTAATGCAACATCTGCTTTTCTCACTAGCGCGCGGTCTAGAGCTTCATCGCTTCCAGCAAAAGATCCAATTATTTCAAGGTCTTTATGCTGAGAAAGTGCTTGATGTAGAAATTGGCGAAGCGCATGGTCATTCTCGACATACATGACACGTGTTGAGCGCATGGCCTACTTTCTCACAGGTTGTGCTGTTTCGGCAGAGCAACTGTCACAGGTGTTACTTCTGATCGAAGGAAACATCTAATTGATATCCAAGACCAGGCGCGGTCTTGATTGACTTGGTGCCACTTAATAGTTCGACCCAGGAATCGATGATTGCGCTTCCTACGCCAGGCTTGATCTTCTCTAGTTCGGCGCCAGGCCCATCATCTGCGATAGAAATTTTAGTAACTCCGGTTGTGCTTGTAGAAACTTCGACCTTTACCTGACTTATCGGGCCATGAGCAAGGGTGTTTAGTAGAGCCTGCTCAGCTATTCGGTACAAGCCAAGCATTTGGTGATGATCTAATTTCTCACTCGCGTCATCAATTTCAGTAGTGATTTTGATTTCTGATTCAAACTGAAGTACCAAGGCTTCAAAAGCGCCTTCTAAACCAACGGAATCAAAATTTGGGGATAAGACTTCAATCAAAATCTTTAAATCCTTGCCACGAGAATCTTCCAAACGTGTGATTACCTTCTCGAGTATTTCATTACCTTCTGTGGTGGAGGTACCCACAATAGATTTCAACTTCATGCCCGAGAGGAAAAGATCTGACTGCAGACGATCATGCAGAAACTGCGCGGTTTTCCGCCTAAATTCCTCACCTTGGTTAACTAAATCTTGTCGATCAGTTTTTAGCTGCGCAACTAAATTATTTGCATCATTAAGGCGAGTAGTGATGCTCCGTTCAGCGCGATGCATCACATAAAGAGCAAATAGCGCCAAGATTAATGACCCAATAAACATGCCAGGTGAAACAGTAAGCGCTGGTGGGAAGTCGTACTGAAAGCGGTTCACGAATATCGGTCTAAAGATTGGGTAATAAAGAAATTGGAATGACTGGGCGAATGCAACTTCTAGAATGTAAAAAATAAGGTTCTGTCCGCTCCAAAACCGATACTTACCAATAATGTAAGCCCAGAGTGCAAATACCAAACCTGGCGGCATGGAAAGCAACAGAATGAAAGCTGTAACTTTATATCGTTCTATTCCCTGGGGCTCTTCTAAAATTAAAGGTGCAAAGCGAGAGAACTGTAAAGCGTAGAAGAGAAGAAAAATTAAATACGGGTTATACGGATACGGCCCGATTTTTGATAAGGCGTTTTTAATCCACGTGCTCAAGGACGACCTCATAGCCGAGTTTCCCACGGATTATGCGACTTGGTAAGTCTATGTGTCACAGTTGTTACCTTGTTAATGCCTAAACAGTAATTTCTGTGAAGGATTTTTCGCTCTTTTGAAACTTTTCGGGTCATTTTTCTTAATGGCTTTATCTTGTAGAAATGATGACCTCAATTGGAATCTTTCGCCGTAGATATTTAAGCAATCTCCTTGCGATTGTGTTAGCAGTATCTGGTTTGCAAGCTATTGCTATTAGTTCTGCGCCGACTGCATCAGCTCTAACTTGGACCAACATCACTGGTCTCACTGTGCGAGGGAACTTGAACCACATTAGAACGAGCAATGATGGCTCTGTTATTGGTGCCGTGTCAAAGGGGCAAAATAACTCAAATCTTGGAGATCTCTACTTGTCCCGAGATTCTGGTGCAAGCTGGACAACTACAACAGGGAATACATACACCTCAAATGGGCTTTATAAGCTTGCAATTAGCGGCGATGGAAACCTCGCTATCGCCGGCGATGATGCATACATTCTTCGAGCGTCTTACTCGGGCTCAGCTTGGAGTTTTTCGAACCGCACATGGTCTAATCCGACAGGCTCGGGGACAAATCAACGCTGTGCCGGATATGGCCCCAATTTCAACTCCTTTGCAACCAGTACTAATGGTTCTAAGTGGGTTGCCGGTGCTCGCGATGAAGGGTGTGTATATACATCGGATAACTCTGGCGCGGATTGGTCTAACTCAAATGTCGGTGGAACAAACTTTGGGTCAGCGATTAGTGCAGATGGCACGATAAGGGTGACAGCGAATTCAAATGGAAACATATATAGAAATTCCGGATCTGGCTGGTCTGCGATTAGTACTTCAGGTCTACCAGCATCAACGGGTTGGTCCAACATGGCTTGCGACTCAACGTGTACAAAAATGGCAATTTCTACTTACGGCGGAAAGATCTATACGACATCGAATTCAGGTGCAAACTGGAGTGCCGGTGGTTCTGCTAATCGAAATACAGTAGACCTCTCTATGAGTTTAGACGGAAGCGTAATTGCTATTACAGATGGCGCCGAAATCTATATTTCAAAAGATTTGGGGGCAACCTGGTCTGGTGAAGGGCAAACGGGTAAAACTTGGACAGGAGTGACTGTCAGTGGCGATGGAACGAAAATATACGCCGCAGCAAGTGATGGAACCATTCGCAAGGCTGATATTCCACCCACTATAAGCGTGGCGTGTAGTGGCGGTGGCTCATTTAGCATTGAGAACAATGTTGTCACGACCAGCACATTGAATTGTACTGGTGCGGTAGTGATACCTGATGGAGTAACTTCTATTGCAGCAAATGCATTCTCCAGATATAACAAATTGGATGATGACGAAAGAATTACTTCAGTTACTATTCCAAACACGGTAACCGCAATCGGCACTGGCGCTTTTCAGGACAACCGGAATGTCTCTTCTCTCTCTATTGGCACTGCTGTTACTTCGATTGGCAATGATGCTTTCAACAATCTTTATGCACTAACCACGCTAGTAATTCCAGGAAGTGTCACAACTATCGGCGCTAGAGCATTTGCAAATGTGAACTTGACTTCCCTTACGCTTAACGAAGGACTTGTAACAATTGGTAATTCTGCTTTCCTAGGAAATAAACTTGTAACTCTTGTAATCCCAAACTCTGTGACGACCATTTCAACAGAAGCTGCTTTTGCTGGCTGGGGACTTATTGAGACACTTACTCTGGGAAGTGGTCTAACGACAATTGGTAATAGAACTTTTGAGGGAGTAAGCAGACTGCAGTCACTAACGATTCCGCCAGGTGTCACGACCCTCGGCACAGATGCTTTTAAGGCCTACGCACAATCAACTTACACATACTGTGGTACTTCTTTGACGCAAACCATGTTAAATACCGCAGGCTTGACTGGTAAAACTAAGATTTGCCAACAAGCCCAGACCATCACCAGAACCTCAACCTCTCCAACTTCTCCAGTTAAATCCGGCACCTACACACCAACGGCAACTGCTAGTTCATCCCTAACCGTTGCAATCACTATCGCTTCAGGATCTTCAAGCGTGTGTTCGATTGCATCAGGTGTTGTCACCTTCAACACTGTTGGCAGCTGTGTTATCCAATACAACCAAAGTGGAAACTCAAGTTACTTTGCTGCAACGCAGGTGACTGAGACTTTGACTATCGGCAAGGCCACTCCAACATTTTCAGCTTGGAGTGGAGTCGCAAAGAACTATGGCGATTCCGCATTCACCGTGACAGCACCTTCTGTTACAGGTTCGCTTCCAGGAACCCTTTCATACTCATCTGCCATCACATCTGTGATCAGTGTTTCTGGTTCAACCCTTACTGTTGTAGGTGTTGGTTCCTCTGACATTACAGCAACCTTTACACCAAACGACACAACTAACTACAACATTGCAACAACAACCATGACAGTCACAGTTGGCAAGGCCACTCAGCCAGTTGTAATCTCTGCAACTTCTACAAATTTCAATTTAGGACAGTCGGATACATTTACCGCAACAGTTATCGCGGGTGCGACAGGCACGGCTACCTTTAACGCTGGCGGTAATGCTTTATGTACGACAGGTTCGCTGAATGAAGCGGGAGTTACTCAGTGCACTTGGACACCTAACGTTGCTGGTACATACTCGGTAACTGCAACGTATTCAGGTGACTCAAATTACGTAACCAATACATCGACGTCTTCATCAATCGTAGTTAACTCAGTGATCACCTACGACGTAAATGGGGGTGTGGGTACGGCTCCCACCGCATTTACTTCACCAGGTACTTCAACGACACTGCCAAACGGCAGTACTTTAAGTAAATCTGGTTACACCTTCGGTGGTTGGTCTACAACCAGCAGTGGTTCTGCCGTCTCTTCGACATATTCTTCAACGATATCTCGCACACTGTACGCAGTATGGACTGCAAACCAATATGTAATTACTTATTTAGCTAATAGCGGAAGTGGTACCCAAGCAGCTGGTTCATACACAACTGGTGCAACTGCAACATCACTGCCTGCAACCACAACCTTTACCCGCACTGGTTATACCTTTGGTGGTTGGGCTACTTCTGCAACATCGACAACACCAGTAACTTCATATTCAACATCAGCCAATGTTTCTTTCTATGCGATATGGATTCACGGTACTTACACAGTTACTTATAACGCAAATGGTGGATCTGGAACTATGGCTGCTCAAACTTCAAATGCGACAGCAAATTTAAATGCCAACACATTTACATACACAGATCGTGTATTTAATGGCTGGAATACCTCAGCTGATGGATCAGGTATTCTTTACAGCAATTCTGCAAGTTATCCATTCTTGGCAAATATCACTCTCTATGCCCAATGGGGAAATGTAATAACATTTAGTAGTCAGGGCGCAACGTCAGGAACACCTTCGCAAACAAGCCGAAGCTGGTCAAGCGGTGCGATCAATCTGCCACAAGTTGGAACAATGGTTAAAGCTGGCTACACATTTGGCGGCTGGAGTAATGGCACAACAACATACGCCGGCGGTGCTTCATACACACCAACGGGTGGAATCACGCTTAACCCAGTCTGGACTGCCAACAGTTACACAATTTCTTTTAATTCAAACTCAGCTTCTAGCGGCAACGTGCCCGCGAATCAAACTTGGACAGCTGGAACAACTGCACGCACGCTCTCTGGAAACATTGGCTCTCCTGTTTTGGCCAAGAGCGGCTACACATTTGGAGGCTGGGCAACATCCGCGAGTTCAATAATTGCGGTTACAACCTATTCTTCTTTTGCGAATCAAACCTTCTATGCAATCTGGACACCAATTAGTTACACCATTACTTATGCACTAAATGGCGGTACTAGCGCGTTGCCAACCCAAGCAAACCGGCAGATTTACAACACATTTACTTTGGCTGCAACGCCAACTAAGGCTGATTACTATTTTGCAGGTTGGTCAGATTCAGCAACTGCTACAACATATGCAGCATTAGCAACATATTCAATTACTGCAACTAGCGCACCTGCGATAACACTTACTGCACAATGGATACCAACCTATACCTTGAATTATGTGCTAAATGGTTCTACTTCAGCGGTTACTGGCGAAGGAACTTATAACAGTGGAACTGTTGTGACTCTGACAGCTGCACCAACTAGAACTGGTTACACATTTAATAATTGGCTTGATAGCAGCAACGTAACTCATGCGGCTGGATCCAGTTTTACGATGTTGCAGAACTCTGTCTTACAAGCGCAGTGGACTGCGATTCTTTATCCCGTTACCTATGCACTAAATGGGGCAACTGGAACTTTGCCACTTCAGAGCTCACTTGCGATGAATTCGCCATTTGTTGTTTCAACTGCGCCAGTGCGTGCTGGTTATACCTTTGGCGGTTGGTCTGATGGCACGAGCGTTTATCCGGCTGGATCTACTTATGTAATAGGTACTAGCTCGGTTACTTTAACTGCGCAGTGGGCGGCCATTCCGTATTCAGTCACCTACGACTTAGGTGGGGGTCAAGGAACACTGCCAACACAAGCAGATGGAACGATCGGTTCTACATTTACGTTACCTTCGACAGGTGCAAACCCAACTTGGATTGCGCATACCTTTATTGGTTGGTCTGATGGCGCAGCGATATATGCCGCAGGTTCTACCTACACATTTGGCGCTTCTAATGTGACGCTGACTGCACAGTTCTCGCTAAATGGTTACACCCAAATTGCTTATTCATTAGGCGCAAATGGCGCGGGCGCACTGCCGGCCTCAACTTCGGCACTTGAAGGAAACACCATCATCGTTGCAAGCGGCACGGGTATTACGCGAGCCAATTACGCATTTGCTGGCTGGACTGATGGCAGTAATCTTTATCAACCAGGTGAGATCTACTTAGTTGGCCCAGAAGCAGCACCAGTTACTTTTGTGCCAAATTGGACCTCTGGTTATAACGTTACATATTCAATTGGAAATGGCTATGGCATTGCACCATTGGATCCAGTTGGACGAGTTACAGGTTCAACATTCACAGTAGCATCTACTGAAACTCTAAACCGACAAGGCTTCACCTTTACCGGTTGGTTTGATGGCACAAATTTGATTCAACCTGGATCCACTTACACAATTGCCTCAACTAATATTACGTTTACGGCAAGTTGGGTTCAGAACTCGCTCTACGGAATGGGTAATAACACACGTATATTCTCGCTCACCACAATTGCAGATGTTGGTAATACTTACTCAGCGAATGCAGCTGGTGGAACTATCGGTATTGAATACCTAGCTAACGCGTTGCCAGCCGGCACAGTTATCGATGCTTATCTACTTTCAGATACTTCAAGTGCGACGACTCTTATTGGCACAAGTAATACATATGTAATGTCACTCGTATTGGCTTGGCTTGCAACCGATGGCTCAGTGCCAACAACGGCTGCTAATAAAGCAATCTCGATGACAATTACAAATAGCCTAATTAAGAAAGGTGCGAAGATTTATTCGGTAATTGGTAATAACGCTAGCCTTCTAGGGGTAGCAACTGTTGATGGCAGCGCGACAATAGCAATTACCGATGATCCACAGATCATCATTGCGATTACTGCACCTGATGCACCAACCGGTGTTACTGCAACTACAGGTGAGAGTAGATCTTCAACTGTTAGCTGGACTGCTCCTTCATCTGAAGGTGGATCAGCAATTATCTCTTATACAGCGACCTCAAGCCTTGGACAATCATGTACAACTGTCACAACAACATGCTCTGTCACAGGTCTTTCAGATGCCACTTCATACACATTCACCGTCACAGCGACTAATGCAATTGGAACCAGCGTCAGTAGCGCTGCATCTGCAACAATCCTGACAGAGGACACCGCCACCGCACTTGCTGCACAACAAGCCGCCGCAGCACTTGCTGCACAACAAGCCGCCGCAGCACTTGCTGCACAACAAGCCGCCGCAGCACTTGCTGCACAACAAGCCGCCGCAGCACTTGCTGCACAACAAGCCGCCGCAGCTCTAGCTGCTGAAAAGGTGGCCGCAGATGCAAAGGCTGCTGCAGAGCTCAAAGCAACTCAGGATCGAATTGCAGCTGAAGCTGCAGAAAAGGCAGCAGCAGATGCGAAGGCTGCTGCAGAACTCAAAGCAACTCAGGATCGAATCGCAGCTGAAGCTGCAGAAAAGGCAGCAGCAGAAGCAAAGGCGGTTGCAGAAAAGGTGGCCGCAGATGCAAAGGCTGCTGCAGAGCTCAAAGCAACGCAGGATCGAATTGCAGCAGAGGCTGCAGAAGCTGCAGCGATCAAAGCAGCACAAGAGATTGCAGATGCTCAAGCAAAGGCTGCAGCAGAGTTAAAGGCGGCCCAAGATAAGGCTGCAGAAGAACTTCGCATTGCAGAGGAGCTTCGCGCAGCGCAAGCAAAGGCAGATGCAGATCTCAAAGCTGCAGCTGAAAAGAAAGCGCTAGCAGATGCTGCAGCAGCAGCGTTGCTGGCCGCCAAGAAGATTACTCCGAAAGTGACTGTCTATTCAGTTTCTTCAACATTAAAGCTTGGCGCATATGACAACGCATACCTGAAAAAGTATGTCTCTCAACTTGCCCCAAATGCAAAAGTCACATGTGTTGGATATATCTACTCAAAGAACACCACTTATGCCAAGGCTAAAGCACTGGCACAAAGCCAAGCAAAGGCGGTCTGTTCTTTGATGAAGGCACAGAAAAAGACCATCACAACGACCACAGTTCTCTATCCAGCATCAAAGGCTCCTAAAGCTGCTGCTGGATCCAAATATGTTGCGGTCAGCTATCGCGTTGATAGCTTCAAGAAGTAATTATTCATAGAGATACCTATTGAAAGGTACAAAAGCACATGCTTATTTACAGTTCAATCGTTAAGAAATTGGTACGTAAAACTTTTCTTGCCGTCCAAAATCACAATTATGAAGAAGTGTTAAAGGGTCTGTCCTCTACCAACCTCACCCATCGTTTTGCAGGTCCTAACTCACTGGGTGGCATCCGGCATGACAAAGAAGCTATGAGCCGATGGTTCAAACGAGTAGGGACTGTGCTGCCAAATCTTAAGTTTGAGGTAACAAGTGTTTTAGTCCAAGGAGGGCCATGGAACACAACAGTTATTGCTCGGTGGGTAGCAACTTGCAATCTTGAAAATGGAGAACCTTACGTAAATCCTGGAATCCATGTAATCAAAATGCGTTGGGGCAAGGCGTATGACTTCGATGTTTATGAAGATACTTTTGCAGTTACAGCAGGGTTAGAGAAACAAGCAAAGTCGGGAATTGCAGAAGCTAGTGCTCCCCAAATTGTGAGCTAATCTGAACTCCTAAAGTTTTAAGCGCTGAAACCCTTAATTTATAGGGTCGACACGCCGCCAAGGCCCCCTTCACCGGGGGCTTTGTCAGTGGTGCCCGCTTTACTCATCACATCGCAACCACTTAACAAGTGTTAAGCACTGCGAACAACTAATGAGTAAAGGTGGTTTTAAAATGAATCTAAAAGAGCTAGCGCTTCAGTTATCTGCAATCACAGTGATTGCAAATGCTGCCAAAGAAACTAAAGATCGTCTGCGTCGTGAATTTGCCGATGCCCTCGACGCTGTTGGTGCCGATTCAGTTAAAGCAAACCTTGATGGCGAGGAAATCGCTAAAGTCTCATTAGTTACCCCAAAGGCATCTCCTGAGATAATCAACGAGCATGCATTCACCGAGTGGGTGCGCGCCAATTACGAGACTGAGATTGTGCAATCCGTCCGCGAATCTTTCCGCAAGAAAATTCTCGATGATCTTAAAAACGTAAATGGCGACGCAATCCATCTCGATACCGGCGAGGTTTTAGATTTCATTGCGTTTAATTCACGCGACTCATATATCTCAACCCGTTTTACTGAAACTGGGCGCGAACTTATAACCGATGCTTTCCGTGCGGGCACGTTAAGCCCAGCTGATGTGATTGCTAAAGAGTTAATTGCGGCGGCTTAATTCATGAGCTACTTCAATATCGATCTCTACGAACCGGTCGAAAACCGAATCCAATCCTTCTGGAAGAAATTTCCTGATGGCCGCATCATTACTGACTTGCAGCGCACCGAACGTATTGATGGCCGCATCGAATGGATCTGTCGCACTGAAGCATTTACTAATCGCGAAGATGCTCGTCCGCAAGCAACTGGCTTTGCCACCGAAATCGAAGGCAGTAGCGTTATTAACCGAGCAAATGCCAGCGAGAACTGCGAAACATCAAGCATCGGCCGCTGCCTAGCAAACCTAGGCTTTGCCGCTAAAGGTAAGCGCCCAAGCCGCGAAGAGATGGAAAAAGTAGCCCGGGCTAATCAAAATAGCCGCGCTAAAGCGCCTAAACGCAATCTGGCCGAAGGCGATCTCGAGCGCTTGCTCGAAGGTTTATCTACCTGTAACTCATTAGCTGATTTGAATGCCTGGTCTAGCAAAGCTGCCACCTTTGCAATCCCTGATGAAAAACGTCTCGAACTATTTTCAATCTTTAAGGTGCAGCGCGAAACGTTGACTCATGGGCAGAAGAAAATCGCAGAGGTTGCTTAACTAATTTCTATAGTTAGCGGCAAGTGATCACTAATACCAGATTTAGAAGTTGATACCTGAATTACATCTTTTAGCTCAATGCCTTTACTTAAAATGTAATCGAATTGAATCTTTGGTTTCCAACTTGGGTAGGTATTTTGCAAAATAAGTGATTGCCACTTTGAACCCATTGCAGGTATCGAACCAGGTAAATTGAAATCACCCATAAGCAATACCTTTTCCCCGAAAGTATCAGCCCACTTTTTCAACTTCGCTAGCTGAATTAGATTCATGCCCGGCACGAAAGATAAGTGAGTATTAATTATCGTCCAACCGTTTTCTAATTGAGCACCCAAAGCTAAACGAGGTTCATCTCTGATGTAAATAACTTTTGCTTTACCGGTATCGGTATTAGGAATTAGAAGAGGTGCGCCAATTAGCGATCTACCAAGATCTAAGCGCTGCCATTTGATTACCGGAATTTTAGAAACTATGCCTATTCCGTAACTGCCAGAATCAACTTCAGCATCACTTTGCGAGTTACTTCTTATTTTGTCACCAGCGCTGCGCCATTTACCTTCCGGAGATCCAATAATTGCTGGTGCAAAAGCCCAATCACTTGCTGCCATTGCTTTTGCAATATCTGCACATTGGCTAGCTCCATTTGATCTAGCTAAATGATGATCAACTTCTTGGATTGCCAGAACTTCGGTAGCCAGAGCAGCGGCAGCAGCCGCCAAACCCGAAAAATCATCGCCCGATTTAGGGGGAATGCTCATGCCATGGAGCAGATTCCATGAGGTTACCTTCATGCGTGAAGGCTAGTAGCGTTGCCTCTTATGAGCGCGATTAACCAACAGCCGAGCCTGGTCGACCGTGCCGGCGAGCTGCGCACAGACCCGGCGGCATTGGCCGAACTACTGACCCGAGCCAAAGTCTTATCTGTTGGTGGCGGCAAAGTTAGCGCTGACTTAGCTTCAGCAAAATTGTTATATCCGAATACCAAGAGCGATGAGAATTATTTTCTTGGAATAGATCGTGCAACCGATACACCTTACTTTGCAGCACACGTTGCTGAATCTGACGAGTTTTTATCACTTCGCGAAATAGGCGCAGTTTTATCACCACTGGAAATCGGATTAGCGCTGCACGCGGTGGCACTTTCTAATTGGCATACCTCGCACCCACGTTGTTCAAGATGTGGTGCTGGTACTCGCAGTTCACTTGGTGGCGCAGTTCGAGTTTGCGATCAATGCGATGCGCAACATCATCCACGTACCGATAGCGCGGTAATTGTTTTAGTGCGCGACGCTGATGATCGAATTCTTTTAGGTCGCCAAGCAGTTTGGCCCGAAGCTCGATTCTCAACTTTTGCCGGATTCTTAGAACCTGGTGAAACCTTTGAACAATGTGTATCGCGCGAAGTTTTTGAAGAGAGTGGCGTTAGCGTTTCGCAGATTCATTACTTAGGTTCGCAACCGTGGCCATTTCCAGCCAGCATCATGATTGCATTTGAAGCAGTAATTGATGATCCATCAGTAGCTCGTCCTGATGGCGAAGAAATTGTTGAAGTGCGTTGGTATTCACGCGCACAATTAAAGAGCGCCATGGAAGATTGCTCGCTGCTGTTGCCACCAGGAATTAGCGTTGCCCGCAAAATGATTGAACGTTGGTTCGGCGCTGCTCATGGTGAATTTGTAGGACAAAGTGTTACCGGCGGCGAGAGCTGGCGATGACTGAAGAACCGTTAGTAAATGTTCGCGCTGAAGAAATTTTGGCTGCACTCGATGACGAACAACGTGCAGTTGCATTAGCAACCCGTGGCCCAGTTTGCGTAATTGCTGGAGCGGGCACCGGTAAGACCCGTGCGATCACGCACCGCATTGCTTATGCCAGCGCGATCGGGGCGATGGACCCAACCAAGATCTTGGCAATTACTTTTACAGCTCGTGCCGCCGGTGAAATGCGTACCCGCTTGCGCAGCTTGGGTGTTCCTACCGTGGCTGCCCGCACGATTCACGCAGCAGCCCTGAAGCAACTGCTCTTCTTCTGGCCCAGCGTTTTTGGCGGTCGCACGCCTGATTTACTGACATCAAAGACCGGATTTCTAGGCGAGGCCATCAATCGAGCCGGCCTGCAAGGCACGATCAATATAAATTCACGTGACACCTTGCGCGATATTGCCAATGAAATTGAGTGGGCAAAAGTTTCGCAGATCGGGCCCACTGATTACTTATCCGAACTCGATAATCGCGCAGCTAAACCTCGCGTTAATGCCGAGCAAGTTGCCCAGGTTTACACCGCTTATGAAAGTATCAAACGCCAAGAGCTGGCGATGGATTTCGAAGATGTTTTATTGCTTACCACTGCGATGCTGGAAGAAGAACGCGAAGTGCGCGAACGAGTGCAAGACCAGTACCGCTATCTAACTGTTGATGAGTATCAGGATATTTCGCCACTTCAACAAAGATTAATAAATGCTTGGCTCGGAAATCGCCAAGAGATTTGCGTTGTGGGGGATCCGGCGCAAACTATTTATTCATTCGCAGGCGCTACTTCATCTTTCTTAACAACTTTCACCTCACGTTTTCCAGATGCGGAAGTTATTCGCTTAACTTCGGGTTATCGCTCAACACCAGAAATTACTTTTGCCGCTAACTCATTACTTAGAAGTGCAACCATGGGACAAGAGTTAAATGCGCAAAATGATCATGGCGATAAACCAGAGGTACTTGCATATAACGATGAGTCATCAGAAATCGCTGGCATCGTGGCAGACATGACTTCGTTGTTAAGTAGTAGTGTGCCGGCGCAAGAAATTGCCGTACTGGCTCGCACGAACTCACAACTTAATTCATTAGAGCGCGCCATGAATGCTGCAAAGTTGCCGTACCAAGTGCGTAGTACTGAACGTTTCTTTGATCGCCCTGATGTAAAGGAATTCTTAAAAGGTGTGCGCACCGCATCGGTTATTCCAACCGAAGGAATTAATTGGTTAGATGAATTGCGCACCCTGGCACAACCGTTTTTAACTGGCCAGAGCATTGATGGCATTGCAGGTTTATTGCACCTAGCGCGCGAGCTTGATGAAGATACAAACTTCTCGCCAAAAACACTGCGCAGTTATTTACGCGAAGTTGAAGATCGCGTACAGCAAAACAATCCACCGACCATGCCAGTAATTACATTAGCTACCTTGCACGCAGCAAAGGGCCTCGAATGGGAGCGGGTTTTCTTGATGGGGGCCAATGTGGGCCTATTGCCGCTGGAAACCAATGGTTTCACGCTCGATGCCCGCATGATTGAAGAAGAACGTCGCTTGTTCTATGTGGGCATGACTCGAGCAAAGCGTGAATTGCGCATTAGCTATCGCGGAAAACCTTCACCATTTCTCGCACAAGCAGGGTTACTGACGAGTTAAATTTAATTAATTTGCATCAATGAATACCGATGCTTTACTCTTTCCCTTATGCAAAGAACTGCACATCTACATACAGCACACGCTGCGCATATTTCTGCGATGCGTGACGCTGTCATGGGTGCTGCAATGAAACCCGTATCAACTAAGCGCGCATCATCTAATTGGCCTACTGCAACTGATTTTGCAGCTTATGCCAATTTTTATGCCGGATCCGGGTCTGCTGGAGGTTCATTCGAATAACATCGAATAAGCCAAACAAGGGCCCTAATCCAAAAGGATTAAGGGTCCTTTTTCTTTATCCCGACAAACAAAACAACTACCCATACAAGAGAAAGACAAACAAAGGAAAGAAGGTGAGAACCATGAGCGTTCTCTTCAGCGAACTACTAGTACCAGGTTGGGCCGAAAGCGGCGAAAAGATTGGTCTCGGTGATATCACCGGAACATATGGCAATCCGATCGCTAATGCTTTGCCCTGCCACGGCGCAGAACCTGAAACCTTCTTCTCTGATGCCGAAGCAGATATCAAAGCTGCCAAAGCGTTATGCGGTGAGTGCCCTGTTCGTGCCAAGTGTTTATCTGGTGCGCTCTCACGACAAGAACCAGTTGGAGTTTGGGGCGGCGAACTATTTGAAGATGGTGTTGTTATTCAAGCAAAGCGCAAAGCAGGACGACCACGTATTGCTGCTTGAGAATTTAACTAGCGCTGCTTAAGAGTTAGCTGGCGCGATCTCGGGGAACCAAGAGAGCGCTTCGTCGCGGAATTTACCTTCGGCTTCTAATTGGCAGAAAATGCCAGTAGTGCCGAGGGTTACGCGATGGATCAATACATATTCAGCTGGCAGATTTAATTGGAAACCGATTTTGGCAGTTGGATTACGTGGGTCGCCAACGCGAGCGCTTTGATCACGTAGCCATTCGCGGGAGTACTTAAATACTTCGGTTCGCAGCGGCTCAACTAGTGGCACTAGGTATTCAAGGACCAGATTTGGGTCAACATCAACATCTGCCAAGATGAAGCCATCTTTTTTGAATCCTTCATAGAGCGCAACCGCATCGTCATCGAGTGCGTGCTTGAGCAAATTCTTCATCGGTTCTGGGAAGCCACCAGGCAAACGGTTGCAAGCACCAAAGTCGAGCACGCCTAAACGACCATCTTCGAGTAAGCGGAAGTTGCCGGGGTGTGGATCAGCGTGCAACAGGCCGGCGCGATCAGGTGATGTGAAGTGGAAACGCGCCAACTTCATGCCGGCATTGTTGCGTTGCTCTTGGGTGCCGCTGGCAATGATCTTGGAAAGCGGGGTGCCCTCGAGCCATTCACTAACTAATACGCGATCTGATGCCATCACAACTTTTGGAATCGCAATATCCGGATCGTTGTCATAAACCTCAGAATATTTTTGTTGCGCTTCAGCTTCGTAACGGTAATCAACTTCTTCGATGATGCGTGCACGAAGTTCTTCGAGCAGCGGTTTCATATCTAAACCAGGCATTACCAATTGAAAAATTTTGGCAAAGCGTTGAATCTGATTTAAATCTGAGATCAAAGCTTCGGCGGCACCTGGATATTGAATCTTTACTGCAACAGCTCGACCATCTTTCCAAGTTGCTTTATGAACTTGGCCAATCGAAGCTGATGCAGTTGGTTGATCTTCGAAGTTCGCGAAGTTATCGCGCCAATCTTCGCCTAACTCTTTAGCCAAAACTTTATGCACTACCCGCGTTGGTAGTGGTGGTGCAGATTCTTGTAATTTAGTTAGCGTCTCACGATATGGCTTAGCTATTTCTTCAGGTAACGCAGCTTCGAAAACTGAAAGCGCTTGGCCGAATTTCATCGCGCCACCTTTTAGTTCACCTAAAACTTTAAAAACTTGCTCGGCAGTTTTTTCTTGAATCTCACTAAAAACCATGCTGCCCGATTGCCCAACTAATTGACGACCGAAACCAAGCGCGCTACGTCCAGCAATACCTACTGGGATCGAGATCATCTTGGCGGTTCGCGCCGTTGTAGATTTAGGGATCTCGGTTTCGAAGTTACTCACTAGGTAATTCTGGCTAGGAAATCTAAATCTCGCACATTGAAATTACGCTCTGTTACCTCTAACTACCAATTACACCCGCAGGCAGGGCTGAATGCATATGCAATGTGTTGGGGATTACATGGCCGTGCTGTATCAACCAAGATTTGGGTGCCAATTAATTCGCTAAAGCCGGTATCTAGATAATTCAGAACCGATTGCGCAATCATGCCGGCTATTTGTGTGGTCGCGGCAATATTTAATTGCTGAGTAGGCGCGAAAGATCGAGCTTGATTGATCTGATTAAGAAGTGGTGATTGCTCGAGTTGGTTTAATTCAATACATCTAAAGCATGGGCTCTTACCCGGAATCACTAGCGGACCAACGCGCATAGTTGTTGCATCAAGTGCGCTAATAAATAAGTGCGGCAAGTTAGAACTCAGCAAAGTACTGATTTTGGCTGGGTCTGGTGCACCAAAGATAATTGTTAAGTAACTCTTTATGTCAGCGTTCTTTGAGATTGGAAAGAGGGCAAAGTCACGAGAAACTTCGGAAACTCGATTTGTTAAGTTTGTACCCTGATCGCTAATTGCAAAGACCCCAGTACCGAGATCACTCGCCGCAATATCTCGCTGCACATTACTTAACGCCAGCGTTGTTTGAGATACCCCTGCTGCCAGCAGAATTGTTAAAAGCGAAATGGCTAACCGGTCATCGCCACAAATATCAATGGCAATGTTTTGTCGATTACTTAAAGTTGTAACACCGGCATCAATGATTCCGGTTTGCCAGGTAATCTGTCCAAGTTCTGGTGCGATGCGTTCTTGTAATTGTTGATAGGCAACATCTTTGCTTTGGTCAATAAAGTGCGATTTCCGATTAGCTTTTTCAGAATGAAAGCGATCGGCCAAAACAATGGATGTTGCAACTTGATCGATTAAGTTGGCGGCAACTAGCTCGTCGCAAATGTTGTTTACAATCTCAAAAGGTGCTCCAGTTCGGATACTGATTTCAAAACAAGTGAGCGATCCAGTGAAGTTGGCCAAAATGGCAGCGGCTGCTGGGTGGCTGATTTGAATACCGGCGCTGGCATGGCCGATGAAATGTGACTGCGGTTTGGTATTTGAGATTGCGGTAACGATTGCCCCCGTTTTTAGGCGAGGCTTGATTTCGGTAACTTGCGTTGTTGGATTAGTTGTCATGGGCGCAGAGTGCGCGCTTATCGATTATGGCTAATTGGGCTAAGTGAAATTCTGCGGAGCAATTGCTCTTTTCTCACGCCAAGTTATTGCAAAGAGGTCGCAGAGTGATGAGTCGGGCAAAGCAAACGACCCGCAACGATTAACTCGCTGCGGGTCGTTCGAGTAAAACTTTTGGTGATAAAAATTACTGAGCTTTGCCAAGGATGCGATTTACCTTGGTGCCACAGACTGGGCAAATGCCCTGTGCCATGCGACGACCAGAGTCAGAAACCTTTACAGTTCCTTCAAAATCACGCTTCTCTTTGCACTTAACGCAGTAAGCGTCACCTTTGTATGTCTCTGCCATGTGAAGCCTCCAATCGACGCGAGCATTTGTCGATGGAATTCGACGAAATTAACTTGCGTGCAGGCTTTACGATACCCCCGCTCACGCTCAATTTGGGGTTTCTGAGCGTGGTTTGTGGGAAGTTTTTTTGGCTAGTTATTGAACGGGCGGGGCTAGATCGCTCTCGGCCAGCTCATAGCCATCGAGATAGGCCTGGGCCTTATCGCCATCGGGGTAGGCGGCCAGAATCCGTTGGAAATCGGGGCCGTGATCGAAAAAGCGCAGGTGGATCGCTTCATGGAATAGGACATAGTCCTGTACATAGGCTGGGGCAAACCTAAGGCGGTCAGAGATTCGGATAGTTCTATCGATGCCGGTACAGGATCCCCAGCGCTCACGCATCTGGCGCCAGTCGATACTGGCAGGACGTTCGGTGATTTCCGGGGCATAGGCCTGGATTAGGGCCACCGTGCGGGCGATCAGGACAGATTCTGATGGGGTGCGATCGGCCTCGGCGCTTCGAATTCGTTCGACCATTTCAGGAACGATCGATCGCTCGTCAGCTTTGCTCATTCGGGCTGGAATCGAAACTACTATCTGTCCACCTTGGCGGTATGCCGAAATATTTTTCTTCCGTCGCTTGGAACGAATGACAACGATTTCACCTTGGTCAACCCCGGGCAATGTTGGTGCGATTTCCAAAGAAGTATCAACCAAAGGTTTAGTGATTTGCGAATTAATCTCTGAAAACAATTCTGCGTTTTCAGAGTTATTCATGGGCAAAAGGTAGCGCGAAAGTAGTTCATTACAAGGAAAAGAATCACTTTGTCAATCTGAGAGTCGGTTGATTCATCTGCAAAACTTCGTTAAGTTCGCGCTTACGAAGTCCTCGGATAACAGTTTTATATCTGCAAGGGGAAGGCAGATATTTAACAGCGACCGGGGACTTCGCTTTTTATTTCCCTAAATTTTCAATAGCTGTGAGTAACCAGTACTTAAAGTAAGCCACTTAGATCATCAGGAACTTCAACGCTAACTAAATAGAGCTGTGGATTAAGTAACTCTTCTTGTGTTGGCAAGATGCCTGACCAAATCTTGTCACGAGTTGAGATATCGCTGAGCTCGGTAATTGAACGCCAGAAAGTGCTTGCTTCGCGGGCTAAGCGAGGGGATACCTCTAGTCCGAGAAGTGAAGAAAATAGTTGTTGAGTTGGTGCATTTGTTGCGCGACGTCGGCGCAAAGTCTCGCGCAGCTTTTCTAAGTTAGGCAATCTTTCACCTGCTGCGGTCGTAACAACTTCATCAACCCAGCCATCAATTAAAGCGAGTGCGACTTCGAGTTTAGTTAGCGCCGCCTTCTGTGCATCAGATTCTTCGGGAGTAAATAAACCTTGGTTGATTGCATTAGCAAATGACTCTGGATTATTAACATCGATATCAGTTGAAGATAAAGCAGAACTTGCTTGCTCTTGAATCGCATCGATATCAATAGTTATACCGCGGCCATAATCAGTAATTGCTTGGCGCAGATATGAAACTAACCAAGGATTATTATCGAACAATCGGGCAATTGCAGCTTCGCGAAGCGCATGGAATAAGCGAACTTCGGCAATCGGTACGTCGAGATCTTGCGCCCACGCATTAATATTTTGCGGAATCAGTGCTGGGTGCGCAGGGGTTATTAGCGGCAATCCAACATCGTGAGTTCCGGTTACACCGGCAGAGAGTTGACCAATCGCTTGGCCCAATTGCGTAGCTATAAGTGAGCCTATAAAGCCTTTTAACATGCCACCAATCAGCTCCATTGATGAGTGCGCATTTCCAAGTCCACTTAACATATTTTCACCATTTGGACCTTTAAACATATCTGGATCAACGCCGGCTTCAGCGAGAAACTCTTCATTAAGTGAGCCATCAGAATTAAACGCTTGGTCTGCTGCCTCACTTGCTTGCGATAGTAAACCGGTAAGTGCGTCAGCTAACCCAGCAGCAAGTGGTTCGACGGTTTCTTGCCAACCTGCCAAAGTGGTATCAACCCAATCGGTGCGACTTAGTGCAATTCGACTTTCGGTAGAATTCAAAGCGAAATCAGTTTTATCATCTAGCCAAAGTTGGGCGAGATCAAGTGCGGTTTTTATCTCAGCAACATCATTTGCACCAACTGGTTGTGACCCATGTGCTTGGGTAAATTTCTTTGCCAGATCACGGACAATTGCTTTTGGAAGCGGTTCAGGTTTGGCAGAATTTGAAAGTAGCGGATTAATAAAACCTGCTGGGTTAAGGCCAAGTTGTTCGAACTGTTCCTTCATCTGGGCCTGCATCGCTTCAAGGGCAGCAGCAAGTTCGGCTGATTTTTCGGCATCGTCTGAGTTATCGCTGGGTCCGAAACCAAAAGATGTCATGGCTGCCTTTCTAAAAGGATGAAAAATTTCAACTTTGACTGGAGTAATACTAGTTAAACAAACCAATTGGGCACTTTCTTCCCGAAACCTCTAGGCTAAGGCTATGTCCTCAGCTTTTACCGCCTTAATTTGGTGGCTCATTCCCCTTGCCGGCTTAATCGGCGCTCTTGGCTATGTTCTTTGGGTTAGCAAGTTTCAGGGCAAATTTGAACAAGAGACCACTCGCTCTGTAACCTCTTTTCAAAAGTTTCAAGACTCTTTCCGTGATCAGCAAACTCGAGATCTGGAAGCTAGAGAAAAACCGCTCGACCCAACCGACTGAGACAATCTCATGAGATTTTCTCCTCTGCCGCGGTTAGTTAAGTATTTTCTTTTTCTGCTAATTGCGATCTCGCTTTTCCTGCCACTGCCATTTGCAATTTTGTTTCCGGGTCCAGCTACCGATGTCTTGGGTCCCGTAGTGAAAGTACCCAGTCGCTTTGCAGATTTAGTTCCCGCACCAACTGGAAAATTAATGCTAACAACGGTTTCAATCACAACTCCAGATTCTAAAGTTTTCGGGCTAGAGATTTTAGTACGTTGGATTCAAGCAGATGGGGTAGTAGTCCCGGAGTCAGTTGTATATGACCCAGATGCAGACATTGAAGAGATCAATAAAGAGAGTTTTGCCGAAATGGATTCATCGCAGGACAGTGCAGTAACTGCTGCTTTTGATTATTTAAGCCAGAACGAACCAGAGTTAGCTCCGTATCTACAATCTGGCGAGCTAAACAATAAATTGATTAAATTTGATTTACCAAATACTGGTGGGCCAAGCGGTGGCTTAATTTTTGCTCTTGGAATTGTCGAGAAGTTGAATAAAGCGCAGTTAGTTAACGGACGCCTAATTGCCGGAACTGGCACAATAAATAAAAAAGGTGAAGTTGGCCCAATCGGTGGAATCGAAGATAAATTAATTGGGGCCAAGCGCGCTGGAGCAACACTTTTCATAGCCCCGATTGATAACTGCATTGATATTGCCAACATTCCGAGTGGGCTTCAGATTGTGGCAGTTTCGACCTTGGCGCAGGCTGTGACTCTGCTAAAAGAGCCTGCTCAGGCGCTTGCACGATTGCCGCAGCTAAGCGGCTGTTCTAATTAGCGTTCGACCCGCAAATAGCGCAAAATTGGGGTAACCCAACGGGGTCGGTTTTTATGAAAATGGAGAAATAGATGAGTTCGAATCCGCAATTTGATTTTGCAAAGAGCTTTGGTCGAGGCACAGGTGGCCGACGAGTAAGTCCTCTTTCAATCACAGTCGGAATCTTGGTTGCGGCAGCAATCGCGCTTATTTCATTAAGCGGTTTTTATGCCGATTGGCTTTGGTACAAATCAGTTGATTACACAAGTGTTTGGTCAACCACGCTTTTTACTAAGGTCTATCTCTTCTTTGGTTTTGGTTTAGTTACCTCTCTATTTGTTCTACTCAATGTTTATTTAGCTTTCAAGCGTCGCCCCGTTTATGCATCAATGGTGGTCGAGAATGACAACTTAGAACGCTATCGATCACAAATCGAACCACTTCGCAAGATTGCATTTTTAGGAATTGGTGCAGCTGTCTTTTATTTCGCTGGCACCGCTGGTACTTCGCTCTGGCGCACTTGGTTGTTATTTAAGAACTCCACAGATTTTGGCGTGAAAGATGCGCAATTTAATATAGATATTTCCTTCTTTGCTTTCCGTTTACCATTCTGGCAATCACTAATCTCTTGGGCATTCTCAGCGTTAATTTTGGCCCTATTAGCATCAGGTGCAGTTCATTATTTATATGGTGGCCTTCGTCCACAAATGCGCCAAGATCGCTCTACGCCATTTGCTCGCGCCCAGCTTTCTGTCTTGCTTGGATTATTCGTATTACTTAAAGCTGTTGCCTATTGGTTAGATCGTTATGCGCTATCTCTTAAAGAGAGCAAGTTAATTACTGGTCTTACTTACTCAGATGTTAATGCGCTGCTTCCGGCAAAAGCGATTTTGGCTGGTATTGCAGTCATCTGCTCACTTCTTTTCTTTGCCAATATCTTCCGCAAGTCCTGGTTCTTACCAGCATCTGGCACAGTGCTATTGGTAATTTCAGCAGTATTAATCGCAGGTGTTTATCCAGCTGCAATTCAAACTTTCCAAGTAAAGCCTTCTGAATCATCTAAAGAAGCTCCTTATATTCAGCGTAATATCGATGCCACTCGTGCGGCTTACGATTTAGATAAAGTTGAAATGAAGGATTACGCAGCGACCTTAAAGACAACTTCAGGTCAGTTGGCAAATGATGCGGCAACAATTGCAAATATCCGTTTAATGGATCCAAATGTTATTTCCGCAACTTTCCGCCAACTACAGCAGATCAAGCCTTACTACACTTTCCCAGAGTCACTTGATATCGATCGCTACACCGTTAACGGTGTACAACGCGATGCAGTAGTTGCAGTTCGTGAATTAAATATCGAAGGCAATCCAAGCCGTAACTGGATTAATGACCACCTGGTTTACACCCACGGTTTTGGTTTTGTTGCCGCATATGGCAATACCGTTGATCTAGATGGAAAACCAAACTTTGCGGTTGGCGATTTGCCACCAACTAAAGGCCTAGGCGAATTTGAGCCTCGTGTTTATTTTGGCGAGAATGTTCCGGACTATTCAATTATCGGTGGCGTCAAGACAGATTCACCAGTTGAGTTCGACTATCCAGATGACACTGCTGCAAATGGACAGAAGAATTACACCTACGCCGGTGCTGGTGGTGTTCCAGTTGGCTCATTCTTCAATAAATTAGTTTTCGCAATTAAGTATCAAGAACAGAAGATCTTACTTTCTAGCTTGATCAATAAAGACTCAAAGATTCTTTACGAACGTAACCCTCGCGAACGTGTTGCTAAAGCAGCACCGTGGCTAACACTTGATGGCGATCCGTATCCTGCTGTTGTCGACGGCAAAGTGATTTGGATTATTGATGGCTATACAACAAGTGCTGGCTACCCATATGCTCGCAAAACTTCGCTATCTGGCTCAACAACAGATGCGCTAACTTCGAATTCCAATTCGATCACAGCGCAAGCGGATACCACGGTTAACTACATTCGTAACTCGGTAAAAGCCACAGTTGATGCCTACGATGGCACCGTCTCGCTTTATGCCTGGGATGAAAAAGATCCAGTACTAAAGACCTGGAGCAAGGCTTATCCAAATACAGTTAAGCCAAAGAGCGCGATGTCGGCACAGTTGCTAGATCACGTTCGCTATCCAGAAGATATGTTCCGTATTCAGCGCGACATTCTTAGTGCGTATCACGTAAAGACTGCCGATGCTTTCTATGGTGGCCAAGATTTCTGGCGCGTACCTCGTGACCCATCAACTTTTGGTGCTAACGCAGGCAACCAACCGCCTTATTACATGACGCTACAGATGCCTGGTTCAACTAAGTCAACTTTCTCATTGACTACTCCGTTCGTACCTCGTGGTGGACGTGAAAACCTTTCGGCCTTCGCTGCGGTCAACTCTGAAGCTGGTCCTGACTACGGCAAGATAACTGTGCTGCAATTACCACGTAGTACAAATATCGCCGGACCTTCACAAGTAGCATCAAACTTCGAAGCTAAGCCCGAAGTTGCGAATTCACTTTCGTTGCTTCGTCAAGGTGGTTCGAATGTAGTACTTGGAAACTTGCTAACGCTTCCAGTCGGAAATGGATTGTTGTATGTGCAACCGGTTTATGTGCGTGCAACAAGTAACAATGCTGCATATCCATTATTACAGAAAGTTCTAGTTTCCTTCGGTGATCAAATCGGATATGACGACACTGTTAAGGGCGCACTTGATCAAGTATTCGGTGGAAACTCCGGAACTACTTCAGCATCGACTCCATCTACTTCAACTTCTACGACGGCTAAGAATCCAACTGCGCTTTCAAAGGCACTAAGCGCAGCTGCGCAAGCAATGAAGGATTACCAAGCCGCTAATGCGAAAGGTGATTTCGCTGCTGCTGGTCGTGCACTAGATAAATTACAAACTGCACTTGATGCTGCTGAGGCCGCGCAAGGAAAGTAAGTATTAAATAGCCAATTTGGTTATTACCGCTGTAACGCTTACGATTAGGGCAACCGACGCGGGGTGGAGCAGCTCGGTAGCTCGCTGGGCTCATAACCCAGAGGTCGTAGGTTCAAATCCTGCCCCCGCTACTAACGTGAAATGCCTTTATAGATACCCATCTATGAAGGCATTTTTCTATTTCTAGCTAATAGCTGGGGCTATCTGATTCGAAGCGAATTAGTAACTACGAATACCGAGCTAAGGGCCATGGCTGCGGCGCCATACATTGGGTTGAGAAAGCCAGCAGCTGCAATCGGGATACCAACAACGTTATAGGCAAATGCCCAAGTTAGGTTGCCTTTAATAATCTTGATAGTGCGCTCAGATAACTGCAGCGCATCAATTGCGGCAGTTAAATCTGTTCGCATCAAAGTTATATCTGCGGCAGCAATTGCCGTATCTGTACCAGTGCCCATAGCCATACTTAAGTCAGCTGCAGCAAGAGCGGCTGCATCATTAATTCCATCACCAATCATTAAAACTTTATGGCCTTTGTCTTGTAAATTATTAATAGCCGCTAATTTGGTTTCCGGGGTAGCAGCCGCAGTCACCTGGCTGATATCAATGCCAACTTTAAGAGCAACTGAATGTGCAACTCCAGGTGAATCACCTGTCACTAGCCAAGGTGAAATTCCCAGCTCTTTAAATTTTGAAATAGTTTGGGCAGCATCAGATTTGATTTCATCGCCTACCGAAAACACGGCAAGTGCGACGCTATCCCAGGCTAAAACCGAAATAGTAAGAGATTCAGATTGAGCTGCATTAATAGCGGCTTTGATTTCAGGGTGGAATTCAACGGTGCTATGCGCAACTGCGGCAGGAGAACCAATTAAAACCACAGGCGAATGCATTCCTAGATTTACACGACCTGCCGCACCGTTTCCGGGCGAGACTGAGTAATCAGAAACAGTTGTGGCTTTAATGCCTTGAGCCGAAACGTAATCAGCAATTGCAAGTCCAACTGGGTGAGTGTTCTGACTTTCAATTGATAAAGCCGAGGATAAAATGGTCGCTTCTTTGATTAACTCGGGATAAATCTGGGCTAACTGTGCAGCTGCACCTAGCGAAACTGTGGCAGCGCTGACTTTCATCTTGCCTGTAGTTAAAGTGCCAGTTTTATCGAGCAGAACTCGATCAATGCCGCGTGCAGCTTCGAGCGCGCTGGGGGCCGAAACGACTATTCCGCGCTGGGCGCCACGACCTGAAGCAACCATTAGCGCTACTGGTGTTGCTAAGCCAAGAGCACACGGGCAAGCAATCACCAGAACTGCAATACCAGTTGCAATTGCATGGGTTAGTTGGGAATCGTATAGATACCAAGCTAAACCAGTAGCAACAGAGAGCAGTGTTACAACAGGAACAAAAATGGAACTAATCTTATTAACCCGGGTTTGAATCGGTGAGCGGCCACCTTGAGCAGAAAGAACCATCGCGGTGATTCGTGCTAATTCAGTATCGTCGCCAACGCGAGTTGCTTTCACAACAATCCGACCATTGTGGTTAAGAGTTGCCCCGATTACTTTCGAACCAGGATTAACTTCAATCGGTAAAGATTCACCAGTAATCATTGAGTTATCAACTGCGCTAGTACCTGAGATAACTACGCCATCGGTGGCAATTCGCTCACCTGGTTTCACGACAAATTCATCGCCTACTTGCAGATTAGTAATCGGAATTATAACTTCTTGCCCAGAACGTAAAACTACAACTTCTTTACTGCCAAGTTCGAGCAGCGATTGCAATGCACTTCCGGCCACAGATTTAGCGCGCGCTTCTAAGTAACGCCCGAGAATTACAAAAAGCAGTACACCTGCAGCAACTTCGGTATAGACATCGCCAGTGCCAGTTGAGTTGGCGTAGATCGACCAACCAAAAGCGGTAAGCGAACCTAACGAAACCAAGTTATCCATAGTTAGCGCACCGTCGCGCTTTGGATTGATGAAGATTAAGAAGTTATTAAAGGCAGCGCGGTGAATTGGAAATGCCACGATGAGAATAACTGGCGCCGTTAATGCAATTGCCACCCAAGCTGTTGGTGAATAAAGCGGATGCGGCAAACCGAAGGTATCTAGCTGGTCATGCACGAACATATCGATCGAGTGATGCCAGCTCATAACCATTGAAATTGCGATGGCTGGAACTGCGAAGAGGATTGATAACGCTAAAGCCAGCCCAGAACGCTTGCTATGGAGGGCTAATTGCGATGGGTCAGAAACCAAAGTTGCAGCGTATCCAGCACTTTTGATTGCGGCGATTAGAGATTTAGTAGTGACGTCTTCATCGGCACTTACATGAACCGATTCAGTTGCAAAGTTAACAGTGGCTTTAACACCGGGAATTGAATTTAAAGCGCCTTCAATACTATTTACGCAAGAAGAGCAGGTCATGCCACTTATTTTGAAAGTATAAATCAATTCAGGGCCGCCATAACAGTTGGGTGAAGCAAGGTGTTTGTTGAAATTCCACTGCCACCGAATGGGCCAGCTTCACCAATTAGATTTGAGAAGGTGCCGCCTGCTTCGCGCACGATTACATCGAGAGCTGCCATATCCCAAAGAGCCAGTGATGGCTCAGTTGCAATATCAACGGCGCCCTCGGCGACCAACATATGCGACCAAAAATCTCCATAGCCCCGGGAACGGCTGCAGTCGGCAATCAGTTTCTGAAATTTAGTTAGGCGTTCGTTCCAGCCTAGAAAATCTGAATACGCAATTGAGGCGCTAGAAATCTCGGAAACTTTAGATACCGAGATTTTGCGCGGCTTGCCACCATTTAAAACAGTAAATGCGCCACTGCCGTTACTGGCATACCAACAACGATTCAAGGCAGGAGCGCTAACTGCGCCCACAATTACTTTCTCGCTGCCATCGCTCTGGCGTTCAACTAAACCAATTAACGTCGCCCAAGTTGGAACCCCGCGCATAAAGTTTTTGGTGCCATCAATTGGATCAATTACCCAGTAACGCTCGGCAGCTTTATTCTCATTACCAAATTCTTCACCGACCAAACCATCGGTTGGTCGCATAGTTGCTAAATGTTGACGCAGCGCTTTTTCAGTCGCTTGATCAGCATCAGTTACTGGAGTGTTATCGGGCTTGGTTGTGATTAGTAAATCTTGCGCCAAATATCGCACCATCGTTATTTCATCGGCGATTGCCGCCAGTTCGAGGGCGAGCTGTAAATCTGATTCCAGCGAGTATTTAGCGCTCATAATGAGCCTAATTCTATTGCTCGAGCTCGGCCTTCGGGGCATCTAAGAGGGATCGCAAACTAGCAACTCGTGCCGCACGCATTTCATCGACAGCGCCATTTGGTGCAGCCCAGATATCTAACTGGCAACCAGCCCCATGGTGAGCGCAATTTGTCATACAAGTTGCAGCGATCGGACTTAAATCTTCAAATGCCGCAACAATGCGATTGGGATCAATATGTGAAAGACCAAATGCTCGAATTCCAGGGGTATCTATTACCCAACCAATCGCACCCACATGAGCTGGTGAAAATAGGGGGAGCGCTACAGCGCTAGATGAAGTGTGGCGGCCGCGACCAGATACATCATTTATAACACCAGTCGCACGATCAGCTTCAGGAACAATTGCATTAATCAAAGTTGATTTACCAACACCAGAATGGCCGACTAGAACTGAAATCTTGCCAGTTAACATCTCATGCAATTTCTTTAAATCGGATTCCTTGCTTTCACTTTTAATGGCGGTTGTGAAAATCTGCACCCCAAGTGTTTTGTACTCCTCCATAAATTCTGGAATTTGACCTAAGTCGGTTTTAGTTACCAGAATTATCGGAGCAATGCCTTCGTTGAATGCGCTAACTAAGAAACGATCGATCAAGCCACGTCTTGGTGGCGGGTTAGTTGCGGCAACCACAATTACTAATTGATCGATATTGGCAACAATAGTGCGCTCAACTTTTGCCGCATCATCAACTGTGCGGCTCAGTGAGTTACGACGTTCGGTAATTAACACGATGCGCGCTAAAGAATCGGTTTTTCCACTTACATCGCCAACTAAGCCAACTCGATCACCGACTACAACTGATTTTGGTCCGAGTTCTCGAGCTTTCATCGCAGTGACAATTACACCTTCATCTGTAATGCAGGTAGTTCGACCACGGTCTACTGCAGTTACCAGTGCGAAGATGGCGTCAGTGTGAGCAGGGCGATCTTTAGTACGGCGGCGGGTACTGGGTGCTGGACGCACTCGTGCATCAGACTCGTCGTATTCGCGCTTACTCATGCAGTTAGTGAACTCCAGAGACCAGGAAAATCAGGCAAAGTCTTGCGGGTAGTCGCAATGTTTTCGACTTCAATACCGGGCACAACTAAGCCAATGGCAGCGCCGGCGGTAGCCAATCGATGATCATCATAAGTATGGAAAACACCCGCATGAAGTGGAGCAGGAGTTATGTGCAGGGCAGTCTCTTCTTCAGATACGTTGCCACCGAGTGCATTAATTTCTTTTGTTAAGGCCGCTAAACGATCTGTTTCATGTAAGCGCAAATGCCCAATTCCGCGCAGATGCGATGGTGAATCAGCGAGCGCGCATAGCGCCGCGATCGCAGGCGTTAATTCGCCAACTTCATGTAAATCTATATCAATACCGTGAATAGTTCCGTTACCAGTTAATTTCAAGCCACCAGAGACAAACTCAACTTTTGCGCCCATCTGCGTGAAGATATTGCGCAGTTGATCGCCAGGTTGGGTAGTTTGCTTTGGCCAATCTGAAATTGTTACATCGCCACCGCAAATCATGGCAATAGATAAGAACGGAGCAGCGTTAGATAAATCAGGTTCGATTACAAAATCTTGGCCAGTTAACTTTCCGGGTTCCACTCTCCATATATTATTTTTCGTATCAACTTCAACAGTTGCACCGAAGAAGCGCAACATATCTACAGTCATTTCGATGTGCGGCATTGATGGAAGTGCGCCACCTACATGTTTAACGGTGATGCCATTAGTCATACTTGGACCGATTAATAAAAGTGCTGATAAGAATTGGCTAGAAGCACTCGCATCTATTTCAAGTGCGCCACCTGGAATTTCGCCAGTGCCCATTAAAGTTAGCGGCAAGCTGTAACGACCTTCATGTTCGATTGAAATACCTAAGTCTTCGAGCGCCTTAATTACTGGGCCAAGAGGTCGCTCGTGTGATCGCGGGTCACCATCGAAAGCCACCGAACCTGTTGCCAACGCTGAAAGAGGCGGTAAAAAGCGCATTACGGTGCCAGCATTACCAACATCGATTTTTACTGGCCCACGCATTTGCGCAAGATTAATCTGCCAAGCCAACTCACCGTCGACTGTTGTATCTACGACTGAAATTCCTAAATCGCGCAGTCCCGCAACCATAAGTTCGCTATCGCGCGAAATTAGTGGTCGTCTGATTAGCGATGGGGTAATTGCTTGCGCAGCCAAAATTAGGGCGCGATTAGTTACCGATTTAGAGCCGGGGATTGTGACGGTAGCGCTAATTGGCTGGGGGCCACGAAAAATGGCGGGCCAATTTCCAGAATTATGCGCTGAACTCATATGCGAACTCTACTGGGTTCATGATTGCGCTAGCGTTCTGCATATGTGCGGCCGCTTTGTTCAGACCCATCAAATGCAGGAGTTGGTAGAGCAATTTTCTGCCCACGGTGCGGTTCCGGCTTATTCATTGCCAGCTAGTTGGAATATTGCACCGACAAATCCGATCTACATCGTGCGCGAAAATGGCGGCCAACGCGAATTGGCGGTTGCATCATGGGGGCTAATTGGAAATTGGCATAAGACAATTTCTGAGGCACGGACATCACAATCCCATGCCATTAATGCGCGCTCTGAATCTATTCACGAAAAACCAACTTTTCGAGCCGCATTCCGCACCACCAGATGTCTAATTCCAGTTCAAGGGTATTACGAATGGGCAACTGCACTTGGACGCTATAAACCTAAACAGGCTTTCTACATCTCGGGCGTAGATCAGCAATCACTTTCTGTCGCCGGATTATGGAGTAGTTGGAGATCGCCTACAGGTGAAATTATCGAGAGCGCATCGATTATCACTCGTGAAGCGGTGGGCGAGTTGGCCACAATCCATAGCCGGATGCCAGTGATGATGTCGAAAGATCGTTGGGCCGAATGGCTAGATCCGAAGCTGCACGATGTTGCTGTATTACAAGGCTTAATGCACCATGAAAACCCTGCGGCTGGGTTAGTCCCAGTGCCAGTATCTAGCGCAGTTAATACGGTGGCGATAAATAATCCAGATTTAATTATGGAAATCGAACTAGGAGAGCCCGAAACTCTTTTCTAATTCCCAGTTCGATAGCGCCGTAAAAAATGCGAAAACCCGCGGTTGCGAGATAGCCTTACGGCGATGACATCTACTGAGTTGGTTAAGGAGAGCCCAGCCGAACGCGCAATGCGCTTCGAGCGAGACGCCCTTGCCTTCACAAATCAGCTATATGCGGCTGCAATGCGCTACACAAAAAATCCTGATGATGCAAAAGATTTAGTTCAAGATACCTACTTAAAAGCATTTGCTTCTTTCCACCAATTTGAACCAGGTACAAATTTAAAAGCTTGGCTTTATCGAGTACTAACCACCACTTTTATTAATAGTTACCGCAAAGATCAACGTCGCCCGCAGCTTTCAAATACCGAAGTAGAGGATTGGCAACTAGCAGCCGCAGCTTCGCATACCAGCGACCAAGGTAAATCTGCTGAAGTCGAAGCTCTTGAGAATTTGCCGGATAGCGACATTAAACGTGCGCTACAAGAAATTCCAGAAGAATTTCGAATCGCAGTTTATTTAGCCGATGTTGAAGGTTTCTCGTACAAAGAGATTGCAGAAATTGTGGGCGCTCCTGCTGGCACCATCATGTCTCGCTTACATCGTGGACGTAAGCAGTTGCGTGAGAAATTAGCTGGTTATGCGGCCGAGCTTGGTTATGGCAAAGGAGGCGACAATGAGTAATTCAAGATACGAACTAGAGTGTTTTGAAGTTCTGACTTCCTTTGTGATTTTAGTTGATGCCGATGTTTCTCAAGTTGAGATTCAATTAGATTTTGAGAATATGCCACAGTTAACTTTGGCTAACATTAATTCTCATCTATCTGGATGCGTACCTTGTTCCATGGAATTAGTACATGAGCGCGCGATGCGCGATTTAACCCGTGATGCACTCCGCCGTAGTTGTAATGAAGAAGCCCCAAGCGATCTACATGAGGCGCTGAACGCCATGTTTAACCAAGCTAACTTTGCCGGTTTCAAGAATGAAGTGATTACCGAATTCTCAATGCACGAAGTAACTATTGAAATTGATGAATTTGGAAATATCGAACATCGTGAGATTCGTGTTGAAGGCCGCACGGAATATCGAAATGACGAAGAGCAGTAGTCGTGAATATTGAGAGCGAGTACTTAGGGGCTATAGGTTTGGCAACCATGGTAATTCGCCCTGGCGATACTGCAGTTGCGCTCGGAATCGGGGAGCTACCGATTGCCGCCGGATCTCACTTACTAAACGTTATGGAAAGTGCTTGCATTACTGCGATTGCAGAATACTTTGAAGGAAGCGAAACCACCATATTGAGTGGTAGTTCTTTTGAAGTGCTAGCTGGAGTTTCAATCGGAACTGAAATTAGAGGCATGGCCAGATGCATCGAAGTAACTGGAAAAGAATTAACTTTTGAATGCGATATTTATGATGGCGAACGACATATCGCGCATGGCCAAATGAAAAGAACCGCAGTCGAGCGAGTTTCTTTCCTCGCTCGAACTGCGGCTCAAACGCTAACTAGCGCGCCACGAATTAATTAATTTACTTCTTGGTTTCCCAGAAAATCGCGGCAATCTCATCGATCTTGGCAATTAATTTATCGGCAACTGCAACATCTTGAGTACCTTTAGTGCCGGCAGCTCCAGCTAACTTAGTTGCATCGTTGAATAGGGTGTGAAGTTGTGGGTATGCCTCAAAGTGATTTGGCTTGAAATAATCGGTCCAGAGAACCCAAAGGTGCTCCTTAACTTGATGCGAGCGCTCTTCTTTAATTGCAACTGAGCGAGAGCGGAAATCTGCATCTGTGTTTGCAGCATACTTTTCCATGCAAGCTTTAACTGAGAGTGCTTCGATCTTGGCTTGAGCTGGGTCGTAAACGCCGCAAGGTAGATCGCAGTGTGCGTAAACAGTAGTGCTTGGCTTTAGAAATGAAATCATCTTTAGTTCCCTTTCGAGCAATAAACGTTTGGTTTTTTCTTTCCTAAGTGTGACACTACCGCCTATGGGGAAATTTGGCTCGTCCGCTTGGCGCACGGTAGCCGTTGCTGGAAATTCCATGTCGCCAACGCTGGTTGAGGGCGATTGGCTCGTGGTTTCCTGGGCTACCGAACCTGCGATTCCCGAGCTGAGAGCGCTTAAAGTCTATGTAATTGAGCGCGCTGATCGGCCTGGAGTATATGTAATTAAGAGGCTGATCGAAATCGGAAGTGGCGAAAACGAAGGAAAAGTTTGGGTTGAAGGAGATAACGCAGCAAGCACTGATTCGCGCGAATGGGGCTGGATTTCGGCATCAGAATTACGCGCAATTGTGCTCTTTCGATTTAAGAAAGCAAAAAGCAAACGCGGTCGTAAGTAATTAGCGAGTAAAAGCCTCAGTCATTAAAGCTTTAGCTTCTTCTTCGTGCCAATGATGATTACCTGTAGCAGGTGACGCGCTGGCCAATCGAGAAACTCGACGAAGTGTGCGACCACCAAAGCCAGTACCACCGAAGTGTTCAGAAGTACCAAGTGCAATATGTGACCACGCACCTTGATTAGCAGGTTCATCTTGAACCCAAAGAAGAGATGCATTTGGATGTTTAGCTGCTTCGGCTGCCATCTCGGCTGCCGGCAATGGATACAACTGTTCAACACGAACAATTGCAGTTGAATTCTCGCCGCTCTTTTCGCGTTCAGCAATTAGATCGTGATAGATCTTGCCAGAACAGAAAATTAAACGAGAAGCGTTGGTAACTTTGTCATCACTAATAACCGGGCGGAATGTTCCAGAAGTGAAATCACTTAGCGATGAAGCTGCAGCCTTAAGACGCAACATCGACTTTGGTGTGAAGACCACCATCGGGCGACGTGCGGGATTGGCTGCATGCCAACGCAATAAGTGGAAGTAAGAAGCAGGTGTTGAAGGTTGCGCAACAGTCATATTGTTTTCAGCACATAGAGCTAAATATCTTTCAATGCGACCTGATGAGTGATCTGGTCCTTGACCTTCATATCCGTGTGGCAGAAGAAGCACTACAGAGGAACGTTCGCCCCACTTTTGCAGTGCAGATGAAATGAATTCATCGACAATAGTTTGTGCGCCATTGCTGAAGTCACCAAATTGGCCTTCCCACATTACTAGCGCTTCTTCGCGGACTACCGAATAGCCATATTCAAAGCCCATTGCAGCGTATTCAGAGAGCAACGAGTCGATTACAAAGAATTGATTCTCATCTTGAATAAGGCCACGAAGAGGGGTCCACTCGCTGGCATTTTCCTTATCGATAATGACTGCGTGACGATTCGAGAACGTTCCGCGGCGAGAATCTTGACCAGCTAAACGAATTGGACGGCCTTCAAGTAAAAGTGAACCGAAGGCAAGAGTTTCGCCCATTGACCAATCGATAGTTGCATCATTTAGCATCTCAACGCGCTTGGTTAACTGTGGCAATAACTTAGGGTGAACCGTAAATCCTTCAGGGACTGCAACTTGAGTCGCGGCAATCTTTCGAGCTACATCTTCGGTGATCGAAGTATTGACCGTAGTTGGCTCAGGGACTTGTGGAATCTTGCGGTGAGCTGGTTGTTCAGCTTCATGATTATGAACTGATGCAAACACTGCTTCGAGTTGATCTTGGAAGTCCTTGGCAACCGCTTCGGCTTCAAGTTGTGTGATGTCGCCACGGCCAATAAGACTCTCAGTGTACAAAGTACGAGTAGTGCGCTTGGCATCGATTAATTTGTACATAAGTGGCTGAGTGAAACTTGGCTCATCGCCTTCATTGTGACCTCGACGACGATAACAAACCATGTCAATAACAACATCTTTATTAAATGCTTGACGATATTCAAAAGCCAAGTGAGCAACTCTTACACAGGCTTCAGGATCATCGCCATTTACATGGAAAACCGGCGCCTGAATAATTTTGGCAAAATCAGTCGAATAAGTTGATGAACGTGAACCATGTGGTGAAGTTGTAAAACCAACTTGGTTATTAACCACAATGTGAATAGTGCCGCCAGTGCGATAGCCACGTAGTTGTGACATCTGCAGAGTTTCGGCAACTACGCCTTGGCCGGCGAATGCCGCATCTCCGTGCATCAAAATTGGCAAAACTGAGAAGATATTCTTGATATTAAGCTTGTCTTGCTTTGCTCGCACAATGCCTTCAAGTACTGGGTTTACAGCCTCTAGATGCGATGGGTTAGCGGCCAAATAGATCTTGGTAGTTGCGCCAGATGGAGCAGTGAAGATTCCCTCGGTACCTAGGTGGTACTTAACATCGCCCGAACCTTGAACTTGATTCTCTTGGTAGTGACCTTCGAACTCTTGGAAAATCTGACCATGAGATTTACCGGCAATGTTCGCCAAAACATTTAGGCGACCACGGTGCGGCATTCCGATACATACTTCATCAAGCTTAGCTTCGGCTGCAGATGAGATGACCGCATCGAGAAGCGGAATAACTGATTCGCCACCTTCGAGTGAAAAACGCTTCTGTCCGACGAACTTAGTTTGCAAGAAAGATTCAAAAGCTTCGGCACTATTTAACTTATACAAAATACGAAGTTGTTCTTCGCGGGCAACTTTTGGAGTACCCACTTCAAGATGTTCTTGAATCCATTTGCGCTCAGCTGGATTCTCGATATACATGTACTCAATGCCAATTGAGCGGCAGTATGAGTCACGGAGAATCCCGAGGATATTTCGGAACGGCATAAATGCCTTGCCACCAAAACCACCTGTTGCAAATTCGCGGTCAAGATCCCAAAGAGATAAACCATGAGTTTCAACATCTAGATCTGGGTGAGAACGTTGTTTGTATTCCAGCGGATCAGTATCAGCCATCAAGTGACCGTTAGTACGGTATGCCTGAATTAATTGCTGAACACGAGCTGTCTTTGAAATGTGATCATCACGAGTGAAATCAAGATCTACTGCCCAGCGAATCGGTATGTATGGAATACGAAGAGCAGCGAAAATTTCCTCATAGAAGTGTTCTTCGCCAAGAAGTAATTCATGAATACGACGTAAGAAATCACCCGACTGCGCACCTTGAATAACGCGGTGATCGTAAGTGCTAGTTAGCGTAATCACCTTGCTTACAGCCAAGCGGGCTAAGGTTTCATCAGATGCGCCCTGGAATTCAGCTGGATAAACCATCGCGCCAACGCCAATAATCAAACCTTGTCCTTGAACCAAGCGTGGCACGGAGTGAACGGTGCCGATAGTTCCGGGGTTCGTAAGGGAAGCGGTAGTGCCAGCGTAATCTTCAACGGTCAGCGTGCCACCGCGAGCTTTACGAATTACATCTTCATAGGCGGCAACAAATTGCGCAAAATCTAAATCTTCACAACCTTTAATCGATGGCACTAAAAGTTGTCGTGAACCATCGGGCTTGGCCAAATCGATTGCGATACCAATATTTATATGTTCTGGGTGACCGATTGCTGGCTTGCCTTCGATTTCACCGTAGAAAACATTCATCTCAGGCATGGCGCGCATTGCTTTGATCATGGCGTAACCAATTAAGTGCGTGAAGGAAACTTTTCCACCACGTGTGCGCTTCAAGTGATTGTTAATCACGATGCGGTTGTCGATCATTAACTTTGCTGGAATTGCTCGAACGCTAGTTGCAGTTGGAACGCTTAATGACGCTTCCATACTTTGCACAACGCGTGCGCTAACGCCACGAATCGGAGTTAGTGATGAAGCCGCAGGTGTTACTAAAACTGGAACTGGTTTAGCAATTGGGTCTGCTGGAGTCGGAGCAGTCGTCACAACGGGCGCAGTTACTACCGCTTGTTGAGTTTGAACTGGAGCAACTTGGGCTACAACTGGAGTCGCAACCGGTGCAGCAACTTGTGCTTGCATCGCTTTAGGAATTGGAGGAACGCCAGCTTTCGGAGCAGCTACAGCGCTTTGACTAGAAACACCATTCTTTGTGAAGTATTCAATCCAAGCTTGATCAACTGAAGTGGGATCTGCGAGGTATCGCTCTTGCATTTCCTCGACTAACCAATCGTTAGCACCAAAATCGATATTTGAATCGGAAGCCGACACTGGCTCACTCCCCTTGTTAGTAGCGATCTACCCATGAAGTCTACCGAGGTGAGACCCCATCGCTAAAGTCGCTTAGTTCAAAATAGAGGCTTGAGTTAAGCGATTTAGGGCACATTTCGCCAGATTCGCCTTAAGCGATGCTCGTAATTACTTATCTCCAGATTCGGGGACGATAGTTAAAGCGCAATACAGGGTAATCACCGCAACAATTACCAGAGGTAGGGCAACAAACCAAAGACCACCTTCGAATTGATATTTCGCTACACCGATGGCGATCAAATTCGCCAGCACTGCCGGAGCGCGACCAAAACGACGCTTCTTTTTAAATGAGTAGGCAGATGCAAGTAGGCCAAGTCCGCCTAGAAGCGAGAAGAGAAGTACACCAATTAGCGGCAAAATTTCAACAGAGCCTGCCACAGAAACATCTTCACGAGTTAAATCGAGATATAAAACAAAGACACCTAGGGCTAATACGACAGCACCTTCAAAGGTAAGCAGGGCTGTCGCGATTTTTCGACGCGAGTCCTGACTGAGATGCTTGTTCGATTCAGCGCTCACATCATTCTCCTTCGCTTTAACCTGAGAAGAGTAATCTTATGGAAAAACCAACGTATGAACCACTCTCGCACGATGGTCGCCACGATTCGCTTACTAATTTGCTAGCGCCACCACTTTATTACGATGAAATGGCACGCGAGCTAGCTAGATTTCAGCGAAGCGCAATTGAGCTTTGCGCAATCAGGTTAGAACTGCCAATGACTTCTACAGTTGATGAAATTGTGGCATTTGCCGACGTCTTATCAAATAGCGCAAGAGCCGAAGATTTAATTGCACGAGTTGGCGAATTTGAATTCGCACTATTAGTACGTGGCGATACAAAAGTGGTCGAAAAATTCATCGCCAGAATTGATATCAGAATTGAGATTTCCTACGCCTGCACCACACCTATACCTGGTGAAGTAACCCTTGAGTTACTAAACCGGTTAGATCAGATTGAATTAACGCGGGCGACGACGACGTTCGCTTGAGTTAGGGCGAGGGCGACGGTTGCCGCGGCTAGGTCCCTTGTTCTCCATCACTGGCGCAATATAAGGAATACCTGAAGGTTCAATTGCTCCAGTGATTTCAATTAACTCATTAGACATTGGTTCAACGTGAACAAATATCGGAGTTACACCAGCACGAGAAGTTAGTGACTTAACACCTGATTGGCTCTTCGTAGTTGAAAGCAAAACAACATTGCCTTCTTCGCCAGCACGAGCAGTACGTCCGGAACGGTGTAAGTAATCTTTGTGATCAGTTGGGGCATCGAAGTGCACAACTAATGAGATGCCATCAACGTGAATTCCACGTGCGGCAACATCTGTTGCAACTAGAGCTGCGTTAGGGGTCTCTTTAAAGAGCGCCAATGTGCGAGTACGAACTGCTTGTGACTTTCCACCGTGAAGTGCACCAACTGGAACACCTGCATGAGCAAGTTTGTCAGCTAAGCGATCAGCACCACGTTGGGTCTTTACGAACAAGATGGTCTTACCGCTACGAGATGCAATCTGCGCAGTTACATCATCTTTATCAGTGGTCTGCATTGTTAGTACGTAGTGCTTCATTGTTGAGACTGAAGCACGGTCGTTCTGCAATGAGTGAGTCTTTGGATCATTTAAATACTTCTTAACAAGCGCATCTACGCCACGGTCAAGTGTGGCCGAGAACAACAAGCGCTGTCCGTCAGGTTTTGCTTGATCAAGAATCTCTTTAACAACTGGCAAGAAGCCCATGTCAGCCATTTGATCGGCTTCATCAAGTACGGTGATCTGAAGATCATCGAGTTGAACTTCGCCCTTATCAAGTAGATCGATTAAGCGACCAGGAGTTGCAACCAAGATTGGACATGATTGACGCATTGCAGTGATCTGCTTGCCGTAAGGCATTCCGCCCGCGATTACTACTGAATCAAGACCAATTGATTTCGCAAGTGGAGTTAAAACTTCGTCAATCTGCTGGGCTAATTCGCGAGTTGGTGTGAGCACCAAGCCAAGTGGCTTATGAGGCTTTGCTACTCGGCCATTTAGATTGGTCAGCATTGCTAAACCGAAAGCAAGAGTCTTACCTGAACCAGTTTGTCCGCGACCCAAGATGTCATTACCTGCTAGTGCATCAGGCAGCGTTGCAATCTGAATTGGGAACGGGTGATTAATTCCTTGCGCAGTAAGACGTTCAACTAACTTAGGCGCAATACCTAGTTCAGCGAAAGTCATTGTGATTGCTGTTTTTGGTGTGGCATCAATCAAATTAGCATCAGCTAAATTTGCTGAGATGTAATTATCGTCAGCACCGAAATCGGTAGTTGCTGAGTGAGTGCGACCGTAAGCAGTTGAAGTGCGCTCTGGACGGTTATAAGAATTAGTGCGATCTTCAGAACGCTTTAAATCGCGAGCTGTATTTTCGCTGCGCTTACCAACACCTGGAACATATTTTTCGCGCTTGCGTGGCTCAAAATTTGGACGACCATCGTTGCTGCGATTCGCACGAGCTTTAGCTGCATCGCGACGAGTTGATGGAACAGTGTCGTTTTTACGTGCCGTGTCTGTAGGACGCGCAGGTGCTGGATTGCGATCAGGACGCGTTGCGCGCTCTGCCACAAACTTAGTTGCGCGAGTCTCTGGCTTTTCGCGCTTGTCAGTAAAAGTCTTTTTAAATGCTGGCTTTTCAGTACGTGGACGGTCAGAAGATTTACGTTCTGGGCGACCAGTTGTTGGGCGCGCTGCGCGATCAGTGCGTGGCGCTGAAGATCGTGGTGAAGATGAACGTGGCTTACCTGTTGCTGGCTTAGATGAACGTGATCGTTCGAATACCGGAACTTCGGTATTTCCATCAACTGGCTTTTCAGTACGTGGCTTAGAAACTTTTGACTCGGCATAACGCTTGGCGCGTAACTTCGAACGCTCTAGATTGCGAGCTTCTTTCTTAGATACCGAACGTGGGTCAATATCGGCATAACGACGAGATGCAGATTCTTTCTGCGCTGTTGTTTTGTTCGCCGGTTTGCCAGATTTTGCGGCAGCCGCTCGTCGAGCTTTGCCTGGGGCAGGGGTACGTGGTTGTAGAGCCATAGAAAATCAACACCAATCAAGACGTAAACAAGCGCGTCTTGGTTTGACTCATATTGGTCAGGGTGGAGATAAGACTCGCAAGAAAGTGCAATTTTGCACTTGTGTGGGGGAAGTACTTTGCTTCGGTTGAAGCAATGCCCAATTCTACCTTGGATTATTCATTTTACTTACCACTTGATTTACGCGGCAATCGGTAGCCTTTCGCAATGAGTTCAGCGAAAACTAAATCCTGGGTACCTCTTTATATCGCACTCGGAATTGTGTGGGGCTGTTCCTTCATATTTATTAAATTGGGCCTTGAGTTCTTGACTCCTTTTGGGGTGGCCTTTGGTCGATGCTTATTAGGTTCGATTACTTTGTTAATTGCGCTCAAAGTCATGGGTTTAAAGCTGCCTCGAGCTCGTTCTACTTGGCGACACTTATGGGTAGTTTCACTTTTGTTAAACGTAATTCCAGGAATTCTTTTCGCAGTTGCCGAGACTGAAGTAACTTCAATTCTGGCTGGAATCATCAATGCGGTCACACCCTTGATGACTTTGCTAGCAATCATGATTGCCTTCCGCGAAGAAAAATTACCTCGACATCAAGTGATTGGATTAGTTCTTGGTTTTATCGGAGTACTCATTGTCTTAGGTGCTTGGAATGGTTTAGGAAATAATCCATGGTGGGCTATCGGAGCGCTGCTATTGGCAGTTGCATGTTATGGAATTTCATTTCCATACTCACGCAAGAATGTTTTGCCGCTAAAACTAGAACCTGAAGTTATGGCTGCGACTCAATTAGTTGCTGGGACTGTCACCTTATTGCCGTTCTATCTATTCAATGGCGTTGCCGAATACGAGTTTAAACTTGGGCCCGTGCTTGCCATGTTGGGTCTCGGAATATTCGGAAGTGGCTTTGCCTATATCTGGAATTTTAAAGTCATGTCAGCTGCCGGAAGTGCGATTGCATCTTCGGTAACTTTCGTGACGCCAGTAGTTGCCGTAATCGTAGGCATAATTTTCTTAGGCGAAAAAGTTACTTGGAATGAACCAGTTGGTGGGTTAGTAGTTTTGCTTAGCGCCGCAATTGCACAAGGGAGAATTAAATTGAAAAACCAACGGGCAATTCAAGGCGATTAGCTTTTAGCAACTCATCATTTTTTAATATTTCAGAAGTCTTGCCATCGGCAACAATTACGCCACCTGAAAGAATTACTGATCTCTCACAAAGTTCGAAGGCATAAGGCAGATCGTGCGTGACCATAACCATCGTGATGTCTAGTGAGCGCAAAATATCGGCTAATTCACGGCGGCTAGCTGGATCTAAGTTTGAAGAAGGCTCATCTAGAACCAGGATTTCAGGCTTCATTGCCAATACGGTTGCAACCGCTACACGTCGACGTTGGCCGAATGAGAGATGATGCGGCGGGCGATCACGAAATTCAAGCATTCCAACTTGAGTTAAGGATTCATCAACTATGCGATTTAGTTCTTCGCCGCGTTTGCCCATATTAAAAGGACCAAAAGCCACATCTTCACCAACGGTGGGCATAAATAATTGATCATCTGGATCTTGAAAAACAATTCCGACTTTAGAGCGAATAACTTTTATTGCTTCTTTATTACTGGAATCAACAAGTTGCCCAGCTACTTCAACTTTTCCATGAGCAGTTGGGTGGATTCCGTTCATATGCATTACCAGAGTCGTTTTGCCAGCACCATTAGGACCTAACAGTGCAACACGCTCGCCTTTTTCAATTCGCAAGTTAACGCCAAACAACGCTTGGTTACCGTCTGGGTAAGCAAAAGCTAGATTTTCAATTAAGAGACTAGGTGTTGAACTCATATGTTTAATCCTAAACTGATTGCGAGAATTGTGAGAGCCGAAATTGGTAGAGCAAGCGCAGTTAACCAAATTGATTTAGAAAGTTTGGGTGGTTCTTCGTGTGGCAAGACTCCCGTGTAACCTCGTGAAAGCATCGCTAGGTGAACTCGCTCGCCTCTTTCATAAGATCTAATAAAGAGAGCACCAGCTGCTGTGGCCAAAACTCTCCAATGCTGGATTCCAGTTGCGCTAAAGCCACGTGACTCACGTGCAACTTTCATTCTTTCCATTTCATCATTGACTACATTTACATAGCGAAGCATGAATGAAGCAATCTGCACCATCAATGTTGGTAACTTTAATTTCTCTAAACCACGCAACATTTCCCGGGCCGTGGTCGATGTTGAAAGTGTGATTGCAGTTAATACGCCTAGGGTTCCTTTTATTAAAATTCCAGCAGCTGCAATTAAACCTTCTTGATATAGATCAAAGGGTCCAACTGTGACAACTTCGCCCTTACCGAAAAATGGCATCAAGATGGCAAAGAAGACAAAGGGAATTTCGATCAATGCCCGCGTGAAAAGAGTTCGCAATGGGATTTTGGCAATAAGTGCAACGGATACGATTAATACGAAATAACCTAGGAAGTTAAACCACCAAGTTATTGGAGTCGCAACAACAGTAAAGATAAATAGCAAAGCGGCAATAATTTTTGGGTGAGCGGGTAAGGAATGCACAACTGAGTGACGATGGATGTAAAGCCTTTCGCCCACGTCATGACCGTGATGGTGGCCGGCTTCGACCTTAATTTGTAGTCTTCTTGCGACGAAGTAAAAGAAAAAGCCCGCCGGAAACTGCACCAGTGGCAACAACACCGATTAAGCCGGCAACCCCTACTGAAAGACGCTCATTTTCAACGCCTTTCACACCGTAGTCAGCAAGAGCAGTATCAGCGTTTGCACTGTCTTTGGCTGTATCTATAAAACCAATCTCTTCGGCAACTTTTTCTAGCCCATCAGGACTTGAAGAGGCATAGAAAGAAGCGCCACCAGCTAATAGCGCCGAGATAAGTAAGCCAACGAAAATAAATTTACGGTTGCTCATCTTGGTTAGTTCCGAATCTCAAGAGTTGAAGTTTTATTTTTCCAACCAAAAACTAAGTCAGATCGACTTGCAATCACAGCACTTACTGTTAGCGCGGTAATGATTGCCTCGCCGATACCAATCAGAATATGTGTTCCGACCATTGCACCTAAAACAGTTGATACTGAAAAAGTCGCCGTCGCCCCAAGTGCATATTGAATAACAAATCCAATTGCCGCAATTGGAACCGAAATTAATCCAGCGGCAGCGGCTGCGATCGGAATCGAAGATTTAGTCTTCGGAAGAATTTTACGAGCCAAGAGAAATACGGCGTAACCGCCCCAAACTCCTAGGACTGACATATTAAAAACATTTAGACCTATTGCGCTTAAACCACCATCGGCAAATAAGAATGCTTGCATGACTAAAACCACGGTCAACGCCAAGGTTGCTGCATAAGGGCCGACGAGAACGGCAGCCAATGCACCGCCTAACAAGTGACCACTAGTTCCGGCAGCAACTGGGAAGTTCAACATCTGCACGGCAAAAATGAAAACAGCAGTTAGTCCAGCCAGGGGAGCACTTTTCTCGTCTAGCTGCTTGCGAGCGCCAACTAATGAATAGGTAATTGCGCCGGCGGAGGCTGCGGCAAAGATTGCCGAGGTCGGTAGGTCGATAAACCCGTCTGGAATATGCATGGCAAAATGTTAATGCAAGTGATTCGCATCTGCATCTTGAAGGCAAATTTGGCCAATTCTAGGCAAATTGAGCGTAGAAGGTGAGGTGTTTTGAAGGCAAACTCGCAGGCAAAGCAGAGCCAAGGCGTATAGAGTCACGGCTATTCGAAGGTTCAGAAACTTTGATTAGGGGAGATTTTCATGAGCGATGACGAAGGCATGGAAGATCTTGTTACCGAGGAAATGCTCTGGGATCGAATTCCAGAAGTTGAAGGCGCTGAACGTGCCAGTACTTATTACGAATTAAGTGCGCGAATTTTTGCTCGCGGTCAATATGACGAAGCTCTTGCTCTGGCTGAAACTGCTTGCGATATTTACGACCAACTAGGTGCAAGTGCGCCATCTGAAGGCGTTGCTCAGGCATATAGCGCAATTGGTTATAACTTAAATCAATTAAAGCGCATGGATGAAGCTGCTACTGCAATGTCCAAGGCTGTTGAAATCTTACGCACCAACAAATCTCCGATCGCTCTCGAACTCGCTTGCACTTTAGGTGAGTGGTGGTTTGCATCAAAGAATTATGAAAAAGTAATTAGCACAATGGATGAATGTGCCCAAGAGCATTTAGTTGACGGAAACGAATATGGCGCAGCTAATGATTTGTATTTAATTGGTTGTGCGCATCGGTCACTCAAGCAATTCCGTGAGGCAATTGTTTCTTTCTACGAAGCGCGCGATCTTTTCAAGCGAAATAAAGAAGTCATACAAGTTGCACGTTGTGATCAGAAGATTGCTTCTTGCCACGTGGCACTTGCCGAAGGTGATCTAGCTTTAGAGCGCGCCCGCAAAGCACTAGATGTTTTTGAAACTGCGCACGATCATATTCGTTCAAACAACGCACTCTTTGAATATGGCAAAGCTCAAGTTTTGTTAGAGCGCTACGAAGAGGGTCTAAACACTTTAGATCAAGTATTAACAGTGGCAACTGATGAAGATCCCAAAGATTTCGAATTTATTGTAGATATTGAGACTTCAATGGCTGCAGTTATGCGAATTTTGGGCCGCAACACTGATGCTGATGAAATTGACCGCCGGTTAATTTCAGTTCGTGACGCCTTAGCTGACGAGTAAGTAATTATCGCGGCAAGTGCTGCAAAGCCCAGTGATACATTGCAATTGCGCCAGCCGCAGATGCATTCATGCTGCGCGTTGAACCATATTGATTAATTTCTAGCACTACTTCGCAAACCGCAACCGCTTCATCGCTCATGCCCGCACCTTCTTGGCCGAAAAGAAGAACGCAACTTTCGGGCAGCTGCGTTGATTCCAATTGTTTAGAAATTCCAGGCAAGTTATCAATTCCAATAATTGGTAAATCAGCTTCGCGACAGTAATTGCCGAAGTCTTCAACAGTTGGGTGATGGATAATCGTTAAATATCTATCGGTAACCATTGCTCCGCGTTTGTTCCAGTCACGCTTTCCAACGATATGAACTGCGCCGACATTAAATGCATTTGCTGTTCGCACAACAGAACCAATATTTAAATCATGTTGCCAATTTTCAATCGCGATTTGTAGCTTATGTCGCTTCGTATTCAAATCTGCAACAATCGCAGCTACTGACCAATAGCGATATTTATCGAGCACATTTCGACGATCACCATTCTCCAAAAGTTCTAAGTCGTATTCTTCGCCAGTTGGCCAAGGTGTTGGATGTGGCCCAACTCCGACAACAGGGAAAAATTCACCTGGTCCAATTTCAGCTGGTGGCATGCTCATTGGGTCAATCTATCTTTACTAAATAGAAAGTAGTATTCGCAGCATGAAATTGCGTCCGGTATCTGTAGCCACAGTTGGCATAGCGCTTTTCACGCTAATGGCGGCCATGACAGCAGGCGCGCCAGCAGCACTCAAAACCAACGCAATCAGCCCTATCTTAAAAAGTGCTGCAAGTTCAAAAGCGCTAGCTAATCCAGGGATGGTCTTATTCGATCCGGTAACTGGCGAAACTCTCTTTGAAAATAGCGCTAATTCTTTGCGCAAACCGGCATCTCTTCTAAAAATTCTTTCAGCAACAGCCTTGTTAACTTATGTAAACCCAGATGATCGTTTTGTAACTGAAATTTCGACTGGCCTCGAACCGAATACTTTGGTCATTAAAGGTTCCCATGATCCTTGGATGAGTCAATACAACTCGGTTGCTACCAAGATGGGCCGGGTATCTTTACCTAAAATTGCCAAAGCTGCGCTTAAGAAACTAGATGCTGACAATGGTGGTCCGATAAAGACTTTGCGCATCGAGTACTCGGGAATGTACACAGTTGATTTAGATTTCCTAAAAGCACAATTTAAAGCTCGAGATATAAAAGTGAGCACTCTTAAATTAAATAGTGCGGAAGCTCGCATTTACGCCAAAGAGTCAATCGCTAAATTTGAATCACCAACAGTTCAAACCATAATGGATTGGATGTTGGCATGGAGCGATAACACATTAGGTGACCGCATGGCCATGTATGCATCGATGAAAGCAGGTTTTGGATATACCAAATCTGGAATTGAAAAAGTTTTTGTCAAAACTCTCAACGGCTTAGAGATTGATTCAACAGGCTTGAATGCTGTTGATGGCAGCGGTCTTTCTAAATCAAATAGAGTCTCTGCAAAATTGATTGCGCAGGTACTCTTTAAAACATACAACCATGAAAAGTACCGCACGATTTATAGCGGACTGCCTGTAGGCGGCATTAACGGCACCATGAAGGACCGCTTTATTGAAAGCGCACCAAAGGCCATTGGCTTAGTCCGCGCAAAAACTGGAACTTTAAATGGAACTATTTCGCTGGCTGGCTATGTGCAAGGTGGCGAGCAAGAGTACATATTTGTTGCTATTGCTGATCAGATTCCGAGAGGAACAACAGCGGCAAAGGCGGCTCGTAACTCTTTAGATAGAGCGCTTGCCAAATTTGCTAAGCCAATTGTTAGCCCATCACCTAGCCCCGCAAATAGCCCATCAGAGGTTGTCGAAAACCTTGATGGATCCGCCGTAACAAGCTACCCAAGTCCGTGATGTTGGTTGGTCATAAGTAATACCGATTGGGCTGGCGCAGACCTTAACTGTTTGTAAAACTTTTAAGTCAGAAGCTCTTACTTTAGATAACGTGCCACTTGCATAATTGACTACAAAGAGCGCGGTTCCGTCACTTGAGATCGCAAGCGATCTAGCGGCCTTACCAGTTTTAACAGAGCCTAAAGATTTGTGGTTCACAAGATCCCAAGCAGCGACCTTGCCGGCCATATTTAGAGTTACATACATTTTGCTGTTATCTGGCGATAAAACAATTGCTCTTGGATTAACACCTATAGGTATCAACTTCTTTGTAAAATCAGTCAAATTAATTTCGTGAATATTGCTGCCGCCCATCTCTGCAACATATGCCTTGCTTGAATCTGCCGATACGGCAATACCGCGTGGGTAACGACCTATTTTTATAGATTTAACTTTTTTCTGCTTGGCGACAGAAATTACATCTAGCGTATAAGAACACCACGTTGTGACAAGAATATATTTATTATCGGGGGTAACTTCGATAACTTTAGGAACTGACCCAACTGCATAAACGCCATCAATTTTGTAGTTACTTAAATTAATACGGTAAACAAAGCTGGAATCAAAGCCATTTGCAGGCGAACAGATATCGGTTCCCTCCTTATTAAAGCCCTTGCCATACATCGCATAATTAGTTACATATAGATATTGACCATCGGGGGAGAAAGCGCCTTCGACTGGTGAGCCTTTATAAGTTCCAGAATATTTTGTATAACCAAAATCGCTTAATTTAACTGAGTCTGGAATTCGTTTGATTAGCTCTTGAGTTTTGGAATCATAAATAGTGACCGAATGGCGATACATCATGTTATGTGCGCTAACTAAACCGGTGCCTGAAGAACGCACTGATTTTGGGCTGATATCGCCGGTAATTGTTTTCACAAGAACTAACTTGGTCTGATCAGAATTAACTTCAGCGTTAGAAAACTGAGGTATTGCTAGAGAAAATAGCAGGACTAGAAGTAATACGCGGCGCATGCGCCAAGGGTAATGCAACTAGTTAGTCGTCATCTTCATCTTCGTCATCTTCGTCATCTTCGTCTTCGTCTTCGTCTTCGTCTTCGTCGTCAGCCTTTTTGGTTGGGGGCAAGATGATGTCATTTGATGATGAGGAAGCTGGAGGTGTGATTGCAGCAGGTGCCTTAGCCGCAGATGTCTTACTTGTTGCAACTGTTGGTGAAGTACTTGAGGAATTAGAGAAAATTGGCGCACGATCATCTTCTTCGCCTTCCTCATCATCGTCATCATCGCGAGAAGAAGTTGGCATACTAATTGTGTTATTTGGCTGCGAAGTAGCCGAGCTAGTAGCGGCTGGAGAATCCTGGGTAATGTTTAATGATTCAGCAGCAATCGCAGTTTGGTCCTCGTGTGAAAGTAGGGCGAATCCGGCACCCAGCGGAATGACCAAGATGCCTGCCAAGATAAAGGTTAGATTGCGTGCCGAAGCAGAAATCTTGCTCTTTGATTTGCGACTTACTGGCTGATCGTTATCAGCTAGTTCGAACCATTCTGGCTTCTGATTGTTTTCCATGAGCAGAAAATAACCGACCAACCTGTGAGCCTTCTGGGAACCCCAGCGGTGAGTGCTGTGTATTTAACTTAGTAGCCTTGCCCCGTGAGCGTGAATCAGCCAGATAAGAACTCAGATCTTCGGATTCGGGGCTATCTCGACCTCATGAAATTGCGGGTAGTCGAGCTTTTACTCGTGACCACATTGCCGGCCTTAGTTCTGGCCCAAAATGGCATCCCATCGGTCGGGCTATCTATCGCCACAATTCTGGGCGGAACTCTCGCAGCTGGAAGTTCGAATGCATTTAACATGGTGATCGAAAGTGAAACCGATAAGTTGATGCAACGAACGGCACAACGGCCGATTGCAACTGGTGTTCTCACACGCAATGAAGCAACAATTTTTGCAACTATTGTCGGCATTCTTTCACTTCTAGTTTTTTGGTTTTTCACAACACCACTTGCAACTTGGTTAACTTTATTTGCAATTATTTTTTATGTAGTTATTTACACGATGGCACTAAAGCGCCGCACTGTACAAAATATTGTTTGGGGCGGGATCGCCGGATGCATGCCAGTATTAATTGGTTGGGCTGCAGTCACAAATAGTTTATCGAATGTCGCATGGGCATTTTTCTTGGTGATCTTTTTTTGGACACCTCCACATTTTTGGGCACTGGCAATTAAATATAAAGATGATTACAACGCTGCCGGAATTCCCATGTTGCCAGGTGTAACTTCACAGAATAATTTACATGGACAGATGTGGTTCCACACTATTGCGATGTTTATTGCTTCAGTTGTAACAATTGATCTTGCTCAATTAAGTAATTGGGCTCAAGCTATAAATGTTTTTCTTTTTGTTGTTTTTGCTTACGAGCTCGCGCAGCTTCGTGGCAGTAATCCAGATTATGGGAAAGTCGCAGCCAAAGTTTTCCAATGGTCAATTACTTACTTAAGTTTATATTCGGTATTGCTTGTTGCCGCAGTTTTAATTTAACCGAGCGCTTGAGCGATATCTTTAATTAGATCATCGCTGTGCTCTAAGCCAACTGAAAGACGTAGCGTGGTTGCTGTGATTCCCATGGCTAGTTGATCTGGCTGGCTTAACCGGCGATGAGTGGTCGATGCAGGGTGGGTAATAAGTGACTTGCTATCGCCTAAATTGTTGGAAATATCAATGATTCGCAGAGCATCCATGAACTTATAGACATCTTTCTTAGTGCCTTTGAAAGTAATGCCAATTGTGGTTCCGAATCCGGTCATTTGCTTCTTGGCTAGCTCGTGACCTGGGTGCGATGGCAAACCGGGAAAACTAACCAACTCAATTTCTGGACGAGTTGCTAAGTACTCGGCAATTTTTTGTGCGTTATTAGCCATGCGTTCGACGCGCATATCTAAAGTTTCGAGTGACTTCAAAAGTACCCAAGCATTAAATGGACTAATTGCTGGACCGGTATGACGGAAGAACGGTTTGAAATATTCATTCATGTAATTAAAACTGCCAAGTACTGCGCCAGCTAATACGCGACCTTGACCATCAATATGTTTAGTAGCTGAATACATCACCACATCGGCGCCAAGTTCGAGTGGGCGCTGCATGATTGGTGACGCCATTACATTATCAACAATGACAGTCGCGCCAACCTTGTGCGCCAAATCTGAAATCATTCGAATATCAACGATCTCCATTAGTGGATTACTTGGTGACTCGATGAAGACTGCCTTAGTTGGGCGGTCAAGTGCTTTTGCCCAAACTTCAGGGTCAGTGCCCGAAACTAACTCAACCTCAACGCCCCATGCTGGTAAAAATTCTATAAGAACAACATGGCAAGAACTAAACATTGCAGCAGTTGCAACAACACGATCGCCAGCTTTAACCATGCAAGCGATAGAAGCAAACATCGCCGACATTCCAGAACCAGTAGCAACGCAAAGTTCGGCGCCTTCAAGTTCAGCTAAACGATTTTCAAACATTGCAATTGTTGGATTACCGAAGCGGCTATAGACAAAGTGATCAGTCTCATCGGTAAATGAATCTTCAGCTTCTTGCGCTGAAGAATAAGTAAAACCACTATTCAGAAAGAGTGCTTCGGATGTCTCGCCAAAGCCAGTGCGGGTTACGCCAGCTCGAACCTGAGAAGTTTGTGGATTTACCTGCCAATCTGGGGCAGGGCGGCGATTGGGTTCTTGATAGCCCCAGGCATCTTTACTCACCTGCTAAGTGTAAGGGGAAGGGCTATTGTGGTGGGCATGAGTAATTTGGCCGTGGCAGTTCAAGATTTAAGCAAGAAATACGGCGATACGTTTGCCGTAGCGCACGCTAACTTCGAAGTACCACTTGGCACGGTTTGTGGTTTTGTCGGGCCAAATGGATCAGGAAAGACAACGACCATTCGCATGCTTCTTGGTTTGATATCTCCTACTGGTGGAACTGGCGAAATCTTAGGTCACTCAATTAAACATCCTGAGCGATATTTATCGAGCGTAGGCGCAATGATCGAAGGCCCAGCTTTTTATCCCGCACTCACTGGTAAAGAGAATTTAAATGTATTAGCAACGCTAGGTGGCTACGGAACAGATCATGTGCAATCACTGCTTGAGCGAGTTGGTTTAGGCGACCGAGGTAGTTCGAAGTACAAAACTTATTCGTTGGGCATGAAACAACGACTTGGCATCGCAGCTGCGCTACTTCCAAATCCAAAACTTTTAATTCTTGATGAACCAACAAATGGGTTGGATCCGGAAGGAATCCAGGAGATTCGAGATCTGTTGAAATCTTTGGCACAAGAAGGAACCACGGTTTTCGTTTCTTCACACTTACTTTCAGAGCTCGAATTAATTAGCCAGCACTTAGTTATGTTGCGCAAAGGAAAAGTTTTATTCGCGGGCAAAATCGAAGATCTCTTTTTGGCGCAACAACCATTTATTTTGGTCAAAACACCGAATGAAAGTGATCTAATAAAAATTCAAGACATTGCAGTCGCCGCTGGTCATAAATCCACTATTCGTAGCGGAGTGGCACATATTGAAGGCCCCGCAGACTGGGCGGCAGATCTAAATAAGGCTGCCTTTGCAGCAGGCATTACGCTCTCGCAACTATCCCCAATGTTGCCGAGCCTAGAAGAAACTTTCTTCGAAATGACAGGTGATTCCGAATGAACCAGATATTTGAAGCCCAAGTTTTTAGAGCAGAGTGGCGCAAACTTCGTCGCCCAACGCTATTTCTGGGAACTATGTTGGCATCAGCTGGCTTAACAGGTTTGGTGACTTCATTGCTCTTCTTGCTAATTGATTCTCCGCAAGGAAATTCCGATCGTGGCAATATGATCTCTCGCGAAATTTTGCAATTGCCAAGTGGGCTAACCATTGGCTTTAGTAATGCGGCCGGACTATTGGGAATAGTGGCGCTTTGCGTTTTTGCGGCGCAGACAGCGCAGGAATATACCTATGGCACTTTGCGAAATTTGCTAGTTCGTCAACCGCGTCGTATTCGCCTTCTACTTGGCAAATATATTTCGATGGCTTCATTTGCAATCGTGATGGTAATTCTCGCTGCAGTTGTCAGCATGTCGTTGGCGTTTGGTCTGTCCGGAAAAGCAAAAGTTGCTACTGATGCTTGGGTAACATCTGATGCCCTTCATGAGATTGCTAAGACTTTCGGCAATGTACTTTTGTCGGTAATCGCATTTGGCACAGTCGGCATGATTCTTGGACTTTTACTTCGCTCACCAATCAGCTCGATCTCGCTGGGTGTTATCTGGTTATTAATTGTGGAAAATATCTTAATTGCAGTTAAGGCAAGCTTAGGAAAATGGATGCCTGGAAATTTGATCTCCACAATCGCAATTGGCGGCACGGATGATGTTTCATATATGCACTCAGTAACGATGGTCGCAATTTATTTGATCGTCGGAACCGCAATTGTGACAATATTGTTCAAGCGTCGTGATGTATCCAACTAATTAAGTAATGACACGGCGGCGCTTCTAACTCCTTTCTCAGGTGCCCCATTTATCCTTGGGGCATGTCGAAGCGGCTTATTTCGCTCGCAGTCGCGCTTACTTTTCTAGGTAGCAGCACGGCTGTTTACGCTGCAACCCCAAAACCAACGCTTGCGCAGATTGAAGCTGCTAAGAAGGCAGAAGCTGCAAAGAAAGCAGCAGCAGATGCAGCGGCAAAGAAATTAGCTGCTGCAAATATGACGTTAAAAGCTTTGACTGCAAAAGCCAATGAAGCGCTAGCGCTTTACGTGCGAGCAAAAAATGAATTGGCAAAAGCGACTGCTGAAGCAAATGCGGCTGCCGAATATGCACGCAAGACTGCTCAAGAAGTGGCTTCTGCTCATCGCACGATTGGCAAATTAGCCGCGAATGCATACATCATGGGTGGCACCTTTAGCGATATCGAACCTTTACTAAGTGCAAATGGGCCACAAGATATTGTTGATCGAATAACGATCCTGCAGTCACTCGGTGATCAAAACACAAAAGCGCTTGAAAGATATAAAGCAGCCGAAGTTATTGCACGGGCAGCTAAAGTTGTAGCAGATGCCGCGAAAGTAAAACAAATTGCGGCCACCGAGAAGGTTGCGGCTGCTAAAAAAGTTGCCGATGATGCGAAAGCGCTGCAACAAAAAGAAGTAGATAAATTGCGCGCTGTTCAGGATAAGTTAATTAAAGAATTAGCAAAAGCCAAGAGCGTTCGAATTACGTTGCAACAACAACGACAACTTGCGTTACTTGAGGAAGCTCAAGCTGGCCAAGCCGCAGTAACTCCGGGCCAATCAAAAGTTTGGCCAAACTTAGGCTTCAAGGGCCGCTCAACAATCAGAACAACACAAGAGCAACGTGATAAAGCAGTCGCTTTTGCTAAGAAACAAGTTTTGGCACGCAAGCCATATATCTGGGGCTCCCAAGGTCCTAATTCATTTGACTGTTCAGGTTTGGTTTATGCAGCATATAAATCAGCTGGTTTAGGTTGGCCAAACTGGGATCGTTTAAACTCTGCACTTTATGCGGGCTATACCAAGCATGTAACACTTAATGAGCTAGTGCCCGGAGACCTCTTGTTCTACTCGTATAAGGGAACAATTTCGAGCATTCACCACATCACAATTTACGCTGGCAACGGCATGATGTGGGAAGCTAACTCAAAGGGCAAAGGCTTGCTTTACTCCAATATTTATAGCATTAAGGGCTTAATGCCATTTGGCGGTCGGGTCTAGTCTTAACCCCGTGAGCACCAATCCGGCAACCGTTGCGATTCGCAGCGCTGTGCGCGAATCACTATCTAGTTGTAGCGCAGGTGACAATGTTTTAGTTGCAGTTTCAGGTGGCGCCGACTCTTTGGCTTTAGCGGTAGCGCTAGTTCCAGAATGCAACAACCTATTAGTAAATTTAATTGGCGTAACAATTGATCATCAGTTGCAGAATAAATCTAGCGAACAAGCTGCTCAAGTTTTTAGTCAACTAACTCAATTAGGAATTTCTGAAGTTGAGATTGTAAAAGTGGATGTTGATTTAGTTGATGGCATTGAAGCATCTGCTCGTCGAGCACGTTACAGTGCACTCGATGAGGTAGCCGAAAAACTCAATGCGAAATTAATTTTTCTTGGTCACACAATTAATGATCAAGCTGAAGGAGTTTTATTAGGTTTGGCACGCGGATCAGGTGCTCGCTCGCTTTCTGGAATGGCAAAGTTAAATGGGAAATACGCCCGACCACTTTTGGGAATTTCTCGGGCGCAAACTTTGGCCGCATGTACTGAAAATAATTTATCCCCTTGGGTTGATCCGCATAATTCAGATTCTCAATTTGCTCGGGTACGAGTGCGCACAGATGTGCTCCCGACATTGGAGAAGAACATTGGTCCGGGAATTACCGAAGCCCTAGCTCGAAGTGCCGAACTCTTGCGTGATGATGCCGATGCCCTTGATGCCATGGCTAGTGACTTTACGACCGACCTTAATCTGGCAGATTTGGATATTTCTGCCTTAGCTGCACTTTCTAAAGCGGTACGAACAAGAGTGATTCGTCAGGCGATTTACGCTGCTGGCGCCCCAATGGGCTCAATTTCGGCCGATCATGTTGCCAGCGTTGAGGCCTTGATCACCTCTTGGCATGGCCAGGGCGCTTGCAGCCTCCCGGGCGGTGTGAAGGTTGAGCGAATTTCGGGCAGACTTTCGCTCCTGTCCCGCTAGTTAAAGTAAGCCTGCCGTATCTATGAAGGAGCATCGTGGATTTATCAGCAATTGAAAGTGATATCGAACGCGTAATTGTCAGCGAAGTAGATTTGCAAGCACGCATCAAAGAGTTAGCTGCGCAAGTTGATGCTGATTACGCAGGTCGCGACATTCTTCTAGTTGGTGTTTTAAAAGGTGCAGTCATGGCGATGGCTGATTTAACTCGCGCAATGCAACGTCATCTTGAAATGGATTGGATGGCAGTTTCATCTTATGGCTCTGGCACAAAATCAAGCGGCGTAGTTCGCATCCTAAAAGATCTTGATCGTGACATCACTGGGCGTAATGTTTTAATCGTCGAAGATATTGTTGATTCAGGTTTAACTCTCTCGTGGCTGAAATCGAATCTTGAATCTCGTGGCGCTGCCAATGTAGATATCTTGGCAATCTTGCGCAAACCAGAGGCTGCCAAAGTTGAAGTTGATGTCAAATATGTTGGTTTTGATATTCCTAAAGATTTCGTTGTTGGCTATGGCTTAGATTTCGATGAAAAATATCGCAACTTGCCATTTATCGGCGTGCTCGCAAAGCACATGTACGAATAGAAGCATATGACTGAAAATATTAAGAAAGAGAAGAAAGCAAAAGTTACCAAGACGGTAGCTAAGCGCGGCGAGAAAAAGCCAACGACAAAAGCTGGTCGCATTTTCCGTGGCCCATTGTTTTGGATTGTTTTTGCGATAATTGCAGTTTCGGTATTTGGTCAGATTTCTGGAGCCGGAAGCGCGTACACCAAAGTTAATACCTCTCAGATTCTTGATGCGATTGCCCAATCAGAAGTAAAGAGTGCGGTAGTCGTAGATAAGAGTCAGATCATTCGTATTGAGCTAAAGCCGGGGCGCAGCATCAATGGCGCATCTAAAGTTGAAGCTTCATATGTAGTTCGCCAGGAACCAACAATTATTGATGCTTTAAGCGCTAATCCACCGTTAAATGGCTGGAATATTGATGTTCCAAAAACGTCGCTGATAGTTAGTTTCCTGCTTTCGATTGCGCCGATCTTACTAATTGGCCTGCTCTTCTTCTTTATGTTGAGTCAATCTCAAGGCGGCAATAAGGTATTTAGTTTTGGTAAATCACGCGCTAAATTACAAAGTGACGAAGTTCCAAAAACAACATTTGCAGATGTAGCCGGAGCCGATGAAGCAATTGCAGAGTTACATGAAATTAAAGATTTCTTGGCTAACTCCGCAAAGTACGCCGAACTCGGTGCCAAGATTCCCAAGGGCGTTTTACTTTATGGTCCTCCGGGTACAGGTAAAACACTTCTAGCTCGCGCAGTTGCTGGCGAGGCTGGAGTTCCGTTCTACTCAATTTCCGGTTCTGACTTTGTTGAAATGTTTGTTGGTGTTGGCGCAGCTCGTGTGCGCGACTTATTCAATCAAGCCAAAGCAAATGCACCGGCGATAATTTTCGTTGATGAGATCGATGCTGTCGGTCGCCAACGCGGAACTGGTATGGGTGGCGGTCATGATGAACGTGAGCAAACACTGAACCAACTTTTAGTTGAGATGGATGGCTTCGAAGCAAATGGTCAAGTAATTTTGATTGCAGCGACGAACCGACCAGATGTACTTGATCCGGCTTTACTTCGTCCTGGTCGATTCGATAGACAGATCGCAGTTGATCGTCCAGACTTAAAAGGCCGCGAAGCGATTTTGCAGGTGCATGCCAAAGGTAAGCCTGTTGCAAAAGATTTAGCGCTGCTTGAATACGCGCGTCGCACGCCAGGATTTACAGGTGCAGATTTAGCAAATGTGCTTAATGAAGCGGCGCTTCTTGCAGCTCGCGAACAGAAGAAAGAGATTGGTAATCGCGAACTCGATGAAGCTATCGATCGCGTAATGGCTGGACCACAGCGTAAATCACGCTTAATGTCTGATTCCGAGCGTCTTGTAACGGCCTATCACGAGGCAGGTCACGCATTAGTTGCACATGCTTTGCCGCATACAGACCCAGTTCACAAAATAACTATCATGCCGCGAGGGCGCGCACTCGGCTACACCATGGTCTTGCCTGATGATGATAAGTATTCGACAACACGTAATCAGTTACTTGATCAATTAGCTTATTCACTAGGTGGTCGCGCAGCCGAAGAACTTATTTTCCATGATCCAACCACTGGTGCTTCGAATGATATTGAGAAAGCAACTGCACTTGCGAAAGCTATGGTTACCCAATACGGAATGACCGAAGCTATTGGTGCAATCAAACTTGGCACCGATGGTTCTGAGCCATTTATGGGACGCAGCTATGGTCATGAACGTGATTACTCTGAGAGCGTTGCAGCAATAATTGATGCCGAAGTTCGTAAGTTGATTGAAAATGCACATCAAGAAGCATTTGATATTTTAGTTGCCAATCGTAAAACTCTAGATGAAATGGTTCTTGAGTTACTCGATCGCGAAACCATCAATAAAGATGACATTGCAAAGATTTTCAAGAAAGTTAAATCTTGGGCAGAGCGTCCAGCCTGGACAGGTTCGGCAACTCGCATTCCGTCTGAACTTCCACCTGTTGAAGTTCCAGCACGAGCCAATGTAGAAGAAGTAGTTGAAAAGAAAAAACCTCGCACTAGAAAGAAATCTAGTGAGTGAGATAAATTCTGTCTCAATTCCAGATGGAGATGGCAGAGCAAAGCAGCCATATGATTCGGCGCGAGCTGAAGCGGCTGTTCGCGAACTACTTCTGGCGCTAGGAGAAGATCCTGAACGTGATGGTTTAAAAGATACGCCAGCTCGAGTTGCCCGTGCCATGGCCGAGAACTATTCCGGGCTTTATCAATCGCCAGAAGATGTTTTAACTACAACATTTGATATCGGCCACGAAGAATTAGTGATTATTAGGGATATTGACCTATTTTCACAGTGCGAACATCACTTGACGCCGTTTCACGGCGTTGCTCATGTTGGCTATATTCCAAACGGAAAAATCACCGGGCTATCAAAAATTGCGCGCCTCGTTGATGTATTTGCGAAGCGGCCACAGGTGCAAGAACGCATGACATCACAGATCGCAGATGCCATGATGGAAATTCTAAAGCCGATGGGCGTAATTGTAATTATTGATTGCGAACACTTATGTATGTCAATGCGCGGAGTTCGTAAATCTGAGGCCCGCACAATTACAAGTGCAGTGCGGGGAGTTCTGCGTGATCCGGCTACTCGTGCCGAAGCAATGTCACTTATTACAGCTCGGTAAATAAACCATGTTGGTAATGGGAATTCTAAATGCCACTCCAGATTCTTTCGCCGATGGCGGCCAGCACTTCACATATCCCGATGCGGTTAACCATGGATTACAACTAATCACTGAAGGTGCCGACATAATTGATGTAGGCGGTGAATCCACTAGACCTGGCGCCGAACGAGTAACTCCGTTTGAAGAAGAGCGTCGTGTTGTAAATGTGATTTCAAAATTAGCTGATGCTGGTAAACCAATCAGTATCGACACCATGCGCGCATCGACTGCGCGAGCTGCTGTAATTGCCGGGGCAACAATCATCAATGATGTAAGCGGTGGATTGGCTGATGAAGCCATGCTCGATACCGCAGCAGAATTACAAGTGCCATATATCGCAATGCATTGGCGTGGCCGCTCAAAAGAAATGAATAGTTTGGCTAATTATCAAAATGTAGTTGAGGATGTTTTAGCTGAGTTAAGTTTACGAATAAGTGCAGCCCTTGCCGCAGGAGTAAGTAAATCCAATTTAATTATTGATCCAGGTATTGGGTTTGCGAAGGAAGCAGCTGATAACTGGGCAATAATCGAGGAAATTGAGCGGTTTGTAGCACTTGGTTATCCGGTACTTGTTGGAGCATCACGCAAACGATTCCTAGGGGGAGATGATCCAACTGCACGCGAAGCAGCAACTGTCGCGCTAACAAAACGACTTAGCCAAAGTGGCATCTGGGCAGTTAGAGTTCATGGCGTAGCGGCTAACAAGGCGGTCTTGTAATGAATGATTCAATTCGTATAAATGGTATTAAAGCTTTTGGCTATCACGGGGTATTTGCCGAGGAAACTAAGAACGGTCAAGATTTCTTAGTTGATGTTGAATTAATCCTGGATCTAGATAAAGCATCTAATAGTGACGATTTAGCTGACACCGTCGATTACGGCGCAATCTGTGACTTAGTGGTTGCTGCAATAACTGGTACCCCATTTAAATTAATCGAGAAGTTAGCCGGTGTGATCGCTGATGAAATTTTGGCAACTGCAAACTTGGTAGAGATTGCGCTAGTAACTGTGCATAAGCCAAGTGCCCCGGTCAATGCCGTCACTAGCGATATAAATGTGATGGTTATTCGCCCGCGATGAAAGCCGTAATTTCATTAGGTGCAAATATCGGAGATCCCAAAGCAAACTTAGATTTAGCCATTGGCTTATTGCGGGAAGCCACAGAAGTGATTGCAGTTTCTAATTATTTACAAACTAAACCAGTTGGCGGTCCTGAACAACCAGAGTATCTAAATGCGGTAGCAATTGTGGAATCAGAATTACCGGCAAAAGATTTGTTGGCCGTACTAAATGGAATTGAAACGGCAATGGGTCGCACGCGCGAAGTCCATTGGGGGCCGAGAGTAATTGATCTAGATTTAATTCAGTACGGCTCCTTGTTAGTAAATGATGTGAAATTGACTTTGCCACACCCTCGAGCACATGAACGTAGGTTCGTATTAGCACCTTGGTTTGAGATTGAGCCTGATGCTGTGCTGCTCACTCATGGGCGGATTTCTGATCTATTAAATACTGATTTACAATAAGCACACATCGCCCGGTACCTGAAAGGACTGGAGCCAAAAGATGACCGTACTAGTTCCGACCATGGGTGCCCTACATAGGGGTCACCAAGCGTTGATTAAGCGCGCTCGCGAATTAGATAAAGAAGTTGTGGTCAGTATTTTTGTTAATCCATTGCAGTTTTCTGGAAGCCAAGATTTAGAAAAATACCCACGCACTCCAGAAGCTGACATTCAGATAGCAACCTTGGCCGGCGCTACCGAAGTCTGGTTTCCAAACTTTGAAGAGATTTACCCAAGCGAACCAGTTCAAATTTCAGCCGGCGCAGTCGGAGATCTTTATGAAGGCGCATCACGGCCTGGACATTTTGCTGGAGTTTTAACTGTGGTAAACCGTTTATTTGAAATTGTAAAGCCGAGCGCTGCGGTGTTTGGCGAGAAAGATTTTCAACAGCTCTGGCTGATAAAGAATCACTTTAAGAAAATGGAGATCGTTTCAGTTCCAACGGTACGTGATTATGATGGCTTGGCACTTTCTTCCCGAAATGTGCAGTTAACTGAAACTGATCGAACTGCAGCACTTGTAATTTCAAAAGCGCTCCAGGAACCAAATCGGATGCTCGAAATATTGGCAACCGAGACAGCTTTTAAATTAGATTACGCCGAGATTATTGATGAGACTACTTTTGGGCAAGCTAGCGCAGCCACTCAAAACAAGCGAGCAATCATCGCCGGTTGGGTAAATGGAGTTCGTTTGTTAGATAATGCAGTTGTGGATACCAACTCATGAAGTTATTAGCACCTAAACCAGGTTGGACTTCGCGCGCCGATGTAATTGTGGTTGGTTCCGGAATCGCAGGAATGACAACTGCTCTACAACTGCGCACATTCGGTTTATCAGTTTTAATTGTTACGAAAGCAAAAGTTGATGAAGGCTCAACTAAGTGGGCACAAGGTGGAATCGCGGCAGCTCTCGGCGACGGGGACTCACCAGAAGCCCATTTAATAGATACTTTGACTGCTGGAGCTGGGCTTTGCGATATTGAAGCAGTTCGAGTTTTAGTTACCGAAGGCCCCGAAGCAGTACGTAAATTAATTGAGCGCGGTGCAAAGTTTGATACTGAAGCCGATGGTGAAATAGCGCTAACTCGCGAAGGAGGTCATTTACGTAATCGCATTTTGCATGCAGGTGGCGACGCCACAGGTGCTGAAGTTTCGCGTGCGCTATTGGCCGCTGTTCGCAATGATCCGCAGATTGAAGTCGTTGAAGATGCACTAGTGCTTGATGCACTTAAAGATAAAACTGGTCGAGTATGTGGAGTCACCCTGCACGTGATAGGTGCTGGTTCGCGCGATGGTGTCGGCCAAGCCCTCGGCAAAGCTGTTGTGTTGGGAACTGGCGGATTAGGTCAGGTATTTGCCAGCACTACAAACCCATCTGTCTCAACTGGTGATGGTGTTGCGCTAGCACTTCGAGCTGGAGCAAAGATTGCCGATGTGGAATTTATTCAATTTCATCCCACCGTTCTTTGGCTGGGTGGAAAATCGCGTGGCCAGCAGCCGCTCATTTCAGAAGCGGTTCGGGGCGAAGGCGCATATTTAGTCGATGACAGTGGTAATCGTTTTATGCAAAACGTTCACCCACTTGCCGAGTTAGCACCGCGCGATGTAGTTGCAATTGCGTTGATGCGCAAAATGAAAGAGACTGGCAAAGATCACATGTGGCTTGACGTTCGCCATTTGTCAGGCTTTGCCGAAAGATTCCCAACCATTAACGCATCTTGCTTGTCTCACGGAATTGATCCAACAAAAGATTTGATTCCGGTTGCACCTGCTTCGCACTATGCCTCAGGTGGAGTACGAGTAGATCTAAATGGTCACAGCAGTATTCCGGGTCTATACGCATGTGGTGAAACGGCCTGTTCTGGTGTTCACGGTGCCAACCGTTTAGCCTCGAATTCACTGCTTGAAGGCTTAGTTTTTAGCGCTCGGATTGCTGCTGATATTGCAGCAAATTTACCTACCGAATCAGAACCAGTTGAGAACTTGAGTCAGTCTTTCTTATTAGATCCAGCAGTTCGTAAAGATCTACAGACTGCAATGAGTCGTGGGGCAGGCGTACTGCGGTCAGCGGATTCATTAATTGAAACAAGTAGCGCACTTTCGCGGCTAGAGACTCGAGTAAGCGATGCCCCGCAAGTTGATGCCTGGGAAACTACTAATCTTTTTCAACTTGCCCAAACTATTCTGCGCGCAGCGCTAATCAGACAAGAAACTCGTGGTTCACACTGGCGCGAAGATTTTCCAGAAACCAGTGCAGCCTGGGAAAAACGAATTGTGCAACAAATTGATGAAGTCGGGAACTGGGCGACCGAATATGCGCAGGTGGTGAATAAATGATTGATTTGGATTTGATAAAGGCAGCCCTAGCTGAAGATTTAGCTGGCGGTGTAGATGTAACTTCAGTTTCGACAATTTCTGCCGATGCCGAACTTAGCGCTGAATTTGTAGCTCGTGATTCAGGGGTAGTTGCCGGAATTGAAATGGCGCAGGGTGTGTTAGTCGAAGTAGGAATTACTGACATTGAAGTTCTAGTCCAAGACGGTGATGCCGTAAAAACCGGGGAAGTCTTAATTCGGGTTACCGGTAATGCACGAGCGATTTTGTTAGCCGAACGAACTGCACTTAATTTCTTAGGACATTTATCTGGGATTGCTACCTTAACTAATCAATGGGTAAGTGCGATTGCTGGCACTAACTGCGAAGTGCGTGATACTCGCAAGACCACACCTGGTTGGCGGGAATTAGAAAAGTTTGCAGTTCGAATGGGTGGCGGAACTAACCATCGAATGTCACTAAGTGATGCTGCCTTGATTAAAGATAATCACATCGCGGCCGCAGGTGGCGTAAAAGAGGCGTTTAGCGCCGTCCGTAGTGCTTTCCCAACGGCCCCAATTGAGATCGAAGTAGATACGTTAGAACAGCTAGCTGAGGTGCTTCCGTTAAATCCTGATTTGGTATTGCTCGACAACATGACACCTGAGCAATGCCGCACAGCTGTTTCAATAGTTGCCGGTAAAACTAAACTAGAAGCATCTGGTGGCATCACTTTAGAACTAGCGCGTGCATATGCCGAGACCGGTGTTGATTACATTGCCATCGGCGCTCTTACTCATTCTGCTAAGAATTTTGATATCGGCCTCGATGTAAGGAGTAATTAAGGATGTTGTTAACTGTAGATGTTGGTAATACCAATACCGTTTTAGGAATATTCGAAGGTGAGAACCTAACTCAGTCATGGCGGGTAAAGACTGACCCTCGAAATACTGCCGATGAACTTTGGTTGCAGTACGAAGCGTTGGTTTCTGATTACGAACTTACTGGATTAGCAATTTGTAGCACCGTGCCAGCGACTTTACGTGAACTACGGCGAATGATCACTGACTACTTTGAAGATGTGCCAACAACTATTGTCGAACCTGGAATTAAAACAGGCGTGCCATTATTAGTTGATAATCCGAAAGAAATTGGCGCTGATCGAATCGTAAATACATTAGCTGCTCACACCTTGTTTGGTGGACCAGCGATTGTGGTGGATTTTGGTACCTCAACTAACTTTGATGTAGTTTCGCCAACCGGTGAATTTTTAGGTGGCGCTCTCGCACCAGGCATTGAAATTTCAGTCGAGGCACTCTCGGCTAGAGCCGCTCAATTGCGTAAAGTCGAATTAGTGCTACCTAAGTCAGTTATCGGTAAAAATACTGTTGAAGCTTTGCAATCAGGAACTATCTATGGGTTCGCCGGACAAGTTGATGGTTTGGTAAACCGGATCACCGAAGAGTTAGCACAAAGCTATGGTGATACGCCAACAGTTATCGCAACTGGTGGCTTGGCACCCTTAATTTTGGGGGTTTCAGAGACAATTGATGAACACGAACCAGATCTGACTTTGATCGGGTTGCGCCTAATTCACGAGCGCAATCAGTAGCAGTTAGACTGCACTTCTTATGAGCGAGCAGACTCCAAATATCGGTGACGATCTACCCGAGCAATTGCGCATTCGGCGAGAGAAGCGGGCCGATCTAATTGCCCAGGGCATCGAGCCATACCCAGTTGCAGTTGCTCGCACCAAATCTCTGGGCGAAGTTCGTGCAAAGTACGAGGGTCTAGAAACTGATACAGCCACTGGAGATATCGAAAGCCTGACTGGTCGCATTATTTTTAAGCGCGATACTGGAAAATTATGTTTTGCGACTTTGCGCGAAGGCGATGGCACTGAACTTCAAGCCATGTTCTCACTCGATAAAATTGGCGAAGAATCAATCACAGCTTGGAAGTCACAAGTTGATCTAGGTGACATCGTTAGCGTAACTGGCGAAATCATCACTTCAAAACGTGGCGAACTTTCAATTTTAGCTAACTCATGGCAACTTGCTTCTAAATCTTTGCGGCCGCTACCAAATGAACATAACCCGCTCTCTGAGGAAACTCGAGTTCGTATGCGTTATGTAGATTTAATTGTGCGACCTGAAGCACGTGTAACTGCTCGAATGCGTCCAACCGTAATGCGTTCACTGCGCGAAACTTTCCACCAACGTGATTTCATCGAAGTTGAAACCCCAATGTTGCAAGTGCAACATGGTGGTGCAGCGGCACGTCCATTTAAATCATTTAGCAATGCCTACGACATGGATCTATTCCTACGTATTGCACCTGAACTATTCCTAAAGCGTTGTGTTGTTGGCGGTATCGAAAGAGTTTTTGAAATAAATCGTAATTTCCGCAATGAAGGCGCCGACTCTTCGCACTCGCCTGAGTTCGCCATGATCGAGAGCTATCAGGCATACGGTGATTGGCGTTCAATTGCCGAACTAACCCAGTCACTCATTCAGAATGCCGCCATGGCTGTCGCAGGCTCGCTATTGGTTACGCATCAAGATGGTCGCCAAATTGATTTCGGCGGAAAATGGCGTGAGATATCGCTATATGAAGCGATTTCTGAAGGCGCCGGCGAAAGCGTTACTGCGCTAACTCCAATGGAAGACTTAAAGCGAATTGCCACAAAATTGGGAATGAAAATAGATCCGGCTTGGATCCCAGGAAAATTAGCTGAAGAAATCTTTGAGCATGTCGCAAAAGATAATTTAATCGAACCTACTTTTGTAATGGGATTCCCAGTTGATACTTCGCCACTAGTTCGTGCACACCGCGATATTCCAGGAGTTGCTGAAAAGTGGGATCTCTATGTTGAAGGTTTTGAATTAGCAACTGGCTACTCTGAATTAATCGACCCAGTTATTCAACGCGATCGTTTAGTTGAGCAAGCTCGCCTTGGCGCTAAGGGTGATATTGAAGCGATGCAAGTAGATGAAGATTTCTTGCGGGCAATGGAGTTTGGTATGCCACCAATGGGCGGAATGGGCATGGGTGTAGATCGTTTGCTCATGGCACTAACTGGTCTAGGAATTCGCGAAACAATTCTATTTCCATTAGTTAAGCCGGAGATTGAATAGTGATTGAAGTAAGACCGGCACGCACATCTGATATCAAAGGCATCCATAAATTAATTGTGGAATTCGCCTCAGGTGGCCGCATGTTGCAAAAAGAAACCGTAACACTTTACGAAAGCGTCCAAGAATTTGTTGTTGCAGTTGAAGATGGCGAAGTTATTGGTTGTGGAGCACTGCACGTGCTCTGGGAAGATTTAGCAGAAGTTCGCTCAGTTGCGATTTCGGAAGAACTTCGTGGGCAAGGAATCGGTAATCAGATTCTCGAGCGCATAATTGAACGAGCTCGCGAGCTTGGGTTAGCTAGAATTTTCTGTTTAACATTTGAAACTAAATTCTTCGGCCGTCATGGTTTTGAAGAAATTCACGGAACTCCAGTTGAGCCCGATGTATATGTTCAATTGCTTAAGTCGTATGACTCAGGCGTCGCCGAATTCCTTGATCTAGAATCGGTTAAGCCAAATACCTTAGGCAACACCCGAATGCTTAAAATTCTCTAAATTCCCGCCAAATCTGAAGTCGGCAGGGCATAAATTGGGGTCAACTTCGGTTATAACTGGCATATCTTGTGTATAAAACCCACCTCGCGAGCCTGCCCCCTCGGGTATTAGGCTTAGGGAGATACCAATAAAGGAGTTCCGCCCATGTTTGAGCGTTTTACAGACCGTGCCCGTCGGGTCGTAGTTCTTGCCCAAGAAGAAGCACGCATGCTCAATCACAACTACATCGGCACCGAGCACATTCTGCTTGGGCTGATTCATGAAGGCGAAGGCGTCGCTGCGAAAGCGATGGAAGGCATGGGCATTTCACTCGAAGCCGTGCGCGCACAAGTCGAAGAAATTATTGGTCAGGGGCAGCAAGCGCCAAGTGGTCATATTCCATTTACGCCACGTGCTAAAAAAGTTCTTGAACTTTCACTTCGCGAAGCGCTACAACTTGGTCACAATTACATCGGTACCGAACATATTTTGCTTGGTCTAATTCGCGAAGGCGAAGGCGTAGCTGCACAAGTATTAGTAAAACTTGGCGCAGATTTGAATCGTGTACGTCAACAAGTTATTCAATTACTTTCTGGCTACCAAGGAAAAGAAGCAGTTGCATCAAATGGCCCTGCCGAAGGAACTCCATCTACATCTTTGGTCCTTGATCAATTTGGTCGCAACTTAACTCAAGCTGCGCGTGAAGGAAAACTTGATCCAGTTATTGGTCGCGAACTAGAAATCGAACGCGTTATGCAAGTTCTTTCACGTCGTACAAAAAATAACCCAGTATTAATTGGCGAACCAGGTGTTGGTAAAACTGCTGTTGTCGAAGGCTTAGCTCAAGCAATTGTAAAAAATGATGTGCCTGAAACTCTTAAAGATAAGCAGCTTTACTCTCTTGATTTAGGTGCACTTGTTGCCGGTTCGCGCTATCGCGGAGATTTCGAAGAGCGCTTAAAGAAAGTGCTGAAAGAGATTAAAACACGCGGAGACATCATTCTTTTCATCGACGAGATTCATACTTTGGTCGGTGCCGGCGCGGCTGAAGGCGCAATTGATGCAGCTAGCATCTTGAAGCCAATGTTGGCTCGTGGCGAATTACAGACAATCGGTGCAACCACTCTTGATGAATATCGCAAGCACCTCGAAAAGGATGCCGCTCTCGAACGTCGGTTCCAACCAATTCAAGTTAAAGAACCATCAGTTGCTCACACCATTGAAATTCTTAAGGGCTTGCGCGATCGATACGAAACCCATCACCGGGTTTCAATCACCGATGGCGCGTTAGCTGCAGCAGCAAATATGGCTGATCGCTATGTATCAGATCGATTCTTGCCAGATAAAGCCATTGATCTAATCGATGAGGCTGGTTCACGTTTGCGTATTAAGCGCATGACCGCGCCTGCCGAACTACGCGAATTCGATGACAAAATCGCGGCAGCTCGCAAAGATAAAGAGTCAGCAATTGATGGCCAGGATTTTGAGAAAGCTGCATCTTTCCGTGATCTTGAAAAGACACTTGCAAGCGAGAAAGCTGAAGCCGAGAAGAATTGGAAAGCTACTGATCTCGACAAGGTAACTGAAGTTGATGAAGAACTAATTGCACAAGTTCTTTCGATTGCAACTGGTATTCCAGTATTTAAGTTAACTGAAGAAGAAACTGCTCGCTTGCTGCGCATGGAAGATGAATTACACAAGCGCGTTATTGGTCAAGAACAAGCGATCAAGGCGTTGTCGCAAGCAATCCGTCGTACTCGTGCGGGCTTGAAAGATCCAAAGCGCCCAGGTGGCTCATTTATTTTTGCCGGTCCATCAGGTGTTGGTAAAACTGAACTTTCACGCACTCTTGCATCATTCTTATTCGGCGATGCAGATGCGCTGATTCAACTTGATATGTCCGAGTACTCAGAGCGTCACACCGCATCACGTTTATTCGGTGCACCTCCAGGCTATGTTGGATATGACGAAGGTGGTCAGCTAACCGAGAAAGTTCGTCGTCGTCCATTCTCTGTTGTGCTCTTCGATGAAATCGAAAAAGCTCACCCAGATATTTTCAACTCACTGTTGCAGGTTCTTGAAGATGGTCGCCTAACTGACTCACAAGGTCGCGTAGTTGATTTCAAGAACACCGTAATCATTATGACTACCAACTTGGGTACGAAAGATATTTCTAAGGGCGCTGGACTGGGATTTGCGAACTCATCTGATGATCTCTCAAATTACGAGCGCATGAAGGCAAAGGTTGGCGATGAACTTAAGTCGCACTTCCGCCCTGAATTCCTAAACCGTATTGATGACATCGTGGTATTCCATCAACTACACAAGGAAGAAATCATTCAGATTGTTGATCTAATGATTGCATCCCTTGATGAGCGCCTAAAGGCAAAAGATATGGGCATTGAGCTAACTCAAGCCGCCAAGGATCTCCTTGCTGCTCGTGGCTATGACCCACTACTTGGGGCGCGACCTCTACGTCGCACCATTCAACGCGAAATCGAAGATTCACTCTCAGAGCGCATCTTGTTTAGCGAATTAAAGGCTGGCGAAATTATTGTGGTTGATGTTGAAGGCGAAGGCGCTGATGCGAAATTCACTTTCGTTGGATCACCAAAAGCGATTACTCCAGATTCACCAGAAGATTTAGCTGAAGCACCAACTGCTTAATCTGCTAATTTCTTTAGGTTATCTCCGCTAACCCGGAATACTGTCCATTCATCCATGGCTATTGCGCCTTGCGATTTGTAGAACTCAATTGCTGGTGTGTTCCAATCAAGAACCCACCATTGAAAACGACCATAACCTCGCTCGGTACAGATCGCTGCTAAGTGCTTAAGCATCGCTAAACCATATCCATTGCCACGAAACTCAGGTTTAATGAATAGATCTTCTAGATAAATGCCATGCTTTCCTTGCCAAGTTGAAAAGTTCAAGAACCAGATCGCGATACCAATTACTTCGCCATCATGATCGGCAATCGAACAGAAAACTTTTGGCTCATCTGCAAAAAGTGCGGCACCAATTTCGACTTCATTGGTTTCAACCTCTTCTGGGGCTTTTTCATATAAGGCAAGATCATGAATTAGTTGCATGATTGCCGGTAAGTCATTTTTCGTAGCTGGGCGAATTAGCATTTTATTGGTGAGATCTCTCCGTTTTTAGCTAAATGATTTAAGAAGCCACTTTTACCAACAGCAATTTCGCCAAGATCTGAGCAACCCAGAATAAGTGCGGGCAGAGTAGATGCGGCGTGCACTGCTTCGGTAATACTTACCCCAATCTCATTTAGCGCATGGCTAAAAGCTTTAGTCATAGTTAGCGTACTGCCAGCAAGTGCACTATTTGAGGCTAAACGAGCTACGCCATCTTTGACATTAACGTCTAAGCCAGAAATTTGGTAAGTGCCATCGCTTGAACCGGCTGCTGCCATTGCATCGGTTATCAAAACGATGCGATTAGGCGCTGCTTCAAATACTTCACGCACAATATTTGTAGCAACATGCTCGCCATCAAGTATCAATTCCAGACTTACTCGCAACTCACTTATCACAGCTGAGTTCATGGTTCCGGGCCCATCAATAATTTTTGGCATGGCATTGTTGAAGTGTGTAACTACGCTAGCCCCACGATCGATTGCGGCTTGTGCGGTTGCAGCATCTGATTGAGAATGACCAATCGCAGCGATCACGCCAGCATTTGTTAGATATTCAATAACTTCTAACGCACCATCTAGTTCCGGTGCAATTGTGATCATTTTGATGAAGCCTTGCCCAGCATCTAATAACGTTTGCACTTCGTTAACAGTTGGCGTGCGTAATAAATCAGGATTATGCGCACCGCATCTGGCGTGCGAGAGGTAAGGACCTTCCAAGTGAATACCGACAATTTCGCCGCGTTCTGCAAATGGAACCAATCTGGCTATTTGTTCCAGCAAATTCGGAATTGGCTCGGTAACTAAACTTGCCAAAGTGGCAACGGTTCCACCAGCGCGGTGAGTTTTAATAACTTGAGTAATTTCAGCATCAGTCAGGCTAGCGAAATATGCTCCACCACCACCATGGCAATGAATATCAACAAAGCCAGGTATCAGAATTCCTTCGTAGCGATGGTCGTATTCAGGTGTTGTGCCGCTATTGATTGACTTGATTAGGCCATCTTCAATCTCAAGCCAGACCTCTTTCTGCAGTTCCTGGTCGATTAGCACAGTGGCTGCAGAGATGATCACTTAGCAAACTTATGGGTTGAAAGTAGCGAGGTCAAGAATGTGAAAATTTAGTAGTACTGTTTTTCTATGAATTACTTAGGAATTGATGCTGGTGCTACTGCTACCAAGTGGGCGCTTTACGATGGGTCTGAGATTGTGGCCACAGGTAAATGCCCTGCAATGGATGGTCATATTCTTCGACCTGATTCAAAGGCCCGGGTTAATGAAGTTTTAACCCAAATCTCAACGGCGCTAAATGGCGCAGAAATAGCAGGCGTATTTGCTGGAATTACTGGGGCAACTTCCGAAGATAGTGCAACAGACCCGCTTGGTCAGATTTTTCATACCTATTTTCCAAAAGCAAATGTGCGCATTGTGCACGATATCGAAATGGCTTATTACGCAAACTTTGAAGTAGGCGAAGGAATATTGCTTTATGCCGGCACTGGCTCAATTGCCATGTATATCGATGACGAAGCTGGCCCAGTACGAGCTGGTGGTTGGGGATATTTACTAGGAGATGAAGGCGCCGGTTTTTGGATTGGCCGCGAAGCAATCAGATGGGTACTTGCTGGCTTAGATACAGGCGAAGAAGTCGAACCAGATTCGCTAAGTGATGTTATTTTGCAAGAAATCGGCGCAACTACTTGGGATGACATAAAAGAGTTTGTTTATTCCAATGAGCGTTCAGAAATCGCGAAATTATCAGCAACAGTTGGTCGTTTAGCAGATGCAGGCAATGCTGATGCACAAGGGATTATCTACGAAGCTAGCCAACATTTGATCGCACTTGTGCACCAATTAGATATTCAGATTGAGAATGCACCACGAATTGTTATCGCCGGGGGAGTTTGTCATGAAGGATCTTTCTTAGCTAAAGCACTTCATTCATTCTTTAGCGAAAGAATCTCAATCTCTGATTGCGATATTGCGCAACGGGCTGCCGAACTTGCGATAGATATCTAATTTACTCAGCTATTTTTACACGTTGTAGAGCTTGATCTAATCGAGATACTTCGTAGATCTCCATTCCTGGAATTTTCACATCAGAACCAACCGGAACAAGAGCACGCTTAAAACCTAAACGGTGTGCTTCAGCTAACCGGCGCGATACCCCACTTACTTTGCGTATCTCGCCAGCAAGCCCAACTTCACCGATAGCCACCAAATCAGCAGGTAATGCTAGGGCTTTAGCGGCTGATGCAACGGCCAGAGCCAGAGCTAAATCAGCTGCAGGCTCGGACATTTTCATACCGCCAACTGTGGCGGCATAAACATCGCGGCCACCAATACGTACATTTGCGCGAAGTTCGAGCACAGCCAAAGTCATAGAAGTGCGAGCTGAATCTAAACCACTAGTTACTCGACGAGCATTTCCAAAATCATTTTCGCGCCCTTGCGAGACTAACGCTTGAATTTCAGCAAGTAATGGGCGACGACCTTCGAGAGTTACAGTAACGCAAGTACCCGGAACTGGTTCGGCGTGACGAGAAGTGAATAATCCGGTCGGATCTAAAACACTTTCGATTCCGGTATCACTTAAATCGAAACAACCAACTTCGTCGCTGGCACCAAATCGGTTCTTGATTGCACGAATCAAACGTAATCGAGAATGACGTTCGCCTTCGAATTGCAGAACCACATCAACGATATGTTCGAGCATGCGTGGACCAGCAATAGAACCATCTTTAGTTACGTGCCCAACTAGAAGTAACGTGATGTCACGATCTTTACAGATTCGGATTAGCGCACCAGCAACTTCGCGGACTTGCGTAACTCCACCAGGTGCACCATCGGCTGCACTTGAACCAATTGTTTGAATTGAGTCAATGATTAATAGTTGAGGTTTTACTTCATCGATATGCGTAATTACTGCACCAAGATCAGTTTCCGAAGCCAGCCATAATTTTGGATCAATTGCATTGATCCGTTCGGCACGTAGTCGGACTTGTGAAGCTGATTCTTCGCCGCTGATATATAGAGCTGGAATATTATTTTTTGCAGTTTGCGCCGCAACTGATAAAAGAAGCGTTGATTTTCCAACGCCAGGTTCGCCGGCCAGTAAAATGGCCGCCCCTGGAACTAATCCGCCGCCGAGTACGCGATCTAACTCAGAGACCCCAGTTGGCTTGGCGCTAGCTGCAGATAAATCAACATCTCCGATTGGAGTTGCAGAATGTGTAACTCGACCAGCAACTAGCGAAAGTTTTTTAGGTGCTGCAATCTCTTCAACGCTGCCCCAAGCCTGACATTCACCGCAGCGACCAACCCATTTCTGCGAAGTCCAGCCACATTCGCTGCACTTAAATGGGTCTTTCTCTACCTTAGCCATAACGAAACCCTAGAGGCTAGGACTGACTTTTCTCTTTCTGTGCCAGCAATGTTGCTGGATGTTGGATTACAAATAACGGTAGCGAACGTGCTTGCGCAGCTTTAATGCCTTCAATTCGCGCATCGCAAAGCTTGGCCAGAATTTCATATGGAGCTTGACCCATAAGAGCGACTAACTCTGCGCGATTAGAAAGGTAAACCGGTTGAGACCCGACATGTGCATCTGAATTGCTAGTGCAATACCAATCAAAATCTTCACCGCCATCGCCCCAAGCTAATCTTTCGTATTCACCCAAAACTGTAATCGAGTAAGTGCGTTCGCCAACCTCGCGAGATTCATATGAACGGCGCATCGGAAGTTGCCAGCAAACATCAGGCTTAGTATCAACAAAATGCTTATTCTCTTTTTGAGCCAGATGATGGAGTACGCACCCAAACGAGCCGGTGTAGCCAGGTGCTTCATGACCTTTACGATTTAAGAAAATACAAGAATCTTCAACTACTCGAGTCTTACGTTCGTTATCTTCATCGCTTTCTGAAATTTGCAATAAGCCACCAGGCTTTTTAGGTTGTGCGACATCAAAATATTGCCACATGTCTCGAGTTAGTAGTGCTGCAGCACGTTGTGTGCGGGCTTCATCTTCAGCATCAGAGTACATAGCGCCTTCAGTGCAACAGCCATCATTTGGGCGATCAGCAAAAACGCCTTTGCAGCCATCGCCATATATACAAGTCCAATGTGAAGTAAGCCAAGTGAGATCACATTTAAAGATCTCTTCATCATCATTTGGGTCAACAAACTCAACCCAATCGCGCGCAAAACCTGCTTTAACTTCGGACATAGAGGTTGAGCCTATGCGTAATTACCAAAAAGCGCACATCATGAACAGGTACGATTGCCAGATGAGAACTGCAGTAATCGGCGCTGGAAATATGGGCGAGGCCTTAATTGCTGGGCTCATTGCATATGGTGAAACCCCTGCCAATATTGCGGTTTGCGAGAAGCGAGCCGAGCGAGCAGCTGAGTTAGTTAGCCGCTACGGAATTTCAATTGCCGAGATTGCAGATAGCGTGCGCAATGCCGATACCGTTTTGTTGGTGGTTAAGCCGCAAGATATGGCAACAGTTTTGGCAGAAGTTGGAGCTGCAATAAATCCAGCTGCAGTCGTAGTTAGTTTTGCCGCTGGCAAAAAGATTGATTTCATCAGCGCTAATTTAGGTAAAGCAAATTCGGTAATCCGGGTTATGCCAAACACCGCAACCATGGTTGGTGCTGGAATGGCCGCCATCTCACTTGGTGCTGGAGTTACTGCTGCGCAACGCGATTTCGTATCTGGCTTTCTGGCAAAATCTGGCCAAGTCGTTGAAGTCGCCGAAGAGTTACAGGATGCGGTTACCGCTACAAGTGGATCTGGCCCGGCCTATTTCTTTGCATTTACGGAAGCGATGGTTACGGGTGCGCAAGAACTTGGCATAAGTGCAGAAGTTGCGACTCAGTTAACTGTTCAAACTTTAATTGGTGCGGCAAAGCTTTTGGCCGAAAGTGGTAAAAGTGCAACCGAACTTCGCGAGAACGTAACTAGCCCAAACGGCACGACAGCGGCAGCACTTGCTTCATTTAGCGATGGTGAACTTGCCAAGTTAGTAGCCAAATCAATGAAAGCTGCCCGAGATCGCTCGATTGAATTAGCTTAAATGTTGCGAAAAATACTTGCGCTAGTAACAGCATCTCTCATGTTTGTAATGTTTCCAGCACTGGCTGCGCCCGTAAATCCATTACCAATTTTTAAAACAATTCCAGCTGATCAAGATATTGCTGGAATGCTGGTCGGGGACTCCGCAGTTTATCTCTTTGGAAATACCCCAACGGGTGGTTATGTAACTGCAATAAATAAGGACGGCTCAGAGAAATGGCAACATTCTTTCAATGATCTACTAGCTTTTACGATAACTGCTGGAGCTCTTGATGGCAGTGGAAATATCTGGCTTGCGGGCGCATCGGCACCCCCGGTTGCGCTGCCAGGCGGTATCAATCCTTCACCAACAGCAATAAATCCTGATGGTGTAGTCATCGGTGCCGAAGGCGCCGTGAGACCTGATTTAACTAACTTAACTCTCTGGAAATTGAGCGCCACTGGCGAAGGTGCAGGTAAATATCAGTTACCTCTTTCGCAACCGGTATTACCCACCTCAATTAGTATCAATAAAAGTGGGATATCGCTTGTTGCATGGCAATCTACTGGTTCAATCTTTTTATCTTATGATTTAACTGGAAAGTTTGGCAAACCGTTAAGAGTGGGAAAGACAACTACAACTCTGGACAAAGTAGTCCGCAACAGTGATGGCACTAGTGTCTTGTTGGGCAGCAGCACCGAATTGTTTTTGGCCAATAAAGCAATCGGCGTCCGTGATGGAATAATTTTAAAAGTTGATTCAGCCCCAAAGATTGTGCAATCAATTCGTAGCGGTGAGAAAGGTGCTACCCGAAACTGGGCAAGTGCAACTTCATCACTACTACTCGGTGGCTACCTTAAGAGCAAAACTTCATCTTTAGCAACAATTACTAAGTTTGCCGCAAACTTGAAACCAACTTGGACGGTAAGATATAAAGCTACTTCAACTGCTGTTGTGGCAAATGGTGCTGCTGGAACTTATTATGCTGCTTATGAAAATAATGACTCTGGCACTTTGTTGGCCCTTGATAAGAATGGCAAAGTCTTATCCACTAAAACTTTCCTAGGGCAACCAATTTCTTTGCAATTTAATAAGAATTTCGGTTTATTTCTCTATACAGGTAATGAGGTTTATAACTTAACGGCTAGTTAATTACGCAGCAAAAAATGTAAATTTCCGATCTAGCGCCGCCAGTAGGTAACGCTTCTTATCTACTTTTATGAAAACAGAACTCCCAGGCTCAATAGTTTGAGACGATGTCACTAATCGAATGGGGTTATTCACTTGATTTAAATTGATAGCGCAAAGGCGCAATTCACAATTAAAGATTAATTCGCCGTTCTCCAAAGTTAGGCGCGGGCCTGGGGTACCAAAGCCTTCGATGGCCACAGAAGAAATACTGCTCATTTTCCCTAGAAAAGTGCTTCTAATTTGATTTGGTTCTGGGGCCGTGTTTGGGCCAGCAGCTATCCAAATGAAGCGAACCCCCGCTTTTTCGCTAGCAATAGCTACATCAAAGCCAGCAATCGGAGTCTCTTTATTTGATTCATCTAAAGTTTTATAGATCCAGCTATTTGGATTTACTCCAGAACGAGTTGCATACCGAACTTCACCTGATGTTGCCTCGCGCTTTTGGTTAATAACCAAAACTGAATCGTAGATTATGTGTGTTGTCGAAGCATTTACGTAAGCAGCTAAATGAAAAGCAACATCGCCGGTAGTGCGGTTATCAGTTTTGCGATCTCCATCAATTAACTCGTAAACCCATTTAGTTGTATTGATTCGCTTAGTGGCACCGAGCAAAATACCTTGAGTTTCATCACGATAGAAGACTGAGATTCCACCCGGAGTGATTGCACATGCATTGCTAATGCTTACATCGCTAGCAGTTCGAACTCGATCTGGAATTTCATAACTCTGAATTGCAGGTCCATTGCCATCAACTATTTCGAAGATAAATGTTTTGCCATCATAAAGTGCATGACGAAGGTCTAAATCTTTGGCGTCAGCGTAAAAAATATGTAGCTTCTGATTTGTTCCAGTTCCAGATTTACAAAGTGAAATGTGCCCAGCTATGTTATTACGAGTGCGACCTGCAGACCCGCCTGCGCCATCGACTGTACTTTTACTCCAGTATGAGCCATTCCAGGAAGCAATCATTAAATCGCCTTTAGCGGCTTGGGTATAAACGATAATCGGTTTTCCATTAAATGTGGTGGTAGCTAAATCTCGACCATCGGAAGCTAAATTAATTGGTGCAGTCTTCCAGCCAGCCTGTGGAATTATCGCATTGCTGATCGCGTCAACCGAAGTACCCAAAGCGTTTTGGGCAGATACGGCAAAAGAATAAGAAGTTCCATTCTTCAGGCCGGTAATTAAGATCGGACTACCTGTACCCGTAACGGATTGCGATGTTTTCAAGTTTTTGACCGTAAATGTAGTTACCTGTGCTGCCCGGGCATTTGCAGGCAAGTTGAAAGTAATAATGGCGCTCTGATTTCCGATGATCGCTTCAACGTTACGAGGTGCATCTGGAACGCTAACCGCAAGTCCTACAGGTGGTTTCGCGCGCAGATCTTCCATCATCGCTAACAAAAGTGGTCCTGGTTGATGAAATACTTCACCAGCTTCTAGATTTGGAGTCATTACTGAATCTAGGCCACTTTTTGTAAAAGTAGATTCATCCAGATGGCTAACCGACGAACCAGCATCGTAAATTGTTGGCGTATACAGCTTTATCTTTTCGCCACCATTCGCACGCTTACCATTTTCGCCAATCCAATAAAGTGGCGAAACTAGAGTTTTGCCTAATTCCAATGATGGTGATGGCATATCAGCTAAGCGTCGACCATCGGGAGTTTGAATGTATGCATCAAATGGAGTTGGTTGATCAATGCTTCCGTAATCAAATAACTTGTCATAAACATTTGTTGATAAAAAGCCTAAACCATGTGCAACTTCATGCAAGATTACTGACTCTAAATCAAATTCAGAATTGCTTGGCTTATCATCTCCGCGTTGATTCCAATTTGCTGTCGAGTTAACTTGAATAACAATTTCTGGATTATCGCGGTCTAGATCTTTGCCTGCTAACGAATTTGCCAGCGCTGATGGATACCAAAGAGTTGCATCTGGCGCACCATTAAAATCAGCAAAATAACTTCCGGGACGGGCACTTCCAAGCACGTCGTCATTTGCACTTTTGCTCCAAGTTGCAGTCACAGTAATATCTACTGAAGATTTAAAATTTAATGCCCAGGTATCAAGTGCTGCCTGTACTTCAGAACGTGCCCAGTTTGGGAATGAGTTGTAGGTAATGGCAAACTTTGAAATCTTCTCTAGGTTAGAAGTTGGCAAACTCTTTGTAACTGTTGCATTTGCACCCGGTGTTGCGTTACCCGCGACAGTATGGCCCCACACAGTTGACGCACGAACTCGAACCTGAGCCTCGGCGCTCGGGGTGACCAACATCGAAGTGATCAGGGCAGCAGAAAGTAAAGCGATACTTGTTTTCGCCTTGGTTTTGCTGATTCTGCCCCACATATTGCGCAACGGTATCAGGGTGAGATGATTGCCCAATGACCGCCCAGCCTAAAATTTCCCGAGAAAATGAGCCTTCGGAATACTCCGAAGTACTTATTCGGCTGCGCCAAGAACCGGCAGTTTCTATGCAGAATTCAATTGGAAACTCACGACCTGAGCCAACGTTAGATGAAGCTCGTGAAGATTTAGCACGTGCGATTGGCGAAGTAGCCCATTCATTATTTGCCAAAAAATATGGCCCCATGGTTGCCACAGTTACCAAAACAACTGCCGAAGCAGTTCTAAAAGATCTTGAGAAAAATGCATATCGAGCCAAGAATGATGCAACTTTAATTGCACAAGAGCTTCTCGATCGTGCGATTACTAAAAACCGGAGTAAGAAGAAGTGACAGTTGTAACTATTTACTCAAGAGAAAACTGTCACCTCTGCGACGTTGCAGTAGAAAGTTTAGAATCAGTTAAATCTGAATTAAATTTTGAAATCGAAAAAATTTATATCGATGGCGATACCGAGCTAGTAAATAGATATGGTGAAGAAGTTCCAGTTATTCATATCGATGGTAAACACCACGACATGTTTAGGGTTGATCTGGAGCGGTTTAGATCTTCCCTTGAAAAACATCGTCAGCATCAATAATTCGGTAGGAATATCCTTGCTCGGCAAGGAAGCGCTGGCGATTTTGAGCAAAGTCTTGATCTACTGTGTCGCGCGAAACTACCGAATAAAACGTTGCGCCTCGGCCATCTGACTTGGGTCTCAAAATACGACCCAACCTCTGAGCTTCCTCTTGGCGCGATCCAAATGCACCTGACACCTGAATCGCAATGGTCGCATCAGGTAAATCAATCGAGAAGTTTGCAACTTTAGAAACTACTAAACACTTAATTTCACCAGTGCGAAATAATGCAAATAGACGTTCGCGCTCTTTAACCGGGGTATCTCCCTTAATCAGTGGAACTGCTAGTATTTCAGAGAGCTCATCTAGTTGAGAAATGTATTGACCGATTACTAGAACTTGATCAGAAGCATGCCGTTCGACAAGGGCTTCAACAACTTTACGTTTAGTCGCAGTAGTAGAGCAGTAGCGATAACGCTCTTCGGGTTCAGCGGTGGCATAAAGCATTCGCTCAGTTTCAGTGAGATTTACGCGCACTTCGACGCATTCAGCTGGTGCGATATAGCCCTGAGATTCAATCTCTTTCCAAGGCACATCAAAGCGCTTTGGCCCAATCAAACTAAATACTTCGCCTTCCATGCCATCTTCTCGAACCAAAGTGGCAGTTAGCCCTAAGCGACGACGAGATTGGATATCGGCTGTAAAGCGAAAAATCGGAGCAGGTAACAAGTGAACTTCGTCGTAGATAATCAGGCCCCAGTCGTGAGTATCAAAAAGATCTAAGTGGGCATACACGCCATTTTTCTTCTTGGTCATCACTTGGTAAGTGGCAATTGTTACCGGCCGGATTTCCTTCTTAGCGCCAGAATATTCACCAATTTCATCTTCATTAAGCGTCGTGCGCTTAAGAAGTTCATCGCGCCATTGACGAGCAGCAACAGTATTAGTTACCAAAATTAAGGTCGTTGCTTTGGCATGTGCCATTGCTGCAGCGCCCACGATAGTTTTTCCGGCCCCACATGGAAGTACTACAACACCTGAGCCACCATGCCAAAAACCTTCAGCAGCAAGTTCTTGGTAAGGACGTATTTTCCAATCCTTCTGAACCAAGGCAATTTCATGTGCTTGTCCATCGACGTACCCAGCAAAATCTTCAGCTGGCCAACCTAAACGCAAGAGTGATTGTTTAATCGCACCACGTTGGCTGGGGTGAACTGCAATTGTTTCTTTATCAATGCGCACGCCTAGGAGCGGTGCAATTTTTTTAGCGCGAATAACTTCTTCGAGAACTGCGCTGTCTTTGGTAATCAAAATCAAACCATGAACTGGATCAGCTTCGAGACGCAAGCGACCATAACGCGACATGGTTTCGGCAATATCAACTAGCAGCGCATGCGGTACCGCATATCGTGAATATTTAATTAAGGTATCAATGACTTGTTCGGCATCATGGCCGGCAGCACGAGCATTCCATAAACCCAAATTAGTTAAACGGTAAGTATGGATATGTTCAGGGGAGCGTTCGAGTTCGGCAAATGGTGCAATAGCTCGTCGACATTCAACCGAACCTGGATGGTCGATATCTAACAGCAGCGTTTTATCGCTTTGGACAATTAGTGGGCCATCAGTCATTTAATAAGTCCTTTATAAAGGCGTGCAGGAAGTCGGTTCGTTGATGCATGGCGCTAACACTGGCCCATTCAGTTAGCGCATGCGCGCCGCCACCAATTGCACCTAAGCCATCGAGCACTTGGGCACCAGAAGCTGCTGCAAAGTTGCCATCACTGGCACCGCCGACAGAGGCATGACCAAGTTCTGGAATTCCGATTGCGGCGGCAACTTTTTCAGCGCGTTCATAAAGGGCTTTTGTTGCCGTAGGTTCGAGAGGTGGACGATTTAAGCCACCAACAATCTCAATTCGAGCAGCTGGATTCTGCGGCTTAAGTGCACGAATAGCAGCATCAATTCGATGTAATTCATTAGTTGAATATGAGCGTGCATCAATATCTAGGACTGCTAAATCCGGAACTGAATTTGTAGTCGTACCAGCGCTAAGCATGGTTGGTACAACAGTTGTGCCGTGTTCTGCATTTTCAAGGGCAGCCAATTGCAAAACTAAATGCGAAATTTCTAGAGTTGAGTTAATACCATTTTCTGGTTCTAGGCCGGCGTGTGCTGCGAGGCCATGAACTTTAACTTGGTACATAGAAGTACCTTTACGGCCAGTCTTAACTTTGCCGTTAAGGGATGCTTCAAGAACCAGAACTGCCTTTGCATTCTCCGAAAGTTCCTTAATCAAATTACGGGATGCATGACTACCAGTTTCCTCATCAGTTGTTGCAACTAAAGCAACTGATCCGCTGATTCCTTTTAGTGCAAATAACGCTTGCAAGAATCCGACTTTCATATCAAATGTTCCAGGGCCACGAATTACATCGCCATTTATCTCAAAGAGAGGTTGGAATGAATCTTTAGGCCACACCGTATCTAGATGCGCAAGCAGAACAATTCGCGGCTTAGCATCGCCCCACCAGAAAACTGGCCGTCCTTCAATTTCTCGAATCTCTGCCGGTGTGCCTAGAACTTCAGCCGCAATTTCACTGGCTACTTTTACAACTTCGCGGCAGGCGGCAAGATCTTCGGTAGGAGATTGGCATCGAACCAGGGTCTCGAGCGCCTTTAACATGGGGTTAAGTCTGCCGTATTCGGGGCTTGGCGCGTTGGTCATAGCGGTGCGACCCCTGTAATACGCGGGATTCTAAAGCTCTGCATCTCGCCAGTGGCATGATCGCGCGCAACGAGTGCACCTGCAGAAATTCTGATTGGGTCAACAATGCGATGTGAAACCGACCCATTGTTATCGGCATATCCAATTGAAAGAGCTTGTTGCTTCTCTACGTAAGTAGCCAGTAAATCCATAGTTTCATTTGCAGTAGTGCGCGGTAATGAACCAAGCGCGCTTGCCGCTAAATCGCGAATCTTGCTCTGCTTGTGACTTGATTTTTCGCCAGCACGAATAGAGCGCACCGCAGCAGCCAGAGTTGCATCAGTCGGGGTATCAATTTCACCAATAACTCTGGGCGGCTTTGGTTTTGCTTTAGCGCGATGCGAACGATGACCAGTTATTAGCGCACCATTGCTTGCTTCGGCTGCAGGTAGGTAGCCGGCATTTCGCAGAACATTCATGGCATCGGCTGCATCTAAATCACAGATTAATACTTCGGGAGCAATTTTTCTTAGAGATAAAACATCTAATCGTTTATCGCTCATAATTTGGGCAATCAGTGAAGTATCTTCGCAGCGAATAAAACTTGCAGTATTTCCAACTCTTAACTTGCCATGCTTCTTTGCTACATCTGCAATGAGATATTCCAGTGGTTGAGGCATAGGTGTCTTAGAAGTCTTGACTAAGAATGATCGAATTTCTTCACCGCTCTTGCCATGATCCAGGCCACGGCGGATTGATGCTTCGCTAAAGCGATAAACAGTTGCACCACCGCGACTTTCAATATCGGCAACAGCCGAAAGTTCGCGGGCAATGTCATGCTCGAGCGGTCCCGGTGCAATTGCAGTGTTATCGCTTTGAATCAAAATGTGATCAACCGGTTTAGGTAGATCTGCATCGATGCCAAGTTCATCAGCATCGGCCATAAACGAACGGCCATACTTTGCAGATGCTCCTTGACCAGTAAAGCCCAGCCATTCAGCTTCGCGAAGCGTCCATTGAATAAGTTCCTCTTGGATACCCGGATTACGCTTACTTGGTGCTAGCCATTTTATGGTTCGGGTAAAGCTCGTTAAATCTGGTGCCATGTTCGGTTGCTCGTTAAGCAGATTAATCACTAATTTACGGGTGCTGGCAGCATTGACGCGATCTAGTTCAGGCCCCAATGCGGCAACGCTTTTTGCTTCACCACGACCAACTAGGCCGCTAACCCTTGAAGTGGATAGCCAATTAGCAGCAAGTGTGCGCCAACGCGTTTCGGCACTTTGCGATAACCAGATATCGAAATTATTACTTGGCAAAATTCGATCATCGCCATCAATAGTTAGTAGCCCAGCAAGATAAGAAATCTCGGCGATAAAGGCAGCACAATTTTCATCAATTCCGATGTGTGCGGAAATTAATTTAAGATCACGAACACCTAGGCCACCAGAGCGAAGTGAATCGGCTGGCTCTTGTGCCCAGAAGTGCAACAACTCTTCGACCCAACCAAGAACTGTCGAAACGTTTGCCGCCGCCGCCATGTCTACAGATTTTTGTACTCGCTTAGTACCGGTGACAACAGGAGCAGTGCTTTCGTAACTTTTGTGAACTTTTCCACCACGTAGATAAATTCCAACTTCACGCGGCATAATTACAGTGCGCTGATCAAGTGGTACTAAGAATTTTCGATCTAGTAACCAAGCAATGCCAGGGCCAGGATTTTTAATATCACCAACACTGCCGCGAGGTGGCCCCCAAACTAATTGTGTTAGAACACGATTAGCGGCTTCTGGCGCATCGTTTAATTCGGTCAATTTTAATTTCGCAAGCGAAGCTGGCCCTAAGCCAGCAGGTTCATTTATTAATAATTGAGAAACCGAAGTTGGAATCCGTAACGCTTTCTCGGTTGGGTAAACCAGCCCGAAAGTGATTAGACGCGCTAATGCAATTGCAGCATCCTTATGAGTAATAGAAATTAGGTTCTTGAGCGTGAATTCTTCATCTAGTGCTAAACAAGCTTCGAGAATTTGAAATTCAAATTCAGTTAATGAATCAATCGCTCGAGCAATGCTGTGTGAAGAAGACGCTCGCACGGCCAGCGAGGCTAAATCCGGCGGGACTGGTGAAACTAAATCAGGTCGGGCAGCGAAAAGCTCAGATAAGCCGGCATCGTCAAGCGAGCGCAGATAATCAGTAAAAGAGCGAATTTCCATAACCGCCCTACATTAGTGGAAAGAAGGATGATCTGCCTACTCGCTTTTGGATTAGCGAGATTTAGGCGGGCGCAACCAGGTTAAACCTGCGGCTAATCGGCTAACTAGCGGCCCGAAGATTTGGCTAAATTTACGGCCTTTGCGAAATTCGTGAATTGGCCAACCTTCGCTCATTGCACGTAATTGCAAAATTGCGTCAGGGTTAATGGCATTTGGTTTTCCGACGGCCCTTAATAAAGGTAAGTCATTATGGCTATCGGAATATGAATAGCATTGAGTTAAATCAAAATTTCGTTCAGCCGCAAGTTTCTTGATAGCCACGGCTTTTTCGGCTCCGTGCAATAAATTACCTTCTAAAGTTCCGGTGTATTTTCCATCTTTGATTGTTGCTTTACTTCCGAGAGCGCCAGTAAAACCCAATCGGTCTGCAATTAGAATTGCCATATCTTCGGGTGCGGCAGTTACTAGCCAAACTTCTTCATCATTTGCTAAATGTGCACCTGCAATGTCAATGGTGCCTTGCCAAAGAGCGGGCGAAACATATTCATCATAAATTTCTTGTCCGATTGCTTCGATTTCAGCTACATCATGGCCACCGATAAAATCAGTGGCGGCATTCTGAAATTTAATTATCTCTTCTTTATTTTCTTTACCAGTTAAGCGAAATCTCAGGTTGGCTAAAACGAATCTTGAGATATCAGCCTTGGTAAAGAAACCGCGCTGATACATGCCTCTCCCGAGAAAATAGAGCGATGATCCATGGATCAAAGTGTTATCTACATCGAAAAAGGCCGCTCGCTTTTGGGTGAGTGCCATGTCACTACCTTAGCGAGAGAAGTTGAAATCCGACGCTTTATGCTTATCGCATGACTTCAACTGTCCACGTTATCCGCCATGGCGAGGTAGAGAACCCGCAGAAGATACTTTATGGACGCCAACCTGGTTGGCGGCTATCCGATCGAGGGCAGTTAATGGCTCAGACATTGGGCGAGTGGTCAAAAGCAATTGATCTCGGCGCGCTTCATGTTTCACCGTTGCAACGTGCCCAGGAAACTGCTGCGCCTATCGCTGCTGCCCACAATATTTCGATCACCACAGATGAACGATTAATTGAGGCTGCAAATATCTTTGAAGGTCAACCATTTGGTATTGGTGATGGAGTTTTAAAGCATCCATCTGCTTGGCGACATTTATATAACCCTTGGAAACCATCTTGGGGCGAACCATATGAAGAGCAGATTTCTAGAATGTTGGCTGCAATATTTGCAGCTCATAAAGCAGCCAACGGCAAAGATGCGATATGTGTATCTCATCAACTACCGATCTGGATTTTACGTAGCGCGATTGAAGGACGTCGCCTGCTTCATGATCCCCGCAAGCGCGAATGTTCGTTAGCATCAGTAACGAGTGTTCACTTTGATGATCAAGGTTTGATTTCCGGATTGTCTTATTCAGAACCAGCGAAACATTTGTTGCCACCGAAAAAATGATTCGCTACTCACGTCGGCTAATTTTTGTAGTAGTAAGCGCTCTTCTTCTAACTAGTTGTGGAAATGGCGGAAGTGCAACTGTGCAAGAGAGTTATATCGCTGGAGACGGTGCCGTAACTTTTATCTCAGCTAACGATCGTCAAGCGGCACCAAAACTAAGCGGCGACACTTTGTATGGAACCAAGTTTAATTTTGCTGGTGGCAAAATTGCAGTTGTAAACGTTTGGGCATCTTGGTGCTCACCATGTCGAGCTGAGATTCCAACTTTGATTTCACTCTCTCAGAAATACCCAGATGTGCAATTCATGGGCATAATAACTCGTGATAATTTGGCCAATGCTGAGGTGTTTGCCAAGCAAAGAGGCGTTCAATACCCAAATTTCATCGATGATTCCTTAATTCTGGGCTTTCGCAACACGTTGCCAGCAAATGCAATTCCGACGACCGTAGTTATTGATCGGCAAGGAAGAGTTGCTGCTCGAATCTCTGGCCCAATCACGGTAGCAAGCTTAAGTGATTTGATAGAACGGTTAGCGGCAGAATGAGAGACTTTGTAGTTGAGCAAATTTTCTCGGGGTACTTGCTTGTTGCTCTGCCGGTGGCAATGCTGGCTGGGCTACTTTCATTCTTATCACCATGTGTTTTACCTCTAGTGCCTGGCTATATTTCCTATGCTGCTGGTTTTGCAACTAGTCGTGGTCGCATCTTGTTCGGCTCTACTTTATTTGTCCTTGGATTCTCAGCACCGTTCGTTCTGTATGGCGCCCTCTTTGGAACTCTGGGATCCCGAATAACAGAACATGAAATCGGAATCACTCAAGTTTTGGGTGTGGTTACAATTTTGATGGGCCTAATTTTCTTAGGCAAATTGCCGCTTATGCCAACTTTGCATCTGAAGAGTTCAGCGTTTGGTGGATTAGTAGGTGCACCATTACTTGGTTTTGCATTCGGTGTTAGCTGGACGCCGTGCATTGGACCAGCGCTTGCGGCCGTACAGACACTGGCATTCCAAGAAAGTTCTGCGCTACGTGGCGCAATTTTGTCTATCGGTTATTGCATTGGTCTTGGGCTTCCTTTTATTCTCTCTGGCTTATTCCTTGATCGATCTGAAAAGCTGCGTAAATTGTTAGTGCGTAATGGAAAGATAATCTCGATAATTGGCGGATCTTTGCTAATCATTATTGGTGTATTGCAAATACTTGGCCTGTGGAATGAGTTAATGATTTCGCTGCGTTCGATGATTTCAGACTTTGTACCGGTGATCTAATGAGCAATGACACCCAGATTCCTGAATTAGGTGCAGTTGGGCTAGCTAGATATTTCTGGCGCCAGTTAACCAGCATGCGCACAGCCCTTGTTCTACTGCTATTGCTTGCTTTGGCGGCGATTCCAGGCTCATTGATTCCGCAAAATGCCCAGAATCCAATGGCGGTATCTGATTATTACGAAAAGCATAAATCTCTAGCCATCTGGTTCGAGCGTTTTTCACTCTTTGATGTCTATTCATCACCCTGGTTTAGTGCAATATATATTTTGCTCTTTATCTCGTTAATTGGTTGTGTTCTGCCACGCTCATTCGAACATCTCCAAGCCACCCGCGCATTACCACCGAAGACTCCTAAGAACCTATCGCGTTTAGAACATTTCCAATCTTGGTCAGCAAGTGGTGAAGAATTAGAAATTGCTAAGAAATGGTTAAAGCAGAAAAGATTTCGAGTACTTGAAAGCGAAGGCTCACTTTCTGCAGAAAAAGGTTACTTGCGTGAAACTGGAAATCTTTTCTTTCATATCTCACTAATCTTAATCTTGGTAGGAGTTTTAATTGGGGGACTATTTGGAGTTCAAGGAAGTGCAATTGTTAGTCAGGGCGAGCGCTTTGTTAACAATGCCACTTCTTACGACACAATAAGTTTTGGTCAGGTCACTAGCGAGAGTTCACTTCCACCTTTTACAATCAAAGTAGATAAATTCGTTGCTAAGTACAACACTTTGACAAGCGCTCCTGAGGATTACATGCTCTATGTAACTACTGTTGCCGAACCAGGAGCGACTCCGAAAAAGCAAGTGGTCAAAGTCAATAGTCCGCTAACTTTTGGTAGCACTCGTGTTTATTTACAAGCCAATGGATATTCTCCAATAGTTACTATTCAAGACAAAATTGGCAATGTAACTTTTCAAGGACCAGTGCCATTTTTGCCACAAGATGGAAACCTGAGATCAATTGGCGCGATCAAAGTTCCAGATGGTGATCCTCAATTAGGTTTCGTTTCTTCCTTTGTTCCCACCTATGAGCGAAGCTCAGATCAAGGCGCTATTTCGGCCTTTCCGGAAGCTTTAGACCCGAAGCTACTCTTCTCTATCTGGCAAGGTGACTTAGGTTTAGATAGCGGTAGACCCCAATCTGTTTATCGCATCGATACTTCGAAAATGAAGCAGATCGCACTGGACTCTTTAAAACCTGGGGAGTTCCTGAAATTCAGCGAGGGCAGCATTACTTTTGAAGATGTAGTGCCTTGGGTGAATTTGCAGATAGTTAGTGATCCCGGAAAGAGTTATTCTCTAATCGGTGGCATAGTTGCCATCCTTGGCTTATTAGCATCGCTCTTTACCAGACGTCGACGAATCTGGATTCGGATTAGCGCTGGTGAAGTACAAGTGGCGGGGTTAGCGAAGAATGGCGCGCCAGGTTTAGAAATTGAGATGTCAGAGTTTGTTGCAAAGTTGAAAGGGAACTAAATGTCAGCACAAGATTGGGCGTATTTTTCAAATTACGCAATCTATTCAGCGATGGCTCTGTTCACACTTGCCTTCTTAGGTCATGCATATGAAACAGCCTGGGCAGTTCGTACGCCTAGCGCATCTGATGAAACTCAGGGAAACTTAGTTACAAAAACTTTTGATAGCTCTCGCACCCAGAAGGCGATGCGTATTGCTACCGCCATGATGATTCTTGGTTTTATCTTTCTTCTCATAGGTGTAGTGACTCGTGGACTTTCAGCTAGTCGGGTTCCATGGGGCAATATGTACGAATTCTCTATAACAGGCGCACTCGCATTTACTGGTGCATATTTATTTGCGCTTCGTAAATATGATTTGCGATGGCTCGGCGTTTTAGTTTCGATCTCGGCGCTTTTGACATTAGGTACCGCAGTTACCTTGCTATACGTCCCAAGTGCGCCATTAGTTCCAGCTTTGAAATCAACTTGGCTAGTAATTCACGTTTCAACTGCAATCATTTCTGGTGGTGTATTTCTGCTCGCTAACGTTATCGCCGCTGCCTATCTTTACTTAGACAATATGGAGAATAAAGGGCAGCGTAAAGTCTGGGCGCAGCGCTTGCCGTCACTTGATTCTCTAGATCAACTTTCATATCGTTTAGTTGCATTTGTATTTCCACTCTGGACATTTTCGGTTATTGCGGGGGCAATTTGGGCTGAAAGCGCATGGGGCCGTTACTGGGGCTGGGATCCAAAGGAGACTTGGGCATTTATTACTTGGGTTGCATACGCTGCTTACTTACATGCCCGCGTAACTGTCGGTTGGCGTGGCCGCCGGGCAGCATGGCTATGTTTATTCGCCGGATCAACATTCCTATTCAATTATGTTTATGTAAATGTCTGGGGAAGTGGAAAGCACACTTACTCTGGTCTTTAAAAGTTATTTACACTTAATCAAGAGCGAGTTAAAGCGACCTAGATATTGGAACTTTCCAATATTGTCGAAGGAAATTTCTGAATCTGGTAACACTTCCCAGTTATTTACTTCACCCAAAAAAGTTGAAATCAGTGCTGCCGTTTCAACTTCAGCAACATGATTTCCAATACAAGTATGTGGTCCAAAGCCAAAAGCTAGATGTGGATTTCGTTCACGATGGATATTGACTTTGTCCGGCTCATCAAATACCGACTCGTCAAAATTTCCAGAAACAAAACTTAGATGATCATAATCTTTGGGGTCGCGTAGCTCTTCTGGAAGCGCAAGTACGGCAGCTGGAACTCTTTCCATTCGCGGAAGGGGCGATAAATATCGCAGTACTTCGTGAATTGCTTTGCCTAGTTTGTCGGGATTTTCAATTAGGAATTCACGATCTTCATACGATGCAGCTAAATGCCAGATCATGCCAGTCATCAATTTAACTACTGTGTCACGACCGCCAGCTAAGAGCACATTTGCAATGCCGTACATTTCAGTTCGAGTTATTTTCTCTCCGTTTAATTCCAACTGTGAGATGAAAGTCCAAGCATTATCTTCATCGGAGTTCTCGGCTTCATCAAAGACTGATTTTAAGTATCTATCTAAGTGCTCACCGCTTCGGCCAGTTGGTGTTGTTATCCAGACATCAGAGCCCCAAGAGAGCCATTCTGCAACATCTTGCGGGCGGTTATAAATAATTCCTAAGCAGTGGCCCACCATCGGAAGAGCTAATTCAGAAACTACATCTCCGCCACCTTTATCGCAGAACTCGAGAATCAAACTTTTTGCAATGGCCTCAAATTCTGGAATCATCTTTTCGATCTTTGGTTTTACAAATAAAGGGCTAAGTGCCGTGCGATATAAGTGATGTCTTGGTGGATCAACTTCTAAAGGTATCTGGCGGTACGTGCGTACATCTCGGTCGCCCTGTAAATCAGATGAGTAATTTTCAGTGTCTCTTGCTGCCGAACGGACATTTGCATGTCCAATGACTTCGCTCATTCAAATAAACTACCATTGGAAGGTGAATTTAACGGGCCTGCAAATACCTGTTGAGATAACAAAATCACTACAAACTTTAAAGAGTTTGGTTTCTGAAACCAGGTTCAATTTGGCACAAGGCGCCATTGAACGTCTTTTTGCAGATACTTTAAGCAAATCAGCTGATGGCTCTATCTTCGTGATCACTGGCGATATTCCAGCAATGTGGTTGCGTGATTCAACTTGGCAAGTTAGACCGCTTCTTGCTTCAGCACATGACCCAGAAGTTGCACAAATAATTGCGGAAGTTTCTAGACAACAAGTTGAGTTTGTTCTAATCGATCCATATGCGAATGCTTTTAATCCAGTGCCTAATGGAAATTGCTGGCATAAAGATTTCGCTGATCAAAGCCCATGGGTGTTTGAACGTAAATTTGAATTAGATTCGCTGGCGGCAGTCTTAGATCTTGCTATTCGGCTTTATCTAGAAAGCGGATTTACCGCCCACTTTACCGAGCGATTTAACGATGCAGCAATTGTTATTTTAGATTTATTAGTTCGCGAGCAGAACCATGATCCTAAAACTTATCGATTCAAGCGCGCAGATGTGCGGGACTTTGATTACTTAAGTCACGATGGCTATGGCGCACCAGTTGCCCATACCGGAATGGTCTGGAGTGGATTTAGGCCAAGTGATGACGCATGCAAGTATGGCTATTTGATCCCAGCCAATGCCCACATGGCAAAAGTCTTAACTCAGTTAGCTGATTTACCAGATTCAGTATTTGCAGATCTGGCCAGCAAGAAGCGAGCAAGTGAAATTAGCGCTGAGATCAAAAGTGGAATCGAGAAATTTGGAATAGTTGAGTTCGAAGGCAAAAAGATCTTTGCTTATGAATGTGATGGATTAGGTAATTACTTATTACAAGATGATGCGAACATTCCCAGCCTCTTATCGCTTCCGTATTTAGGGGTTTGTGCCGAATCTGATTTGACCTATTTAAACACCCGTGACTTTGTGCTGAGTGATAAAAATCCTTATTTTTATCAAGGCCGCGTGCTAACTGGCTTAGGTTCGCAGCACACTCCGGTTAATCAAGTCTGGCCACTTGGCATAGCAATGCAAGGAATTACTAGTAAGTCGGATAAAGAAATTGAAGCTTGCTTACAATTTTTGGAGCAAAGTCATGCTGGCACTAATCAGATGCATGAATCAGTTGGCATGGATGATCCCCAGGTCTTTACCAGAGCGTGGTTTTCGTGGGCAGATATGACTTTCTATCACTTACTTTTAAAGTCAGTTAACTTAATTTAACAACACGATAGCTTTGTAAAGTTGGATCTGTTGCATATGCAATTCGAACACCCGCTGCTTTATTTGCAGCTAACCCAGTTAAAATTGCCTCAGTCAAAACTTCGCCAGGTGCGATAACAGCGACGCCAGGTGGGTATGGTGCAATTAAATCTGCTGAAATGCGACCTTGTGCTTTTTCGGCAGTTAACATTTCAGTATCAGCAAAGTAGGCATCACGCATCGAGATACCAATTTGTGGAACTACCGACCAACTTAGAGCGGTTGCTGATTCACGAGGTGCGCTAACTAGTTTCTGCAGAATCGGCAAGAGCGCATTTGCCAGTTGCGCAAAACTTTCGGCATCGTCAGCCAAAGTTGCTAAGAAAACTACCGTGTCACGATCTGCCATCTCAACACGGATGCTTGCCTTTAGAAGTTCATTTTCAATAGTGACCCCGGATGTTCCGAGTTGATTAGCGCGCAAAACAATCTTTACCGGGTCAAAGCGCCCTGGTGCGAAATCAGCAGGGGATAAGAAAATCGGGCGATCGAAGTGCTGAGAAATGTTGGCTTGAAAATTCGCCACATTAGAAATTAGTTCGGACAGCAACTCTTCACCTCGAGTTTGTAGAAGTGCGCGACAGCCGTCTATAGAAGCCAGGGGAGCGCCAGCGGGTGATGTTGTATGAGTTGTTTCAAAGCTCTGCTCAAGTCGATCTAGATTTAGGAATTCACCACGGGCTACTAAAAGAGCCGATGCGCTGTAACCTGGAAGCGCTTTATGGGTACTAGTAATTAAGGCATCTGCGCCTAGTTGTAATACATGTTTAGGTAAGTCGTTATGGAAACCAAAGTGAGCGCCCCATGCAGCATCAATGATTACAGGGATTTTATTTTCATGAGCTTTACTTATTAATTGTGGCAGTTGTGAAATAGTTCCAAGGTAACCAGGTTCGGTAAGCAATAGTGCAATTGGATTCTGTGGAACTACGCGTTCTAATTCAGAAAGTGGTATTCCAGTTGGCACACCAGTTGCTAAATCAATTTCTGGTGCTAACCAGATTGGTTCGAGACCTGCCAATACCAGTGCGCTTAAAACTGAGCGGTGTGCAGTTCGTGCTACTGCAACCTTGTCGCCAGGTTTGCCGAGTGCCAAGATGACTGCTTGATTTACATGCGTTGAACCGCCTGTTGAAAATCGTGCGTAGTCACCACCCCATAATTTTGCAGCTAGCGATTCAGCGCTCTTTAAGATTTGGTTAGTTAACTTAATTTCATCTAAGCCGCCATAGAGCGGGGTATCACCATCAACCACTGCGCCTAGACCAAGATCAAGTTTGCTTGCTCGTTGCTTATGACCTGGAATCGTGAACGGGGTACGTGCTACCTCGAAGTAGCTTAGGTATGCATCTAAGAGCGGAGCATCTTCGCGCAGCGCTTTGAGGTAGGTCATAGCGGTAAGCCTAACTTCAAGGCGCTCTGATGAGAAATATGGGCTTAGACTTTACTCATGACCGTACTTACTTCAGTTCCTCAGCAACGTCTCTTGGTTACAGAGATTCCTGGACCAAAATCGAAAGCGGAGATTCAGCGCCGTAGCGAAGAGGTTTCAGGTGGATTGGGAATTGCTTTCCCTGCGGTAATTGCAAGTACTGGTGGTGCAATTCTGGTTGACCTTGATGGTAATCAGATTATTGACATGGCTGCAGGCATCGGCGTGAATAACATTGGCAATAGTGCACAGCGCGTGGTTGATCGTGTGATCGAACAAGTTCAAGCTTTCTCACATACTTGTTTTACTGTGGTGCCATATCAGGGCTATATCGATGTTTGCGCAAAGTTAAATGCGCTAACTCCTGGCACACATAAGAAGAAGTCAGTATTAGTTAACTCAGGTGCCGAAGCAGTTGAGAATGCAGTAAAGATTGCTCGTCATGCAACAAAGCGTCAAGCCATTGTTGTTTTTGAACATGCGTATCACGGCCGGACAAATTTAACGATGGCGCTAACTGCCAAGAACATGCCATACAAAGATGGCTTCGGTCCATTTGCGGGCGAGATTTATCGTATGCCGATGCCATATGAATTTCGCTGGTTAGGTGACAAAGCAACGATCACCCAAGATGCCCTAGCAGAAATCGAACATAAGATTGAAAAAGAAATTGGCGCTAAAAATGTAGCGGCAATTATGATCGAACCTATTCAAGGTGAAGGCGGTTTTATTGTTCCGCCTACGGGATTCTTGCCTGGCTTATCAAAGTACTGCACTGAAAACGGCATCATCTTTATTGCTGATGAAGTACAAACAGGTTTCGCTCGTACTGGAAATATGTTTGCGGTTGAACATGAAAATGTAGTTCCAGACATGATCATCACTGCAAAAGGTATTGCTGGTGGTTTGCCACTTGCTGCAGTAACCGGCCGCGCCGAAATCATGGATGCGATTCATGTCAGCGGTTTAGGCGGAACTTATGGTGGAAATCCAGTTGCATGTGCTGCTTCACTGGGAGTTTTTGAAACGATCGAAGAAGATGGCCTTATTGAGCGAGCTCGTGAAGTTGGCAAAATTTTAGGTCATGCATTGTGTGAGCTCGCTTCAAAGTATCCGGTGATCGGTGAAATTCGTGGTCGTGGCGCGATGATGGCGATCGAATTAGTTAAGCCTGGATCACTTGAGCCAAATTCAGAGGCGATGACTAAGGTAATTAATTACTGTGCGAAGAAAGGTGTATTGCTACTTTCAGCAGGCACTTATTCAAATGTAATTCGCTTCTTGCCACCGATTGTAATTTCAGATGAATTATTGCTTGATGCAATGAGCGTTCTAGACGAGGCTTTTGCTTCCCTTTAAATTCCGCGCAAGAAATCTGGGTCGTCATCGGGTGCAATAGTGCGCTTTGGTTTGCGGCCACCGTTGCCAGGACGTTTTGGTCGACCGGCGAATAGATATCCAATAGCACCAACTGTTGGCAAGAACATGATTATCAAGATCCAGCCCCAACGTGGCAGAGCTCTTACTTCACTATCTTCTCGTTGGGCACAGTCGATTAATCCGTAGAGTTGGATTCCGATAGTAAAGATTATTAAGAGAACTCTTGCCATGAGCTTAGTTTAGCGCGAGAGCAATTGATAAAGCCACGGCAAACCAGAGCTGGAGTTGACCTGTCTTGCCAAGCAGCGGAATTAAGGCTGGCCCAGTAGCACCTTTGCGCACTTGGTTGGCAATAATCAAAGTTTGGGGCAGAAGCGCCAACGTGATTAAAGTATTTTCTTCAGGAACAGAGATAGCCGCAAAGTGAGCAAGCATCAGAAGTCCGATAAACAATTTACGCGCACCAGCATCGCCTAAACGAACTGCCAATGTTCGTTTGCCAACTAGTTCGTCTTGAGCGCGATCACGCAGATTATTAATGGCCAGAATTGAGCAGGCAAGGCAACCCATCGGAATCGCGACCATAAAACTTTGCCAAGTAATTTTCTCGGTCTGCACGTAATACGAACCCATTGTGGCGACTAAACCGAAGAAGAGAAATACCGAAATTTCACCAAGACCCAGATAGCCATATGGTCGTTTACCGCCGGTGTATGTCCAGGCGGCAAATATTGCTGCGGCCCCAATTGCAATTAACCAAAGTGAAGTTGAAACGGCCAGCACTAAACCGATTGCAGCGGCGACTATAAATGAAATAAGAGCTGCTTGTTTAACAGATTTTGCACTAGCTAAACCAGAGGCGACTAATCGAGTTGGGCCGACCCGATTATCGTCGGTACCTTTGATGCCATCTGAATAATCATTGGCATAGTTCACTCCGAGTTGCAGGCAAAGACTAACGAGCAGCGCCAACCCAGCCATTACAAAATCAGCATCACTTGCAGCAAGCGCAGTTGCCACTGCGACCGGTGCGATTGCTGCCGGAAGCGTGCGTGGGCGAGCCCCTACTATCCACTTATTCAAAATTAAGACTCCAACTTCATGGCAGATTGCGCAAGTGCGCCACGATCTACTTTACCGATACCGATTAAAGGTAGTGCAGCAACTTGATGGAATCGCTTCGGCTTGGCGGCGTTGCCAAACTTTTCTACCAATATTTGCTCAACAGTCGTATTGAAGTCTACGGGAGCAGCTACTACAGCAAGATGAAGTTCTTGCCCCCATTTTTCACTAGTTATCGCAAATGCCGCAAACTTCAAATCCGAGAATTTTTCCGAAATCGTATTTTCAATTTCGGAGAGTGAGATATTTTCACCACCTGAAACAATTACATCATCCCCGCGACCAAGCACTTTTAACTTACCGTCAACTAGTTCGCCAAGATCGCTAGTCGTGAACCAATTTTCAGAATCTAAACTCAAATTGCTAGCTAATACTGATCCCTTAATTTTGATAAATCCAGTTTCTGAAATCGCTAGTTGCACACCATCAAGTGGTTCATCGTTATAAACGCAGCCACCTGATGTTTCCGACATTCCGTAAGTTGTGACGACGTTAATTCCAACTGCGCCCGCTTGAGCGGCAAGCTCTGCTGTTAAAGCCGCACCGCCAACTAATACTGCCTTTGCGCCTTTTAGATGGTTTAGTAAACGTTCATCACCATGTAGCGCGTTATAAAGTTGAGTCGGAACAATTGCGGTGTAATCAACTTTTGGATATTCACCTTCGTGCTCGATTAAATTAATCGGAATTGTGCCTAGTTCGAGACTGCGGACTAAAACATTTACAGCTGCAATGTGCGTCAGAGGAAGTAAAAGCGACCAAGTCTGACCCGCGCTTGCGGCTAGATATTTGTTTGATGCTTTGGCCGATGCTAAAAGTGCGCCTGCACTTAAAGAATATTCTTTATTGGCACCAGTACTGCCAGTCGATGAAACTAAAACCGCAACTTTGCCGTCAACCACTTGGCTGGTAATTGCACCAAAGCCCAGGGCCGGTCCATCGGAAACCAAGGCCTTGGCAAGGCTGGCCATAATCTGTGTGATTGACCACGCCCCGTCTATTTGGCGGACTTCACGTTGTGACTTGGTATCCATATCGCCCGTAGGCTATCGCTCCTAGACCACGCTTTCACTTCCTGGAGGAAAAATGAGCAAGCCAATTAAGCGAGATTTTGGAAGTCGCGAGATTCCGAAGTGGCAAACCGCTCCAGGTGGCGAGAACTTTAAAGATATCAAGTACCAAGTTGGCGATGGAATTGCAAAGATCACAATTAACCGACCAGAAGTTCGCAATGCATTTCGCCCACAAACTTTGGCTGAACTCAGAAGCGCTTTTGATTTAGCTCGTGATCACACTGAAGTAGGCGTAATTATTCTTACCGGTGAAGGCACTGAGGCTTTCTGTTCTGGTGGTGACATTAGTGTTCGTGGCGATGATGGCTATCTCGGAGATGATGAAGTTGCCAAGCAAGGTATTGGTCGCTTAAATGTTTTAGATTTACAAGTGCAGATTCGTCGCACACCTAAACCAGTTGTTGCAATGGTTGCTGGCTGGGCAATTGGTGGCGGGCATGTTTTACACGTAGTTTGCGATTTATCAATTGCGGCCGATAACGCGCTCTTTGGTCAAACTGGCCCAATGGTTGGTTCATTTGATGGCGGTTATGGTTCGGGGCTTTTGGCTGCAAGTGTGGGCCAGAAGAAAGCTCGCGAGATTTGGTTCATGACTCGTCAATACGATGCAAATGAAGCACTACAAATGGGATTGGTTAATACCGTTGTGCCACTTGCTGAGTTAGAAGCTGAAACGGTTTCGTGGTGTCGTGAAATGCTGCGTAATTCACCACTGGCGCTTCGTTTACTAAAGGCAAGTTTAAATGCTGCTGATGATGGCTTAGCAGGCGTGCAGCAACTTGCTGGCGATGCCACTTTGTTGTTCTACATGACTCAAGAAGGCCAAGAAGGTCGCGATGCATATAAAGAAAAGCGCGAACCAGATTTCGGCAAATTTCCAAAACGGCCTTAGCCCCTAAAATGCTTAATCAATTACTGGCTTCAATGCAGGTAATTGCGCTGCCCTTAAAAACTAAGTTCCGCGGCATAACTGTGCGTGAAGTTGCGCTAATTCAAGGCCCAGCTGGCTGGGGTGAGTTCTCGCCATTTCTGGAATATGACGATGTCGAAAACTCAATGTGGTTACTTAGCGCCATTGATTCTGCAACGAACCAGCCACCAATGGGTCACCGACGTTTTATTAAAGTCAATGCCACATTGCCTGCGTTAAACAGTGCAAAAGAGATTGAAGAGCTACTGGAGTCTTTTGCCGGGTGTGACACAGTTAAAATCAAAGTTGGTGAAAATTTAGGTGAGGACATAGTGCGAGTGGCCCGAGTGCGCGCACTTATGCCTAAAGCAAAGTTACGTCTTGATGTAAATGGTAGCTGGAGCGTTGATCAAGCGCTGATAAACCTCTACGAAATTTACGAAGAAGTTGGTCCGTTGGAATATGTGGAACAACCCTGCGAGACGTTGGCAGAACTTGCTTCGTTAAAAGAAAAACTCGTGATTGATATAAAGATCGCCGGTGATGAAGTTGTAAGAAAAGCCGCAGATCCGTTTGCGATTGATTTATCGAGTGCGATAGATATTTTGATGTTAAAAGTTGCGCCTCTCGGTGGAATAACTCGTGCTCGGGAAATTGCCGCCCACCATCATCTGCCACTGGTTGTTTCGAGTGCACTAGATAGCGCAGTTGGTATTGGTTATGGCTTACAACTTGCAGCGTCACTACCAACTTTGGATTATGCATGTGGCTTGGCAACAGGTCAGTTGTTAGGCGCCGACGTTGCTCAATTGCCGCTAGAAAATGGACAGTTAAAAGTTTGCTCCATTTCACCAGACAGCGATTTATTAGCGAAGTATGCTGTCCCAGTCGAGCGGCTAAATTGGTGGAAAGAGCGCACAGAACGTGCCTTTTACGCTGGCGCTGAAAATGAAGTTAAAGCGAGAGGCTGGAACTGGTGAATACCTCAACATCTCTTGCTCGCGTCGTGGTTCGCCAATTAATTGAAGCTGGCATTACTGATGCAGTTATCTCACCGGGTTCTCGCAATGCGCCGCTTTCATTAGCGATGTATGCCGCAGCTGAAAAGAAGTTGCTCAACCTGCATATTCGAATTGATGAAAGATCAGCAGCTTATTTTGCGCTCGGATTAGCAAAAGCGAGTGGCCGTCCAGTTCCAATTGTTTGTACTAGCGGTACCGCGGTTGCTAATTACCACCCCGCAGTTTTAGAAGCTCATCACAGTAATGCGCCACTTTTAGTTTTAACTGCAGATCGCCCGGCTAATCTGCGCCGAACTGGTGCAAATCAAACAACTGAACAAGCCCGCATTTTTGGTAACGCAGTTCGCTACTTTGCAGATATTTCTGGGGGAGTATTCCCGCTTGAACTGCCACTTGACTCATTGCATCGCGGCCCAGTGCATTTGAATTTACAATTTGCCGAACCGCTTTTGCCTGATGACGATAGCGATTGGTTAAGTGAGATTAAAGTTTCGCCAAAAGCAAAACCAACTGGCAAATCAGCCGGCACTCTAAAAGTTAATACGGCTCGCGGCGTTTTAATAATTGGCCATGATCGCGGAGGCTTAACAGTTGCGGAAGTCTCTCAAATAGCCGCAGATTTGAACTGGCCTGTAATTGCCGAAGATCCACTTTCTTTCCCCGAAGCAATTTCACATGCGGCCCTCTTCTTAGCTTCTCCGACGATTCGAAAGAACTTAGCCCCCGAATCTGTTGTGGTAATTGGGCGCACCACACTTTCGCGCTCTATTAACGCCCTGATTGCCTCGGCAAAATCGCAAATTGTGATTGATCCGCGCATGGCCACAGTTGATACCTATCGTGTGGCAGACCAGCGATTTATTTCGGCCCCAAAAGTCGTATCACCACAATCTGATCACGAGTGGGTAGAGCGATGGGAAAAATTTAGTCAACGTACTTCCAAGTTGGTGAGCGATATTTCTGATTGGTCGGAAAGTGCTCTCGCTCGCGAATTAGCTAAACAATTAGCTGGTGCGGTCTTCATCGCATCTTCTCGCCCAATTCGAGATCTAGAGAGTTTTGCAGCAGCCCGCAGTGGTGTCGAGACTTTTGCTAATCGTGGCCTAGCGGGTATCGATGGCAATATTTCGACTGCACTTGGAATTGCCACGGCGCGACAAAGCGCAACTGCGATTATTGGCGACTTAGCTTTCTTACATGACTTAACTGGATTGGTTGGCAATGCTTCAGCCAACTTACGTATCATTGCAATTAATAATGATGGTGGTGGAATTTTCTCGACCCTGCCACAAGCAGGCGTTGCTGGATTTGAAACGGTATTCGGAACTCCGCATGGTTTGGATTTAGAAAAAGTAGCAAGTGGTTTAGGCATTAGCGCAAAGACAATTTCTTCTTTCGCAGAGTTAACTTCTGAACTGGCTAAACCTATTTCCGGAATTTCGGTTTTGGTTTGCCAGATGCCTAGCCGTGATGCAAATGCGGCAAAATTAAAAGCGCTAGTTTCAAACTTAGAATCAATTTAGCGCATTGCGCATTGGCGCAAACTTTGCTTCACTTTCGGCTAATTCTTTTGCGGGAATAGAACCATTAACAATGCCGCAGCCAGCAAAAATTCTGATTTCAGATCCAGAAATTTGCCCACAACGAAGTGCAATTCCAAGTTCACCATCGCCTGCGGCATCGATCCAACCTACTGGACCTGCGTATCGACCCCGATTTATGCCTTCGTGAGCAGTAATTAACTCAAATGCTTTATGGGTTGGGGTTCCACATACCGCAGCCGAAGGATGTAATTTTTCAAGCAATGAAAAGCTATCAACTTGCTTAGTTGTTTCAACTAACGCACCTGTTACATCGGTAGCTAAATGCATGACGTTAGATAAGTGAAGCACAAAGGGTGATTCAGGTACGTTTGTTGAAGAACAAAATGGCTCAAGCGCATCGGCCACGGATCGGACGGCATAGTTATGTTCTTCGAGATCTTTAGACGAGCGGGCAAGCGAGCCAGCAAGCGCTAAGTCGCGCTCATCATCGCCAGTCTTGCTGATGGTGCCGGCAAGGACGCGCGAAGTCACCATTCCCTTATTTAAACGCAACAATAATTCGGGCGTAGCGCCAACTAAGCCATCGATCGCAAAATTCCAAGTTGATGGATATTCGCGCGCTAAATTTTGCAAAACTTTTCGCACATCAATATCAGTTTCGGCTTTTGCGCTTTGATCGCGTGCCAAAACTACTTTATCTACGTTACCGCCTTGAATTTCGCGAACTAACTTTGAAACTTGTGCTTCCCAATCACTTTCACTTATGGGTTCACTCTGCCAAGTTAATTTAGGCGCAGCCGACACATTTGGTTCGGTTGGCAAAATTGGTTGCGCTACATCGCCGATCCAAGTCAACCAAGATTTTCCATTACGTTGACCGACAATTACTTTCGGAATTACTAAAACTGATTCTTCCGATGCTGAAAAAGCAAAAGAGGTGAAAAGAATTGGGCCAGTGCCACTTGCGTGCACTGCATCTGCAACTGAAAAAGTTTCTAATTGTTGATGCCACCAATTACGTGCATCATTAAATCGATTTGGGCCACTAACTTTGACGCTGGCATGTACACCCCAACCAACTAAACCATCACCACCGCGAACCCATGCAATTGGAGATTCACTGGGAGATGCACTGGGCAAGAGATCAAGGAGGGGCAGATGCTCGCCGAGACGGACGGTATTGACTGAAATCATCATTTCACTACTTCCCATCTCTTAAATTCTCATCGAATGTCGGTGCTATAAGTTGTAGCCGAGCCTACCTTTAGAGAGAATGCACCTATGTCGCGCGCTAATCTCAATAAAGACCCCGATGAAGTCGCTGCGATGTTCGATGGCGTAGCCAAGCGCTATGACCTGGTTAATGACCTACTTAGTTTGGGTCGCACAAAGGCATGGCGTCGCTCAACAACTGCGATTATTGCCCCAAAAGCTGGCATGAAGATTCTTGATTTGGCAGCTGGCACTGGTTCATCTTCAGAACCCCTGGCTGCAGCCGGGGCTGATGTGATTCCTGCGGATTTCAGCGAAGGAATGCTTGCCGCTGGCCGCAAAGCCCGCCCGCATCTGCCATTTACCAAGGCGGATGCCTTAAATCTGCCTTTTAAAGATGGCGAATTCGACCTCGTGACCATCTCTTTTGGCTTGCGAAATACAAATGATTTCGACCTAGCTCTGCGCGAGATGCTTCGCGTGACTAAAAGCGGGGGTCGCATCGTGATCTGTGAATTTAGCGCACCAACTTGGCGCCCGTTTCGTACCATTTATACCAATTATCTGATGCGAGCCCTGCCCTTTATCGCCCGCAAAACTTCCTCGAATCCTGATGCCTATGTTTACTTGGCCGAATCGATTCGGGCATGGCCCAATCAAGTGGCTTTGGCCGAGCACATTACTAAGGCTGGCTGGCAAAGCGTTGGCTGGCAAAACTTAACTGGCGGGGTTGTTGCAGTTCACAGTGCACTTGCGCCGTAGCGGTCAATAGCAGGGTTCACCCGAGAATAGGATTGCGCTCGTGACTGGAACAAGTAATCCGTATATCCCGATTTTGGTAATCGGAGCTATCGGCTTCGGATTCGCCATCTTCTCAGTCGGCATCTCATTGGTTACCGGCCCAGCGCGATACAACCGCGCCAAGCTTGAAGCTTATGAATGCGGAATCGAACCTTCGCCGCAGGCTGCCGAAGGTGGTCGTTTCCCAGTTAAATATTTCTTAACTGCAATGCTCTTCATTATTTTTGATATTGAAATTGTTTTCCTTTATCCATGGGCAGTTTCCTTTGATCAACTTGGCCTATTTGGTTTGGTTGAAATGGGAATCTTTATCGCAACAGTTTTCGTTGCGTATGCCTATGTTTGGCGCCGCGGTGGATTGGAATGGGATTAATTTAAATGGGTTTAGAAGAGAAATTACCAAGCGGATTTTTATTAACCTCAGTTGAAAAACTTGCCGGCTACATGCGCAAGAACTCACTGTGGCCAGCCACATTTGGTTTGGCATGTTGTGCAATTGAAATGATGGCAGCGGGCGCTGGTCGTTACGACTTAGCCCGTTTCGGAATGGAAGTTTTCCGCGCATCCCCACGTCAAGCAGATTTAATGATTGTTGCAGGTCGCGTTTCAAACAAGATGGCGCCAGTGCTTCGTCAGATTTATGATCAAATGGCAGCACCTAAATGGGTTATCGCAATGGGTGCTTGTGCATCTTCAGGCGGAATGTTTAACAACTACGCAATTGTGCAAGGTGTCGATCACGTTGTACCGGTTGATATTTATTTGCCAGGTTGCCCACCGCGCCCAGAAATGTTGATGGATGCAATTCTTAAATTGCACGATCAGATTTATGTTGAAAAGCTTGGACCAAATCGCGAATTAGTAATTAAGAACGTTGAAGCTGCAGCTCTTGCTGCGCTACCAACCCATCAAATGAAGGGTTTGCTAGCGTAATGATTGATAACGAACGCGGTTCTTTCGGAACCAGCGATACCGGTGATACTTCTGGTTATGGCGGTTTAGTCCGTAGCCAAGTAAATCCTGGTTCAACTGAACGTCCTTTTGGTGGCTATTTTGATCAAGTTACCGATGATTTAGAACGCGCATATCCTGATTTTGCTGATGCAATTGAGCGCATTGTTGTTGATCGCGGCGAATTAACTCTGCACATTAAGCGCGAACGTTTAGTTGACGTTTCGCTGATTCTGCGTGATCGCCTTAAGTTTGAAAATTGTCTAGGAGTCAGCGGTGTTCACTATCCAGCTGATACCAATCGCGAACTTCATGCGGTTTACCCATTACTTTCAATGACTAACAATCAACGCATTCGTCTTGAAGTTAGTGTTCCAGATTCTGATCCACACATTCCTTCACTGGTTGAAGTTTGGGCCGGCAATAACTGGAATGAACGCGAAACTTTCGACATGTTCGGAATTATTTTTGATGGTCACCCAGGTCTTACTCGCATCTTGATGCCAGATGACTGGCAAGGTCACCCACAACGTAAAGATTATGCACTCGGTGGAATTCCAGTTGAGTACAAAGGTGCAACAACACCACCACCTAATGAACGTAGGTCATACAAGTGAGCACATACGTAGATCCATACGCATCCTCTCGCGAAACTACCGAAGGAACTGTTTTCTCAGTTACTGGTGGCGATTGGGATTCCTTAGTTACTGAAATTGGTCAAGCTAAAGAAGAACGCGTTGTTGTAAACATGGGGCCACAGCACCCATCAACTCACGGTGTACTTCGCTTAGTTCTCGAACTTGAAGGCGAAACCGTTACCGAAGTTCGTTGCGGAATCGGTTACTTGCACACTGGTATTGAAAAGAACACCGAATATCGCAGCTGGACTCAGGGCGTAACTTTCGTAACACGCATGGATTACTTGTCGCCAATTTTTAATGAAACTGCATACTGCTTAGGCGTTGAAAAATTGCTTGGTATTGAAGTTCCAGAACGTGCAAACCAGATTCGCGTGATGATGATGGAGTTCAACCGCATCTCATCTCACATGGTTGCCCTCGGTACTGGCGCCCTTGAATTAGGCGCTCTTTCGCCAATGATTTTCTGCTTCCGCGAGCGCGAGCGCGTGCTAGATGTATTTGAACTTGTCTCAGGTTTACGCATGAATATGGCATATGTGCGACCAGGTGGCGTTGCCCAAGATCTACCAAAGGGAGCAATTGCCAAGATTCGCGAAACAGTTGCCGAGCTTCGTCAGAATTTTAAAGATAACGAGAAGCTATTAGTTGGTAACTCAATTTGGATGAAGCGCACTGAGGGTATTGGATACCTAGATCTTGCTGGTGCCACAACTCTTGGCATTACTGGCCCAGTGCTTCGTTCAACTGGATTGCCTTGGGATCTTCGCAAGATGCAGCCATATTGTGGTTACGAGCAATATGACTTCGATGTTGTAACTGCTGATACTTGCGATGTTTATGGTCGCTTCTTAATCCGTATTGCCGAACTTGAGCAATCACTACGCATCATTGAACAAGCATGTGACAAGTTAGAAAAATCTGAAGGTCAACCAGTAATGGTTGCAGATAAGAAGATTGCTTGGCCATCACAACTTTCAGTTGGCAATGATGGAATGGGTAATTCACTTGATCACATTCGCGAGATCATGGGCGAGTCAATGGAAGCTTTGATTCACCACTTCAAATTAGTAACTGAAGGGTTCCGAGTTCCAGTGGGCCAGGTTTACACAGCCGTTGAATCACCTCGTGGCGAACTTGGTGTGCATCTAGTTTCTGACGGTGGCACACGTCCATATCGAGTTCACTTCCGCGAACCATCGTTTAATAATTTGCAATCAACTTCTGCAATGTGCGAAGGCAGCATGGTTGCTGACATCATCGGCGCTGTTGCATCGATTGATCCTGTTATGGGTGGAGTTGATCGCTAATGGCATATACCGATGATCAACTAGCGCTAATGGAATCAATCATTGCGCGCTACCCACGCAAGCGTTCGGCGATCATGCCGTTGCTTCATTTCAGCCAATCAATTACTGGCTACATTAATAATGAAGCAATCGAAATTATTGCGCACCTACTTGAGCTCGAAACTGCTGAAGTAACTGCGGTATCTACCTTTTATACCCAGTACAAGCGCGAGCCTGTAGGTGAGTATCACGTAGGCGTTTGTACAAATACTTTATGTGCAGTCATGGGTGGAGATGCAATTTTTGCTGGCCTAAAAGAGCATCTCGGTGTTGAAAATGATGGCGTAACTGCCGATGGCAAAGTTTCACTCGAGCATATTGAATGTAATGCTGCTTGCGATTATGCACCTGTAGTTATGGCCAACTGGGAGTTCTACGATAACCAAACTGTTCAATCAGCAAAAGATCTAGTTGATTCAATGCGCGCCGGAAATCCAAAACCACCAACTCGCGGCCCAAACAAATTAGTAACTTGGAAAGAAGCATCAGCAGTCCTAGCAGGTGTAAATGACGGTTTAGCAAATGAAGGCGTTCAAGCTGGTGAGCCAACGTTGCTTGGCCTGAAACTAAGTAAGGAAGGAAAGTAATGACAAAACTTGCGCCAGTACTTTCTGCTTATTGGGATGAAAAAGATTCCTTCACTATCGATGCATACAAGCGTCATGGTGGTTACACCGCATCAGCTAAAGCACTAGCCATGGATCCTGATGCCGTAATTCAACTTATTAAAGATTCAGGTCTACGTGGTCGTGGCGGTGCAGGTTTTCCTACGGGCATGAAGTGGGGTTTTATTCCACAAGGCGATAACAAGGATCACTATCTAGTTGTAAATGCAGATGAATCCGAACCAGGTACTTGTAAAGACACGCCACTTCTTATGGCTAATCCACACGTGCTAATCGAAGGTTGCATTATCGCCGCTCACGCTATTCGCGCAAAGCATGCTTTTATTTATATTCGTGGCGAAGTAACTCATGTTGTTCGTCGCATGAACCAAGCAATTGAAGATGCCTACGCTGCTGGTTACTTAGGAAATGGTGTCGAATTAGTTTTACACGTAGGTGCTGGTGCTTATATTTGTGGCGAAGAAACCGCACTTCTTGATTCACTCGAAGGCTTCCGCGGTCAACCACGTTTGCGCCCACCTTTCCCAGCTATTGCTGGTTTATACGCTCGCCCAACCGTTGTAAATAACGTGGAATCAATCGCATCAGTACCTGCAATTGTCGCCAATGGTGCCGAGTGGTATCAATCAATGGGTACTGAAAAGAGCAAAGGAACCACGCTTTATTCACTATCTGGCCACGTAACAAACCCAGGTCAATTCGAAGCACCTCTCGGAATCACTTTGCGCGAAATTCTTGAACTCTCTGGCGGAATCCGCAAGGGACATAAATTAAAGTTCTGGACACCGGGGGGTTCATCAACTCCGCTATTTACAGATGCGCATTTAGATGTACCTCTAGATTACGAAGGTGTTGCTGGCGCTGGTTCGATGCTTGGCACTAAAGCCCTACAAATATTTGATGAAACAACTTGTGTAGTTCGCGCTGTGCTTCGCTGGACTGAGTTCTACAAGCATGAATCTTGCGGTAAGTGCACACCATGTCGCGAAGGCACTTGGTGGTTAGTACAAATCCTGCGTGATCTTGAAAACGGTAAGGGTACCGAAGCAGACTTAGCTAAGTTGCTAGATCTTTGCGACAACATTATGGGACGTTCCTTCTGTGCTCTAGGTGATGGCGCAACTAGCCCGATCACTTCATCAATCAAATATTTCCGCGACGAATACATCGCACACGTAACAAATGGCTCTTGCCCATTTGATCCAATTGCCAGCACGCTATTTGAAGGGGCTGATGCATAGTGACAACAGAAACTGAAGTAGTTGTTGAGCAAATCACTCTAGTAATTGATGGCTTTGAAGTTACCGTTCCAAAAGGTACTTTAGTTATTCGTGCTGCTGAAAAACTTGGCATTCAAATTCCACGTTTCTGTGATCACCCACTTCTTGATCCAGTTGGTGCTTGTCGTCAGTGTTTAGTTGATATTGAAATTAATGGCCGCGCATTTCCAAAGCCACAAGCATCATGCACTATTCCGGTTGAACCAGGCATGATTGTTAAAACACAATTAACTTCTGAAGTTGCCGACAAAGCGCAAAAAGGCGTAATGGAGCTATTGCTCGCTAACCACCCGCTTGATTGCCCAGTCTGCGACAAGGGTGGCGAGTGCCCATTGCAGAACCAAGCAATGACTAATGGCAATCCAGAGATGCGCCTCGATGGCACCAAGCGCACCTTTGAAAAGCCAGTTGCGATTTCATCTTCGGTATTACTAGATCGCGAACGTTGCGTTCTTTGCGCACGCTGCACTCGATTCTCAGATCAAATTGCTAGCGATGCTTTCATTACTTTGAACGAACGTGGCGCTCTGCAGCAAGTTGGTATTTACGAAGAAGATCCATTTAAGTCTTACTTCTCAGGTAACACAGTTCAGATCTGTCCAGTAGGTGCGCTAACCGGAACTTCTTACCGATTCCGTGCTCGCCCATTTGATTTAGTTTCAACTCCATCTGCTTGCGAACATTGCGCTTCAGGTTGCGATCTACGTACCGATGTACGTCGCGGAAAAACTCTTCGTCGTTTAGCTGGCGATGATGCTGAAGTTAATGAAGAGTGGAACTGCGATAAAGGTCGCTGGGCATTTAAATATGTAACTGCGACTGATCGTTTAACTGTGCCACAAGTTCGTAATGAAAATGGCGAACTTGTTACTGCATCTTGGCCAGAAGCAATTGCGGCAGCAGCTGCAGGTTTGAGTCGTGGGGCAGCCGTACTAGTTGGCGGCCGCGCAACTTATGAAGATGCATACGGTTACAGCAAGTTTGCTCGCGTAGCACTTGGCACCAATGACATTGATTTCCGTTCTCGTATTTCATCTGATGAAGAACGCGAATTCTTAGCCGCTCGCGTTGTCAACAACACAACTACGTATCGCGATATTGATAAGGCTGATCAAGTTTTGCTCGTTGGTTTCGAGCCAGAAGAAGAATCACCAATCGTTTTCTTGCGCATAAATAAGCAATTCAAGAAACGCGCACTGAAGGTAACCTCAATTGGCAGCAAAGAATCAATCGCCGTTGAAAAGTTAAGTGCTAATTTTGTTTGTGTACAGCCTGGCCAAGAAGCCGCAGCTGTTGCTACCCAAGAACTAAGTAATAAGTCAGTGATTCTGGTGGGCGAGCGAGCTGCTGAAAGTCCTGGATTATTAAGTGCGACAGCTGCTTTAGCCGATCGCACAGGCGCAAAATTGGCTTGGATTTCTCGTCGCGCAGGCGAGCGTGGCGCACTTGCTGCTGGTGCAATCGGAAATCTTTTACCTGGTGGTCGCCCGGTTGCAGATGCAGCAGCTCGAGTAGATATTGCTTCGCTCTGGAACGTTGATTCGTTGCCAACTGAAATTGGCCGAAGCGCTGATCAAATAATTGCTGACGTTAATTCGGGAAGCATTAAGGCGCTAGTTGTTGGTGGCATTGATCCGCTTGATGGTTCAAATCCAGATGCCACAGTTTCCGCACTAAAGAAAGCATTTGTAGTTTCACTTGAGATTGCTGATAGCGAAGTTACAAAGTATGCCGACGTAGTTTTGCCAGTTGCTGCGATAACCGAAAAGAGCGGCTCTTTCCTTAACTGGGAAGGCCGGGCACGCGAATTTGATATCGCCGTTGATTCATTAAATCGTAGCGACCTTCGAATTCTTTCGATGATCGCTGATGAACTAGGTCATTCAATTTCACTTGGCACTGTTGCAAACGCTGCTAAAGAACTTGCTTCAATTGGGAATTGGGATGGCGCAACTGTTTCAACTCCAACTGCTACCTCATCTGCTGCACATTCGGTATCAGGTAATCAGGCAGTTCTTACATCTTGGCGCCGTTTGCTTGATCTTGGAACTTTACAAAAGGGCGAAGAGAATCTAGCTGGCACTGCTCGCAGCACGGTTGCTGTTATTTCACCTAAGCGCGCAGCCGACCTAGGTGTAGTCGATGGTCAACTACTTAAGATTTCAAATAGCAATGGCTGGGTGATGTTGCCAGCTCTAGTTGAGAATATTCATGATGATGCAGTTTGGGCGCCACGCAATTCTGCTGGCTCGCAATTGCTTGCCAATCTAGGCGTCGCACATAACTCAGTAGTTACGGTGGTGAAAGCATGACAAATGCTCAATTAATCGCTGGCGACCCAGGCTGGCTAATCGCTGTAAAAGCCTTACTGGTCTTCGTTTTATGCGTTCTTTTGACTTTGATGTCGGTGTGGGGCGAGCGTCGCCTAGTAGCTCGTATGCAACAACGCCTTGGGCCTAACCGCGTTGGTCCATTCGGATTAATTCAATCTTTAGCTGATGGCGTTAAGTTGGCGCTTAAGGAAGACATAATTCCGGCAGCCGCAGATAAAGTTGTATTCATCATTGCGCCAATTATTAGCGTAACAACTTGTTTTATGTCCTTTGCGGTTATTCCATTCTCCGGGCCAGTAACGCTATTTGGTAAAGAAACTGCGATGCAGTTAACCGATATTCCAGTTGGCGTTCTGTACATCTTGTCGATTGCATCGGTTGGTGTTTACGGAATAGTTTTAGCTGGTTGGTCTTCTGGTTCTACCTATCCACTTCTTGGCGGACTTCGCTCAAGTGCTCAAGTTATTTCATATGAAATTGCGATGGGTCTTTCACTTGTTTCGGTATTTATTTACGCCGGATCGATGTCTACTTCTGAGATTGTCGCTGCTCAAGATCAATGGTGGTATTCAGTAGTTCTATTCCCATCATTTATTATTTATGCAATATCTATGGTGGGCGAAACAAACCGTGCGCCATTTGACTTAGCCGAAGCTGAAGGCGAACTTGTTGGCGGCTTCCATACAGAGTATTCATCACTTAAGTTCGCACTTTTCTTCTTGGCTGAATACGTCAACATCATTGCGGTTTCAGCCCTTGCGACAACTTTGTTCTTAGGTGGCTACAAGGCGCCTCCGGGTCTTGGCTTCACCGAACAGTGGCTAGGTGGCTGGTTCACCATGGTCTGGTTCTTCGCCAAGGTAATTCTTTTCTTCTTTGTTTTCGTTTGGCTGCGAGGCACGCTGCCACGCATGCGCTACGACCAATTCATGCAATTTGGCTGGAAAGTTTTGATTCCATTTTCACTTGCCTGGATCATGGTTGTGGCTACTTTGCGCGTTTTATCGCTAAACGGAGCGCCAAGAGCAGCCACAATAGCTTTCGCCAGCGTAGTTGTTCTGTTGGTTATGTTGGTCAATTTCGGTTTCGAGAACGCTCGAAATAAGAAAAAGAACGCACCTGTTGCAGAAGTTTCTGAACCAGATTTCGCAGTTCCACAACTGCCAATCAAGATTTCAACGATCAATGTTTCAACTGGCAAGAGAGGGGATCAGTAATGTCTGAAAACATCGAACCGATGAAGAAGAAAGAGATCTCTGTAAACGATGTTGAATTTGCGCAGATCGAACAGAATGGCCCCAAGAGCGTCTTTGCTCAAATGCAAGGCTTCTGGGTCACCTTCGCAACGATGTTTAAGAAAGTAAACACCGTTAACTATCCAGAAGTTAAAGAACCAACAGCCGAACGTTTCCATGGTCGCCATCAACTTAACCGCTACGACGATGGTTTAGAAAAGTGCATTGGTTGCGAACTTTGTGCTTGGGCTTGTCCAGCTGATGCGATTTATGTTGAAGGTGCCGCGAATACTGAAGATCATCGCATGTCACCAGGCGAGCGTTATGGCCAGGTTTATCAGATCAATTATCTGCGTTGTATTTTCTGCGGGCTATGTATTGAAGCTTGCCCAACTCGCGCGCTAACCATGACTAATGAGTACGAACTTGCTGATGAAACTCGCTCAAAGTTAATTTTTGAAAAAGACGATCTATTGGCGCCACTTCGCGCCGGCATGTTGATGCCGCCACATCCAATGTATCCAAATACGACCGACACTAACTATTACAAGAACGAGATTAAAGGTTCGCATCCTTCTCAGGAGGTAAGCAATTGATTAATTACGCTCTTGCATTGGACCAGACTGCTAAACCTGAGGCAATTCTCTTTTACATATTGGCGCCATTAGCAGTTATTTCAGCAATAGGAATGTTGACTGTGAAGAAAGCCGTCCATTCGGCAATTTTGTTGGCTTGGGTAATGATCACTTTGGCCATCTTCTACATAGCCCAGGGCGCTGCTTTCCTAGGTATCGTGCAGGTAGTTGTTTATACCGGCGCCGTGATGATGCTCTTCCTCTTCATTCTGATGTTAGTTGGTGTGGATTCTTCTGAATCGCTAACTGAAACAATTAAAGGGCTTCGCTGGATTGCAATTACTGCATCATTTGGTTTTGGCGGATTATTGATTTCACTTTTAGGTCGAGCAACTCTCGGTCGCAACTCAGTAGGCCTGGCTAATGCAAATATAGATGGCAATGTCGAAGGACTCGCTCAAATAATTTTTAGTAACTATGTCTGGCCTTTTGAAGTTATTTCAGCTCTTCTGATCACTGCTGCTGTCGGCGCGATGGTCTTGGCGCATCACGAGCGCACGGTGAAGCGCGTCACTCAACGCGAACAATCACAAGCAAGATTCCGCTCAGGGTCGTTGGCAGCTGCTGCTGGCTTACCGGGACCAGGAGTTTTTGCACTTCACAATGCCGTCGACGTTCCCGCATTGTTGCCAGATGGTTCACCTGCGCCATCTTCAATCTCAGCTACCTTGAAAGCACGTGGCGATATGTTGGATTCAGCGCAGTACCAATTAGATAACAATGACAATGCAGCGGAGGACAAGTAATGAATTCCGCTAATTATCTATATCTATCGGCACTACTTTTCACAATTGGTGCTGTTGGAGTAGTTATTCGTCGTAACGCAATTGTAGTTTTCATGTGCGTCGAGCTCATGCTTAATGCTGCTAACTTATCTTTTGTAACTTTCTCGCGAATTAATGGCAATCTAGATGGCCAAGTCGTAGCTTTCTTTACTATGGTGGTTGCAGCCTGCGAAGTTGTAGTCGGACTCGCAATTATCGTGACTATCTACCGTTCCCGTCGATCTGCATCAGTTGATGATGCAAACCTACTGAAGCGATAGCGCGATGACTTCAAATTTAATCGTCTATCTAATTGCTATCCCACTGTTTAGTTCAGCAGTTCTATTGCTAGCAGGCCGCAAAGCCAATAAATGGGGGCATTTATTGGGCACTTTGGCCTCAGCCAGCTCATTCGGTATTGGTGCTTATTTGTTTACCCAGATGCTGGCACAACCAGCCGAAGAGCGCGCTTTTACTCAGAAGTTATTCTCTTGGATCAACGTTGGAACATTTAACGTTGATGCCTCGCTTTTGCTTGATCAGCTTTCGATCTGCTTTGTGCTGCTAATTACTGGCGTAGGCACTTTGATTCATATTTATTCAATCTCGTACATGTCGCATGATTTAGATCGTCGTCGCTTTTTCGCATATTTAAATCTCTTCATCGCCGCCATGCTGCTGCTCGTTCTCGGCGATTCATACTTAAATCTTTATGTTGGCTGGGAAGGTGTAGGTCTTGCTTCCTATCTATTAATTGGTTTCTGGAATCAGAAGCCAACATATGCAACTGCTGCCAAAAAAGCGTTCGTCATGAACCGTGTAGGTGACTTAGGTTTGTCACTTGCAATCATGATCGCCTTTGCATCTTTGGGCACTACTTCCTTTGAAGGAGTTAAAGCTGCTGCACCAAACGCTTCATCCGGAACTCTCACTGCAATTGGTCTAATGCTGCTGCTGGCGGCTGCTGGTAAATCTGCTCAGTTCCCACTTCAAGCGTGGCTTGGCGATGCGATGGCTGGTCCAACTCCGGTGTCAGCGCTGATTCACGCAGCAACCATGGTTACAGCTGGCGTTTATTTAATCACTCGTTCTAATTTCATCTTTGATGCTGCGCCAACTGCGCAACTATTAGTTGTTATCGTCGGTGCAATCACGTTGCTCTTCGGAGCTCTCGTTGGTACTGCTAAAGATGATATTAAAAAAGCACTCGCTGCTTCGACTATGTCGCAAATTGGTTACATGATCTTGGCTACTGGCTTAGGTCCGGTTGGTTATGCCTTTGCAATCATGCACTTGTTAACTCACGGATTCTTCAAAGCAGGAATGTTCCTTGGGGCGGGTTCAGTCATGCACGGCATGAATGATGAAGTAAATATGCGTAAATATGGCGCTTTGCGAAAGTTCATGCCAATTACCTTTATTACTTTTGGCTTGGGCTACTTAGCGATCATTGGTGTTCCACCTTTTGCTGGTTTCTATTCCAAAGACATGATTATCGAAACTGCGCTTAATGCTGGTGGCATAAAAGGAATCCTCCTTGGCTCTGCTGCACTATTTGGTGCCGGACTTACTGCGTTTTACATGACACGCGTAATGATTCTTACTTTCACCGGAACCAAGCGTTGGGATGACGATGCTCATCCACACGAATCTCCAATCTTGATGTGGCTGCCAATGGCAATTTTGGCTATTGGTTCAGTTGCTTCTGGTTACTTGTTTACTCGTGGTGATGCGTTAGTTCATTGGCTAGAGCCCGTTGTTGCACCACATGAACATGGCGAGCATTCCGAGCTACTTCCACCAATTGTGGTCTCTGGAATCGCTCTAACAATTGTCTTAATCGGAATATTAATCGCCGTACTAATGTATGTGCGTCGCCCAGTTGCTGATACTGCGCCAGAAGATGTTTCTGTGCTTACCCGCATTGCTCGTAAAGATTTATTGCAAGATGTTGCTAACGAAGCAATCTTTATGCGTCCCGGTCAATCACTAACTAACACTTTGGTTGCAGTTGATGAAAAAGTCATTGATGGCGCAGTGCGTGGCGTTGGCGCAATTGCAATTGGCTCCGGCTCAGAACTTCGCAAGAGTCAGACTGGTTATGTTCGTAGTTATTCAGCCCTAATCTTGATTGGCGCTGCCGCAATCGTGCTTGGAATTTGGGTGATCACACAATGACCATGAATTGGATCTCAATGACGGCGCTGCTGCCATTATTTGGCGCAATCCTTTTAGCAACATTGCCAAAGAGCGCTGAACTTCGAGCTAAGCAACTCGCATTTGGTAGTACTTTAGTAACCGCAGCTTCGGCAGTCGCGATGGCAGTTCAATTCCAGCGTGATAACACTGATCTGCAGTTCGTTGAAGTACGCAGCTGGATTCCATCTTTTGGCATCAATTACGCTGTAGGCATCGATGGCATCGCTCTAGTTCTTATTTTGCTCTCGGTAATTTTGGCACCGATCGTTATTTTGGCTGGCTGGAATGAAGCTCAAGGCGGTCGCTGGAGCGTTAAGACTTTCTACATTCTGATTCTGGTACTTGAAACCATGATGATCGGAGTCTTTAGCGCAACCGATGTATTCCTCTTCTATGTAATTTTCGAAGCCATGTTGGTACCGGTTTATTTCCTAATCGGGGGATATGGCACCGGCGCTCGTTCAGCCGCTGCGGTTAAGTTCTTGCTTTACAGTTTATTCGGCGGTCTTTTGATGCTGGCATCGATCATCGCTCTCTATGTGATGTCAGGCGATCAAGGTGGACACACTTTTGATCTAGCTCGACTTGCAGAATTAGAGATGAGTTCGACAACGCAGAACTTCTTATTCCTCGGATTCTTTATTGCTTTTGCAATCAAAGCTCCGCTTTGGCCATTCCATACTTGGTTACCAGATGCCGCTGCATCAGCGACACCTGGCACATCGGTCCTGCTGCTAGGCGTGCTCGATAAAGTTGGAACTTTCGGAATGATTCGTTACTGCTTAACTCTTTTCCCAGAGGCCAGCAAAACTTTCACCCCAGCTATTATTGTTTTGGCCGTTATCTCAATTATTTACGGTGCAATATTGGCGATCGGTCAGAAAGATCTAAAGCGCTTAATTGCATTTACTTCGATCTCGCACTTTGGGTTCATCACCATGGGCATCTTCGCGATGACTTCACAGAGTCAATCAGGTGCGACTCTCTACATGTTTAATCACGGCTTCTCAACAGCTGCCCTCTTTATCGTTGGTGGCTGGATGATCGCTCGTCGCGGTTCTTCAACGATTGCTGATTTCGGTGGCTTGCAACGAGTAACACCAGTGATGGCGTGGTGCTTCTTCTTAGCTGGCATGTCGAGCTTGGCGCTACCTGGTTTATCAAGCTTTGTGAGCGAATTCCTAGTGCTAGTCGGCACTTATACGCGTTATCCAGTAGCTGCAATTATTGCCACAGTCGGAATTATCTTGGCTGCGCTTTATATCTTGATTCCGATACAGCGCGCGCTTCATGGCCCAACCACACCGGGTAATGAGAATTTAACTGATCTAAATCTGCGCGAGAAGATAGTGATAACTCCAGTTCTGGCCGCAATCATCGCACTTGGTTTTTATCCTTCACCGCTGCTAAATGTGATTAACCCAGCGGCCGTGCATGTGAATTCACAAGTAGGTTTCACCGACCCAGTACCGACAGTTGAGGGTAAATAACCATGGTCTTTAACTCGCCATCACTTTCGTATTCACTTCTTGCCCCAATGTTGATTGTTTTGGGTGGAGCACTTATCGGCGTGCTGATCGAAGCTTTCGTTGGAAAAACTCGTCGCCCAGTTATTCAGTTAGGCGTTGCAGCCGCTACACTTATTCTGGCGTTGACTCAAGTTATCCGGATTCGTGGCTTAACTTCTACAACAGCTGCCATGGGTTCGGTAGTTATCGATGGCCCCGGTCTCTTATTCCAAGGATCAATCTTAGTTATTGCGATTATTTCACTCTTCTTAATTGCTGATCAAGATAACTTCACATCAAGTGCTGCAGCGCTACCGGGTTCAGATGAAGAGCGTCAAGCAACTCAAAGCGGCACAGTTCTAACTGAAATTTATCCACTTACTTTATTTGCAGTTGCTGGAATGTTGTTGTTCCCAGTTGCAAGTGATCTGATTACCTTATTTGTCGCACTTGAAGTTCTCTCGTTGCCACTTTATTTGATGGCTGGACTATCCCGTCACCGTCGCCTGGCATCGCAAGAAGCAGCACTTAAGTACTTCTTATTAGGTGCGTTTTCATCAGCTTTCTTCTTATTCGGTGCAGCTTATCTCTATGGCTATTCCGGCACCGTGAGCTTTGCTGGTATTCACGCCGCAGTAGTGGGCGGTACCGGAAACGATGTAATCCTCTTGCTAGGCATTGCTTTTGTATCGATAGGCCTGCTTTTCAAGGTTGGCGCAGTGCCATTCCACGCTTGGTCACCAGATGTTTATCAAGGTGCGCCAACTCCGATCACTGGCTTTATGGCAGCGGCAACCAAAGTCGCCGCTTTCGGTGCGATGCTGCGTCTTTTCTACTCAGTTCTTGCTGAAAGCCAGTGGCAATGGCGTCCATTCTTTATGGCTATCGCAATCATCACCATGATCTTTGGTTCACTCGTTGCAATCTCACAACGCGATGTAAAACGTATGTTGGCGTATTCATCTATCGCACATGCTGGTTTCTTGCTAACGGGTGTTATCGCACTTAACAAGGCTGGCCTCGAAGCATCGATCTACTATTTATTTGCTTATGGCGTCGCAACAGTTGGCGCTTTTGGAATCGTAACTTTGGTACGTGACTCAAGCGGCGAAGTTAGCGATTTAAATCGCTGGGCTGGATTAGGAAAACGTTCACCTTGGGTGGCATCAGCATTCGCTTTCTTCTTACTAGCATTTGCTGGAATTCCATTAACTTCGGGTTTCATCGGAAAGTTTGCAGTTTTCTCAGCTGCCTACGAAAGTGGCGCAACAGCTGTGGTAATTGTTGGCGTACTTTCAAGTGCAATTGCTGCTTTCTTCTACATCCGAGTAATTGTTCTAATGTTCTTCACTGATGCAACCGAAGATGGCACCAGCGTTGTAATCCCTTCAATTCTTACTCGCTTTACTATTTTCATCTCATTGGCTGTGACGGTAGCTCTTGGTGTATTCCCAGCGCCGCTACTTGATTTCATTAAGCCACTCGCAATCTTTATTCGCTAATGGTCACTCTCGGGATTCCAAATATCTCTACCGAACTAGAGGAATCGCTTTCTGCCGCCATGGTGGAAGTAGAAGAACTATTGCGCCAACAGATCGAAGGCAAATATCCATTAGTTGTAGAAACAAGTCGCCATTTGGTTCAAGCCGGCGGCAAGCGATTACGCCCACTTTTAACGCTGATAACTTCACATTATGGCGACCCGCACAAGCGCGGAATTCTTGAGGCTGCAGTGGTTTGCGAGCTAACCCACCTAGCAACTCTTTATCACGATGATGTCATGGATGAAGCCCCACTTAGGCGCGGAGTTGCCAGTGCTAATAACCGCTGGGGCAATACCGTTGCGATTTTAACTGGCGATTATCTCTTTGCCAAAGCATCTGATCTTTTAGCAGATCTAGGCCCTGAAGCAGTTCGCCTGCAAGCTCGCACTTTCGAGCGATTAGTTATTGGTCAAATTACTGAAACTCAAGGACCACAAAAAGGCGAAGATCCATTAGCTCATTATCTGCAAGTAGTTGCCGATAAAACTGGTTCGTTAATTGCTACCTCTGCTCGATTTGGAGCAATGACAGCCGGCGCATCTTCTGAAGTTATTGAAACTGTTACTAAGTTTGGCGAAAAGATCGGTGTCGCATTCCAATTAGCCGACGATGTAATCGATATTACGAGCGACACAAAAGAATCAGGTAAAACTCCAGGCACTGACTTACTCGAAGGCGTACCGACCCTAGTAACTCTAAATGTTATGCAGTCAACCGATAAAGCAGATCGAGATTTACAAAAGTTATTGTCGAAGCCAATTGCGGATAAAAAAGTTGTTGCCCAAGTATTAAAAGAGTTACGTAACCATAAAGCTCTAGAGCAATCGCGCATTCAACTTATGCAAGTTGCTCGCGATGCTCGTGCTGCCCTGGGACCGCTGCCAGTTAATGATGCAACTGGTGCGCTATTTTCGCTATGCGACGCTGTTGTCGACCGTACGGCTTGATCGAATTAAATCAGTACCAAGTACAACTAGCGCCGCCCAAATAATCAAGAAGCCAGCCCAACGTGCTGTTGGCATCGCCTCGTGACGTACCCAAACTCCAATAGAAAATTGCAACGTTGGCGTAATAAATTGGAGAAGTCCAATGACCGTGTAAGGCAGACGATTGCCGGCACCGTTAAAGAGCAGCAGAGGAATCGCGGTAACTACGCCAGAGCCGATAAGTAGCAGGGTTAAACTTGGGCTAGTACCAAAATGACCATTGCCATTTACACCTAACCATGTCAGATAAGCCAAGTAAAACGGGGCTGCTATGGCAGTTTCGATGCCCAATCCTTCTAGAGCGCCAAGGCCTAATTGCTTCTTAATGAAGCCGTAAGTTCCCCAAGATAAAGCCAATGCAAGTGCCACCCAAGGCAGGCGTCCGTAATCAATGGTTAAAACTAGAACGCCCAGAGCTGCGATTGAAACTGAAGCCCACTGTAATTTACGCATCTTCTCTTTGAGCAAGATGATGCCGATAGCAATCATGATGATCGGGTTAATGTAATAACCCAGAGAAGCTTCAACAACATGGCCATTATTTGTGGCCCAGATGTAAACAATCCAGTTGATGGAAATAAGTGCAGTAGCAGCTAAAAGTTTTAGAAATACTTTTGGCCGACGCATTGTTGCAATTGCGGGCTTTATTGCTTTAGTAGCAGTTAAAGCGATTACGCAAAATACCAAAGACCAGACGGCTCGGTTACCAACAATTTCAAAAGCGCCAGCTGGTTCAAGTAACGGCCAATACAATGGGAAAAGGCCCCAGAGGATATAAGCCGATAGTCCAAAGATCAGACCGGTCTTAGTATTTTTCAATTAGCGGAAATTCGTAAATTGAACTGCAAAATCAAAGCCACCGTTTTTAACAAGTTCCATAGTCTCTTGTAGGTCATCGCGGCTCTTTGAAGTGGCACGCAATTCATCGCCTTGAATCTGAGTCTTTACAGACTTAGGGCCCTCATCGCGGATTAGCTTGGCTATCTTCTTGGCATTTTCAGTTGAGATACCCTCTTTAAGTGGGCAAGCGATTTTATAAATCTTGCCACTTAGTTGTGGGGGAGCGGGATCTAAATGCTTCAGCGAAACCCCGCGCTTAATCATCTTGTCTTTAACAACATCGAGCACAGCCTTAGCGCGCTCTTCGGTGTCAGCTTCGATTGAGATCTTTTCGCCCTCAAGTTCGATCTTTGAACCAGTGTTCTTAAAATCAAAGCGGGTATCGATCTCACGGACCGCCTGGTTAATAGCGTTATCGAGTTCCATGCGGTCAATCTTTGAGGTTATGTCGAAACTTGCATCAGCCATGTTCGGAGCCCTTTCGAAGCGGTTTTCAGGCGGTAATTGAGCCTACTTGCCTAAGGTATCCTTTCCCTTCGCAAGATCCATAATTTGCCGCACTACTTGTTCGACCTTGGCGGGTTGCCCGAGCGGCCAATGGGAGGGGACTGTAAATCCCCCGGCTCTGCCTTCGAAGGTTCAAATCCTTCACCCGCCACCAGGTAACTGGAACAGCCCTCGTTTTATACGGGGGCTGTTCTATTTTAAATGGGTAGGCTCACAAGGTGAAAACTGCAGCCACTCAAGCTATCCAAAAACGAACGGTCAAAGTTTTGGCAACAACCCAAGTTTTAAGTGGCGTAGGAGTCGCAGGCACGGTCGCTGCAGGTTCATTATTAGTGTCCTCAATTTCAAACTCTGAAACGCTGGCTGGCTTGTCACAGACCACATCAGTATTAGGCGCCGCAGCAATGGCGATCCCGCTTTCCAAATTAACCCAACGCGGTGGTCGACGTCTTGGTTTATCGGTTGGTTACACAGTTGGCTTAATCGGTGCGGCATTTGCGATCTTTGGTGGTTCACAGAAAAATTTAGTTGCCATGTTAATTGGCACCTTCTTAGTTGGCGCGGCATCTGCTTCGGGTTATCAAGCACGATTTGCCGCAACTGATCTTGCTGAAGATGAACATAGATCTAAACAATTATCTTATGTAGTTTGGGGTTCAACAGTTGGCGCCGTAACTGGTCCGAATTTAATGGAACCTGCTGGTGCCTTAGCTGAAACTTTAGGTTTACCTAAATTAGTTGGCCCTTATATCTTGGCCATGATCACACTCGGCTTTGCAGTAACTGTCATTAGGCTCTTCTTAAAGCCAGATCCATATTTAACGGCATCTCATATTCGTAACGCAGGTAATGAAAAAGCAGAGTTGTTATCTGCCAAAAAGACGCTTGCCATTATTCGCAAGAATCCGAAAGCGCTATTTGCAATTGCTTCGATAGCCATTGGCCATGTAGCAATGGTTTCGGTGATGGTTATGACGCCTGTCCATATGGCTCATGTTGATGTCACGCTTAAGGTAATTGGCTTTGTTATTAGCGTTCACATTCTTGGTATGTATGCATTCTCGCCAATTGTGGGCAGCCTTAGCGATCGCTTTGGGCGCAAATCAGTGATTCAGCTTGGCGTTTTAATCTTGCTCTTATCTACCATCATCGCAGGCGCGGCCGATGCCAATGATTCTTTCTCACTTGGTTTTGGCCTCTTCTTGCTTGGCCTTGGGTGGTCTTGCACTTTAATCGGTGGCTCTACCTTGCTATCTGAATCTGTCGAAACAGAACTACGCCCATCTTCACAAGGTGCCAGTGATCTTTTGATGAACTTAATGGGAGCCGGTGGGGGAGCAATCGCCGGAGTTGTTATCGGCACCTTGGGCTACGGCTGGCTCTGCCTATTTGCAGCAGTGCCAGTCGCAGCTTTGGGAGTTTGGTCTTTTGCTAAAACTCTTAGCGACTAAATGCGGCTAGGTGATTCTGCGATCCCTTTAGCAAGTTAGCTAAAGTTAATTTGATATCTGCCTGCGTTACATTTTTTGTCATTGCATTGATATCTTTAATATCTGTCTGTTCGATTAAAACACCTACGGCAATTGCATCTGCACTAGAAAGTGCTCCTTTGGTCATTAGCGTTTTATACAAAGCAGTTAATTTCTTATCCACAAATACGCCAACTTTTAAGTTTAAGGTTGGATCTTTGATGCCATAAGTCTTCAGGATGACCTTGAGTTGGTCCATATGAGATTGCTCGGATTTTGTGATGTTTGCAAACTTGTTTATGGTTGTTGTTTTCGCAAGAGCAGAATAAACATCACGCGCTAACTTCTCTTCTTGGATTATGTAAATTAGTTGTGCCTTCAGGGTTGCCGTAACAGTGGGTGTAGCGCCCGAAGCTAACGGCAAGGTTGCAACGCCAATGAGTGCGGCAATTGCAATTGTTGAGATGTATCTAATCTTCATGGCTATACCAGCCTAACTTTTTGTGCCCAGAATCTCTGTGCATTTGACTATACCCCTAGGGGTATGTAGTATCTACATCAGAGGGTCGAGGTGGCTCTCATGTAAAGGAGTAACAAAGATGTGTTCAAAAGTAATTTGTAATCATTGTCAGAAGCCAACTTGGGCTGGATGCGGTGAGCATGTAGAAGAAGCTCTTGCTGGAGTTGCACAAGCTGATCGTTGTAACTGCTAATGGCTACCAAAAAAGCCTCGCACGTATTGGCTGATCAAGATCAGATTGAAGCAATCACCAAGAGAGTTAAACGCGCCCAAGGGCAACTCGGGGCAGTGGCGCGAATGCTTGAAGAGGGGCGCAGCTGCGATGAAATCGTGATCCAGATGTCTGCCGTCTCAAAGGCAGTCAATACGGCTGCTTTCACCTTGATCTCCTCCAGTCTTAAAGAATGCATCATGGAAGATAAATCGAATTCCGAGGCAGTCACTGCCCAATTGCAAAAAATATTTCTAAGTTTGGCATAGGGAGAAAAATGAAAAAAACATTAGCCGCGCTTCTATCAGCTGCTTTTCTACTTACGGGTTGCTCATCATCAACATCTGCAACAAATTTGGATGCTGCTGGTTTCGCCGAGCAAGTTACAAAAGCCGATGTAATTACTTTGGATGTTAGAACTCCAGGTGAGTTCATGGAAGGACACATTGCAGGGGCAATTAACATCGATGTCGAAGGAAGCTCCTTTGATTCCGAGATTGCTAATCTAGATAAGAGCAAGTCTTATGCGGTGTATTGCCGAAGCGGTCGTCGCTCACTCGTCGCCGTAGACAAGTTATCTGCCGCAGGTTTCGAAAAGTTGAGCAACCTAAATACCGGTATCAATGACTGGATCGCAAATGGCTTGCCATTGGTGACCTCATGACCAGAATTGTTGTAATCGGTGGCGTAGCGGGCGGCATGTCAGCCGCAACTCGCCTTCGTCGATTAGATGCGAGTGCTGAAATTATCGTGATTGAGAAGAGTGGACACGTTTCTTACGCTAATTGCGGATTGCCTTACTACGTAGGTGGCGTAATTGAAGAAGAGCGTGACTTGCTCTTGCAAACTCCAGAAAGCCTGCATGCTCGTTTTCGATTAGATGTGCGTATTTTGAGTGAAGTTACTTCAATTTCTCGCGCCGATAAGAAAGTTGCAGTTAAGAACCTGCTATCTGGCCAAGAGTATGAAATTAGCTATGACAAGTTGATCTTGAGCCCAGGTGCAGCGCCTATCGTGCCACCAATTCCAGGTGTCGAACGAGCCTTAACGCTTAGAACTGTCGAAGATGTCGAGCGCATTGTTGCTCGAGTAGATCAAAAGCCAAGCAGTGCAGTTGTTATTGGCGGCGGTTTTATCGGCGTCGAGATCGCCGAAAACCTAATTCACCGTGGAATAAAGACTTCGGTAATTGAAGCATCTGATCAAGTTCTAGCACCGCTAGACCCGGAAATGGCTTCGCTTGTTGCCAAAGAGATGATTTCACATGGCGTAGATCTACAACTAGGCGTCTCGGCAAGTGCGATCGGGCCACACTCCGTAACGCTTAGCGATGGTTCTGAGGTTCCAGCAGATTTAGTAATTCTCGCAATTGGGGTACGTCCGGAAATTAATCTAGCTAAGGCTGCCGGTATTAAAATTGGTACTCGCAACGGAATTGAAGTTGATGATTACAACCGCACAAGCGATCTAGATATTTATGCAGTTGGCGATGCAGCTGAGAAAACTGATGCGCTAGACGGAACAGCGACATTAGTGCCACTGGCAAATATCGCTAATCGACATGGTCGCATTGTGGCTGACCACATCAATGGTCGAATTGTTCGTCCAGTTACAACTATCGGAACTGCGATTGTAAAAGTCTTTGACTTGATGATTGCAGCAACGGGCTGGAATGAAAAGCGATTAGTAGCAGCAAATAGACCGCATCTGATTATTCATTCACACCCTAATTCACATGCTGGCTATTACCCAGATGCAAAGCAGATGACTTTGAAGTTAATTTTCGAACCAGTAACAGGTGAGATTCTCGGAGCTCAAGGAGTCGGAATCGAAGGAGTCGATAAACGCATCGATGTTATTGCTACTGCAATGCGTGGGTCGATATCAGCGCCAGAACTTGCCGATCTCGAACTGGCGTACGCGCCACCATTTGGGTCAGCCAAGGATCCCGTAAATATGCTCGGCTATATTGCAGAAAACTTGATTTCTGGCTTAGTAGAGACTTCGCAATGGAATCAAATTGATGAGTACCTGGATAAAGGTTTCATATTGGTGGATGTTCGAAGTGCTGGCGAATATGGACGTGGTTTTATACCCGGTGCAGTAAATATCCCAGTTGATGAAATTCGCGAGCGCTACCAGGAAATTTCTGGAAAGAACTTGCTAGTTAATTGCCAGGTTGGCCAACGTGGCCACACCGCATCACTTCTCCTAAAAGAGATGGGATTTAACGCTGTTAATTTAGATGGTGGTTACTTAACTTGGAGTAATTCACCAGCTGCAACAAAAATCAAAGTAAGCAAATAATTCAACTAACGAAAATGGAGATTAGAAATGTGCAGCAGAACAACTTGTCGTAAATGTGGAAAACCAACCTGGAGCGGATGCGGCAATCACGTCGAACAAGCTCTCAAAGGTGTCCCAAAGAGCGATCGTTGCCAAGGACATGCAAATGATCCAGTTGAGCCAGGCTTCTTTGCCAAACTATTCGGCGGCAAGAAGTAAAAATTCTGTAATCTTTACAAACGACCAGCTTCATGAACTCGCTTTAGAAAATCCTTCGTCTTTACATGCTGTGGGTTCTTTAATACTTGCTCAGCGCTGCCGCGTTCTAGGATCAATCCGGATTCTAAGAAACAAACTTCATCTGCCACTTGAGTAGCAAAACCCATCTCATGAGTTGCCAGCACCATGGTCATGCCATCGTTCTTTAGATCGCGCACAATGCTTAGAACTTCATTTACTAATACTGGGTCTAGGGCAGAGGTAATTTCATCTAGTAATAAAACTCGGGGATTTACTGCAAGTGAGCGGATTATTGCTACGCGTTGTTGCTGACCCCCGCTTAATCGATCTGGGTATTGGTCGGCCTTATCGGCTAAATCAAAGCGCTTTAGCAAGACCATTGCTTCGTCACGTGCTTGATCAGGGGCAATACCATGGACTTTTACTGGAGATAGCGTGATGTTCTCAAGTACGGTTTTATGTGGGAATAAGTTAAATGACTGAAAGACCATACCGAGTTTGCGGCGTACTTCATCAACGCTGATAAGTGGGTCAGAGATCTCTTTGCCATCTAGGAAAATCTGGCCATCATCGATAGTTTCTAGCAAGTTAATACAGCGCAAAAGCGTGGATTTACCTGACCCAGAGGCGCCAATTAGAGCAGTAGCGGTGTGTTCTTTAACTGTTAAGGACAGGTCATTTAAAACTAAATCGTTATCAAAGGATTTACGAACATTGACCAGCTCAAGAACATTACTCATTAGATTGCACCTTCAGAGTTTTGCTTGGCGCTACTTCGGCGAATTACTCGATCGATATATCTAGTTAAAGGAATTGTAATTAGCAAGAACAAGATGGCTGAGACTACATACGGGGTGTAATTAAAGGTACGGCTGGCGTTAATCTGGGCAGCGCGTACCGCATCGGTTACACCAAGAATCGAAACTAAGCCAGTATCTTTCAAAAGCGAAACAAAATCATTTAGCAGCGGTGGAATAACTCGTTTAATTGCTTGTGGCAAAACTACAAAGCGCATGGTTTGCCCGGAAGTTAATCCAAGCGATCTTGCAGCAGCTCTTTGGCTAGGGTGGATAGACATAATGCCGGAGCGAATAACTTCGGCAACGTAGGCAGAATAAGTAAGAACAACGGCTACGGTACCTAGAACAATTACATTGCTAGTCAATCCTGCTAAGCGAAGCGCCGGAACTCCGAAACCAACTAATAAAATGATTAATAGCAGGGGAGCACCGCGGAAAATATCAACGTATGCAGTCGCCAAGAATCTAAACGGAGTAAGCGCTGGTGATTTTGTAGTGCGAATCAAAGCAAGCGCTAAAGCGATAACAGCGATGAAGAAACCGCCGATGAATGAAAGTTGAATATTTACAACTAAGCCTCGCAAAACTGTGGGTAAAACTTCGCGACCGTAATCAAGGTCGAAGAAAGTTTCTTTTACAACCTGCCATCCAGGTGAGGTGACAATCAATGTATATAAAGCGCCTAGGACTAAAACACTAGAGATGCCAGCTATCGTAAATTGCTTTCGCGAAATCTGGCGTCGCACTTTCCGACGCTCAACTTCACGAGAGCTTGGCGACCATGCTTGTTGGTCTGGACCTTTCAACATGGTCGCCAAACTACCCGTTAATTGCCTGAAGTTATGGCTTTAGAACTGCTGAGCCGGTCTCAGTTGCGAGCCACTTCTCAGTGATCGCAGCGAGTGTTCCGTCAGCAGTAATTGCATCAACAGCTGCACTTACGCAAGCAGTTAGTGCGCTGTCTTTTGCAAGCAAGAGACCGAATTGGTCACCTGTTCCGGTTGAAGGTAGTTGACCAACGATGATGCCCTTATCAACTTCAACACCTGATAGGTAGAAAGCAGTTGGTAGATCTACTACCAATCCATCGATCTGACCATTCTTTAGTGCTGAAACGCCAGCAGCATTGTCATTAAATACCTGTGGCTTAATACCAATTTGATTTTCAATGGCATCAAGTGAAGTTGTACCAACTGCTGCGCCAAGCTTGGCATCCTTTAGTTCAGCGATCGAAGTTTTACCTGCGATCTTGCTGCCTTCGTAAGAAACAATTGCTTGAGGTGCGGTGTAGTAAGGAGATGAGAAGTCAACGACTTTCTGACGATCAGCTGTGATTGAGAATTGCTGCAAGTTAAAGTCGAAATTCTTTTCACCTGGTGTTACTGCGCCATCAAATGTGGTGCGAACCCAAGTTACTTCGTCATTGGTAAAGCCAAGCTGCTTTGCAACGGCGTATGCAACAGCGCCTTCGAAACCGGTACCGGTCTCTGGCTTGTCATCAAGAATCCATGGATAGTAAGCAGGCTCACCAGTTGCAATTGTTAGTTTGCCAGATGCAACGGTTGCTAGATCAGCTTTAGCGCATGATGCAGAAGTTGCGCTTTCTGATGTTTCTGCTTTTGAGCAACCGGTGATTGCAAGCGCGCTCGCAACTACTAGTGCTAGAAATAAACTCGTCTGCTTCTTCACGTTAGCTCCATTTCGTGGGGTGGGTTTATCTTGCGAACCTGTGCCGAAGCGTAATGAGCCATAAGTAATGGTGTCTAGTTGCAAACGATAGGCAGTCGCGGACTCAAGGCAGCTGGGTTAGGCTCCGTTCATGACTTCAGTTACGCCATTTCTCTGGTTTGATAACAAGGCCCTTCAGGCGGCTGAGTTTTATACCTCTTTAATTCCAAACTCTGAGATTAAAGATGTTAATCGCAGCCCAGTTAGCGGCGATGTCTTTAGTTTGACCTTTAGCGTTGCTGGTCGTGAATTCTTTGCGCTAAATGGTGGGCCACATTTTGAATTTACCCCGGCCATCTCACTCTTCATCGAATGCGCAGATCAGGCAGAGGTAGATAAGTATTGGAATGCGCTCACTGCCGACGGCGGCGAAGAAAGTCGATGTGGTTGGTTAAAGGATAAGTGGGGCTTGTCTTGGCAGATCGTGCCAAAGCGTTTAGGTGAAGTTTTATCTCATCCTGACCCAGTTAAAGCTAAGGCAGCTATGGACGCAATGCTGCAAATGAATAAGATTATTGTTGCTGAACTCGATGCTGCGGTAGGGGAGTAATTAAATGAAAGCTATGCAAATTACCAAGTTCGGCGGACCTGAGGTTATGGAATATCTCGATTTACCTGAACCAAAAATTAAATCTGGCGAAGAGTTAATTACAGTTACTGCGATCGGAATCAATTATGCCGATACCCATCAAACTGAAAATAGTTATTTATCTAAACAAGAGTTACCGCTAATCCCAGGCATTGAAGTAGTTGGTACAACAGCTGATGGTCGACGGGTTTTAGCACCAGCAGGTTCTGGCGGATATGCGCAGTTGGCGGCAGTTAATCAACGCGCCATGATTGAAATTCCAACTGGTGTTTCAGATCAGCAAGCACTTTGCATGTTGGTACAAGGCAGCACTGCTTGGCATATTTTAAAAACAGTTGGCCATTTAAATCCTGGTGAAACTGTCGTGATTCATGCCGCTGCCGGTGGTGTCGGAACAATTGCAATTCAATTGGCAAAAATGTGGGGCGCAAAAGTAATTGCATCAACTTCATCGCCTGAGAAAGCTGAACTTGCCAAGAAGCTAGGCGCTGATGTAACTATCGATGCCAATGCCGAAGATCTTGCTGCGGTGATGTTAGAAGCAAATGGTGGCAAGAAAGTTAATTTGATTTTAGAAATGGTCGGCGGAAAAACTTTTGATGCCAGCCTCGAAGTACTTGCCCCATTCGGCCGAGTAGTTACTTACGGAATGGCAGCTCGCACACCGCCATCATCAATAAATCCAGCAGTTCTAATGGGTGGCAGCAAAACAATTACTGGTTTCTGGCTCTCACATTGCTTCGGCCGCAAAGAGTTAATGAATGATGTAATCAACGAACTTTTCCAATTAGTCGTAGCTGGCAAATTGCATCCAGTAATCGGTGCCACTTTCCCGCTTTCTAAAGCTGCCGATGCTCACCGAGCAATGCTGGCTCGCCAAACCACGGGCAAGATCGCCCTAGATCCAGCGCTATAAATAAGGTGTAACAGCATCATTTTTCGATTTACCGTTTAAGCCTGTACGCTCAGGGACTGATCAACGCCCCCCTAGCTCAGTCGGTAGAGCGTTTCCATGGTAAGGAAAAGGTCACCGGTTCGATTCCGGTGGGGGGCTCGAAAGTGTTTTACCGTTCACATATCCCTGGCGGGATAGCTCAGCTTGGTAGAGCAAGCGGCTCATAATCGCTGTGTCGTGGGTTCAAATCCCGCTCCCGCTACTAGTTCGACCGTTTTACGAAGGCAGAACAAGCGCGAATTTCGCGCATTGAGCAGGCTCAGGTAACCTAGCCCTCTCAATAACTCAAGTACGAAGACAATGAAGGAGCATCACCATGGCAAGTAAGAGCGCGGACGTTCGTCCAAAGATCACCATGGCATGCGTAGATTGCAAAGAGCGCAACTACATCACAAAGAAGAACCGCCGCAACGATCCAGACCGCATGGAACTTAAGAAGTTCTGTCCACGTTGCAAGTCTTCAACACTTCACCGCGAAACTCGCTAATGATCAGCCCCGATTCGGTCGGGCGCACCTACCAGGGTGCAAAGTCAACAACTATTTCACAATCTGAAATCACAGAGTTTGCCGCCGTACTTGGCGAATCAGATTTTTCAGTTGCAACTCCAACTTTTTCAATTCGAGTTTCTCTCGACCAATTGCAAGAAATTCTGACCAGCCCAGAAATTGGAATTAATTGGGAACGTGTAGTCCATGGTGATCAGAAGTTTGAAATTCACCGCCCAATTGTTGCGGGCGATACTTTAACTTGCGATGCAACTATTGAAAGTTACCGAGTAGCAGCGGGTAATGAATTCATTGGCGTTAAATCAGATCTACGTAATGGTGCTGAAATTGTTTGCACAAACCGTTGCACAATAGTGGTGCGAGCATGATGCAAGAACGTATTTTTAAAATAGATCGCGAGCTACTAAAGCGATATGCCGATGCCAGCGGTGATCAGAATCCAATTCATCAAGACGAGACTTTTGCTAAATCTGTGGGGCTGCCAGATGTAATTGCACACGGCATGCTCACTATGGGCTTGGTTGGGCAATATGTAAGTGATTGGGCTGGCGGATCAGCAAAAGTAAAAGAGTTTTCTGCTCGCTTTATTAAACCGGTTGTAGTGCCTGCTAACACCAACGTTGAGCTAGTAGTTAATGGCGTCGCGACAGAGGAAGATGGCCTGTACCGACTTGAACTCACTGCCACAGTTGACGGCGTTAAAGTGCTTGGAATGTCAAAGGCGTTAGTTCAAAAGTGACCGCTCCTGAATCAGTAATCGAACTTGCAGAGGCTCGTCTGACTGCTCGAGCCAATAAAGATTTTGCGCTAGCTGATTCATTACGAGCACAGATATTCGCCGCAGGTTACGAAGTTGCAGATGTTGCAGGCGGCTTTGAATTAACCGAAAAAGCCCGTTTCCCGATCATCGAAAAGTTGCGCGATCTAAAGCCTTTTAACTTGCCAACACACGATCTAACCGTGCTTTTGGTGATTGAGGGGTTTATCACCGATGGGCTCACCTGCATTAATTCAATTAAAGCCAATAGTGATTGCAATATTGCGATTCTTTCAATTGGTACCGCTGGCGAATTAGTTGATGCAATTGATCAGCGAACTGCGCTTGTCGAGATTGCTGCAACTGGTTGGGGCGAGGCAGTAAATGCGCTGATGAAGAACGTTGAATCCAAATATGTGATTGTGATGGATCCTTCAACGACATTTACTGGAGATGCAATTACGCCAGTACTAGCTGAATTGAGTAAATCTGAGTACGTGGCAGTTGGCTGGAAAGGTGGCTTAGTTAATTTAGCTGATGATTGGCGAAGCACTGAAGATAAGGGCGATGGCGAAGTTGATGTGCTCTTTAGTTATTTCATGGCCATTGATCGAATAGCGGGCCTCGAAGTTGGCGGCTTTAATCAACGCGCTATTTATTACCGCAATGCTGACATCGAATTTTCTTTGAAGTTACGTCACGGCAGTGGTCGATTACTACAGATGCAGTTGCCGCTCGAACAAGGTCGCCATCATGGTTATCACGATGCTGATCCGGAGTATCGCGAAGCGCAATCTAAGAAGAATTACGATCGAATCCTTGAGCGCTTCCGCGGTAAAGAGGCGATCTTGAGCCCGCGTCGCTAATCTTTAGCCATGGCTGATCTATCCGATTTCACGAGTCTGCATGTCGGGGGACCAGCGCGCACTTTTGTCGAAGTTGGCACTGAAGCCGAAATTATTGCTGCGCTAGAAAACGCCGGTGATTCACCTATTTTGATAATCGGTGGTGGCACAAATATGTTGGTTAGTGATTCAGGTTTTGCCGGCACAGTTATTCGCATCAGCAATAACCAAGTAAAAGAAGAGATTGATGCCTGTAGTGGGGCCACGCTAACTATTGGTGCTGGCGAAAATTGGGATGACTTTGTTGCCTCAACTATTGAACGTGGTTTTGCCGGCCTGGAAACTTTAAGCGGTATCCCCGGCACTGTAGGTGCAGCTCCGATTCAAAATATCGGTGCCTATGGTCACGAAGTAGGTGAGTTCATTACTCGCGTGCGCACTTATGATCGCCAGACTAAAGCGCTAAGAACATTTACAAATGCCGAATGTAATTTCACCTATCGTAATTCAATCTTTAAGTCTGAACCAGGGCGTTATGTGGTTTTAGATGTAGGTTTCCAAATTCGCCAAGGTGAAATGTCAGAACCAATTACCTATGCCGAACTCGCCACAAAATTAGGAATTGAAATTGGCGAACGTGCACCAGTTAAAAAGGTTCGCGAAACAGTTTTAGAACTTCGTGCTGCAAAAGGTATGTTGCTCTCGCCAACAGATAAAGATTCTTGGTCGGCGGGCTCATTTTTCACTAATCCAATTGTTAGCCAAGTCGTTGCAGATCAATTGCCGGCTGATGCGCCGCGTTGGCCAACCAATGATGGCCAAGTAAAAACTTCAGCGGCATGGTTAATTCAGCAAGCCGGTATTGAAAAAGGACAGTCACACGGTGGGGCGAAAGTTTCAACTAAACATGTTTTGGCGCTAACTAATTCAGGCAATGCCACTGCTACTGAAATAACCGAATTAGCCCGTATTGCAAGTGCTGCAGTTAAAGCAAAGTTTGGCATCGAACTACAACCAGAGGTAAACCTGGTCGGAATTACTTGGTAGCTAGTTAGCTTCTTCGATTAATTTCTTGATGCGACCGATACCTTCGACGATATCTTCATCGCCGAGTGCGTAAGAGAAGCGTAAGTAACCTGATGGGCCGAAAGCCTCACCGGGTACTGCGGCTACTTCTACTTCCTCGAGAATCAAAGTAGCTAATTCGGCTGATGTAGTAGGTGTTTTACCGCGAATTGTTTTGCCAAGAACACCCTTAACTGATGGATAAACATAGAACGCACCAGTTGGAGTCGGGCACTCGAATCCAGGGATCTCATTTAGAAGTGAAACAATTAATTTACGACGACGATCAAATGCTTCGCCCATCTTGCGCACTGCAGCAAGATCACCAGTTAGGGCAGCAATAGCTGCGCGCTGAGAAACGTTAGAAACGTTACTTGTTAAATGTGATTGCAAGTTTGTCGCGGCCTTGATGACATCTTTCGGACCAATCATCCAGCCCACGCGCCAACCAGTCATTGCATAAGTCTTTGCGACGCCGTTTAGAATAATTGTGGTGTCAGCTAATCCTGGAACTAAGACCGGCATACTTGGCGCAGTTGCACCGTCATATAGCAAGTGCTCATAAATTTCATCAGCGATAATCCAAATATTATTTTTTAACGCCCATTCACCAATTGCTTTAACTTGTTCAACTGAATAAACCGAACCTGTTGGATTACTTGGCGAACAAAAGAGCAAAGCTTTTGTCTTTGGTGTTCGAGCTGCTTCAAGCTGTTCGACACTTACTAAATAATTTTGGGTTTCATCGGCAAAAACTTCAACAGCTTTTCCGCCGGCAAGTGCAATACATTCTGGATAAGTAGTCCAATAAGGCGATGGCAATAAAACTTCATCATCGACATCGACGATGGTTGCAAAAGCTTGATAGACAGCCTGCTTTCCGCCATTAGTAACTAGTACTTGATCAGCTGTAATTTCATAATTTGAATCACGCTTTGTTTTTGCCACGATCGCATCACGCAGATCAGGCAGACCGGGAGTTGGTGAATAGCGATGGTTTGCCACAACTTTGGTAGCAGCTGCTGCTGCCTCAACGATGTAATCAGGAGTTGGAAAATCAGGCTCGCCTGCACCAAAGCCAATAACTGGCCGGCCGGCAGCTTTAAGCGCCTTTGCCTTGGCATCAACGGCTAGGGTCGCAGATTCTGCGATTGCGGCAATTCGTGCGGAGATTCTGGTCATGGCCTAAGTCTGCCGTATGCCAGGCAGTGCTGCGATCTAGGTTTTGCGTGGAGAAATAGCCAGTTAGACCTAAGGCCTATTGAACCCCTACAATTCGACGCTCACGAGGGATTTGGCAAATCGTATGGTTTCGCCATGCCCGCGCGAAGGGCAGTAGCTCAATTGGCTAGAGTTGCCGTCTCCAAAGCGGCCGGTTGGGGGTTCGAGTCCCTCCTGCCCTGCAAAGTTCGAACCCTGTTTGCGAAAGTCGTAGACAGGAACATTAGTTAGTTAGGAATGCGAATATGACTGAAGAAGTCAAAGAAACCGAGAAACTCGGAATCTTCGCGCGCATTGGCCTGTTCTATCGCCAAGTCGTTTCTGAACTAACCAAAGTTGTTTGGCCAACTCGTAAACAGTTGACCACATACACAGCCGTTGTATTAGTTTTCGTTTCATTCATTATCGCAGTGGTTTCACTGCTCGACTTGGTACTTACCAAGATCGTTTTCTGGATCTTCGGGTAAAAGGTAAAAATAAATGACACTTGAAGAAACTCCAGACGCTTTCGAAGCAGCGCTAGCAGCTAATGCTGCCGACGTTGCCGTTGAATCTGCCGTTGAAGAAATTGTAGAAGTTGAACTAGAGGAAGCTACTTCTGCAGTTGAAACAACTACTGATTCAGACGAAGACCCAATTGATGGGCCAATCGAAACTGATGAAGATGATCCCAACGCCGAATTCCGCCGCACACTTCGCAGCGCAATCGGTGATTGGTATGTAGTTCATTCATATGCAGGATACGAAAAGAAGGTAAAGGGCAACCTTGCCAACCGTACTATCTCGTTAAATATGGAAGATTACATTTTCCAAATTGAAGTTCCTGAAGAAGAAGTTATGGAAATCAAAAATGGTCAGCGCAAGATGGTTAAGCGCAACATTTATCCAGGTTACGTTCTTGTTCGCATGGAGCTAACTGATGAATCTTGGTCAGTAGTTCGCAACACTCCTGGCGTTACTGGCTTCGTTGGTAATGCTCATAATCCAAGCCCACTAAGCATGGATGAAGTTGAAAAGATTCTGGCTCCGCGCCCAGTGAAGAAGTCAGATAAGCCAGAAATTCGCGTAGTTGATTTCGAAGTAGGCGAGTCCGTAACTGTTATGGATGGCCCATTTGCAACGCTGCCAGCCTCGATTTCCGAGATCATGCCAGAGCAAGCAAAGCTCAAGGTTTTGGTTTCAATCTTTGGTCGCGAAACACCAGTCGAACTTTCATTTGCACAAGTACAGAAGCTCTAAGAACTACTAACTGAATTTAAAAAGAACCGAGAAAAGGAAAAAGCAAAATGGCCCCAAAGAAGAAGATCACTGCGCTAATTAAGTTGCAGATCCAGGCTGGCGCAGCAACACCTGCACCTCCAGTGGGTCCAGCTCTCGGTCAGCATGGCGTAAACATCATGGAGTTCGTTAAGGCGTACAACGCTGCAACTGAATCTCAAAAGGGTCAGATCATTCCGGTCGAGATCAGCGTTTACGAAGATCGCTCATTTACATTCATCACCAAGACACCTCCTGCATCACGTTTGATCTTGAAGGCTGCTGGCGTTGAAAAGGGTTCAGCGATTCCTCACAAGACCAAGGTTGCAAACATCACCATGGCTCAGGTTCAGGAAATTGCAAAGGTCAAGATGGAAGATCTAAATGCAAATGACATTGATGCTGCTAGCAAGATCATCGCTGGTACTGCACGTTCAATGGGAATCACTACAAACGGATAGCTCTGTTTATTCAAAAATCAAGAATTCTTAATTCAAACGAATTAAGAAGTGGGAGAACCGCGCTGGTTCGTTAACCACAAACCGAAAGAGTTCGAAAAAACTCAAGAAAAGAAGGTCAGAAATGAAGCGCTCAAAGAAGTATCTAGAAGCTGCAGCGAAAGTAAAGAAAGATCATCTTTACACTCCGCTTCAAGCAGTTACCTTGGCGAAAGAAACATCAACAGTTTCATTTAACGCCTCAGTTGAAGTAGCACTTGTACTCGGTGTAGATCCAAAGAAAGCCGATCAAGCAATTCGCTCAACTGTTAACTTGCCACACGGAACCGGCAAAACTGCTCGCGTTCTTGTTTTCGCAAACGGTGACAAGGCTGATGCAGCTCGTGCTGCAGGCGCCGACATCGTTGGTGGCGATGAACTAATCGAAGAAGTTTCAAAGGGTCGCCTTGATTACGACGCTGTTGTTTCAACCCCAGATCTAATGGGTAAGGTCGGTCGTCTTGGAAAGGTTCTCGGACCTCGTGGTCTGATGCCAAACCCAAAGACAGGTACCGTAACAACAGATGTTGCCAAGGCTGTTACTGATATTAAGGGTGGAAAGATTGAGTTCCGTGTTGATAAGAACTCAAACCTGCACTTCCTAATTGGTAAGACTGGTTTCACAGCTGAACAACTTGCTGAGAACTACGCAGCTGCACTTGATGAAGTACTACGCGCAAAGCCAAACTCATCAAAGGGCCGCTACATTCAAAAGGCAGTTGTTTCAACAACAATGGGACCTGGCATCGCAGTAGATCCAAACTTGGTTCGCGAACCAGCTGCTAACTAATAATTTAAGTTAAGAACCGGTAATCGGTAGGGAAACCTACTGGTTACCGGTTTTTTCTTGCTCGCCACAGGCGCAATTTGACCTTGGCGCAGGCTCACTTTAGAGTTACCCCATAACCAAAGACCGCAGGTCTAGATCTTCTGCAAAGTTGATCTAATAAATGAGGAAATCTCAACCCGCGTAGGTGTTCACGTAAATCCGTGCGCTCTTACGCGTTACGGATTTTTTTATTTGCCTAGGTCGCCAATGAAACAGGAAAGGTGAACCTTATGGCTCGCCCAGATAAAGCAGCAGCAGTTGCTGAGCTAACGGAAGATTTCCGTACCGCTAATGCAACTGTGCTAACCGAGTATCGCGGTTTAACCGTGACAGCGATGAAGCAACTTCGTCGTGCACTTGGCGCAGATACAAAATACTCAGTAGTGAAGAACACCCTTACCAAGATTGCTGCAAAAGATGCTGGCGTAGACATCTCTGATGATCTACTAGTTGGTCCATCTGCAGTCGCATTCATCAAGGGCGATCCAATCAATGCAGCTAAGAGCTTGCGCGATTTCCAGAAGGAAAATCCATTCTTAATTATTAAGGGTGGAATTTACGAAGGTAAGTCAGTTACTCCAGCAGAACTTATGGAACTAGCTAACCTCGAATCACGCGAAGTTCTATTGGCTAAGTTGGCTGGTGCTATGAAGGCTTCAATGGCTAAGGCCGCTGCAACCTTCGATGCACTTCGCGCCAAGATGGAAAGTGGAGCACCAGCTACTCCTGTAGCCGAAGCGGCTCCTGTAGTTGAAGAGGCTCCAACAGATGCACCTGCAGAAGCAGTTGCTGCAACAGAGGAAACACCAGAAGTTGTCGCTGAAGTTGCTGCAGAAGCAACAGATGCAGCAGAAACTCCAGCGGAATAAGAAAAGGAATCAAATAAAATGGCAAAGCTAAGTACTGAAGACCTATTGGGTCAGTTCAAAGATATGACTTTGGTTGAACTTTCAGAGTTCGTAAAGTCTTTCGAAAAGGAATTCGATGTAACAGCAGCAGCTCCAGTAGCAGTTGCGGCAGCAGGTGGCGCAGCCGCTGGCGGCGCAGCAGATGCTGGTCAAGATGAGTTCACAGTTATTCTTGAAAATGCTGGCTCACAGAAGATCGCAGTGATCAAGGAAGTTCGCGGACTGAATTCAAGCCTTGGCTTGAAGGAAGCAAAGGACCTAGTTGATGCAACTCCTGCTGTACTTCTAGAGAAGGCAAACAAGGAAACTGCAGACAAGGCAAAGGCAGCTCTAGAAGCAGCTGGCGCAACAGTTACAATCAAGTAAATTAAATAAGTTAAACCCCTTTAAGTCAGAAGGACCGGGGACTTGGTTCGTTAAAGTCCCCTTTCCTCCTTCTGGTCTTAAAGGGGTTTTTCTATGCTTTGAGCGTGGGGAAGCAGGGGATTGCCCCACAGGGCTGGGATATCCAGATTTATTGGGCAGGGGCTGACAAATTGCCCCATTTGGGGGTATAAGCAGCGGGTTGGACAAGCTCTCCTTGAGCGCGATAGCCTACGCGTTCGCATAAAACTTCTAAGGTCAGGGCATATAGCGGCGCCGACCTTCTAGTAGTGCGTGTCTCGAACAGTTTGAAGAAAAGTTCTGTGCAAATTCCTCTGGAAGGACATCTCTTGGCCGCGAAGAAAAGTTCAGTAGCTCCACGTCGTATCTCATTCGCAAAAATCCGTGAACCGCTTGAAGTTCCAAATCTGTTAGCGCTGCAAGTTGAAAGCGTTGACTGGTTACTTGGAAATGAAAAATGGCGTGCACGTTTAGCAGCGTCAGATGCAAATAATCGTGGTGAAATCCCATCAACATCAGGTCTCGAAGAAATTTTCGAAGAGATCTCACCGATTGAAGACTTCCAAGGAACCATGAGTCTTTCATTCCGCGATCACCGCTTTGAGGATCCAAAGCATTCGATCGAAGATTGTAAAGAACGCGACATGACTTACTCGCAGCCGTTATTCGTAACTGCTGAATTCACCAACAACATCACCGGTGAAATCAAGTCACAAACAGTTTTCATGGGCGACTTCCCAGTGATGACACCACGCGGTACTTTCGTAATTAACGGAACTGAGCGCGTTGTTGTTTCACAGCTAGTTCGCTCACCAGGTGTTTATTTCGAGCGCACAATCGAAAAGACATCAGATAAAGATATTTTTACTGCGAAGGTAATTCCAAGCCGCGGCGCTTGGTTGGAATTCGAAGTAGATAAGAAAGATCTTGTTGGCGTACGTATTGATCGTAAGCGTAAGCAATCAGTAACTGTTTTCCTCAAGGCACTTGGTTGGACCGCTGAACAAATTCGCGAAGAATTTGGCGAGTTCGAATCAATGATGGCAACTCTTGAAAAAGATACTGTTAACACCCAAGACGAAGCACTTCTTGATATCTACCGCAAGATGCGCCCAGGTGAGCCTCCAACTAAGGAAGCTGCACAGAACTTAATTGAAAACCTTTACTTCAACGTAAAGCGTTATGACTTGGCAAAAGTTGGCCGTTTTAAGGTTAACAAGAAGCTAGGTCTCGAACTTGAACTAAAGCAATCATTGCTAACAATTACTGACATTGTGGCCACAATCCGCTACTTAGTTTCACTTCACAAGGGTGACCTAATTATGGATTACGGCCGCGAAGTTCGTGTTGAGAAAGACGATATCGATCACTTCGGTAACCGTCGTCTTCGCACAGTTGGCGAGCTAATTCAGAATCAAGTTCGCACCGGTCTATCTCGTATGGAACGTGTTGTTCGCGAACGTATGACAACTCAAGATGTCGAAGCAATTACACCTCAGACGTTGATTAACATTCGTCCGGTTGTTGCATCAATTAAAGAGTTCTTCGGAACTTCTCAGTTGTCACAGTTCATGGATCAAACTAACCCGCTATCTGGTTTAACTCACAAGCGTCGTCTTTCAGCACTTGGGCCTGGTGGTCTTTCTCGTGACCGCGCAGGCTTCGAAGTTCGTGACGTTCACCCATCTCACTACGGACGTATGTGTCCAATCGAAACTCCTGAAGGTCCAAACATTGGTCTGATTGGTTCGCTTGCAACATATGGTCGCGTAACAGCATTCGGTTTCATCGAAACTCCTTATCGTAAAGTTGTTAAGGGTCGCGTTACTGATCAAGTTGATTACTTAACTGCTGACGAAGAAGACGAGCACATTATTGCGCAGGCAAATGCGCCACTAACTGAAGACAATCACTTTGCTGAAACACGCGTACTTGTACGTCGTCGTGGTGGCGAAGTTGAATACATCATTGGTGACGAAGTTGACTACATGGACGTTTCACCACGTCAGATGGTGTCTGTTGCTACAGCGATGATTCCATTCCTTGAGCACGATGATGCTAACCGCGCACTTATGGGTTCTAACATGATGCGTCAGTCAGTACCTTTGATGCGCGCTGAAGCACCACTAATCGGTACCGGCATGGAATTCCGTGCAGCTGTCGATGCTGGCGATGTTGTTACTGCAACAAAGCCTGGTGTAGTTACTGAAGTTTCAGCTGATGAAGTTAAGGTCATGGGCGATGATGGCTCATACCAAACTTATTCACTTTCTAAGTTCCGTCGTTCAAATCAAGGCACTTCTTACAACCAGAAAGTGGTTGTATCAGTAGGCCAGAAGCTTGAAGTTGGTTCAGTTGTTGCCGATGGTCCATGTACCGATAACGGTGAAATGGCACTTGGTAAGAACTTGCTCGTGGCATTTATGTCATGGGAAGGCCATAACTACGAAGATGCGATTATCTTGTCGCAGCGTCTAGTTCAAGACGATGTACTTACCTCTATTCACATTGAAGAATACGAAGTCGATGCTCGCGATACCAAACTTGGTGCCGAAGAAATCACTCGCGATATTCCAAACGTTTCCGAAGAAGTTCTTGCCGATCTTGATGAGCGCGGAATCATTCGCGTTGGCGCCGATGTAGTTCCTGGCGACATCTTGGTTGGAAAAGTAACTCCTAAGGGCGAAACTGAATTAACTCCTGAAGAGCGTTTACTTCGTGCAATTTTCGGCGAGAAAGCTCGCGAAGTTCGCGATACCTCACTTAAGGTTCCACACGGTGAGTCAGGCAAAGTTATCGGCGTAAAGATTTTCGAATCTGAAGAAGGTTTCGAACTTCCAGCCGGTGTTAACCAATTGGTTCGCGTTTATGTTGCACAGAAGCGCAAGATCCAAGATGGTGACAAGCTTGCTGGTCGTCACGGTAACAAGGGTGTTATTTCAAAGATTCTTCCGCAAGAAGATATGCCATTCCTTGAAGATGGAACTCCAGTAGATGTAATTCTTAACCCACTTGGTGTACCAGGACGTATGAACGTCGGTCAGGTACTCGAGATGCACTTAGGTTGGGTTGCAAAAACTGGTTGGGATCTTTCAGGTCTTGATGAGCAATGGCAGAAGCACCTTAAGAGCATCGGTGCCGAGAAGGGTGCGCCAGGAACTAACTTGGCAACACCAGTTTTCGACGGTGCACTTGAAGATGAAATTACTGGTCTGCTAAGCAGCACACTTCCAAACCGCGATGGCGTTCAATTAATTGGCCGCTCCGGTAAAGCGAAGTTATTCGATGGTCGCTCGGGTGAGCCATACCCAACTCCAATTTCAGTTGGATACATGTACATCTTGAAACTCCACCACTTGGTTGATGACAAGATTCACGCACGTTCAACTGGTCCTTACTCAATGATTACGCAACAACCACTGGGTGGAAAAGCTCAGTTCGGTGGACAGCGTTTCGGAGAAATGGAAGTTTGGGCACTCGAAGCTTACGGAGCTGCTTACACACTCCAAGAACTTCTAACTATTAAATCTGATGACGTGCTTGGTCGCGTAAAGGTTTACGAAGCAATCGTTAAGGGTGAAAACATTCCTGAGCCAGGTATTCCTGAATCATTCAAGGTACTTGTTAAAGAAATGCAGTCACTATGTCTAAATGTTGAAGTGCTTTCATCAGAAGGTGTCGCAATTGAAATGCGCGATACCGATGAAGAAGTATTCCGTGCCGCCGAAGAGCTAGGTATCAACTTGTCACGAGTTGAGCCAAGCAGCGTTGAAGAAGTCTGAGAGGGAAAATAACAATGTTAGATGTGAACTTCTTTGATGAATTACGTATCGGTCTAGCTTCAGCTGACCACATCCGCGATTGGTCTTTTGGCGAAGTAAAAAAGCCAGAGACTATCAACTACCGCACACTAAAGCCTGAGAAGGATGGCCTTTTCGACGAGAAGATCTTCGGACCAACTCGTGACTGGGAATGTTATTGCGGTAAGTACAAGCGCGTGCGCTTCAAGGGCATCATCTGCGAACGATGTGGTGTTGAAGTTACGCGCGCCAAGGTACGTCGCGAACGCATGGGACACATTGAATTAGCTGCCCCTGTTACTCACATTTGGTATTTCAAGGGTGTTCCATCACGCCTTGGTTACCTACTAGACCTTGCACCTAAGGATCTTGAAAAGGTTATTTACTTCGCGGCATACATGATCACCGAAGTTGATGCCGAAGCTCGCGAAGAAGATATGCCACAACTTGAAAAGAAGTTAGGCAATGATCGTCGCAAGATTGAAACTCGTCGCGATACTGATCTAGATACTCGCACCAAGAAGCTCGAAGCAGATCTTGCTGAACTCGAAGCCGAAGATGCGAAATCAGATGTTAAGCGCAAGGTCCGCGAAAGCGCCGAGCGCGAACTAAAGCAGATCCGTGATCGTTCAGAGCGCGAAATTACTCGCCTGGAAGATGTCTGGACTCGCTTTAAGAACCTTAAGGTTCAAGATCTCGAGGGTGATGAAAATCTTTACCGCGAAATGCGTGACCGTTATGGCATGTACTTCAAGGGAGATATGGGTGCTGCTGCAATTAAGCGTCGCTTAGAAACTTTCGACCTTGAGGCTGAGTACAAGATTCTGACTGACCTTTCTGAAAACGGTAAGGGCGCAAAGAAGACTCGTGCAATCAAGCGTCTTAAGGTTGTTAATGCATTCATGACAACTAGCAACCATCCAGCATCAATGGTCCTTGATGTAGTTCCGGTTATTCCACCAGATCTACGTCCAATGGTTCAACTAGATGGTGGACGTTTTGCTACTTCAGATCTAAACGATCTATACCGCCGCGTTATTAACCGTAACAACCGTTTGAAGCGTTTAGCTGATCTCGGTGCACCAGAGATCATCGTTAACAACGAAAAGCGTATGTTGCAGGAAGCTGTAGATGCGTTGTTCGATAACGGTCGTCGCGGTCGCCCAGTTACTGGTCCTGGTAACCGTGCACTTAAATCACTTTCCGACATGCTTAAGGGTAAGCAAGGTCGCTTCCGTCAGAACTTGCTCGGTAAGCGCGTTGATTATTCAGGTCGTTCGGTAATTGTGGTCGGTCCACAGTTGAAGCTGCATCAGTGCGGTCTGCCAAAGCAGATGGCGCTTGAACTCTTCAAGCCATTCGTAATGAAGCGCTTGGTTGATCTAAACCACGCACAAAACATTAAGTCTGCAAAGCGCATGGTTGAACGTGCACGTCCAGTTGTTTGGGATGTTCTAGAAGAAGTTATTGCTGAACACCCAGTACTTCTAAACCGTGCACCTACTCTGCACCGACTTGGTATCCAAGCATTCGAGCCACAACTCGTTGAAGGTAAAGCAATTCAGATTCACCCACTCGTATGTACCGCGTTTAACGCTGACTTCGACGGTGACCAGATGGCAGTTCACTTGCCGCTATCTGCTGAAGCGCAAGCCGAAGCACGTATCTTGATGTTGTCTTCAAATAACATCTTGTCACCATCAAACGGTCGCCCAATTACAACACCTACACAGGACATGGTTCTAGGTCTTTACGCCTTGACTATGGAACGCGAAGGCGAAATTGGCGAAGGTCGCGCATTCGGTTCAGTTGCCGAAGCGATTATGGCTCACGATCAGCACTCTGTTTCATTGCAAGCAAAGATCAAGATTCGCCGAACCACAACTGGTGAAACGTTAAGCACAACACTTGGTCGAGTGCTATTTAATGAAGCACTTCCTGCTGACTTCCCATTTGTTGATGTTGATGTAACCAAGAAACAACTTGGTGCAATCGTTGACAAGCTGGCTGAGTTCTATCCAAAGGTTGTCGTTGCCGAAACTCTTGATGCGCTAAAGGAACTTGGTTTCCATTGGGCAACACGCTCTGGCGCGACCATCGGTATTGAGGACGTTGCAACTCCAAAAGAGAAGTTAGAGATTCTCTCGAGCTACGAAGAAATGGCCGAAAAGGTGCAGTTGCAATATGAGAAGGGTCTGATTACTGATGACGAGCGTCGTCAAGAGTTAATCGAAATCTGGACAAGAGCAACTGGCGAAGTTGGAAAAGCAATGGAAAGTAATTTCCCTCGGACTAACCCAGTTTGGATGATGGTTCACTCAGGTGCTCGTGGAAACATGATGCAGATTCGTCAGATCGCCGGCATGCGTGGTCTGGTAGCGAATCCAAAGGGTGAAATTATTCCTCGTCCGATTAAGGCGAACTTCCGTGAAGGTCTTTCAGTGCTTGAGTACTTTATGTCGACTCACGGTGCTCGTAAGGGTCTGGCAGACACCGCTCTTCGTACCGCTGACTCGGGTTACCTAACTCGTCGTCTCTGTGACGTTGCACAAGATGTGATTATTCGTGAAGAAGATTGCGGTACTGATCGCGGTCTAGTTCTTCCAATCGCTACACGCAACCAATCAGGTGAGCTAGTGCGCGAAACCTACGTTGAAACTTCTGTTTACAGCCGTACTTTGGCTGATGACATCACAGTTGATGGCGTTGTTATTGCTGCAGCAGGTAGTGATCTAGGTGATCGAGTAATCGATGCACTTGTTGCTGCTGGTGTTGATGAAGTAAAGATTCGCTCAGTTCTAACTTGCGATAGCAAGGTTGGACAGTGCGCAGCTTGCTACGGTCGATCCCTTGCAGCCGGTCAACGTGTTGCAGTTGGTGAAGCAGTCGGAATCATCGCAGCACAATCAATCGGTGAGCCTGGTACACAGTTAACAATGCGTACCTTCCATACCGGCGGTGTTTCTAACGTAACAATTCAAACTGCATCAATTCGCCTGAAGAAAGAGTGGCAAGGCGAAGTTGATGGTGTTAAATACAACTTGGATACTAAGAAAGAATATGAAGTTCCAAGAGCTGTAGCTAAGAAGATACTTGAAGGTAATGATCTTGTCGTTCAAATCAACCTTGGTGAAAAAGGATCTTCCGCAGCAGTAATTCTAGGCAAAAATTGGGAAGGCCTATTCGGTTCAGAGAGATTCGAACTTGAAAAGAATAAGCGTTATGAAGTGCCTGTGCAGTTAGCTAAGCACCTTCTTGAACAGAGCAACCTTGTGATTTCTTATAAAGAAAAAGATTCACAGAGTTATTCGGTTGAAGACGTTACAAACGGTCTACCTCGAATTGTCGAACTATTCGAGGCACGTACCCCCAAAGGTGTTGCTCCAATTGCTGAAACTGCGGGTGTTGTTTCTTTCCGCGAAGACATAAAAGGCAAGAAGATCGTTGTAACACCTGATGATGGAAGCGAAGAAGTTGCTTATGCAATCACTCGTCGCCATAGACTTCTAGTAGAAGAAGCTTCACGTGTTCAAGTTGGCCAGAAGATGGTCGTCGGCGCAATTGATCCTAAGCAGGTACTTCGTATTCTTGGACCTCGTGCAACACAAGTTCACTTGGTAAATGAAATTCAAGAGGTTTACCGCTCACAGGGCGTAAGCATTCACGATAAGCACATCGAAGTAATCGTTCGTCAAATGTTAAAGCGCATTACAGTGCTTGAAGCAGGAGATACCGAACTACTTCCAGGTGAACTCGTTGAACGTGGTCGCTTCGAAGTTGAAAACCGTCGCGTTGTAACTAGCGGAGGCAAAGCTGCATCAGGTCGCCCAGAACTATTGGGTATCACTAAGGCATCTCTTGCTACCGAATCATGGTTGTCAGCGGCTTCATTCCAGGAAACAACTCGCGTACTTACAGATGCTGCGCTTTCAGAGAAGAGCGATCCATTGCTCGGTCTGAAAGAAAACGTCATCATCGGTAAGTTGATTCCAGCTGGTACCGGCCTTGCCCGTTACCGCAATATCCGAGTCGAACCTACTGAAGAAGCGAAGGCCGCAGTTTATGCAGCCTACGATGAGTATGACTTCACACCGTTTGATCAAGGTGGTTCAGGCGAAGCAGTTCGTCTCGATGAGTTCGAGTCAAACCGCTAACTAATTAGTTAAATAACGCCCGTCGCTAAAATTAGCGGCGGGCGTTATTTATTTCGGCTAGAGTTTTTCTATGAGCAATAACGATAAATACCACGTTAAGCGACACGATGACCGCGAAGTTTTCGATCGCGAACAAATAAACGCGTTACTAGATAGTGAGTATGTAGCTCACGTTGGTTTCGTAGATAACGATGTTAACGAACCATTTGTAATACCCATGGCCTTTGCTCGTGATAACGATCGAATTCTTTTGCATGGTTCAACAGGTTCTAGGCTAATGATGAAGATTGCCGAAGGTGCGCAACTTTGTATTACGGTTACAAAGTTAAATGCAATAGTGGTTGCAAAATCTGCCTTTAATTCTTCGATGAATTATGAATCAGTAATGATTTTTGGCAAAGCAAAGCTCCTTGAAGATGATGAGAAGATGGCTGCGATGACTGCTATCAGTGATGTGCTAGTTCCAGGTATGAGTTCTTATGCCCGAGCCCTTAAGCCAAAAGAAGTTGCTGGCACCATGATCGTTGAAGTTCCGCTTGAAAAATACTCTGCGAAATCTCGCACCGGGGGAGTCAATGATGAGCCCGAAGATAAAGAGCTGCCAATTTGGTCTGGTGTAATTCCGCTAACAACTCTTCGTGGTGCACCAATTACGGCTGATGACTCTGCCGGAATCGCAGTACCAGCTCATATTAAGTAAGGAGGATTTAAATGGCTAAAGTAAAAGTAGTTGGCGTTAAGTTAATTCTCGAACTCTCATTTTGGGAACGAGTAGGTGCCCTACATGCAAGCCCACAAGTTTCATTAAGCGCTGTAACTGAAATTGAGTTCGTGGAAAAACTCTGGAGCAATAAAGTCTTGCGTGGCCTGCGGGCACCAGGCACTGGCTTTCCATATGTAGTCCTACTCGGAACCATGCGGGGGCGAAAGTATCGAGATTTCACCGCCATTAAGGGCAGACCAGCAGGGGTGGTAATTTCCCTAGATGAAGGTCCATTTAAGCGCTGGATCTTCACGCTAGAGCAGCCAAAGAGCGAGATCGAGGGGCTAATTGCCCGCTAAAACGGACATTTCGGGCGGGATCTCCCCAGATTTAATAGCCCACAAAGACACGCCCGAAGGTAAAAAAAGTGGTCATTTTGGGGTAGCCGGCCTCGGCCAGGAGTAAAAGGGGCGATTTGCCTCGCATGAGTCCGCTGGGTTACCCTTCGCGTCTGCTCTTTTTTAGAGCTTTATTACAGACTGCCGGTAAAGAAATTTATTAGCAATCATGCGCGAATTGGGCAACACACCCGAGCGCGTGGGTCGGTGATTAAGCGTGAATAAAAGCAGTAACGAATGGAGAAGCATGCCAACGATTCAACAGCTAGTTCGACGTGGTCGCGAAGATAAGACTACGAAGACAAGCACACCTGCGCTAAAGGGTTCACCTCAGCGACGTGGTGTATGTACACGTGTTTATACAACAACACCTAAGAAGCCAAACTCTGCGCTTCGTAAAGTTGCACGTGTTCGTCTCACCAGCGGTATGGAAATTACTGCATACATTCCAGGTGAAGGTCATAACTTACAAGAGCACTCAATTGTTCTCGTACGTGGTGGTCGTGTGAAAGATCTTCCAGGTGTTCGTTACAAAATTATTCGTGGATCACTCGATACACAAGGTGTTAAGAACCGTAAGCAATCACGTTCACGTTACGGTGCTAAGAGAGAGAAGAAGGCTAGCTAATGCCACGTAAAGGTCCTGTTGTTAAGTCACCAGTTGTTGCAGATCCTGTTTACAACTCACCAGTTGTAACAGCGCTAATTAACCGTGTTCTTCTACACGGAAAGCGTTCAACTGCTGAATCAATTGTTTACGATGCACTAGAAGGTTGCCGCACAAAGACACAAGTTGATCCACTAATTACTTTGAAGCGCGCGATCGATAACATCAAGCCAACTGTTGAAGTACGTTCACGCCGCGTTGGTGGAGCTACATACCAGGTTCCAGTTGAAGTTAAAGCTGGCCGTTCAACAACTCTGGCACTTCGTTGGTTAATTGATTACTCACGCGCACGTCGCGAAAAGTCAATGGCTGAACGTCTACAAAACGAATTAATCGATGCCAGCAATGGTCTTGGCGCTGCTGTTAAGCGTCGCGAAGATACTCACAAAATGGCTGAAGCCAATAAGGCTTTCGCTCATTACCGCTGGTAATTAGTACTTAAAACCAAAGATTTATAACCAGAAGCAATCAGAGAAGCAGAGGAAAAACTAGTGGCAACAGCGTCAACAGTAGAGAAGATCGATCTAGCTACGGTTCGCAACATCGGAATCATGGCTCACATCGACGCGGGCAAAACCACAACTACTGAGCGTATCCTTTTCTATACCGGTATCAACTACAAGATTGGTGAAGTGCACGAAGGTGCAGCAACCATGGACTGGATGGAACAAGAGCAAGAGCGCGGTATCACTATTACTTCTGCAGCAACCACATGTATGTGGGACAAGCACCTAATTAACATTATTGATACACCAGGTCACGTTGACTTCACAGTTGAAGTAGAGCGTTCACTTCGTGTTCTAGATGGCGCAGTTGCAGTATTCGATGGCGTTGCAGGTGTTGAGCCTCAATCAGAAACGGTTTGGCGTCAAGCAGATCGTTACTCAGTTCCACGTATCTGTTTCGTAAATAAGTTAGACCGCACTGGTGCTTCATTTGATAAGTGCGTAGGCATGATCAAGGATCGTCTAAATGCAGTAGCTCTAGTTCTACAACTTCCAATTGGTCTTGAAGGCGATTTCCTTGGCGTTGTCGATTTAATTTCAATGAAGGCACTTACCTGGCGCGGTGAAACCCAAAAGGGTGAAGATTACGCAATCGAAGAAATCTCAGCTGACATGCTAGAAAAGTGCAAGCAAGCTCGTTATGAAATGATCGAAACACTTGCTGAAAATGATGACACTGTCATGGAGAAGTATTTAGCTGGCGAAGAATTAACTGAAGCTGAAATCATTGCTGGTATTCGTCGTGCGACACTTGCTGCGAAGTTAACTCCAGTACTAACTGGTTCTGCATTTAAGAACAAGGGTGTTCAGCCAATGCTTGATGCAGTAGTTCGCTACTTGCCAAGCCCACTAGATGTTGAATCAATTATCGGTACCGATATGCACGATGCGTCAGTTGAAGTTGTGCGTCACCCTGAAAATGCTGAACCATTCTCAGCTCTTGCTTTCAAAATCATGACCGATCCACACCTTGGAAAACTAACGTTTATTCGCGTTTACTCAGGTGTTCTTGAGACCGGCTCAACCATTCTTAACTCTTCAAAGGACCGCAAAGAACGTATCGGCAAGATCTACCAGATGCACGCTAACAAGCGCGAAGAGCGTGACAATGTTGGTGCTGGAATGATCGTGGCTGTTATGGGTCTAAAGGACACCACCACAGGTGAAACCCTCTGCGATCCGGCCAAGCCAGTGATTCTTGAATCAATGGATTTCCCAGCTCCAGTTATCTCGGTTGCAATCGAACCAAAGACAAAGGGCGATCAGGAAAAACTTGGCGTTGCTATTCAACGTCTATCTGAAGAAGATCCAACTTTCCACGTAAAGACTGATGAAGAAACTGGCCAGACCATCATCGCTGGTATGGGTGAACTTCACCTTGAAATTCTCGTTGACCGTATGCGTCGCGAATTTAAGGTCGAAGCAAATGTTGGTAAGCCACAAGTTGCTTACCGCGAAACACTTCGCAAGCCAGTTGCGCGTCACGATTACACACACAAGAAGCAGACCGGTGGTTCAGGTCAGTTCGCAAAGATTCAAATCGCAATCGAGCCACTTCCAACTGGTGAAGTTGAAGGCGGTTACGAGTTCGTAAATAAGATCACTGGTGGTCGCGTTCCTCGCGAGTACATCCCTTCAGTTGATGCTGGTTGCCAAGAGGCAATGTCAGCAGGTCCGTTAGCTGGTTATCCACTAACAGATGTACGAGTAACTCTTCTTGACGGCGCGTATCACGATGTTGACTCATCGGAGCTCGCATTCAAGGTGGCTGGTATCGCAGCGTTTAAGGAAGCGGCAAAGCTTGCTGATCCTGCAATTCTCGAACCAGTAATGAAAGTCGAAGTTGTTACCCCTGAAGACTTCATGGGTGATGTCATCGGCGATCTAAACAGTCGTCGTGGCCAAATTCAGGCCATGGATGAGCGGTCAGGTGCCCGCGTTGTTAGGGCGCTAGTTCCGTTGTCGGAGATGTTCGGCTATGTCGGAGATCTTCGCTCCAGAACACAAGGTCGCGCGAGCTATTCGATGGAATTCGATTCGTATGCAGAAGTACCAGGCAACGTAGCGAAGGAAATCATTGCGAAAGTTCGCGGCGAATAAAACTCCCTAATAAAGCACAAACCCCCTAATAACTAAGCACTAGAAAAGAAAGAGGAACCAAAATGGCAAAGGCCAAGTTCGAGCGCACAAAGCCGCACGTAAACATTGGAACCATCGGTCACATTGACCATGGAAAGACCACACTTACTGCTGCAATCTCAAAGGTTTTGCACGATAAGTACCCAACTCTTAATGCTGCTACAGCATTCTCAGATATCGATAAGGCGCCAGAAGAGCGCCAACGCGGTATCACAATCTCTATCGCACACATTGAGTACCAAACTGAAAAGCGTCACTACGCACACGTTGACTGCCCAGGCCACGCTGACTACATCAAGAACATGATCACTGGTGCTGCACAGATGGACGGCGCAATTCTCGTAGTTGCTGCAACTGATGGCCCAATGCCTCAGACAAAGGAACACGTTCTACTTGCTCGTCAAGTTGGCGTTCCATCAATCGTGGTTGCTCTAAACAAGTCAGACATGGTTGACGATGAAGAAATTCTTGAACTAGTAGAAATGGAAGTTCGCGAACTTCTATCTAAGTACGAGTTCCCAGGCGATGACACACCAATCGTTCGCATCTCAGCTCTTAAGGCTCTCGAAGGAGACGCTGCATGGGGCGAGAAGATCATCGAACTAATGGATGCTGTTGATGCTTTCATTCCACAACCAGCTCGCGAAGTTGATAAGCCATTCCTTATGCCAGTTGAAGATGTTTTCACAATCACTGGTCGTGGAACTGTTATCACCGGTCGTATCGAGCGCGGAATCGTAAAGGTTAACGAAGAAGTTGAAATCGTTGGTATCCGTACAGATGCTCAGAAGACAACTGTTACAGGCGTTGAAATGTTCCGTAAGTTGCTCGACGAAGGTCAAGCAGGCGAGAACGTTGGACTTCTACTTCGTGGTCTAAAGCGTGAAGATGTTGAGCGTGGCCAGGTTGTTTGCAAGCCAGGTTCAATCACACCTCACACAGAGTTCGATGCATCTGCATACATCCTTTCAAAGGATGAAGGCGGTCGTCACACTCCATTCTTCAACAACTACCGTCCACAGTTCTACTTCCGTACAACTGACGTAACTGGTGTTGTAACACTTCCAGCAGGAACCGAAATGGTTATGCCTGGCGATAACACTGAAATGGCTGTAACGCTAATTCAACCAATCGCTATGGAAGAAGGACTTCGCTTCGCAATCCGTGAAGGTGGCCGCACAGTAGGTGCTGGTCGCGTTACCAAGATTAAGAAGTAAGTAAAAAAGTTGTAAACGTTGTTGGCCCGGCGGCCTAAAAACCGCCGGGTTACAACGAAAGTTTTGAAAATTTAATAAAAGAAGTAAAAGAAAATTTAAAGGCAGTAAATAGATAACAGCTTTAATTAACAAGAGGAGAAGCAAATGGCGGGACAAAAGATCCGCATTCGGCTCAAGGCATATGACCATGAGGTGATTGACTCTTCAGCGAAGAAAATCGTTGAGACAGTCGAGCGCACTGGTGCAACTGTTGCTGGCCCAGTGCCGCTACCTACAGAGAAGAACACGTATTGCGTGATTCGCTCTCCTCACAAATACAAGGACAGCCGCGAACATTTCGAGATGCGCACACATAAGCGCCTAATCGACATCATCGATCCAACACCTAAGACTGTTGACTCATTGATGCGTCTTGATCTTCCAGCTGGCGTCGACATCGAAATTAAGCTCTAAGGAAAGGACGAGAATAAATGTCATTTGTAACTCAATCACACGGCTCGTCCATCAAGGGCGTGCTCGGTAAGAAGCTTGGTATGACTCAGGTATTTGATGCCAACAACAAGATGATTCCAGTAACTGTTGTTGAAGCCGGACCTTGCGTTGTTACTCAGATTCGTACTCCTGAAGTAGATGGCTACTCAGCTGTACAGATCGCATTCGGTGCGATCGATCCTAAGAAAGTTTCTAAGCCACAAGTTGGCCACTTTGCTAAAGCTGGTGTGACCCCACGTCGCTCAGTTGCAGAACTTCGCACACTTAGTGCTTCGCAATACACAGTTGGTCAAGAACTTGGCGCAACAGTATTTGAAGCTGGCGAAATTGTTGATGCAACAGGTACCAGCACAGGTAAAGGTAATGCCGGTGTAATGAAGCGTCACGGCTTCGGTGGTCTTAGCTCATCTCACGGTGTAGATCGTAAGCACCGTATGCCAGGTTCAATCGGTGCTTGCTCAACACCAGGTCGTGTATTCAAGGGAATGCGCATGGCTGGTCGTATGGGTGGTCAAACCGTTACTACACAAAACTTGCAAGTTCATTCAGTTGATGCTGAACGCAACTTGCTACTCATCAAGGGTTCAGTTCCAGGTCCTGATGGCGCATTAGTTTTCATTCGCTCAGCTGCAAAGAAAGCGATTGTTGAAACTTTCGAAACAGTAAAGGCTGGTGCATAACATGTCTCTAACTATCGATATCAAAAATGCAGCAGGAGCAAAGGTCGGCTCAGTCGATCTTCCTGGTGAAATTTTTGATCAGCAAACAAATATTCCTTTAATTCACCAAGTTGTAACAGCACAACTTGCTGCTGCTCGCCAAGGTACTCAGAAAGCGAAGAACCGTGGCGAAACAAGCGGTAGTGGAAAGAAGCCTTTTGCACAGAAAGGAACCGGCCGCGCCCGTCAGGGTTCGATACGCGCTCCTTTGCAACGCGGTGGTGGAGCTGCACACGCAGTTCGTCCACGTTCATATTTCCAACGCACACCAAAGAAGATGATCGCAGCAGCACTTAAGGGTGTTCTTTCAGATCGTCAACGCAACGAACGCATTTATGTAATTGATTCAATTACATCAGCGCCTTCAACAAAGGCCGCAATCGCAGCTGTTCGTCAGTTCAGCGATCGCCGTCATGTTCTAGTTGTTCTTTCTCGTGCCGAAGATATTGCTTGGCGTTCACTTCGTAACGCCGAAGATATGCACTTGTTGGTTCCAGATCAACTAAATGCATATGACGTTTTAAAGAGCGATGACTTGGTATTTACCCAAGCAGCGATCAATGATTTCCTTGCTGGTCCAGTTAAAGGTAAGGGCGCAACAGCAGTTGCACGCGAGTCTGAATTGGAGGCTTCAGCATGAAAGATCACCGCGAAGTTCTACTAGCACCAGTAGTTTCTGAAAAGAGCTACAGCTTGCTAGATGAGAACAAGTACACATTTATCGTCGCACCAGATGCTAATAAGACCGAGATCAAGATCGCGGTTGAAAAAGTATTCGGCGTGAAGGTTGTAAGTGTTAACACAATGAACCGTCAGGGCAAGAACAAGAAGACACGTTTTGGTGATGGAAAGCGTAAAGACACCAAGCGCGCAATTGTTCAAGTTGCAGCTGGCAGCCGCATCGACATCTTTGGAGGCCCAGTTTCCTAACGGAAGCCGGGACTTTAGAAAAGGATAAAGGGATACAACTATGGCACTTCGTAAATTAAAGCCGACAACCCCTGGTCAACGTGGCGCAAGCGTTCCTGATTTCGCAGAAATCACACGTACAACTCCAGAAAAATCTTTAGTTCGTCCAATTCACTCAAAGGGTGGACGTAACTCATCTGGTCGCATCACTGTTCGTCACCAAGGTGGCGGTCACAAGCGTGCGTACCGTCTAATCGATTTCGTTCGTAATGATAAAGATGGCGTTCCAGCAAAGGTCGCACATATTGAATACGATCCAAACCGCACAGCACGTATCGCACTACTTCACTATGCAGATGGCGAGAAGCGTTACATCATCGCGCCAAATAAATTAGAGCAAGGTGCAGTTGTCGAAAACGGCCCAAAGGCTGATATCAAGCCAGGCAATAACTTGCCACTTCGTAATATTCCAGTAGGTACTGTCGTACACGCAATTGAACTTCGCCCAGGTGGCGGAGCAAAGATTGCTCGTTCAGCTGGTGCATCTGTTCAACTCGTTGCAAAAGAAGGCGCATATGCACAACTACGTATGCCATCTGGTGAAATCCGCAACGTAGATGTTCGTTGCCGCGCAACTGTTGGTGAAGTTGGAAACGCAGAACAATCCAATATCAACTACGGAAAAGCTGGTCGTATGCGTTGGAAGGGCAAGCGCCCATCTGTTCGCGGTGTTGTTATGAACCCTGTTGATCACCCACACGGTGGTGGTGAAGGTAAGACCTCTGGTGGTCGTCACCCAGTAACACCTTGGGGTAAGCCAGAAGGCCGTACTCGTAAGAAGAAAGCCAGTGATTCAATGATCGTCCGTCGTCGCAAGTCGAATAAGAACCGGTAGGAGCCCCGATGCCACGTAGTTTAAAGAAGGGTCCATTCGTGGACGGCCATCTAACCAAGAAGGTAGATGCCCAAAACGATGCCAACACAAAGAACGTGATCAAGACTTGGTCACGTCGTTCAATGATCATTCCTTCAATGATTGGTCACACAATTGCCGTTCATGACGGACGCAAGCACGTTCCAGTTTTTGTAACTGACGCAATGGTCGGTCACAAGTTAGGTGAATTCGCACCAACACGTACCTTCAAGGGTCACGTTAAGGACGATCGGAGAGCATCTCGTGGCTAATACCGAAACCACTAAAGCTGCTGATACTTCAGTAGACGCTGTGTTTGGAAAGGCTGTTCTAAACGACATCCGCCACACACCACAAAAGGCACGTCGTGTTATCGACCTTATTCGTGGAGAGCGCGTCGATAACGCACTTGCCACACTTAAGTTCGCACCACAATCTGCCGGTGCTGATATCTACACACTTCTTAACTCAGCTGTTGCTAATGCAAAAGCTAAGAACCCAGCAATTCGCGATGCTTCAGAACTTTGGGTTGTTGAAGCACTTGTCGACGAAGGTCGCACAATGAAGCGTTTTCGCCCACGCGCGCAAGGTCGCGGATTCCGCATCTTGAAGCGTTCAAGCCACATCACAGTTGTAGTCAGCGATAACAAAGCTGCTTCAAAAACAATGAATATCAAGAAGAAGGGAGCGACCAAGTAATGGGTCAAAAAGTAAACCCACACGGCTTCCGTCTTGGTATCACAACTGAATTTAAGTCACGTTGGTATGCCGACAAGTTGTACAAGGATTACGTCAAGGAAGATGTCGAAATCCGTCGCATGATGCAGAAAGGTATGGAGCGCGCAGGAGTATCTCGAATTGAAATCGAGCGTACTCGCGATCGTGTTCGTATCGATCTACACACAGCTCGTCCAGGAATCGTTATCGGTCGCCGCGGACAAGATGCTGACACTTTGCGTATCAAGTTAGAAAAACTAACTGGAAAGCAAGTACAGCTAAATATTCTTGAAGTTAAGAATCCTGAAATTGATGCACAACTAGTTGCACAAGGAATTGCCGAGCAGCTTGCTGCACGTGTTTCTTTCCGTCGCGCAATGAAGAAGTCAATGCAATCTGCGATGAAAGCTGGTGCTCAAGGCATCCGTGTTCAGTGTGGTGGTCGTCTTGGTGGCGCAGAAATGTCACGTTCTGAGTTCTATCGCGAAGGTCGTGTACCACTACACACTTTGCGTGCAGATATTGATTATGGTTTCTACGAAGCTGCAACAACTTTCGGCCGTCTAGGTGTGAAAGTTTGGATTTACAAGGGCGAGATCATTGGTTCACGCGCAGATCGTCAAGAAGCAGCACTTGCTGCAGCGCGCGCACCAAAGGCTCCATCACGCGCTCCATCACGTGGTCCTCGTACACCTCGCGGCGAAGTAACTCGCTCAAATGTTGCAGATTCAGCACCGGCTGTTGAAGCACCAGTAGTTGAGGGAGGGGCTAACTAATATGTTAATTCCACGTCGTGTTAAGCACCGCAAGCAGCACCACCCATCTCGTAGCGGAAACGCTAAGGGCGGAACTGCAGTTTCATTCGGCGATTACGGTATCCAGGCGCTTGCTCCTGCATATGTAACTAACCGCCAAATCGAAGCAGCGCGTATTGCGATGACTCGTTATATCAAGCGTGGTGGAAAGGTTTGGATCAATATTTATCCAGATCGTCCACTTACTAAGAAGCCTGCTGAAACTCGTATGGGTTCCGGTAAAGGTTCACCAGAGTGGTGGATTGCAAACGTTAAGCCAGGTCGAATCATGTTCGAAATTTCTGGAGTAACAGAGGCCGTTGCTAATGAAGCAATGCGTCTTGCAATTCACAAACTGCCAATGAAGTGTCGTGTTGTAAAGCGTGAGGAGGCATAAGTGGCTACTACAACTAATGAAGAGCTACGTCAGTTAACTGCCGAAGAGCTAACTGGAAAGTTGCGCGAAGCAAAGGAAGAACTATTCAACCTTCGTTTCCAAGCTGCTACCGGTCAACTCGAAAGCCATGGTCGTTTAGGCGCCGTGCGCAAAGAGATCGCTCGCATTTACACAATTATTCGTGAACGTGAACTAGGAATCGGAGGAGCTGCGTAATGACTACTACTGAAGATCGCGGAGCCCGCAAGACTCGTGAAGGAATCGTTGTAAGCGACAAGATGGATAAGACAGTTACTGTTCAAGTTTCTGATCGTGTTGCTCACGGAATGTACTCAAAGGTTCTTTCTCGTTCACGTAAATTGAAAGCTCATGACGAAGCAAACACTGCTGGCATGGGCGATCGTGTTCTAATCATGGAAACTCGACCAATCTCAGCAACTAAGCGCTGGCGTGTAGTCGAGATTCTCGAGAAGGCTAAGTAAGGGGAGAATAAAGAATGATTCAACAAGAGTCGCGCGTACGCGTGGCGGATAACACCGGAGCCAAAGAGCTTCTCTGTATCCGCGTGCTTGGTGGTTCCTCCCGTCGCTATGCCGGTATCGGAGACATCATCGTCTGTTCAGTTAAGGATGCAATTCCTGGTGGACAAGTTAAGAAGGGTGAAGTCGTAAAGGCGGTCATCGTTCGTACTGTTAAAGAACGTCGTCGTCCAGACGGTTCATATATTAAGTTTGATGAGAATGCTGCAGTGATCTTAAAAGCTGATGGCGAACCACGCGGCACCCGTATCTTCGGACCAGTTGCTCGTGAACTTCGCGATAAGCGCTTTATGAAGATCATCTCGCTTGCTCCGGAGGTGCTCTAATAATGGCTAAGATCAAAAAGGGCGATACCGTTTTGGTTATCGCAGGAAAAGATAAAGGCGTTAGCGGAAAAATCATCGAAGTAATGGGTGAGCGCGTTCTAGTTGAAGGTGTTAACCGCGTAAAGCGTCACACCAAAGAAACAACTGGCGACCGTGGCGTTAAAGTCGGCGGAATCATCACCGTTGAATCTTCAATTCATATTTCCAATGTCATGGTTGCAGACGAAGATGGCAAGGCATCACGTCTTGGCGTTCGCAAAGATGACAATGGTAAGAATGTGCGAATTTCACGTCGCACCGGAAAGGACATCTAATGTCAACAACAACTTCACCACGTCTGAAGGAACGTTATCGTGCTGAGATTGCACCTGCTCTTAAGAGCGAGTTCAATTTCAAGAACACAATGATGATTCCTTCATTGACCAAGATCGTTGTAAACATGGGTGTTGGCGAAGCTGCTCGTGATTCAAAGCTAATCGAAGGCGCAATCCGCGATCTAGCAATCATCACTGGTCAGAAGCCACAAGTAACTAAGTCACGTAAATCAATCGCGCAGTTTAAGCTTCGCGAAAATATGCCAATTGGTGCGCACGTAACAATGCGCGGCGATCGCATGTGGGAATTTGCTGACCGTCTACTTTCCATTTCACTTCCACGTATCCGTGACTTCCGCGGTCTTTCACCAAAGCAATTCGATGGCAAGGGCAACTACACCTTCGGTCTAACCGAGCAGGTTGTATTTCCTGAAATCGAACAAGACAAGGTAGATCGCCCACGCGGTATGGATATCACCATTGTTACAACTGCTCGCAACGATGACGAAGGCCGTGCGCTTCTTAAGCACCTCGGTTTTCCATTCAAGGAGGCATAAGAAATGGCAAAGACATCACTCAAGGTAAAGGCAGCTCGCAAGCCTAAGTTCAAGGTTCGCGGCTATACCCGTTGCTCACGTTGCGGTCGCCCACACTCTGTTTACCAAAAGTTCGGCATCTGCCGTATCTGCTTCCGCGAAATGGCGCACCGCGGCGAACTTCCTGGCATCACCAAGGCTTCTTGGTAATTCGAGAGAAATTCTTAGTCCTGCTCCACTAACTACAACGAAATAGGTCTTCACAGATTGTGAAGAAACCAGTTCGAGAAAGGCCACAGGCCACGTATGACAATGACAGATCCGATCGCAGACATGCTTACACGTCTGCGTAACGCGAACTCTGCTTACCATGATTCGGTTTCAATGCCGTCTTCATCGGTTAAAGCACGTATCGCCGAAATCTTAAAGCAGGAGGGTTACATCTCTTCTTTCGAAGTAGCTGAAACTCCAAATGGCGTCGGCAAGACTCTTGTTCTTGAACTCAAGTTCGGTGCAAACCGCGAACGTTCAATCGCAGGCCTACGTCGCGTTTCTAAGCCAGGACTTCGCGTTTACGCAAAGTCAACTGCACTACCAAAAGTTCTTGGTGGTCTTGGCGTTGCAATCATCTCAACTTCATCTGGATTGCTTACTGATAAGCAAGCCAACAAGCAGGGCGTAGGCGGAGAAGTTCTCGCCTATGTGTGGTGATCGCTAATGTCACGTATCGGTCGTATGCCAATTACCGTTCCAAGCGGTGTTGAAGTAACAATCAATGGTCAACATGTTGCAGTTAAGGGACCTAAGGGTTCATTAGCAATCAATGTTTCTGAACCAATTCAAGTTTCTCAGAGCGAAGGCGTAATCACCGTTGCTCGTCCAAATGAAGAGCGCGTAACTCGTTCACTTCATGGTCTATCACGTTCGCTAGTTGCGAATATGGTCGAGGGCGTAACAAACGGATACTCACTAACAATTGAAATTGTTGGTGTTGGTTACCGCGTTGCTGAAAAGGGTAAAGATCTTGAGTTCCAACTCGGATACAGCCACAACATTGCATTCCCAGCTCCAGAAGGAATTACTTACAAGGTGGAATCACCAACTAAGTTCCATATCTCTGGTATCGACAAGCAACTTGTTGGTGAAACAGCTGCGAAGGTTAAGAAATTACGTAAGGCCGATCCTTATAAGGGCAAGGGCTTACGTTTAGCCGGCGAGGTCGTTCGCCGCAAGCAAGGAAAGACGGGTAAGAAGTAATGGCAATCGGTGTAAAAGTCCGCAAAGGTTCGGCTACTAATGCCCGCCGTCGTCGTCACTTCCGCCTTCGCAAGAAGATTGCGGGAAGCGCGACTCGTCCACGTCTTGTTGTGTCACGTTCAACTCGTCACTTGTTCGTTCAAGTGATCAACGATGAACTTGGTCAAACAATTGTTTCTGCTTCGACAATGGAAGCAGATTTCCGCACTTCAACTGATGACAAGACTGCAAAGTCTCGTGCAGTTGGTGAGCTAATCGCTAAGCGCGCAGTTGCTGCTGGTATTTCATCAGTGGTATTCGATCGCGCCGGTAACCAGTACCACGGTCGCATCGCAGCACTTGCTGATGCAGCTCGTTCAAATGGATTGGAGTTCTAATGGCCATTGACCCAACAAAGAGCGCCTCATCTGAGGCTCCTGCAAAGGGCAACGATCGTCGCGAAAAGCGCGAACGTCGTGATGACCGTCAGCAAGAGAAGAATCCATTTATGGAGCGCGTGGTTTTCATTAACCGCGTATCTAAAGTTGTTAAGGGTGGACGTCGTTTCTCCTTTACCGCACTTGTAGTTGTCGGCGACGGCAATGGCCAAGTTGGTATTGGTTACGGAAAGTCCAAGGAAGTTCCACAAGCGATTGCTAAAGCAGTTGAAGAAGCTAAGAAATCTTTCTTTACTGTTCCACGTATCCAAGGAACTATCCCTCACCCAATTCAAGGCGAAAATGCAGCTGGCGTAGTTCTTCTTCGCCCAGCTTCTCCTGGTACCGGTGTTATCGCTGGTGGTCCAGTTCGTGCAGTACTTGAATGTGCAGGCATCACAGATGTACTAACCAAGTCACTCGGATCAAATAATGCAATCAATATGGTTCACGCCACTGCTGATGCACTACGTCGACTCGAGAGCCCAGCTGCAATTGCTGCGCGACGCGGACGTCCACTAGAAGATGTTGCACCTGCTGCAATTATCCGTGCTTCACAGATTCAGGTAGGTGCCTAATGCCTCGTTTAAAAGTTACACAACTTCGTTCAAAGGTGGGCAGCAAGCCTGAGCTACGCAACACTTTGCGTTCGCTCGGACTAAAGCGCATCAATGATGTTGTTGTAAAAGAAGATCGTCCAGAAATTCGTGGCATGGTGCATGCTGTTCGCCACTTAATCAAGGTTGAAGAGGTCGAATAAAAATGACACTTAAACTTCATCATTTACGTCCTGCTCCAGGTGCTAAGAAAGCGAAGACTCGTAAGGGTCGCGGTGAAGCATCAAAGGGTAAGACTGCCGGTCGTGGTGGAAAAGGTACTCGTGCCCGTAACACAGTTCGTGCAGGTTTCGAAGGTGGTCAGCTACCTCTCGTAATGCGCTTGCCTAAGCTACGTGGTTTCAAGAACCCAGCCCGCGTTGAGTACCAGGTAGTTAACGTCTCAACAATTAACGCTCTCTACCCAAAGGGTGGCGACGTTACTGTTGCAGATCTAATCGCCAAGGGCGCAGTTCGCGATAGCTTGCCAGTTAAGGTTCTAGGCAATGGTGACATTGCCGTGAAGGTAACTGTTACTGCTCACGCGTTCTCAAACTCAGCAATTGAGAAAATCTCAGCTGCTGGCGGATCTGCTAACAACCTATAAATCAAAGCATCATTTAATATCAGCAACGTATTTCAACAGTCTTAATCGAAAGAGGGAGAAGTTAAATGCTTTCAGCATTCGGAATGGCCTTTAAAACGCCAGAGCTTCGCAAGAAGATCTTCTTCACTCTTTCGATCATGGCGTTGTTCCGCTTTGGTTCAGTAGTTCCTACTCCAGGCGTTTCATACGAAGCAGTGCAATCATGTTTAGCAGGTGTTCAATCAGGTGGACTATTTGGCCTGATTAACTTGTTCTCTGGTGGAGCGTTACTACAGCTTTCAGTATTCGCGCTTGGCATCATGCCTTACATCACCGCATCGATCATTGTTCAACTTTTAACTGTAGTAATTCCTCGCTTTGAAACTCTTAAGAAAGAGGGACAATCAGGAACCGCAAAGTTAACTCAATACACCCGCTACCTAACAATTGGTTTAGCAGTACTGCAATCAACTGGTTTGATCGCAGTAGCTCGTACCCCAGGTCGTTTGATTTCCGGATGTAGCGAAGCGATCATTCCTGATACTTCATGGCAACGCATTGTTACCATGATTTTCGTAATGACTGCTGGTACTTCGGTAATCATGTGGCTCGGTGAGCTAATTACTGATCGCGGCGTCGGTAACGGTATGTCGATCTTGATTTTCACCTCAATTGCAGCTGGTTTCCCATCTAACTTGTGGTCAATCAAGTTACAAAAGGGTCTTTTTGCATTCCTATTCGTGCTTGCTGTTGGAATACTTGTGGTTGCCGCAGTTGTATTCGTGGAACAAGCACAACGAAGAATTCCGGTCCAATATGCCAAGCGCATGGTTGGTCGCCAGGCTTACGGCGGAACTAGTACCTATATTCCAATTAAGGTAAACCAAGCGGGCGTTATTCCAGTAATTTTCGCATCATCACTTCTCTATATTCCATCATTGATTGCTAATTTCACAAACAGTCAATCAGATTGGGCAGTATGGATTAGCCGTAACTTCGTAAATGGCGATCACCCAATTTATATTGCTTCTTACGCACTACTAATTATTTTCTTTACCTACTTCTATGTGGCAATTACTTTCAATCCAGAAGAAGTTGCTGACAACATGAAGAAGTATGGTGGCTTTATTCCTGGTATCCGTGCTGGACGTCCAACTGCTGAATATTTGCAGTATGTGCTCTCACGCATTACAGCTCCAGGATCACTTTACTTAGCACTCGTTGCGATTATCCCAATTATTGCGTTGGTGCTATTCGGAGCAAACCAGAACTTCCCATTCGGTGGAACTGCAATCTTGATCGTGGTTGGAGTTGGTCTAGATACCGCCAAGCAGATCGAAAGCCAATTGCAACAGCGTTCATATGAGGGATTCCTTAAGTAATGCGCTTAGTCCTGGTAGGTCCACCAGGTGCTGGTAAAGGAACACAAGCAGTTTTCTTAGCCGAGCACTATTCAATTCCGCATATCTCTACTGGCGATATTTTCCGCGCAAATTTAAAAGCTGGAACTCCACTTGGCCAAGAGGCTAAGAGTTTTATGGATCGTGGCGAACTAGTGCCAGATTCAGTTACTAACGCCATGGTTAAAGATCGTTTAACTCACGATGATGTTGCAAACGGTTTTCTACTCGATGGCTTCCCAAGAAACGTTGTGCAAGCCGAAGTGCTTCGAGCAATCTTGGCTGAACAGAAGAGCCCACTTGACGCCGTACTTGAATTAAATATTGCTGACTCTGAAATTATCGAGCGTCTTTCTAGCCGGTTGACTTGCCGAGGTTGTGGTGCACCAGCTCCAGCAACTGCGCAAACATGTGCAACTTGCGGGGGAGAGCTTTACCAACGCGAAGATGACAAAGCTGAAGTTATTGCACGTCGCCTTGAAGTTTATAACGAGCAGACAGCACCGATCATTGCGTTCTATCGCGGCGAAGGTTTGTTAATCACCATCAGCGCAACTGGTGCAGTTTCGGAAATTACTGAGCGCGCCACTACGGCACTTAGCCGCATCAGTTAATTAATTAGATAATAATTTAGTAGTGGACATTCAGATTAAGACCCTTGATCAATTAAAGGTAATGCGCCGTGCCGGTTTACTAGTTGGTGAAACCCTGGCACTTCTTAAGAGCTCAATTAAAGTTGGCATGCGTACAGATGCGTTAGATGCAATTGCTGCTGCAAATATTAAACGTGGCGGCGGCACTTCGAATTTCAAGGGTTATCACGGGTTTCCAGCAACAATTTGTATTTCAATTAATGATGAGATTGTGCACGGCATTCCTGGTGATCGAGTAATCGAAGATGGCGATGTAGTTTCAATTGACTGTGGCGCGATCATTGATGGCTGGCATGGCGATGCGGCGTTCTCAGTTGGTGTCGGCAATGTTGACCCGGCTGATCAAAAACTGATGGATGTCTGCGAAGAATCAATGTGGCGCGGAATTGCTGCCGGACACCTCGGTGCAAAACTTTCTGACATTGGGCACGCAATTGAAAGTTACACAGATGCACAAGGTAAATATGGAATTTTGCAGGAGTACGGCGGTCATGGCATCGGAACTGAAATGCATCAAGCGCCGCATGTATTAAATTTTGGAAAGCGCGGTTTCGGGCCAGAGATCGTCGTCGGTATGGCACTTGCAATCGAACCAATGATTACTCGCGGAACTCGTAAGACTAAAGTCTTAAAAGATAACTGGACTGTGGTTTCCAATGATAAATCTCGTGGAGCTCACTTTGAAAATAGTTACTGCATCGCACCTGATGGCAAGCCATTTGTCCTAACCGCCCTCGATGGCGGGCGTGAAAAACTAGGGGCGCTGGGCATCGAGATTTCCTCCCTGATCTAGGCCCCAAAATCAGTTTGGTCCGAAATTTTGACTTTTAGGGTAGATCGACGCGGGAAAGGCCTGAAAAAGGGCAATTTCCCACTTTTATAGGTACTGCGCCTACCCTCATCCGCGTGAGTCAATCCAGGCATTTTGTCCGATTTCCCTTATTCTCCCGCCCGCTTTAGACTAACCCTTCGCGTCACTTGCGAATCTTGGGGATTTAGGACTTTTTAAGTTTTAAATATTTTCCAGAATTTATAAGTGGCTGCTCCATGCTTGTCGACACCGATGAGTTGAATCAGAGAAGAAGGTAACGCTTGGCTAGTAAAGATGGTGCGATCGAAATCGAAGGCACTGTAGCTGAAGCGCTTCCTAACGCGATGTTTCGTGTGGAGCTAACTAATGGGCACAAGATTCTTGCGCACATCAGCGGAAAGATGCGAAAAAATTACATTCGTATTTTGCCAGCTGACCGTGTGATCGTAGAACTAAGTCCATATGACCTCACCCGAGGTCGAATTATTTATCGTTACAAGTGATAGAGGAGTATTTCAAATGAAGGTGAACCCAAGCGTCAAGAAGATTTGCGATAAGTGCAAAGTCATTCGTCGCCGCGGACGTGTCATGGTCATTTGCGAAAATCTTCGTCACAAGCAACGTCAGGGTTAATTCTCTAACGTTTCGATAAATGCAATAACGCGTGATGCAACTGCGCTAAGAAATTAGCACAGACCCTTGGACCGGTAGGCCGAGGCTCAAGTTGTTAATAGTTATCAACTATTAGTAATTAGAGGAGCATTGCGAAGGACCTTCCGGTTACTGAAAAGGCAGAATATAAATGGCACGTTTAGTTGGTGTCGATCTTCCGCGCGAAAAGCGCCTTGAGGTCGCCCTTACATATATCTTCGGAATGGGTCTTACCCGTTCACAGAAGACCTTAGCTGCAACTGGTATTAGTCCAGATGTTCGCGTTAAGGATCTACAAGAACCAGAACTCGCAAAGCTTCGCGAATATATCGAAGCTAATTTCAAGATTGAGGGCGATCTACGCCGCGAAATCGCAGGCGACATTCGTCGTAAAGTTGAAATTCAAAGCTACCAAGGTATTCGTCACCGCAAGGGACTTCCTGTACGTGGTCAGCGCACACATACAAACGCTCGTACTCGTAAGGGTCCACGTAAGGCAATTGCAGGCAAGAAGAAGGTGACTAAGTAATGGCCGCTCCTAAATCAAAGACCGCTGCTACCGCTAAAGGCGGCGCAAAGGGCAAAGTTAAGCTTCGCAAGAAAGAGAAGAAGAACGTCGCTGTTGGACAGGCTTACATCAAGTCAACATTCAACAACACGATCATCTCTATTACAGATCCAACCGGCGCTGTTATCTCTTGGTCATCATCTGGCCAAGTTGGTTTCAAGGGCTCACGTAAGTCAACACCTTTCGCAGCACAGCTTGCAGCAGAAGCAGCAGCTCGTCGCGCGCAAGAGCATGGCTTAAAGAAAGTTGATGTTTTCGTAAAGGGCCCAGGCTCTGGTCGCGAAACTGCAATTCGTTCATTACAAGCAGCCGGTCTTGAAGTTGGAGCCATCTCAGATGTAACTCCAGCTCCACACAACGGTTGCCGTCCATGTAAACCACGTCGAGTTTAAGGAAGGAAGAGAATAAATGGCTCGTTATACCGGAGCAGACTGCAAGCGTTGCCGTCGCGAAAAAGTAAAGCTCTTCCTTAAGGGCGCAAAGTGCGATGGACCAAAGTGTCCGATCGAATCACGTCCATATCCACCAGGACAACACGGCCGCGGTCGTGCCAAGGAATCTGAATACCTATTACAGATGCGCGAAAAGCAAAAGTGCGCACGTATTTACGGTGTTCTTGAAAAGCAATTCCGTGGCTACTACGAAGAAGCAAACCGTAAGCAAGGCAAGACTGGTGAAAACCTTCTTGTAATTCTTGAAACACGTCTAGATAACGTCGTCTTCCGCGCTGGCTTTGCAAAGAGCCGCGACATGGCACGTCAGCTAGTTCGTCACGGTCACTTCTTGGTCAACGGCAAGAAGGTAAACATTCCTTCCTTCCGTGTAACAGCGATGGACATCATTGATGTTCTACCAAAGTCACTTGATCTAACTCCATTTATTGTGGCTAGCGCCGAACTTGGCGAGAAGTCAGTTCCAGCCTGGATAGAAGTTGTTGGTTCGCAGATGCGCATCATCGTTCACTCCACACCAGCTCGATCAATTATCGACACCCAAGTTGAAGAGCAACTAATCGTCGAACTTTATTCCAAGTAATAACCAACCCGGTGATCAAATAGTGGATTACCAAGAGAAAGAGGAGCAACAGTGCTAATTGCACAACGTCCCACCCTCAGTGAAGAAGTAGTATCCGAGCATCGCTCACGGTTCATCATTGAACCGCTAGAGCCAGGTTTCGGTTACACCCTAGGCAACAGCATGCGTCGTACGCTGCTTTCATCTATTCCAGGTGCAGCAGTTACCAGCATTCGCGTTGCAGGCGCTCTACATGAGTTCACCACTCTTGAAGGCGTTAAGGAAGATCTCACAGATATCGTTCTTAACATTAAGAACCTTGTTCTTTCATCAGATAACGATGAGCCAAGCGTTCTATATATCCGCAAGTCAGGCGCTGGCGCTGTGACTGGTGCTGATATTGCAGTTCCAACTGGTGTTGAAGTACATAACCCAGAGCTACACATTGCAACACTTAACGATAAAGCGAACCTCGAAATCGAACTTACTGTCGAGCGCGGTCGTGGTTATGTAACTGCAGTTCAGAACAAGCAAGCTGGTGCTGAGATTGGCCGTATTCCGGTTGACTCCATTTACTCACCTGTTTTGAAAGTTACTTACAAAGTTGAAGCTACTCGTGTTGAGCAGCGCACCGACTTCGATCGTTTAGTTATCGATGTTGAAGCAAAGCCATCAATGAAGCCACGCGATGCAGTTGCATCAGCTGGTAAGACTTTGGTTGAGCTATTCGGACTTGCCCGCGAACTAAATCTAGATGCTGAAGGAATCGAAATGGGGCCATCTGTTATGGATGCAGCTCTTGCCGCTGACTTAGCTCTTCCAATCGAAGATCTAGATCTAACAGTTCGTTCATACAACTGCTTGAAGCGCGAAGGCATTCACACAGTTGGCGAACTAGTAAATCGTTCAGAAGCTGATCTACTAGATATCCGTAACTTTGGTTCAAAGTCAATCGATGAGGTCAAGGCAAAGTTGGTCTCAATGGGAATGTCTCTAAAGGATAGCCCAGCTGGTTTCGATCCAACTAAGCACCAGAACTACAACGCATCTGTTGACGATGATTTCGTTGAAGCAGATCAGGCCTAGGAGAAAAAATGCCAAAACCAACTAAAGGTCCTCGTCTGGGCAGTGGCCCATCACACGAGCGCCATATTCTAGGAACTCTTGCAGAGCAACTATTTGAGCACGGCAAGATCACTACAACTGAAGCAAAGGCAAAGCGTCTTCGTCCATTGGCCGAGAAGCTAATTACTTTTGCAAAGAAGGGTGACCTTGATGCTCGTCGTCGCGTTTTAGCAACGATTGCAAATAAGGGCGTTGTACATCATCTATTCACTGAGATTGGTCCACGTTTTGCTACCCGTAATGGCGGCTATACACGTATCACCAAGATCGGTCCACGCAAGGGTGACAATGCGCCTATGGCCGTCATCGAAGTATTAACTGAGAAAGATAACTAAGCTCTAAAAAACTTAGTAACTTACTCAAATGTCGGAACCCACTCTCTTTCCCGAGGGTGGGTTTCTTCGTTTAAAAATCAAACTTGCCTACGACGGCACTAATTTCTCGGGTTGGGCAAAGCAACCAGAACGTCGCACGGTGCAAGAAGAATTTGAAAAAGCATTTGCAACGATTGTGCGCTATCAATGCGATTCTATTGTCGCTGGTCGCACCGATGCTGGCGTTCATGCCACTGCTCAAGTAATTCATATTGATGTTCCGGAAAGCACTGATCTATCTGATTTGGCATATCGATTAAACCGTTTGCTTGATACTGATATTCGAGTTCTTGAAATCGATGTTGCTCCCGAAGGTTTCCATGCTCGTTTTTCAGCACTACGCCGTCATTACAAGTACCAAATTGTTGATGCAAATAAAGCGATCAATCCGCTAGATCGTTATGACCGCGCAAGTTGGTATCGGCCCCTTGATGTAGATCGCATGAATGAAGCAAGTTCACTGTTGCTAGGTGAACATGATTTTGCGGCGTTCTGTAAATTCCGTGAAGGTGCAACAACAATTCGCACGTTAGAAACTTTCCGGTGGGAACGTAAAGCTGATGGCTTGTTAGTTGCTCATGTTGTTGCTGATGCATTCTGCTACTCAATGGTGCGCAACTTGGTGGGTTCGGCAGTCTGTGTAGCTGAAGGTCGCTTTGAGCCAAGTTGGATCGCCGAAATGTTGGCTAACCGCCAACGTATTTCAGATTCCATGGTTTTTCCGCCGGAAGGCTTAACTCTGGTGCAAGTTGATTACCCAAATAGCGCAGAGTTAATTGCACGTGCTGCATTGACAATCTCGCGCCGGAACGAGGAATAACTCGTGGGCCACATTGATGTCAACGCAGTTGAATACTCACTCTCTGATGGTCGAGTACTACTAAGTGATGTGAGTTTTCGGGTTGGTGACGGTGCAAAGGTTGCACTAATTGGCGCAAACGGATCTGGTAAAACAACTTTAATTCGCATGATCTGCGGTGATATTTCACCTGAATCTGGCCAAGTAGCTATTTCTGGTGGGCTTGGTGTTATGCGCCAGTTCATCGGATCAGTTCGTGATGAATCTACAGTACGCGATCTATTGATCTCGGTTGCTCCCAAGCGAATTCAGGTAGCGGCTGAGCGCGTGAAAATTACTGAAGAGTTAATGAATACTCGCAATACTGAAAAAGATCAGATGGCATATGCCCAAGCAATCATTGATTGGGGCGATGCCGGGGGATATGACTTCGAAGTTATCTGGGATGTTTGTTGCATTGAGGCGATGGGGAAATCATTTGATGATGTCGCGCAGCGCAAAGTAAACACCTTATCTGGGGGAGAGCAGAAGAAAGTTGTTCTGCGAGCACTTCTTGAAGGACCTGATGAAGTTTTATTACTTGATGAGCCAGATAACTATTTAGATGTGCCATCAAAGCGCTGGCTCGAAGAAGTAATTACCGCAACTAAGAAAACAGTTTTATTCGTTAGTCACGATCGCGAACTACTTGATAATGTGGCAAATCGTATTGTCACTCTTGAGCAAGGCGTAAGTGGAAATACTACTTGGGTACATGGTGGGAAATTCTCAACCTGGCACGAAGCGCGCGTCGCGCGTAATAAAAGATTTGCAGAGCTGCTGCTGCGCTGGCAACAAGAACACCAGCGGTTAAAGGATTTAGTTCGTACGCTGCAAGTGCAAGCAGCAATTAGCCCTGATATGGCAAGTAAATATCGCGCCATGCAAACTCGCTTACGGAAATTCGAAGAAGCAGGCGCCCCTGAAGCGCCACCTATTGAGCAAGATGTAAAAGTTGGCTTACGTGGTGGGCGCACTGGCTTACGTGCTTTAACTTTTGAGAATCTTGCTCTAGATAACTTAACCGAACCTTTTGATTTCGAAGTTTTCTTTGGTGATCGCGTTGCAGTTTTAGGTAAAAATGGCACCGGCAAGTCACACTTCCTGCGCATGATTTCCGGTGATCAATCTGTTAAATACACTGGCAATTGGAAACTCGGTGCCCGTGTTGATGTTGGCTACTTTGCGCAAACGCACGCACATCCAGAATTTGAGAGTAAGACTCTGTTGGAAATTCTCTGGCAAGAACATTCACTGCAATTAGGGCCCGCTAAAAGCGTGCTGCGAAAGTATGAAATTGATGGCCAAGCCGAACAAAAGTTCTCATCCCTTTCAGGTGGACAACAAGCCCGTTTCCAAGTTCTCCTTTTAGAGTTAATGGGATCAACTGCACTCTTACTTGATGAACCAACCGACAACCTCGACTTAGCATCGGCTGAAAGTTTGGAAGCAGCCCTTAACCGATATGAAGGCACCGTCTTGGCCGTGACCCACGATCGCTGGTTCACTAGAGGCTTCACACGCTTCTTAATTTTCGGTGCCAATGGCCGGGTTTATGAGAGTCCGGAGCCTATTTTCGATCACTAGCGCTAGCTTGCTCACGCTCATTTTGACCATGAGCGAGCGTGGCGGTAGCCTTACCCCTCTAGAAGAAGCCCGCCGCAAGGTGGACTTTCTACTTAACAACTAAGTCAGAACCAAAAGAAGGTAGGCAATAGCGTGCGTACATATAGTCCAAAGCCTGGCGATGTAGTGCGAAAGTGGCATGTCATCGACGCCCAAGATGTTGTATTGGGTCGCTTGGCAACTCATGCTGCTGCACTTCTACGCGGAAAGCACAAAGCTACATTTGCTCCACACATGGACATGGGTGACTTTGTAATTGTTATCAACGCTGAAAAAGTTGCGCTCTCTGGTTCAAAGACCACACAAAAGTTTGCACATCACCACTCAGGTTTCCCAGGCGGTTTAACTTCAACTGTTTACGGCGATTTGATGGAGATGCACCCAACACGCGCTGTTGAAAAGGCAATCAAGGGAATGATTCCTAAGAACCGTCTTGGCCGCGATGTTGCATCAAAGCTAAAAGTTTACGCGGGTCCAAATCACCCACATGCTGCACAAGCTCCAACTCCATATGTTTTCGAGCAAGTTTCACAGATCATTAAGTAATCGATAGAAAAAGGGAATAGAAAATACATGTCTGAAAATACAACTATCGAACTTGATGAAGCACAAGAGCTAACTTCTTATTCATCATCATCTCCAGCTGCAGCGACTAACCGCCCAGCAATTAAAGCTCCAGGTGGTGGCACCGGCCGTCGCAAGGAAGCTGTTGCTCGCGTTCGTTTAGTTCCTGGCTCAGGCAAGTGGGTTGTAAATGGTAAGACTCTTGAGAATTACTTCCCAAATAAAGTTCACCAACAATTAGTTTCAGAACCTTTCCGCACTGTTGGTGCTGAAAATGGTTATGACGTTGTTGCTCGCATCAACGGTGGTGGAGTTTCAGGTCAAGCTGGCGCACTTCGTCTTGGTGTTGCACGCGCGCTAAACGAGATTGATGTTGAGGCTAATCGCCCAGCTCTTAAGAAGGCTGGCTTCCTTAAGCGCGATGCTCGTGTTATCGAACGCAAGAAGTACGGCCTAAAGAAGGCTCGTAAGCGTTCTCAATACAGCAAGCGCTAATACACTTTCACCGATCTATTCGGTAGCTATCTCGGCAGAAGGAGGACTTTTTGTCACTCTTTGGAACCGACGGTATTCGAGGTTTAGCAAACGTTGATTTAACTGCTGAATTAGCCCTTGATGTTGCCGTTGCTGCTGCACATATCCTGGTTGAAAACTCTAATGATCGCCCGCGCGCAATTGTCGGGCAAGATTCGCGCGCTTCTGGCGAATTTCTCGAAGCCGCAGTCGTTGCAGGCTTAACGAGTGCCGGAGTCGATGTTTATCGCGTCGGAATCGTGCCAACTCCAGCCGTTGCATATTTAGTTGCCAGTACTGGAGCCGATCTCGGCGTCATGATTAGCGCATCACATAATCCAATGCCAGATAACGGCATAAAACTATTTCAGCGCGGTGGCGAGAAATTAGCTGATGATGTCGAAGCGTTGGTTGAAGCCAGAATTGGCGAACCTTGGCAGCGACCAACCGGGGCAGCCGTTGGCCGAGTAATCAATGGCGATCATTTAATTGAAACATATATTGGGCACCTACTCTCTACGATCGATGTTTCGTTAGCTGGATTAAAAGTTGTAGTGGATTGCGCAAATGGCGCTTCTTCATTTACTGCACCGTTGGCCCTGTCACGTGCTGGCGCTGAAGTTATTGCGATTGCAAATACTCCTGATGGTTGGAATATCAACGATGGGGTTGGCTCGACTCACCTTGAACACCTTCGTAGCGCAGTTCTTAAGAATGGCGCAGATGTTGGAATTGCTCATGATGGCGATGCCGACCGTTGCTTAGCAATTGATGCAACTGGCGCCGAAATCGATGGCGATGTAATTATGGCAATACTTGCTAAAGGTTTTAAAGCACGAGGAAAATTAAATTCAAACACCATTGTTGGAACAGTTATGAGCAACCTAGGTTTCATGCATGCTATGGCTGAAGCCGAAATTGAAGTTGTTACAACAGCTGTTGGCGATCGCTATGTATTAGAGGCAATGTTGCAATCAGATTTCAACTTAGGTGGCGAACAATCCGGCCATGTAATTATTCGCGACTACGCAAATACCGGCGATGGCTTACTCACTGCGCTTCAGTTATTGGCTGAAGTTAAGCGATCTGGCCAAACGCTACAAGAGCTATCTCGAGTAATGGTGCGATTCCCGCAAGTTTTGATTAATGTAAAGAATGTAGCTAAAGAGCGACTTTCCACATCAACTGTTATATCTGATGCAGTAAAAGCTGCCGAAGTTGAACTTGGTTCAAATGGGCGAGTGCTACTACGTGCATCAGGTACTGAACCACTGGTGCGAGTAATGGTTGAGGCACAAAGCGATGCCGTCGCACAAAGCGTGGCAGCAAGGTTGGCGCAAATAGTCGAAACTGAATTGAAGTAATCAGATGTGCGGCATTGTTGGTTACACAGGTGTTAATTCGGCGATCACTCCATTAATCGAAGGTTTGCGCCGACTCGAATACCGTGGATACGACTCTGCTGGCATCGCACTCGGAACTAGTGGCAAGTTATTTATCGAAAAGCGCGCTGGCAAGTTAGGTAATTTAGAGAGCTCACTCGGTGACAAACTGCCATCTGCAACTTCTGGAATAGGCCACACCCGTTGGGCCACTCATGGCGGACCAACAGATAACAATGCCCACCCTCATGTTGATAATGAAGGAAAATTAGCGGTAATTCATAATGGCATTATCGAAAATTACAATCAATTAAAAGCAGAGTTACAAGCCAAGGGACATAAGTTCCACTCTGATACTGATACCGAATCTGTTGCTCACTTACTAAGTGATTTGCGTAAAGAATTTAATGGCGATCTACCAGCTGCGATGCGCGAAGCAGTGAAAACCTTACGTGGTTCTTTTACTTTGCTTGCCGTGCATGCCGATAACCCTGGGGTAATTGTTGGCGTGCGCCGTAATTCCCCATTGGTACTAGGCGTTGGCGAGAATGAGTTTTTTCTGGCGTCCGATGTCGCTGCATTTATTGAATACACCAAGCGGGCTGTCGAACTTGGTCAAGATGAGATTGTAGTAATTTCACCAACTGGTTTTGAAATCACCGACCTCGAAGGCAAAGTACAAACCCCTCGCGAGTACTTAGTTACCTGGGATGCTGAAGCTGCGCAAAAAGGTGGCTTTAGCCACTTCATGCTCAAAGAAATCTTTGAGCAACCTAAAGCAGTTGCCGATACCTTGATCGGACGTTTAACTGATAACAATCAAATTGAACTAGATGAATTAAAGATGAGTGCTGATGAAGTTCGAGCGCTCAAGAAAATCGTAATCATCGCATGTGGAACTGCCTACCACGCAGGAATGATTGCAAAGTATGCAATTGAGAAATGGGCAAAGATCAGCGTTGAGGTTGAAATCGCAAGTGAATACCGATATCGCGACCCAATTATTGATGCTCAAACTTTGGTGATTGCTATTTCACAATCGGGCGAAACTATGGATACGTTGATGGCGCTGCGTCATGCAAAAGCAGCCGGGGCTCGCGTGTTAGCGATCTGTAATACCAATAGCTCAACCATTCCACGCGAATCAGATGCAGTTCTTTACACTCATGCTGGCCCAGAGATTGCGGTTGCCTCAACAAAGGCATTCTTGACTCAAGTAGTTGCGGTCTATCTAATTGGTTTGCACTTAGCTCAAGTACGTAAAGAACTAAGCGATGCCGAAGTTGTCGATTTGTATAAAGAATTGCTCGAGTTGCCAGCAAAGATTGAATCTATCCTCGAAACTGTCGAGCCACTACGTGCTTTAACTCGTACTTTCGCGCAAAGTTCTTCAGTTCTATTCTTAGGTCGCAACGTTGGTTTTCCGGCAGCTCTTGAAGGCGCCTTGAAATTAAAGGAACTGGCTTACATGCATGCCGAAGGTTTTGCAGGCGGCGAACTCAAGCATGGACCAATCGCACTTATCGAAGAAGGCACACCGGTCATCGCCATTGTGCCGGCCGGTCATGACCATGCGCTCGATGAAAAAATGTTAAGCAATATTCAAGAAGTAAAAGCACGTGGCGCTCAAGTTATTGTGATTGCCGAAGAAGGCGCCGAAGTCACCGGAGCAGCGCATGTCATTCGAATTCCTATTGCACCAGCGCTATTCCAGCCCGTCTTGGCAACTGTTCCGCTACAAGTATTCGCATATGAAATGGCAATCGCGCGTGGTAACGATGTAGATCAACCACGCAATTTGGCAAAGTCGGTTACGGTCGAATAATGATTAAATTGCAGAAAAGTCAACGTGAAGAATTAAGCCGCTCATTTTCATGGGCGGCATTTGCAACTTCTGCTTATCTTTATGTGACATATCAAGTAGTGACCGCAGGCTGGCTAATTTCGATTGATGACAAAATAGCCACCGCTGATCGTCATCTATTTGATCCGTCGGTCTACTTCATTTTGCGCCGGATTGATGATCTAGGGCTTCGCTGGATCAGCGCAGTTGGAATCTTGCTTTTGTCAGCGCATCTGTGGCGCAAGTTCAACACATTTCGCCCATTGTTTTTATCTTTGGTAGCACTGCTAGCTCTCAATGGCGTTGTTGGTGTTTTTAAATTATTTATTGGAAGAACTAAGCCGCGGTTAAATATGGATCTCTTAAATTCTGGCGGGATGTCATTTCCCAGTGGCCATATTTCTAATGTGGTTTTAATCTGGGGACTCTTTGCATATTTAGTTCACCGATATCTTTGGCATGAACCAAAAAGCGCGCGACAAATGATTACAATTATTTCATCTCTTACTACCGCGATTATGTGCGTTTCGCTTTACCGCAACACTCATTGGTTTTCAGACTTAGTAGGCGGGGTTTTTCTAGGGGGAGCGCTTTTAGTTTCAGTAACAGCACTTGACCGAATCATTCCTTCGCGAAAGGATCAAGCATGATCGATGGTGTCGGCATTGATGTGGTTGATATTGCGCGGTTTTCTGAAGCGCTTGAACGCACTGCTGGTTTGAAAGAGCGTTTATTTACTGTGGCCGAGCAAGGAAAACCAATATCTTCACTGGCTGCCCGCTTTGCTGCGAAAGAAGCACTTGCCAAAGCACTAAATGCTGGCAAAGGTTTGCCGTGGCATGATGCCGAAGTGATTAATCTAGAGAGCGGTAAACCAGCCTTTCTATTCCGAGGTGAGATCGCTGACTTAGTTGATGGCGCAGAAGTTCATCTTTCACTTTCACACGATGCCGGAATTGCCTCTGCTTTTGTGATTGTTGAGCGCTAATGAGCAACCGGGCCGAGGCAATTGTTGATTTAAGTGCAATCGCTGCAAATGTAAAGAAGTTGAAAGCAGCTGCGGGTACAGAATTAATGGCGGTAGTAAAAGCCGATGCCTATGGTCATGGTTTAGTTCCAGTTGCAAAAGCTGCTCTAGAAGCTGGAGCTAGTTGGTTAGGTGTCGCACTAGTTGAAGAAGCACATTCGTTACGAAGTGCGGGAATTACTTCACCAATTCTGGCCTGGTTAATGCCACCAGGTTCTGATTATGCAGCAGCGATTGATGCCAACATCGATATTGCAGTTCCATCTTTAGATATTTTAAATGAAGTTATTGCAACTGGAAAAAAAGCCCGGATTCACATTGAAGTTGATACTGGTATGACTCGTGGCGGATTTTTACATGAGTGGCCAGAGCTTTTGCGTCAAGATTTAAGTAAAGTCGAAATAGTCGGAATTTTCTCTCACTTTGCTCGCGCCGATGAAGTTAACGCAGCACAGAATCTGAGCCAACTAGAGAAATTTACCCAAGCCATCAACGATCTTGCTGCGGTAGGAATAAATCCAAAGATCAAACATCTTTCTAATTCAGCCGCCACCATTACAAACAAGAGCGCTGGTTTTGATTTAGTTCGCACCGGAATTGCCATGTATGGACTAACGCCAGACTTTGAACATTTAGGTTCAAGTAAATCGCTCGGTTTATCAGCGGCCATGGAAGTAAGAGCCAAACTGCATTTAGTAAAGAGAGTGCCCGCTAATTCACCGGTCGGCTACGGTGCAACAGAGCTAACTTCTGCCGACACAGTTCTAGGTGTAGTTGCGATGGGTTATGCCGATGGAATTCCACGGATAGCAAAAGCAGCTGGCATCTTTTTCGCTGGGAGACGGGCGCCAATCATCGGCCGAGTTTCAATGGATCAGTTTGTAGTTGACCTTGGCTCAGACTCCACGGCTAAAGCCGGTGACTATGTAGTCATTTTCAATCGCGGCGATCTCGGAGAATTCACAGCCGAAGACTGGGGTATGGCAAGTAACAGTATCAATTATGAAATTACCACCAGAATTGGGCCGCGAGTGCCTAGAATCTACTCACCTTATGTCTACTAATAATGCCGCTCTGCACGTCGAGAGAGTTAATGTCTCTTTTGGCGGCCTTCGGGCTCTCGATGATGTTTATCTTGAAGTTGGTAAAAACGAGGTTGTTGGATTAATTGGTCCTAATGGCGCCGGCAAAACAACTTTATTTAATGCGCTCTGTGGATTAGTAACACCAGATTCTGGCGAGTTTCATCTCAATGGCAAGAAAAGTGAATTTCCGAAACCTCATGAACTTGTTGATTTAGGTATTGCGCGCACATTACAAGGCGTTGGTTTGTTTGGTGACTTGACGGTATTAGAAAATGTAATGGTCGGTGCACAGCATTTGTCCTCGACTGGTTTGATATCTGCAGCTTTTGGAAGAAACAGAAAAGATGAAGAGCGAATCCGAAATAAGTCGCGCGTTGCATTAGAACGTGTCTTTGCCGGTGGAATTGCACATCGACGCGCAGACACATTGTCTTATCCAGACACTAAGCGAGTCGCGATAGCACGCGCTCTAGTTAGCGAACCATCAATTTTAATGTTGGATGAACCTGCAGGTGGTTTGGGATCTCAAGATATTGAGTGGATGAACTCTCTTATTAGGAATTTAAGTGTGGATATGTCTGTCCTACTTGTTGAGCACCATATGGATGTTGTTATGTCGGTATGCAGCAAGCTCTATGTTCTGAACTTTGGCAAAGTTATTGCCAGTGGTGATGCCGAAACCGTGCGTCGTGATCCGGCAGTAATGGCCGCTTATTTAGGCACAGGTAGCAATCATGTCGCTTAATGTCTCAAATTTAACGGTTCACCATGGTGCGATCTGTGCGGTCAATCAAGTTTCACTGGCCGTACCAACAGGAACGCTCGCAGCAATTATTGGAGCTAACGGTGCTGGAAAAACTACTTTGCTTCGGGCGCTATCTGGTCTAAATAAACCAACTTCGGGTGCTGTTTACTGGATGGGCAAAGCAATTACCGGAGAAAAGCCTGAAAATCTGGTTCGCATGGGTATTTCACATGTGTCAGAAGGAAAATCTGTAATTCCTGAATTAACAGTTAGAGAAAATCTTGAGCTTGGTGCCATCTGGCGAAAAGATCGAAAAGAAATGAAAGTTTCTCTTGATGAAGTTGTATCTATCTTTCCTCGGCTAGGTGAGCGGCTAACTCAGCGATCTGACACATTGTCAGGTGGGGAACGTCAGATGCTGGCAATTGGTCGCGCAATTATGTCAAAACCGAAGTTACTACTTTTAGATGAACCATCACTCGGTTTGGCACCGCTGGTTGTTGAGCAGATTTTTCAAACAATCAAAGATTTGACTACCCAGATGAGATTAACTGTTGTACTTGTTGAGCAAAATGCAATGGGCGCATTAAAGATTGCAGACCTCGGAATAGTGTTGAATTTAGGAAAAGTAGTTGTTGTCGATCACGCACAATCGTTGATCCAAGACCCAGCAGTCCGCGCTGCATATTTGGGGTACTAACAATGCAACTCTTAAATACTCTTCTCATTGGAATAACAGCAGGATCAATCTATTCATTAATGGCTATTGCCTTTGTTCTAGTGTGGCGAAGTACCCGAGTAGTTAATTTTGCGCAAGCAGGTATGGCTCTTTTATCTACCTATTTTGGCTATGAAGCAGTTTCACGTTTAGGTTCATTTTGGATTGCGCTACCAGTTGCCATGATAGGCGGAGCGATTTTTGCAGCACTTGTTGAATTGATCCTGATGAGATTATTGGTTAAGCACGCATCATCTGGCCCTATTGCAGGTGTTGCGCCAATTATTGCAACCCTCGGACTTCTCGGAGTGATCCGCTCAGTTATAAGTATGATTTGGGGCGGGCAAGATCAAAGAATTGTTCCTCCTATTTCAAATAATGGATTCACTCTTAACGGTTCAACTTTGGTCTTCTCGCCATTAAAACTCGTGATTCTGGCTGTAGTTGTGGCTTTACTCATTCTGCTTTCAATCCTGTTTCAAAAGACAAACCTTGGTTTAGCTCTACGAGCCTCTGCACACGCACCTGAAATAGCACGCCTTTCAGGCATAAGGGTTGATGCAGTTCGTACTCTTGGTTGGGCGCTAGCTGGCGCAGCTGGCGCAGTTGCCGGACTCTTCCAAACTATAAATGGAAATGGAAACTTCTCGCCAGATTCAATTGAGTTCTCTTTGCTACTTGTCTCAGGCTTTATTGCAGCAGTTATTGGTGGATTAGATAGCTTGCTCGGAGCAGTTCTAGGTGGTTTATTCCTTGGAATCACAATTTCATTTGTGCTGATGTACATAAGCAGCGGGCTATTCTTCATCGCTCCGTTTGTTGTTTTGCTAATTGTTTTATTTGTACGCCCACAAGGAATTATTGGTGTAAAGGCAGGACGACGTGCGTAAAAGTAAAAAACAGAGTACGCATCTTTCACTTTTCATTCTCGGTGGAATTGTGCTTGTCATCCTAAGTGGAATCGTTGACGAACTCCGCGTCTACCAAGGCGCAACGGTTGCAGTGTATGTAATTGCTATCTCTTCAATAATCTTACTTACTGGATATTCAGGCCAGGTCTCATTGGGCCATGGGGCGCTGATGGCAGTCGGTGCTTATGCAGCTGCAGTGCTTCGTGCCGAATTTAATTTACCGATCATTCTTTGTTTTGTTGCAGCCGTTCTAGTTGCAGCAATGGGCGGCACCTTGTTAGGCGCAGCAGCTGCACGGTTATCAGGTCCATACCTTGCGGGCACAACTCTGGCACTTGCTATCGGACTTCCATCACTTGCTAATCAATTCCCAATTCTCGGCGGAGAACAAGGATTAGCATTTGATGTTGGATGGCCGCCGCTTGCTTTAGGTGAAGATTTCACCCAGTACAAGTGGTTTTTCTGGATAGCCGGACTTGCCGCATTAATTTCTATGTGGAGTGTTAGAAATATTTTGAACTCTGCCTATGGCCGTTCCTGGCGAGCTGGCCGAGGTAACGAGGTCGCGGCCCAGCTGGCAGGAATCAACACAGCCCGTTCTAAGGTTCTGGCCTTCACTATCAGCTCCGGCATTGCAGGCTTGGCTGGAGCGCTGCTGGCGATGACCATTGGCACCGTTTCCCCAAGCGCATTCCCGCTTGCCCTCTCATTTACCCTGCTGACAGGCGCGGTTCTCTCTGGCGTAACTACCCTCGGAGGCGTCATTATTGGGTCATTGGGCTTGGTCGCCATCCCAGAGATTGCCGATGTGGTCGCACACCGCCTCGGTAGCTCTGAGAATGTCACAATAAATTTGCCAGGTTTAATTGTAAGTGGGTTGTTGATTTTGACAGTTCTGTTTGTTCCAAACGGTCCGGTTGAGCAACATCGCGCTCGCAAAGCAAAGCATGAAGCAGCACATAACAGTACAAAGAAGTAAAAGCAGTAAAGCAGTACAGTAATAACCCTCGTATCAAACCTCGATGGAAGGAAACACATGAAAGCACTACAACGCCGTACGTTGCTAGCAGCAACAGCGGTACTAGCCACGGTCGGTTTAGCTGCAACAGCTATTCCTGCTCAAGCGGCTGAAGTTGGCGTAACGTCATCCACAATCAAACTTGGAATGACTTTGCCAATGACAGGTACTGCATCACTTGGATACAACAAGATTCCAGGTGCAGCAAAGGCGTACTTCGACTACCTCAATGAAAATGGTGGTATCAATGGCCGCAAGATCACTCTTGTAGTCAAAGATGACCGATATGTTCCAACTGAAGCCGTTGCAAAGACCAACGAACTTATCCTAAAGGATAAGGTCATGGCACTTCTTGCACCTCTTGGAACTGCAAACGTAAAGGCAGTTGCTTCATCTGTTAACCCAGGCCGTCGTGGCGTTCCAGTGCTGTTTGTGAACACAGGATTTAGCGGATTTGCAGATAAAAAGAAGTACCCAACTACTTACACAGTTTTGCCTTCCTACATCATGGAAGCAAAGATCATGGGTGAGTACATTAAAGAAAACTTTGATGGTAAGAAGATCGGTCTTCTTTACCAGGATGACGATTTCGGTTCAGATGCTCTTGCCGGATTTAAAACAGCTGGAATTAACTTCGCTGTTAAGGTCCCATATGCATCAGGCTCACAGTCAGCAACAGCTGCTGCAGGTTGGATTACAAAGTTTAAGGCTGCAGAAGCTGACGTTGTAATTCTCTTCGGTGTATCTAGCGCAACATCTGCGATGCTTGGCGTTGCAGCACAATTGGCCTACAAGCCTCAGTGGATGCTTGGTTCAGTTGGCGGAGATGCAACAACTATCAAGCTAACAGGTGTTCCAGCAGGCGTTCTATATAACGCAATTGGATTCTCGCCAGTTCCAGCTACAACAGATATGAATGATGAGTACGTAAAGTTCTTCTCAGATATCTACAAAAAGGCACTTCCTGATTCAACATTTGACCTGAACGTTCTGCTGGGCATGAATACAGCATTCATGGCTGCACAAGCTCTTAAGGCTGCAGGTACAAACCCAACACGTAAGTCATTGATGGCTGCGATCGATAGTAAGGGCGCAACATTTGCGAACTCTGCTTTGGTTCCAGTTGGCTATTCAAAGACCAGCCACGTTGGACTAACCGGATATTGGGTTGGAAAGTACGCACCAACAGGTGATCTTGCTCCAATCGGCGGTAATTATGTTACATACACAACCGATTCAGGATCTGGTGCAGTTGTTAAGTCAACCTACAAGCGTCCTGCAATGCCAGCGAAGGGATTACCTAACTAATGAAAAAAGTAAGATTACTATCGCTTCTTTCAGTAACAGCACTTGTAACAACAGTTCTAGTCGCAACACCAACAGTTGCTAATGCAGCACCTGCGTGTGATGGCAAGAGCCCAATCCAATCTTGTGTTGGTGTTACATCAGATGGCGCACCGTATGCAATGCAGGTTCCAGCAAACTTCAACGGAACTGTTGCTTTGTACTCACACGGTTACCGCTACAACGTAGATATTCCTGCCGGAATTCCTCTTATTGGTGGATACAAGATCACTAATACACCAGAGCCAGTTCCAGGTGGAAATGTCGATGTAGCTAAGTACTTCTTTAGCCAAGGTATTGCAATCGTTGGTTCAGGTTTTGCTCGTCAAGGGTGGAATCCAGATTCAGCGATCGCGACTAACGTTGAACTTATTGCAACTTTCAAGAAGCAGTTCCCAACAACAACCAAAGTTGTTGCATGGGGATCATCACTTGGTGGCGTAATTACTCAAGGTCTGGCTGAAAAGTACCCTGAACTAATTTCAGCTGCGGCTCCAATGTGTATGGCTGACAACGTGTCTCCTGAATTAACTATGGCTGGTGACTTCCTATGGGGACTAAAGGTTCTCTTTGATCCAACCATTAAGGCCGGAAACTACTCACCAGGTGCTGCAGGAGTTGCAGAGTCATATGGTGATCTAGTTAAGGTCTTTACAGTTATGGGTAAGTTGCAAGCAAGTTTGGCAACAGGAGCTTGGCCAGATACTTCATCTGCAACTGGAAAGGCGCTACAAGCTGCTGGAATTCCATCACGTAGTGCATTGTTGCTACTTGGTTTGATGGCGGGTATTCCTACTCAGTCAGCACACTTCGATTCAATCTCAGGTCCTGAGGGTGCGTTGAAGTTGTCCTTCCCACTTGCAATTAGCCCAGCACTTGCAATCCTGGAAAACGGAACAAATGCTGCAGCACTTGGTGTTCTTGCAACTCAAGATGTTGAGGATCAAGCGGGCGGAGCAATCTTTGATAATACAAAGACAAATTACGCAGCCCGTATTGCAGAAGAGCGAGTTGTCTTTAATGCAGCACTTTCCGGCAACACAGTGATTGATGCTCTCTTGGGCGCTCTATCAGCTGCAAACCCAGGTGCGCCTCGCGCAGTTGGCAATGCGGCAGCAATGGCAAAGGTCAAGACTATGCACACCAACACTGGAAAGATCAATGTTCCAACAGTGTTGATGGTTGGTATGGCAGATCCAATTACTCCTGCAGGTGCTTCACAACGTGTAGTTGATCTTTATGCTGCGCAGTATGAAGCTGAAAAGACAGCTGCTAAGAAGGCCTGGAAGAAAGGTGCTTCATACAAGACCCCTACCAACAAACTGTTGATGCTTTGGAATACAACTCCAGATAGCTATACAACGTTTGATGCTGCAGGGTCACCAATTACATCTGTACCAGCCGCGCAAGGCACAAACCACTGTAACTTCACTTCAGCACAATTAGTGTTCGTAGCGAAGTCATTGGTACAAGCCTCTAGCACTGGAACGCTTCCAGCGTTCGGACCGCTGAATACAGCACTTCGCAAAGCGGGCAACCTTTCGGTTGACAAGAATATCCGCGCTCCATGGTTGAAGTCATACGGCGATAACTAACAAATCGCTCTCAGTAAATCGAGGGTAATAAAAGCAGGGCCAGGTAATCCTGGCCCTGCTTTTACTTTATCCTTAAGTAATGATCTCAGTTGCAACCGCTGATGAAATGCATCTGTTAGGCGAGAAACTTTCAGCCAACTTACGTGCTGGTGATCTTATTCTTGTAAACGGCCCACTGGGTGCTGGCAAAACCGTCTTGGCACAAGGCGTCGGAGCAGGTCTTGGAATTACCGGAATCACATCACCTACCTTTGTTATTTCACGAGTTCACAAGGCAGCTGTGCCATTTATTCATGTGGATGCATATCGCTTAGTTGGTTCTGAAAATCCCAATCTTTATCTTGATGATTTAGATCTAGATATTGCGGGATCAATCACTTTGATTGAATGGGGTGGCGCGGAATCGGCACGACTATCTGAGGATCGATTAGAGATAAATATTGATCGCACCGCAGAAATTCGCCAAGTTAGCGCTCTAACTTTCGGCGATCGCTGGGCTGGTTTCTCGCTATGAGTATTTTGGCGATTGATACATCGGCTTCTCGCACTTCGGTAGCAATCATTGAAAATGGCGAAGTTGTTTTTAGTCAGTCGCGCGATGGCGCCATGACACATGGCCCTGCGCTACCAGAATTAGTGAAACTCGCAATTAAAGAACGTGTCATTAGCGAAGTTCTAGTTGGCATGGGGCCTGGTCCATATACCGGCCTGCGAGTTGGGATTACTTTCGCGCAAACTTTTGCTTGGGCCAGGAATATTCCGGTTAGAGGTTTCTGTTCACTCGATGCAATTTCAGCACAAGTTGATGAATCAGATTTTATAGTCACTATCGATGCCAGACGCAAAGAAGTTTACTGGGCTCGTTACACCAATGGAGTTCGCGTTGAAGGCCCGCTGGTGGATTTGCCTGCAGTTGTGGCAGCACGTGTCATCAAAGTGATTAGTGATCTGCTGCCAGATCCAAAATATTTCGTGACTATAAATGAAGAATTTTCTGAACCAATTTATCTGCGTCGCCCTGACGCAGTTGCCACGGCAGATCGCAAATGATTACTTTTCGCCAACCCACAGCACTTGATGTGCCAGTTCTAACTTCGCTAGAGCGCACCTTGTTTCCTGAATACCCTTGGTCGCAAGCACAGTTCAAAGAAGAGATCGCTGGGTTAGGTGGAACTCGCCAATTTATCCTGGCGCTAAATGATGGCTCGATCATTGGCTATGCCGGAATCATGGTGGTAGCCGCCGGTATTCCAGCCGATCTTTTAACTATTGCGATTCTGCCTGATTTTCGTGGCCAAGGGCTGGCGCAATCAATGCTGGCAGAGCTTGAGAGTTGGGCGAAAGCAAAAGGTGCTACTGAAGTCATTCTTGAAGTAGCTGTTAATAACGCTGGAGCCATTCGCTTGTATAACTTTGCTCGCTACGAAGAAATCTCGATCCGGGCTAATTATTACGGATTAGGTTTAGATGCCTTAATCATGCGCAAGGAACTCTCATGAGTGATGCGCTAGTTCTCGGAATTGAAACTTCGTGCGATGAAACTGCTATTGGAATTGTGCGTGGCCGTAAGTTAATAGCAAATGTAATTGCTTCAAGTGTTCAAGAGCATGCGCGCTTCGGGGGAGTAGTACCTGAAGTTGCTTCACGGGCGCATCTTGAAGCTATGCAACCGGCGCTAAAAGAAGCGATGGCACAAGCGAAAATTTCACTTAGCGATCTTGACGCAGTTGCAGTTACTGCTGGGCCCGGGTTAGTTGGTGCACTTCTAGTTGGCACTTCGGCTGCGGCCGGACTTGCACTGGCAATTGATAAACCAATTTATGGCGTTAATCATTTAGCTGCACACGTTAGTGTTGATTATCTAACTCATGATCTACCAGCCGAACCAACGATTGCACTTTTGGTTAGCGGTGGTCATTCATCACTGTTGCAAGTAAATGACATTACTAGTGAAATTATTAAATTAGGCGAAACCATGGATGATGCAGCAGGTGAGGCTTTCGATAAAATTGCCCGTATTATGGATTTAGGTTTTCCAGGTGGACCCGCAATTGATCTCATCGCCAAATCTGGTAACCCAACAGCAATTGATTTCCCACGCGGCTTAACCACGAGTAAAGATTGGGAAACTAGGCCGTTTGAATTTTCTTTCTCTGGGTTAAAGACGGCAGTTGCGCGATATCTAGAAGCAACACCCGAGTATGCAAAAGGCGATGTTGCGGCCTCTTTTCAAGAAGCCATCGTCGATGTCTTATTGCTCAAAGCTATTGCAGCAGCCAAAAAAACTGGTATCGATTCACTAGTCATCGCCGGTGGGGTAGCGGCCAACTCGCGCCTTCGCCAAGTGGCTACCGAGCGCTGCGCCGTGGCGGGCATAACTCTGCGAATCCCGAGCCCAGCCCTTTGTACCGACAATGGCGCCATGGTTGCCGCTCTAGGCGCCCTGATGGTCAGCGCTGGACGCTCAGCCAGCCCAATAGCCTTTGATGCTCAATCAAGCCTGCCGGTCACCCAAGTATCTATCTAATCGCCAAGCTACTCTCGATTTGATCGCGGGAATAGCCCAGCATAGGCTTGGCGTTAGCACTCAAGACCCGAGTCTGCTAATTGCAGGCGCTAATGAAATCGATTTTAAAAGGAGCTCTAATCATGGCCGTAACCATTAAGCCACTTGAAGACCGCATCGTAGTTAAAGCTAATGAAGCCGAGACAACTACCGCATCAGGTCTTGTTATTCCAGATACTGCAAAAGAGAAGCCTCAAGAAGGCACTGTTGTTGCAGTAGGCCCAGGTCGCTTTGATGATGGCGTTCGCGTTCCAATGGATGTCAAAGTTGGCGACGTTGTTCTTTACAGCAAGTACGGCGGAACTGAAGTTAAGTACAACGCTGAAGAATATTTAGTTCTATCTGCTCGCGATATTCTCGCTGTAATTGAGAAGAACTAATGGCCGGCAAATCATTACAGTTTGACGAGCAAGCCCGTCGCGCCATGGAGCGCGGTGTAAATATTCTGGCTGACACCGTCAAAGTAACTCTTGGGCCTAAAGGTCGTAACGTTGTTATCTCTAAAGCATTCGGTGCCCCAACCATTACCAACGATGGCGTAACAATTGCCAAAGAGATCGAACTCTCTGACCCAGTTGAAAACATGGGCGCACAGTTAGTTAAAGAAGTTGCTACCAAAACTAATGATGTTGCTGGTGACGGAACAACTACTGCAACTGTGCTCGCGCAAGCTATGGTTAAAGAAGGTCTGCGCAACTTGGCAGCCGGCGCACAACCAATGGATATTAAAGCTGGTATCGAAGCTGCTGTTGCTGCTATTTCGGCAGCACTAAAAGCGAATGCAACTGTCGTAAAGGACAAGGCGCAGATTGCAGATGTAGCAACTATCTCTGCCCAAGATCGCAATATTGGCGATCTAATTGCCGAAGCTATGGACAAAGTTGGCAAAGATGGCGTTATAACTGTTGAAGAAGCATCAACCACAGGTCTTGAACTTGAGTTTACCGAAGGTATGCAATTCGATAAAGGTTACATCTCGCCTTACTTCGTAACTGATCAAGATCGCATGGAAGCAATTCTCGAAGATGCTTACGTCTTGATTTCAGGTGGAAAGATTTCATCCCTAGCTGAACTGCTTCCAATCCTGGAAAAAGTTGCCCAGACTTCAAAGCCACTATTGATCATCGCTGAAGATGTTGAAGGCGAAGCACTTTCTACTCTCGTGGTTAACCGTATGCGTGGCGTATTCGCTTCAGCTGCTGTTAAGGCACCTGGCTTTGGCGATCGTCGTAAATCAATGTTGCAAGACATTGCAATCCTTACCGGTGGCGAAGTTATCTCAGCTGAAGTTGGCATGAAGCTTGATCAAGTTGGTCTTGAGTCACTTGGTCGCGCTCGTCGTGTTGTTATTTCAAAAGATGCAACCACGATTGTCGATGGTGCCGGAGATAAAGCAGTTGTCGCTGCTCGTGTTTCTGAAATTCGCAAAGAGATCGAAAACACTGACTCTGACTGGGATCGTGAAAAACTACAAGAGCGCGTTGCAAAACTTGCCGGTGGTGTTTGCGTAATCAAAGTTGGCGCACATACTGAAGTTGAATTAAAAGAGAAGAAGCATCGTCTAGAAGATGCGATCTCTGCTACACGTGCTGCAGTTGAAGAAGGCATTGTTGTTGGCGGTGGCGCAGCGCTAGTACATGCAGCCGATGCTCTCGAAGGCGATCTTGGCTTCGAAGGCGATAAGGCTGTTGGTGTTCGCTTAGTTCGCAAAGCTTGCGACGAACCACTTCGCTGGATTGCCGAAAATGCAGGTCTTGAAGGTTATGTTGTTGTAGCAAAAGTTCGTGCGATGAAAGCTAATGAAGGTTTCAACGCAGCAACTGATGTTTATGGCGATTTAGCTAAAGATGGTGTTATCGATCCAGTTAAGGTAACTCGTTCAGCGCTTGCAAATGCGGCATCAATCGCAGCGATGTTTATTACAACTGAAGCTGTTGTATACGAACGTCCAGCAGATGACGCACCTGAGTCTGCTGGCGGTCACGGTCATTCACATGGCCCTGGCGGTCACTCGCATTAAGAGGTCTCGCACTAGAAATAGTTAGAAGTAAAAAACCCGCCAGTTATCTGGCGGGTTTTTTACGTTCGGGGCTTAATAAATATTTAGCTAGCTGTTGAAAGCGGAAGTGCTCCGGCACGATCAAGGATTGCTAAGCGATCATCTTCTGACATGCCGCCCCAAATTCCATATGGCTCTTGCACTGCGAGAGCATGTGAACGGCAAGCAGCTAACACTGGGCAACTTGCACAAACAGCCTTGGCGGCGTTTTCACGATTACGTCGACGTGGACCACGTTCGCCATCTGGGTGGAAGAACATTTCAGATGGCAGATCACGGCAAGCACCGCTTTGCTGCCAATCCCAATTTTCTACAACAGGTTTTGGTAGTCGAGATACTTCACTCATGGCGCCTCCAAACGGGGTACTTACTCAAGGAGTGAACCATACAACCGCTTCATAAGTTGTTCAAGTACCTAGTTCCAAATTCCTGAATATTTGGTATTTTTGAGCGTACTCAGGTGGCACGAATCTCACCTAACCCCCAAGATTGGGTCATGGATCAACCCCTAACCGTAGCTGCCCTGGCCCGGCAAATTGGCGTGGCCCCGGCAACCCTGCGGACTTGGGATCGCCGGTATGGCCTAGGGCCATCTGAGCATGTTGAGGGTAGCCATCGCAGATATTCCAGAGCCGATGTCGCCAGATTAGTAATGATGCGCCGTTTAATTACAACTGGGGTTGCACCAAGTGATGCAGCCCAGAGAGCTAAAGCGCATCAAGGTGAAATTACAATTCCGGAATTAGTAACTGAGATTGTGGTTGCCGAAGAATTAGTTGCTGCAATTTGCCGCGCAGCCGAATCACTCGACCGTGATTTTGTGCTGCAAGCACTGCGCCAAGAACTGATGAAAAGCGGTGTAATTAACTGCTGGCAGAAGGTAATAGTGCCAGTCTTAATTCACATCGGTGATAGCTGGGCAAAAACTGGTGAAGGTATCGAGATCGAACACATGATGTCTGAATTAATTAAGACTGTCCTGCGCGAATCAGTGCCTGAAGAATTTGATGCAGTGAATGCGCGTCCTGTTTTATTAGCTTGCGTTGGCGAAGAGCTGCATTCGTTAGCGCTACACGCACTTGCGGCAGCTCTAGCAGAACGCGACATTTCCAGTAATTTCTTAGGAGCGCGCACCCCTGTTTCTGCGCTTTGTGGAGTCATGAATAAGTCAGCACCGCCAGCTCTATTTCTTTGGGCGCAATTATCTGAAAATGGCAACCCACGATTCTTCGAAGAGCTACCTTCTGTGCGGCCGGCCCCTAAAATTATTCTGGGCGGGCCAGGCTGGAATCCGACGCAATGCAGCGAAGTAACCGTAGCGGCTGATTTACAGCGCGCTTGCGATGAAATTTCGCTTGCAATTGGTGCCTAAAAGAGCCATTAGACTTCCGCAACGGGTTTAGAACTAGTTGAGGAGGCCAAAATGAGCGATGACAAGATCGCAATGATGGGCCTGACTTATGACGATGTGCTCTTATTGCCTGATGCCTCTGAGGTCGTTCCTTCCGAAGTCGAAACTTCAACTCAACTCACTCAAAATATTTCATTGGCAGTGCCGCTGATTTCTTCAGCGATGGATACCGTAACTGAATCACAATTAGCGATCGCCATGGCTAAAGCGGGCGGCATCGGCATTATTCACCGTAATTTACCGATTGCCGATCAAGTAACCCACGTAAAATTAGTTAAGAACGTTGGCATTGTTGGCGCCGCAGTAGGTGTTGGCGACGATGGTTTCGCTCGCGCACAAGCACTGATCGAAGTTGGTGTTGATGTTGTCGTTGTCGATACTGCCCATGGTCATCATCGCGCTGTGCTAGATGCAATCGCACGTATTAAGAAATTTTCACCAACTACCGAAGTTATTGGTGGCAACGTTGCAACTCGGGCCGGCGCACAAGCTTTAATTAATGCGGGCGCCGATGCCGTAAAAGTTGGCGTTGGTCCAGGTTCAATTTGTACAACTCGAATTGTTGCCGGAGTTGGCGTCCCACAAATTACTGCCATCATGGAAGCTGCTAAAGCATGTGGCAAAGCTGGTATTCCATTAATCGCCGATGGTGGTCTGCAATATTCAGGTGACATTGTCAAAGCACTTGTTGCTGGCGCAAATTCGGTAATGCTCGGTTCGCTACTTGCAGGTTGCGAAGAATCACCAGGTGAATTAATTGAAATTGATGGTCGCAAATACAAGGGCTATCGTGGAATGGGCTCACTCGGTGCAATGCAATCTCGCGGCGAGCAGAAGTCTTATTCGAAAGATCGCTATATGCAAGATGATGTTTTGTCAGAAGATAAATTAGTTCCTGAAGGTATCGAAGGAAAAGTTTTGTATCGTGGCACAGTTGCCGAGGTAGTTCATCAATTAGTTGGCGGGCTACGTTCTGGCATGGGTTATGCCGGCGCACCTGATATCGAAACTTTGCGCCGTGATGGCCGCTTAATTCAAATTACGGCAGCTGGTCTGCAAGAGAGCCACCCACACGATGTTATGCATGTGGCAGATGCCCCTAACTATGCGAAGAAAGGCTAGGGCAAGGTAAATGTTCGAAATTGAAATAGCGCCCGGAAAACGCGCTCGCCAGGCTTACTCTTTTGACGATATTGCGATTGTGCCTTCACGTCGTACTCGCGACCCCGAAGATGTTTCAACATCTTGGCAGATCGATGCTTACAAGTTTGATCTGCCGATGTTGGCAGCCCCAATGGATTCAGTGGTTTCACCACAGACCGCAATTGCGATCGGCAAGTTAGGCGGTCTCGGTGTTCTAAATCTAGAAGGACTCTGGACACGATACGAAGATCCTCGCATTCAACTTGGCGAGATTGCGTCAATGCCTGATGCGCAAGCAACTCGTCGTATGCAAGAACTTTATAGCGCCCCTATTCAGCCGGCGCTAATCAAAGAGCGGATTAAACAAATTCGCGATGCCGGCGTAACTGTTGCCGCTTCACTTTCGCCACAACGCACAGCCGAATTACATAAAGCTGTTGTAGATGCTGGTGTAGATATATTCGTGATTCGCGGGACCACTGTTAGCGCTGAACATGTGGCAGCAAGTGATGAAGCCTTAAACCTTAAGAAATTTATTTACGAACTTGATGTGCCAGTAATTGTTGGCGGCGTAGCAACCGCAACTGGTGCTTTGCACTTAATGCGTGCAGGTGCGGCTGGCGTATTAGTTGGTTTTGGCGGCGGTGCTGCACATACCACTCGCAAAGTATTAGGCATTCAAGTTCCGATGGCATCAGCAGTTGCTGAAGTAGCTGCAGCTCGTCGCGAATATCTAGATGAGTCTGGCGGCCGATATGTACATGTAATTGCTGACGGTGGCGTTGGTCGAAGTGGCGACATTGCAAAAGCAATCGCGATGGGCGCTGATGCCGTAATGATGGGTTCACCACTTGCTAAAGCAACTGAAGCACCTGGCTTAGGTTGGCACTGGGGTCCTGAAGCGCACCATGCAGTTCTGCCTCGCGGCGAACGTGTTGCAGTCGGCACCGTTGGCACACTTGAAGAAATTTTGCTCGGTCCGTCACATACTTCTGATGGCTCGATGAACTTATTTGGCGCTCTTCGCCGCGCAATGGCAACTTGTGGATATTCCGATGTAAAGGAATTCCAGCGCGTCGAGGTTCTTATCAACCGTGGCTAATTCAGTCCTAGTTCTTGATTTTGGTGCGCAATATGCGCAGTTGATTGCGCGTCGAGTTCGCGAAGCCAATGTTTTTTCCGAGATCGTGCCTTCATCGATTACTGCCGCCGAAGTTGCTGCCAAAGCACCTGCAGCAATTATTTTATCTGGTGGCCCATCAAGTGTTTATGCACCAGGTGCCCCTAAGTTCGATGAAAGTATTCTCCAATTAGGGATTCCAGTTTTTGGCATTTGTTACGGATTTCAAGCAATGGCGGCAGCTCTAGGAGGAGTCGTAAGCCAAACTGGAAAATCTGAATTTGGCCGCACTGAAATTACCGCCACCACGAGTGCAAAATTATTTGCCGGACTTCCTGCAAAGCAAAATGTCTGGATGAGCCATGGTGACGCAGTCACAACTGCGCCAGCTGGTTTTACCATCTGCGCCGTAACTGCCGATACCCCAATTGCCGCTTTTGAAAGTAGCGATGGAAAATTAGCGGGAGTTCAATTCCACCCAGAGGTTTTACATTCCGAGCAAGGGCAAGTAATTCTAAAACGTTGGTTAATTGAAATTGCCGGTTGCGAACCGTCTTGGACTTCAGAAAATATCGCAGCAACCGAAATCGCAAAAGCAAAGGCGACTATTGGCGATAAGCGAGTAATTTGTGGTTTATCAGGTGGCGTAGATTCAGCAGTTGCAGCCGCAATTATTCAACAAGCAGTTGGCAACCAATTAACTTGCGTATTTGTAAATCACGGCTTGCTTCGTAAAGGTGAAGCTGAACAAGTCGAACGCGACTTTGTCGCAGCAACTGGGGTATCGCTGGTAGTCGTTGATGCAGTTGATCAATTCATGAGCGCCCTTGCTGGCGTAACTGATCCCGAAACAAAACGAAAAATTATTGGCCGCGAATTTATCCGCTCCTTTGAAGTAGCAGCACGCGATATCGCAGCTGGGGGAGATGTTGAATTCTTGGTACAGGGCACGTTATATCCAGATGTTGTTGAATCAGGTGGCGGCGAAGGCACTGCAAACATTAAATCTCACCACAATGTTGGTGGTTTGCCTGATGACCTTAAATTTAAATTGATCGAACCTTTACGTACGCTCTTTAAAGACGAAGTTCGCCAAGTTGGCTTGCAATTAGGTTTACCCGAAGCCATCATTTGGCGCCAACCATTCCCGGGCCCTGGTTTAGGAATTCGTATTATTGGCGAAGTCACTGCCGAGCGCCTCGAGATTTTGCGCGAAGCCGATGCGATTGCTCGCGAAGAGTTAAAGGCCGCTGGTCTTGATCGTGAAATTTGGCAGTGCCCAGTTGTGTTACTCGCTGATGTGCGAAGCGTTGGCGTACAGGGCGATGGCCGTACTTATGGCCACCCAATCGTGCTGCGCCCAGTTTCCAGCGAAGATGCGATGACGGCTGACTGGTCTCGGGTGCCCTACGAGGTACTGGCCAAGATTTCCACGCGGATCACCAACGAAGTTCGGGAAGTCAATCGCGTAACTCTGGATATTACTAGCAAACCCCCAGCAACTATCGAGTGGGAGTAACCGTAACAGTCGGTATTCTTAGCCCATTATGAAACGTACTTTGGTGATCGCAATTGCAATTGGCCTGTCGGCTTCGTTAGCACCTGCCGTTTCAGCTGCTCCAAAAGAGCCAGTAAAAATCTGCGAGAAAGCTACCTCGCGGCCACATGCAGCTCCGTCAATTATTCAACCAAAAAAAGCTGCGCGAGTTTTGCCAACTACTTTTACCTTTGTAACTAATTGCGGAAATATTGTTGTAGAAACAGTCGGTGCAAAGGCGCCTATGACATTGACAGCGCTAGCGACACTAGCCAACAAAAGTTTTTATAACTTAACACTTTGTCACCGACTAACCACACAAGGCCTTTATGTTTTGCAGTGCGGAGATCCAACTGCATCAGGCTCAGGTGGTCCGGTTTTTAGTCGTAAATCTTGGGCTGGAATTCCAGATGAGAATCTGCCCGTAGGCGAAGAAATTGGTTATCCCGCCGGCACTTTAGCGATGGCTAATTCTGGAAAGAATACTAATGGCAGCCAAATTTTCTTTGTCTATGAAGATTCAGCTTTAAACCCTTATTACACAGTATGGGGTCGAATCACTAGCGGCTTAGATATTCTGCGTGCAGTTGCCCAAGCGGGTGCTGCCAAGCAAGGCAAAGATGGAAAGTACTATTACAACGGCGATGGTTTTCCAATTCAGACCGTTGAGATCCGCCGAGTTATTGTTCGTTAATTTGTATTAACGATTTTAAAAGCTTCAGCTATAGCTCCATCGGGCAAGCCACCATTTGCAGCATTACGCATGCCCCATTCGCGCAACATATTTTCTAACTCTTTGTTGTGCCCAGTTTGTGATGCATGTGCTTGCAACACTTTAATTTTCAGATCAAAGGTGTCAGTGATATCTACCCAATGATCTGGTTGCGCATGACCCATAACCCAAACTTCTTTTACGCGCCAAGGTTCAAAGCCGGCCTCTTTTAAATCAGTAAATGCAAAAGGATTTCGGGCATCTGGATAAACGGCTTGAATAGCGGCTTCGCCAGCGGCTAAGTGATCAGGGTGGCTGGCACCAATTCGATCCCAATTTCGTTCTGGGCTCTGTGAAAGCATGCGATCTGGTTTAAACCGACGAATCTCGCGCACAATATCTTTACGAAGTGCAATAGTTGGTTCGAGCCAACCATCGCGATAATTTAGAAAGGTAATATCAGTAACGCCAATTACAGCACCAGCTGCGCGTTGTTCGCGTTGGCGAACTTCGGGCATTTCTTCCATGGGAATTCCAGATTCTTCGCCACCTTGATCGCCATTGGTACAGAGCACATATGCAACTTCGATGCCAGCTTTAATCCATTTTGCAATAGTGCCGGATGCGCCGAAATCTGAATCATCAGGGTGAGCATTAATTACGAGAACTCGCTTGATCTCACTATCTGCGATTGGTTCCATCGATCACTCCCTTAAACAATTCTGTCGCCGTAGCCTAATAGACTGCGCGTCATGAGTGGCCAGGACATCACCAGCGATCCGTTAATTGCGGGGTTAAATCCGCAACAGAGCGCTGCGGTAATTCATGCCGGTGGGCCACTTTTGATTGTAGCTGGTGCTGGTTCGGGTAAAACTCGAGTCTTGACTCGTCGAATCGCCTATTTGATGGCCAGGCGAAATGCCACCCCTTATTCGATCCTGGCAATTACTTTCACTAATAAAGCAGCAGGTGAGATGAAAGAACGAGTTAAAGACTTAGTTGGCCCTATCGCACAATCTATGTGGGTTTCAACATTTCACTCAGCTTGCGTACGCATTTTGCGCCAAGAAGCAGCTCGACTTGGTTACAGCAACTCCTTCTCAATTTATGATTCAGCTGACAGTTTGCGTTTAATCACGATAGTTTCGAAAGACTTAAATCTAGATCCAAAACGCTACCCACCCCGCCAATTTCAATCGGTGATTAGTAACGCCAAAAATGAATTATTAGGGCCAGCAGATTATTTAAATGCTGCCACTAATCAATTCCAGGAAGTCGTAGCTGATGTCTATGCGCTCTATCAACGCCGGCTACAACAATCAAATGCCATGGATTTCGATGATTTGATCTTAAAAACCGTAGAAGTTTTACAACGCTTTCCCGAAGCTAAGTCACGTTACCGATCTCGTTTTCGTCATGTACTTGTCGATGAATATCAAGATACAAATCATGCGCAATATATATTGGTGCGCGAACTAGTCGGCACTGATCTCGAAGGTTTGCCACCGGCTGAACTTTGCGTTGTTGGTGATGCTGATCAATCAATCTATGCATTTCGTGGTGCCACGATTAGAAATATCATGCAGTTCGAACTTGATTATCCAAGCGCCACCACAATCTTGCTCGAACAAAATTACCGTTCGACCCAAAACATATTAAACGCGGCGAATGCAGTGATCACGCAGAATGAGTCGCGTAAAGAGAAGAACTTATGGTCACAGGCAGGTGCTGGAGCACCGCTAATTGGCTACGTTGCTGAATCCGAACACGACGAGGCAGAGTTTGTAAAAGATGAGGTTCGATCTCTTCTGGATAAAGGTTTATCTACGCCCGGCCAGACGGCAGTTTTTTATCGCACCAATGCTCAGTCACGTGTATTTGAAGAAGTTTTTATGCGCGCAGCGCTGCCATATAAAGTTGTTGGTGGCTTACGTTTCTATGAACGCAAAGAAGTTAAAGACCTACTCGCTTACTTACGCGTTATAGCTAATCCCGAAGATGAAGTTTCACTGCGCCGAGTAATTAACTATCCAAAGCGCGGTATCGGTGATCGAGCACTTGAAGTACTCGAACTTCATGGCAAAGCGCTTGGCTATTCATTTTGGGGCGGCTTAGTGGCTGCCTCAGAAGCCCCGGAAATTCCTCCTAAGGCAGCCCAATCAATTAATCAGTTCACTTCAATGATTAGCGCGTTAGCCGTTTTAGTTGAGGCAAAAGTTCGCCCTTCAGTAATTGTCGAAGCAGTACTTGAGCAATCTGGGTTAATGGCTGAGTTGGCAAATAGCACAGACCCGCAAGATGAAGTTCGAGTCGAAAACTTACAAGAGCTTTTAGCGGTAGCGATGGAATATGAAGAGCGGCCCATAGATGAACTAGGTGAAGATGAGGAAATTTCACTCTCTGGATTCCTAGAAAAAGTTTCCCTGGTTGCCGACTCCGATCAAATTCCAGAAGGCGAAGATCATGGTGGTGTCGTAACTTTAATGACACTTCATACAGCGAAAGGTTTGGAATTTCCGACCGTATTTCTAACTGGCATGGAAGATGGAATTTTCCCGCACTCGCGTACGTTGGGCGAGAAAGACGAAATAGAAGAAGAGCGCCGACTGGCTTATGTTGGCTTAACTCGCGCGCAAGAGCGGCTGTATATTTCACGTGCTGAATATCGCTCATCATGGGGAGCGCCAAATTACAACCCACCTTCAAGATTTCTCGATGAGATTCCAGCTGATGTAATCGAATGGCGAAATCACAACGTAGTTTCACCATCACTAATTCGTAAACCTCGTGTTGCAACTGCGCCACCACCTCGAGCAACTGGCCGTAAAGTGCAATCCGGAATCTCGCTGGAAGTTGGCGATCGTGTGTCACATGACACATTCGGTTTAGGTACTGTTGTAGGCACTTCAGGTGAAGGCGATAAGAGCGAGGCCACCATTAACTTCGGCCAATATGGCGATAAGCGTTTACTGTTGCGCTATGCACCTGTCGAGAAGCTCTAGTATTAGCCAGGCTTAACTCGGCGTTTACGCTCTTTAAATTAGGAAAGCGGTTAACTAGTGGATTTATACGAATACCAAGCTCGCGATCTCTTTGAAAAGCATGGCGTACCAGTATTGCCGGCAGCGATCGCAACAACTCCTGATGAAGCTGAAGCTGCAGCCGTAAAAGTTGGCGGCAAAGTTGTAGTTAAGGCCCAAGTAAAAGTTGGCGGTCGTGGAAAAGCAGGTGGCGTAAAGCTTGCCGTAGATCCAGCCGATGCCCGCGAAAAGGCAAGCGCCATTCTTGGTATGGATATCAAAGGCCACTTAGTTCGCACCGTAATGATTGCAGCGGCTGCACCTATTGAATCCGAATATTACTTAGCAATTCTGCTCGATCGCTCGAACCGCACTTTCTTGGTTATGGCTTCGGTTGCTGGCGGCATGGAGATTGAAGAAGTTGCGCATACTGCGCCAGAAAAATTAGCCAAGATTCCAGTAGATTCAAATATTGGAATTGACCTTGCTCGCGCAACCGAAATTATTGCAGCCGCTAAGTTCCCAGCAGATGTAGCGGATCAAGTAGCTGCCGTATTGGTAACACTCTGGGAAACTTTTGTATCCGAAGATGCCACACTCGTTGAAGTAAACCCACTCGTTAAAACTTCCGATGGCAAGATAATTGCACTAGATGGAAAAGTAACTCTCGATGACAATGCGGGCTTCCGTCATCCTGACCATGAGGCACTCGTTGATCAGGCAGCCGAGAATGCTCTCGAGGCAGCAGCTAAAGCAAAAGATTTGAACTATGTAAAACTTGAAGGCCAGGTCGGCATCATTGGAAATGGCGCCGGGCTAGTGATGAGCACACTTGATGTTGTCGCATATGCTGGCGAAAAATTCGGCGGCGTACGCCCAGCTAACTTCCTAGATATTGGTGGCGGTGCTTCGGCTCAAGTTATGGCCGATGGTCTCTCAATTATCTTGGGCGATAAAGATGTTAAGAGCGTATTTGTAAATGTTTTTGGTGGCATCACTGCCTGCGACGCAGTTGCAAATGGCATCGTGCAAGCCCTTGAATTACTGGGCGATAAAGCTACTAAGCCAATTGTGGTTCGCCTTGATGGTAACAATGTTGCCGAAGGACGCGCTATTTTGCAGGTCGCGGCTCATCCGCTAATTGAACAGTTAGACACAATGGATGGCGCTGCAAATCGTGCAGCAGAATTGGCGGCTATGTAAATGTCGATCTTCATTAACGCTGATTCAAAAATTATCGTTCAAGGCATGACTGGTTCTGAAGGAACTAAACACACTCGCCGTATGTTGGCATCTGGTTCAAATGTCGTCGGTGGTGTAACGCCAGGTAAAGGCGGGCAAACTGTTGAGATAGATGGCCACAATTTGCCTGTTTTCAATACTGTCAGCGAAGCAATGGCAGCAACAGCTGCAAATGTTTCAGTGGTATTTGTGCCACCTAAGTTTGCTAAAGCTGCAGTGGTCGATGCAATTGATGCTGCGATGCCACTTGTAGTTGTGATCACCGAAGGAATTCCAGTTCACGATTCAGCAAGCTTCTACGCTCATTCGTTAACAACAGGCACCACTCGAATCATCGGGCCAAACTGCCCAGGTTTAATCAGCCCCGGAAAATCTAATGTCGGAATCATTCCTGCGAATATCACCGGCTCTGGCCCAATCGGATTAGTTTCCAAGTCCGGAACATTGACTTACCAAATGATGTTCGAACTTCGCGATATCGGATTTAGCACCGCTGTTGGAATTGGTGGCGACCCAGTTGTCGGCACAACACATATCGATTGCTTACGTGCATTCCAAGATGATCCTGAAACTGAAGCGATCGTAATGATCGGTGAAATTGGTGGCGATGCTGAAGAGCGTGCTGCTGCTTTTATTGCTGAGTATGTAACTAAGCCAGTTGTTGGTTACGTCGCGGGCTTCACTGCTCCTGAAGGTAAAACTATGGGCCATGCCGGCGCCATTGTTTCTGGTTCATCTGGAACCGCCCAAGGTAAGAAAGATGCACTCGAGGCAGCTGGCGTGAAGGTGGGTCAAACCCCAAGCGAAACGGCGCGTTTACTGCGCGCCATTATGGGCCGCTAATAGCGATGTTCCAGCGAGTCCTTGCGGTCACGTTGGTTCAAGTTGTTCGCTGCATTTCGGTAGTCCTTCTGCCGATCGCTTTTCTCTCACTAATTGCTTGGGCTACTGCAGGCAGCACAAATGGAAATACCTCTGATCCGATTCGCGCAGCGATCTGGCTCTGGCTAGGCGCGCATCATTTAGCTTTTAATTTAACTATTTCGGCGGGCGCTGCTTCTGGTTGGCTGACCTATTTACCTTTAGGCGCTCTGGTATTTCCAATCTTGGCGATCCGTAGTGGATTTAAGCGAAGTATCGAACGGTTAGATCATGATTATCAAAGCATCGCACTTGCGCGCACCTTATTCGTTTCGCTATATGTTGTAATTACAGCTGGCATTGCATTTTTTGTAACCACAGATGCGGTCAAACCAGTTTGGTATTTGACGCCACTTGTGACGATTCCAATTGCGACACTTTCAGTTTTAAGTGCTGAACGTCGAAAAGTTTCTTCACAACCAATTTTCTTCGCCACTCGAATTATTTCGGCATTTTTAGGATTTGGATTCTTGGTCCTAGGCATCTCGCTACTCTTAAAGATAAAAACTGTTCAAGATTTAACTCAAGTACTTGAGCCCGGAATCTTGGGTGGAGTTTTACTGCTAATTTTAAATGTGCTGTATCTACCAAATGCGGCTGTTGCAACTATCGGCTATTTTGCTGGCGTTGGTTTTGGAATTGGCAATGGCACAATTATTTCACCGCTCTCGCATCAAGTTCCCGAGATTCCAGCGCTTCCATTATTAGGTGCGTTGCCAGCTGGAAAATCTCCCTTTGCCTTGATTGGGATTCTGATCTTTATTGCAGCAGGCGTTGCGCTAACTAGTTGGACTTTAAATCAACGCCCAGAAGTACTTTGGCAAACTTTCACTTTAGTTTTAATGGCGGTCGCATTTATTAGTTGGGCAGCAAGCGGTTCTCTCATGACCCAAGCGCTAAGCGCCGTTGGCGTATCGATTTGGAAAGTTACGCTGGCCATTGGAGTTGAGATGGCCGTAGGTATTGGTTTAGCTCGAGTTTTGCCCCGGTTAGATCGAGCCAGATGAAACGAGTCGTAATTTTGGCTAGTGGAGCGGGCACTTTAGCTCAAGCAATCTTCGCGGCGCCAAAAGATTACGAAGTAGCGGCCCTGATCTGCGACCGGGCGGGGGCAAGAGTTATGGAAATAGCTCGTGAGTTTGAGATCGAAGTAGAGCTGCTCGAATTAATCGGTGATCGGTCAATCTGGAACCAAGAAATTCTCGAGCTAGTTTCTAAATATCAACCAGATCTAGTCGTAAGCGCTGGGTTCATGCGCATTTTGGCCCCAGAGTTTGTTCAGACTTTTAAAGTGATAAATACTCATCCGGCCCTTTTGCCGCTATTTCCAGGAGCACACGCAGTTCGCGATGCTTTGACTGCAGGTGCTACTGAAACTGGCAGCACAATTCATTGGGTTGATGAAGGCGTTGATACTGGCGCAGTCATAGCTCAGGAACGCATAGAGATCACAGCAACAGATACTGAAGAATCATTGCACGAACGCATTAAGATTATCGAACGCGGTCTCATTGTTGCGACCATTCCGCAAGTTTTGGCCGAGTTAAAGTAAAGGACAGCCCGTAATGAGCAATCGCAAACCAATTCGTCGGGCACTGATAAGTGTTTACGATAAAGATCGCTTACTAGAAATTGGTTCAGCTCTTAGTAAAGCTGGCGTCGAATTACTTTCTACCGGATCTACCGCAGCTAATTTGGCAGCTGCTGGTATTGCAGTTACTGAAGTAAGTGATTACACCGGTTTTCCTGAGATTATGGGTGGTCGAGTAAAGACTTTACATCCACGGGTGCACTCTGGAATCTTGGCTGATCAGAATAATCCCGAGCACCTAGCTGCAATTGCAGAATTAGATATTGCACCTTTTGATTTAGTGGTGATTAACCTTTATCCATTTGCCGCAACTATTGCAGCTGGGGCCACTTTTGCCGAAGCTATTGAGCAGATTGATATTGGCGGACCTTCCATGTTGCGAGGCGCTGCCAAGAATCATGGCTCAGTAGCGGTAATCAGCCAAACCTCGCAGTATGACCAATTGTTAAGCGCGCTGTCTGCAGGTGGTTTCACCAACGAGGAGCGCCAACAGCTAGCTCTAGAAGTCTTTAGAACAACGGCTGAATATGACTTAACGATTGCCAATTGGCTCGGAGAGCAAAGCCAAGCTGCAAATCTTCCAACTTGGTTCGGAAATATATTCAAGCAAGAAAACACTTTGCGTTATGGCGAGAACCCACATCAAAGCGCTGCTATCTATAAATCTTCTGGGTCTGGGATAGTTGGTGCCAAGCAACTACACGGCAAAGAGATGTCTTTCAATAATTACACCGACGCCGATGCCGCTTGGCGAGCAGCACTAGATCATGCTGATCCAGCCGTTGCAATTATTAAGCATGCCAATCCCTGCGGAATTGCTACCGGTTCTAATATTTCAGATGCGTATTTGAAGGCACATGAGTGTGATCCGGTATCGGCATTCGGGGGAGTAGTTGCCGCTAATCGCAAAGTAGATTTAGCAATGGCCGAACCACTGTCCAAGATTTTTACTGAAGTATTGATTGCGCCCGCGTTCGATGCAGATGCTCTTGAAGTGTTGATGAAGAAACCCTCTATTCGAATTTTGCAATGTGACGTAATGAAAATCAATAAACTCGAATTGCGCCCTGTATCTGGTGGCGCGCTGTTGCAAGAAAGCGATTTGATTGATGCCACAGGTGATAGCGCAGCGAACTGGGTACAGGTTTCTGGCGACTCAGTAAGTGCGCAAACTTTGCAGGATTTGGAATTTGCATGGCGATCAGTGCGCGCGGTAAAGAGCAATGCCATCTTGCTTGCAAAAGATAGTGCTGCAGTAGGTATCGGTATGGGCCAAGTAAACCGAGTTGATTCGGCCAAGCTTGCGGTAGATCGCGCTGGTGATCGAGTTGCTGGGTCGGTAGCAGCAAGTGATGCTTTTTTCCCATTTGCTGATGGCTTACAGATATTGCTAGCTGCTGGCGTAATCGCAGTGGTTCAACCTGGTGGAAGTGTGCGCGATGAAGAGGTTATCGCCGCAGCAAAAGCAGCCAATGTTGCAATGTTCTTCACAAGTACAAGACACTTCTCCCATGCATAAAGCGCGGATCTTAGATGGCAAAGCACTTGCCACCATTGTTAAGTCAGATCTGCGCACCCGAACCGATGTCTTAAAAGCTCGCGGCATCACACCAGGGCTAGGCACAGTTTTAGTTGGCGATGATCCAGGTTCACATTCATACGTGGCTGGTAAACATCGCGATTGCCAAGAAGTTGGCATAAATTCAATCCGCATCGACCTACCTGCTAGTGCAACACAAGCTGATGTAATGGCTGCAATTAAAGATTTAAATTCGGCAAAAGAATGCACTGGCTATATTGTCCAGTTACCAATGCCAGCAGGTATCAATTCCCAAGTAATCCTCGAAGCAATTGATCCAGCTAAAGATGCCGATGGTTTGCACCCAATGAATCTTGGTCGACTAGTCAGCGGATATGCCGCGCCATTGCCATGTACTCCGCGCGGGATCGTTGCGCTTCTTCGTCATTACGAAATTCAAATTGCTGGGGCCGAAGTTTGCGTAATTGGTCGTGGCTTAACGGTGGGTCGTCCACTTGGTTTATTGCTCTCTCGCAAAGAAGAAAATGCGACTGTCACGCTTACACATACTGGTACTAAAGATCTAGCTAAACATGTAAAACAGGCGGACATTGTGATTGCCGCAATTGGTAAAGCACATTTCTTAACTCCCGAAATGATTAAACCCGGTGCTACCGTTTTAGATGTTGGTATCTCTCGAACTGAGGCCGGCTTACTCGGAGATGTTCACCCGGATGTTTTCAAGATAGCCGCCAATGTTGCGCCAATGCCAGGAGGTGTTGGCCCGATGACTCGTGCCATGTTGCTTACTAATGTGGTCGAAGCATGCGAGTAATTTCCTATTCTTCATATTCTTTAGTGGCAGCCGGAATACTGGTGGGAGCACTCGGGTTAGTGCGAACTGGATCACTCTTAATCGCGCTAGGCACTGGGCTTTTCGCTATTTCGCAGCGTGGGCAACGCAAAATTGAACTTTATCTACCGTTGGCGATTTCGATAAGCCTATTTATGCTGGCATTAGCACTTCCGCGTGGGCGATAGGATTTACCTCGACCTCGAGATAATTCTTACTTTCAGGAGAACTGCAAATGGGTAGCAAAGTCACAGTAGTAGGCGCTGGATTCTATGGTTCAACAACTGCAATGCGCTTAGCTGAATACAACATCTTCGACACAGTAGTGCTAACAGATATTCTCGAAGGCAAGCCAGAAGGTTTAGCCCTTGATATGAACCAATCTCGTTCAATCGAAGGTTTCGAAACAAAAATAATTGGCGCAACTACAACAGCAGACGGTGCTGGCTACGAAGCAACTGCAAATTCAGATGTAGTTGTAATTACAGCTGGCCTACCGCGCAAGCCAGGCATGAGCCGCATGGATCTAATTGGAGTTAACGCCGGCATCGTTCGCGGCGTTGCTGAAAATATTGCCAAGCATTCACCAAACGCAGTTATCATCGTGGTTTCTAATCCACTTGATGAAATGACCGCACTTGCTCAACTTGCAACAGGTTTCCCAAAACATCGCGTAATTGGTCAAGCTGGCATGTTAGACACAGCGCGCTTTACCGATAACGTTGCAGAAAAATTAGGCGTCAAGGTTTCATCTGTAAAGACGCTAACCCTTGGTTCACATGGTGACACCATGGTTCCAGTACCAAGTCGTTGCACAGTTGACGGCAAGCCACTTTCAGATCTACTTTCACAAGAAGAGATCGACGCTTTAGTTGATCGCACTCGTAATGGTGGCGCTGAAGTTGTTGCACTTCTAAAGACTGGCTCTGCCTACTACGCACCATCTGCCGCAGCTGCTCGTATGGCTAAAGCAGTTATCGAAGATTCTGGCGCCGTAATGCCAGTTTGCGCATGGGTTGATGGCGAGTATGGAATTTCTGGGGTTTATCTAGGCGTTGAAGCCGAGATTGGCCGCACCGGTATTAAGAAAGTTGTTGAAAGCGATTTAACTGAATCTGAAGTTGCTGCCCTAAAGGTGGCAGCTGAAGCTGTCCGTGCAAAACAAGCCGATGTACAAACCCTCTAAGGAGCGACTTTAAATGGCAAAAATTAAAGTAGAAGGAACCGTTGTCGAACTAGATGGCGATGAGATGACTCGCATTATGTGGCAGTTCATCAAGGATTCCTTGATCCTGCCTTATCTTGATGTAAATCTTGAATACTACGACTTGGGTATGGAAAATCGCGATGCAACTGATGATCAGGTAACTATCGATTCAGCACATGCAATCCAAAAGCATGGTGTTGGCATCAAGTGCGCAACCATTACTCCTGATGAAGCTCGTGTTGAAGAATTCGGCCTAAAGAAGATGTGGAAATCTCCAAACGGAACAGTCCGCAATATTCTCGGTGGGGTAATTTTCCGCGAACCAATCATCATCAGCAACGTGCCTCGTCTGGTACCAAACTGGACCAAGCCAATCGTTATTGGCCGTCACGCTTTCGGTGATCAATACCGCGCAACAGATTTCAAGGTGCCAAGTGCTGGCAAGCTGACTATGACTTTTGTTCCAGAAGATGGTTCAGCGCCAATTGAGCACACAGTTTACGATTTCAAATCTTCAGGCGTTGCAATGGGTATGTATAACCTTGATGATTCAATCCGCGACTTTGCGCATGCATCTTTGAACTACGGATTACTTCGCAAGTACCCGGTTTACCTATCAACTAAGAACACGATTCTTAAGGCATACGACGGTCGCTTTAAAGATATCTTTGAAGAGATCTACCAAGCCGAATTCAAAGAGAAGTTCGAAGCTGCAGGTATTTGGTATGAGCACCGTCTAATCGATGACATGGTTGCTATGTCATTGCGCATGGAAGGTGGCTATGTCTGGGCATGTAAGAACTACGACGGCGACGTTCAGTCAGATACCGTCGCGCAAGGTTACGGATCACTTGGGTTGATGACATCAGTATTGATGACACCAGATGGAAAAATTGTTGAATCAGAAGCTGCTCACGGCACAGTGACTCGCCACTATCGCGATCACCAAAAGGGCAAAGCAACTTCAACTAACCCAATCGCTTCAATCTTTGCTTGGACCCGTGGTTTAGCCCACCGCGCAAAGCTTGATAACAATGCCGAGCTTGCTCAGTTCTGCGACACACTTGAGCGCGTTTGTGTTGAAACCGTTGAAGAAGGAAAGATGACTAAAGACTTGTCACTCTTGATTTCAGCTGATGCTCCTTACCAAACTACACAAGAGTTCTTAAATTCAATTGATGAGAACTTAAAGAAGGCCATGGCCTGATTAGAAGGCAATTAAAAAACCCCGCCGATTAAGATCGACGGGGTTTTTAACTTAATGCGTATTAGATGCGCTCACCTGTTGTTGCATTAAATAGGTGAACCGCAGCTGGATTAGCAGTGACAGTGATTGTCTGTCCTGGCTTAGGTGGATTCTTTGGATCCCAGCGAACAATTACTTGTGCGCCTTCTTCAGTTACATTAGCAAACTTCACTGAAGTATCTACTGGAGTTCCGTATACGAATGCATCGGCACCTAGTTCTTCGACAACTTCAACTAGAACATCAAAGCCCTTTGTTGAAGGAATGAAGCCTTCTGGACGGATACCAACGGTGATTGTTGCACCAGCACTTGCTGGAACATCAAGACTTAGACCGCCAAGCTTTGCTTGTCCACCTGATACAGGAGCAGTAAGCAAGTTCATGGCAGGAGATCCGATAAAGCCCGCAACGAATGCATTTGCTGGGTTATCGTAAAGATTACGTGGGGTATCTACTTGTTGTAGGAAACCATCTTTTAGAACAGCTACGCGATCACCCATTGTCATAGCTTCAACTTGGTCGTGTGTTACGTAAACAGTTGTGATTCCTAAACGACGTTGAAGAGCCGCAATCTGAGTACGTGTTGCTACGCGCAACTTCGCATCAAGGTTTGAAAGTGGTTCGTCCATTAAGAAAACTTGTGGTTCGCGAACAATCGCACGACCCATTGCAACGCGCTGACGTTGTCCGCCAGAGAGTGCCTTTGGCTTGCGATCTAGGTATGGCTCGAGGTCGAGCAACTTTGCCGCTTCTTTTACACGACGTTCGCGCTCTTCTTTTGGTTTGCCTGCAATCTTTAGCGCGAAGCCCATGTTCTCGGCAACAGTCATGTGTGGGTAAAGCGCATATGACTGGAATACCATCGCGATATCGCGATCTTTTGGAGCAACGTTTGTTACGTCGCGATCACCGATCAAGATACGACCGGCATCGATCTCTTCAAGACCGGCCAACATACGAAGTGATGTTGATTTACCGCAACCTGAAGGACCAACTAGAACTAGAAATTCACCATCATTAACAGTGAGTTCGAGTTCGTTAACTGCAGGCACGGTTGTGCCTGGGTAGATACGTGATGCTTTGTCGAATACAACATTTGCCATTTTTATTTCTTCCTTATCCGGGCAGGTACGTGCCCGACGATCCGTTGGATGAGGTGACCACGGCGGATGCCGTAATCGGTGGGCAAAGGCTACCCACCGAGTGCAGGAAAGAGCAATACTTCCGCCCCTGGCCCAGATGTGGCGCGTATAGTTAGCCTTCTCATGGAGTCCCACTCGCTTAGCCAGATTGCCACAGATATTGGCGTTGTAGCGTTTTTTATCGTTTTAGGGAGCTTTTTTGTCGCTGCCGAAATCGCGCTGATCTCACTTCGCGATAGCCAGGTAAAGCAGCTGGCAACAAGGAGCAAGCGCGGAGCGCGAGTTGCCCTGCTAGCTGAAAATCCCAATCGATTCCTCTCGGCCGTCCAAGTTGGCGTGACGCTCTGCGGTTTTCTCTCAGCCGCAATTGGCGCCGAACGACTGAGTATTTATCTCGAACCAGTTTTAATAGACCTCGGTCTAAGTGAATCACTTGCCAATATTTTGGCACTAGTCGGTATCACTTTGGTGGTTGCCTATTTCTCATTGGTCTTTGGTGAATTAGCCCCAAAACGAATCGCGCTGTCACGAGCTGAAAATATCGCTATGGGTTCTGCTTCGATCATAGATACCTTTGCAAAGTTGTTCCGCCCGGTTATTTGGTTGCTATCAAGGTCAACCGATGTTGTGGTTCGAGCTTTTGGGGTCGATCCAAATGAAACGCGTAATCAGATATCTGAAGAGGAGCTACTTGATCTAGTTGCTGGCCATGCCGCACTAAGTGATGAAGAGCGAGATATCGTTGAAGAAGTTTTTAATGCATCTGAACGCCAGGTTCACGAAGTAATGGTTCCTCGCACCGAAGTTGATTTCATGGATGCATCACTAACGGTTGGCAAAGCAATTGCTTTGGCAATTGATAAAGCACATTCACGATATCCAGTCGTTCGTGGATCTTCAGACGAAGTTATCGGTTTTATTCACGTTCGCGATTTGCTTGATACTTCATTGGTTAGCCCTGGTGGAAAAATCCAAGAACTTGTTCGCAACATTATGTTCTTGCCTGGAACCAAGGGGATTTTGCCAGCGCTAACCGAGATGCGTAACCAAGGTCAGCACGTTGCAATTGTGCTCGATGAGTATGGCGGCACTGACGGCATCATTACCTTAGAAGATTTAGTTGAGTGCCTAATTGGTGACATTCGCGATGAATATGATGAGCAAGAGAAAGAAATCGCACATGAGGCTCGAACAGGTGATTTCGAGATTGATGGTCTGATATCAATCGAAGAGCTTCTTGACGAGGCAGGTATTGAGATACCTGAAGGGCCTTATGAAACTGCCAGTGGATTCGTTATGCATTTTCTTGGCCGAATCCCAGTTGAAAATGATGTGGTCAGCATAAATGGCTTGCGCATCACCGTTTTATCTATGGAAGGCAAGCGGGCTGGTCAGCTTTTGATCTCGCGCAACGCTTGATCCGTGCGAGAATAAACCTTATGAGCGCACAGAAAAGAATCCTTTCTGGGATTCAACCTACTAGTGAATCATTTCACTTAGGTAACTATGTCGGTGCGCTAAAGCAATGGGTTGAATTACAAGAAGGCAACGATGCTTTTTATTGCATCGTAGATTTGCATGCGCTCTCTGGCGAAATTGATCCTTCATTATTGCGAAAGCGAACTCTGGCATCTGCAGCCCAACTTATTGCACTAGGAATTTCGCCAGAAAAATCTACCCTTTTTGTACAGTCGCAAGTTCCGCAACATAATCAATTGGGTTGGATTATGGAGTGCATGGCAGGTTTTGGCGAAGCAAGTCGCATGACACAATTTAAAGATAAGTCAGCAAAAGGTGGAGCTGATTCAGCTCGCGTTGGTTTATTTACTTATCCAATGTTGCAGGCTGCTGACATTTTGTTGTATCAAGCCCATCAAGTTCCAGTAGGCGAAGATCAACGACAACATATTGAGTTAACTCGAGATTTAGCAACTAGATTTAACACCCGCTTCGGTGACACTTTCCGAATCCCCGAAGGCTTCATCCTTAAATCTGGCGCCAAGATTTATGACTTGCAAGATCCAACTGCAAAAATGAGCAAGTCTTCCGGCTCAACATCTGGCGTCTTAGAAATCATGGATACCCCTGAATCAAATGCTAAGAAGATTAAAAGTGCAGCAACAGATGCAGAACGTGAAGTGAGATTCGATGAGAAGGCGAAACCCGGGATCAGCAATTTATTGACTATTCATTCGACCTTATCTGGTAAATCTATTGCCGATCTAGAAGCGGAATTTGCTGACAAAGGTTACGGTGACTTCAAAGCCGCTGTCGCCGAGGTGGTAGTTGAGTATTTCCGACCAATTCGAGCCAAAGCCCTTGAGTTGCTTCAAGATGAAAGTCACCTGATTTCAATACTGCACGAAGGCTCCCAGAAAGCTCGCGTAGTTGCGACCGAAACCATTAATTCGACTTATCGTAATTTAGGCATCGTTCAATGATTCGCAAAGCTTTACTTCTTTGCTTTGCACTTGCCGCTTCGCTTCTCACCCCAGTTACTACAAGCGCCGCAAATCCTGTGAATTTATGTGTTGCTTACGATTTAGGCGGCCCTGGTGATCGCTCGTATAACGATGCAGTTTTAGCAGGATTAGTAAAAGCCAAGAAAACTTTGAATTTTACTTTTGAAGGTTATGTAAACGATGGTAGCGATGAAGATCGTGGCACTCGTATACGTGAAATGATTGTTCAAGGCTGCTCAACAATTCTGGTAATAGGTTCTGGGTATTCAAAGCTACTCAAAGAATTAGCAATTGAATTTCCAAATCAGCAGTTTGCAATTCTAAACGATGCATCAATTTCGAGTTTAAATGTAACTTCTTTGATTTTTGCGGATAAACAAGTTGGTTATTTGGCTGGAGCGGCGGCTGCTCGAGTTTCAAAAACCGGGAAAGTAGCAGTGATTTCAAAAGCTAAGAATACAGATTTGGAAATTGGTTTTACCTTAGGGGCCACTTCAGTAAACAAAAAAGTAAAAATCACCATCAAAGAAGTAGCCGAGGATTTAGCTGATCAAACCAAATCGCTAATTGCAGCCGGAAACGATGTTATTTTCATCGCCATTGATGGTTCTGATAATGAAATTTTTAGCGAAGTAGTTAAATACAACGTCAACAAGAAGAAAAACGTTGCCGAAGTTGGTGTTATCACTATCGAGCCTGATCAATACTTAACAGTTGGCAGTTCGACAAAGAAGTACTTGCTCGCCGCAATATCTAAGCGAGTAGATAATGCGATTCTTGACTTGGCTTCTACAGTCATTAAAGATCAGCAGATTTTGAATATCTTGGATTCCGAACTAGGTATTTATGGCCGTCGATACGGCATTTCTGGCGGCAATATAGAGCTCTCAATTTGGTCGCCAAAACTTCAGGCACTTAAGGCTGCCAACGCTTCCTCCTCACGAATAGCGGCCAAACTTTAAAGTTCTGGTCTAGGGTTTCTCAGATTGTTACCTAGTTTTAGCGTATTTCTTTCAAATTTCGTTGGGCTAAATGACAATTTAATACTAGGCTCGCCTGTACTAAGAGGAGCTATCTGGCCAGTACTTTTGTACTTACTTAGATAGTAAAACTTGCGATAACCCCCGTTAGATACAACTTGGAGGAAAATTGAAGAAGTCAAAGCTAGTAGCCATTCTTGCGGCTACCACTGTTGCAGCAAGCCTTGCGCTTGTACCTGCAGCAACTGCAGCAACAAAGACAAAGGCATGCTTGGCACTAGACACTGGCGGCGTGGATGACAAGTCATTCAACGCAGCTTCATGGGCTGGCGCAACAGCAATTGCTAAGTCAAATAAGAATGTAACAGTAAAGTATTTGCCAGCAGCATCAGGTGCAGATTACGCACCAAACATTAAGAAGTTTGTTGATCAAAAATGTAACGTGATCATCGGTATTGGTTTCGCAATTTCAAGTGCAATCGTTGCATCAGCAAAGGCAAACCCATCAATCAAGTACGCAGTGGTTGATGATTCAGCACAAGATTGCGACGCTAACTGGGTATGTAAGCCAGTAGCAAATGTGAAGGGTCTGACTTTCAGAACTCAAGAATCATCATTCCTAGCTGGTTATGCAGCAGCTGCATTCTCAACTAAGGGCATTGTTGCTACCTACGGTGGAGCACCATACCCAACAGTTACAGCATTCATGGATGGATTCGCACAAGGCGTTTACTACTACAACCAGGTAAAGAAGAAGGGCGTTCGCGTTCTTGGATGGAACCGCGATACCAAGAATGGTGAATTCGTTGGCGACTTCGCTAACACTGCAAAGGCACTTCAGATCTCTAAGAACTTCGAGCAAGCTGGCGCAGATGTAATCTTCCCAGTTGCTGGTGGTCTTGGTGGAGCAACTGCTCAGAACTCAATGGATGGAAAGAAGTCAGTAACTATCTGGGTTGATACCGATGGTTATGTTTCTGCTTCTAAGTACCGTTCAGTTCTTCTAACCTCAGTTATGAAGGGTCTGGGCGAATCAGTTCAGTCTGTAATCGCTGAAGTTAATGCCGGAAAATTCACAAACAAGGCATACGAAGGAACACTAGCTAACAAGGGAACACGCCTTGCGTCATTCCACGACTTAGCATCAGCTGTTCCTGCAACACTTTCTAAGGAAATTGCTGCAGTTCAGAAGAAGATTGTTGCTGGTTCAATTAAGGTTGAATAAGCAATAAGAACGTTAATAGCGGCGCAGTGAGAAATCACTGCGCCGCTATTTTTTTATAGTTTTATAGCGTAGATTTGCGCCATGTCTTTGGAGCTACGCGGAATCACTAAGCAATTTGGCTCACTCGTTGCTAATGATGATATTAATTTCAAAGTCGAAGCAGGCGAGATTCATGCCATCTTGGGCGAGAATGGTGCCGGCAAGTCGACCTTGATGAATATTGTTTATGGTCTGCTCTCACCAGATAAGGGCCAGATTTTAGTCGATGGCCAAGAAATCAAAATTAAGAGTCCACTCGATGCTCTTGCTGCAGGTATCGGAATGGTGCATCAACACTTTATGTTGATTCCAGTATTTACAGTTGCCGAAAACATTGTCTTGGGTCATGAAAAGACTAATCGTGCCGGCTTACTTGATTTAGAAACTGCCCGTAAAGAAATTGTTCGAGTCTCTAAAGAATTTAACTTTGAAGTTGATCCAGATGCTCTTATTGAAGATCTACCTGTTGGCATCCAACAGAGAGTTGAAATTATTCGAGCTCTTATTTATAACTCGAAGATACTTATTCTCGATGAGCCAACAGCAGTGTTAACACCACAAGAAACCGATGAGCTGTTGACAAATATGAAGAAGCTCCGTGATTCTGGCCGTTCGATAGTTTTTATCACCCACAAATTACGTGAAGTAAAAGCAGTTGCTGATCGGATTTCAGTAATTCGTCGCGGCAAGGTTGTGGGCACAGTTCAACCTTCGGCTAGCCAAGAAGAGATGGCATCGCTAATGGTTGGGCGACCAGTTGACTTAACGGTCAATAAATCGAAAAGTGAACCAGGCAAGACGATTCTGGAAATGACGAATTTGAGTGTTTTAGATCCAACCGGTCGGGCTTTAGCAAGCAAGATCAATTTTACTGTTTCAGCTGGTGAAGTTGTTGCTGTCGCTGGCGTTCAGGGAAATGGCCAGAGTGAGTTAGCCGAGGCGATTGTTGGATTACGCGATCATTTAACAGGCTCTATTCAATTATCAGGTAATGAGCTGATTGGTCGCAGCGTTGATCAGTGCCTTAAGGCTGGCATAGCCTACGTACCTGAATCACGTGAGCTCGATGGCTTGATTTCATCATTTTCAATTACCGAAAATTTAATTTTAGATACTCATAGCGAGGCACCTTATTCCAAGGGAATTTTCTACAAACCTGCTATGGCGCAGCAGGTAGCACTCGAGCGCATTAAAGAATTTGATATCCGTGCTCAAAGTGCAAGTGATCTAGCGTCATCTCTATCAGGTGGAAATAAGCAGAAAGTTGTTCTGGCTCGTGAACTTTCGCGCCCCGTCGAACTAGTGGTGGTCTGCCAACCAACACGTGGCCTAGATGTTGGATCAATTGAATTCGTTCACCAAAGACTAATTTCAGAACGTGACGCAGGGCGAGCCGTACTTTTGTTTAGTACCGAGCTCGATGAAGTCTTTGCATTAGCCGATCGCATCGCGATTATGTATCGGGGCGAAATTATCGCGATAGTTCCGGCAACTGCTTCACGCGAAGAAGTTGGTCTATATATGGCGGGCATACATCCGGCTAACGTAAAAGGTGGTGCTGCGTGATTAAGAAAATTCTTGATAAAACTTTGTTGCCGTTTTTTGCGTTTCTATTGGCTCTTTTTGTAGGCGGTCTAGTAATTGGTTTTACCGACAATAAAGTATTAGCTAAGATTTCATCACCGATTGAATTTCTAAAGATTCTTGGTAGCACAGTCGGAAATGCCTATCTAGCTTTATTTCAAGGGGCTATCTACGACCCTAATTTGGCTGAAGGTAAAAGCTTTGTGGCCGGTTTCTATCCATTGAGTGAAACTTTGGTTTCGACTGCGCCGCTGATTCTGTGTGGTCTTTCAGTCGCGTTGGCATTTAAATCAGGTCTTTTTAATATTGGCGCTCAAGGTCAATTTATTTTCGGTGCCATCGGCGCCTCGTACATTGGCTTTAAATATGAAATGCCGATGGTGATGCATATTCTGGTGGCCACCATTGTGGGTGTTATTTTGGCAGCGCTGTGGGGCGGTATTGTTGGTTTGCTTAAGGCAAAAACTGGTGCCCATGAAGTAATCGTGACCATCATGCTTAATTACATCGCAGCAAAATTCTTATTATTTATCTTAAGCACCAAATATTTCTTGCGTCCAGGGCGTCTAGATCCGATTGCGCCACCGGTAAAAGAGAGCGCCATGCTGCCGGGTCTATTCGGCGTTGATTACCGGGTAAATATCGGCATCTTTATTGCTCTGGCAGCAGCTGTCTTTATCTGGTGGTTACTAAATCGCAGCATTATTGGTTTTAGGTTCCGCGCTGTTGGCGCTAACTCGAGTGCCGCACGAACTGCCGGCATCTCAGTGTCAGCAGCCATGATCGCGACTATGGCCATTTCAGGTGCGCTAGCTGGAATGGGCGGTGCAATTCATACTTTAGGAAATCAATATGAATTAACTGACACAGTTGCGGCATCCTTTGGTTTCGATGCGATCACCGTGGCGTTACTTGGTCGCGGTACTCCACTTGGCGTTGTTCTAGCATCCTTCTTATTTGCTGGGCTGCGCGTAGGTGGACAAACTATGCAGGCAAACGTGGGCGTACCTGTAGAAATCGTTCTGGTTATTCAAGCGTTAGTAGTGCTCTTTATCGCAGCCCCTGATTTAGTTAAGCGCATCTTTAGATTGCGAAATCTACAAGAGGCGTCAGCAATGGCTTCTAAGGGATGGAACGGGTAATGGCGAGTAAATCAACTATCTCCCGCGAAGCTAAGCGCAAACTCAATGGCATTTATTCCATGGCCGTTGCCAGCATTTTCTCAATTGTGGTTTTCGCCTACTTGCCAAAAGTTAGTGGCGATGTAACGTACAGCTTCGTTTTAGATAAGGAATGGGTGCTTATCCAGCAGTGGGTAATTGATTCTCGGGTCGGTGCGTATTTCTTCTCGGCACTTTCCATCCTTTTCACAGCGCTGGCATATTATTTATTTCGCCAAGGCAAGAAACACGGAATTGCAATTTTTGGTTTTTCTATTGGTCTCTTTATGGCATTTCTGTGCTGGGCATCTGCCGGTGACTTCGTACCATTTACTGGTCTACTACAAGGCGGACTAATTCTGGCGGTACCACTTATTTACGGTTCGCTGGCTGGATTAGTTTGTGAGCGTTCAGGTGTAATTAATATCGCGATCGAAGGTCAATTACTCGGTAGCGCTTTTGTCGCCGGAGTTGTAGGTAGCCTATTTCAGAATGCTTGGTACGGATTATTGGTAGGACCTTTTGCTGGAGCGCTAATTTCATTGCTTTTAGCTGTATTCGCCATTAAATATCGCATTGATCAAGTGATCTTAGGATTCGTGATCAACGTGTTAATCATTGGTTTAACTAGCTTTGCAGCGCAACGCTTCTTACGTGAAGATGCCGATAAATGGAATAGCTCGCCAATTCTGCAACCAATAAATATTCCAGTACTTTCAAAGTTGCCAATTATCGGTCCAATGTTCTTCTCACAGACAATCATCATCTATCTCCTTTATGTAATTATTGTGGTGACCCAGATAGCGCTCTTTAAAAGCAAGTGGGGACTACGTATGCGTTCAGTCGGCGAACTTCCAGTTGCGGCTGAGAGCGTTGGCATCGATGTTAACAAAGTTCGCTTCCGCAATGTTTTAATTGCAGGTGCAATTGCTGGTTTCGGAGGTGCTTACTTCACCGTCGGGTCAGTTGGTTCATTTAGCCGCGAGATGACCGCAGGAATGGGCTTTATTGCTCTAGCCGCTCTTATTTTCGGTCGCTGGACTCCACTCGGCGCTTTATCCGCAGCGTTGGTATTTGGTTTTGCTGATCAATTGCGAAGCGTGCTTTCAATTGCTGGAACTCCAATTCCATCGGCATTTATGATGATGGTTCCGTACATTGCCACCATCATCGCCGTCTCTGGTTTCGTTGGTCGAGTGCGAGCACCAGCAGCTGATGGAATTCCATATCAACGTGGGGGTTCTCATTAATGCCTGAGATCGACTGGCAACTACTCGAAAAAACAGCTATTGCTGCAATGGAGACTGCTTATGCACCGTATTCCAAGTTTCCCGTTGGCGTAGCAGCACTAGTAGATGATGGGCGCATAATTTCTGGGTGCAATGTTGAGAATGCTTCCTATGGCTTAACCCTTTGTGCAGAATGTGGCCTGGTCTCAAATTTAATCCTCTCTGGTGGCGGACGACTAGTCGCATTCATTTGCGTAGACTTAAATAAGAATTACTTAATGCCATGTGGTCGTTGTCGTCAGTTATTGCAAGAACACGGTGGAAGTAAATTGGCGATGATGACTGACCAAGGCATCAAGCCACTGGCTGAATTATTACCTTGGGCTTTTGGCCCAGAAGAGATGGAAAAACGCCTTGATTGAACCTTTTGCTGCCGTTGAAATCATTTCAGCCAAGCGTGATCGTAATGAATTAACCGATACTCAGATTGATTGGGTCGTTTCGGCATATACCCGCGGGGTTGTAGCAGATGAACAAATGTCGGCGCTGCTTATGGCGATTCTGTTAAATGGCATGAACACTCGAGAAATAACTCGTTGGACAAACGCCATGATAAATAGTGGCGAGCGAATGAATTGGTCAAAATTAGATCGTCCAACTGCAGATAAACATTCAACCGGCGGCGTTGGCGACAAAATAACTTTACCTTTAGCACCGCTGGTTGCAGCATGTGGTGGAGCGGTACCGCAATTATCTGGTCGTGGGCTGGGGCATACCGGGGGAACGCTAGATAAACTCGAATCAATTCCTGGCTGGCGCGCAGAATTAAGCAATGATGAAATGCTAAAAGTATTACAAGATTGCGGTGCTGTGATTTGTGCAGCAGGTGCGGGCCTGGCGCCAGCAGATAAGAAACTTTATGCACTGCGCGATGTAACAGCCACGGTCGAAGCTATCCCGCTAATTGCATCATCAATCATGAGTAAGAAAATTGCTGAAGGCACCTCAGCACTAGTGCTAGATGTTAAAACTGGCAGTGGTGCATTTATGAGTGATCCAAAGAAAGCTGGCGAACTTGCTCGCACTATGGTCGCACTTGGAACCGCTGCTGGTGTAAAAACTCGCGCACTAGTAACTGCAATGGATGTCCCGCTTGGCCTAACTGCTGGTAACGCGCTTGAAGTTCGTGAATCAGTTGAAGTGCTAGCAGGTGGCGGCCCTGCCGATATTGTTGAGCTAACTATTTTGTTGGCTCGCGAAATGATTGATGCGGCTGGCATCGTCGGTAAAGATCCAGCAGATGCTTTACGTGATGGCAGCGCCATGGATCATTGGCGTCGAATGATTAGTGCGCAAGGTGGAGATCCGGATGCAGCTCTACCGGTTGCAAAAGAGAGCCATCAGATTTTTGCCACTAATAGCGGCACCATGACTGCAATGGATGCGATGAAAGTTGGCGTTGCTGCGTGGCGCCTTGGTGCTGGGCGCTCGCGCCAAGGTGAAAAGGTACAAGCAGGTGCCGGCGTTGAATTACATGCCAAGCCAGGGGATTACGTAAAGCAAGGCGCCCCAATTATGACGTTGTTTACCGATGAACCAGCTCGTTTTGAGCGCGCGCTAGAGGTTCTAGAAGGGGCTGTCATAATTGTTGAAGGCGGCATCGTTGATCGACTGCCCTTAGTACTAGAGCGGATTCAAGCATGAGTGACTTATTAAAGCGCCCAACCCCGGAGCAAGTAAAACGGCTGCCTAAAGCATTATTGCACGATCACTTAGATGGTGGCCTACGCCCACAAACAATAATCGATATCGCAAATGAGATTGGCTACGAAGCACTTCCGACGAAAGATGCTGCTGAGTTAGCAATTTGGTTCCGCGAATCTTGCGATTCAGGTTCTTTAGTTCGTTATTTGGAAACTTTTGGTCACACAATCGCTGTGATGCAACGTCGCGAAGATATTGTTCGCGTTGCTCGCGAATGCGCAATTGATTTAGCGCGCGATGGTGTTGTCTATGCTGAAGTTCGTGGCGCTCCTGAACTATTTGTGGAAAAAGGTTTATCTCTTTCACAAGTGATCGAAGCCACGCTAGAGGGTTATCGATTGGGCGAAGCAGATGCCAAAGCTGAAGGTTTCCAGATTCGTGTTGTTTCGCTGCTTTGCGGAATGCGTCAAAACAAAAGGTCCCAAGAAGTGGCTGAATTAGTTGTTAAGTATCGCGATCAAGGAGTAGTTGGCTTTGATATCGCTGGCCCGGAAGATGGATTCCCACCAAGTGATCAACTAGAAACATTTGAATACTTACGTGGCGAAAATGCCCACTTCACAATTCATGCCGGTGAGGCATACGGACTTCCTTCGATTTGGGAAGCTATCCAACTTTGCGGTGCTGAGCGTCTTGGTCATGGAGTTCGAATTATTGATGATGTTGATTTCTCGAGTGGTGAAGCTAAATTAGGTCGCTTAGCTTCCTATGTGCGTGATCGCCGAGTTCCACTTGAAATGTGCCCAACCTCTAACTTACAAACTGGCGCGGCCGCCTCAATTAAAGAACATCCAATTGGGGCATTAGTTAAATTACGTTTTCGAGTAACCGTAAATACTGACAACCGATTAATGAGCGATACTTCCATGACTCATGAAATGAACGAGTTAGTAAATGCATTTGATTGGAATTTTCTAGATCTGCAGCGTGTAACTATCAACGCCTTAAAGAGCGCGTTTATCCCCTTCGAAGAGCGCTTAGCGATAATTGAAAAGGTAGTTAAACCAGCGTATTTAGCTATCTCAGCCGAATAACTAATTTCCGATCGGGTGCCATACAGTTTTGGCTTCCAGGAAAGCCAAAATTCGACCAGGTTCGGCCGCTTTTGTAAACGTTGAGATTCGCTTTAAGTTCTCTACGCCAGCTTCCTTTACGGCAGCCCGGTCAGCTTCTGGTAGTCCAGATATATCTAGGCCATCGATATCCATGTGCGAAGCAAACCAAGGTGCTAACTCGCTTTGTTGACCCGAAAGAATATTTAGAACGCCATTAGGCAGATCGCTAGTTGCTAAAACTTCAGCGAAACTTATTGCCGATAGGGGAGAAGTACTTGAAGCCAACACAACAGCTGTGTTTCCAGAAACTAGTACTGGCGCGATGGCTTCGACTAAACCAAGTAGTGGTCGATCAATCGTTGCGATGATGCCTACGACACCTAGTGCTTCTGGAACTGTGAAGTTGTAAAAGGGACCGGACACTGGATTCGTTGAACCAGCCAGGGATGGCAACTTGTCACTCCAACCCGCATACCAAACCAATAGATCAACCGCATCACTAACTTCTTGCAAGGATTCTTTAGCTGATACTCCAGTCTGTAAAGAAATTTCTTGCGCAAATTGATCGCTGCGACCTTCGAGCATTTCAGCAATGCGATACATAATTTGTCCACGGTTAAATGCAGTTGCTTTTGCCCAGCCAGGTTGAGCAGCGCGTGCCGCAACAACTGCATCGCGCAAGTCTTTACGAGATGCCAAGCAAGCATTAGCTAAGAACTCACCTTTTTTACCAGTGATCTCATATGAGCGACCAGATTCAGTACGCGGAAATGCGCCATTGATATATAACTTATAAGTTTTCATAACTTCTAGGCGTCCGCTCATTTTGCAGATCCTTTCAAGTAAGCGCTAAGGCCGTGTCGACCACCTTCGCGACCCCAGCCAGATTCTTTATAACCACCAAATGGGCTAGCAGGATCAAACTTATTAAAGGTATTAGCCCAGATAACTCCAGCCCGGAGTTGTTGAGTAGCCCAGAGAATATTTGAACCTTTCTCGCTCCAGATGCCTGCTGAGAGCCCAAATGGGGTGTTATTGGCCTTTTCAATGGCCTCTGCAGGGGTGCGGAAAGTTAATACTGAAAGTACTGGCCCAAAAATTTCTTCTCGCGCTATGCGGTGGGCTTGAGTTACTCCAGTAAAAATTGTCGGCGCAAACCAGAAACCTTTATCGGGCATTGTGCAATTAGTGCTCCAGCGACCAGCACCTTCAGCTTCGCCGGCAGCCGTTAGCTCACGGATCTTTGCCAATTGCTCAGCTGAGTTAATCGCACCAAGATCAGTATTTTTATCAAGGGGGTCGCCAACGCGGATTTTATCCATGCGGCGCTTTAGCTTCTCGAGAACTTCATCAGCAATGCTCTCTTGCAGAATTAGCCGTGAACCAGCGCAACAGACATGGCCTTGGTTAAAGAAAATGCCATTAACAATTCCCTCAACGGTCTCATCGATTGCGGCATCACCAAAGACGATATTGGCGCCTTTGCCACCAAGTTCGAGAGTTAAAGACTTATTAGTTGGCGCCACTGCGCGAGCAATTAATTTTCCAACTTCAGTTGAACCAGTAAATGCAATCTTGTCGATACCAGGGTGATTAACAATTGCAGAACCTGTACTGCCATCGCCAGTAACAATGTTAACTACGCCATCAGGTAATCCGGCTTGCTGGCAAACTTGCGCAAATAAAAGTGCGGTTAGTGAAGTGGTCTCTGCTGGTTTCAAGACAACTGTGTTACCAGTTGCAAGTGCAGGCGCTACTTTCCAAGCTAACATTAAAAGTGGAAAGTTCCAGGGAATGATCTGACCAACTACGCCATGTGGAGCAGTTGTAGTTTCGATGCCAGCATATTCAAGTTTGTCAGCCCAACCTGCGTGATAGAAGAAATGTGCAGCTGCTAGCGGTACATCAACATCACGTGATTCGCGGATTGGTTTTCCATTATCTAAAGTTTCAAGTACGGCAAATTCACGGGCACGCTCTTGCATAATGCGAGCGATACGGAATAAATACTTGCCACGTTCGCGACCCGATAACTTAGACCAGCTCTTCTCGAAGGCGTTTCGTGCTGCTTTTACAGCAGCATCAACATCTGCTGAAGTGCCAAGAGCAATGCTGCTGAGCACTTCTTCGGTTGCTGGGTTAATTGAATTGAAGTGCGATGAACCATTAACCCACTTGCCATTGATGAAGTGTCCGTAAACTGGCTCGATCTTAACTACCGAGCGCGATTCGGGAGCAGCTGCGTATTCGAAGTTCATCTTGATTGGCCTCGTTAGTCGATCGTTACATAGTTAGGGCTAGCGTAATAGCCATCGGACATTTTCATGCGTTGTAAAAGTAAATCGTTTAGCAGGGCGCTGGCACCAATGCGAAATAGTGATGGGTTGAGCCATTCTGGGCCAGCGGTTTCATTGACTAACACCAACTGCTTTATGGCATCTTTGGTAGTTCGTATTCCGCCAGCTGGCTTTACGCCAATGCGTACTTTAGTTAAATCGTAGAAATCACGGACTGCTTCGAGCATCACAAGTACAACTGGTGGGGTAGCAGCGGGGGCAACTTTTCCAGTTGAAGTTTTAATGAAATCAGCGCCGGCCAGCATCGCTAAATAAGAGGCTTTGCGCACATTGTCATATGTAACTAATTCGCCCGTTTCCAGAATAACTTTTAAGTGTGCTCGCTCACCACAAACTTCGCGGATCGCAACAATCTCTTCAAAAACTTCAATGTATTTGCCACTTAAGAAAGCGCCTCGATCGATCACCATATCGATTTCAGCGGCACCGGCCGCAATAGCGTCTTCGGTATCTTGTAATTTAACTGCCATTGAAGCTCGACCTGATGGGAATGCAGTTGATACAGCGGCAACCGGAAGATCTTTCGCGCCAATCGCATCTAAATGTTGGCGAGCGACCCCGACCATATCGTTGTAAACACAGACAGCGCCAACATGTGGCACTGAGGCATCAGTTGGATCTGGGCGGAAAGCTTTCGAACAAAGCGCCTGCACTTTGCCTGGGGTGTCAGCACCTTCAAGGGTTGTTAAATCAACCATAGAGATTGCAGTATCTATTGCCCAAGCTTTGCTGGTTGTCTTAATGCTGCGAGTGGCCAACATAGTGGCCCGAGCATCAGCGCCAACTTGGTCAACGCCTGGAAGTTGCTTTAGGTAATTGCGTAGCGATGCATCACTGCCATCGATTAGGCCATAGAACTTCATCTGACCCGCCTTTCGATAGCTAATTAAGTGTGAGTAACGCTTTCAAAGGCGATCTTAGTTCATCAAGGACGATTTGGGCACTGGCCGAATCTGGAGCGATAACTTCGACGTAGCACTTCATCTTCGCTTCAGTGCCACTTGGGCGAATAATGATGCGGATGCCGCCAGCTAGCCAGATTCGTAAACCATCAGTTGGCGGTAAATCATTAGTTGGCTTTTCTAAATCATCAATACTTTCAACAGCGCGGCCAGCTATTGCAGTTGGCGGATTAGTTCGTAAGCCTCCCATCAATTTGCTCACATCGCTAATTGAATTAACACGAATTGAAATTTGTTCGGTGCCATGGAAGCCGTGTCGTGCCCAAACTTCATTGAGTAAATCAAGCACAGTTTTATTCTCTGCTTTTAAATCGACCGCAATTTGAGCCAACATCAATGCCGCAGATAAGCCATCCTTATCATTAACAGTTTGCGCATCTACGCAATAACCAAGCGCCTCTTCATAGCCAAAAGTTAAGTTAGGAATTTTAGCTAAATATTTAAAGCCAGTTAGCGTTTCCTTGAAATCTAAGTTGTAGTGCTTTGCAACCTTACTCAAGATCGAAGATGAAACTATTGAGTTAGCTAATATTCCGTAGCTGGTATTTCGAGCAATTGATTCACCTAAGATCACGCCTAATTCATCACCGCGCAGCATGCGCCAGCCAACTTTGGGATCATTTACCGCAGCTGCACAACGATCGGCATCAGGGTCATTAGCTATTACGATATCGGCGTTAAAAGCTTTGGCAGTTTCTAATGCGAGATCGATCGCCCCGGGTTCTTCGGGATTTGGAAATGCCACAGTTGGAAAATCAGGATCTGGTTCGGCTTGGGCATCAACTAAAATTAGCGATGCAAACCCAGCTTTATGAAAAACTTGCTGCAGCGTTTTTGTGCCAACACCATGCATTGCGGTGTAAACAATTTTAATATCAGCTGGTCTTGGGCCCATTAGCGCTGTGCGGGTTGTGTATTTATGAACAATCTCTTCGCTTAGAACTTCCCAGTTAGCACCACGAGGTTGCGACTTTAAAGAGGTGATCGCGTCAATTTGTGCTGAGATTGATTTATCAGTGGGTGTAATAATTTGGCTGCCACGATATTCAATGCCATCAACTGTGCCGCCTAAATAAACTTTATAACCATTATCCTGGGGAGGGTTATGGCTAGCTGTAACCATGACACCGACATCGACGCCTAGTTCATTGACTGCATAAGCTAAAACTGGCGTTGGCAATGGTCGAGGTAAGACATAAACCTGCATTCCGGCGCCACTGAAAATCTCAGCGCTAGTTTGTGTGAAATCCTCAGAACCGTGTCGGGCATCGCGACCAATAACGACGCTAGTTAATCCACGTTCTTTCATATAGGCAACTAAGCCGGCTGCTGTGCGACCAACAACGGCATTATTCATACATGATGGACCGGGGCCAATTGGACCGCGTAAGCCAGCAGTACCAAATTGCAAGAAGCCGTTGAAATATTTGCGTAGTTCGGATTCGTTGCTGCTATCTAAAAGTGATTGCAATTGTGCGGCAGTTTTTGGATCTGGATCATCGGCAATCCAAGCAGAAACTTCGGCAACTAAATTTTGGTCCATACCTTAGGCTAACTGAATTAAATTAACTTTGGAATAACGTTTTTGAGTAACTTGCCCATGCGATCAGCAGCTGCCTTGCCCGCCGCGATAACTTCCTCATGATTTAGCTTTTCACCAGTTACGCCAGCTGCCGCATTAGTCACTAATGAGATACCTAGAACTTCAGCACCAAGTGCGTGAGCCGCAATTGCTTCGGGAACGGTAGACATGCCAACTAGATCAGCCCCCATTGTGCGCATCATTAAAATTTCAGCTGGCGTTTCATAAGTTGGGCCGCGCCAATGTACATAAACGCCTTCGGCTAGTGACTCATCTTCAGCTTTAACGATTGCGCGAATTCGCTTACTGTAAAGGTCCGTTAGATCTACGAAGTTTGCACCTTCGAGTGGTGAAGCTGCAGTCAATGAGATGTGATCACGAATTAGCACCGGCTGACCAACTTGATAGTTGGTATTGATGCCACCACAAGCATTTGTTAGCACTACAACTTTGCAGCCGGCCTTAACGGCAGTACGCACTCCATGCACAACTGGCTCCATACCCTTACCTTCGTATAAGTGGGTACGACCTAAGAAAACTAAAACCCGAACAGTTTTGCCATTTTCTACGATTTCGTAAGAACGAACTTTTCCGGAATGACCCTCAACAGCTGGTGGTAAAAAGCCGGGCAACTCATGTGCGTCGCACTCGAACTTTGGGGTGCCAAGTGCGTCGGTTGCACTGACCCAACCCGAGCCCATTACAAGTGCTACATCGTGGGCGGGGACACCGGACCGCTTAGCAATTTCGGCAGCAGCGGATTCGGCAATAAGTAATGGTTGGCTCATGCCTCAATAATGTCACAGAGCACGGTACCGCTCGTAACAGTTTCGCCAATTACTGCGCTTAAGTTAGAGATCACGCCAGATCTATGCGCCATCAACGGCTGTTCCATCTTCATGGCTTCGAGCACGATAACCAAGTCACCTTTTTCGACGCTTTGGCCTTGCTCGACTGCGATCTTTACAACAGTTCCTTGCATCGGGCTAGTTAAACCAACACCACCAGCGCCTCCAGCTAGAGCATCTTTGGCACGATGTCGTTTCACTACCGGTTCAGGCGCATGCACCAAAATCTCAAATCGCTTGCCATTAATTTCAGCAACTAAGTGATCAGCTGCCGCCTTGGTTTGCGCTTCCAGAGGAAGAATTTTGAACTCTGGAATTTCATTTTTGAATTCTTTTTCTATGTAACTCGTGTAAACCTTAAATTCTTTAGTGAATGCGGAATCTTCCAATATCGCTTTATGGAATGGGAGAGCAGTAGCCATGCCTTCAATCTTGAATTCGGCGATAGCGCGGCGAGCACGAGTAATTGCTTCTTCACGAGTTGCGCCAGTGACAATTAACTTTGCTAGCAATGAATCGAAATTTCCTGTTATTGAGTCGCCACTTCTAAAGCCAGTATCAACTCGAACGCCAGGACCAGTCGGCAATGACATTTCGGTAATACGGCCAGGTGCAGGCAAGAACGAGCGACCAGGATCTTCACCATTAATTCTAAATTCCAGTGAATGGCCGCGAACAATTGGATCGTCGTATCCGAGTTCTTCACCCATGGCGATGCGGAATTGTTCACGCACTAAATCGATGCCAGTTACTTCTTCACTAACCGGATGCTCCACTTGCAAGCGGGTGTTAACTTCTAGAAAAGATATTGTTCCGTCAACGCCGACCAGGAACTCGCAGGTACCGGCGCCAACGTAGCCAGCTTCTTTCATAATTGCTTTAGATGCTCGGTAAAGCTCTTGGTTTTGCGCCTCAGTAAGAAATGGTGCTGGGGCTTCTTCAACTAATTTTTGATGTCGGCGCTGTAGCGAACAATCTCTGGTACTAATTACCGCTGAGTTACCGAATTTATCGACCAATACCTGGGTTTCGACATGTCGGGGTTTATCTAAGTAGCGCTCAACAAAACATTCGCCACGCCCAAAGCCAGCTATAGCTTCACGCACTGCAGATGCAAAAGCCTCAGGAATTTCTTCCATAGTGAAAGCAATTTTTAAACCACGGCCACCACCACCATGTGCAGCTTTAATTGCAACTGGAAGACCGTGCTCTTTCGCAAAAGCGATAATCTCGTCTGAGGTATCAACTGGGTCAGGTGTACCAGCAACTAAAGGAGCACCAGCTTTCGCCGCAATTTTTCGGGCTGAAACTTTATCGCCAAGTGCCTTAATGGCAGCAGGTGGGGGACCAATCCAAATTAATCCAGCATCAATTACGGCTTGGGCGAAGTTAGCATTCTCGGAAAGAAAACCATAGCCAGGGTGCACTGCATCGGCCCCGGATTGTTTTGCGACAGAAATTAGTTTTTCGATATTTAAATAAGTTTGTGCCGCAGTTGTTCCGTTGAGTGAATAAGCAGAATCTGCCATCTGGGCATGCATTGAATCGCGATCTGTCTCAGAATAAACCGCAACGCTAGCGATGCCATGATCGGCGCAGGCACGAATAATACGTACTGCAATTTCACCACGGTTAGCAATTAATACCCGTTTCATCCAAGCTCCTTGACTTGCGGCCAGGTGTAACCGAGCTCGGTCATGGCTGCTCGAAGAAATGGCATTGAGATGCCAACTACATTTGTGTAGTCGCCTTCAATGCTTGGAATAAATGGGGAACTAAAACCATCGAGAGTAAAGCCGCCCGCTACATGCAGTGGCTCGCCAGTTGAAACATAATCCGCAATCTCAAGATCACTCATATCTGCAAAGGTGACCTTGGTGGTAATGCGATCAGAAATTTCGCGATCTTTGCTGGTATCAATTATGCAATGTCCGGTGTGCAAGTAACCTGAGTTTCCGCGAACTCGACTTGCTCGCTCAGTTGCCACATCTGGCGTACCTGGCTTTCCTAGAGAAATACCATCAAATTCAAAGGTGGAATCACACGCGATGATCACGGCATCACCAGAGATTTGTTCGCGCACAGTGTGAGCTTTAGTAATTGCTAGTGCAATAACCATATCGGCAGGGGACATAGAGTTGAAAAACTCAGTCTCTTCATCAACATGGCTCACGATAATCTCTGGCTTTAATCCAGCCGACTCTAGTAAGCGTTTGCGTGAAGTCGAAGCGGAAGCCAAAATCAATCTCGTCATTTTAGAAATTACGCCCTGACCCAAATTTAATCTGTTGCGGAAGTGGTGTTCGCAGAATTGGAGCCGCCCAAACGCTCCGTTTTACTACTGGTTTTAATTCTTCGCGCTTATGATTTGCCAGAGCAAGTTCAATTGCAGCGAGCTCATCTAATGTGGGATGGCCTGCGGTAACTGTGAAATTAACTTTTGAAGTTCCCATTAGAGCGGAATATTTCCATGTTTGCGTGGTGGTAGAGCGTCGCGCTTGGTCTTTAGCGAGCGGAATGATTTAGTGATGTATGCACGCGTTTGGTTAGGCTCGATTACCGCATCGATATAACCACGCTCGGCTGCCAAATATGGATTGGCTAAAGTTTCGTTGTACTCATCAATTAATTCAGCGCGTTTAGCTTCAGGGTCCTTCGCATCTTTTAGTTCGCTGCGATAAAGAATATTTACAGCACCTTGAGCGCCCATTACGGCAATTTCAGCACTTGGCCAAGCTAAATTGATATCAGCACCAATATATTTAGAACCCATCACAATGAAAGCACCACCGTATGCTTTTCGGGTAATTAAAGTTACGAGCGGCACTGATGCTTCAGCATATGCATAGAGCAACTTTGCGCCACGACGAATAATGCCATTCCACTCTTGTTCAGTGCCAGGTAGGAAGCCAGGAACATCAACGAGGGTAAGTATTGGAATATTAAAAGCATCGCAGAAGCGTAAGAATCGCGCCGCTTTTTCACTGGAATTTATATCTAAGGTTCCGGCTAGTTGCTGCGGTTGATTAGCGATGATGCCAACAGATTCGCCTTCAATGCGCCCAAAGCCAACCACAATATTTGGTGCGTACAACGAGTGCACTTCTAGGAATTCACCTTCATCGAGTAGCGCATGAATAAGAACTTTCATGTCGTATGGCTGATTAGGACTATCTGGAATCAAAGTATCCAAAGCGTTATCAGTTAGTTTCTTGTCTAAACTTTCAGTCGCGGGTAAATGTGGCGCACCATCCATATTGTTACTTGGCAAATACGAGAGCAAAGCTTTTACATAATCAATTGCATCATCTTCATTTTGGGCTAGATAATGGGAATTACCAGTCTTGGTGTTATGCGTATGGGCGCCACCAAGTTCTTCCATTCCGACTTCTTCGCCAGTAACCGTTTTAATAACATCTGGCCCGGTAATAAACATATGCGAGGTCTCATTGACCATCACTGTGAAATCGGTAAGAGCAGGTGAATAAGCGGCACCTCCTGCACATGGTCCAAGAATTAAAGAAATTTGTGGAATTACTCCAGATGAACGGGTATTTAATCTAAAGATGCGGCCATATCCGCTTAGTGCAGATACGCCTTCTTGAATTCGAGCGCCACCAGAATCACTGATACCGATTAGCGGCATCCCGTTCTTAAGTGCGTATTCCATGATTTTAATGATCTTCTCGGCCATCACTTCGCCGAGACTGCCGCCCATGATGGTGAAGTCTTGCGAGAACAGGGCAATGTTTCGATTATCAATAGTTGCTATGCCAATGATTACGCCATCACCATATGGACGATTCTTTTCCATGCCGAAGTGGACTGATCGGTGGCGAGCAAATTCATCAAACTCGGTAAATGAACCAGGGTCGACAAGTTTTTCTATTCGCTCACGAGCAGTCATCTTGCCTTTAGCGTGTTGTTTTTCTATCGCACTCGCGGAACCAGAATGGACAGCCTCATTAAGGCGATTACGGAGATCTTCAATTTTTCCGGCAGTAGTATGCAGATCTGGCTTCATGCCCCTACGGTACTAGTTATGGAGGTCGAAATGGTTCGAGAAGCGCTAAACGAGAGTGCGATGAACGCAACATTGCGCGGCAGTTACTGGCGGGTAAGTGTTTTCCAAAGCGCGACCTCCACACAAACTGAACTTGCCGCAAAAGAAGATTTGCAACATGGCGATGTTTTCGTAACTGAATATCAAAGTGCCGGTCGCGGCCGATTAGATCGCAGCTTCGAAGCTACTAAATCAAGTGCACTACTTTTCTCACTCTATTTAGAAATAAATCGCCCTAAATTGGAATGGAGTGCAATTCCATTATTAACTGGAATAAGTTTGTTGACTGCGCTAAATAGCATTGATCAAAATGTGAACTTTAATTTGAAATGGCCAAACGATTTATTGATCGAAGAGAAGAAAGTTGCTGGAGTTTTAGTTGAGGCAAGAGAAAATGGTGTAATCATCGGAATTGGCTTAAATGTTGAGATGGAAAATTCTGAACTTCCTGTTACGCATGCAACCTCTTTAGCTATAGCAAAATTTGACCAACTAGATCGAAATGTAATTTTGCCCGAACTATTAAAGAGTCTGACAGCGACCATTGATCTTTGGGAAAATGGTTCTGATCTGCCGCTCGAGCAATACCGTCAAGCAAGTTCGACCATGGGCAAAGAGGTCGAAGTTCACTTGCCTTCGGGTGAGATATTGAAATCACAGGCATTGGGTATCAATGAAATAGGCGAACTCCAGTTGGCAAGCGGAGTTCTAGTTAACGTAGGCGATGTGCGTCACCTACGATAGGCAAGTGAAATCGCCCTTTCCTCGCGTCGGCATAATCGGAGCCGGCCAACTAGGCCGAATGAGTGCAGCACCTGCCGCAGCACTTGGAATTGATCTTCTTTTATTCGCACAATCACCCTCTGATTCAGGTGCCCAGGTAGCTAATTATGCAGTTGGTGATTACCGTGATTTGGCGCAAGTTCGTGAATTCGCCAAGAACTGCGATCTGCTTACCTTTGAAAATGAACTTATTCCAATTTCGATTATTAGAGCGCTTGAGAATGAAGGGGTGAAGTTCTATCCAACTTCGGAAAGCTTTATTTATTCGCAAGATAAAGCGGCGATGCGCGAGCGCTTAACAAACTACTTAGTGCCCAATTGGCAAATAGTTACCAAGGCAGAAGAAGTTCTAGAATTTCCGGTTATTGCAAAATCAATCTCTGGCGGGTATGACGGTCGAGGTGTTTGGAAAGTTAATTCGCAAAGTGAACTTTCTACTATTTTGCTAGCTAATCCAAAGTTGCTCATTGAAGAATTAGTTGATTTTGATTTTGAAATATCGGTTATGGTGGCTCGATCACCACATGGGCAAGCAGCAACTTGGGCGCCAACTCAAACAATTCAAAGTGATGGCATTTGCACTATGACAATTGCGCCATCACCTGATCTAAGCGAAGAGCTAAGTCAGCAGGCACAGCAGATTGCACTTAGCATTGCAGCTGAAATCAAATTAGTGGGCGTGATGGCAGTCGAGATGTTCGTAAAGGGTAATCAACTCTTTATCAATGAGTTAGCGATGCGACCGCATAATTCCGGACACTGGACAATCGATGGCGCAATAACCAGTCAATTCGAACAGCACTTACGTGCAATTCTTGATTTGCCACTTGGTGATACAACAATGACTGCACCTTATGCCGTTATGGGAAATGTGCTCGGGGGCGAGAAGCAAGATATGTATCGACCTTATTTGCATCTTTTGGCTCGCACGCCAAAGCTAAAAATCCATCAATATCGCAAGGAAGTTAAGCCTGGTCGCAAGATTGGCCACGTAACTTTGCTGGGCGAAAACCTCATAGAATTAACCTCTGAAGTACAACATGCAATCGACTATATGGGCGGAGTTATCGATGAGTGATGTAGCGATAATCATGGGATCAGATTCTGATTGGCCAGTGATGGAAGAAGCAGCTCTGGTTCTAGATAAGTTCGGTATTTCCTATACCGCAGCAGTTGTCTCGGCTCATCGCATGCCACTTGAGATGGTTGCATTTGCACAGAGTGCGAAAGCTGCCGGCACCAAAGTAATTATCGCCGGCGCTGGCGGAGCGGCACATTTACCTGGAATGGTCGCATCTCTTACTACCTTGCCGGTCATCGGCGTGCCAGTACCACTTAAGAATCTAGATGGCATGGACTCACTGCTTTCTATTGTGCAGATGCCGGCTGGGGTTCCAGTGGCAACTGTCGGTATCGGAAATGCTAAAAACGCCGGAATTTTAGCTGCACGTATTTTAGGAATTAGCGATGAAAAAATTTCGCAACGAGTTTCCGAATCTTTAGCAGAATTAGAAAGCGAAGCAAAAGCAAAAGGCGCGAATTTAACTGCGCGTCGAAACCAAAAAACTGGTTTCTAGCAAATCTTTAATTAAATCGCTGGTATTCAATCGCCGGGCAACGGTCCATCACGGTAAGAAGTCCAGCTGCATGTGCTCGCGCGGCTGCCGCCTCATCAATTACTCCCAATTGCAACCAAACTGCTTTCGCACCGATTGCAATTGCTTGGTCCACGACATCGCCCACTAAAGTTGAATTGACGAAACAGTCAACCACATCTACCTGAACTGGAATTTCTGACAGTGAGGAATATCCAACTGCGCCATGAACGGTTTCTGCTTTTGGATGCACCGGAAATATCTGATGGCCCTTATTTTGCAATAACTTCGCTACGCCAAAAGCCGGGCGATCTGGATTATTTGCTAAACCGACAATTGCCCAGTTATGTAACTCAAGAATTTGAGAAATAGTTTCTGTGGTATTCATAATTTAATCAGTACGGCCCAATGCATGGAATTTCCAGCCAGCTGCTCGCCAAAGTTCACGATCTAGCGCATTGCGACCGTCGATAATCATGACGCCTTTTGTTAAAGATTTAATCACCGCTGGATCCAACTCGCGATACTGCTTCCACTCGGTCAAATGCAGGATTAAATCAGCACCCATTACACATTCCTCAACTGTTTCAGCGAAACTCAAGTTAGGGAAACGTTTACGGGCGTTTTCGATTGCTTTTGGATCATGTACAACAACATTGGCGCCAGCTGCATGTAATTGAGCCGCAATATCTAGAGCTGGCGAGTCACGAACGTCATCACTATCGGGTTTAAAAGCTGCGCCTAGCACTGCGATCTTATATTGAGTTAAATCCTCAGAGAGATCTGCTCGCACCACATCGATAACGCGCTGGCGAGCACGTAAGTTGATCGCATCGATATCAGTTAGGAATTCCAGCGCTTGTTTTGCACCAAGCTCTTCAGCTCGAGCCATGAACGCACGAATATCTTTAGGTAAGCAGCCGCCACCAAATCCAATGCCAGCTTGTAAGAAGCGATTTCCGATTCGTGGGTCATAACCGATTGCTTTTGCCAAAACAGTTACATCGCCACCTGCAGCCTCGCATACTTCAGCCATCGCATTAATAAATGAAATCTTGGTTGCCAAAAATGAGTTGGCTGCTACTTTAACTAATTCAGCTGTTGGTAGATCAGCGCGTATCCAAGGTGTACCGAGGGCTAGCACCGGTTCATAAACTTCCTTCAACATTTCTTCAGCTTTATCGCTAGTTACTCCGACCACTAAACGATTAGGTCGCAAAGTATCTTCTACGGCAAAACCTTCTCTTAAGAATTCTGGGTTCCAAGCTAATTCAGCTTGTGGTGCCGATTTAAGTAGCTCTTCACGTAATGATTGCGCAGTACCAACTGGCACAGTTGATTTTCCAACTACCAATGAGCCTGGCTTTAAGTATGGCGTAATTGCAGCTACAGATGATCGGACATAAGTTAGATCGGCAGCTAGGCCATCTTTGCTCTGCGGGGTTCCAACGCAAACAAAGTGCATATCTGCATCCGCAATTAACGAGAAGTCAGTAGTGAAAGTTAAGCGGCCAGATTTAACTTCTTCAGCTAGTAATGTATCTAGTCCAGGTTCATAAAAAGGCAATTCGCCATTACTTAACTGGGCAATTTTGGCCGCATCTGTATCTACACCGACAACCTCAAAGCCAAGAGATGACATACAGGCAGCGTGCGTGGCTCCTAGGTAGCCAGTTCCGATCACCGATAACTTCATCTTCATTCCTCTATTTTGCACTCGCACAGGTTTTGGTTGAGGCTTGTTCACTCTTAAATTTATCTACAATAGTTGTGGTTGGCGAGGCACTCGCTGAAGGAGTTGCCGTAACTTCATCATATATTGGTTGGTCGTTCATTAACCGCGTGAAAAGCTCTGGCGCTAAGACTTTATCCCAAATAACTACTGAACCCACACCGGCTGCGCGGCCGTTGGCGTTTGAAAGCGGAATTGTAAGAGTGCGAACTTTGTCAGCTGACAAATTCTTCAACTGTTTTCCTAAAGTCAGCAAATCATTCTTATCTAACTCTTTATCGGTAGTTACAGTTTTGATTGCGGCATTAAAGAAATTTACTAATTTGACTGGATTCAAAAGCGTGCCAGTACTGGTTGCCTTACGCAGCACAGCAGACATGAATTCTTGCTGACGTTTCATGCGCCCGATATCACCGAGTCCGTCAAAGTATCTAGTGCGCACATATTTAAGTGAATCAATTCCATTTAGGGTCTGAAGTCCTGCTGAAATTTTTAAATACGATTTCGGATCGTTAATATCTTTCTTGATACATACATCAATTCCGCCCAGGGCGTCAATAATATTCTTAAAGCCCAAGAAGTTAATTTCAATGTAATGATCAATTCGAAGACCTGTTTCGCCTTCCAGCGTTTCAATCAAAAGTGGAGCCCCACCGAAACTAAACGCGGCATTTAATTTATTTTGGCGTGCAGGAACTGTCTTAGTTGAGTCTGAACTACTTATATGTTCTGGAATCGTCACTAACGAGTCGCGGGGGAGCGAAATGATCACAGCGCTATCGCGCGCCTTGCTGATGTGAACCAGCAACATTGAGTCTGAACGAGCGCCAGCTGCAACTTCAGTGCCGCCAACCTTAAGTTCGCGAATTTGTGCCTTGGATAACCCAGCCCGGTTATCTGAACCAACCAATAAAAGGTTCATCGCGCTAGTTGGCTTATCTGGCCGATTTTTTACATTGGCAAATGCATCGATTCGATTAAGGGATCCGCTTACTCGACCAAGGCCAAGCCAGCCGATCGCAGAAAGTGCGACGATTCCGACTGAAACTGTGGTGATCGCCCGAATGGCGCGGCTATGTTTACGAGTCGAAGACATGGCGAAAGCGTACTTGGGCGATACGGTTTAGGGGCTATGACTACCGCACCTGAGCCGAGAAAAAGCGAGTTATCTACCTCACCGGATCTCTCGATTATTTTGCCAGTTTTAAATGAGGCCAATCACCTCAAAGCCGCTGTCACTGCGATTCTGGCTCAGAATTATCAAGGCAAATTTGAAGTAATTTTGGCAATTGGCCCTTCATCAGATGCTACATATCAAGTTGCATCTGATTTAGCTCAAGCTGATTCACGAGTTATTGTTGTTGATAACCCCACAGGGAAAACAGCAGCCGGATTAAATATTGGTTTAGCAAAATCTAAAGCGCCAATTATTGTGCGAGTTGATGGTCACGCTGAGATTCCAAATAATTATTTCTCAATTGCAGTTGAATTGTTACGAAAAACCGGTGCGGTAAATGTTGGCGGCTTGATGGGTGCTGTAGGAAAAACTAAGTTTGAGAAAAGTGTTGCACGCGCAATGCGCAGCCCCCTTGGTGTCGGCGCCGCCAAATTTCATACCGGCGGAGGTGCGGGTGAAGTTGACACCGTATACCTCGGTTGTTTTTTACGTGATGCCCTTATGGAAATTGGTGGTTTCGACGAACGTTTTATTCGTGCTCAAGATTGGGAACTAAACTTTAGATTACGCGAACGCGGCGGAAAAATTTATTTTGATCCAAGGTTAGAAGTTACATATCGTCCTAGGTCAAATTTGGCAGCGCTTGCTAAGCAATATTTTGAGTATGGTCGCTGGAGACGAGTTGTTTCGCGCAAACATGCAGGCACTATAAATTATCGATATTTGGCACCACCGTTTGCGCTGATTGGCACAATTGCTTCGCTAATTTCAGGATTAGCAATCTCACCTTTTCTATTTATTCCAGCAGGCATCTATGCCGGCTTCACTCTAGCTGCGGGTATGTTACTTGGAAAAGGTTTGGTGGAAAAAATTGCGATGCCGGCAGTTTTGTTTACTATGCAGATGGCTTGGGGTGCAGGCTTTATTACCTCACCAAAATCTCTAGTTCCGCAGGATTAGCCTTGCAATACTTTAACTCTAGGACGCTAATTCCTTCGCTAGTCGCAGCATTGACGCTTTCTTTTTTGCCTGCGACAGCTGCAGATCTACCTGCCACCATTTCATTTTCGGGTAAAGGTTACGGGCATGGCGTTGGCATGAGTCAGATCGGCGCTCGAGGCTTAGCTTTAGCGGGCGATACTGCTACGGCAATTATGAATTATTACTTCCCGGGTAGTGAAGTTATGCCTTTAGTTGATGATCAAATTTTGCGAGTAAATATCGGCCATCAATTAACTTCTGCATCATTAAAAAGTGATACACCCGGAGCTACGCTCCAATTGATTTCTGGCGATGGCACCGAACCACAATTTCTTTCGGTTTTAGCTGCAAAAGATTTAGTAAAGCTTTCGATTTCAGAAAAGCAAGTTGCAATAACCACAACTCAAGTTGGCATCACCACAATTTTAAGCCCAGTTGACTCTTTAACGATTCGCTGGAGTGGCACTAGATATTTAGATGGACCGGATTCTGTTTTGTCTTTAACTCATACCAAGAAAACTACTAAGTATCGATATGGTCAAATTCAGGTTAAAGTAATTAAAGATGCCAAGTTAGGTAATCGATTAGCGATTGTGAATCAAGTTAGATTACATGATGAATATTTGTGGGGAATAAGCGAGGTGCCTTCATCTTGGCCTGCCGCAGCTCTTGAAGCACAAGCGATCGCATCTCGAAGTTATGCCATGAGTAAAGTTGGAAAAGTTTTAAAGAGTTGTGATTGTGAACTTTATTCATCAATTAGCGATCAGAATTTCGCTGGCTATGCCAAAGAAGCTGAAAAAAAGTGGGGCGCGATTTGGAAAGCAGCAGTATCTAGAACTTCAGTCACCGAAAATACTGGCCTTACGGTTGCGCGCAATTCATTGCCTATACGAACCTACTTTGGCTCATCGACAGGAGGCGTAACTGAAACTTCAAAAAATGCCTGGGGGACAGATGTTGGCTACACCTTCTCGGTTCCAGATCCTTGGTCACTTGATCCTAAGTTAAACCCAAATTTCTTTCAGTGGAAACGAGAGATCACGCAATCAGTGCTAGCAAGCGCTTTTGGATTACCAGATGTTGTTTCGGTCAAAGTCTTATCGCTAAACGAGACCGGCTCTGTGAAGTTGATCGAGGGAAAATCTAGTAACGGAAAGAAAGTTAAATTAACTGGTGAAACATTTCGTAGTAGATCCAAATTACCATCTACTTGGTTTGCTCCTAGTAATGAGGAGTTAGTTAGCGTGCAGAACTGAATTAAGCCCACCCCAAGTGCCGGTGCGCATTACCGCTTCGAGTGCACCACTCTGGGAATTACGACGGAATAACAAATTACTGGCACCAGATAATGAAGCAGCTTTCACGACTTCGCCATCGGGCAACAAAATTTTGGCAGCTGCAGTTATATATGTGCCGGACTCGATCACACAATTATTACCTAGTGATATGCCGCAACCAGAATTTGCACCGAGTAAACAATTTTCGCCAATCGAAATAACTTCTTTGCCGCCGCCACTTAAAGTGCCCATGATCGAAGCGCTGCCACCGATGTCGCTGCCATTTCCGACCACTACACCTGCTGAGATTCGACCTTCAACCATCGAAGTTCCGAGTGTGCCAGCATTGAAGTTTACGAAACCTTCGTGCATAACGGTTGTTCCGGAAGCTAAATGTGCACCTAGCCGAACTCGATCAGCATCTGCAATTCGCACACCACTTGGAACAACATAATCAACCATTCGTGGAAATTTATCTACGCCATAAACTGAAAGATGTTGGCCGGTAACCGCTTTAATACGAGCTCTTGTAATTTCGAAATCATCAACGGCGCATGGACCAACTGATGTCCAAACCACATTATTTAGAATTCCGAAAATACCATCAAGAGATTGTCCATGCGGTTTAACTAATCGATGTGAAAGTAAGTGCAAACGCAAATAGGCATCACTAACTGAAGCAGGTGGCGTAGCTAGATCGATTTCGATTCCAATAATTTCGCATCTGACACCACGGGCGTTATCGACAGAAATAAAAGAATCTAATTCAGCTGGCGAGGTTGCAGGTAGAGCGCCTAAAACAGGCGCTGGGAACCAAGTATCAAGGACAGTGCCATCTTTATCGCCACCATTAATTACGGTTGCGATTCCATATCCAGCTGCTCGTTGCGACATGAGGCAAGCCTAGCCCCTATCCTTACCGACATGCGTATTGCTGTGTTCTGCTCATCCTCGCCAACTATTGATATGAAATATCAACTTGTTGCCACCGACCTTGGAAATGCCATCGGCAAGCAGGGGTGGGGCTTAGTCTCTGGCGGCGGACATATCTCGACAATGGGCGCTATCGCTCGAGCAGTGCGCGAAGTGGGCGGACATACCATCGGAGTAATTCCACAGTCATTAGTCGATATTGAATTTGCCGATAAAGATAGCGATGAGTTACATGTAGTTGATTCAATGCGCGAACGTAAAGCCAAGATCGAAGATTTAGCAGACGCCTTTATTACTTTGCCAGGTGGGCCCGGTACGTTAGAAGAATTCTTCGAAATTTGGGTTGGCAGATTTCTTAAGTTCCACGATAAACCGGTATTAATTTTAGATCCGCACGGAGCATTTGCGCCATTAGTGACTTTACTTGATCACTTAGAAGCTGAAGGTTTTGTAAAGCCGGGACAACGTGAATTAGTAAACTGGTGCACCAGCGTTGATGAAGTCGTTTCGATACTTGCTAAATCTGTAAATTAAATTATGACTGATAATCAAATAAACATTCAGCTCAAGATTTCTGCACCGATCGAAAAAGTTTGGGCAGCCATTGCTGATTGGGAAAGTCAAGGCGATTGGATGTTGCAGACAAGAGTTTGGGTTACTTCAGAAAATCGCAGTGGTGTTGGGACATCAATTAGCGCGCTAACTGGTCCATTTGTAAAATCAGGTCTTAATTTTGGCTTGCTTGATAAAATGGTAGTAACAAATTGGCAACCACCCTATTTATGCGAAGTCGAACATGTCGGCAAAATAATTAAAGGATCAGGAAGATTTGCACTAACCGATTCGTCAACTAACCAAGAGGTTGCAACAACTTTTGATTGGTCTGAAACAATTAAGGCCCCAAAAATCGTTTTTTACTTGATCTATCTGCCTACCGTTTTAGGCGTGCGAATCTCACTTTTACGCTTTCGGAGATCTCTAACCAAACGCTAGTAGCCTGTACTCCTATGAGCGCCCCGAAACCAGCCAAAACCTTGGCCGAAGTGCTCAGCGCATTACCCGAGGAAGAGCGCATTATTTTGACCATGCATCTTCTGCGTGGCCTGACTGCGTCAGAGATCGCTGAGTTAATCGGGGTTCCAGAAAGGTCTGTTTCTTCACTTATCGCCAGCGGAAAGTCCAGATTGAGCGCAATGGTCGGGCTTTAGCCGCCATTCCTGATTTCAGTTTCACCCCCTAAGTGCGAGATACTTCTCCCTCACACCCACGCATGATCTTAAAAGGAGTTCCAATGGCTGCCATGAAACCTCGTACAGGCGATGGCCCAATGGAAGTTACTAAGGAAGCTAGATCCCTCGTCATGCGAATCCCGCTTGAAGGCGGTGGCCGGTTGGTCGTTGAAATGAATGCAGAAGAAGCCACTAATTTAAGTGCCGCGTTACACGCAGCGGTTGGGCTGATTAAGAAGTAGTAATCAGATAGCCTCTCGCTCATGTCTGCACCAGCCATTTTTCCAGAGCTCAAGGCGATCTCGGCGGAATTAAAGCCCGCTCTCTCCACTGAAATAATTGCCCTTGGTTTTGTCGCGGTTGAAAATTCTGATTCAAAGGCCGAGAAGGAATTCAAGCTAGTCGGTTCAACTTTATTGCTTAAAAATATTGCCGATACTTTTGAAATTGATCTCCTCGATGAACTTAAATTCTTTGCGCCTTCCGGAAAAGCTGGTGAATCTTTCGAACTTCCAGTTAGTGCACCAGATGCCAAGACTGAACGAATCTTACTTATTGGTTTAGGCGATCAATCTTTGGCAGCGCAGCGCGCAGCAGGTGCAACTGTTGGACGAAAGGTAAGAGGTAAGGCACAAAGCATCTCTACTTTCTGCGCTACAACCGATGCGAGTGCTTCAGCACATGCAATTTCAGCAACTATGGGCGCATATCTTTGGAATTTAAAGAGTGGCACGAAACCACTTAAACCAACAATCTCAATTTCAATTTCATCATTGGCGCTAACGCGAGCGTTGGCTATTGCTACTGCAGTTTGGCGAGCTCGCGATTTAGTTCACACTCCAGCCAATATTAAAACACCAGCTTGGATGGCAACTAATGCTAAGTCGGTGGCAAAAGCACGAAATATCACGCTAAAAGTATTAGCTGGTAAAGAGTTGGCGCCCTTTGGTGGGTTAGTTGCAGTCGGAAATTCTTCCCGCAAATCACCACCACGATTTATTGAAATTACATATGCGCCAAAGGGTTCAAGTAATTGGCCACATGTAGTTCTAGTTGGTAAAGGAATTACTTTCGATACCGGCGGATATTCCATGAAGCGTCCTTACGACATGATGACTGCGATGAAAACCGATATGGCAGGTGCGGCAGCGGTCCTTTCAGTAGTTGGTGCACTTCCAGAATTGGCTCCTCGAGTACGCGTTACTGCCTTGTTGATGTGTGCCGAGAATGCAGTTTCTAGTACAGCACAGCGCCCAAGTGATGTAATTACTCATTTTGATGGAACTACAACTGAAGTTCTAAATACCGATGCTGAAGGTCGCTTAGTATTAGCCGATGGCTTGGGCTATGCCAATTTAAAACTAAAGCCAGACTATTTAATTGATATCGCCACCTTAACTGGCTCCGCAACTTTAGGGCTGGGCCGCCAATACGGAGCCATGTATTCACGCGATGACAAATTGGCTGCGAAGTTTCACGAGATTGGAAACGAATCGGGTGATCGGGTTTGGCGTATGCCACTAATCGATGATTACGTTGATGCGCTAGAAAGCGATATTGCCGACATTAACAACACAGCCGATAAAGGCGATTACAACGCTGGCTCGGTAACTGCAGCTCTATTCCTGGAAAAATTTGTTGGTGAACGCAAGTGGGTTCACTTTGATATTGCAGGTACAGGTCGTAGCGAAGTTGATGCTGGCGAAAATCCTAAAGGTGGCACTGGTTTTGGTGTCCGATTACTAACAGCTTGGATTGCATCTCTGTGATCGCAGATCTATTTTCATATTCTGAAAATTTCAATCCGGAAGATTTAGTTCTTGAGCATGCTCGCGCGCGAGGTGTCGAAGTTGGAGCAAATGACATCAGCGTTGGCACAGGCGTTTATTTGCAACAGTTGGCCCACCTCTTATCAGCGCAGTCTGTGGTTGAAGTCGGAACTGGGTCTGGAGTCGGAAGTCTTTATTTATTGCGAGGAATGATCAAAAGCGGCACGTTGACTTCAATTGATGATGAAATCGAACATGCCCGCATTGCAAAAATGGCATTTTACGAAGAAGAAGTAGAGCCCGCGCGCTTCAGATTAATCACCAATCCAGCGATGGATGTATTAAGTAAGCTGACCGATCGTGCTTATGACTTAGTAATTTTGCGTCATGATCCGATCGATTTAACTTACACAATTGATGAAGCGCATCGAATACTGCGTAGCGGGGGAGTCTTGGTGATTGACTCTTTCTTCGGTGGCGGCAAAGTGCCAGATCCAGCTCAGCGTGATCCAAAGACCATTGCGCTCCGTGAGGCTGGGAAAAGAATTAAGAACAACCGTGACCATTGGCAGAGTTCACTATTGCCCGTTGGAGATGGTTTGTTGATCGCGACGAAGTTATAGCAAGATAGCCTCATGTTAGTTCGCAAACCTGCTCGCATCTTTCGCCGCAAACCAAATCAATTGGTATTCCTTGAAGATCTTGAAGACATTGCCGGCAAGAAGCGTTCGCTACCTACAGCTTCGCTAGTTGTTCTAGCTTTAGTCGCTGGTTTACTCGGCGGCGTATTAGGTGGAGATGCAACTAAAGGCTTAATCTCAAGCGGTGTTAATTTAGTTTCATCAACTTCAACTATTGAGCGTTCACCAGATTCAGTCGCGGGCCTCGCAGCTCGAGTTCTTCCATCTGTAGTCTCGATTGAAACTACTTCAGCCGATGGCGGCGCTACCGGTTCTGGGTTTGTGATTGATGCTAATGGCTACTTGCTAACCAATAACCATGTGGTAGCTGGTTCATTAACAATCAAAGTTCTGCTAAACGATGGCCGCGAGTTTGCGGCTCGCATTCTGGGTCGCGATGAATCTTATGATTTAGCAGTTTTAAAAATTGAAGCAAGTGGATTAAAAGCTCTGCAATTCGGCGACAGCGAAAAAGTACAAGTTGGTGATTCAGTAATTGCAATTGGCTCACCTCTCGGTTTATCTGGAACCGTTACCCAAGGAATAATTAGTGCCAAAAATCGCCCAGTTACTGCAGGAGCTGACGAAAGCGATAGTGCGACTTCCTTTATCAGCGCTCTGCAAACGGATGCGGCAATTAATCCTGGAAATTCCGGCGGACCGTTAGTCGATGCCACGGGTGCGGTAATTGGTGTGAATTCAGCGATTGCCTCACTGGGTAGTTCAGGATCGGGCTCAATCGGCTTAGGGTTTGCAATTCCGATTAATCAAGCACGTAAAACTGCTGATCAACTTATCAAAAATGGCAAAGCCACCTACCCGGTAATCGGCGTAGCAATTGATATGAATTACAAAGGTGTGGGTGCGCTAATTGCCAAATCGGCTTCAGCTATCTTGCCCGGTGGCCCGGCAGCTAAAGCGGGACTTCGCGCAGGAGATTTAATTACGGAAATTGATGGTAAAAAGATTAACGCCCCAGAAGAATTAATCGTAGAAGTTCGCACTCATAACGTTGGCGATGAGGTAACTATTACCTATATCCGCGGGACCAAGACCAATACCGCCAAATTGATTCTGATCGCGGGTAAATAATTCAACCGATAGGCTAGCGACATGTTCTTTGATCTAGGCGCCGGTGAATTACTGGGATTAGCTGTCTTGGGCATGATTTTAGTGGGCCCAGATCGCTTACCTAGATTGGCAACTGATGCTGCTAAGCTGGTAAAAAAAGTACGCAATTTGGCTAATTCAGCTACTTCAGAATTGCGGGAAAATTTAGGGCCTGGATTTGAGGATTTACAACCCTCAGATTTGAATCCAAAGACTTTTATTAAAAAACAAATCAACGACGTTCTCGCCGAAGAGGATGCTCCAAAGAAAAGTAAACCAACCTTCGAGAGCAAAATAGATCCGGACCTAATATGAGCGTAGTAGATCAAGTCACAGAAGCTTTACAAAAAGTTCAGGATCCAGAACTACATCGTTCAATTACTGAGTTGGGCATGGTTGATCGAGTTGAATTCAAAGATGGTCGTCTTGAAATTCATGTATTACTAACAATCTCAGGTTGTCCCATGAAGGATCGGCTGCGCGCTGATGTCACCACTGCGGTAAGTTCAATTGCAGGAATCTCAGATATAGATTTAACTTTCGGAGTCATGTCGGATACGCAGCGAAATAATGTGAAATCCATTTTGCGAAACGGCCGCGAAAAATTCATCCCATTTGCACAACCCGATTCATTAACACGCGTTCTAGGCGTTTCATCTGGCAAGGGTGGGGTTGGTAAATCTTCAGTCACAGCTAATTTAGCTATTGCGGCTGCTAAAAAAGGTTTACGGGTTGGAATTTTGGATGCCGATGTTTACGGCCATTCGATTCCGCGGCTAATGGGTTTAATTGGTCAACGGCCTACCGCAATTGATCAGATGTTTATTCCGCTGGAGTCATACGGCGTAAAGACGGTGTCGATGGAAATGTTCAAGCCTGAACGATCAGATGCTGTTGCATATCGTGGGCCGTTATTGCACAAAGTACTTGAGCAACTTTTATCGGATGCCTACTGGGGCGACTTAGACTTACTGCTTCTGGATTTACCACCCGGAACTGGCGACTTAGCAATCTCACTCGGTCAATTAATTCCCTCATCAGAAATCTTGGTTGTAACTACGCCACAAATTGCCGCTGCTGAGGTAGCTGAACGTGCTGGGCGAATAGCGCATCAAATGAAGCAACAAGTAATTGGCGTAATTGAAAATATGTCAGCTTTCCCATGCCCAACATGTAGTGAAACCATCTCGCTCTTTGGTGAAGGCGGCGGTGCTGAAACAGCAAAGCGCTTATCTCAGTTAGTTGGTAGCGATGTGCCGATGTTAGGCCAGATTCCATTTAGTCCGGCGCTGCGCGAAGGCGGCGATATCGGTACCCCAGTAGTCGTATCTGATCCAGATAGCGCGGCTGCAAAAGCAATTGATGAAATTATTGCGCGAATTATCGTGCGCTCAAAATCTTTAGTCGGCGTTCGGCTTGGATTGAGCACCTAACTTTTTCTCAAGTTCGGCAACAAAATCAGAAAGCTCACTTCGCATGAAGTCACGGGTTGCAACTTCGCCAAGTGCACTTCGCAAACTTGCAAGTTCGCGAGTTAGATATTCCGTGTCGGCAATATTGCGCTCGTTCTGTGCGCGATCTTCATTACTTTGAATCCGGTCACGATCAGCTTGACGATTTTGTGCCAAGAGAATCAGTGGTGCTGCATAAGAAGCTTGCAGAGAGAGAATTAAAGTTAAGAAAATAAATGGGTAATCATCCCAACGCAAATTTGTTGGCGCGACAGTGTTCCAGATAACCCAAGTTGCAACAAAAACGGTCATATAAACCAGGAAGCGCGCCGTTCCAAGGAAGCGCGCAAAACTTTCAGATAAGCGACCAAAAGTTTCTGGATCATAATTTGGACGAAGGGTACGACCCTTGCTACGTGGGGTATCTAATCCATTATGACGTGCCATGGTTAGCCCTCCAATTCAGTATTTACTTTAATTGAACTGCGTGAAAGATCTCGATGATCGTGGCGCCAGTTCTCTGGCAATAAGTGGTCGAGCACGTCATCGACTGTGACGGCTCCTAGTAGTCGGTCGTTGGCATCGATAACTGGCAATGAAAGCAAGTTATAACTTGCTAAGTATGACGAAACTTCGTTCAAGCTCGCATCAGGATTTAGCCCTTGCGTATTGGTATCTACGACTGATCCAAGCAGAGTTGCTGGCGGTTCGCGCAATAAACGTTGGTAATGAACGATGCCCATGAAACGACCGGTAGGTGTCTCAAGCGGCTGGCGGCAGACGAAAATTTGTGATGCCAAAGCTGGCGAAATTTCACTCTTTCGCACCGCGGCAAGTGCTTCAGCAACTGTGGAATCAGCTGACATCACTAATGGTTCAGTCGTCATCATGCCACCCGCTGAATAATCTTCATAGTTCATTAGTCGCAGAACATCTTCAGCATCTTCTGGTTCCATTAATTCAATCAGCGCATCGGCGCGCTCTTGACCCATCTCACGCAATAAGTCAGCAGCATCATCAGGGTCCATTTCGCCGAGAACGTCTGCAGCACGTTCACCTTCAAGTTCGGTGAGTAGCGCAACGCGATGGACTTCATCCATTTCTTCAAGGACGTCAGCAAGTCGTTCGTCATCTAAGCCACGGGCAACTTCGACGCGACGTTTAGGAGCTAAATCTTGTAGCACTGTTGCTAAGTCAGCCGGGCGCAGAGTGCTCAATGTATAAAGCAAATTAGTAACTCCTTGATTTGGTTCGACGCTAGCAAAACCAACTACTTCTTCCCAGGCTACAGTTGAAGTTGGTCCTTTGCGACGCAATCCACGCGACTTACGCATGATATGAACTTTACTAATCAACCAGTCGCCATTGCGATTTTGTTCCATCGCCATATCTTCAACGATTACGTTCTCATCAGATTCAACCAAAGTAATTGAACGATCTAGCATGTCACCTAGAACTAGAACTTCACCTGTTCGAACTTCGAAGCGACGCATATTTACTAGACCAGTGATAATTACGGTGCCACTTTCAATCGAAGTAACTCGAGTAATCGGTACGAAAACTCGACGACGCATTGGCACTTCAACAACTAAACCAAGGATTCGCGGCTGTGCATTATTTGTACGAAGGGTCGCCACAGCATCTCGCACCTTGCCAACTGGGTCTCCGTTAGGGTCAAAAACTGCAGTTCCGGCTAATCGGGCGAGGAAGATTCGATTTAATGTGTTCCCGCTCATGGGCTAAGGGTAACTGCTTTATAGCAGGCCATGCGCGCTACCTTTAGCCAATGAGCCGAGATAGCGTCACCACAATGCCCGCCCGTGGCGATCAAATTCGCATGGGAATTGGAATATTGGGTATTGGTACATCTGGACCATTAATCGCAATGAGTGCAATGCCGATCTGGGTGCTGATTTTCTGGCGAAATCTAGGTGGCTCAATACTGACCGCACCATTTGCGATCAAACATCATCCTGATCGCAATGGAATTAAATGGTCGGCATTCGCTGGCTTCATATTAGCTCTGCACTTTGGTGGATTCTTTCTGGCAATGCGCTACACCAGCGTTGCCTCAGGAACTGCAATTGTTGCACTTCAGCCAATATTCGCAGCTATTTTTGTCAAACTCTCTGGTCAACATATTCCTTCCAAAGTCTGGCTTGGAATGGGTGTCGCTTTTCTTGGCGTTGTACTAATTTCGGGCGTTGATTTACAAATATCTTTTCGCGCTTTTATGGGAGATCTTGCTGCACTAGTTTCTGCAGCCCTTGCGGCTGGCTACATGATGGCTGGTTCCCGTGCGCAGCGCACTCTTGAAACAACAACATACACAACCGTTTGCTATTTTGTATGTTCTATTACTGCATTGCCAATTGCCCTGTTTAGTGGAAATCAAATTTTTAATTACTCCGCGCGAGAGTGGTGGATATTAATTGGGCTAATTGCTGGTGCTCAAATTCTGGGTCACACCATGTTTAATTCGGCGCTCAAGCGAGTGTCACCAGCAATCGTTTCGCTGATCGTATTTTTTGAAGTCCCAGTTAGTGCGCTGCTAGCCGTTTGGTGGATGGGTCAAAAACCACCAGTTGGAATTATTCCGGGCATTCTGCTGATTTTAATTGGATGTGCACTTGTTGTTATCAGGGGGCGAGAAAAAAATGATTGATCTGCATACCCATACCACCGTAAGTGATGGCACTGATACCCCAGCGCAGTTGGTAAATAAGGCATTGGCTCAAGGTCTTCATACTTTGGCTATTACAGATCACGATGCTATAGCTGGGTGGCCAAGTGCGATTCAAGCACTACGTGGTGACCTTAATTTGATTCTGGGAGCTGAGGTTTCGTGCTTAACAGCAGATGGAATCAGCGTTCATATGCTTGGCCTACTCTTCGACGGCACAAATCTGCCGTTACTTGAAGCGCTTGAGAATACCCGAGATGAACGATTGCCACGTATGCGCAAAATGATTGAATTAATGCAAGCAGATGGCATAGATATTTCATTAAGCGATGTTGAGGCCGCAATGCCAGTTGGTGCAACCATGGGTCGGCCTCATTTAGCCGATGCTCTAGTGGCAAAGAAAATTATTAAAACTCGAGATGAAGCATTCCAGGGTTTGTTGAATAACGAATCTAAATATTATGTTGGCCATTTAGCCCCAACACCGGTTGAAGCTGTTAAATTGATTCGAGCCGCGGGGGGAGTCGCGGTAATCGCCCATCCATTTGCATCTTTGCGTGGGCAAATATTAGTAAGTTCAGATTTCCTCGAACTTAAGTCCGCGGGATTAAATGGCATTGAGGTAAACCATCGCGACCAAAGCAATGAAGAACGATTAAGTCTTTTGAGTATCGCGAGTGATTTAGATCTAGTTATCACTGGCTCGAGTGACTATCACGGCACTGGCAAGTTGAATTCATTAGGTGAAAACGTGACCGATCCAGCACAATGGGAGCGCTTAGAATCAATGGCAGATGCCCGAAGGGTTGTAACCGCATGAACATTGTAGAAGTTAGTGCAATTACTTTCGCGATCCAAAGTTTCGTAACCCTTTTTGTAATTTTTGATCCACCTGGAGCTGCGCCAATCTTTTTAGGATTGGTTGCTGATCGAACTCCAAAAGAGCGCCGCAAGTTGGCGGTTCAAGCTGCCGGTGTCTCGCTACTTGTTATTTCATTATTTGCGATCTTTGGCCAGTTAATTCTGGATTACCTGCATATTTCCATCGCCTCACTGCAAGCCGCCGGTGGTCTACTTCTTCTATTGGTTTCGCTCGAGTTGTTAACTGGAAAAGAATCGGGTTCGACTGAAGCACGCGATAAGAATGTGGCACTTGTGCCTCTCGGCACGCCACTCTTGGCAGGGCCGGGAGCAATCGTGGCCACCATGATTTTCGTGCAACAAGTACAAAACACCGGTCAAGCAATTGGCCTAGTTGCAGCGGTGCTCGCTGTCCACATAGTTATCGCACTTGTTCTGATTTCCTCGACCACAATCCTGAAAGTAATTAAGGAAGCTGGCGTAAATCTGGTAGCTCGCATTGCTGGTCTTTTGCTTGCGGCAATTTCGGTTCAGATGCTGGTTGATGCGATTAGAGCTTTCATAGCGCAATGAGTATTAACGAATTAGGTTTATTCCCACCAACTTCAATTGCCTGGAAAATTCATTCTGATCCAGCCATGTTAATCGGTGGGATCCGCGCGCTATTTCAACAGGCGCTTCACCCATTAGCGATGGCTGGTGTCGCCGAACATTCTAATTTCCGCGAAGACGCATGGGGGCGGCTGCAACGCACCGGCGATTATGTAACCACTTTAACTTTTGGAACTCCGTCCGAGGCACATGCGTTAACTGCACGAGTGCGCAAAATTCACACCCACCTTGGCCTAGATGATCCAAAACTTTTGCTCTGGGTGCATATGTCCATGGTTGATTCCTTTCTAGATGTAGCAGTTAGATCTGGCATGTCATTAACTTCGCAAGAGCGTGATCAATATGTTGCTGAAATGGTCTTGTTTGCGCAGGAAGTTGGCATTGATGAATCTGCCGTACCAAAGAGCGTTGCCGAAATGAAGAAATATTTCATTGATATCGCACCAGAGTTAAGCGCAAGTGATGATGCAAAACGTGCCGCGCTATTTTTAACTTTGCCACCATTGCCAACGGCAGTTCGCTTTGCTACGCCAGCAGCTCCTGCGTGGGCATCTGTCGCAGCTTTAGCCGGCGCGGCATTGCCGAATTGGGCCCGCACGCTTTATGGCTGGCCTACCTTGCCCGGACAAGGACTGGCAACTGACATCGCAATGACTGCACTTCGCAAGAGTTTGCTCGTCTTGCCATTTGATGGGTTGTTACCACCTGCTTTGATTGAAGCAAAAATTCGTTGGGGAGTAGATGCTGCATGAGTACTCCAATAATTGCAGTAGCTAGCTTTGCCGGTGGTGTTGGCAAAACTACCTTGGCTCATGCATTAGCTGTGGCCTCCGCTGAATTTGGCAAGAAAGCTTTGCTAATTGATTTAGATTCAACTGGTGCTCTTACTTTTAAACTTGGCCATGAACGAACTCGTGAGAATCTGATTAATTGCAGCGAACGCTTTGATTTACGGCCACATACAGCAACTGGTTCGTTGACTTCACTCTTATCTGAGATACCAGCTAAATATGATTTAGTCTTAATCGATACACCGCCACTTTTATCAGTTGAGTTAGATCAAGTATTTAAAGCAGCGCGACTATTAATCTTGCCGGTTCGCGAAAGTATTCATTCGCTAAGAGGTGCACTTGCAGTTTTAAAGATTACTTCCGCTCCGGGTAAAGCGCTTCCGTATTATGTAGATAACAACTCAGAACTGGCTCAAGCAATCTCAAATGAATTAGATCTACTCGATGGACAGATATCGATTGCGCCTGAAGTTTTGGCAGCAGAAGCTAAAAAAGTGAGTGTGTTAACGGATGCAAAAAATTCTGAAGTAGCACAGCAATATCGTGACGCTACTTATTCCTTGCTAGAAGAGTTAGACATTTTCTAGTCTGCAATTCGCTTTGTGCGAACGCGATCACGTTTTACCCGCTCTGTTTTTGGCTTTTCCTTTGTTGGCACGCTTTTACTGACTGGCTTTTCACTTTTAACTGGAGCTACTTTCTTCGCCACATTCATCCGACCAGTTGACCCTGTAGGTATTTTGAATTTTGCGAATAGCGAATCAGATGAAGAGTAAGTCTCTTCTGGCTCGCCGAGATTTAAATTCAAGGCAGTATCAATCATTTTCCAGCGGGCTAATTCATCCCAATCGACGAAGGTAACTGAAATGCCATGTGCGCCCGCACGAGCAGTACGTCCAATACGGTGCACGTAAGTTTTTTCATCTTCTGGACATTGGTAATTCACCACATGTGTAATGCCATCAATATCAATTCCGCGCGCTGCCACGTCGGTTGCAACTAGAACATCAGATTTTCCGGCCTTGAAATCATTAAGAGCCTTTTCGCGAGCACCTTGGCCAAGATCGCCGTGGATCGTATCGGACTTGAATCCGCGCTCTAGCAAGTCATCGGCAGTCTTCTGACAAGTTCGCTTGGTTCGGCAGAACACAATGGTTGGACCGCGACCTTCAGATTGCAGTATTCGAGCCAGCATTTCAATTTTATCAAGTGCATGGGCACGCACAACGTGTTGTTCGATTTTGGAAACGACTGCGCCTTCGTCTTCATTATCTTGAGTGCGAATATGTACCGGCTGATTCATGAAGCGACGAGCAAGAGCGATGATGTCACCAGGCATAGTCGCTGAAAAGAGCATGGTCTGCTGGCGGTTAGGAGTGCTGGTGAATATTTTCTCAACATCAGGCAAGAAGCCGAGATCCAGCATCTCATCTGCTTCATCTAAAACTAAGCGTGAAACATTCTTTAACTTCAACTGACCTTGACGATATAGATCTAATAATCGCCCAGGTGTTCCGACCACAATTTCAACGCCTTGTTCGAGAGCTTCAATCTGTGGCTCAAATGCGCGGCCACCATAAACAGCGAGAACGCGAATACCACGATTGCCAACAAGTTCAGCAATGTCTTTAGTAACCTGAACACAAAGTTCGCGAGTAGGCACAACGACAAGTGCTTGTGGTTGTCCTTTAAATTCAAGAGTTTCCCATTCAGAATCAAGCGGCGCAATAATGCGCTCAATAATCGGAATACCAAAACCAAGTGTTTTTCCAGTGCCAGTTTTTGCTTGGCCAATTACATCGCCATCAGAAAGTGCGATCGGAAGTACGGCCTCTTGAATTGGGAAGGGTGAAGTAAAGCCATGCGCGTTCAGCGCATCAATAGTTGATTTACGAAGTGGTAGATCAGCGAAAGTTATGGTCACGTTAAAGAGAGCCGAAACCGACGCGACGCTCGGCTTGTTCGCCAATCTCTACAAAACCAATTCGATCGGCTGGTACCACGATGGTGCGCCCACGGATATCGGTCAAAATTAGGGGAGTGCCGGCACCGATTGCCGCACTGACTGCTGCTGAAATCTCAGCTGGAGTTGAAGGACTCTCAAAAGCGAGATCGCTGCTTACATTCGCAACTGCGATGCGGACCTCAGATTTTTGAGCAGATTCTGTTTTCTTTGTAGCCATGGGTCAATCCTATGGGATTACTTCAGTTGTTGCCTAACGGGAAACCAGATATGCCACGCCACATCAAGCTTTCGACTAATCGAGCCGCTTGTTCGCGCGATAACTTGCTATCGCGATCTAGCCAATGGCGAGCACCAACTTGAATTGATCCAATTAACGAAACTCCAAGCAACATGGACGCTTCTTGCGGCAAACCTGTTTCAATCGAGATTACGGCGCTAATCGCAGCAGCGCAGTCATAGGTCATTCGGATTAAGCGTTCGTGAACGGCGGGTTCGACATTCATATCACTTTCAAAAAGTAAGCGGAATGCTTCGCCTTCGCTTTCAATGAAATCAAAGTAGGCATCAACTGTCGCACGAACTCGATCAGCATTTTCGGTATGTGATGCGATGGCTCGTTGGATTTGAAAAACTAAAGAATCAATATGTAAATCAAGAACCGCTAAATACAGTTCTAACTTAGATGGAAAATGCTGATAAAGGACTGGCTTACTCACTCCTGCGCGATCAGCAATTTCATCCATGGCAGCGCTGTGATAACCAGCGGCGGTGAATACTTCAAGTGCCGCAGCTAGTAAAAGTGCGCGCCGTTCATCTCGAGGTAAACGCGACTTGTTATCACGTGCATCTGTTGTGCTCATTTAGCCAATGCTAGGGGCAAATCTTGGAAAATACACCTATCCCGTTATTCGCGAACCTGTTGCAATTAGTAACGAAGGGACCTTCTACGGCAGAATAGTGCCGTAATCGAGTTACCAATTGAGCATTAAATGAGGCAATAGTTATGAAGATTCCACCATTAGTAGAACCGGGTCGTGCGCTTACTGTCGATGAAGTTCGTCGCTATAGCCGCCATTTAATTATTCCGGATCTAGCAATGGCTGGACAAGCACGTTTAATGAATGCCAAGGTTCTATGTGTTGGCGCAGGTGGATTAGGTTCACCAGCTCTTATGTATTTGGCTGCTGCTGGCGTTGGCACGATTGGAATAGTCGAATTCGACACGGTAGATGAATCAAATTTACAACGTCAAATTATTCATGGCCAATCAGATATTGGAAAGAGCAAAGCAAAGAGTGCGCAAGAGAAAATTTCCGAGATTAACCCTTATGTAAATGTAGTTTTGCATGAGACCAGAGTTGATACTTCAAATGTTTTAGAGATTTTTGCTCAATATGACATCATCGTTGATGGCACTGATAATTTTGCTACTCGCTATTTAGTAAACGATGCTTGTGTGTTATTAAAGAAACCATATGTGTGGGGTTCCATTTATCGCTTCGATGGCCAAGCTAGCGTTTTCTGGGCCGAATATGGTCCGTGCTATCGCTGTTTATATCCCGAACCACCACCACCAGGAATGGTGCCAAGTTGCGCCGAAGGTGGAGTGCTTGGAGTTCTTTGTGCATCAATTGGTTCGATTCAAACAACCGAAGCAATTAAAGTAATAACTGGAATTGGCGAACCGCTAATTGGCTCGCTAATGATTTACGACGGTTTAGAGATGAGTTATCGCAAAATAAAGGTGCGCAAAGATCCAAACTGTCCAATCTGTTCTGATCATCCAACCCAAACTGCGCTCCTGCCTGATTACGAAGCATTCTGTGGAGTTTTATCTGATGCTGCCGAAGTAGCAGTTAAAGATGCGACTATCTCGGTTTCTGAATTAAAGAATAAAATCGATAGCAACGAGAACTTCTTCTTAATCGATGTTCGCGAACCCAGTGAATTTGAGATCGTACGTATCCCGGGATCTACCTTGATTCCAAAACAAGGATTCTTAGATGGCACCGCGCTAACAAATTTGCCACAAGATAAGCCAATTATTCTGCACTGTAAGTCAGGTGTGAGGTCAGCTGAATGTTTAGCGATCTTAAAGGGCGCTGGTTTTGCAGATGCCACACATGTAAGTGGTGGCGTAATCGCTTGGGCTAAACAAATTGATAAATCATTGCCGGTGTATTAATGAACCAGCCGTATAAGGGTTACCGCGCACTTTTAGTGCATGCTCATCCTGACGATGAAACTATTAACAATGGCGCGACGATGGCGATGTATGCCGCTCTTGGCGCTCAGATCACTTTAGTTACTTGCACTCGTGGCGAAGAAGGCGAAGTTTTAATTCCTGAATTAGCTCACTTGGCAGCCCATGAGACAGATCAACTAGGCCAGCATCGTGAGGTTGAATTAGCTGATGCTATGAAGGCACTTGGCGTATCAGATCACCGATTCTTAGGTGCGGGCAAAGTTGATTTTCGTGATAGTGGAATGATGGGAACTGAACCGAATAATCGAAGTGATTGTTTTTGGCAAGCTGATCTTGAAATGTCAGCCAAGTTATTAGTAGAAATAATCGAAGAAGTTAAGCCGCACATATTGATTACTTATGATGAAATTGGTGGCTATGGTCATCCAGATCATATTCAAGCGCACCGTGTAGCAATGCGAGCTGCCGAGTTATCAAATGATTGGCAGATCTCAAAAATCTACTGGAATGCAACTCCTAAATCGGTGTTAGCCGAGGGGATCGCAGCCATGAAAGAAGTTGGTTCAGACTTCTTTGGTGTTGAAAATGTGGATGACTTGCCATTTGCAAAAGCAGATGAGTTGGTAACCGCAGTTGTTGATGCAAATGAGTATGTCGATGCCAAAATGGCCGCTATGAAAGCTCATGCAACTCAGATCGAGCTAGACGGCCCTTTTTTCGCGCTCTCTAATCATTTAGGTCTGCAGGTATGGGGCAACGAGTTCTACTCGCTTGTGAAAGGCGATGCGCATGAGCCATTTAATAGCGACGGTCGCGAAACAGATCTATTTGCTGGCGTGAATTTGTAAGTTATGAAAATAGTTTATGCAGCGATAGCTGGAGCGGTATTGGGAGCCTGCGCCACATTGCTGCATATATTTCTCTTCCCACTCGGCTTGCTGCTTGGTTTAAGCGGAAGCATTCTCGGAATTTGGGCACTTGGCCGAATGTGGCAATTACGAAAATACAAAGTGATCGCGGCTATCTCTTGGTTGTATGTTGTTGTGCAAGGTTCGACTTTAGGAGTAGGCGGCGAGCTGTTAATTCAAGGCGACCTAGCTGGTTCGTTGTTAGTTTTACTCGGAACGCTTTCACTAGTGATCGCGGTATTTCTGCCAGTTTAACGAATTTCCCATTCCTGACCTTCGGCAGTGTCATTAATTATTAGACCAGCGCTTTCCAACTCGATTCGAATTCGATCACTCTCGCTCCAATTCTTAGAGCTTCTGGCTAATTCTCGAGCGGCTAATAATTGTGCTAATTCGCTAGTTAGTTCAGGAACAACTACTTCACGATTTAAATCAAGGCCCAGAACTTGATCGGCAAAACAGAATATGGCAGCTCTTTCTTTAGTAGTTAAACACTGATCTTTTTCAACCAATCTCAAGCGTTGCATTACTCGGGGAGTATCTAAGTCATTTTCTAGCGCAGCTAAAACTTCGGCATCTATTATTATTTCATCAGATTTACCTAAGCCACTTTTTCGCCAACGCTTTAATGTTGCATTCGCTGCGGCAATAGAATCCCAAGTTAAATCCATTTGAGATCGATATCGATTTTCTAATAAACAAAAGCGAAGAGATAGCGGATCAAAACCCTTTGCTGCAATATCGCTTAATAAAACTACGTTGCCACTACTTTTGGCCATTTTGCGACCCTCAAAGAGCAGATGTTCACCATGAACCCAGAGCTTTACCGTCTCAAGGGCAGTAACAGAATTGGTTTGTGCTCGCTCGTTTTCATGATGTGGGAATCGCAGATCTATTCCACCTACATGTATATCAATTGCATCTCCCAGTAAATCAAGAGACATTGCCGAACATTCGATATGCCAACCTGGAAATCCTCGGCCCCAAGGTGAATCCCAAACCATTTCGGTACGCTCGCCAGCTGCTTTCCAAAGTGCCCAGTCGGCATGGAAACGTTTGCCACCCTCATCGGTATATTCATAACGATGACCGGGTTTTAAATCCTTAAGACGATTACCACTTATCGCGCCGTAACTCGCAAAACTTTCAGCAGCAAAGTAAACCGAACCATCAGAGCCGACGTAGGCATGGTTAAGTTCTATAAAATTGGCGATCAATTTGTGCATTAACTCAATTGACTCACTCGCACGAGGATAATTTCTGGCTGGCTTGATATTTAGACGCGCTAGATCATCATGAAAATTTGCTTCATATTTACGAGCTATTTCGAATGGATCAATCGCTTCGAGTTTAGCTTGGGCCAACATTTTGTCTTCCGGGTTTACATCTTCAGCCATATGCCCAACATCGGTTATGTTCTGTACTAAATGAACGGTTTTACCCTGAATTTCCAGGGTTCTGCGAATCAAATCGGATAATAGAAATGTACGAAGATTTCCAACGTGGGCATCACGATAGACAGTTGGGCCACAGCAATAGATCGTCACTTCTTCGCTTGTGCTTACTACTTCTTTCACGGAGCGACTTTGAGTGTCGTATATTTGAAGCATATTTACTTCAATTCCAAGTATGAGTACTCATGATGAAAATTAAATCCTAAAGACTCATAAACTCCAATAGCGGTCGCATTATCAGCTTCTACTTGCAGCACGGCTTTGGTGGCACCTTGTTCGAAGCTAGCTTCGAGGGCGGCTGCCACGATAGCTTTTCCTAATCCTTGCCCACGAAAATCTTGATGTACATAGACTCGCGTTATTGAAGACCAACCCATTGCCAAAGCAATTCGGCAGGTAGCAACTGTTTGACCACTTTTAGTGATGCTTAGATAAGTTGCAGCACAGCCCGATAATATTTTTTCAATACCTAACTTGGGCGGTAATTCCAGCCATTCATTGCTTAATTGGTTTGATTGCTTTAATTCAAATCCAATTGGCGTCTTTTGTTTATGCGAAGTTAAGTCAGCCACCATCGTGTTACCGCGCAGTGTTTCAATAGCTCCTAGTGAAAATAATTTGTCGGCTAAAATTTGCCAAGTAGGTAGAGCAATTTGAAAGATTGTAGGCAAGTTGCGCTTTCCATAAAATTCTTGAGCTACTTTTAGTTTTTCATCAAAATAAGTTAGTGGTCCAGCTTCAAGACTTGTAGCCAGTGGCAGAACAGAATTAGCGCGGTTAGTAACTCCGCTAGCTGCCCGCATTAACCAACCTGAATTTTCCAAATTCTCAGTTGCTGGCCAGGTTAGGTTGCAGATTTGATCTAACTCAAGTACTCGCAGAGTCAGGGGAGCACCTTTGCCAGCCATTGCCGGGCGTTCGACTATTTCACGCCAGACGAAAATCTGATCTGGATCAAAGGAGATTTCCTGGCCTTTGCGATTTACTAAACTGGTCGCAGTTTTCAAGTGGCCGACAACATCTCGGTAGCCGCCTTCAGGGTCAAGCAATCTAATTGAGAAGCGCTGACCCATGCGATCTAGCGGCAGCGGCTGACTTCTCATGGCTTAACGATAATCGTGATTACATTTATTGCCCGCCCAATAGGTTCGGCGGGCACCACAGTTGCAAAAAGAGAGAACTGCGCACGGTTGCCATTACAATTACCGCAGTACCGGACCAGATGGAGGATTCCTCATGACTTATATAATTGCTGAACCTTGTGTAGATGTTAAAGATAAGTCTTGCATCGAAGAATGCCCGGTTGATTGCATTTACGAGGGCAGCCGAATGCTCTATATCCAGCCAGATGAGTGTGTTGATTGCGGCGCCTGCGAGCCAGTTTGTCCGGTTGAAGCCATCTACTATGAAGATGATGTTCCGGCGCAATGGAATGAGTTCGGCAAAATAAACACTGAGTTTTTCGTAGAAATTGGCTCACCAGGCGGGGCTAGCAAAGTTGGTCAAACCAATACCGATCATGCTTCTGTTGCTTCACTTCCAGTAAAGCCTGAATAGAAAAGCTCTAACCTGAAACTGCCAGATTTCCCTTGGGATGCTCTTGCTCCCTATGGCGAAATCGCGCGCTCGCATCCCAGCGGTGCCATTGATTTATCGCAAGGTACGCCAGTTGATCCGACACCTGAATTTATTCAAGCAGTCCTACGTGAAAGTTCGAATTCACCAAGCTATCCCGTAACTGCTGGCACGCCAGAACTTCGAGCCGCGATTACTAATTGGGCAAAAAGTAAATTAAAAGCTTCCGGAGATTTTGATGTTTTGCCGCTAATCGGCTCAAAAGAACTTGTTGCTTGGTTACCAACTTTGCTTCAAGCAAAGTCGGTCAATTTCCCAGAAATTGCATACCCAACCTATCGTGTAGGTGCAATTTTGGCCGGTGCTGTCGAAGCAGCGGTGCAGATTAGTCCTGATAAGTGGCCAAAAGCTGATCTAACTTGGGTTAATTCACCAGCTAACCCAACTGGCCGCGTACATAACGATGGTGAATATCAAGCAGCAATAGCTTGGGCTCGACAGAATAATTCTATTTTAGTTTCAGATGAGTGTTACCTAGAATTTGGTGACACCGCGAATCCAACTTCGATCTTGCAATATACCGAAGGTGATAATCGAAATATTCTGGCCGTGCACTCACTTTCTAAGCGATCTTCGATGGCCGGTTATCGCGGCGCATTCTTAATTGGGGATAAAGATTTAATCGCTCGGATTCGCGAGATTCGCAAACATGCCGGAATGATGGTGCCGCTTCCTATTCAAAAAGCCATGACCGTTGCGCTGAGCGATGAGAGACATGTTGCCGAGCAACGTGCACGTTATAACGATCGTCGCGCCAAATTGTCACCAGCCCTAGAAGCTGCCGGCTTTAAAATCGAATTCTCAAGCGCTGGTTTGTATATCTGGTGCACCCGAGATGAAAGCGACTGGGATTCAGTTGCCTGGCTCGCAAATTTAGGAATCTTGGCAACACCCGGGAACTTTTATGGACCACTGGGCAAATCTCATATTCGAATAGCTATGACTGCAACTGACTCGCAAATAGCCGAGGCCGCAGCTCGCATCACTGCAGCCGTAAAGAGTTAATGATGCCGGTCGGAATTCTTTTAGTCGGCGGCCTTGGAACTCGATTAGCACCTCTTACTAGCAAAACCCCAAAGCCCATGTTGCCTATAGCAAATCTACCGGTGACTGAACATCAATTATTGGTTGCAAAAGCAGCAGGTATTACGAAAGTAGTGCTGGCTACTGCTTATTTGGCTGAAACATTCACGCCATATTTCGGAGATGGCTCGAAATGGGGAATGGAATTAATTTATGCACTCGAAAGCGAACCACTTGGAACTGGTGGAGCTATTCGTAATGCAGCAGAGTTAGTACTTTCAGAGATCTCCGAAAATGAGCCTATAGTAGTTTTCAATGGCGATGTTTTGAGCCGCCATGATTTGAGATCACAAATTAAGTTACATCAAGATACTAATGCCGCCGCAACCTTGCATTTAGTAAGTGTTGAAGATGCTCGCCCATATGGTTGTGTACCTTTTGATAAGAGCGGGCGAGTGACAGATTTCCTGGAAAAAATGGATAGCCCAATTACAAACACGATCAATGCTGGTTGTTACGTCTTTAACCCACAAGTAATTCGAGAGATAGAATTAGGTAAAGTTGTTAGCGTTGAACGTGAAATTTTTCCGCAGCTATTAAAAGCCGGTAGCGTCGTTCAAGCTTTTGTTGATGATTCATATTGGTTAGATATGGGAACGCCAAGAGCTTTACTGAAAGGTTCCCAAGATTACGTTGGTGATCGCGCATGCATAGTTGGCAGTGGAAGTAACATTGCGAAGAGTGCAATTATTTCCGGAGCGAGTGCAATCGGAAACGACGTAACCATTGGTGAAAATGTAGAAATAGTTGCTTCGATTATTAGAGATGGCGCAAAAATTGGTGCTGGTTCTAAATTGCAAAATGTGTTTGTTGAAGCAAATTCTGTTGTCGCAGAAAATACACATGCGATTGCGGCATATCTTGCAAATGGTGAGTTAACAGAATTAAAACTTTAACAACCCTCAACTACTACTTGAGTTTTTACGCGTAAATAGCACCCCGTTTGCCCAGTTTTCCACTTTCTTGGGCTTGACTTAACGGTCTTACACGCGTGTAATTCACCTAAGAGAAGGCCACACGCCGTCAGGGCGGGGCCACTATTTATGTGGAGAGTTATTAATGCCGATTCGTCCAGCACAAAACCCTTCCTCCCTAGGTCCTGTAATTCAAATAGCCAATGGCGAGAGCGTTGAGCTTTCCTGGCAAGAGCGCGCACTTTGTGCTCAAACTGATCCCGAAGCTTTTTTTCCTGAGAAGGGCGGCTCTACTCGCGAAGCGAAACGAGTTTGTCTCTCCTGCGACGTTCGTTCCGAATGTCTTGAATACGCTCTTGCTCATGACGAGCGTTTCGGAATTTGGGGCGGCCTCTCTGAGCGAGAGAGACGTCGCCTTAAGCGTCGCCCTGCTTAATCGATTTATTTCGATTAATTAGGTAGAGCTACGCCAACGGAAAAATATGGCGACTTCAAAAATAGCTGATCCGTTTCACGTAACGGCAGTAATCGTTGCTCATGATGGAGCTATCTGGTTGCCAGAAGTAGTTGCTGCGCTATCTTCTCAAAGTCGCAAAATAGATCATGTTGTCGCAGTTGATAATGGTTCAATTGATAAATCTGGAAATCTTTTAAGAGCCGCAAAAATTCCGGTTTTAACTTTGCCGCGAAATACCGGATTTGGCGATGCGGTCTATCGAGCAGTTGAGAAACTTCCAAAATCAAATAATGAACGTAATGAATGGATCTGGGTTATCCATGATGATTGCGCGCCAAAATCTGACTCTTTAGAACAGCTCTTGGCTCAATTAATTGATAGACCAAATGTGGCAATGGCTGGCCCTAAATTATTAGGTTGGCACGATCGATCACATTTACTTGAAGTTGGCGTAAGTATTACCAACAATGGTTCGCGTTGGACTGGGCTCGAACCACAGGAATATGACCAAGGTCAGCATGACGGTATTCGAGATGTGCTCTCTGTAAGCACAGCTGGCGCTTTAATTCGACGCGATGTATTTATTGAGCTCGGCGGATACGACCCGCAACTTGCTCTCTTTCGAGACGATGTTGATTTTGGTTGGCGCATTCGAATGGCTGGCCATTCAATAATTGTAGTTACGGACGCGGTGGCATTTCATGCGCAAGCGGCTGCATCAGAACGACGTTCGGTAGATGTTGAAGGCGCGTTTCTTCATCGCCCACTCTTATTAGATCGACGTAATTCTGCCTATGTGCTCTTGGCTAATTCTTCTAGTTGGCTTTTACCTTGGTTGATTTTTCAATTAATCACTAGTGCAGCTATTCGTTCAATTGGTTACTTAATCGCGAAATTACCTGGTTATGCGAGCGATGAAATTTTGGCTATTGCATCGTTAGTTTTGCGCCCAGCCATTTTGCGCGCAGCTCGCAAAGAGCGTCGCATACATCGATTGCTACCCCCTAGAGTGATTGCGGATTTCATCCCACCCCGCTTGACGCAATATCGAAACGGCATAAATAATTTTTTCGAATCCGTACGTAATCGCATATTTTCGAAAATGCCGACTGATAACGATTTTGATGAAGAATTCAATGATGAAGCTGATCTGTTGACTCCATCTAAGTCAGTTAATTGGGTGAGTGTGTTTAAGCGCCCACAAGTCGTGCTCGGAATTTCGCTCCTTATTTACATTTTACTTTCTTCAAGATCACGCTTGGGCTCACTTATTGGTGGCACCTTAGCGACCACGCCACATGGCACTAGTGCGCTTTGGCGGAGTTATGTTGAATCTTGGCACCAAGTTGGAATGGGAAGTTCATCCCCGACTCCTCCCTGGGTCGCAATACTTTCATTGCTTTCGCTTTTATTTTTTGGTAAACCTGCAGTACTAATAACTGTTCTTATCTTCATCGCGCCAGCGCTAATGGCTTATTCAGCATACAAATTTCTTAACATTATTACTGCTAACGCGTGGCTTCGAGTCTCTTCTAGCATTCTTTATTCGGTTAGCCCGGTTGCAATTGCCGGCGTAAATACTGGCCGGCTAGGAACTTTGGTATTTCTCATTCTCTTACCTTGGATAGTTTCGAGTATTTCCACTTTGGATAACTTCGAGAAAATATCGTGGCGCAGAATTTTTGCAGTTTCCCTTCTGATCTCCATCGCCACCTCTTTTACTTTGATGGCTTGGTTAGCGGTGCTTGTAGTAACTGTTTATGGTGTCGCAAATGATTTCCGTGCCTTTAACGCAGATCTAAACAAAGAGGTTTTTGACCAAAAGTTAAAACGCCGAATTGCACTTTTACTCACTCCACTAATAGTGACGGCTCCATGGTCACTCATAGCGCTAATTGACCCAAGTCGCTTACTTTACGAGGCAGGTATCTCACTTGCTGGAGGTGGGCCGAACTTAGCTTTCCTAGGAAATCCCGGTGGCATCGGAGCACTGCCTTGGTGGGCAGTAAGCCCAGTAACTTTACTTCTAGTCGTGGCTTTTTTTGCAAGTACTAGATTGCGTGAAGTCGCAGAGTTGGGTTTAGTCTTTTTAATACTTTCAGTTTTTGCAAGTTCATTTTCCATTCCAGCAAATGGCACTAGTACTCCTACACAACTTTGGGCTGGAGTGTTTTTAAGTGTGGCGACGTTAGCTGCGGTGACCGTCGGAACTATGATTTTAAATGATCTCAGAGATTACTTAATTGCAACCAATATTAACTATCGACACATTCTATCCGCGCTATTACTGCTAATCACGTTTTCTTATTTGGTAACCGCAACCTTCTGGAGCATTTCGCAGGCGTCTAACTCGCCTGTACATACCAAGAGTGTCAATGTTTTACCTGAGTACTTAGGTGTAGAAGTGGATGCAAAAACTTTAGTGCTGCGCGAAGTAACTATCCGTGAGCGAACCTCATTGGGTTTCTACATCTCCCGAGGTTCAGATATCGCACTCGGTGAGCCTGATGTAGCCCCGCTACAAGATCCAGCGATTGCTAAAGCAGTTATTGAACTCACTAGCGGAAGTGGATTGTCCACCAGTAAGACTTTTGCTGATTTCGGAATTAAGTATCTTTTTGCCAAGAACCCAATCGATAAAGATGTAGTACGTACCATTGATTCGATTGGTGGATTCATGCGAACTTCAGCAACTGCCGATGGGATAGTTTGGAAAATTAGCGACCCAACTGGACGACTTTTCTTCACTGACATTAAAGGCGAAGTAACCTTGCTTGCCAGCGGCGGTGTTGATGTAACAACAAGTGCTCCTGGCCCTGGTGTCATTACTCTTACCGAAAACTATGATTTGGGTTGGCAAATTATCCAAAATGGCCTAAAGCTTGAACGTAGCGAAAATGACGCCGGGTTGCCTCAATTCAAAGTTCTAGAAGCGGGTGAGCTCACTTTAATTCATGATGGAACTCCTAGACGAGCAGCCCTTAGTCTTCAGTTTATTGCTTGGACAATTTTGATAATTCTCGCGCTTCCTGCGGGTCGTCGTAAACGTGAGATCTCTGAAATGGAGCTCGCATGAAAATCCAAAGAGGAATTTTGTTGGCCGGTATGGTCGCAACCGTTTTCTTAGTAACTAATTTATTCGATGCGAATACTAATTCCCGCCAATATTCGAATTCTTATCCATCTGTGGTTTGTCCACCAAACCCGGCAGGAGTTACCACAATTTCTTCGGTGGCTTCAAAGAAGACGAAGTTCTACCGTGTGGGAAGCAAAAGTTCAAAATTAGTAGATATAAAGGCTTTGCGGTACTCAAGCGTCTTAGATCCAATTTTAATTGAATCCAATGGTCTGACCCCAGTGACTTTTCAGAGTCGCACAGGCGTGTGGGCTGGATCAGTTCTTTGCACTTCACCGGCAACTTCGCAGTGGTTCGTGGGTGGAACAGCTGACGTAAGCAGCAAAGGCATGATCTATTTGGTAAATAGTGGCCTAAGCATTTCAATTGTAGATATTTTCACGTGGAGCGAAAATGGCGAGCAATCTCTAAAAACGATCTCAATGAAAGCAAACTCGACCTCTTCGATAAAGTTGGATTCCTTGGCTCCAGGAGATGCAAATATTGTGATCAATGTTGTTGCCAGATCTGGGCGAGTAAATAGTTTTCTGATTGATGAACGCGGAAAAGGTTTGCAGAAATTAGGTGGTGATTCAGTAAACGGAATTTCAGCACCGGCTACTAAAATTGTGATAACTGGAATCCCTCAGCAGTTAAGCAATAATAAAGTGCCAGCTCATTACTTGCGCCTCTTTGTTCCAGGTGTGGCCGATGCAAATTTTTCTCTTGAGTTGCTCTCTAACGATGGTCGTTTTATTCCAGTGGGTTATAACGAAAGAAAATTAGTAAGTGGCAAAGTTGTTGAGTTAAAGTTAATGCCAAAAGTAGCTAAAGGTGAATTTGCGATCCAGATAACCTCAGATCAGCCACTTGTTGCTGCAATTCGTTCCCGCGCTAGCTCAAATGGCAATAGTGATTTTGTCTGGAGCACTCCTTCGACTGCGCTGGGCCCAATGCAGATAGCAATCGGAGGGATTTCGCCAAAGATAATTTTTGCTGGAGATTCGATTGCCGTTGACCTTAAGGTCCAAAACGCTTCTGGCAAAGTCACGGATAAGAGCATTACTGGTTCAGATCTAGTGAGCTGGCAAGTGCCTAATAATACGATCGCCATCTCAATTGTTAACGCGGGTAAAGATAATTATGCCGGCGCCCTGATTGCGGCTAAAAGCGGATATGCCTTCTTCCCAATAGCATCTGGGGCCGAACTTACGAAAGCGGCGATTCCTTCCTCAAACATTCAGGTTTTAAATCCGTAAACCTCCCATATTTTTAGGGGAGTGCCCACTAATCTGAGGCACATGAGTTCGTTAAAGGTAGGTCGCGCCTGTTCGCGCGCTAGTTGTCGTCGAATGGCGACGATGACCCTGACCTATGTTTACGCCGAATCAGTAGCTGTAGTTGGCCCGCTCGCTACTTATTCTGAACCACATGCATATGATCTTTGTGAGATTCATGCTGAGCGTCTAACAGTTCCAAATGGCTGGGAAGTGATTCGAGCAGCAATCACTGATAATCAGAGTGGTCCATCGAATGATGACTTAATGGCAATTGCAGATGCTGTGCGCGAAGTTGCGTCAGCACCGATTGCCGAAAAGAATTCCACGTCGGCAACTCTTGCTGCCAGCACTGAACATATTGGACGACGTGGCCATCTGCGTGCAGTTCCAAATAAGTAATTTTTCAATTAAGGAAGCTAGATATTTTCTATGAATATTGAAATTCCAGATATTTTTAAAGCGTATGACATTCGAGGATTAGTTGATGGCGAGCTTTCGCCAGATTTCGCATTTGCAGTGGGCTTAGCATTTGCTAGATTTCTAGAAATTGAACGCGAACCTAGCACCGTGATAATCGGTGAAGATATGCGCCCGTCATCGCCTGAATTAGCCGAAGCTTTTTCTGCTGGCGTCACAAGTAATGGCACAAATGTAATCCGCATCGGTTTAGCGTCCACAGATATGCTCTACTTTGCCGCGGGTTCGAAAAATCTCCCCGGCGCCATGTTCACTGCGAGCCATAATCCAGCCGAATACAACGGAATTAAGTTATGTCTAAGCGGTGCTCGCCCAATAGGCAAAGAGACTGGATTATTGACTATTGAGAAATTTGTGCGAGCAGGTGTACCAGTTGCAATGCGCCCACCCGGAGTTGAAAGTAATGAAGACTTACTTGGGACTTACGCCGATTACTTACATGGTCTAGTTTCGTTTAAGGGCAATCGATCGCTAAAGATAGTCATTGACGCTGGCAACGGAATGGCTGGCTACACAGCTCCGGCAATCTTTGAACGTTTAGGTGCGCAGATAACTCAGCTGTACTTTGAACTAGATGGCAATTTTCCTAATCATGAAGCTAACCCGATTGATCCTAAGAATCTGCGTGACTTGCAGAAATCGGTTTTGGAAAATAAAGCAGATATCGGTTTGGCATTCGATGGTGATGCTGATCGCTGTTTCCTAGTAAATGAAAAAGGTCAAGCAGTAGATCCATCATTGCTCACATCACTAATTGCAAGTCGTGAATTAGCTAAACATCCAGGGGCGACAATAATTCATAGCTTAATTTCTTCACGTGCTGTCGTTGAAGTCATTAATGAATCTGGTGGAGTCCCAGTTAGATCTCGAGTTGGGCATTCGTATATAAAGGCGCTGATGGCGCAAACTGGTGCAGTTTTCGGAGGCGAACATTCAGGCCACTTCTACTTTAAAGATTTCTGGCGTGCCGACTCTGGTGCATTAGCAGCTTTACATGCGCTAGCTGCTTTAGGTGAATCTGATAAAACTATTTCCGAATTACTATCGCCATTTCAAAGATATGTAGCAAGTGGTGAAGTCAATTCGCGAGTCGAAGATGTCACATCAGTTATTCAGAAGATAAAAGAAAAGTATGAGATCTTGCCTGAATACAGCATCGATGAACTCGATGGCCTAACCATCTCGTCGGCAACCTGGTGGTTTAACATTCGCGCCTCAAATACCGAACCCTTGCTACGTTTAAATGTTGAGGCTGATACCGCTTTAAATATGGCTAGCCACCGAGATGAACTACTCGCGCTCATAAACGCCTAACCGCGTCAGTCTAAGTAGAACTTGCCCCGTCTTAGCCGATACTCTTGCCTTCTGGCGGGGTCCTGCCTAATTGACCATTTTCTCTATTAATCTAGGAGTTTTACCGTGAATGCACCTGTAACAAAGACTGTACCTCGCAACGATATTGCCGACGCGTCACTTGCTGAGCAAGGCCGCAAGCGCATTGAATGGGCTGAACGCAATATGCCAGTTCTGGCTCAGATCCGTGATCGCTTTGAAAAGTCACAACCATTTGCCGGCATTCGTATTGCTGCCTGCATGCACGTGACAACAGAAACTGCGAACTTAATGCGTGTTCTAAAAGCTGGTGGCGCAGATATCGCCCTTTGCGCATCAAATCCACTTTCAACTCAAGATGACACAGCAGCTGCGCTAGTGCATGAATATGGCATTAGTGTTTTTGCTAAGAACGCCGTTGATCGCGATGGTTACTACGCACATTTAAATGCTGCCCTTGATATCGAGCCACACCAAGTATTTGATGATGGTTGCGATTTGGTAAATGTACTTCACACAACTCGCCAAGAATTAATTCCAAATGTTGCCGGCGGTTGCGAAGAGACCACAACCGGAGTGATTCGCTTAACCCAAATGGCTAAAGATGGCGCATTGAAGTTCCCAATGATCGCTGTAAATGACACCGATACCAAGCATATGTTTGATAACCGTTACGGAACTGGGCAATCGACTCTTGATGCAGTTTTCCGTGCAACTAACTACTTACTAGCTGGCCGCATCGTGGTTGTAGCCGGATTTGGTTACTGCGGAAAAGGTGTGGCAGAGCGCGCTAAGGGTATGGGTGCCGACGTAATCGTTACTGAAATCGATCCAACCAAGGCACTTGATGCAATGATGCAAGGATTCCGCGTTATGCCAATGACTGAGGCCGCAAAGGTCGGCGATGTATTCATCACGGTTACTGGTAACCGCGATGTTCTTCGCGATGAGCACTTCGCAGTAATGAAGGATGGCGCAATTATGGCCAACTCAGGTCACTTTGATATTGAGATCGATGTCGCTTGGTTAGAAAAGAATGCCAAGAGCAAGAATGCCAAGATGCGCCATCAAACAGATGAATATGTATTGGCTGACGGGCGTCGCTTGCTCCTTATAGCTGAAGGTCGCCTAGTAAACCTAGGTGCGGCCGAAGGCCATCCAGCATCTGTAATGGATATGTCCTTCTCAGATCAAGCGCTAACTGCCGAGTATCTTGTGAAAGAGGCTAAGAATTTAGCAGCTGGAATTCACGAAGTTCCTACCTATATCGACAAGGAAGTTGCCAGCCTTAAACTAAGCAGCATGGGTGGCAAGATTGATGTTCTTACACCAGCACAAGATTTGTACTTGAACTCTTGGGAACACGGAAGCTAAATGACTTTAGTTATGGTCGTCGATGACGACCAGGATCTCGCGGAGATGCTTGGCATCGTATTGACTGGTGCCGGCATCGACGTGGATCTAGTAAGTCGTGGTGATGAAGTTTTAGATGTTTTCCGAAATAATCCACCAGATTTAGTTTTACTTGATGTGATGTTGCCAGGACTAGATGGAATTGAAGTTTGTAAATTAATTCGCGCCGAATCAATGGTGCCAATCGTGATGTTATCTGCCAAGGGCGATACCCACGATGTAGTGCGAGGCCTCGAAGCTGGGGCAGATGATTACATGGTCAAACCCTTTAAACATCCATCAGAACTAATTGCACGTATTCGTACCCGCCTACGTCGAACTAATACCGATGTCTCTGGGTTGTTAACAATTTCTGATTTAGTAATCGATGTTGTAGCACATCAAGTTTCACGCGCAGGCAAGCAGATTGCTTTAACTCGTCTCGAATTTGACCTACTGGTTGCTTTAGCTCGCGAACCTGGCAGAGTATTTTCGCGTGATGCGCTGCTCAGCGAAGTTTGGGGATATCGTCATTCAACAGATACTCGCCTGGTAAATGTTCACGTACAGCGGTTACGTGCAAAAGTAGAGCATGATCCTGAGCATCCCGAGATTGTGGTTACCGTGCGAGGTGTTGGTTACAAAGCCGGCGGTCAGTAAATGCGATTAAATAGCGCCCCAAAGACTCATTCACTTGCATTAAGAGTTGTCGTATCAACGATTTTTCTCTCCTTAGTCGTTATTTCAATAACTGGCTCAACCCTTTATTCCAGACTTTCTTCAGGTATCAAGCAGGTAAATATTGACACTGCTCTGATCGAGGCCCGATCAACTATCTTTAGCGCTCAATATCGATTAGCAGTCACATTTGGTAACCCAGCCGATTCTGTTCGCGAAGTTTTCAGTACCGTAATAACAGCTGCAACAAGTCTCGGTTCTACTGAGAGTGGTCGTGAAATTGTAATTTTGCAAGTCCCAGGATCGAGTATTGGCAAAACTAATTATGAAGTCTCTTCAAACCTAGTTTCAAAAAGTTCGATTACGGAGAAATTACGCAAGAAAGTGCGCAACTCGGATAATCTTGAATGGTCTTTGGTGCGAATTAATTATGCTGGCGATAAATCGGTCGATGGCATTGCAGTAGGACAGCGCATAAGTATCCCCGGCGCTGGCGACTACGAGATGTACGTTCTATTTAGCTTGATGGACCAAGTAGCTACCTTGACTTTGATAAGTAATCTGCTTTTCTTAACGGGTTTAGCGTTGATTATTTTGCTGGCACTGATTATCTGGATTGTGGTTCGTCAAGTTGTACGACCAATTCGTGAAGCGGTACGAGTTTCAGAACAATTTACCGAAGGTGACTTCAGCAAACGCATGCAAGTTAAGAGTAATGATGAAATTGCCAGCCTCGGAAATGCTTTTAACGAGATGGCCGAATCACTTGAAAAGCAGATTGCCCGTCTAGAAAACTTATCTCGCGTTCAGCAACGTTTCGTATCAGATGTCTCTCATGAGTTACGCACCCCGCTCACAACGCTACGTATGGCATCTGAAGTTATTCATAATGCGCGCGATGGATTCGACCCAGCAATTGCCAGAAGTTCCGAGTTACTAATTGGTCAGATCGATAGATTTGAACGTTTGCTTGAAGATCTTCTTGAAATTAGCCGGTTTGATGCTGAAGTTGCCGAACTTGAAGCTGTGGAGTTTGATATTTGTGGTTCACTCGAACGATGCATAGCTGACTTATCTTTAGTGGCACAAGAGCGCGGTATTGAAATTAATCTCAATCGCCCACGTGATCCGATTTTCATAAGTGGTGATATCAGACGAGTTGAGCGCGTTATTCGAAATCTTTTAAGTAATGCAATAGATCATGCAGAAGGCAAGCCGGTTGAAGTACGCGTAATGTCATCACCTGAAGATATCGCGATCGGTGTTCGTGATCATGGCGTAGGAATAGAAACACGGCTACTCGCTCGAGTATTTGACCGCTTCTGGCGCGGCGATCCATCACGTGCACGGACTCGCGGTGGAACTGGGTTGGGTTTATCAATAGCTCTCGAAGATGCTCGTCTTCATAATGGCGAGCTCGAAGCATGGGGCGAGCCTGGTAAAGGCGCTCACTTTGTTCTCTATCTCCCGCGGCGTGCTGGTGAACAATTGCAATCTCGCTTGATCACTTTAAAAGGTTAGCCACAAATATTTCTCTCTTCAAAATGCATCTCTACTAGTTTTCCTATTCTAGGTGAGTGCGATTTTTACTTGAGTTAAATACTTTACTTTTTCCAGTTAGATGTTACGGATGTCGTGATTTAGGTTTTGCTATTTGCTCTAACTGCCGAAAGCACTGGAATCCTCACATCTATAAAAGTCAGATTGCTGATTTATCTGTCTATTCAGCGGTTCCATATTCTGCTGTGGCAAGGAATATCCTCTTAGCTGCTAAAGAAGAGAACCAGAAATCAGCAGATCTCTTAATAGTCAGAGCGCTTTCGAAGTCGCTGGAAACGCTCTTTAGAAATTTTCCAATTTCTGCAATTGTTCCAATTCCTTCACAGCCATCATCTAATCGGCGACGAGGGCGAGATTTCGTTTCTGAGATCAGCATCTCAGTTGCGAGGGGGTGCGGAGTAGCGGTTTTGCCCATGTTGCATCATCAAAGAGTGATCCGCGATCAGAGTAAATTAAATATCGCTAGCCGGCGGGAAAACTTGGCGATGGCTCTTGCAATCAAGCCAGAATATTCTGGGAATTATTCAGCCGAAAAAGTGGTTATTTTGGATGATCTGCTTACGACCGGAGCCACAATCAAGGAGGCAAACCGAGCCTTAACCAAGGGTGGTTTTCTCGTGCAAGCGGCCGCGACCGCATGCGTGGCACTTCGTAGGCGTGAGTACCCCTAAGATTGGGGAGTTATCTGGCAAAAAGTAGGACTTAAAGAACTTTGAAAGGTCTGGGTGGCTCGATGCCTGCAATTCTCGATCGGATTATGCGCGCTGGCGAAGGCCGCATCCTAAAAGAGTTGAGCAAGACCGTTTCCAAAGTTAACTCCTTCGAACCAGCAATTGTTGCTCTTTCCGATGAGCAACTTCGCGCCAAGACCGAGGAATTCAAAGCTCGTTATGCAAAGGGTGAGACTCTTGATGAGATTTTGCCCGAAGCATTTGCCACAGTTCGCGAAGCAGCCAAGCGCACGTTAGGACAACGTCACTATGACGTGCAGTTAATGGGTGGAGCCGCGCTTCACTTAGGAAATATCGCAGAAATGCGTACCGGTGAAGGTAAGACTCTAGTTGCGACTCTGCCTTCGTACCTAAATGCCATCGCGGGCAAAGGTGTGCACGTTGTAACTGTTAACGATTATCTGGCTGAACGAGATAGTGAGTGGATGGGACGTATCCACCGTTTCTTAGGATTAACTGTTGGTGTAATTCTAAACAACATGACACCAGCGGAACGTCGCGAAGCTTATGCATGCGATATCACTTACGGCACAAATAATGAATTTGGTTTTGACTACCTGCGCGACAATATGGCTTGGTCGCTCGATGATTGCGTTCAGCGCGAGCATTTCTTTGCAGTAGTAGATGAAGTAGACTCAATTTTGATCGATGAAGCACGTACGCCTTTAATTATTTCCGGACCAGCTGATAAAGCCACCAAGTGGTACGTCGAATTCGCAAACATCGTTCTGAAACTGGAACGCGATGTCCATTACGAAATTGATGAGAAGAAAAAAACTGTTGGCATCCTTGAAGAGGGCGTGACGCGGGTTGAACAAGTTCTGCAAATTGAAAACCTTTATGAAGCAGTAAATACGCCCATGATTGGTTACCTAAATAATGCTGTTCGCGCGAAAGAACTGTTCAAGCGCGATAAAGATTATGTAGTAATGAATGGCGAACTTTTAATTGTTGATGAGCACACTGGCCGTATGTTGGCTGGCCGTCGCTACAGCGAGGGTCTACATCAGGCGCTAGAAGCCAAAGAACGTATTGAAATTAAGGATGAAAACCAAACTCTCGCGACCATCACGTTGCAGAACTACTTCCGCTTATACGAAACCATCTCTGGCATGACTGGTACAGCGATGACTGAGGCTTCAGAATTCCATCAAATTTATAAGCTTGGCGTAGTACCTATTCCAACTAACCGCGGAATGGTTCGTATTGATCAAGCAGATTTAGTTTACAAATCTGAACTTGGGAAATTTAGCGCCGTTGCTAAAGATATTGTCGAGCGCCATCGCAAAGGTCAGCCAGTTCTGGTCGGTACCGTTAGCGTGGAAAAATCTGAAGAACTCTCGGCCATCTTGCGAAAGTCAGGTGTCGCGCACGAAGTTCTAAATGCTAAGCACCACGAACGCGAAGCGGCGATTATTGCTCGCGCAGGTATTAAGGGCGCAGTAACTGTCGCTACCAATATGGCAGGCCGCGGAACCGACATTATGCTCGGTGGTAACCCCGAATTTATGGCTGATTTCGAAATACAACGTCGTGGAATTTCACCCGTTGATAATGCTTCTGAGTACGAAGCTGCTTGGCCAGCAGAGATCGCTCGCCAGAAAGCAGCAGTTGCTAAAGAGCATGAAGAAGTTATTGCACTTGGTGGGCTATATGTTCTCGGAACCGAGCGTCACGAATCTCGTCGTATTGATAACCAGTTACGTGGTCGCTCTGGACGCCAAGGTGACCCAGGTGAATCACGTTTCTATCTTTCACTTCAAGATGACTTGATGCGTCGCTTCAATTCAGGCATCGTAGAACGAGTTCTATCTGCTGCTGGAATTCCAGAGGATGAACCAATCGAATCCAAGATGGTAAGTAATGCGATTCGTTCGGCTCAAACTCAAGTTGAAGCACAGAACTTTGAAATCCGTAAAAACGTTTTGAAGTATGACGATGTAATGAATCGTCAGCGCGAAGTTATCTATGGTGAGCGCCGATTAGTTCTCGAGGGTAAAGACCTAAAAGAGCAAGTAATTGAGTTCATGCAAGATACCTTGGCTGCTTATGTAGATGCAGCTACGGCTGCGGGTTACGCTGAAGAATGGGATTTAGAAACTCTTTGGAATTACCTCAAAGTCATTTATCCAATCTCGTTTACACCGGCTGATCTTGATGCCGAACTTGGCGGTCGTGCGGGCCTTGATGCCGAATTATTAAAGCATCGAGTTCTAGATGATCTAGCAAAGGCCTATATGTCTCGTGAAGAAAGCTTATCTACTGAGGTTACTCGCGAACTCGAACGCAAGGTTCTTCTCTCTGTTCTGGATCGCAAATGGCGCGAACATTTGTATGAGATGGATTATCTACAAGAAGGTATTGGCTTGCGTGCGATGGCGCAACGCGATCCGCTAGTTGAATACCAACGCGAAGGTTACGAGCTTTTCTCTGCGATGATGGATGGAATTAAGGAAGAAATCGCCGGCTTCTTGTTCAATGTTGAAGTTACAGTTGAATCTTCCGAAGTACAAGCTAAGGGAATCGAAGCAAAACCAGTTTCACCAATCGGATTGCAATACAGCGCAGCTGACGAGAATGGCAATGTCATAAAAAACGATGTTTCACGAAATGCGCCTTGCCCATGTGGATCTGGCAAAAAATACAAACGTTGCCATGGTGGCGCTTAATTAATTCGCACTTCCTAAATTAGAAATAGTTCAGTACATAACCATTTCTGATCAATTCCTTCAAAGCGCATGACCAAAGATCGCAACCTATCTCCGTAACGCACCGTTAAGACTGATTCGGAAATACCATCGAGCGGTTCCGTAACATGTAATTTCCTGATTCGACCAATTTCTTTAAGTGATCCAGCCTCACTTGATAACTGGGTATAGAGATTGCGGTGTGTCCAGCGCGCCAATTGAGCAGCTGGGCGCTTTCCGGCCCAAATTTCTAGAGCACTGACTGCATATTTTAAAATCCAACTACTTAGTTCGGGCAGCTCACTTGCTGAGGTTGGAATTGGGGCGAAGTCGGGATCAAATTCATCTCCATAACTCTTTGGGACTAAGTACAACTTGGCTTTCTGAGGTTCTGCCGTTGGCAAGGGGGAGCGAAATAAATCAAGAACTGGGTGGCCAGGTATTTCATCTCGGCTACTAGATATTGTGCTGAATCTGATGGTTTTAAATGTTGGTTCTACGCTCAAGTCAATTGTGGTCATGACGAAAGAATTGCTGTGCAGGTTGCCCTCGTTATCCACTATTCGGATGACAACGGCTCATCCTTTCGGATGACTGTGGAAAGTTTCGCAGAAGTTGTCGCTTACCCCCGTTAGATGCCTTTCATGTCAACTAAGAAATCTACTATTCGGGTCCGCTTTCTAATCGCAATCTCACTATTGGTTCTATCAATCCTTTCGAGTGTATTTATCTCACTTCTTTCAAACCAGAAAGGGAGTTATTTGATCACTACGCGCGAGTTAACTCCTGGTCAACAAATATCGGCCTCTGATATCGCGACTGTTAAAGTAAACGTCGCAGCCCTGACAAATACTTACCTAACTGCAGATCAAAATCCCGTTGGCAGTATTGTGATAAATCGAATTCCACGTAATTCACTTATCGCAAATCAATCAATCAGCACGCAAACAGATTTGATAAATAGTGCTGAACTTTCATTAACCGTGAGAGCGATTGACCTACCTGCCAATATTGCAGCTGGAGATCGCATAAGCATCTATTTGCTAGAAGATGCTCAGCCGGGTGCATTTCCAACGGATCCCGAAATAGTATTAAGCGATATCTATCTCGGCCTAATCGAACGCAAGAATTCAAATTTTGGCTCTGATGCGGCTATTACAATTGCAATTGGCCGCGATGAAATAGCCGATGTTTTGAGGGCAACTACCTATGGTCGGCTTGTGGTGGTGAAGTTAAATGGTTAATGCTGCAGTTCCAGCGATTATTACCGCTATTTCAGATAGTAATTTTGAGAGTTTTGTGTCAAGCAATCTGCATTCCCAGGGTTGGGATATCGTGGCAAGAGCAGTTGACTATGCGGCACTGACAAAATTTATCCTGCAAGAACCAGAATTAACCAAGAGTTCAATACTTATCTATGCCCCCGATCTGGCTGATTTTAGCGAGGAGAATTTTCAAGATTTACGAAGCAAATTCCGTCATGTAATTGGCTACGGAACAGATGTAGAGGTATCCAAATTTCCTTCAGTTGCGCCGAGACCGCTTGATGCCACAAATTTGGTTTCCCAAATTCGGGGAATCCTCAGACGTGAATTTAGAGAACCTTTAATTGCTACGCACAAGGTTGCTAATCCGGCTGGAGCAAAAGTGATTGCAATCGCATCAGCTGGCTCAGGTACGGGTGCAACAACATTGGCAGTCAATTTAGCTATGGAAGCCAGCTTGTTAGATAAACGAACCCTGCTAATTGATGGAAATACAATTGAGCCAGCGGTCGCTATATCCCTTGATTTACGTAATTTGCGAGCCGATCAAAGCGCTCGTTTGATATCGCCATTGTTATGGGCATATGAAATAACTGAAGCGAAGAGCGCGAAATTTACCGACTTTATTGCTGGCGCATACTCAAATTTTGATTTAGTAATTATTGATTTAGGTTCGATTTCAAATTTAGCGAACAAGTTAACAGATCGGCGTTGGAGTTCGCGTTGTCTTATTTGGAGCAGCGATAACTGTGACGAGATCTGGATCAATTCCCGTCCCGATGAGATCGGGCGTTTTAGATTGAGCAGGTTAATTCAGGAGCTAAGTAAAACTAAGATCAAGGCACAGCTAATCTTTATTGCGAATTTGGAATCTCCGAGGCGCAGAAGTGACCAAGGCGCACACGAGATAGCCGCTGAAATTGATCAGTTGAATCCACTAAAGCGTCTTACTTTGCCTAGAGATAATCGGGCGGTTTCTGCTTCAGCGGCTGGCTACGCTTCGCTAAGTGAGATCAGCCCAAAATCGATGTTGCGTAAGGCAATTAGCCGAATAGCCAGCGAACTCTAGTTTCTTACCTTTGGCTTGCGTCCAATAGAATTACCTTATGCACGGATATCTAGCTATTACTCCTGATGAGTTAGCTGAGTTGATTAAAGATGGAGAAATCTCAATCGAGACCGCCTTTATTCCCACCAACTCATTCAAGGCCGCTAATTCAGATTTAGGTGAAGAAGAGTCCGAATACATTCTCTCGCTGCTAGCAGCTGATGATTCACTTTCATATCAAGATGAGACCGCTAAGTTTTCATTCGCTTTGGCGGTTGATTTAGAAGATTCGCAGATAGGTTCTGAACTCGACGTCGAAGTGAATTTAACTTCGCCAGTAAGATTTAGCCAAGCTGATTGCTTATTTGTTGGAGAAGTAAATTCTGAAGAAGGCGAGTTAACTTGGTATGCCGCCCAAGAGATTGCTTTGCACCTTCCTGGTTGGCAGGCATAATCGATGGGCCGCATTGAAACTTTGCTCAAAGGTCGCAGCACCCTTACTGCAGCCCAGATTTATCGCCTGCAGGAGTTAATCGCTGATTGGCAATTACTTACCGATCTCTCCTTTGCCGATTTGGTCTTATGGGTACCACTTAGAACTGATGCGACTTCATGGCCTACTGGATATGTAGCCATTGCACATATCAGACCAACAACTTCGGCCACTGTTTTCGCAAATGACTTAATTGGCTCTGAAGTTTCTTGGGGTAGTCGCCCACGATTAGATCAAGCTTTGTCAGATGCAGATATCGTGCGCGACTCAGAGCCTGAATTAATCGGTGACTTGTTAATCAAAGAAGAAACGATTCCAGTTCTCTTTGAAGGGCAAGTTATTGCAGTAATTTCTCGTCACCGAAATGCTGATTTAATGCGCTCGCCAAGCCGGCTCGAACTTAATTATCGCGAAATCGCAAACAACCTTTATCGAATGGTGGTTGAAGGAACTTTTCCCTATCAAGATGCGTCTTCAATCTTTGACCCCTCGGCTCGTGTTGGCGATGGGTTAATTCGCCTTGATTTAAATGGCGTAATTACATATGCCAGCCCGAATGCTAGATCAGCATTTAATCGCATGGGCTGGGGCAATGATCTAGAAGGCTACAATTTGGGTGAAGTTGCATCGCAGGTATCTTTGCAGCGAAATGAATCGCATCATGAAGGTATTCGAAGTTCGTTTAGTGGTAAATCTCTACGACGCGCAGAGATCGAAAATCAAGGGGCGACGATCGACTTAATGGTGATGCCATTACTTCACGGTGATGATCGAATTGGCGCGATTGTTTTGCTGCATAACGTAACTGAGTTACGTAGACGCGAACGTGAACTAGTGACTAAAGATGCCACAATCCGCGAAGTACATCATCGAGTTAAGAATAATTTACAGACCGTCTCTGCGCTATTACGTTTACAGGCACGCAGAATTTCTGAACCTCAGGCCAGCGCAGCGTTAGAAGAGGCAGTGCGCCGGATCGCCTCGATTGCATTGGTACATGAAACTCTTTCAAATAGTTCTGATGCAAAAGTTGCCTTTGATCAAGTTCTAGATAATCTAGTTATCCACGCGGCTGATTTGAGTCCACGAATGAACGAGATCAATATCCGCCGCAGTGGCTCGCTCGCCGATATTGACCCACGCATCGCGACGCCTCTTGCCCTAATCGTGACTGAGTTAATTCATAACGCTTTAGAACATGGGTTAGCCGAAGAAGGAAAAAACTTAGTAATTCATTGCGAAAGATTTGAAAGTAGAGCTAAAGTCACGGTAAGCGATGATGGCGCAGGATTGCCGAGTGATTTTGATTTAGTTAGTTCTTCTAATTTAGGTTTGCAGATTGTTAGGACTCTGACTGAAAATGAGTTACGGGGTCAGATTAAATTAACTTCGGGGGAGTCCGGCACTCAAGCCGTACTGGAGTTCCCGCTTTAGAATTGGTTTTGTTGTTCTTGCAGACGAGCACGATTACGCGCAGCGCGACGCTTTAATGCGCGACGTTCATCTTCAGAAAGTCCGCCCCAAACACCAGCATCCTGACCGCTCTCAAGTGCCCAAGCTAAACAAGCATCCTTTACGATGCAGCGATTACAAACTTTTTTAGCCTCTTCGATCTGTGTGATGGCAGGGCCAGTATTTCCAACTGGGAAGAAAAGCTCTGGATCTTCATCGCGGCAAGCAGATTGATGACGCCAATCCATCGCTTCCACCACCTGTCCTAAATCTCGCGTACAGAAGCCAGGTCTGCACCAGTTGATTAATTTGATCTTGCTACGATCTAATGTCGTAAGGTGCTTATTCTCCCGTGTGAACGCGCTTAATACAAGGACATACTGCAAGGGATTTCCCGATTGCAGGTGATTTATCTCGCTTACATTTAAAACTAGATCTATTTACAGTGCCCCCGACAGGATTCGAACCTGTGCACCCGCCTCCGGAGGGCGGTGCTCTATCCCCTGAGCTACGGGGGCGCGATGGCAAGGTTATCAGTTGCAATTGTGTTCACGATTGCCGCAGTAATCTCGCATGACAATTTCAAGTGCTTACTGCGAGAATATCGCCATGAATCAGAGCGCATATTTTGCAACTGGCTGTTTTTGGGGCGCCGAGCGTCGTTTTTGGCAATTAACTGGCGTACTTGAAACTAGCGTCGGATACATGGGCGGCAATCGTCCTAATCCAAGTTACGAGCAAGTTTGTACTGGCGTAACTGGCCATGCCGAGATGGTGCACGTTCTCTTTGACCCAACTCAGATTTCCTATCAACGACTTCTTGAAGAGTTCTGGACAATGCATGATCCAACTTCGCTAAATCAACAAGGTGGCGATATCGGAACTCAGTATCGCAGTTCGATCTATGCAACAACTGCAGAGCAACTTGCACAAGCTTCGAAATCGCGGGATCTATACCAAGCTGAATTAGATAAGGGTGGATTTGATCCAATCGTTACCGAGATACTTTCTGCCGATGGGGTTGAATATTACCTAGCTGAGGAATATCACCAGAAATATCTACAAAAGAATCCAAACGGATATGACTGCCATTCGAGTACCGGCATAGCATTTCCAACCGGAGTGCTTCTCTGATGAGCGATAAGAATTATCCAGTTCAAATCAATGAAGCAGAATTACAAGCGAAGTTAGATCCACTTTCATATGAAGTATTGCGCAATGCGGCAACAGAGCGACCATTTACTGGCGAATACACAGATACTGACAAAGTTGGAGTCTACAAATGCAAAGCTTGTTCGGCTGAACTCTTTCGTAGTGAGACTAAGTTTCACTCAGGTTGTGGCTGGCCATCTTTCTATGCACCAAGTGCCGATGATGCAGTTGAACTTATTGAAGATCGCTCATTGGCTCCTCGGGTTCGTACTGAAGTCCGATGTGCTGCCTGCGGCTCGCATTTAGGCCATGTATTTAAGGGTGAAGGCTATGACGTTCCAACTGATGAGCGCTGGTGCATAAACTCAGTTTCACTAATTCTGGAAGATATTTAAATTATTTCTTTTTGGCGTTATCTAGGTGGCGCCAGCAATACCAAGCAACCACACTTCGGTAGGGCCTAAATTTCTCACCTTTAACCTCTAGCGCTTTTGGCTCAATCTGCTCGCTAAGTTTATGAATGCTTTCCCATCCACGCCGAACTCCTAAATCACCAGTTGGCCAAATATCTAAGCGATGTAACTGAAACATCATGAACATATCTACTGTCCACGGCCCAATTCCCCAGAGCGATGTCAGCCCATTAAATACATCTTCATCGGAAAGTTCGTGTAGATCATTAATCGGTACCGAACCAGTCAGAGCTGCTTGAGCTAAACCCTGAATAGTCTTGGCTTTAGCGCCAGATACTCCAATTTCGCGCAGAGCGGTGTCGCTCAACTTTGCGATTCGTACCGGCGTGAGATTTCCTTTAGCTAACTGTGTCAGACGTCCATAAATTGTCTCAGCTGCTTTGACAGCTAACTGTTGCGAGATAACGGATGAGACTAAAGATTCAAAATTGCTTTCAGGCGAAGCAGTGCTGCCGATAGTGCAGAGTGGACTTTCAGAGATAACTTTGGCAAAACGTTTATCGGTATCAGAGATTTCATCGACAATGCGCTGCATTTTTGCACGCGAGATCGGAGCTCTAGCCATAAATTACTTTAAACTTTATAGCGAGAACGATGGATATTCGTCGGTGACCAAAATAAATGCATATCCCATGACTCGATTTACATATGCAATTATTCCAACCATTGCATCTGCACACCACACTGGATATTTACCTGAGAAGAGGATTGCAAACCAAGCAAAAATTGTTAAAAACATTCCATATATTAAGTAGATCAAAATCATCACGTAATGTGGAATTGCTAAGAACCATTTAATCAACGGTAATCCGCGACTTAACGTAGACCCATTTCCGACCTCTGGAAATGTAACTGTGACAATGCTGTTTTCTTCTATCGATGGATAATCGTCGGTTAGTAAAAATGCGTAAGCATTGAGACGAGTTTCAAGTGAGACCATCGCGTGATTAAAGGAGAGCGCATAGCTGGGATAGATCCCGCGAAAGACCAAAGCAAGCAGGGTTGGGAGAACTACTATCCCTCCAACAGCGAGCGCCCAATCTTCGGATGAATAAGAATTCAGGGCAAACGCGCTCACATAAATTGCTACCGGCATGACAATGATCAAACGGAAGAATGCAGTAAGACGATTGCGATCTTCGAGCTCGACTTGGATTATGGTCTGGATTTGGTTGCTCATGCCATAAAGGTAGCCCGAATCCTCAGAAACCTATTGCTTTTTGGACACTTAACCCCTACTTTTTACAGTTGTTGCAGAAATTTACAGTTTCTTGCAGAAATTTAAAGCAATAATGGAGAGTAAATGGCCGGAATTAAAGAAGTTGCAACCGAAGCGGGCGTATCAACTGCAACAGTTTCGCGCGCTCTGCGCGGCCTTGAGCATGTAAATCCGCAGACTCGCGCCAAAATTGAGGCAGCTGCAGCCAAATTAAATTACTCCTTATCCGGAGATTCAGACCGCGCCCGACCAGGTCGCACAAATAGCGTCGGGGTAGTTGCTCCATATATTTCGCGTTGGTATTTCGCTCAAGTTATCAATGGCGCCGAACAAGCTTTGCGCGAAGCCGGCTTAGATCTTCTACTTTATAACTTCAGCCAAATGAAAGGGCGCGAACGTTTATTCCAGCATCAGTTACTAAAGGGTCGCGTCGATGCATTAATCGTAATTAGTTTGCCTCCAACTGAAGAAGAATTCGCTTCAATGCTCAGTCTAGGAATTCCGATTGCGCTTGTCGGTATGGCTCACCCTGACTGCGCGAGTATCAAGATTGACGATGTCGCTGGTGCGCGTACGGCAACTCAACACTTAGTCAATCAAGGTCATAAACAGATCGGCTTAATGTCGGGCCGACCAGATGACCCATTTAATTTTTCGGTTCCACAAGATCGCCGACGTGGATTTATGCAAGTGTTAGCTGAAAGTGGATTGGAGTGGTTGCCTTCGCGTGAAGTTCATGGCGACTTTACGATGAATACCGCATCACGCGCCATGGATGATTTATTGGCCAGACCAAATCGACCAACTGCAATTTTCTGCGAATCCGATGAAATGGCGTTCGGTGCTATGCAAGCGGCCAGACGACATGGCCTTAGCGTGCCAGATGACATTTCGATAATTGGTTTTGATGGTCACGAGATGTCGGAATATTCAGACCTAACTACCATTGAACAGCCAGTGCAGTTGATGGGCGAGATGGCAGCTTGGTCAATCATGGAACGTCTCCGCAAGCCAAATGCTGAAGTGCCATCTTTAGTTTTACCAACTACGCTAGTTGTACGTAATTCCACCAAACGACTTGAGGCCTAAGTATGGAAACGACAAACAAAGATGTCGTAATAATCGGTGGCGGACATAACGGATTAGTCGCAGCAACTTATTTAGCTAAAGCTGGCAAATCTGTGGTTATTCTCGAGGCCAATGATGAAATCGGTGGCGCTACCGCCAGCGTTAGAGCTTTCCCAGAGTTCGACGCTCGATTGTCACGTTATTCATATTTAGTGGCGTTATTGCCTGATCAAATCGTTAGCGATTTAGAACTTAATTTCGAAACCGTTCCGCGAAAAGTTTCGTCATACACCCCAGATTTAAATGGCGCAGGCCTGTATATATCGCGCCAATGGGATCAAGCGACCGAAGAATCATTTGCTTCGATTCCAGATGGTGTCGCAGATGCAGAAGCCTGGCAGCAGTTCTATGGCGAAGTCGCACTATTTGCCGAACGTATTGCGCCCTACATGTTGCAACCTTTGAAAAGTCGAGACGAACTAAAGGCGATAATTGATTTACCAGAAATTTGGGATTATTTAATTGAGCAACCCATTGGCGAAATTATCAACGCTCGTTTCAAAAGTGATCTAGTAAAAGGCGTTGTACTTACTGATGCACTAATCGGCACCCATGTATCTGCCGATGATCTATTAGCAAATATTTGCTTTTTGTATCACCTAATCGGAAACGGCACTGGCGAATGGAAAGTACCTAAAGGCGGCATGGGCGCGCTAGTTACCGAACTAGAACGTGTTGCTCGGGCAGCTGGTGTCGAGATTCGTACCAACTGTAAAGTTACTTCAATTTCTAGTGGCGCAGATTCTGTGACTACAACAATTGAAAATGGTGATCAATTTGTAGCGAGCCATCTACTATCCAATGCCGCGCCACAAGTATTAGCGAAGCTGCGCAATAAACCGAAACCGACAAGTTTATCGGGCGCCCAGTTTAAAACTAATATGCTGCTTAAGAAAATGCCTAGATTAAAAAGTGGCATCTCACCTGAATTAGCTTTCGCCGGAACTTTCCACATCAGCGAGAAATTTTCACAACTAGAGAGTTCTTATCAAGAGAGCAAAGCTGGCAAGTTGCCAACTTGTTTTCCATCCGAGATGTACTGCCACACTCTCTCCGACCCTTCTATTTTGAGCCCCGAATTGCAGGCAGCTGGATATCAGACACTTACGCTCTTTGGCTTACATACGCCGGCAGAGTTATTCGATGCCGACAACGAGGGTATTAAAGCCGCGGCGCTAGCTGGCTTCATCGCTGAATTAGATAAGTATTTACTTGACCCAGTATCTGAAATTATTGCTCGCAACAGCGATGGTTCACCCTGTATTGAGGCAAAGAGCCCGCTTGATTTAGAGGAAGCAATCTCACTTCCACGCGGAAATATCTTCCACACCGATTTAACCTTCCCGTTCCGTGAAGAAGGCGACAACCGGCGTTGGGGTGTTGAAACAGATGACCCACGCATATTTATCTGTGGCGCGGGTGCGCAACGAGGCGGCGGCGTGAGCGGAATCCCTGGCCATAATGCCGCAATGGCAGTTCTGGGAAAGTAAAAAGTAATAGGCTTTCAACTATGAGTTCTGATAAAAAGTTAAAACCAGAAACACTTGCGATTAGCGCTGGTCGACCAGTCCCGCAACCTGATGGCGAACTTAATACCCCGATTGCGCTGAACTCAACTTTCCATGCCGGTGGCCCAATTGGTTATGGCCGCTACGGAAATGAAACTTGGACAGCTTTAGAAAGCGCTATCAGCGCACTCGAGGGCGGACAAACTTTAGCTTTTGCTTCAGGTCAATCTGCCGCAAGTGCAATATTTAATTTACTTCCAATTGGTGCACCAGTAGTTGTTTCTGATGAGGGCTATCAAGGTATCGCCGCGTTACTTAAGGTTTACCACGAAAATGGCCGACTAGAAGTTCGCTTTGTCGAGGCGACAAATACCGCAGAAGTATTAGAGGCAGCTAAAGGTGCAGCACTACTATGGTTGGAATCGCCAACTAATCCAGCGCTAGAAGCAGTAGATTTGAAAACAATTATTGCTGGGGCTAAGAAATTAGGTGTTGGTGTTGCAGTCGATAACACATTGGCGACGCCGCTAACTCAAAGGCCACTTGAGTTTGGCGCCGATATGGTTATGCACTCTGTAACTAAATACTTTGCCGGGCATAGTGATGTAATTTTGGGATCAATTTCCACTAATGACCCTGCGCTTTATAAGCGGTTAGGGGATATTCGTAAGTTAAGCGGCGGAATTCCTGGTCCTTTTGAAGCTTGGCTTGCCCTTCGCGGAATTCGTACTTTCCCCCTTCGCTTTCGTGCTGCTGAAGCCAACGCTAAAGAATTGGCAAAACGCTTAGGTGGCCATTCCAAAGTTAGCAAAGTTCGCTATCCCGGCTTCGGAGCCATGATTTCATTCGAATTAACCTGCGACGCGGCCGGAACTGACTTAGTGACCCAAAGCGCCACGATAATTACGAACACAACAAGCCTTGGTGGAGTTGAATCTATGTGGGAACGTCGCCGACGTTGGGCGACGGAAAGCCATAAAATCTCTGAATCCTTGATTCGATTCTCAGTTGGTTGCGAAGATGTAGATGATCTATGGGATGACATCGCTGCCTCATTAGGTAAAATTTAAGTTATAGGAGTATTTTTATCTCATGATCAAAGCAATTAAGCGATTCGTCGGGGTAGTCGGCGTAGCTCTATTGGCTTTTCGCGCGATCGGTTCGTTTCTCTCTTGGGTAGATAAGCAAGACGAAACCAAAGTTGATGCCTGGATCGACGAAGAAGAATCTGAAGACGCTTAATTGAGCCAAGAATATATTGCTGGCAGTTGCAACATTGGTAAAGGCGAAGTTCGCCGCCGCCAAATAGTCGCCCTAGCTGGAGCATTTTTTTCAGTTTTCGCACTTGCTGGTTTAGCTGGATCTGATGCTGCTCCAAGTGCTCGATTAGCGCTTTTTATCCCACTTTTTGTTTTCGCAATCGGATTTATTCAATCACGTAAGAAATTTTGCTTAGCTTATGGATTTATGGGCACTTTTAATTTTGGCAAGTTAGGGCAAATTTCTCGAGTTTCAGATCCAATCGCAAAAAAAGCAGATCGCAAGACTGCGATAATAATTTTGGCACAGTCAACTGCACTGGCCCTAGGGTTAACGCTCGCCACACTCGCATTACCGCTTTAGTACTTCCATTGCGTATCAGTTAGTGCCACAGTAGATACATGGAAATTATCATTCAGTTGAGAAATGCCCAGGTAGCCGAAGATTTCAAAGGAATTGTTAACGAAAAACTCAAAGCTTTAGCAAGATTTAATGTAAAGCTAGAACGTGTAGAAGTCGAAGTAATCGAAGAGAAAAATCCACGCCAAGGCAAACATGATCACAGAGTGGTAATCACTTCGCGTGGTGCGGGGCCACTACTTCGTGCCGAAGCTGCCGAATTCAATGGGGTAGCAGCCTTCGATAAGGCGATTGCCAGTTTCGAACTACAGATTCGTAAAGTTCACGAGCGCTCTAAGGAACATGGCAGAGACACATTGCGCGATCGCGCAATAGATTTAAATAATCTCTGAACCATCTTTTCGAGTGGCAGTTAGGCTTGCTACGGCGGTAATCAGTAATGTTCCAACGATTACACTCAAGCTGAACTCAATCGATACGTGTGGCACTTCAACGCCGAAAATCTCGTGAATACCAACTCCATGGAACGCTTCAAAAAACATTTTGACGCCAATAAACGCCAAGATAATTGATAGTCCTTTTGAGAGAAATACCAATCGCTTAAGCAGTCCTTGTAATAGGAAGTAGAGCTGACGTAGCCCCATCAATGCAAAAATATTGGCAGTTGCAACGATGTATGGATCTTTAGTGATTCCAAAAATCGCTGGAATTGAGTCAAGTGCAAACACTAAATCCGTAATTCCGAGAGTTAGTAATGCAATTGTAAAAGTCGAAGCGCCCCGTGCACGCAACATTTTTACAATTTTACTATCGTCCGGCGTTGTTTCGTGGTCATCTTTCTCGATTAATAAGCGGTATGCCGTGTAAATCAAGAAGGCGCCAAAAATGAAGAACGCTCCAGAGAATCTAGAAATGATGGCAGATCCTGCGGCAATGAATACACCACGCAAAACCAAGGCAATGATGATTCCTAACAGAAGAACGAGTTGCTGCTTCGTTTTATCGATTTGTAAGCGACTCAAGATAATTACAAATACAAAGATATTGTCAACGGAAAGGGCATATTCAGTTAGCCAGCCCGCAAAGAATTCCTTTTGGGCGGTCGGACTTGGAGTCCAGTTAGGCATGAAATAACCAAAGGCAATTGCAGCTGATACATAGATAACAGTCCAGATTGCAGCTTCGGCTGTGCTGGTTTCCTTATTTCTGCGCAGAATCGCAATCACTAAGTCAAAAGCAATTACTGCTGAAAGAATTCCAATTGTTACAAGCCATGTTGATGTCGATTCCATGGGGCAACTTTACCTATGGCGGGTAATTCTCACCTCTTAAACCAGATGGCTCGCTTAGGCATGAGGTCTAACTCACCATTTTCACAGATTGGCGCTCCATTTGAAGAAAGAATGACTTCACTGGCCGCAAGCGTTACTGAGTCCACGCCAGAATTCAAGTAAACCTGAATTTCACCGCGAGCGAAACCCAGAACTCCTTGATCAATCTTGCTGGTATCCCATGTGAAATCTAGGGCTCCACTAAAAAGTTTGGCTCGTTCTGAAAGTGCGTTTCTATACAGAGAAAGCGAACTATCTGAATTCGAACTCTGATTCTCAACCGTAAATTCATTCCACGTTGTGGGAAGTGGCAGCCATGGTTTGCCCGAAGTAAAACCAAACGGAGCTGAATTGCCAGACCAAGGCATCGGAACTCGAGCGCCATCGCGGCCCTTTGCTTCACCATTGGTGCGAATAAAAACCGGATCTTGACGATCGCTGTCGGCTAACTCAGCATCAGGCAGCCCAAGTTCTTGCCCGTTATAAACATAACAAGAGCCAGGCAGAGCAAAGAGGAATAACGCCAAAGCGCGAGATTGATCAGCGCCTAGCCTTGATGCAACACGCGGTGAATCATGATTACTGATTGCCCAAGTTGGGTAGGCACCTACATCTTTAAGCATATTGATCGTGTTATTAATTAATTTAAATAAGGTTTCTGCTTCAAATGGGGCAATTAACAAATCAAAGTTAAAAATTTGATGAAGCTCATCGGGACGAACATAAGCAACACCATTTACTGGGGGATGTACCCAAGCTTCGGCAACTGCCATGATTGGTTTGTCGAATGAATCAAAGTGTTTACGCCAACTGCGGTAAATCTCATGAACGCCAGCTCGATCAAAATAAGGAACCGAAGCTAATAAACTTTCGCGCTTGCTAGTTTCCATCTCAAGGTCAATTCGAAGCGCATCAGATAGCCCTTTTGGATCATGGTGGTCGATCAGGATATTTTCTTTAGCTAAGCCGTGCGCCACATCAATCCGGAAACCATCGGCGCCCATTTTTACCCAGAACGAAATTGTTTCCTTAAAGTCTTCATCAACTTCAGAATTTTCCCAGTTTAAATCGGGCTGAGATGAATCAAATAAATGCAAGTAATACTGACCATCTGCAACTTGTGTCCAAGCCGGCCCACCAAAAAGTGAGATCCAGTTATTTGGGGGAGTGCCATCAGGTTTAGCATCATAGAAATGAAAACGTGCTCGCTCTTTTGAGCCGGGTGCAGCAATCAGAGCAGCTTTGAACCATTCATGTTCGGATGAAAAGTGATTTGGCACAATATCAACCAAAACTTTCAAGCCAAGATCATGCGCTTTATTAATCATTAATTTTGCATCAGCTATATTTCCAAAGCGCGGGTCAACATCGCGTGGGTTCGCTACGTCATAGCCGCCATCTTTATTTGGCGAGGTATAGAACGGACTCAACCAAATCGCATCCACGCCCAGCTTTGCTACATATTCAAGTTTCTGGGTAATGCCCGGAAGATCACCTTCTCCGTCGCCATTGCTATCAAAAAATGAACGAGGGTAAATCTGATAAATCACGGCTTCTTGCCACCACTTGTAATCGGCGGTATTGGTTGAAGTCATGGCTTAAACCTAACTTTTGGCCAGTTTTGCAACAAGGTAAGGGGAATATGTAACGCGCATGCATAATCTCGTATTTATAACGATTATTTCTGACGAGTCGAGCATTTCACTTAAGTTAGGATGTGCACATGTCTAAGGTTTTAGCCTCACTTCCAATCGGCCAACGAGTCGGAATAGCCTTCTCTGGGGGTCTCGATACCTCTGTCGCTGTTGCCTGGATGCGTGAAAAAGGCGCAGTGCCTTGCACCTACACCGCAGATCTTGGTCAATACGACGAGCCAGATATCGATTCGGTCCCAGATCGCGCCAAAGAATACGGTGCTGAAATTTCTAGGCTTGTTGATTGCAAAACCGCACTTGTCGAAGAAGGATTAGCGGCGATCGCTTGCGGCGCTTTCCATATCCGTTCTGGCGGTAAACAATATTTCAATACAACTCCACTTGGTCGCGCAGTTACTGGCACTCTATTAGTGCGTGCCATGTTGCAGGATTCAGTTTCAATTTGGGGCGATGGTTCAACTTACAAGGGAAACGACATCGAACGTTTCTATCGCTATGGATTATTAGCTAACCCAAACTTAAAGATTTATAAACCTTGGCTAGATACCGATTTTGTAACCGAACTTGGTGGTCGCAAGGAAATGTCAGAATGGTTAATCGCACATAATCTGCCGTATCGCGATAGCAGCGAGAAGGCTTATTCAACCGATGCCAATATCTTGGGTGCAACTCACGAAGCAAAGAGCCTTGAGTTACTGGATTCTTCAATCGAACTTGTTCAACCAATTATGGGCGTTAAGTTCTGGGATCCTGCGGTTCAGATTGAGACTGAAGATGTAACCATTGAATATGCGCAAGGCCGCCCGGTTGCGATTAATGGAAAACGCATCGAAGATGTTGTCGAACTTATGAATGAAGTAAATGCGATTGGTGGCCGCCATGGCTTAGGTATGGCTGATCAAATTGAAAATCGCATTATCGAAGCGAAGAGCCGCGGCATTTATGAAGCACCTGGAATGGCGCTGCTGTTTATTGCTTACGAGCGCCTGATTAGTGCGATTCATAATGAAGACACAATTGCTAATTATCACGCTGAAGGCCGTCGTTTAGGTCGCTTGCTTTACGAAGGTCGTTGGTTTGATCCGCAAGCTCTAATGCTCCGCGAGTCTTTAACTCGTTGGGTTGCTTCTGCCGTAACTGGCACAGTGACAATTCGCTTGCGCCGCGGCGATGATTATTCAATCATCAATACCACTGGGCCGGCGCTTAGTTACCACCCAGATAAGTTGTCCATGGAGCGCACCGAAGATGCTGCTTTTGGTCCAACTGATCGTATCGGGCAATTAACAATGCGTAATTTAGATATTGCCGATACCCGTGCAAAGCTTGAGCTTTACCGTTCCCAAGGCCAACTTGGTGGCGGCGACTTCGATTTAATCAAAGAGATTGGAAACGAATAATGACTCGTACAAAGACTCGTTCGATGAAGGCAACTTTAATTTCGCTTTCAATTTTGTTAACTCTTTCAACGCTAACCGGATGTGGAGAAAAATCAGTGTCTAACGATGCAACAGCAACAAACCCAACAGTTTCAGGTGCGGCAGGTAGCAAGCCAGTAATTGGTGCACCAGAAGGTGCTGCTCCAACTACGCTAGTTACAAATGACATCATCGTTGGAACTGGTAAAGAAGCAGTTGCCACATCAACGCTAACTGTTCATTACACGCTAATGGCTTGGTCAACTGGTCAAGTTGTTGAGTCATCATGGGATGGCGGTTCACCTGCAACATTCCCATTGTCAGGTGTGATCGCTGGTTGGCAGCAAGGAATTCCAGGAATGAAAGAAGGCGGACGACGCTTGCTAGTTATTCCTGCTGAACTCGGTTACGGCGCTGCCGGTGGTGGACCAATTGGTCCAAATGAAACCTTAATTTTCGTCGTAGACGTTATTTCAGTTTCCTAAGCCTAAGAATTATTCGCGAAAGGTACGGCCACGCTCTAGTGGCTTTGGCCAATCAATCATTACTTTTAACTCTTCGGCTGCCGCCATTGCCCAGCGCGGGTTTCTAATCATTGCTCGCGCCAGGAATACTGCATCAGCTTTATTTGAGTTAATGATTTCCTGCGCTTGATGAGGGTCGGTAATCGCACCAACTGCTGCAACTGCGATATCTGATTCGACCTTAATAGCTTGCGCAAATGGCACTTGGTAGCCAGGCACGGGTTTAATCGGTGCGTTGTGCAGGTTTCCACCAGATGAAACGTCAATTAAATCAACGCCAATTTCTTTTAGTTGCTTGCAAAGTTCAACTGAATCAACGATCTGCCAACCTTCATCAGACCAGTCGCTCGCTGAGATGCGGATAAATAGCGGAGTTGAATCCGGAATTGCTTGGCGTACTGCGGTTGCAACTTCAATCAAGAAACGAATTCGATTCTCAAATGATCCGCCATATTCATCAGTACGAAAATTAGAAAGTGGTGAGTAGAACTGATGCAATAAGTAACCGTGGGCTGCATGAATTTCAACTAGATCGAAACCAGCTTTGATCGCATTCTTGGCAGCTTGTGCGAAATCTTTTACCAGTTGATGAATCTGCGGAATAGTAAGTGCAAGCGGCTCGGGCATTCCATGAAAAGCTTGAGCTGAAGCTGATGAAGTAGTCCAACCACCTTCAGCTGGGGTTGCCATTAAGTGATCATCAGTTGGACGCATCGTCGAACCTTTACGACCAGCATGTGCTAACTGAATTCCCATCGCCACACCTTGAGTATGCGCGAAATCATTTATCTTTTTAAAGGCAGCAATTTGTGCGTCGTTGTAAATACCAGGACATGCAATTGAGATGCGACCTTCCGGAACTACGCCAGTTGCTTCGGCCATGACTAATCCAGCTTCACCAGTTGCAAATGCGCCCAGGTGCGCCATATGCCAATCGCCGACAATTCCATCAATTGCTGAGTATTGGCACATTGGGCTTACCCAGACTCGATTCTTGATTGTTAAACCGCGAAGAGTGATTGGGTCAAATAAGTTGCTCATGCTTGAATGCTATGACGTAATCGCAGAATTCGGTTAGTTCCGCTCAAAATAAATTATGATTTGGGACATGCGAAAGTCCTCTTTGCTCCTAGTAATGGCACTGCTTGCCTCACTTTTAGCGATACCCCAAACTGCTAGCGCGGGGGGCGGTTGTATTTCTGAAGAGCCGTATTTTACAAATAGTCGACCTAAGTCCGGCGAAACTATTGAAATGGTTTCTAAATACTGGATTAACGACATGCCTGAAAAATGGTATTTGGATCCAGAGTATGCGCCGATATTTTATATAAGCGACGAGGTTCCAGAGTTAACAGTAAAGACAAAATTTGTAGAAGTTGATTCAAATAATTTAGCCGTTTTTAAGGCAGAGCTTAAAATTCCTCTCTCCATTCAGGGAAATCGTAATTTTCGTTCAATTGTTTTCAACGTGTGTGGAGCGGAAGTATTCGAGAAAAATGGGGGCCGAGAAGGAGAAACTTTAAAGATTTGGAACGACGAACAGAGTAAAGACTCGTGCTACATAGATAATCTAGATATCAATCCTCGTAAAGTCGCAGCCAATCAAGAATTCAAAGTCACATTTCAAGTTAATTCCAACGATAATGTTGCCGAGCCTTATGTTGAGGCTAGGTATCTAGACCAAGCAATTAAAGTCATGGCAACCAAATTGCGCGAGAGTGGTCAAACTCGAGAATACGAAGCCACCTTAAAATTTGAAAAACCGGTTAGATACAGCCAAATGGTTTTTGCACGAGCTGTGGTTCCTAAGTTATGTTCTGGGTTAGGTGAGCAAGAAGTTAAATTTACAAAAACTATCATTGGCGATAAGGAGGAATATAGATCCGAAGTCATCGACCACGGGAGAGTGACTTTACTTGGTGTATCGGGGATTTGTTTAAAGCCAGGAGAAAAGATAAACGTTTTCGAAACAAGTACCCAGTCAATTGAACTTACTTGCTATAACTCAAATGGTAAGACTTTTACTTGGGTTACACCAGCAGTAATTACAAGCATTGAAGCTGAGATTGCGGCGATTAAAAAGACGCCTTGCAAATTTGGTTCTGGCATGAGTAATTCACGTGGAAAGTTTGTATGCGGACCTCGCGATGGTGCTTTCTACTACATGAGTGAAGAAGAATTCAAAGTTGCAGTTGTTAAAGCTGAAGAAGAAGCAAACGCTAAAGCTAAAGCCGATGCGAATATAAAAGCCGAAGCCGAAGCGAAAGTTGCGGCAAAGAAGAAAATCACGATCACTTGTGTAAAAGGAAAATTAACAAAGAAAGTCACGGCTGTCTCTCCAAAATGTCCTGCCGGTTATAAGAAGAAATAGCTAATCTTTACTCGTAGGGCAGGCGGGACTAGTTACTGACTTCGGACAATTTCTGGGTTTGACGAGATTGCGCAGTTAGCTGGCAGTCCGGTACGTCAACGAACTACAACTCATAGCCCAAATCCAGCTGATCGCGAGGTCATCTCTCGCCGTGCTAAAGTGAAGCAATTGTTTCCGGGGTCGGTGTAATTCCGAACCGGCAGTGAAAGTCTGCGACCCGATCGCATCCAGCGCTCGGTGGACTTGGTGTAATTCCAAGACCGACGGTTAAAGTCCGGATGAGAGGAAACATAATTTAGGTGGGCTAACCATGCCTGCCTAGGTTTGGCATTCAGGGGCAAAACTCTGTTTGCGCATTAAGCACCCCGGAAATCGCTACTAAAGATTTCTACAGGGAGGTGCGACATTAGCGAGTTAGATATTTCGATGCTCAAGCGAGCTAATGAATTAGCCTGCCTTGGACTTGGCCTAACTGTATCTAATCCAATTGTCGGTGCTGTTGTAGTTGACTCTGCTGGCAAAATTATTGGCGAAGGCTTTCACAAGAGTGGCCCACATGCTGAAGTAGTTGCGTTAGAGCAAGCAGGTCAATCCGCAAAAGGTGCCACACTTTTCGTAACTCTAGAACCGTGCAACCATCATGGGAAAACTGGGCCATGCACCGAAGCGATCATTAAGTCAGGCATATCTAAGGTTGTATATGCAGTTAGCGACCCGAATGCTTTAGCAAGTGGTGGGGCAGTAGCGCTTTCGGCTGCTGGAATAGAAGTTGTATTTAACTCAGATGTGCCTGAAGTTGCTTATAGCAATCGTGCTTGGCTTCATAAAATTGAAACCGGCCGCCCATATTTCATCTGGAAAATTGCGACAACCTTAGATGGCCGAACTGCAACAAGTGATGGCAGCTCAAAATGGATTACTGGCCCCGAATCACGTGCACAAGTTAGCAAATTACGTTCTGAAAGTAGCGGCATCTTGATCGGTACTGGCACCGCGCTTGCCGATAATCCAAACCTAATTCCTAGAGAGTTAGAAATTAAGGGCGCTGAAAATCCAGTAAGAATCGTGATGGGTTTGCGAGAGATTCCTGCAGATTTCAATCTAAATAACGGCGACGCCGAAACAGTATTCGTTCGTAGCCAAGATTTTTCAGAGTTGCTTACGCTGTGCCAAGAGCGTGACTTCAATCAAGTACTCGTTGAATCAGGTAGTGAATTAGGAACTGCGCTTCTATCTGCGGGACTAATTGATGAATTAGTTCTTTTCCAGGCTGCCAGTTTGCTTGGTTCTGGCCAATCCTTCGTAGGCGATCTTGGCATTGAGAATATCGAGCAAAAACTGGACTTTGTCATCAGAGATGTTGCGCAATTTGGAAATGATTTAAGAATCACTCTGACCAAAGAGATGGGGAGCTAAATGTTTACTGGTTTGGTTGAAGCCTTAGGCAAGGTATCGAACGTTGAAAAAGGAGCCGAATCTGCGGTATTTACCTTTGGCTCAGTTCCCTTTGCTGATCAATTGCAGGTAGGGGATTCAGTTTCAGTTAATGGCACTTGTCTTACCGTGATAAAAAATGATGGCGACTCTTTCTCAGTTGATGTAATGACTCAAACTCTTAAATTAACGTCTCTGCAAACTTTACAAACTGGCGATGGCGTTAATCTCGAGCGCGCTGCTCTAGTTAGCTCACGCCTTGGTGGGCACATTGTGCAAGGTCATATTGATGGCACCGGATCGATCGCACTTTTGCAACCTGGCGAAAAATGGCTACAGATGGATATTCAATTTCCGGCAGAGTTAATGAAGTACGTGGTGCCACAAGGTTCAATCTGCATCGATGGAGTTTCACTAACCGTTGGTTCAGTTTCAGATAACTTGAATCAAATTACAGTTTGGCTTATTCCAGAAACACTGGCGAAGACAAATTTGTCAGCAAAGAATCTAGGGGATTTAGTAAATATTGAAGTTGATGTACTTGCCAAATATGTTGAACGACTAACTAAAAGAGATAACTAAGATGAGTAAAACGCTAAAGAATATCGCCGATGCGGTTGAGATATTTGCCCAAGGCAAGTTCTTGATTGTTATAGACGATGAGGATCGTGAGAATGAGGGTGACTTAATCATCTCTGGCGAAAAAATCACTGATCAAGATATGGCCTTTATGATTCGTCATACTTCAGGAATCATTTGCTCGGCTACTAGTGCCAAGCGAGCCAAAGAGCTCAATTTGCCGATCATGGTTCGTGAGAATGAAGATCAGCGACGAACCGCATTTACTATTTCAATCGATGCGAAAGAGGGCTTAACCACCGGTATTAGCGCGACCGAACGAGCCAATACGGTTCGCAAAATGGCATCAAGCCAAAGCCGAGCGGCAGATTTCATTCGCCCAGGCCATGTGTTTCCCTTAATTGCTCATCCTGATGGATTGGCTGGAAGACGCGGACATACCGAGGCCGGATTAGCACTCTGCCAACTAGTAACTCAAGGCGAATCAGGAGTTCTTTCTGAATTAGTAAATGACGATGGCACCGTGATGAAAGGTCAACAACTCTTTGATTTTGCGGATAAATATGAAATTCCAGTTATAACTATTGAAGATCTTGCACTCTTTGCATTAACGAATTTAGCGACAAATGAACCTCAATCTCAAGAGATTCAGTGGGCTCAACTTCCACACGAGACGGGCCCATGGCAGATAGCAACATTTAACGGTGGTTCAGGAGTTGACCATGCAGTGTTGAAATTTGGAAATAATGCAGATCAGGTGTCGACTCTGATTAGAGCTCACTCAGAATGCCTAACTGGTGATGCATTTGGTTCGCTGCGGTGTGATTGCGGAGAACAATTAAAGAGCTCCTTTAATTTAATTGCCCAAAAAGGTCACGGCTATATTATTTATCTCCGCGGTCAAGAAGGACGCGGAATCGGGCTGAGCGAAAAAATCAAAGCATATTTATTGCAAGACCAAGGTCTAGATACGATCTCAGCAAATATTGAATTGGGCCATGAAAGTGATGTTCGTGATTGGCAAGATTTGATTACAGTTTTAGATCAGTTGAAGATCAAAGATATTGAGCTGATCACCAATAATCAGTTAAAGGTTGATGCAATTGAAAATAGTGGAAGATCTGTGCGAGTAATTGCGGTTCCACCGTCGATAAATGAATTTAATCGATCATATTTGTTGACTAAGAAGGATAAAATGAAGCATATGTTAGGGGAGATCTAATGGCCGGTACGTCACCAACTCTAGAATCACTAAATTTGAAGGCTCTAAAAGGCAAGAAAGTCGCCATTATTTCAGCCCAATGGCACCCCGAGATCTGCGATAACTTAGCTACTGGTGCAGAGATGATATTTAAATCAGCTGAAGTTGAGTTCGAAACCTTTACGGTCTCTGGTTCTTTTGAGCTGCCTCTTGCCGCACAGTTGAAATTAGATCAAGGTTTTGATGGCGCAGTTGTACTTGGATTAGTCATGCGCGGCGATACCGCACACTTTGATTACATTTGTGAAGGAGTAACCGCTGGCGTAATGCAAGCTTCCCTTACTCGCTCTAAGCCAATTGGTTTTGGTGTCTTGATGTGCGACAACTTAGCGCAAGCTGTTGAGCGTTCAAATGTGGGTCTTGGAATTGGCAATAAGGGCGAAGAAGCGGCACTTGCCGTTCTTGCACTGTGGAATTTAGCTTAGTAACTCTTGTTACCTCTGCGGTAAGTAGCTAAGACTTTAATACTTCGAACTTCATGGGGATCTACATTCATTGGGTTTTTATCTAGAACCACAAAGTCTGCAATTTTTCCAACTTCTAAAGTTCCATAATCAGTCTCACGGAAAAGTTGCTTGGCAACGGCTGTAGTATAAAAGTACATCGATTCTTCGATTGTAATTGCTTGCTCAATACTCCAACCTTCTGGTGGCTGCTGATCAGGTGATTGGCGATGTACTGGAACTGCGAGTGCTTCCAAAGGTGTGAAATCTGTGATTGGCCAATCGCTTCCAAAACTAATTTCTGCACCTGAATCAATAACTTTACGAAGCTGGTATTGCTGATTATTTCTACCTTCGCCGATACGCGGCAAAATTAATTCTTTATTCATAGGATCTAGGTAAGTCCAAAGTGGTTGGAAATTAGCGATTACACCAAGGCTTGCAAACCTAGGTAAATCAACAGGATCAATCAATTGCGCATGAGTAATCACTGGACGGCGATCCCAAACTGGATTAGCCGAAAAAACGGCTTCAATTGCATCGAGTGCTTGTCGCACAGCCGCATCACCTATCGCGTGAATATGCAGTTGTAGCTTTAAATTATCGAAAGTTGTTGCTGCTTCAATAATTTCGGCATCACTCCAGATCAATAGGCCTTTACTGGTTGGGTCATCTAAATACGGTTCCAGAATTGCGGCTGTGCCTGCAGATAAGGCACCATCGCAAATAAATTTCACTGATTTAGCGCTGAGTCCCGAACTTGCGGGGAGTGATTCAACCTGGGTACGCATCTCGCTGTAATAGTTAAGCCGACTTCGCCATTTCCCAGGTTGAGCCAGGAAAGTTAAATTCATATCTACTTTTAGGTGACCAGTTTTAGCCGCTTCAATATAAATCTCTGTCATGCCATCTTCGACCCAGGCATCCATTGTGCAAGTTACGCCAGCCGCTAAACACTGCTCACTAGCCCAAGTGATTGCAGCTAAATCATCTTGTAGCGTGCGAGCTGGCGCGAGTTTAGTAATCAGATCCATTGCAGCAGGTTCGCGCAAAGTTCCTTTTGGTGAACGGTCATCACGTCTTGCGATAGTGCCGCCATCAGGATCTTTGGTAGCAGCAGTAATTCCAGCAACTTCAAGAGCTTTGCTATTTACCCAGATTGTGTGATGGTCAACGGCGTGCAAAACAACCGGGCGATCACTAACTGCCTCATCTAACCAATTTGCATCAAAGTCACCACGCTCAATAACTGCTGCTTCGTAGGCACCACCAATAATCCATTTTGAATAGGGATTAGATTCTGCAAATCTTTTTACTTCCGCAATAATTTCAGCAACAGATTGAAGTCCATTAACTTTCGGCCCTTGGGATTCACGCCCTGCAAAAAGCGGATGAGCATGGCCATCAGCAAATGCGGGCATAACAAAAGCACCAGCCAAATCGATCACACGATCGGCGCCAGCTGCATTTGCTTGTGACCCAAGAGCGATCACTCGCTCATTCTCAATCAAGAGTCCATTACTCAGTTGGCCATGGCTTGACCAAACCGAACAATTGACAAACATAGTTCTCACGGGGCCACAATATGCGGGCTCAAGACTCTTGCGCTATTTTTAGCGCATGAAATTTAAGGTTTGCTCTGGCGTTCTGATGGCAGCAGTATTCCTATCTGCATTTTCTGTGCCATCTCAAGCTGCAACTATTGCCGGCACCAAATGCGCAAAAGTTGGCACCACCAAGACCACTGGTGGAGTCAAATATTTCTGTGTTAAGTCAGGCAAAAAAGTTGTTTGGAGTAAGACAAAGGTCGTTAAGACGACCCCAACACCTAAAGCAACCGTGACCGCTTCAAAGAGTCCTACGCCAACAAAGTCTGCAACTCCGGCTGCCAGCGTTAGTGGCAATCTGGTTGAACTAACGCTATTGGAAGTAAAGAAACGTAATTCTGGTACCAGTTGCTGGAGCGTTGTATCTGGCAATGTTTACGACTTAACCAAGTGGATTACCAAACACCCAGGCGGAGCCTCAGCAATTCGTGGTCTCTGCGGAGTAGATGGCACTAGTGCATTTGAAAGAAAACATGCTGGATCAAGTGGCCCAGAAGATGAGTTATCAAGTTATTTCCTTGGAAAATTGGGCGACTCCGTAAAACTTAGCGCTTAAATTAGCGTAGATATAGATGAATATTTCACGCAGAATTAAGCACGTGTTCTTAAGTTTTATACTCTCTTCATTTAGGATTTCATAATGCGTCGAATAGCCTTCGCCCTCGTAGCACTCTTACTAGCTGTGTTGTTTCCTACTAGTACTGCTTTTGCTGCAGCTAAAGCTGGCGGTGCCTGCACTAAGTTGAATTCCAAGTCAACGGTAAAAGGATTCACTTTCACTTGCGTGAAATCGGGCAAGAAACTTGTCTGGAGCAAAGGCGTCAAAGTAGTTGTTAAGCCGACCCCGACACCGACTCCGACCCCGACCCCGACACCGACTCCGACTCCGACTCCGACTCCGACTCCGACTCCGACTCCGACTCCAACTCCAACTCCAACTCCAACTCCAACTCCAACTCCAACTCCAACTCCAACTCCAACTCCAACACCTGAGAAAACTTACGCAACGCTATGGGAAAAGTACGGGTGGAGTAAGCCAAGTTCTGCACTTGAAGTTGCACAGTCTGCTACTGATAAATTCTTAACTTATGTCGCAACGGAACGCAATCCATCGATGGAAGTTAAAGTTGTTGCACAAGAGGGCGTAGATCCATTATTGACTAACTGGGTTAAACAAGGCGCAAATTTAATTTCCAAGACTTTCGAGTATCCTAAGTCAAGTCGCACATTTGTTGATGTAATAGCAATTGATCGCAGTTGGCTCGAGTCCACTTATATAAAAGAGGGTTTCTCGGCTCAACAAGTAAAAGACCGCCTAGGTGGCTTTGACGCAGGCGCGCCAGCATTTGGTGGAAGTTTTTCAAATACTTGGAATTACGCAACGATTAAGAAAAACAATTCTTTAGTAAATGATAAATCTGGAATTGCTCAAACATCTGGGCATGAGTTTTTCCACGCTATTCAAGAACGTTTAGCCGGTCGCAATCCTGGACCCGATGGGGCAACTATTCCTAACTGGATATGGGAAGGTCCTGCAATGTTTATTGGGTTGCAGGCATCTAGCAAATTGGGATTCGTGGACTATCTAACCGCCGGACAGCAAAGTTCCATAAATCGCTACAAATATTCCTCAGACGCGATGAAGAAATTGCCACTTTCAGAGGTAAAGAAGAATGACAAAGACACTGATCCATATGGTATTGGTGAGATAGCAACTGAATTCATCGTAGCCAATGTAGGAATTGAAAAGTTATTAGGAGTATATGCAGCCCTAGGGCAAGGTAAATCTTTCGCTCAAGCATTTGAAGCTGGCACCGGGGTTAAGCTCGATGACTTCTATTCGATGTTTGAAGAATCTCGACCAACCTTGGGTGTTCCACTTGGCTTAAGCGCGAATGCGGCTGCTTCTCCAAAACCAACTCCAACCCCAACTCCAACACCTGCTGAGAGTGGATTGACTCAACTAACTTTAGAGGAAGTAAATAAACGTAATTCAGGCACTAGCTGCTGGAGCATCGTCTATGGAAATGTTTTTGATTTAACTAAGTGGATAACTAAGCATCCAGGTGGTGCAGACAAAATCCGCGCCATATGCGGCACAGATGGCACAAGTTCATTTGAAAGACAACATTCAGGTGACAGTGGGGCAGCGAATCAGTTATCAGGTTACTTCTTAGGAAAGCTAGGGGAGTCCGTAAAGCTTTAAATATTCTTTTTGCTTGGTGTGCATAAACTGACCCAACTAATGCGGTTAGGTATTTATGAAGCGCACAGGATTAAGAAAGTTATTGATTATGGGTCTGCCAATGGCCTTAATTTCAATCCTGCTTCCTGTTTCGGCGATCTCGGCAGCGAAAATTACCCCAGGTACCGTTTGCAAGGTGTATCTAAAGAAGGTTACCTATCAAAACAAGGTTTATACCTGCACTAAATCAGGTAAGAAATTACTCTGGAATAAAGGAGTTGCCGTAGCGAAACCAACTCCCGCTCCCACACCTAGCCCATCATTAACTTTGAGCCCATCACCTACTCCAACAACTCAAGCGGTTGTATATCCAACCGACTTAACTCCGTTGACTCTTGCTGCCTACCAAGACTTTATTAAGACCTATAAATCACGGTTAACAGATGAGATTCCTAATATCGAATTTATAGTTGAACCCAAAATGGATAAAGTTCTAGAGAAGCAGATTATCGATAATATAAATGTCACAGCGAAATTCTTTGCTAACGAACGTCCGCTAGACGTTCCACTGAGAATTTGGATTGCAATGACAACCGAATTCCAATGGATTTATGACAATGTAAATACTGCTCTACCGGCTGAGCTATTAAATGGTGGCTGGCTAGATATGAAATTAGCGCGAGCCAAAGCCGATCCAAATGGTTTTATGGGTGGGGGAGCGCCGGGAAATGATAAATCCGGTAAGGCAGTTTTATTCTTTAATGGAAGCACCAAGGCAAACTGGGGAGATGCATTCTGGTCTCAAGTACCTTCTCATGAATTCACTCACGTAGTACAAAGATATGAACTTGGGAACTCAATGGCACCCATGTTGTGTTGGGTGCGAGAAGGAAATGCAAATTACTACGGATTCTTGCTAGCAGGACGCAATAGTCAAGCTATGTATAGAAACTCCTGGCTTCAAGCACTTTCCCGTATTTCAACTCTGGGTGAAGATCCTGACTTTCAATCAAGATCTGCTTCTTACTGGACCGACTTTTTCATTCAAAGTGAAAAGAAAAAGGGTTGGGAATGTGACCCTTGGATAAATTACATTTTAGGTTCGATGGCGTTTCAGTATCTTGCCGGAACATATGGAAATGATGCGATACAAAGTTTTTATCTTGGACTGAAAGACTCATGGATGGGAGTGTGCGACTACCCAGTTAGCCAAGAAGGGCTTACCTGCTCCGCATGGAAGGGTGTTTTTAAGAAGATATTTGGAATTACACCTGAAGCGGCCTATCCGAAATTTGGCCAATTTATATACGACGAAATTAAGTGGGCAAAAGGCAAACAGGTACTTTGGGATCAAGATGCGTTAAAAATCGCACCAATTCCTACCAATTAGCTAGCTGTTCATCAGCTGATAAAGATTTCCCTAGTGATTATTGGATGTAGTTCGGTTAGCGTATGCCCTCTACAAGGAGCGCAAATTTGGCCAAACGGCATGACCAAGAATTCGCAGTCTGGGTGAACGAGCGCCAGGTTACTTTGCTGCGCGCCGCTCGAATTATCTGTTTTGATATTCAAAATGCTGAAGATGTTTTGCAGGAAACTCTGATTGATGTTTATCGCCGCTGGGCAAAGGTAAGAGAGTTTGAAAATCTAGAGGCCTATGCCATTCGAATTATGGTTAGCAAGCATGCAGATCTGCGCCGTAAGTGGGCTCGCAAGAAGGATGAATTAGAAACCACGCTCGAGGCGCTTGATGCCGCAATTGATGGCAGTGATTCAACTGATGAGATTACTGAGCGCCTTTTGGTTCATGCGGCGCTCAAGTCTTTAACGCCGGCGCAGCGTGCTGTTTTAGTCCTTACTTACGACGAAGGTTATGCGCTCAAAGAGATCGCAAGCTCGCTACAAATGCCCATGGGGACAGCTGCCTCTCATTTGGCACGTGGCAGATTAGCTGTTGCTAGCTTTATTCAAGGAACCAAAGAAATATCGGCTCCGGTGAATAAAAACCGTGCAGAACTTACGGTAGACGATATAGAGGATGCTGAATTAGTCGAAGAGAAAGGGGGCGACAAGTGAATGAGATAGATGATGTAATCAAGCGCGAGTTCGAAAGACTCGGCATCAATCTAGTTTCCAATGAGAACTTGGCTGAACTAGTAATTCTCAAAGCGAATCAACGTCGCCGCCGCGACTGGCTGCTAATTGCAGCCGGTTTCCTTGCCACTATAACTTTGGGCTTTGGTCTTTACATCGCTTTTTCTTCGGCATCTTCTTCATCCGCTAATTCACAAAGCGTGATTGAAAGCGTGGGAGCTAGTTCAGATCAATCTCGCGTGATCATCCTTGATCTCAAGGGTGACGGCAAAAATCCAATCACTTATTCAACTAACGTTAAGTTAGAACCTGGCCGCTTTCTCCAATTAGTCTCTGAAATTCCAGAATTCGCTAAAGGGTTAGCTGGCACCATTACTGTGGTTCCAACTGGTGCAACCGAGGCAAATAGCCAAATCGGCCACTTTGATCTTGGTTACGGCACCCATATAAATGAATTTGGTGCATTTAGCGGTGATTTAACTCTGAGGTACGAATTAATGGATCCTAATTTCCAAGGTCGCGTCAGACTAATTCTCGCGGTCAAGTAATTTCATAATCTCAGCTGCATAAATCTCGCCGGCCAAAGCGGTAATACTCGTAACGGCTAGCAGGGGAGTTTGTAATGGGATCTATCAAAAAGATTATCTGGGTATCGGTTTTAGCGCTCATCACTTCGCTAACTTTCCAACCGACTGCTGCAAACGCGGCTGATAGATGCGTGCCCGATTCTATAGGCACTGAAAAGTTTGGAATTCACCCCGGACAAGTTATGGGTCTGTTAGTTAACGGTGTGCCGATCGGTGAAGACTGCACAACTACCGATCCGGGAGTAATTGCATTGGACTACGTCGATCGCAATGCTGGTGAGCCAGAAACTTTTGCTTTCAGAGTCGATTCCTGGAAGTGGAAAGACTTGTCGTATGAAGAATTACTAAGCATGATGAGGACTTCCGGAATCAAGGCGGATATTGATGCGCAAAAGTTGCTGTCGTTCTACTTCTATCGCTTAAAAGATGGAACCGTAGATGCAAACAATTCAACTGCATCTTTTGCGATTGTATTGGATCCAACTGAAGCAGGGCCTTGTCATCCTGATTTGGTTTCGTATACGACTGACACAGTTTCTCTAACTAGTTCAATTCTGCAAGTCTTAGATGGCGTCGAAACTGGCATACCTTGCACGATATATGACGCTGGTTGGATTGCTTTCGGAGTTTCAGAGCCAGAAGCTGAAACAGTAGTACTGAGTAAATTGTATTTTGATAAGTGGGTTTGGGGCGGAGGAATTGACTACGTATGGGTCGAAGATATGTTGGGTTATGGCGAGATTGACCGAAGCAAAATTAAAAAAGGCTCCGAATTTGAATTGCGATTTTTCCGCGGAGGCAGCCCTGAGACTGCAATTGCTGACCTAAGTAAATTCACTTTTTACTACAAATTCATCATCGATCTACCGACTCCAGAAGAAATTGCTGCAGCTAAAGCCGCAGCTGATAAGGCAATCGCTGATGAGAAAGCTGCAGCTGACAAGGTAATTGCTGACAAAGCCGCCGCAGAAAAAGCCGCCGCCGACAAGGTAATTGCTGACAAAGCCGCGGCAGCAGCCAAAGCTAAAGCTGCAGCGGCAAAGAAAAAGACAATTACTTGCGTGAAGGGCAAGTTAACCAAAAAGGTTACTGCGGTGAAACCAGTTTGCCCAAAGGGTTACAAAATAAAAAAGTAGCCATTCATACGGAAATATTCGCGACATTTCGTATCAAAAGCACTCCAAAGCAAGGCAGATTTGTGTTGGGAAGACTTACAACTTTCTTGAAAGAGGATTAAAGTAACGACAAAGTTGATGACAATAAACTCAAAACAATGCAAGGGAGAGAAAAATGGCAAGAGCGTTTGAAATCTCAATATGGAAGCCACATGCAGGCAAGAGAACTGAATGCCTAAACCGTATGAAAGAGTGGAGAGAAGTAAGTCTTAAAGCTGGGGTTAGTTCTTATGAAATTCTTGCTGGATCAGCTGGTAAGGATGTTAACAATATTGTCATCATTCAAGGGTTTAAGGGCCTTGCCGATAATGGAGCAGTTAATGAAACTTTCTTCAGCAATCCTGATGTAGTCGCATTATGGCAAAAGTGGCAACATGATGTAATTGCTGATCTTGTATCTCACGATCTATACGAAGAAGAAGCTTAAATAAATACAGAGAAGGGCTGAGGCGATAAGCCTCAGCCCTTTTTCTTTTGCCTAACCCTTTAAAGATTAAGCGCCGGTGTAATACTTCGCGATCTCGGTCAGGGATTTATCTAGAATCTCAAGACCAAGTTTCGCGTCTTCAACTGAAATATTGCACGGTGGGCATAAATGAATGCGGTTGAAGTTATTAAATGGCATCAAGCCATTCTTCTTACACGCCGCCACTAATTCATTCATCGCAGGACTAGACGCCCCGTATGGCGCAAGCGGCTCATGAGTTGCGCGATCACTTACTAAGTCAACGCCCCAGAAAACACCAGCGCCACGAATATCGCCAATAACCTTATGTTTCTTAGCTAATTCGAGTAACCCTGGCCCCAAGACTGTCTCACCAATCATGGTGGCGTTCTCGAGCATTTTCTCTTCCTTCATAACATCAATGGTTGCTACCGCTGTCGCGCATGCCAGTGGGTGGCCCATATAGGTTAAGCCGCCAGCAAATACTCGCTCATCGAATGTTTTTGAAACAGTTTCGCTAATAACGACTCCACCTAGTTGGATGTAGCCTGATGTAACGCCCTTAGCGAAGGTGATCAGATCTGGCACAACTTGGCTGTGTTGGTAGGCAAACCATTTACCTGTACGACCAAAGCCCGACATAACTTCATCGGCGATCCATAAAATATTGTATTTATCGCACAACGCACGAACACCTTCGAGATAACCTTTTGGCGGCATCAATACACCAGCAGTCCCTGGTACTGATTCAAGCAAAACTGCGGCGATGGTATTTGGGCCCTCGAAAATAATTGTTTGTTCTAGGTGCTCTAGTGCTCGCTTGCATTCCTCGGCTTCATCTTTTGCCCAGAATGAAGTGCGATACAAATATGGGCCCCAGAAGTGAACGTGACCAAACGCAAACTCATTTGGAAATCTACGCGGATCTCCAGTCGCATTTATCGCAGCGCCAGTGTTGCCGTGGTACGAACGATATGTTGAAAGAACCTTATGTTTATGAGTGTGCATACGTGCCATGCGAATTGCATTCTCAATCGCATCGGCACCGCCGTTAGTAAAAAAAATCTTGGCAAAGTTAGATCCGGCTAGCTCGACTATTCGCTGAGCAGCTTCATTACGTGCTTCATTTGCATGCTGTGGGGCGATAGTTGTTAGCACTTCAGCTTGGGTCTGAATTGCTTTGATGACCTTTGGGTGTTGATGTCCAATATTGGTAAAGACTAATTGAGATGAGAAATCTAAATAAACCTTGCCGGCGTGATCCCAAAACCGAGAACCCGAACCACTAGCAATTGGCATCGGGCTGATTGCACCTTGGGCCGACCAGGAATGAAAGACATATTTATGGTCTGCCGCACTTACCGCGGCTTGCTTTTCTAGATCATTAATCGGAGTTGTCATTACTTTGGCCTTTTAGCTAGTAGGTAGCGCCATCTTAATGCTCTCAAGTAGATTGTGGGTATGAATCAGATTACGCATTGGATCAACGGCGCTTTAGATACTTCAAAGCCTGAGCGAAGCGGGGATGTTTACAACCCGGCAACAGGTGCAGTCACTAAGACTGTCGCATTCGGTAACGCCGAAACCGTAGATACAGCAGTAAACGCTGCGACCAGTGCATTTGCTGAATGGCGACATAGTTCATTGACTAAGCGCACCCAAGTCTTATTTGCATTCCGCGAGCTAGTGTTACAAAACAAAGAAAAGATTGCCGCCTTAATTACCGATGAACATGGCAAAGTTTTAAGTGATGCCGCAGGTGAAGTAACTCGTGGCCTCGAAGTTGTTGAATTTGCTTGCGGAATCCCACACCTTTTAAAAGGTGGCTTTTCCGAAGAGGTATCAACCGGGGTAGATGTTTACTCCATTCGCCAAGCAGTTGGCCCAGTTGCAATCATCTCGCCCTTTAACTTTCCGGCAATGGTTCCGATGTGGTTTTTCCCGGTCGCAATTGCTTGCGGTAACACGGTAATTGTTAAGCCATCTGAAAAAGATCCAAGTGCTGCGATGTTTATGGCCCAACTCTGGAAAGAAGCTGGCTTACCTGATGGCGTCTTTAACGTAGTCCACGGCGATAAAGAAGTTGTTGATGCGCTGCTGGTACATAAGGGAATTAAATCCATTTCATTTGTTGGCTCTACACCAATCGCGCGTTATGTTTACGAGACCGGAACAAAATCTGGCAAACGTGTGCAAGCTTTAGGTGGCGCAAAAAATCACATGGTAGTTCTGCCTGATGCCGATTTAGAGTTAGCTGCAGATGCTGCGATTAACGCTGGCTTTGGTTCGGCCGGCGAACGTTGCATGGCGATCTCTGCGATTGTGGCAGTTGAACCAATTGCGAGCGCACTTGTGGCACGCATTAAATCGCGCATGGCAAATATTAAAACTGGTGATGGTACTCAAGGCTCTGATATGGGCCCACTTGTAAGTGCTGTACATCGTGACAAAGTTGCTTCATATATCGAAGCCGGTGCAAAAGCCGGTGCAACAGTTGTTGTAGATGGTCGCGACCTAAAGGTTGCTGGCGATGGATTCTTTCTCGGGCCAACTCTGCTTGATAACGTAACTCCTGAAATGTCGGTCTATACCGATGAAATCTTTGGCCCAGTGCTAAGCATTATTCGAGTCAATACTTACGATGAAGCCCTTGCACTTGTAAATAGCCACGAGTACGGCAATGGCACTGCAATCTTTACTAACGATGGCGGCGCAGCTCGTAGATTCCAAAACGAAGTTGAAGTCGGCATGGTCGGCATAAATGTTCCGATTCCAGTACCGATGGCTTACTACTCATTCGGAGGTTGGAAGAATTCATTATTCGGTGACTCACATGCGCACGGAACCGAAGGGGTTCACTTCTTCACTCGCGGCAAAGTAATTACCAGCCGTTGGCTTGATCCAAGCCATGGTGGAATCAACTTAGGTTTCCCACAAAACGATTAAGCAATTACTGCCTTCTCCTTTAAAGGTGCTGCAGAATATCTAAGCGGTATTCTTCTGGAATGGGAAAGTCACCGAATTTTCACAGAGTCACGCCAGTTTTTGTTGGCGGAACCGGACGTAGCGGCACCACGATCATGGGCGACTTGCTGGGCACGCACCCTGAGATACGGACAAGCACTCCGATTGAAATTAAGTTTCTTTCAAATCGCTTAGGTTTACTTGATGTGGTTTTTGGTCGCGAAGAATCCCAAAAGAATAAAAATGAATCTGTCTCGATCTTCGACTATCAAAAATATCGCAAACGCAAATTGCGCGAAAAAGAGAAACAAGCAAAAATTTTGGCAGAGTTCGAAGACCAGGTATGGAATAAATGGTGGGATATTGATGCTCCGCCACCACATGGTCGCGGTCTAGTCTCTGGAATATCACGCCCTGTTCTTGAAAATCTTCTTTCATCTCTACGCCGAGATTTAAAGATAAATCGCATCTGGGCAGCCCGCAGATTTATGAAGAGATTTATCGCCCTGCAGGATGAAGCGGGTTCGGAAAAGTATTGGGTTGAGACAACCCCGATGAACATTCGAACGGCAGATAAACTTCTTAAGCTCTTTCCAAATGCTCTCTTCATAAACATGGTTCGCGATCCTCGCGATGTAATTGCCTCTCTCATTACAAAGAATTGGGGACCAACGACCCCGATGGAGGGAATAACCTGGATTGAAAAACGTCTGACCGATGGCAATAACGCACTGAAACATGTGCCAGCCAAGCAAAAGATCACAATTGCGCTTGAAGATTTAGCAATCAACCACCGTGATGATACTTATCGAAAGTTAACAAACTTCTTAAGCATCTCTGATTCGCCCGAGATGAGGAAGTTTTTCGAGGCAGAGCTGACCCCAGAGAAAGCCACTAGTGGTCGCTGGAAAAAGGAAATTTCAAGCCCAGAGTTTGATGCTGCTTATGCCCAGCTCGAATTGCGGCTCGGCTTATGACCGAGCGGCAAGAATTTAAAGTGCTTCAAAACCATGATGGTTTCGAACTTCGCGAATATCTACCTTGCGTCATCGCAGAGGTCAGAGTTTCTGGCCAGTTTTCAAATTCATCAAGCAGTGCTTTCTCTACGCTATTTAATTACATCTCACAGGGGAATAAGTCATCAGAGAAAATCGCGATGACTGCTCCGGTAATTACCGCACAAAATGCGGATAGAGCGGAATCCGATGAATGGTATGTCTCGTTTGTTATGCCATCAGGTGCCACCATAGGCCACTTGCCAGATCCCAATAATTCACAAGTTAAATTACGCGAATTAGATACCGAAATATGTGTTGCCGCATCATTCCGCGGAGGAGCGACTGATGAATTAGCGCGAAAGATAACCAAGGAGCTTCGCGCAAGGGCTGCTAAAGCCAAGATTGTGCTCTCAGATGAAACACGTATCTGTCGTTTTGATCCGCCATTTAAACCTGGCTTCTTGCAGTACAACGAGATTGTGATTCCTGCGTATTCCGGTGCCGTGTAAATTCTCAGATGAAGTACGTGCACTAGAGCCCACAACACGAGGATTTACCATTATTCTTTTGAAATGAGAATCAGGAGCAGCGTTCACCTAACTTCTCTATGTCTTGTCTTTGGCCTGATTTTAAGTACTTCGCTACCGGCTAACTCAGTTGAGTTTAGGCAAGAAGCGACAAGTGATCCAAATGCTGTTCATATTCAAGGCAATACATCCGGATTTCTCTATTCCGAACGGATCATTTTTACTGCCGCTCATGTATTAAAACAGTTAAGAATTCAGCCAAATGGTGATACCGACGGTTTCGTTTACGCGCCTGGACTTGCCGACAAGAGTAATGCGAAGCGTTACAAGATCATTAAGGCATTTATCCCTAATACATTTGTCAACGCAGCTAGCAATACCCAGCCAATTGATGATTTTGCAATTATAGTTTTGAATGAAGATATGCCGCTGAAGATGAAAGTTGGAATAGCGACAGAGCAACAAATGATTCGTTTTGCTCAGGATAAAGTTAAAGTGGAAATGGTTGGTTACGGTCTTCAAAGTGGGAGTCAAAGAACTGACCCACAGGAGATCAAGCGAGCACCCTACAAGCTCGCAAGTTATCTCTATACCCCCGAGATGATGCAATCTTTTTATATTAGGTCAGGCAAGCCCTCTTTCTGGAGCAAAGTCGAATGGGGAGCAATACACACCCAAGCCACCGGTTCTATTTGTAATGGAGATTCAGGTGCAGGATTCTTTGTTCAAGAAAATGAAATTAGATATTACGTTGGAACTTCTGGGAATGGCTTAGGCATTTCAAATTGTCAGGCCGATGGATCCGTAAAGATGGATACTGCGGGCGGAATGTCATGGTTCCCCGCACCGTTTAAATTTTTGGATTTGTTGAAATCGGCAGAGTCATTTGTTTCAGAGGAAAAACAGAAAGAAATAAAGAAGGTCGAAGATGCTAAGGCGGCGGCAGAACTAAAGGCCAAGCAAGAAGCAGAAGCGAAAGCGGCTGCAGATAAAGCTGCGGCAGAACTAAAGGCCAAGCAAGAAGCCGATGCTAAGGCCGCTGCAGATAAAGCTGCGGCAGAACTAAAGGCCAAGCAAGAAGCCGATGCTAAGGCCGCTGCAGATAAGGCTGCGGCAGAACTATTAGCCAAACAAGAAGCCGACGCTAAAGCGGCTGCAGATAAAGCTGCTGCGGAACTAAAGGCCAAGCAAGAAGCCGATGCTAAGGCGGCTGCAGATAAAGCTGCGGCAGAACTAAAGGCCAAGCAAGAAGCCGATGCTAAGGCAAAAGCCGCTGCAGTTAAGAAAAAGACAATTGTTTGCACAAAAGGAAAACTAATTAAGAAAGTTACGGCAGTTAAAGCTGTTTGCCCAAAGGGTTATAAGAAAAAGTAAACAAGGAACGCGAACCAACTTACCTAAGTGGGTTATGAGGGACTCGAACCCCCGATGTTAAAAAGCTCTTACTGCCAACACATAATAATATGATTGTTTCGTCTCTGTGCTGCCAAACGAGTTAAAGACGTAGAATCTAGCTCTTGTGGCGTTGAATTCCGAAGACGACCAGTACGCGCGACCCAAAAGGAATCCACCAAATATGGAATTGAAACCCGCAATCTGCGAGAGTTCAGAATATGAAGGCAAGTACCAGTCACTCAGACCATTCCCTGCGTAGTTTTTTGCTGCCGAAGCTGCTTGACTTTGTCCAACCATCTTTAACGTATTGCTATACCCAGTTCCAATACCATCTGTTGTACCAACCAAAGTGGGCATGTATGGGAGACCTGTCCATTGGAGTTGAGATTGAAAGTCTGGTGCAACTTCAAGGTACTTGCAGGCAGTCGAACACATGGAACCTGAAGCATCTAGTTGGGTGAAAGTTCCTGATGAAACGTAAAAAATCTTTCCACCGCCAGGCCCGATGTCATTAATCTTGCAAGCAAAGCTCGCGCCGTCACAGTTAATACCAGTAAGAACCGTGGTTGAAGTTGCGACTGTTAACCCTTCAACACTGTATGTAATCGTGTAGGACCCGCCACCCGTCCCATCTATTCCTAAATCATTAAATGTCGCAACCCCATCTACAACAGTCGCAGTATTTGAGCCAATAAGTCTTCCTTGGTAACCCGCGGTTAGCGTTGCAGTTACAACTGCCGTGGAAAGAGTGACTGTATTGTCAGAGGCATCGCGGATAGTGATCTGCGGTTGAGTTGTAAATGCATTTGCGCGCTGAGTACCAGCAGGGGCTCGAGTGATTACAACTTTTGTGGCCGCGCCTTCCGTTACAACAACTGTTGCAATTACGTCGCCAAGTCCATCAGCTGTAAAGCGTAAGTAGTAAACTCCAGCGGTACCGGAGATTCCAAGGTTTGTAAATGTTGCGACACCTGAAACCGCTGCAACAGTAGTTGTTCCAGAAAGGTTTCCCGAACCGCCTGAGATTGATGCAACAACATTTACGCTAGAAGATGTGACCGTGGCACCACCAGAGTCGACTATGCGAATAACGGGTTGGGTTTCCAGTACTGATCCACTTGGACAGCCCTGTGGTTCGGTAGTTATCGCAAGTGATCTTGCTCTTCCGCCACCAGTTGCCGGAAATGCTGCAGTGATTACGCCAGAGTTTGCCAAATTAGAAACGGAAGTAGCACCTGCAACGGTGAAGAAGTTAGCGGGAACTCCGGTCAATGTATAACCAGAGGTAGCAGTAAGGGTGATTGTTGCTTGGTAGACAGTTATTGACATAAAAGTTGAAGGCGAGCCAGACCAAGTAACAGTTCCGGTATATCCAGTGCCGGCAGTTGTTGTAGTCACGGGAGTGGCATCGGCAACTGGTGCTGTAACACCTGCTATTGCAGCCACAGAAATCGTGATCGATTGGGCTATGGGGTCTGTGATATTAAAAGATTGGACTACTTGGGACGCTGCTTGGTAGTTCTCATTTCCTGGCTGGTTGGCATTAATGGTGCAGGTTCCACCAGCATTAATTGTCAGCGTTGTTCCAGAGACATTGCAGACAAGTGGAGTGGCGGTGGTAAATGTAACTGTCAATGATGAAGTTGATGTCGCAGAAAGAGCGGCTGGGCTTTGCCCATAAGTAATATCTGCTGGATCTGTAAAAGTAATGGTCTGAGATGCCTTCGTTGAAGGAGACTGAGATGCATTCGTGGCAGGAAATGCTGCGATGATCACACCTGTGTTTGCAGAATTGGTAACAGAAGTTGCACCTGCAACAGTAAAGAAGTTAGCTCTGACGCCCGAGAAGGTGTAACCAATTGACTCTGTAAGAATAATAGTTGCGGTGTAGATCGTTCCTGCAGCAAAAATTGTGGGGGACCCTGACCAAGAAACAGTGCCGGTATATCCAGCTCCAGCAGTTGTTGTAGTCACGGGGGTTGCACCGGTAACTGGTGCTGTTACACCTGCAATTGCAGCTACTGAAATCGTTGCATCAGTAGGAGGAAAGACTGCAACTATCACACCTGAGTCTGCAGAGTTGGTTACAGATGCACCTGAAATCCTAAAGGAGTTAGCTCTGACCCCTGTGAGGGTGTAACCAGATGTCGCAGTAAGAGTGACTGTTGCTGAGTAACTGGTTGCTGCAGCAAAAGTTGTTGGAGCTCCAATCCAGCTAACAGTTCCGGTATAACCAGGTCCGGAAATAATTGAGCTTAAGGGAGTTTCACCTGTGATAGGTCTTCGGACAGAGATAATTATTGAAGTTGAAATCGTTCTTGGGGCTGCAGGAAAGATTGCTGTTATCTCGCCAGAGTTTGCAGAGTTGGTAACAGAGGTTGCACCTGCAACAGTAAAGAAGTCAGCACTTACTCCAGTTAATGTATAACCAGATGTTGGGGTCAGCTTAATAGTTGCTGTGTAGATCGTTCCTGCAGCAAATGTTGTTGGAGCTCCAGACCATGTAACAGTTCCGGTGTACCCAGTGCCAGCAGTTGTTGTAGTTACGGGCGTCGAGCCGCTAACTGGCGCTGAAACACCTGCGATTGCTGAGGCTGAAATTCTACTGTCGGAAGCTACAGGCGAAGCCGTTGGAGTTGGTGAAGCCGTTGGTGTTGGCGTTGGTGAAACAGTTGGCGTTGGTGAAACAGTTGGCGTTGGTGAAGCCGTTGGAGTTGGTGAAGCCGTTGGAGTTGGTGAAGCCGTTGGAGTTGGTGAAGCCGTTGGAGTTGGTGAAGGCGTTGGAGTTGGCAAAACCGTTGGTGAAGGCGTTGGTGTTGGCGAAGGCGTTGGCGAAACCGTTGGTGTTGGCGTTGGTGAAACCGTTGGCGTTGGCGTTGGCGTTGGCGTTGGCGTTGGCGTTGGCGTTGGCGTTGGCGTAGATGTTGGAGTTAGCGTCGGCGTAGGTGTTGGAGTTGGCAAAGTTGTTGGTGAAACCGTTGGTGAAGCCGTTTGTGTTGGTGAAACCGTTGGCGAAGGCGTTTGTGTTGGTGAAACCGTTGGCGTTGGTGAAACCGTTGGCGTTGGTGAAACCGTTGGCATTGGTGAAACCGTTGACGTTGGTGAAACTGCCACAGATGAAGGTGATTGACCGATGGCATTAATCGCAACAACTGCGAAAGAATAAGTGCGACCTGGAGTAAGCCCTGAAATTTTTGCGGCATTGATCTGACTAGGTTTAAAAGTTACCTTCACTTGATCTGGAAACGAAGTAACGATGTAGGAGGTAATGCGAGTACCCCCATCTGACTTTGGCGCGGTGATGTTAAGCGTTGCAGTTCCAGATGTTCCCAAAACAACAGATTTGATCGACGGCGCAGCAGGTGGCCCTAGACGCCTTTGCCATAGTGCAGTTGTTTGAGTTTTTGAGTTACATGAAGAACGTGTGCGAATGGTTTGCACTTTAGAGCTTTTACTAATGCAGGTTTGCAAATTCAACAATTTAGAGCCGGGCGTGCCCGAAGGCGCTGAACCTTTTTTGTACCAGGTTCTAGCCTCATAGATCCGTTTATTACATTTTCCAGTCTTGGATACCAGTTGAAATCCAGTTTTTAAGTTGGTGCAAATAGTCAGTGTTTTTTGCTTTAAGGGAGTTGCCGCTTTTACAGGTGTTGGTGATACCAAGATAGAAGTCACGATCGCATAAACAAGCAGTTGAGCAAATTTTTTCATTGGCTTTTTGCTCTCCCCAATAAATGCGATGATGATTGGGCTCAATGGTCGGGGTATCTAGAGCGGTTTACCCGTTTAGGGTTGGAAAAAACAAACACGTAGGGTTGGGATTTACAACCCTTTCTGCTGTTTCTTTCGGCAAAGGCCTATCTGGGTGGCTGATTGCTGTCATCATTGTGATGTGAAAAATGCTCGCTTGATTCTGGTCGAAGATGACCCCTTCACGCGAGCAACTCTGGGTGATGCATTGGCTCTGCACGGCTTTGATGTTCGAGCCCGGATCGGAAACGCTTTTGATGCCATCGAGGCCCAGCGAATCCATAATCCACAAGTGGCTTTGCTAGACCTTGACCTTGGCGTTGGAGCATCTGGTATCGATGTAGCCATTGTTTTGCGTGAAAACAATCCCAAAATTGGGATTGTTTTTCTTACAACCTATAAAGATCCGCGGTTAATCAACTCCAATATTCCTAATCTGCCTGAAGGATCGATTTTCCTGAACAAACTTGAAGTAAATTCGACGGCCAAAATCGCAGTTCATATCTCTTTGGCAATAGTTAAGCCGCTCGCAAAGCGAACTATGCCATGGATGCGCAGTGGACCTTTGAGTTCATTGTCTGCAGTACAAATCGAAATCCTGAAAGATATTGCTGCTGGTTTAAGTACTGCGGAAATTGCCCGAACTCGCGGAGTCACAGAACAGGCTATTGATAAATCAATAAGTAGAATTTCAAAAAATCTAGGTATCCCTAAGTCTGGTGACTCTAATATGCGAGTACAGATAGTTCGGGCATATTTCGAGAATAAGGGACAGGGTATTTAGGTGAAGCGAACGCCCTGGCTTTCGTGGCGGCTTTACTTCTTAACAATTCCTGTTGATCTAATCGTCCTATTGTTATCTAGCGACCACGCAAGCACTGGTTCGAATGATTTCTTTAACTGGGCAATACTTTCATTCATTGCGCATGGGTCATTAGTTCCAGTAATCGCGATAGCTCTCCTCTTTACCGAAAAAGAGAATAGCTGGAAGACTGATCTGTTTGCTCTGATCATGTTAGGTGCGGTCCGTGGGGTAGCAATCAATGTAGGCGTTGATTTTCTAGATTTAGACCCAAATGTTTCTGCTTTATATAAGGTGTTTAATTCTGTAATTTCTCTGCCTCTGTGGTTTATCGGTATCGCAGTCTTTGTCGAATCACGTCGCCAGTATCAAAAAGAGTTCGAAGCGATCTTCCTGCGCCAAATGCATGAAGAGCAAGCATCTCAAAGAAGTCAGAACCTTGATTTGACTGGAAATCCTGCGGGAGAGTCGATCAGACACCTACAGTCTGCTTCCTCGGAATTAGCAAGCGAAATAGAGAAAGTCTTAGAACTGCCTACTATGCAAGTTAATTACTCAAAGCAAAAAAGCAAGATTCAAGATTTAATTAACCGAGAATTACGGCCAGCAAGCACCAAATTGTGGGATGGCTTCAATTTATCTGCGCCTAAGTTGTCGAGTTCAACCTTGATTAGAATTTCTCTACTAGAACAAAAATTGAAAGTCACTTCAGCTGCTTTGTTTTTTAGTCTATACATATTTATTGGGCTTAATGGTTCCCAAGGATGGAAATTTGCGGTTATAGAAACTCTTCTTGCAACACTCTTGAATATTCTTATTTTTCTCATGTGTGAAGTGTTTTTCAAACTAGGACTTTTAGATCGAAAAACGACAAATATTGCGATACTGGGTTTCAGTTACCTTATCCCGTTAGCCACAATCTTGTTTATTCTCCCAGCTAGTTTATTCTGGACAGATAACAGCGCAACTAAAGTCTTTTACCAACTATTCCTATCCTCTTGCCATGTTCTGTTTCTACTGGGACTTAATCTTTATAAATTGTTGGGTCGTCAAAGATCGATCGTCCTTGAAGATTTTGAACGTATTATTCAAGGTAAAGACTTGATTCCTTTTTCAAATTATGACCTGACAGTGGCAAGAGATGTTGATCTTGCACGTTATTTACACGGTGAACTGCAGGCAGGATTAATTGCATCAAGCTTGCTTCTAGAGCGGGCCTCGAAAACTGGAGATACTAATTTGGCGCGCCATGCTCTAAGAAATGCAGTAGATATTCTGAGCCAAGATCATGCTCAAACTTCTCAATCTAGAGTTTCATCCCCGCAAGTTAGATTAGAAAAGATATCGTCGGGCTGGAATGGAATTGCGAAAGTGAGCATTAATCTAGATTGGCTTGATGGTTTAGAAACTTCAACGCAAAACAATGTAATCGTTTTAATTGACGAAGGCGTTTCAAATGCAATTCGTCATGCTAAAGCAAACGAGATCTCAGTTAGCGGGTGCCGTTTGGGTACGGAGCTGTATCTAGAGATTCAATCAAATGGCTCTGGAATGATAGAAAACGCGCCTGGTTTGGGCACCAAGTTGTTTACTGAATTGGCAACAAACTGGGATTACTCACGCATTGGGGAACAAAACATTTTAAAATTTACAATTAGAACTAAAGATTAATGATCTTGTTATCACTTACCTAAGTGGGTTATGAGGGACTCGAACTACATATCCTTCATTGGCCACATATGGATTCAATTGATCTTGATCCACACACAATTTTTTGGGGTAGGTCTGACAATCACTAGATTTTGAACAGATTTTGGATGAATTTGGGCGAGTCTATGAAATCCCAAAAACTTCCAGATAATTTCCTCCCAAGTCCACTTGGAATCGGAGACCCACATGGCCATGCAAATCAAGCACATCAGTCATAAATTGATTGACACATTAAGCGATGGCGTGTTTTCTATTGCGCTGACCCTCTTGGGGCTAGATGTTCTCAGCCTGGCACATGGAATAAGCAAGAGCGAAGACTTTAATGGCGCAATCTTTGACCATTGGCCGACATTTTTTGCTTACGCTCTTAGCTTTTTTGTTTTATTTGCATGGTGGTATCAATATCACGTAACAAGTCAATACGTAGTAGGAACAAGTGCATTCATAGTTTGGAACCATGGTTTAACACTTGGCTGGGTGGCTTTAATGCCATTCGGTGCGGCGATTCTTGCTGAAAATATCAATACTCCAAATATGAAATGGGGCGTTTTTTATTTTGGAATTTGCCTCTTTGGCCAGTATTGGACTGCTTCAATTCAACGAATTATTCTTCTCATGATTAAAGGTGATGTAACAATCAACTTCACTGAAGATTTCATTTTGACTGGTAAATCAAGAGAGTATCAAAACAAAGCACTTCTATTATTCAATGGATTCCCAGCATTGTTAGGAATTGTTCTTGTAGCTATCTGCCTACTTAATTCCTGGGTCGCGTTGGCTGGATACATGTTTTATATCTTTACTTTGGCAAATCCAGTAAAGAGTCTCAACAGATTGTTACCGACACTCACAAAGATAATCAAATAACCATCATTGATTCCTGTGGTATTCAAATGTGGGTTGTGAGGGACTCGAACCCCCGACCCGGTGATTAAGAGTCACCTGCTCTACCAACTGAGCTAACAACCCGAGAAAGGGACGAACCCTTTAACGATTGGCAGACCCTATCAGCGAAACGGTCTACCTTGGAAATCCGCAAATAGTGGCGAATTGCCGCTTAACTGAACTCTAAAGCGCCTCTTTACCTGTCTCGCCGGTACGAACTCGAACTACTGAATCAACGTTGGTAACCCAGATTTTGCCATCACCAATTGCGCCAGTGTTGGCGGTCTTAACAATTAAATCAAGAATGCTTTCGTAGCTATCGTCATCTGAGAGCACTTCAATGCGTGCCTTTGAAATGAAGTCAACGGTGTATTCAGCGCCGCGATAGATCTCTTTATGGCCCTTTTGTCGGCCAAAGCCACGGACCTCTGAGACGGTCATTCCATGGACGCCGGCTTCATGAAGCGCATCTTTGATGTCATCGACTTTAGCGGGCTTTACGATTGCGGTAATTAGTTTCATTTCTTACTTTCTCTTCTCGTCTTTGAGTTTGAGGATGGCTTAATTGTAGTAGGGATTGAGTTAGTAACGGTTGGCATTTCCAGAAATATCGTAGGCAGATTCGGCGTGATAAGTCGTATCTAGGCCAGTTAGTTCATCTTCTCGAGTTGCGCGGAATCCAATTGTTTTAGAAATTATCGTGGCGATTAACCAGGTGGCGGTGAAAGAGAAAGCAGCTGTGGCCAGAATTGCAACAGATTGTTTTCCGAGCAAGTCAGTTCCGCCACCATTTAGCAGACCTAGGCCGCCGGCAGAATTTGCGGCGGTAGTTGCTAAGAATCCGATAGCCAACATTCCGAGTAATCCACCAATGCCGTGAACGCCGACAACATCGAGTGAATCGTCATAGCCCCATTTATATTTGCGTGAAACTGCAAATGCTGAAAGTGCGCCAGCGATTAAACCGATAACTAAAGCGCCTAGCGGATTTACATAACCGCAAGCAGGTGTGATTGCAACAGCGCCGGCAATAGCGCCAGATGCAATACCAAGTGTGGTTGCTTTTCCATCTCGGAATCTTTCTAGCAATACCCAAGACATCGCAGCAGCCGCTGTACAAATCTGAGTATTGATCATTGCAGTTGCTGCAAGAGAGCCAGCTGAAAGTGCACTACCAGCGTTGAAACCAAACCAACCAAACCAAAGCATTCCGGCGCCAAGTAAAACCAATGGCATGTTATGTGGGCGCATGCTTTCGGTTCTGAAACCTTCGCGCTTTCCAAGTACAAGTGCCAGAGCAAGCGCTGCAGCACCTGAGTTAATTTCAACCACGGTTCCGCCAGCGAAATCGAGTGCGCCGAGTTTGTCGATGATCCAGCCGCCTTCGCCGCCTTGGCTCGCAAATGCCCAGTGTGCGATTGGCACATAAACCAAAGTAATCCAAACCGCGACAAAAATAAGCCAGGCACTAAATTTCGCACGATCAGCAATTGCACCAGAGAGAAGTGCAACGGTAATGATCGCAAAAGTTAACTGGAACATTGCAAAAGCAAGCGTTGGAATTTGATGGCCTTCGGCGCCAGTTACTTGATCGAGAGTATTCGCTAAGCCAATGTGATCAAGGTTTCCGATTAAGCCTCCTTGTGATTTTCCAAAAACTAATGAGTAGCCGTAGATAACCCAAATCATGGTGGTAATACCTATTGCCGAAAATGACATCATCATCATGTTAAGTACGCTCTTGGCGCGAACCATGCCAGCATAAAAAATTGCTAGACCGGGTGTCATAAAGAGAACTAGTGCTGCACTAATTAGCACCCAAGCTGTGTCTCCGCTATTAATCACTTTAGACCTCTCCAAGTCCAAGGCTTGCGCCTATTTATAAAGAGGAATACTAAAGGCAAACCTGCTAAATCACAGGGTGACTTGCGTAATTAATTAGTGAGCAGTTGCGTCAAAGCGTTGGCGTGAGCGTTCGATTTCAGCTTGGGCTTCAGCGTGGTTAACCCAGTTTCCGCCAGTGACGCTCTTGCCGGGTTCGAGTGCCTTATAGACCTCGAAGAAATGTTGGATTTCAGAGAGTTCAAATTCAGGCACATCTTTAATGTCTTGCAGTAGTGACTTTCTAATATCGCCTGCTGCGACACATAACAACTTATCGTCGCCACCTGCTTCATCAGTCATATTAAACATTCCGATTGCACGTACAGAAACTACGCAGCCAGGGAAAGTTGGTTCATCAAGCATCACTAGTGCATCGAGTGGATCGCCATCAAGAGACAAAGTGTTCTTAACGAAACCGTAGTCATATGGATATCGAGTTGATGTAAAGAGCATGCGATCTAAACGGATCTCACCGGTTACATGATCAACTTCGTATTTATTTCGACTGCCTGCTGGAATTTCAATGATGACATCAAAGATCATTTGGTAACCCAGCTTTCTCTAGTTAGTACTTGTTAACGACACCGAACAGTCGAGAAGTCTCAACTGCAAGGAAATAGTGGGGTGAGCGACGGGGCTCGAACCCGCGACATCTCGGACCACAACCGAGTGCTCTACCAGCTGAGCTACGCCCACCATGTGGAGGAAATTCTACCTGTTAATTACTTGTGCTGGCTTCGTTACTTTGAGCCTGATTAGTAACCAAAGGTGCGCCTGCGATTAGGAAGTTTGCGCGATAGTGCGCCAATTCCGCGATGGAATCTTGAATATCGCCAAGGGCGCGGTGGTTGCCAGTCTTGGCAGGTGAATTGAAATAGACCTTGGCATTCCAGCGGCGGGCTAGCTCTTTAACTGATGAAACATCGATGGTGCGGTAATGCAGGTATTCATTTAGGCGCGGCATATCGCGAGCGATAAAGGATCGGTCAACGCTAACTGAATTGCCAGCCAGGGGAGACTTGCCCGCGACCGTGCTGGCCGATTCGAGATACTTAATGATTAAATCTTCAGCGGCTGAAACCGAGATACCAGTTGGAATCTCAGTGATCAGGCCAGAGTTGGTATGCATCTGGGTTACGAATTCATTCATGCCAGCTAGCTGCTCGGGAGTGGCTGCGATAACGAGATCAATGCCCTCGCCAATTAAGTTCAGTTCAGAATCGGTCACGAGTACCGCGATCTCGACCAGGACATCTTTTTCTAGGTCAAGGCCGGTCATCTCGCAGTCAATCCAGATCAGATTTGGTTGCTCGTTAGCCATTGGGCAACCTTAAGGGCGGGCAGGGGAGAAGCGGTAATTTCACCTTTCGTTCACCTGCAGTTCACCTACGGAGTAGGTGCTTTTCGCTCACTAGATAGAGGATTTGGCTCGTGACCACCGAGATCAGCCCTGCCTTGAGTATTACGCCCCGCGTAATTTCAACAGAGCCGCGACGCTCGGATAAAGTTTTTCGAGGCGTAGTTACAGCTGGCGGATTATCGTCGCTACTTATTTTAGGTTTGATCGCGCTCTTTCTAGGTTGGCGCGGATTCGATGTAATTCGTTCGCAAGGAATTAGTTTCATCACTTCATCTGATTGGTCAATTACAACAGATGATATAGGTAATGTCGTTGAAAGCCATTTCGGTTTAGCTGCCATGTTAGTTGGCACCATTCTCTGCTCCTTAATTGCAGTAGCGATAGCAGTACCAATTTCTGTCTTCTCGGCACTCTTTCTAAACTTTTATGCACCTAACTGGCTAAAGCGAATTTTGATATCGACGATTGACATGATGGCTGCATTCCCATCGATTCTTTTTGGTATCTGGGGATTCTTGGTTTTAATGCCAAGTGTTGAATATTGGGGAAAGTTACTTCATAAATATTTAGGATTTATTCCGATCTTTGATATGCAGGTTGCGGTCTATACACGTTCACCATTTGTTGCCGGCGTAGTTTTGGCAATCATGATTATTCCAATTATCACTTCGGTCTCACGTGAAGTATTTTCGCAAGCTCCTCTTGATCGCATTCAAGCGGCTTATGCACTCGGAGCAACACGTTGGGCGATGATCAAAGCAGTAGTTATTCCACATGGCCGAAGTGGCGTTATCGGTGGCGCAATGCTCGGACTAGGTCGCGCTATGGGCGAGACAGTTGCTGTTTTTACCGTACTAAATATTGTTTTCCAAATAAATTGGCAGATGTTGCTTGGTGCCGGCGGCAATGTAGCTTCACTTATTATCCTAAAGTTTGGTGACGCTAGCCCTTATGAAATTAAGGCCTTGATGGCAGCTGGCTTGGTCTTGTTCTTGCTTACTTTGGTTGTAAATGGCATTGCAAATCAGATTGTTAAGCGCACTGGAAAGTCAGGGCGATGACAACTATTGAGGTAAAGCCAACAAAGCCATGGGCGGCAACACCAGCGGATCGAGTAAGAGATTTAGCTATATTGCTGGGCGCAATTCTCGCGTCCTATTTATTGGTGGCAGCAACTCCAATGAAAGGCAAATTAGCTTACTTTTTTACCTTCTTCTTTTTCTACATGATTGCGACAGCTGGATATAAATTAGTAACTCGTGGCCAGATGGCTGCAAAAGATGCACTAGTTAGTTCGATAGTTGCAATAGGCGCCGTTTCGACATTAATTCCAATTGTCTCAATCTTGGCAACGGTTATTAGCAAGGGCATTAAAGGTTTGCATTGGTCACTTTTCACAACTGATATGTCACTTGCAACACCTACTGATGCAATTGCTGTTGGTGGCTTGCTACATGCGATCACCGGCACATTAACAATGGTTGCGCTTTCATTAGTTATTAGTGTGCCTATCGGAATCTTGACGGCTCTATACATGACTGAAATTAAAGGTCGTTTAATTGGGCCGATTCGTTTCTTAGTTCAAGCTATGTCTGGCGTACCTTCGATTGTGGCTGGCCTTTTTATTCTTTCTTCAGTTCTCTACCCAATCACAAAAGCTTATTCTGGATTTATGGGCGTACTTGCTCTGAGTATTTTGATGATTCCAACGATTGCTAGAACATCCGAAGAAGTTTTAAATCTAATTCCTAACGATCTTCGCGAAGCTGGTGTGGCTCTCGGTGGAACTCAGTGGCGAACTGTTGCCATGATCGTTTTGCCTGCTGCTAAGAGCGGCCTAATAACTGCCATGATCTTGGGTGTTGCTCGTATTGCTGGCGAAACTGCGCCGCTATTGCTATTAACTGGTGGTGGCGATCGAGTTAATCCAAATCCATTTGACGGGCCGATGGGTTCATTGCCTTATTACATTTGGAAAGCGTTTAATTCTGGCTCACCTGAAGCTGTTACTCGCGCCTGGGCCGGCTTATTAGTACTTGTATTACTTGTCTTAATCCTCTTTACTGCAGCACGCATGTTAGGTGGCAAGAAGAAATGACAATCATGGAAACGAGTGAAAATATGTCCACTACAAATATTATGCCTATGACAAATGTGGCATCACTTGAAGCGCGTGGCATTCATGCCTGGTTTGGCAGCCACCATGTGCTCTCTGATATCAACCTTGACTTTGCACCAAGCACTGTTACTGCACTGATTGGGCCATCAGGTTGTGGTAAATCAACTTTCATCCGCACTCTAAATCGTATGCACGAATTTATTCCAGGTGCTGCTATGGCTGGCGAAGTTCTACTTGATGGCAAAGATGTTTATGCAGCTGGTACTGATGTAACCAAGATCCGGTTAAAAATCGGCATGGTTTTCCAAAAACCAAATCCATTCCCATCTATGTCAATCGGCGAGAATGTTCTTTCTGGCTTGAAGTTAGCTCAACTTAAAGTCGCCAATAAAGATGACCTACTTGAAGAATGTCTCGAGCGCGCCGGTCTTTGGAAAGAAGTTAAAGATCGCCTTAATGCCCATGGTGGTTCACTATCTGGTGGCCAACAGCAGCGTTTATGTATTGCTCGCGCTTTAGCTGTTTCGCCTCAAGTTCTTGTTATGGATGAGCCATGTTCGGCCCTTGATCCGGGCTCGACGCTAAAAGTAGAAGAGACTATTTCTCAATTAAAGTCTTCGATGACCATCATTATCGTCACACACAATATGCAACAGGCAGCTCGAGTATCAGATTTCACTGCGTTCTTCCTCTCAGATGGCGGTCCAGGCGAGATGATCGAATATGCGCCAACTAGCGATATTTTCTCTCGCCCGCAGGATCAACGTACCGAAAACTACGTCACCGGCCGTTTCGGTTAGAAACCTATTGTTCACTTTGCTTTCGCCATTTGTTTGCCGAGAGCGGGGCAAGGATTAACCTCAAATAGTTATGTTTCGCTCGTAAGGACAACTTACCTACGAGGGGAAATAAATGAAGGCTTCAAAGTTAATTAAGGTCGCAGCAATTGCGATCTCATTTGGATTATTTGCTACATCACCAGCATATGCCGTTGACATTCAAGGCTCTGGTGCCTCTTTCCCAGCAAACCTAATTGAAGGTTGCAAGGCGCCATTTGCTGCTGCAACTAGCAACACATATACATATGCATCTTCATCTTCAGGTACAGGTCAATCAAACTCAGATAAGAAAATCGGCGATTTCTGGATGTCAGATGGCGCATACACTGCTGCCACACGTCGTTCAACTTTGATTCACATTCCGCTAGTTGCTGCACCAATTGCAATCTTGCACAACTTGCCAGGAAACAAGAAACTTCAACTTTCAGCTGCAACTGTTGCCGGTATTTTCGGTGGCACAATCACAAAGTGGAATGATCCAGCAATCGTTGCAGATAACAATCGCTCGGTTACGGTAACTACTTATCGTAAAGATAAGAACGGAAATCCACTGAAGGACTCAAAGGGTGATCTAGTTGTCCAAAGCACAAGAAAAGTTACCTCCAAATACACTCTGCCAAATAGAAATATCACCGTTGTTTACCGCTCAGATTCATCAGGTACTTCAGAGAACTTCACCAGCTACCTAAATAAGAGCGCATCATCTGTCTGGACAAAGGCAAAGAATAAAGTGTTTAAGGATTCTTTCCCTGGGGATATCAACTCAATTAAAAACTTAGGTCGTGTAGTTGGTGCATCTTCTTCAAATGGTGTTTCACAATTAACTGGTAGCCGTCCATACGCAATCACATACGCTGAAGTTAACTACGCTGAAGCAAACAAGCTAAAGGTTGCAAGCTTGATCAACCCTGCAGATAACGTAGCTGCCCCTGATTCAGTTGGTGTTGGTGCATTCCTTGCTAGCGCAACTCAAGATGCTAATGGTTTCTTGACTTACGATTACAAGACAACAGAGCCTGGTGCATACCCACTAGGTATCGTTTCTTACATGCTTGCCGATACAAAGTATGACTCAAAAACTCAGGCGGATGCAGTTAAGTCTGTGGCTGAATTCATCTTGAGTTCAAAGTGCGCGAAGGATGTTGGAGCTGCACTTGGCTTCAGTGTTATTGATGGTGCTTTGCTTAAGAAGTCACTTGCTCAGGTAGCAAAGATCGGTTCATAAATTAGATAGTTAAAACGAAAAAGACCCAGTTGCTATATGCACCTGGGTCTTTTTCGTTGGATTCTCTTACTCGAAATGGCAATATTGCTGGGCGCGCCTGGCAGGAATCGAACCTGCGACAACCCGCTTAGAAGGCGGGTGCTCTATCCGACTGAGCTACAGGCGCATTTAATCTCACTTACTTACCTGTCGTAGTCTACCGAAGTTAAACGATAGGGTTTCGTCTTATGGCTGAGTTCATTTATACGATGAAAAAGGCGCGTAAAGCGCATGGTGAGAAGGTAATTCTCGACGACGTTACCTTGATGTTTTATCCAGGTGCCAAGATTGGCGTGGTTGGTCCAAACGGCGCTGGTAAGTCAACCGTCCTACAGATCATGGCGGGCCTGCAGCAGCCTTCTAATGGCGAGGCATACCTAACTCCTGGCTTCACCGTGGGCATCTTGTTACAAGAGCCAATCCTTGATGAAACCAAAAACGTTATTGATAATGTTAAAGAGGGCGTTGCCGAAACGGTTTCGATGCTTAAGAGATTTGATGAAATCAGCGAAGAAATGGCAAACCCTGATGCTGACTATGACAAGTTATTAGCCGAAATGGGCGATCTACAAGAAAAACTAGATCATCGAAATGCCTGGGAACTAGATTCACAACTTGAGCAAGCGATGGATGCACTTCGCTGTCCGCCAGCTGATGCCGATGTTTCAGTTCTATCTGGCGGCGAAAAACGTCGCGTTGCACTTTGTAAATTGCTTTTACAAGCACCCGACCTATTGCTACTTGATGAGCCTACTAACCACTTAGATGCCGAATCAGTGCTTTGGCTTGAACAACATTTAAATAAATATCCGGGCGCAGTTGTAGCGATTACGCACGATAGATATTTCCTAGACAACGTGGCGCAGTGGATTCTCGAACTCGATCGAGGTCGTGCCTATCCATACGAGGGCAACTATTCGACATACCTTGAAACAAAAGCTACTCGTCTAAAAATTGAAGGCCAGAAAGATGCCAAGCGAGCAAAGCGTTTAACTGAAGAGCTCGAATGGGTTCGCATGAATGCAAAGGGCCGTCAGACTAAGTCAAAGGCTCGTTTAGCTCGTTATGAAGAGATGGCCGCCGAGGCTGACAAGATGCGCAAGTTGGACTTTGAAGAAATTCAAATTCCACCTGGCCCACGTCTAGGTAATGTAGTTATCGAAGTTAATAACTTATCTAAAGGGTTTGGTGATCGCTTACTAATTGATGATCTTTCCTTTACTTTGCCGCGCAACGGAATCGTTGGAATCATCGGTCCTAACGGTGCTGGTAAGACCACGTTATTTAAGACGTTAATCGGCATGGAACAGCCTGATTCTGGGTCAGTAAAAGTTGGCGAGACGGTAAAGATTTCCTACGTTGATCAGTCACGTGGCGGCATCGACCCTAAGAAATCTCTCTGGGAAGTTGTATCTGACGGACTTGATTACATCAAAGTTGGCAATGTTGAAATGCCATCGCGCGCCTATGTTTCAGCTTTTGGTTTTAAAGGCCCCGATCAACAGAAGCCAGCTGGCGTTTTATCTGGTGGCGAGCGAAACCGTTTGAACTTAGCGCTGACACTTAAAGCAGGGGGAAATTTGCTACTACTCGATGAGCCAACGAACGACTTAGATGTTGAAACTCTAGGTTCACTTGAAAATGCGCTGCTCGAATTTCCGGGCTGCGCAGTAGTGATCTCACACGATCGCTGGTTCCTTGACCGCGTTGCAACTCACATCTTGGCTTATGAAGGTGATTCCAAGTGGTTCTGGTTTGAAGGAAACTTCGAATCATACGAAGAGAATAAAATCTCTCGTCTTGGTTCTGAAGCTTCACGTCCTCACCGCGCTACTTACCGAAAGCTAACTCGCTAATGCGCCACTTAACTAAAACTCATGTTCGCTGGGATGACTTAGATGGTTTCGGACATGTTAATAACGCTACCTATTTAACCTATATGCAAGAGTCTCGTTCAAACTTCACTTGGTATTCGCGTAAAGAAGCCGGTCTCGATCCTGTTTTATCGCAGATGGTTGTGGCTCGCGCTGAAGTTGATTTCATCGAACCAATTTATGATGGTGGCTTTGATCTTGATGTGGCAATTTGGGTTTCGCGCATTGGAAATTCTTCTTTCGAAATGGTCTACGAAATGTCGAGTTCGCATGGCATGCATGCTCGTGGGCGCACTGTGCAAGTAGCCGTAAATATGGATACTAAGAAGTCACGCCCCCTTTCAGATGAAGAGCGTGAGTTTCTGAATAAATATCTGGAGGAGTAACCAATGAACTTATTGCCACGAGGCGAACGTCTTTGGTGGCGCGATGCTGTTACTTATCAAATCTATATTCGTTCATTTGCTGATAGCAATGGCGATGGCATCGGTGATATCAACGGTATTCGTTCTCGTCTACCTTACTTAAAAGAACTCGGCATTGATGCAATCTGGATTACGCCATGGTTTCCATCGCCACAAAAAGACCATGGTTATGACGTTGCCAACTATTTTGATATCGAACCTGATTACGGAACTCTGGCTGATGCCAAAGCGTTAATTGCCGAGGCCCATGAAATTGGTATTCGCATTCTGCTCGACATCGTGCCAAACCATTGCAGTGATCAACATGAGTGGTTCCAGGCGGCTTTAAAGGCTGCACCCGGCAGCAAAGAACGCGAACGTTTCCATTTCCTTGATGGCAAAGGTAAGAACGGTGAATTGCCTCCCAATAACTGGCCCAGTGTTTTCGGTGGCGACGCGTGGCAGCGAGTAGTCGAAGCTCATGGCAAGCCAGGGCAGTGGTATTTACATATTTTTGCAACCGAACAACCTGATTTCAATTGGGAGAACCGCGAGGTGCGCGAGCACTTTGAAAACATTTTGAAATTCTGGTTAGACCTTGGTGTCGATGGATTCCGTATCGATGTTGCACACGCGATGATCAAAGCTGAAGGCCTGCCCGACATTGTTGAGCCAGAAAAAGGCAACGAAATGTTGTCAGCAACTCAACATCCATTCTGGGATCAAGAAGGCGTGCACGAGATTCATCGTTCGTGGCGCAAGATTCTCGATTCCTACCCAGGTGATCGTATGGCGGTTGCTGAAGCATGGGTAAGTCCAGCAACACGCATTGCTCGTTATTTACGTGCCGATGAATTAGCCAATTCATTTAATTTTGATTTCCTAATTTCACTTTGGGAAGCTGCATTTCTAAGAGAACGCATCGTGGTCTCAATGGCTGCAATGGCTGAAGTTGGTGCGCCTTCATCGTGGGTATTTAATAATCATGATTTAGTACGTTCAGTTGACCGCTTTGATTTAGGTCTGCTAAACGTTGATAAATCAACACTTCACCGGCAAGGTGATCCAAAGAAATTCAATCTAGAACGTGGTACTCGACGTGCTCGTGCAGGTGCATTGCTTATGTTGGCATTGCCAGGTGGCGCGTATGTTTATCAAGGTGAAGAGTTAGCTTTACCTGAAGTACGCGATATTCCAGAAGATCGTCTAACTGACCCGCGATGGACAATGAGTGGCAAAGTCGATCGCGGTCGCGATGGTTGCCGGGTTCCGTTGCCTTGGCATCACGAAGCTGCTGGTGCATTTGGATTCTCTGCTAACGAATCCTTGCAGCCAGTTGAAGCATGGTTGCCACAAAGTACCTGGTGGGGCAGCCATGCAGCTTCACTTCAAGAAGGTGTCGAAACTTCAACTTTAACTATGTATCGCAAAGCGTTAGCTATTCGCAAAGCAGAAGCCGGTTTAGGCGATGGCCCAATGACTTGGCTCGATGTTAACGATGAAGTTCTAGCATTTACTCGCCTTGGCAATTTTGCTTGTTATGTGAATTTCGGTGCAGAGATTGCGCTACCAAATGACGCTGAAGTTCTAGTTGCTAGTGGCCCGCTTAATGATGGAAAGCTACCTACTGATACGGCGGTTTGGCTTAGAGTTCGCTAATGCGGAATAAGTTACATCCGGCCTGGTCAGTAGCCCTGGTTACATTCTTAGTATTGGTTGTAACAGCCGGTATTCGAGCAGCTCCATCAGTTTTGGTTGTTCCACTGGAAGAATCGTTCGGTTGGCGGCGTGATCAGATTGCATTAGCTATTTCTGTAAATGTCTTGCTCTTCGGTTTAGTTGCACCTTTTGCTGCGGCCCTGATGGAACGTTTTGGTGTTCGTAAAATTGTTTTGTCTGCACTAATTCTAGTTTCAGGTGGCGCATTTAGCACCATGTATATCAACTCGCCAGGTCAATTAATAGCCTCGTGGGGAGTAGTTGTCGGTGTGGGCACTGGTTCCATGGCATTAGTTTTCGGCGGAACAATTGCTAATCGTTGGTTCGTAAAGAATCGCGGTTTAGTAATTGGAATCTTTACTGCGGCATCGGCCACCGGACAGTTAGTTTTCTTGCCAGGGTTGGCATTTTTAGCCGATAACAAGGGCTGGAAAACCGTTTCATTTTCAGTCTTAGTTGCATGTGCAGTAATGCTTCCATTGGTATTTATTTTCTTGCGCGAGAGCCCGGCCAGTGTCGGAAAGTTGCCATACGGGGCTGATGAGAATTGGCAGGCGCCGGTAAAGAGTGAAATTAGCGCAGGCAAGTTGGCCATCTTGACCTTGAAGCAAGCCAGCGCTAAAAAAGATTTCTGGTATCTATTTTTCTCCTTTTTTGTTTGCGGTCTATCGACGAGCGGTTTAATCGGAACTCACTTAATTCCGGCAGCACATGATCACGGCATGCCCGAAACTGTGGCGGCCAGTTTGTTGGCCTTAATTGGGGTATTCGATCTAATCGGAACTATTGCATCGGGATACCTAACGGATCGGATTGACCCTCGTAAATTGCTCTTCTTCTATTACTTCTTGCGCGGTCTTTCACTCTTTCTTTTGCCGATGATTCTCTTTCAGACTGTCCACCCTTCAACTTTAGTATTTGTCATTTTTTATGGCCTCGATTGGGTTGCAACCGTGCCCCCAACAATCATGCTCTGTCGCACAATTCTGGGACCAGATCGCGGAATGGTTGTATATGGCTGGGTCTTTGTGGCTCACCAAATTGGGGCATCTATTGCAGCTTTGGGTGCTGCGATCCTTCGGGTAAAACTTGGAGATTATGCACTCGCGTTCTACATAAGTGGTGCACTCTGTATTTTGAGTGCTGCCTTGGTGCTTCGCATCGCCAGAAATATTCCAGCAGATAAATTACGTACATGAGTAATTTTTATGAAGAAGTCGGCGGCGAAGCTTTCTTTGCTGATCTAATTTCTCAGTTCTATGCCCATGTAGCAACTGATCCAGTTCTGCGCCCGATGTATCCAGATAAAGACATGAAAGGTGCAGCCGAGCGGTTACAGAAATTTCTAGAACAGTATTGGGGCGGGCCAGATAACTATTCGCAAGAGCGCGGGCATCCAAGGCTAAGAATGCGCCATGCGGGTTTTCATATTGATCGAGCTGCACATGACGCATGGATCAATGCGATGCGTAAAGCCATCGATGGTGTTGAGATTAGCGCCGATCATAAAGAAACTCTTTGGGGCTATTTAGAGATGGCTGCTGCAAGTTTAGTTAATCAAGCAGATTGACTTGAGTTTCCAACTTTAAGAATTTCGCCATTACGCAAATACCAAAGCGTGCCATTTTCATCGCGAATCGTTGTAATGCGTAGCCCAACTTTCTCAACAGTGCCTTTAATTTCTAAAACTTCTACTGTATCGCCAACACCATATTGATCTTCAACCAACATGAAGATTCCGGAAAGCACATCGCGCACAATTGTTTGAGCGCCTAAGCCAAGTGCGACGCCAATAACTCCAGCTGATGCAATGATCGGTCCTAAGTTGAAACCGAACTCACCAAGTACAGTGGCAAATGCGATCAACCAAATTACAGAATTCAAGGTGCTGCTGAGCACCGTGCCAGTGGTCTTAGCGCGCTCTTTCTGACGAGCACCTACACCTTTTTGCCCTGGTCGCAGATCTACGGTGGCCAATCGATTCATGGCTCGGGTGATCGCACGCTTTCCAAAGGACTGGGTCGCAATGGCAACGAGAAGTACGAGCAGGATGCGCAGCGGGGCACCGCTGAACCAATCAATAGCTTCTTGCAATGTGAAGTTCATAGTGATGCCGACTCTAACGAATTCTTAACCTAAATTTCGCGATAAATGCCGACCTCTGGCGACTTTTTGGGGCAAGATATGGCAATCGGCGCGAGCCACGCGCTTCGATCGGGGAGCGATCATGTCGCGAACACTTATTTTAAATGCCACCTACGAACCGTTAGGTGTTGTGTCAGACCGACGCGCGCTTATTTTAGTTTTGAATCAACGAGCAACCATGGTCGAAGATTCCGGCACAGTTCTACATTACGCAACTGGTCAGGTCTCACTGCCATCGGTAATTAGATTAAATAAATTTGTACGCATTCCATATCGCCATGCTGTGCCACTTTCGCGCCGGGCAATATTCGCCCGCGATGGCGGTCGATGTGTTTACTGTGGAAATGCTGCTACCTCAATTGATCATGTGATCCCACGTTCGCGCGGGGGAGGACACAATTGGGTGAATGTTGTTGCAGCTTGCCATCGTTGCAATCACGCCAAGGCGGATAAACCGTTAAAAGAATTGGGTTGGCGACTTAGATCACTTCCACGCGAACCTGTTGGTGCTGCCTGGCGAATTCTGGGTACTGGCCGAACCGATAATCGATGGTTGCCTTATCTCGAACCGTTCGGAGCGGCAGCAGCTACTGCTTAAGTGAATTACACTTACCCTCATGATGATTCAATTTTTTCAAGCTGCGACCAAATTCAACATGTCACCAGAGATGGGGCCGCAACCAACTGAATCACTTAGCGCAGCACAGACCGCTCTCTACTTTGTGGGAGCGCCAGTCGGAATCTTCTTACTTATCGCAGTTGTTGTATATGCATTAACTGGAGAGCGCAAAGAAAAGACCGAGCCAAAAGACTCGGTCTTAACTCACATCGAATAGATATTACTTATCGGCAGCACGTGCTTTCAGCGCGCGAGTCATTGCATCGCGACCTTCTGCAACTGTACGGCGCATTGCATGTGAAGCATCTTTACCTGTAACAGCTAACCAATACTCTGCCTGCTTAACTGTGGCTTCGCTAATAATCCAAGTAGGAAATAGCAGAGTTGCAGTTGTTTCGGCGATCTCAAAGCTCTTGGTTTCCCAAACTTCGAGGATTGATTGGAAGTACTGCTCAACAAATGGAGCCAACAAGTCACCGTGAATTGCCAAGTTAAAGCCACGGCACTTGTATGCGTGAATTGTGTTCGACAGGTTATCGGTTGTAATTGACTTGAAGGCAGCTGCTTTTGCTTCAGCACTTGGTACTGCAGCTTCTGCAAGGGCGGCATATTGCTTTCCGTGAGCTGTGTTGTCCTTAGCGGATTCAGCTGCAATATCTGCTGCATTGAAGATGCCGCGCTTTACGCCACAGATAAATACATACCAACGAAGGTCGGCATCAACAGTTAAGCCGTTAATTGAGCCATCAAGGATTGCCTTGATCTTCTCGTATTGAGCTGGAGTGTAAGCAGCATCAGCAAATGCCTTTGCGTATTGGAGTTGGTGATCGCTACCTGGTGCAGCATTGTCTAAGAACTTCTCAAAAGCGCTAGCTGCTTGTTCGCGCAATTTCTCGCGGTTTGCATCAGATGCATATGCCCAGATTGCAGTATCAATCTGCATTACGGTCATTGTCACCATTGCAATATCGGTCTCGCCGGCAAGTGCGTTAAGTGCGATGGTTACATAATCACTTGCAGCTAATTCGCCATCGCGAGTTGAATCCCAAAGTGATGCCCAGATCAGACCGCGAGAAAGTGAATCATCGAGCTTTCCGAGGTGTGATTTCAAAGTCGCGATTGAGCGATCATCGAAGCGCAACTTGGCATATGTCTGATCGCCATCATTGATCAGAACTAGATCAGCGGTTTTTTCGCCAGCTAGTTCAGCAACTTCAGTCAGCGCACCAGCAACATCGAGTTCGACGTTCTTGCGACGAGAAAGCTTGTCACCAGTGATGTCATATAGACCAACCTTCAAGCGGTGCGGGCGAAGTTCAGTTGAACCAACCGGCATGGTTGGAACAGTCTGCTTAACCTTGATTGACTTGTAAGTATCGCCTTCGATCTCAAGCACTGGGCTAAGTGTGTTAACACCAGCTGTGCGTAGCCAGGTGCGAACCCATTCAGTTAGATCGCGACCACTTGCCGCTTCTAGCTGCACGATTAAGTCGCTAAGAGTGGTGTTTTGGTACGCGTGCTTAGCAAAGTACTTACGAAGCGCAGTGATGAAGTTATCGCGGCCAACGTGAGCAACTAGTTGCTGTAGAACAGAAGCGCCCTTGGCGTATGAAATTCCATCGAAGTTTGTACGAACTGCATCAAGATCTTCCATCTCAACTGCAATTGGGTGGGTAGAAGAAAGTTGATCTTGGCGATAGGCCCAGTTCTTGCGACCTGAGTTGAACTCAGTCCAAGCGTGTGTCCACTTAGTTGATTCGCTAACGGCCATATAAGAAGCCCATTCTGCGAATGATTCATTAAGCCATAGATCTTCCCACCACTTCATGGTGACGAGATCGCCGAACCACATATGTGCCATCTCGTGATGGATAGTGGATGCACGGCTGAGGTAATTGCGATCAGTTACTTTGCTACGGAAGATAAGTACATCTTCGTGGAAAGTTACGCAACCAACATTCTCCATTGCACCCCAGTTGTATTCAGCAACTGCGATCTGGTCGTACTTACCGAATGGGTAAGCCAGGCCGAAAGTTTCTTCGAAGTAGGCAAAACCTTGCTTGGTAACTTCAAAGATATTTTCAGCATCAACGTGCCTGAAGAAAGACTTACGAGCATAAATGCCAAGCGGAATAGTCTTCTCGCCTTTGTATTCGTCATGAACGCTCTGGTATGCACCAGCAACAATTGCTGTTACATAAGTTGCAATAACTTGTGATTCAGCAAATTGCATAAACTTCTTATCGCCATCGAGTTCCTTAGTTGATTCGATGCCGTAGTTTGAAATAACTTCCCAGTGCTTTGGCGTAATCGTGCTGATCTTAAAAGTTGCTTTCTGATCAGGTTGATCGAAGCAGGCATACATGCGACGAGCATCGCCAGTTTCAAATTGGGTATATAGGTATACCTCGTCATCGGCCGGGTCAACGAAACGGTGCAAACCTTCGCCAGAGTTTGAGTAAACGCCATCGTGTTCGATTTCAAGCACGTTATCGGCAGCAATCGCTGGCAAGTAAACAGTTTCGCCATCGAACTTAGGATCGAACTCAACGCCATTTAATTTGGCGGAGTAAACCTTGGCACCAACACAGTCGATGAATGTTGTTGCCCCTGGCTTTAAGCCAGCGAACTTAACTGTGGTCTTTACTCGAAAGTTCTCGGGTCCAGTAGTTAGGTCTAAATCGATCGCGTAACTTGCGACCTTGAGGATGGCTGAACGTTCAGCAGCTTCGATCTGAGTGATATTTGTACCTGGCACAACGACTCCTTATATATAGCCAAACTGGGTGCTCTGGCTCCCGATTGGGGTTCGTAATCTAAGCATGAAAGAGTGCCCTAATGGAAAGCAGAGCGGTTAGGTCTTACAAGTTACGCGGGCGCCGGATCACCGAGGGCCAGCAAGAGGCTTGGGATCGCCTATGGCCAATTCATGGCATCGAATTTGCCGAGCAAAAAATTGATTTAGCCAAAGTATTTCCGAATTCCAATCGCGTCATTATGGAAATCGGATTCGGCATGGGCGAGGCCACTGCGCAAATTGCAGCGGCGGATCCAACGACTGGTTACCTAGCAGTTGAAGTTCATCGCCCAGGAATCGGCAAATTACTATTGCGAGTCGAAGAAAATGAATTGAAGAATGTTCGCGCTATCGAAGGTGATGCGTTTGAAATTTTTGAGCAGATGATTTCAGATGCATCACTAGATGGAGTTCATCTTTTCTTTCCTGACCCATGGCCCAAGGCTCGCCATTTCAAACGACGTATTGTCAATCAAGAATTTATCGCAGCAGTTGCTGCAAAACTAAAACCAAATGCATTTCTACATATTGCAACGGATTGGCAACCTTACGCCGAATGGATTGCTGAAGAATTTACTAAGCAAACTTTCTTTACCGGGGGAGTAGTCAATCGACCAGACTGGCGACCGCTAACTCGTTTTGAAGATCAAGGAATTAATAAAGAACACCCGGTTTCTGACTTTAGATTTATTAAGAAGTAATTACTTAATTTCACCAGTTGTCTCGAAGTTGCTCATTTGATTGATGCGACGGATATGTCGCTCATCTCCACTAAAAGGTGTGGCCAAGAAAGCATCTATAAATGATTGGCAATCCTCAATTGAATGCAGACGCCCACCTACTGAAATCACATTTGCATTGTTATGTTCGCGAGCAAGTTTGGCAGTATCTAAACTCCAGACCAGCGCTGCTCTAACTCCTTTAACTTTGTTTGCAGCCATTTGTTCACCATTGCCAGATCCGCCAATAACAATGCCAAATGAGCCAGGTTCAGCAGCTGTTGCTTGCGCGGCTGGAATACAAAAGACCGGGTAATCATCGAGTGCGTCATATTCAAATGGGCCATGGTCTTTAACTTCATGGCCTTTGCCAGTTAAGTAATCTGATAAAGCATTTTTTAGCTCAAGACCTGCATGATCACTTCCGATATGTATACGCATGAGCGAATCTAATCATGAGAAAACCCGCCACCGATGTTGCTGGTGACGGGTTTTCTAACCTACGGAAGGAGGATTAATCAGTTTTGGAAAATTCCTACTTAGCGATTAAGCCTTGTAAGAAGCTGTTGAGCCGGTAGTTGTTCCAGGTGTTGGAGCTGTTGGAGGAGTCATGCCGCCTCTAGGGCCATGTCCACCCTTGCCACCCTTGCCACCCTTGCCACCTTTATGGTCGCCCATTCCTGGACCACCCTTGCCGCCCATTCCTGGACCACGAACTGAATCAACTTCAGCAGTTACATGCGCAACAAGATCAGCCTTCATTGTTGTTGCTTGTGCAGCAGTTAACTTTCCAGCTGCTACGCCAGCGTCAATTCGCTTGGTGTGTTCTGCAACTATTAGTGCAATTAGATCAGCTTTCTTAGCACCAGCAATTGCGCCAAGTGTTTCACCTGCAGCTAAACGAGTTTTAATTGTTGCAGCATCAACACCAATTGTCTTTGCTACAAGTGCTTCAAAAGCTGCGCGTTCAGCATCATGCGTTGCCTTATCAGCAATTCGCTTTGCATCTTCAGCTGTTCTTGCGGCCGCAATCGCAGCATTTAGTGCATCAACTTGTGCTTGAGTCAGGGTGCCCTTCTTCACTAGGTCACTTAGAATTCCAGCAAGTTTGTCTTGCTGTGCACCTGGTAGATGCATTCCTTTACCAATTGAAACTTTTACTGAATTCTTTGAAGCGGCACTTGAAACTCCAACTGTGCCAACCGTCAAAGCCATAGTTGTAATCGCAATCGCAATTACCTTCTTTTTCGAAACCATATTCATGGTCCTTTCTTAATACTTGCCCTTTGCCAATAACCCCACGTCATCGACTAGTCGTAATTAACTGCCTCAGGATTAAAAAAGTACTCCATTTTCCTGAGAACGCGGTTAGAGTTTTTGAGCGCGAGGCTAGGGGTAAGGCTTCGCACTGGCTCGTCCGCACGCGGGATTTCCTTATATCTAGGGCGAAATGTCCGTTTCAAACTGGTATTACTCAACCTGACTGGAGCACCTGTCAATGGATTCAAATAGAAAATCACTATTACTAAAAATCATTTCGGTTGCAGTAATTACCTGTTTACCGATGGCAAGTGCCGATGCAAGAGTTAAACCAAAAGCTGCAGGAAGAACTGCGGCATCCATCCCAAACACAATATTAAGTGGAACCGGAAAGCCATCAAATACGGTCGGAATCGACGGTGATTATTTTATTGATGTAAAAAGTATGAACATTTATGGACCTAAGATGAAGAATAAATGGCCTACTGCAATTAGTTTAAAGGGTTCAAATGGTGTTGATGGAAAAAGCGGCAACGATGGAAAGTTAGTAACTAATGCATCATCTGTTGCTGGACCAACTGGCGCACAAGGCCTACGCGGAATTCCAGGAGATGATGGACAAAAAGGTGAACAAGGTTTACGAGGTGAAGTTGGTGCAACAGGTAACCAAGGAATAGCTGGACCAACTGGAGCACAAGGCGCAATCGGATTAACTGGTGCTATTGGATTGCAAGGTCCTGCAGGTTCTGGTTCACAAGGTGCAACGGGCATTACTGGAATTACCGGAGCTCAAGGTCCTGCCGGTGCAACGGGTGCACAAGGTCCAGCTGGTAGTGGCGCAACAGGATCGCAAGGGCCTGCCGGTGCAACAGGTGCGACTGGAAGTGTTGGCGCAACAGGTGCAACAGGACCAGAAGGCCCAACCGGTCCAACAGGTGCAACAGGTGCGCAAGGCACTTCAGGTGCAGCTGGTTCTGCAGGAACAACTGGAACAACTGGTTCTGTTGGTCCGCAAGGATCTACTGGTGCGACTGGTGTGCAAGGTGAAAACGGATTTTCACAAGTCTCGACCAACTCAATATCTTCTTGGAGTTTGAGTTCCAGTACGCCTGGTACACCATCCGATTCTTCTTCGTTTGGCACACTTGCGATTGGAAAAACCTATGTCATAAATATCGCTGTTCATGGTGTTTCTACAAAAACTTTAGGAATTTTTACAGCGGAGTTACTAACAAGTTCTGTCCCAACTTACTTTTTAATCGATCTGTCAGTGGGAGAGGCAAATGTCTATACAGGCAGTTCATCCGCACATACTTATAGTTTTATTCTGCATGGTGTGATCACGGTTGGAGCGGCCATAACTTCGTTGGTCGTAAGAGTCAAAGATGGTGGGGGTCATACAGGAACTCAACCCTTGTCATTAAGTGGTCAAGCAACATTTATTATGGTCGGATCCGTCGCATAAAAAGAGGAAGAAATATGCGGAAGGAGCCCTGCGAATCTGAGCAGAAATGCTTGGAGCGGGTGACCGGGATCGAACCGGCATGGCCAGCTTGGAAGGCTGGGGCTCTACCATTGAGCTACACCCGCATGCGGTGTGACCGCTAGCGTACGGGGTTAGGGTATCGGCTCGGTAATCAGAGCACAAAAATTCCTCTAGACTTCCGACTTACGCCTCGGGGCGTAGCGTAGTGGCTAGCGCGCCTGCTTTGGGAGCAGGAGATCGGGAGTTCGAATCTCCCCGCCCCGACCAGAAGTACTTATGTAAACGTTCATCCATTTCTATAAGGAGCAATCTGTGAAGAGCTCGGTCGAGACACTTTCACCTACCCGAGTACGACTTGATATTGAAGTCGAGTTCGCAGAGTTAAAAGATCATGTTGATGCTGCTTATAAGAAAGTTGCAACACAAGTAAACATTCCTGGTTTCCGTAAAGGAAAAGTTCCAGCAGCAATGATCGATCAACGTGTTGGTCGCGGAACAGTTATTGATGAAGCAATCAATTCAGCTTTGCCAGAGTTCTACGGGAAAGCAGCTCGTGAACATACAGTTCTAGTTGTTGGTCGCCCAGAAGTTGATATTAAAGAATTTATTGATCATGAAAAATTGCACTTCACTGTCGAAGTAGATGTTCGTCCTGAAGTAACACTTCCAGATTTCTCAAAGATCACTATTGAAGTTCCTGATGCAGTTGTAACTGATTCAGATATTCAAGAGCAGCTTGATGAACTAGCAAAGCGTTTCGGAACTCTTACAACAGTCGAGCGCGCTGCTAAAGATGGCGACTTTGTAACTATTGATTTGTTGGCAAAGATTAATGGAGAAGAAATCGACGGCGGCAAGGCTTCTGATATCTCTTACGAAGTTGGCTCAAACCGCATGATCGATGGCCTTGATGCAACACTTGTTGGATTAGTAGCAGGAGATACAAAAACTTTTAACACTCAACTAGTTGGTCAAGCCGATGGCGAAACTGGCGATGTAGATGTTGCGGTTAAGGTTGTAAAAGAGCGCATCCTTCCTGCAATCGATGATGCTTTCGCAAAGTTGGCTAGCGAGTTTGATACTTTGGCCGAATTAAAAGCTGATACCGCTACACGTCTTGAGCGTTTGAAGAAGATGGAACAAGGTGCCCAAGCACGCGATCTACTTCTTGAGAAGTTAATCAAAGATCTTGATATTCCAGTGCCAGATAAGTTAGTTGAAGATGAAGTAAATGCTCACCTAGAGCCAGAAGGCCGCCTTGAAGATGCTGCCCACCGCGCCGAGGTAGATCTCGAAGTACGTACTTCAATCAAGTCTGATTTCTTGCTTGATTCAATCGTTAAGGCTGAGTCAGTAGAAGTTAACGAGATGGAACTAACCGAATATTTAGTTCGCCAATCACAGCGTTACGGAATGGCACCAGAGCAATTCGCACAAGAACTGCAGAAGCAAGGTCAGATCGCCACATTGGTTGCTGAAGTTGCTCGCTCGAAGGCTTTGGCCGGCGTACTTGGCCGCATCACAATCAAGGATGCATCAGGTGCAACCATTGATCTCGAAGCACTTCGCCCGCAGGCCGGCGAGGCAATTTCCGAAGAGGCTGCTGAATAATTCCTCCGCTGTAAGCGAACACGGCAAATCTACGCATGATTTGTCCGAATTAGGGAAGCATTTCGCGCCTGACATTGTTAAGGTCAATACACGCAATAAAACAGGAGGCTGTCAGTGGATTTCCAAAACCCGCAAGCTAGCGAGATAACCGCTCGCTCTTCGCACGCAAGTCCAGGTGCGCTAGACGATCAGGTATATGCACGCTTACTACGCGAACGAATTATTTTCTTAACCGGTGAAGTTCGCGATGAGATGGCTAATGCAATTTGTGCGCAGATTTTATTACTTGCTGCCGAAGATGCAGAAAAAGATATTTACCTATACATCAACTCGCCTGGTGGTTCAGTAACAGCCGGTATGGCCATTTACGACACCATGCAATATGTAAAGAATGACATTGCAACAGTTGGAATGGGAATTGCAGCCTCTATGGGTCAGTTCTTATTAACAGCAGGTGCACCTGGCAAGCGTTATGCATTGCCACACTCACGCATTTTGATGCACCAACCACTTGGTGGCATTGGTGGTACAGCAACAGATATTCGTATTCAAGCCGAACAAATGGCTGCAACCAAGAAGATCATGGCTGAAATCATTGCAAAGCACACCGGCCAAACCGTTGAGCAAATCACTATCGATTCTGATCGTGACAATTGGTTTACAGCAGATGAAGCAAAGGAATATGGCTTTGTTGATCAAGTAGTTCGATCAGCTGGTCAAGTTTCAGGTAGCGGAGGAACAGCATGAACATGAACGCCAACAAGGTAAACGAAATTACTAGCCGCTACGTACTTCCAACTATTGAAGAGAAGACTGCTTACGGTTACAAGCGTCTTGATCCTTATACAAAGTTATTCGAAGAGCGCATTATTTTCTTAGGTCAACCAATCGATGACACTGTTGCAAACGATGTAATGGCTCAGTTGTTGACACTTGAATCAATGGATCCTGATCGCGACATCATGATTTACATCAACTCACCTGGTGGCTCATTTACTGCGCTAACTGCAATCTATGACACCATGCAATTCGTTCGCCCAGATGTAATGACAATCTGCTTGGGTCAAGCATCTTCAGCGGCTGCAGTTATCTTGGCAGCTGGTGCAAAAGGCAAGCGTTATGCACTTGAGCATTCACGTATTTTGATTCATCAGCCATTTGCGCAAGGTGATTACGCTCAAGCATCTGATATTGAAATTCAAGCTGCTGAAATTATGCGCATTCGCTTAATGCAAGAGAAGTTAATTTCACGTCACTCGAATAAGACAGTTGCAGAAGTAACTGCCGATGTTGAACGTGACAAGATTCTTACTGCAGCAGAAGCCGTGGAATATGGTCTGATTGACCAAGTTCTAGAGAGTCGCAAGGCCAAGCCGCAAGCGTAAGTAGTTCTCTATGCAATAGGTTAGGCAATGTGTTTAAAGCAAGAATTGCAAAACTAACTGAGGCGGGATCCCTTTGGTCGTATCCGGGATACCGTCTCTTTTGGTTTTCTACGACGATATTTGTTTTAGGAGCATCAGCATTTCCTATTGCACTTGCTGTAACGATTATTGATCAAGGTGGAAATGCGTCAACACTTGGCTTGATTTTAGGATCACGCATTTTGGCATCTGTTCTCGGCGCTCCATTTGCTGGAGTATGGACTGATCGATTACCTCGAAAGCATGTGATGGTTGCTGCAGATATGTTTAGAGCAGTTATTGTCTTTTCGATGGTTTTCTTCTCGAGTCCATCTGTGCCACATATTTATCTAGCACTTGCAGTTTTCTTAGTGGGCGTCGGTGATGCCTTTGGCGCAGCTGCAGCTGGCGCAATAATGCCCAGTTTAGTTCCTGATGAAAAATTGCCAGCCGCAAATGTTGCTCGAAATATTGTGGTGCGCACTTCAACAATCATCGGCCCTGGAATCGGGGGAGTATCGGTTGCATTAATTGGTGGCCGGCTAACTTTCTTGTTTACCGCATTTACTTTTGCTTTTGGTACTTATTTCTTAGTCAAGATTAAGGAAGTGATCAAGAGCGAACCGAAAGAGCGAGAACCATTCTTAACCGAGATGCGCGAGGGTCTGCGCACGGTTATTGAAATACCTTGGATCGGAGCCATGATCTTCATGGTTACCTTCCAGCTCATGGTGCTCTTGGCCGCCGAATCAGTTTTGTTACCGATCATTACTAAACGTGAATTCCAATCAAATATGCCCTTTGCGCTTTCAGCTGCCGCATTTTCGGTTGGCAGCATTATTTCGGCGCTACTTTGCATCAAGATAAAGGTTAAGCACGAAGGTCATACTTCAATCTTGGTCTGGATGATTGTCATAGTTGCACCACTTGCGCTGGCATTTCCAGTTTCGGGCTGGTTGATAGTTTTTGCATACTTCATCGCTGGTTTCTCCGTTGGTCCATGGGAAGCTTGGTGGAGTACAGCTGTGCAACGAGAAGTCCCCGCGCATTTGCAAGGTCGAGTTTTCTCAATCGATCACATGGGGTCCACGGCCCTGATGCCTCTCGGTATGGCCTTAGTTGGGCCGGCTGCTAATTACTTTGGCGAACGAAATTTATTAATCGGCGCTTCAATTTTCCATATTCTGATGGGGCTATCAATCATGCGCGTCCCTGGCGTGCGAGATATGAAGATGCCCCTCAAGACAAATATCGCCCCAGACAATGATCTCTAAGAGCGAACAAGATTAAGCGTCAAAAGTCACGCGTAAATTGCTTCAAGAAATTAGGCTTCATCCATACGCAAGGGCAATTCCCCGGCCCTGCTAGAGGAGAATCATGACTCGCATTGGCGAAACAAGCGATCTACTAAAGTGCTCTTTCTGCGGAAAGACTCAGAAGCAGGTTAAGAAATTAATCGCCGGCCCAGGCGTTTATATCTGCGACGAATGCATCGACCTTTGTAACGAGATCATTGTTGAAGAGCTTTCTGAAACCGCAGCTCTCGGCTTAACCGAACTGCCAAAGCCACAAGAGATTTTTGAATTTCTAGATCAATATGTAATTGGGCAAGATCGTGCGAAGAAATCTTTATCAGTTGCTGTTTATAACCATTACAAGCGCGTTCAATCGGGAGATGCAAAGCGCGAAGATGGCATTGAATTAGCAAAGAGCAATATCTTGCTACTCGGCCCAACTGGTTGCGGCAAGACTTTAATGGCGCAAACATTGGCGCGTATGTTAAATGTGCCATTCGCAATTGCCGATGCAACTGCACTAACTGAAGCTGGTTACGTGGGCGAAGATGTTGAAAACATTCTGCTAAAGCTTTTGCAAGCAGCTGATTACGATGTAAAGAAAGCCGAAACGGGCATCATCTACATCGATGAGATCGATAAGGTTGCTCGTAAATCAGAAAACCCATCTATTACTCGCGATGTTTCTGGTGAAGGCGTACAGCAAGCACTTCTTAAGATTCTTGAAGGCACTGTCGCTTCGGTTCCACCACAGGGCGGACGCAAGCACCCACATCAAGAATTTATTCAAATTGATACAACTAATGTGCTCTTCATTGTTGGTGGCGCATTTGCCGGTCTGGATAAAATTATCGAAGCTCGTGCCGGCAAAGCTGGTGTTGGCTTCAATGCGACACTTCAAACAGCCGAAGATAAGAATCGCAAAGATATTTTCGCCGATGTAATGCCTGAAGATCTACTGAAGTTCGGCATGATTCCTGAATTCATCGGTCGCTTGCCAGTATTAACAAGCGTTGAGAATCTCGATAAGCCAGCGCTAATGCAGATTCTCACCGAGCCAAAGAATGCTCTGGTAAAGCAATATGCCAAGCTCTTCGAATTGGATTCAGTAGAACTCGAATTCACCCCTGAGTCACTCGATGCCATCGCCGATTTAGCGCTTCTTCGCGGAACCGGTGCCCGTGGCCTACGAGCAATTATGGAAAGCGTTCTGCTTGCAGTTATGTATGAAGTTCCAAGTCGTAGCGATATTGCCAAAGTTGTCGTTACTGCCGAATCAATCACAGATGGCGTTACACCGACATTTATCCAACGCACGGGCGATATTCCAAAACGGGCCGCACGGGGCGAAAAGCGTTCAGAAGAGAAGAGCGCATAATCTAGACTGCTGCCTATGGGTCAGCGCGGAAAAGAGTTAGCTTCGACATTTTCGCCTGCCGAAATTGAGGCACCGTTATATGAGAAATGGATAGCGGCCGGATACTTCACCGCTGATGCAAATTCGAGCAAAGAGCCATTCACGATTGTTCTGCCGCCACCAAATGTGACTGGAATCCTGCACATTGGTCATGCCCTCGATCAAACGCTGCAAGATTGTTTAGCGCGCATTAAGCGAATGAAAGGCTACGAAGTTTTGTGGCTACCTGGTATGGATCATGCTGGTATCGCAACTCAAAATGTTGTTGAAAAACAATTAGCTAGTGAAGGAAAGTCGCGCCATGATTTAGGTCGCGAAGAATTTGTTAAGAAAGTTTGGCAATGGAAAGCCGAATCAGGTGGCGCAATTCTTGGTCAAATGCGTCGCATGGGTGATTCAGTTGACTGGTCTCGCGAACGTTTCACTATGGATGAAGGAATGTCCAATTCGGTTCTTACACTCTTTAAGAAAATGTATGACGCTGACTTAATTTATCGCGCAGAACGAATCATTAACTGGTGTCCTCGCTGCTTAACTGCGTTATCAGATATTGAAGTTGAGCATCAAGATGATGCTGGCGAATTTGTGCAAGTGCGTTATGGCGACGGCGAGCAAAGTATCGTTGTTGCAACCACTCGAGCCGAAACCATGATGGGTGATGGCGCAGTTGCAGTCCACCCTGATGATCCTCGCTATAAGCACATGATTGGTACTGAAGTTCTGTTGCCTCTAGTAAATCGCATGATTCCAATCATTGCCGATGAATTGGTTGATCCTGATTTTGGTACGGGTGCCGTAAAAGTAACTGCTGCTCATGATCCAAATGACTTTGAAATGGCGATGCGCCATAACGTTCCATTCGTAGTAATTATGAATGAGCACGGTGTCATGGAAGGCAGCGGCACTGAATTCGATGGCATGGATCGCTTCGATGCTCGCGTAGCTGTTGTTGCTAAGTTGAGAGAACTTGGGCGAATAGTTGCCGAGAAGCGCCCATATATTCACGCCGTTGGTCATTGCTCACGTTGCGACACAACTGTCGAGCCACGTTTATCAAAGCAATGGTTCGTAAAAGTTGCACCACTTGCCAAAGCATCAGCTGATGCGGTTCGTAGCGGTGCCGTAAAGATTGAACCTGAAGAGCTTGCACCACGCTATTTTGACTGGGTCGACAATATGCACGACTGGTGCATCTCGCGCCAACTTTGGTGGGGACATCGAATTCCGGTTTGGTACGGGCCTAATGGCGAAATGGTTGTGGTTGGTCCTGGTGAAAGTGCACCAGCTGGCTATGTGCAAGATTCCGATGTTCTTGATACTTGGTTCTCATCTGGTCAATGGGCGTTTTCAACATTTGGTTGGCCAGCAAAAACTGCTGACCTAACTAAGTTCTATCCAACATCAGTCTTAGTAACTGGCTATGACATTTTGTTTTTCTGGGTTGTTCGCATGATGATGATGAGCACATTTGCCATGGATGGTGTGCCACCTTTTAAAACAATTATGTTGCACGGTTTAGTGCGTGATCAGTTTGGCAAGAAGATGTCTAAGAGCCGCGGCAATGTTGTTGATCCACTTGAGTTTATGGACAAATACGGCGCAGATGCACTTCGTTTTACTCTTGCGCGCGGAGCTAACCCAGGTACCGATCAAGCCCTTGCCGAAGAATGGGTAGGCGGGTCACGTAACTTTGCTACCAAACTTTGGAATGCAACTCGCTTTGCCATGATGAATGGTGCGACAGTTGAAGGGCCAATGCCTGATGTCTCACAACTCAACTCGATTGATAAATGGATTCTCAGCCGCTTAACCGAAACCATTCGCGATGCAGACTCACTTTTCGAACGCTACGAATTTGCTAAAGCTAGCGAGTTGATTTACCACTTCGCTTGGGATGATTTGTGTGACTGGTACCTAGAACTTTCTAAAGAATCTTTTGCAACTGGCGACGCTGCTGATAGTCAACGTGTGCTTGGCCATGTGCTTGATCAACTTATGCGTTTACTGCATCCACTAATGCCATTTATTACTGAAGAACTTTGGGTTTCATTAACCGGGGGAGAGTCCCTTGTTATTGCCCAGTGGCCAGAGGCTAATTTGAGCTATCTCGATCAAGCGGCTGAAAACTTAGTGACCCAGATGCAAGCAGTAATTACTGAGGTTCGTCGATTCCGTAATGATCAAGGCGTCAAAGCAACAGCCAAGATTCCGGGTCGCTTAACTACAACTGACGAGCTTGCAAAATATGCCAGTGCAATGGGATTTGTTCTTAAGTTGGAAGCCAAAGAATTTACACCGACTGCCAGCTTTGAAATTGGTTCAGTTAAGTGCGAACTAGATTTATCTGGAACTGTTGACGTTGCTGCCGAACGTGCTCGTCTGACTAAAGACTTAGCGACTGCTCAGAAAGATCAACAGACTGCTCAAGTTAAATTAGGAAATGAAGGATTCATGGCTAAAGCGCCAATGGAAGTTGTAGTTGAGATTAAAGAGCGCCTAGTCAAGACGCAATCAGAAATAGAACGAATTACTGCGGCATTAGCTGCGCTACCTACAGCATGAGCATGACTCCGGAAGAGAAAGTTCGTATTGATGCAATCGAAACTGCGCTACTGGCACGGTGGCCAGAGACTCGCATTGCGCCATCACTTGAGCGAATTGCAGCGCTTACAGACATCTTAGGTTCGCCACAATTAACTTATCCAACGATTCATGTTGGCGGAACCAATGGCAAGACCAGTACAACACGCATGATTGATTCGATGCTATTTGAAATGGGTCTTCGTACTGGTCGCTTTACTAGTCCACATCTAGAAAGTTATCTCGAGCGCATCAGCATTAATGGTCAACCAATTGCAGCAGCTGATTTAATTTTCTCCTACAACGATATTTCACCTTATCTAGAATTAATGGATTCCAAATTTGAACATCCCGTTTCTTTCTTCGAAGCAATGACTGCGCTCGCATTTGCCGCGTTTGCCGAACATCCAATTGATGTTGGAATTATCGAAGTGGGAATGGGCGGCGAGTGGGATGCCACAAATGTAATTGATGCCGATGTTTCAGTAATCATGCCAATTGGCTTAGACCACACTGAATATTTGGGCGATACCTTGACCAAAATTGCTCGCACCAAGAGCGGAATTCTTAAAGCAGGTGGCTTTGGCGTTCTAGCGCAGCAGGAGAATGAAGCAGCTATCGAACTACTTCGTCGTGCTGCCGAGGTAGGTATCGAGGTCGCTCGCGAAGGCGTTGAGTACTCACTTACCAGCCGCGCAGTAGCTGTCGGTGGTCAATTAATCACAATTAATGGGCTAAATGAGTCATTTGAAGATATTTTCTTACCGCTACATGGCAAGCATCAAGCGGCAAATGCGGCAACCGCGCTCGTTGCAGTAGAAGCATTCTTCGGCGATACGGCCCTTGATCATGATGCAGTTCGAGCCGGTTTTGCAGCAGTTACTTCACCTGGCCGATGTGAAGTTGTTCATCGCGACCCAACAATTCTTTTAGATGCGGCACATAATCCGCACGGTGCAAAAGCTTTAGCAGTCACAATTTCAAATGAATTTACTTTCGATGAAATTATCGGAGTCGTTGCGGCTTTCGGCGATAAAGATGTCCGCGGAATTTTACTAGAATTAGAACCAATCTTTAATGAAATTATCGTCACTACAAATTCTTCACCTCGATCAATGAAACTAAATGATCTTGAAAAATTAGCGAATGAAATTTTTGGGAAAGATCGTGTAACAGTAATTGAAACTTTAGCTCTTGCAATTGATCAAGCAATCAAAGATGCCAAACGCCCATTGAGCGAAGATTCAGTTGGAGTCTTAATTACTGGTTCGGTAATCACAGTGGGCGAGGCTCGTACAATAATTAATGGAAAGTACAAAAAGTAAATGCGCGTATTAGCTTCAGCAGTTTTGGTTATGGAATCTTTCTCAATCGGGTTTGCACTCTTGATTGCGATGAAAGACCAAAGTGGTGCCCCTATGGTCTATGGCGCTGTAATTGCAATTGCCCTTCTCCTAGCCCCGGGGTTACTAAAGCGCAGAGGTGGCTGGGTACTGGGTTGGTTATTACAGGCGGCCATGCTCGGATTTGGTCTAGTGGTCAATTCATTCTTGATTATCGGCCTCATTTTCGCCGGGTTATGGATTGCGGCGATTTTGGTCGGTCGTAAGGGCGAGGCGGCTCGGGCTGCCCTGCTGGCTTCGCAAACCCCAGATGCCTAATAGACTCACCCCCGTGAGCATCGAGAAAACCTTAATCCTGGTCAAACCAGATGGCGTTCGTCGTGCCTTGGTGGGCGAAGTTATTTCGCGCATCGAAGCAAAGGGTTATTCAATTACTGCGCTAAAAATGTTGCAAGCAGATCGTGCATTGCTCGAACAACATTATGCCGAACATCAAGGCAAACCATTTTTCGAACCACTTGTTGAATTTATGTTATCTGGTCCAATCGTTGCGATGGTAGCCGAAGGTAATCGCGTAATCGAAGGATTCCGTTCACTCGCTGGTGTAACTGATCCAACAGTTGCAGCGCCCGGAACAATTCGTGGCGACTTAGCGCGCGATGCCGGAACAAAAGTTGTGCAAAACATTGTGCACGGATCTGATTCACCAGAATCAGCTGCGCGCGAAATTAATATTTTCTTTGGTAACGGGGGGAAGTAAAAAATGGCTAATCGAATGTCGTTTATTGGTCGCGATATGGCGGTCGACTTAGGTACTGCAAACACCTTGGTTTACGTGCGTGGGCGTGGCATTGTTCTTAACGAGCCAAGTGTAGTTGCAGTAAACCAAGACACTGGTGGAATTTTAGCTGTAGGTCTTGAAGCCAAGAAGATGATTGGTCGTACCCCAAGCAATATCGTTGCGATCCGCCCATTAAAAGATGGAGTTATTGCTGACTTCGATACAACCGAACGTATGTTGCGTTACTTCATCCAAAAAGTTCACCGTCGTCGTTTCTTGGCAAAGCCACGTATTGTGGTTTGTGTTCCATCAGGCATTACCGGTGTTGAACAACGCGCAGTTAAAGATGCTGGATACGCTGCTGGCGCTCGTAAGGTTTACATTATTGAAGAACCGATGGCTGCAGCAATTGGTGCTGGTCTGCCAATTCACGAACCAACCGGCAACATGGTTGTCGATATCGGAGGCGGAACAACTGAAGTTGCCGTTATTTCACTAGGTGGCATCGTGGTTGCGCAATCTCTTCGTGTAGGTGGCGACGAGCTTGATCAAGCGATTATTACTTGGGTTAAAAAGGAATTCTCGCTTCTACTGGGCGAGCGCACAGCCGAAGAAATCAAGATGGCAATTGGTTCGGCTTATCCACTTCCAGGTGAGCCAGATGCTGAAATTCGCGGTCGCGATTTAGCTACTGGCCTACCAAAGACAATTGTGGTTTCAGCTGCCGAAATTCGTAAAGCCCTTGAAGAGCCAGTAAATGCAATTGTTAACGCAGTGAAGCAAACACTTGATAAGTGTCCACCTGAACTTTCGAGTGACTTGATGGATCGCGGCATCGTGCTAACTGGTGGCGGTGCGCTACTTAAGGGACTTGATGAGCGTCTGCGCAAAGAAACTGGCATGCCAATTCACGTGGCAGAACGTCCACTTGATGCAGTTGCTGAAGGTTCCGGAAAGTGCATCGAAGAGTTTGAGGCCCTAGAAAAGGTCTTAATCTCCGAGCCACGTCGATAGGAAACTTTAGATGCGTAACGGCGGCGAGAACCGCGGTCGTCTGCTCTTAGTAATTCTGATTGTATCTTCGCTTTTTCTTATTACTTTAGACTTGCGCGGAGTTAATGTCATTGATGGTTTTCGCAGTGGTACTCAAACGGCGCTTGCTCCATTTCAGCGAGCAGGCAATGTAGTAATTACGCCAATTAAGAATTTTGTCAATGATATAACTCATCTGGGGCGCACTCGAAATCAGATTGAAAATCTGCGTCAGCAAAATCAGAAACTACGCGAGCGTTTGATTTCGCGCAAGAATCAAGATGGTGAACTTGATCAACTTAAATCAATACTTGATTTAGCCGGAACTGCTCGCTTCAAAATAGTCAGTGCAAAAGTTATTTCGCAAGGTTCTAGTTTGGCATTTACCCGCACAATCACAATTGATGCTGGTAGCGGTAACGGAATAAAGAAGAATATGACCGTAATCTCTGGAAACGGTTTAGTTGGCGTTGTCAAAGATGTCTTTGCAAATTCGGCCACCGTAATGTTGGCAACTGACCCAGCTTTTAAAGTTGGGGTACGAATTGCCGGTACACAACAAATTGGAATCTTGGCTGGATTAGGCTCAAGTAATGCGAATTTACAGCTCTTAGATAACCAGACGACCATCAAAGTTGGCGACGTACTGCTTGCGCGTGGCAGCAAAAGTGGCCGGCCATTTGTGCCAGGTGTGCCAGTTGGTCGAGTTACTTCAGTTTCAAATGCTGCAGGCGCGGTAACTCAAAGCGCAACTGTTCGGTATTACACAAATTTTGGTTCACTCGGAGTTGTTTCAGTTGTAATTAAGGCGCCGAATGCAGATCCGCGAGATGCTTTAGTTCCAGCCAAACCAATTCCAACGCCAGTGCCTACGGTCACGATTTTTGTAACGCCAACCCCAACTCCTTCTACTTCAAGTAATTAAAGTATGTTCTTAAGACAATTCGGCTTAACTGGCGCAATATTCCTATTCTTCTTTGTCCTGCAAGAAGCTGTAGTAAATCAATTGACTTTGCCGGCTGGTGGATTCTCTATTTTCTTGATTCTCACTTTAGTTTGGGCGGCACTGAGCACTCCTGAAATTGCCGCTGCAGTTGGTTTCGGAGCAGGAATTTTGCTTGATGTATCACCGAGCACTAATGGCCCAGTGGGTCATTGGACTTTAATTTTAGTTTTAATTGGTTATGCAATTGCTTTCTTCTCTTATGGCGATGAGAACATGCGTGGTAATCCATTAAGCCTGATCTTCATGGTCACAGTTGCACATGTAATTGCGTTGCTGGCATATATTTCTTCAGGATTTCTGCTTGGAATAGAAACTACGAGTTTTACTCAAACACTTACAACTTTGGCTGGAAGTTCTATTTGGACCCTGGTTATAACTCCACTTTTGTTGCCAGCAGTTGTTTGGTTACATGATTTAGCTTTTGATAGTCGGATGCGCTTATGAATCAACGCACGCGCTTAAGCTTGGTAGTAATTCAGATTCTGATTCTCTCTTTATTAATGGCGCTCTTTGGTCGCCTCTTTTATTTACAAGTTGCAGCTGGCCCTAAATACCGCGATGCAGCACTTAGCATTCAAAGTCGTGACACTATTTATCCAGCTACGCGTGGCCTCATCGTAGATTCATCAGGAGTTCCGCTCGCTCTAAACCGTACGGGACTTGCAGTGACAATCGATCGCTTGGCCCTAGATAAACAGCCTGACAAAGGCGTAGCGGTACTAAAGAAGCTAGCTCGCCTGCTTAAGCTGCAATACAGCGATGTATATAGAAAGACTCGACTTTGCGGTGAACTCAAAGTTGGCAGTCGAGCTGGCTGCTGGACAGGTACTAGATATCAACCAATTCCCTTAACCAAGGAAGCAGCAACTGATGTTGCTTTGCAAGTCGTGGAACGTCCGGATGAATTTCCGGGCGTAGATGCAACCCCGATTGCAATTCGAAATTATCCAGGAATCGTTGGCGTAAACGCAGCTCACGTTTTAGGCTACGTAGGTCCGCTAACAGATTCTGACTTAGCTGGCGTTAATGGTAAAACTTATTATCGCAGCGAATCAATTGGTAAGAGCGGCCTGGAAATTCAATACGATTCTTACTTACGTGGCCTCCCTGGAATTCGCACTGTGATTGTTGACCGGAAAGAGGCAATTACTAGCGAAGGTCAAAATACCAATTCTGTTCCAGGTGATCACTTAGTTACAAGTCTTGATGTGCGAGTCCAATCTGCTGCTGAAAAAGCTTTAGCAGATGCTGTCGCTCGATCGCGCGCAAGTGGATATCGAGCTGACTCAGGTGCTGCAGTTGTAATGGATGTTAGAACTGGCCGCATTATCGCAATGGCTTCGTATCCAACATATGATCCAAATATGTGGGAGAAAGGCTTAACAGTAAAGCAGGCAAATGCGATGTTTAGTGAAGCAACTGGAGTTCCCGCATTGTCACGACCTATTCAAGGCAGATTTGCACCAGCATCTACCTTTAAAGCCGTTTCAATAATTGCGGCAGCAAATGCCGGTTACGACTTAAACGCTACTTATAGTTGCCCAGCTGATGTGCAAGTAGGAACCAGAAAGTTCCGTAACTTCGAAAGTAAAGCGCAGGGGACTTCCTCACTCAAGAGGTTACTTGCCGTTTCGTGTGACACAGTTTGGTATCGAATCTCATTTGATGAATGGCTTCGCGATGGTGGCTTATCACCGATAAAGAATCCTAAAGATTATTTCTTCAAGGCAGCAGATAGCTTCCAGATAAATAAGAAGACGGGCATTGATCTGCCTTCAGAGTCAGCTGGTCGCTTACCAGACCGCGCCTGGAAACAAAGTTGGTATGACGCAAATAAGGATTTCTACTGTAATTATCGCGAAAAGGCAGCTAAGTCGCAGCAGACGCAATTCCTACTCTTGCTGGCAAAAGAGAATTGTCTCGACGGAAATAAAGTTAGAGCTGGTGATGCGGTCAACTTCTCGATAGGTCAAGGCGATACATTGGTAACACCACTTAAACTCACACAAATGTATGCAGCTATTGCTAACGGCGGAACTTTATGGCAACCGTCGATAGGTCGGGCAATTGTTAAAACTAATGGCAAGGTTGTTAAAACAATTGAGCCAGTTAAAGTTGGCAAGATTGCAGCTACTCCGAAAACAATTAAATTCTTACAAGGAGCGCTTCGAGAAGTTCTGATTAGCGGAACTGCTGCTGGTTCCTTTTCCGGCTTCCCAGTTGAGATAAGTGGTAAAACCGGTACTGCCGAAGTATTTGGTCGCAATTCCAACGGATCGCTAAAAGATGACACATCCTGGTTTGCTTCCTATGCACCAGCCAAAAAACCTCAATACGCAGTTGTAGTGATGGTAAGCCAGGGTGGCTTTGGAGCATCATTCTCTGGAGTAGCGGTCCGTAAAATTTACGAAACAATCTTTGGCGTAGTAAATAGAAAAGTTGTTCCAGAAAACGCACTATTCCCAAATGGTTTACCGACTACTTTGCCTAAGATTTCACCTGCTACTAAAGTTAAAAAGATCGGAGCCATGTAATGACCCTGGTCACTCCTCGTTTTAACTACGATAAAAAACGCTCATATCTTCGTGGGTTTGATCCAATTCTTACTGCAACAGTTGCAGCGCTCCTATTTATTGGCACTTTATTGGTTTATGCAGCCACTCGTGATTGGTATGCATCAAACGGATTAGATCCAGAGTATTACTTAAAGCGCCATGTAATTAATATTTCAATTGGAGTTGCTCTTGCATGGGGTACCACGCTTATTGATTACCGATTACTGCGCGCATACACACCAATCGTTTGGGGCCTAGGGGTACTAGGCCTGGGCTTCGTTCTTATTCCTGGTTTAGGTTCTGAAGTAAATGGTGCGCAAGCCTGGATCGCCCTGCCTGGTGGCTTTCAAATTCAGCCAGCTGAGTTAGCGAAAATTTCAATTATTGTGGGCATGTCGATGATCCTTTCAGAACGTGGTCACGACAGTGATATTCCGAGCAATCAAAATATTATGCAATCCCTAGTTGTTGCAGCTCTTCCAGTTTTATTAATTTTGCTGCAGCCGGATATGGGAACCGTTTTTATTATTAGTTGTTCAGTTTTGACGATCATCGCCGCATCAGGTGCATCTGGCCGGTGGGTAGTGGCCCTTATTCTGGTAGCAATCATCGGAGTTTTCGGTGCTGTGCAATCTGGTGTAATTGATCAATATCAAGTAAAGCGTTTGCAATCTTTTGTTAATCCAAATGCCGACACTCAAGGAAGTGGATATCAATTACGCCAAGCTCGCATCACCGTTGGTTCTGGTGGCTTAATCGGTACCGGTTTATTCAACGGACCACAAACAAATGGTCGCTTCGTACCTGAACAACAAACTGACTTTATTTTCACGGTAGCTGGCGAAGAGCTTGGCTTCGTTGGTTGCTCCATAATAATTTTGCTGTACTTAACTTTATTGATGCGAGCGTTTGGCATCGCGCGTCGCGCCACCGACCCTTACGGGCGATTAGTATGCACTGGGGTAGTGGCCTGGTTTGCCTTCCAAACATTTGAAAATATTGGTATGACATTGGGCTTGATGCCGATGACTGGTGTGCCGCTGCCATTTATGTCATATGGCGGATCGAGCATGTTCGCGACTCTGATCGGTTTTGGTCTATTGCAGAACGTTCACGCTCGTCAGCGCGGCTAATTCACGCTTAATTTGGATTTCAGGCCTCATCTGTCATACTTAGCTAACAGTTCGGCGCGCACCCGCGATCATGTATCGCGATAAAGAGTGTTCAGCGAGAACTACCAAAGATTTGCTTAAAGGTTTTAACGAATACGCACCCGCGTAATGAATTTGATTTTTAAGCCAGACCCGCACAAAACAGTGCATTTAGGATTTGAAAAATGGCAATTGCGCCAAAAAACCCGCGTAAGCGCGCGGCAAAAAAGACTCCCAAGGTCAAGGGCGAGGTAACTCCTGCAGCCGAAACTCCAACAGTTGAAGTTCAGAGCGTCGAAGCAGCTGAGAAGAAGAGCAAGCCCGCTAAAAAAGCTGCCGCTGTCCCAGTAGCAATCTTTCAAGCAGCTCCCATTTTGGAGAAAAATGGTGCCGAGAAAAACACTGCAGAGAAAGCTCCAGCGAAAAAAGCCCCGGCTAAGAAATCAGCACCTGACAAAGTTGCCAAGAGTGAAGAGCCAGTAGCTGAGAGCGATGCCAAGGGTGAATCTGAGTCAGATAACGAAGATGGCCCACGTGGTCGCCGTCGCCGCCGTGGTGGCCGCGGTCGTCGTAAGCCAGGGGCAACAAATACTGATGAGAATTCAAGTACAGATGAAAATTCTGAAGGTAGCGAAACTGAAGATGATGGCACTGGTACTCACCGTCGCCGCCGCCGCCGTCGCGCGACCGGAGATGGCGTAGTTCCAGGTGAAGTTGTTGAAGAAGATGGCGTAGTAACCGTAGTAAAAGTTCGCGAAACAAAAGAGCGCCCAACTCGTAATGATCCAAAGCGTAATCGTCGCGATCGCAATGATCGCCCAAGTTCACGAGGTGATCGCGAATATCGTTCTGATTATCGCGAGCCATATCGTCGTCGCGGCACCATCATTACCGATACTGATTTATTAGCTCGTCGCGAGAATGTTGACCGCGAAATGTTGGTTCGCCAAATTGCTGATCGCACCCAGATCGCTGTTATCGAAGATAATGTAATGGTCGAACACTATGTAAATCGCAATACCAATCTTTCATATGTTGGCAATATCTACCTTGGTCGCGTGCAAAACGTGCTACCAGGTATGGAGGCTGCCTTCGTTGATATTGGGAAAGGACGTAACGCAGTTCTGTATGCAGGTGAAGTAAATTGGGATTCTGCTGGAATTTCTGAGTCTGAGCCACGCAAGATCGAAACTGTTTTAAAGACTGGTCAACCAGTATTAGTTCAAGTTACCAAAGATCCAATTGGTCAAAAGGGTGCACGTCTAACTAGCCAAGTATCCCTACCTGGTCGCTATGTGGTCTATGTTCCAGGCGGCGGTATGAGCGGTATTTCAAAGCGCTTACCTGAGCCTGAACGCAATCGCTTAAAAGCGATTTTAAAGAATTTGATTCCGGAAACTGCTGGCGTAATTGTGCGTACTGCAGCCGAAGGAGTTTCTGAAGAAGATCTAACTAATGATGTCGCCCGCTTAAAAGCTCAATGGGAAGATATCTATCAGAAGTCGATTAACCCAAACTTCCACGCGCCTGCAGCGATTTATGTCGAACCAGATTTAGCTGTTCGTGTTATCCGCGATATCCTCAATGAAGATTTCCGCAAGCTAACTGTGCAGGGCAGTGGGGCCTGGGATGAGATCAATAACTATCTTGGTTTCATCGCACCTGAATTAGTTTCTAAGATTGAAAAATACACTGGCGTCGGCGATCTATTCGCAGACTTCCGCGTTGAAGAACAATTAGCAAAAGCATTTGATCGCAAAGTTTATTTGCCATCAGGTGGATCGCTAGTTATTGATCGCACTGAAGCAATGATCGTGATCGATGTAAACACCGGTAAGTTCATTGGTAAGGGCGGTTCTCTAGAAGAGACTGTTACCAAGAACAACCTTGAAGCTGCTGAAGAAATTGCGCGCCAACTTCGTCTACGCGACTTAGGCGGCATTATCGTGATCGACTTCATCGACATGGTTCTTGAATCAAACCGCGAACAAGTTCTGCGTCGTCTAGTTGAATGTCTAGGTCGCGATCGCACCAAGCATCAAGTTGCTGAAGTAACTTCGCTCGGTCTAGTGCAGATGACTCGTAAGCGCGTTGGCCAAGGTCTCATCGAAGCTTTTTCAACAACTTGCGATAGTTGTGCCGGACGCGGAATCCATATCCATATGGAACCAATCAAAATTAAGGCAACGCCTGTTCCGGTTGCTAAAGAGGTAGATACTGAGTCAGAAGAAGGCTCAGAGACAGAAACCTTTGAAAGCCCGGAAACAGTGGAAACCCCAGCCGAGCCAGCATCGCCTGGACCTCGTAAAAAGCGTCGCCGGGCGGCAAGTTCGGGGATTATTACCCCCGGAAGCACCCAGAGCGAGTAATTCCTCAGTTTGACCCAGGGTGCGGGCAATCCGTATCCTTAACCCCTGCTCGCGCCCATCGGGTGCGCTGCCTAATTTAGAACTGGAGCTCCACTGTGTATGCAATCGTGAAGGCTGGCGGCCGCCAAGAGAAAGTTGAAGTTGGCGAGACCATCGTTGTCGATCGCATCGATAGTGCGACAGGCTCAACCGTTTCATTTCCTGCTGTACTAGTCGTTGACGGTGCCAGCATTACCTCTGATCCAAAAGTTCTAGCTGGCGTAAAAGTAACTGGCGAAGTTCTTGAAGAACTTAAAGGACCAAAGATTGACATCTTGCGCTACAAGAACAAGACCGGTCACCGCCGTCGTCAAGGTTTCCGCGCGCAGTTAACTAAAGTAAAAATTACCGCCATCAACGGCGTGAAGTAAGGGAGCGCAGAAATGGCAAGTAAGAAGGGTGTCTCCTCGACACGTAACGGTCGCGATTCAAATCCACAGTACCTAGGCATCAAGCGTTTTGGTGGCCAACTTGTAAACAGTGGTGAAATTCTTGTTCGTCAACGCGGTACTCACTTTCACCCAGGCAAGAACGTAGGCCGCGGTAAAGATGACACCCTGTTCGCTCTAGCTGCAGGTGCAGTTGAGTTCGGTAAGGCTCGTGGTCGTCGCGTTGTAAACGTGGTTCCTGTAGCTTAATTTTCGGTTCTCATAAAAGAGCGAGCCGCACGTATGCGTGGCTCGCTTTTTTAATTCCATCAAGTAATTAGCAAGATAGAAATAAGGAGGAGCAATGACAACTTTTGTTGATCGTGTAACTCTTTATGCTGCTGCCGGAAAAGGTGGCGATGGTTGTGTTTCAGTTAAGCGCGAAAAATTTAAGCCACTTGGTGGGCCAGATGGCGGTAACGGTGGACGTGGCGGCGATATAATTCTGGTCGTTGATCCAGATGTAACTACGCTTCTTGATTTCCATCATTCTCCACATCGCCGTGCAACTTCCGGGCACCAAGGTTATGGCGATCGCAAAGATGGCGTTTACGGAACCGATTTAATTCTCGGTGTTCCAAATGGCACCGTTGTTTTCGATGATCGTGGAAATCAGTTAGCTGACTTAGTTGGTACTGGTACTACTTTTATCGCAGCCCAAGGTGGCTTTGGCGGACTGGGCAACCTTGCGCTCTCTTCTTCTAAGCGTCGCGCTCCAGGTTTTGCGCTCCTTGGCGAGCCAGGCGAAGAACGCACGTTACAACTAGAACTTAAGAGCGTTGCTGATATTGCATTAGTTGGTTATCCAAGTGCTGGTAAATCTTCGCTGATCGCCGCTATCTCTGCAGCGCGACCAAAGATTGCCGAATATCCATTTACAACTTTGGTGCCAAACCTAGGAGTTGTTAATGCTGGTGATACTCGATTCACAGTAGCCGACGTGCCAGGTTTAATTCCTGGCGCTAGCCAAGGAAAAGGTTTAGGTCTTGAGTTCTTGCGCCACGTTGAACGTTGCGTTGCACTCGTGCATGTTCTCGATTGCGGAACGCTAGAAACAGATCGTAATCCGATTCAAGATCTTGAAGTTATCGAATCTGAACTTGCCGAGTATGGCGGACTTGAAGATCGTCCACGCATTATTGCCCTTAATAAAATTGATCTTCCTGATGGTGCCGCTATGGCTGACATGGTTGCCGATACTTTGCGCGAAAAGGGTTATGAGGTTTACCCAGTTTCGGCAGCAAGCCGCGAAGGTCTAACTAATTTAACTTATGCAATGGCACGTTTGATTCAAGCCTCTCGTGCATCTATGGCGAAAGAAGAGCGCACACGAATTATTTTGCGCCCAACTGCAGTTGATGATTCAGGTTTCACAGTTAAGGCAAACGAAGATGGTTCATTCACCGTGCGTGGCGCCAAAGTTGTGCGTTGGGTTCGTCAAACTAACTTTAAGAACGCCGAGGCTATTGGTTATCTAGCAGATCGCTTGGCACAACTTGGCGTTGAAAAAGAACTATATAAAAAGGGCGCAGTTGCAGGCAGCGAAGTTCGCATTGGCTCTGGTGAAAACGAAGTGGTCTTTGATTGGGAACCAACTATCGAAGCTGGCGCCGAACAACTTGCTGGTCACTTGCACCGTCGCGGCGAAGATTCCCGCCTTGAAACAACTTGGAAACCTGTTGATCGCACCGATGACGTGCTTAGCGAAGATGAAATCGCCAAGCAGTGGGAGTACAACGTTTCTGACCCGCACACACCTAAAATTGCTGATGTCGTAGATCTTGAACTAGCGCAATTGGATGGAGATGATGAGTGATGGCCCGAAACTCAATCGCCAATGCCAAGCGCATAGTCATCAAGATTGGCTCTTCATCCTTAACAGGTAACGCAGGTTCAGCGCTAGATCCTTCTTCGGTTGAAAAAATAGTTGCAATTGTTGCTGCCGCTAAATCTCGAGGTGCCGAAGTAATAGTTGTTTCATCAGGTGCCATCGCTGCCGGTTTAGCACCACTTGGTTTGAGTTCTCGTCCCAAAGATCTGGCCACCCAACAAGCAGCAGCTTCTGTTGGCCAAGGTTTGTTAATCCATCGTTATACCGAGAGTTTTGCGAAGCACTCAATAACCGCCTCGCAGGTATTAATCACGACCGAAGACATTGTGCGCCGGGTTCATTATCAGAATGTGCAGCGCACGCTATTTAAGTTGTTGCAATTAGGTGTTGTGCCAATCATCAATGAAAACGACTCAGTCGGTACGCAAGAAATTCGTTTTGGCGACAATGACCGACTAGCCGCACTAGTTGCACTTCTTATTGATGCTGACTTATTGGTTTTAGTTTCAGATATCGATGCTCTTTATGACGCCCCACCAACGCAAGCTGGTGCAAAAGCAATCTCTGAAGTTTCTGACTTCGCCGAGATCGCTGCCATTGAAGTTGGTGGCGCAGGTTCTGCTGGCGTTGGTAGCGGGGGAATGGTTACCAAGATTGAAGCGGCTCGCATTGCAACTGGGGCTGGTATCTCGATGCTGCTCACATCACTTGAGCAGGCAGACCAATCTATTGCTGGCGCCGAACTTGGCACTTTATTTCATGGGCACGAACGCAAAACCACTTCGCGTTTACTTTGGTTGGCACATGCTGCGACACCACAAGGCAAATTAATTCTTGATGCTGGTGCAGTCAAAGCAATTTGCGAACGCGGTACTTCGCTTTTGCCGGCCGGAGTTACTGCAGTTGAAGGTACCTTTATTGCGGGAGATACTGTTGAATTAGTTGGGCCAGATGGAAATATATTTGCTCGTGGCCTAGTCGCATTTGATGCAGTCGAATTACCGGTAATGCTGGGTCGTTCTACTAAAGAATTAGCTGCGGCGCTTGGTCCAGAGTATGAACGCGAATTAGTTCATCGCGATGACCTGGTCCTTCTGTAGGCTTTAGCTATGAGTGCCACGACAACTGTTGCTGCGTTAGCTGATCTAGCTCGCGCTGCTGCTCGCACGTTAACAGTTGCGACTGGTGCTGAACGAGCCGCCGCCCTAAACGCCATTGCCGATGAGATTGAATCTCGTAGCGCAGATATTTTGGCCGCTAATAAAGTCGATATTGATCGCGGAGTTGCTGAAGGAATGCACCCACAATTACAAGATCGTTTGCTACTTACCGCTGAACGCGTTAAAGGAATTGCAAATGGCGCTCGCCAAGTTGCAGCACTTGAAGATCCACTCGGAAACGTTTTACGCGAACGCACTCTGCCAAATGGACTACATCTAAAGCAGATCTCAGTTCCATTTGGAGTTATCGGAATGGTTTACGAAGCGCGACCAAATGTGACCGTCGATGCTGCCGTAATTTTATTAATGTCTGGCAACGCTGCGTTATTACGCGGTTCATCAACTGCAGCCAGTAGCAATGCGATTCTTTTAGAAGTTATGCGAAGTGCGTTAGGTAAAACCAAGATTTCACCAGATGTATTGCAGCTTGTGCCATCTGATGACCGCGACACCGTTAAAGCGCTACTTAATGCACGTGGCAAAGTTGATCTTGTTATTCCACGGGGTAGTGCAGCGCTTATTCGTATGGTGGTCGATGAATCATCTGTGCCAACCATCGAAACCGGCGCTGGGGTTTGCCATGTATATGTTGATGAATTTGCCGATCTCACAAAAGCTCTTCCAATTTTAATTAACTCAAAATGTCATCGTCCAAGTGTTTGTAATGCCGCTGAAACTTTGTTGGTACATGAAGCAGTTGCCGCGACATTCCTGCCAACTGCGCTTCAAGCACTGAATGATGCTGGTGTTAAGTTAAATGTTGATGCCCAAACTTTGGCTATTGCAAACGGACTAGAGATTCCAGCGACTTTGGCAACAAATGAAAATTGGTCTACCGAATATGGCATTCTCGAAATGAATGTTGGGGTAGTGGCCAGCGTTGATGCAGCTGCAGATCACATTGCTAAGTACGGCACCCAGCACACCGAATCAATCGTTTCTGAATCAGATGCTGCAGTACAGCGATTTATCGCGCTCTCAGATTGCGCCGCTGTCATGATCAATACCAGCACACGTTTCACCGATGGCGAACAGATGGGCTTCGGCGCCGAAATCGGAATTAGCAATCAGAAACTTCATGCCCGTGGCCCTATGGGTCTAGAGGCTATGACAACAACCACCTGGATCGTCACTGGCGACGGTCAAATCCGCCAGTAGTAGCCCATTAAGATTGCCCTATGAGTTCGTTATCTCGCGATGATGTCGCAAAACTTGCTGGCTTAGCCCGCATTGAAATGAGTGAAGAAGAGCTAGTCGCTCTCTCAAATGAGTTCACCGTCATTCTCGATGCAGTTGCTCGCGTGCAAGAAGTTGCTGGCGCCGATGTCGAAGCCACTTCACACCCACTGCCACTTCGCAATGTATTTCGCGCGGATGTAGTTGTACCAAGTCTTACTCCCGAAGAAGCGCTATCGGGCGCCCCAGCTCAAGAAGAACAACGTTTCCGAGTTCCACAGATTTTGGGTGAAGAATGATTCGCTCATCTGCCGCCGAGATGGCAGCAAAACTTGTTGCTGGCGAAGTTACTTCAGTTGCGCTGACCCAAGCGCATCTTGATCGCATCGCAAGTGTTGATGCTGATGTTCATGCTTTCTTGCATGTCGATACCGAAGGTGCGCTTGCGCAAGCAGCAGCAATCGATGCCAAGCGCGCAAAGGGCGAAAAGCTTTCACCACTTGCCGGAGTTCCACTTGCCCTTAAAGATGTCATGGCGCAAAAAGGTATTCCAACTACATGTGGTTCCAAGATTCTCGAAGGTTGGCGCCCGCCGTATGACTCAACTGTGGTTGCAAAATTAAAGAAGAACGACATTGTCATTTTAGGTAAAACGAATATGGATGAATTCGCTATGGGTTCATCCACTGAAAATTCGGCCTACGGCCCAACTCATAATCCCTGGGATCTAACTCGTATTCCTGGTGGTTCTGGTGGCGGATCTTCCGCTGCGTTAGCTGCCTTTGAAGCACCACTTGCAATCGGTACTGATACCGGTGGATCAATTCGCCAACCAGCAGCAGTAACTGGCACCGTCGGTGTAAAGCCAACTTACGGCGGAGTTTCACGTTACGGCCTAGTTGCTTTCTCATCTTCCCTTGATCAAGCCGGCCCATGCGCGCGAACAGTTTTAGATGCTGCGTTATTGCACGAAGCAATTGCTGGTCATGATCCAAAAGATTCCACCAGTATCAATGCACCAGTGCCGCAAGTTGTTGCTGCCGCTCGTGCTGGCGATGTAAAGGGCATGAAGATTGGTGTTGTTAAAGAGTTAAATGGCGATGGCTACCAAGCTGGCGTGCGCGCACGATTCGAAGAATCCCTTGAACTATTAGCAAAAGCTGGTGCTGAAATTGTTGAAGTGTCAGCGCCTAACTTTGAATACGCACTTGCTGCTTATTACTTAATTGCACCTTCTGAATGTTCTTCAAACTTAGCTCGCTTCGATGCCATGCGTTACGGCTTACGTGTTGGCGATGTCGATGGCGCTTCGGCTGAATCAGTAATGAATTTAACTCGAGAAGTTGGTTTCGGTAAAGAAGTAAAGCGTCGCATTATTTTGGGTACTTACGCACTCTCCTCTGGTTACTACGATGCTTATTACGGTAGCGCGCAAAAGGTTCGTACTTTAATCACCCAAGATTTCACTAACGCATTTACCAAGGCCGACGTATTAGTTTCACCAACTTGCCCAACTACGGCATTTAAAATCGGTGAAAAGGCCAATGACCCACTTGCGATGTATCTAAATGACATTGCAACTATTCCAGTAAACATGGCAGGCATTGGCGGCATGTCATTACCTTCCGGTCTTGCTGATGAAGATGGCCTACCAGTTGGTTTCCAAATCATGTCTCCAGTTATGAAAGATGAGCGCATGTACTCAGTCGGCGCAGCTCTGGAAGCAGCGTTACTTTCAAAGTGGGGCGCACCGTTACTTGATAAAGCACCAGTTTTAGGAGGTGCCAAGTGAGCCTTACCTATGATGATGTTGTAGCAAAGTACGAACCAGTACTTGGTCTAGAAGTACACGTTGAGTTAAATACCAATTCCAAGATGTTCTGCGGTTGCAGCACAATCTTTGGCGCCGAACCAAATACTCAAACTTGCCCAGTCTGTTTGGCGCTTCCAGGTGCCCTGCCAACTGTTAACGAGAAAGCAATCGAATCAACAATCAAGATCGGTCTTGCTCTTAACTGTTCAATCGCGCTATTTAGCCGCTTTGCTCGTAAGAATTACTTCTATCCAGATATGCCTAAGAACTTCCAGATTTCACAATACGACGAACCAATCTGTGTTGATGGTTATGTTGATGTCGAGATTCAAACTGAAGAAGGCCCTAAGCAATTCCGTGTTGAAGTCGAGCGCGTACACATGGAGGAAGACACCGGTAAATCACTTCACGTTGGTGGTGCGACTGGACGTATCCATGGCGCCGATTACTCATTGCTTGATTACAACCGCGCTGGTATTCCATTAGTTGAAATCGTTACCAAGATTGTTCCGGGCACAGGCAAGTACGCACCAGAAGTCGCCAAAGCTTATGTCAGCGAACTACGCGATATCTTGCGCGGCCTCGGGGTATCAGATGTAAAGATGGAACAAGGTTCACTTCGTTGCGATGCCAACGTTTCATTGCGCCTAATTGGTTCTGATGTTCTTGGTACTCGTTCTGAAACTAAGAACGTGAACTCACTTCGTTCGGTTGAACGCGCAGTTCGCGGCGAAATGATTCGCCATGCTGAACTATTAAATAAAGGCGAGCGCGTTGTTCAAGAGACCCGTCACTTCCAAGAAGACACTGGTTTAACTCGTTCTGGTCGTTCAAAAGAACAGGCCGAGGATTACCGTTATTTCCCTGAACCAGATCTAGTTCCAGTTGCACCAGATGCAGCTTGGATTGAAGAACTTCGCGCTGGAATTCCTGAACGCCCATCACTTCATCGCAAACGTTTGCAAGAGGCCTGGAGCGTTCCGGCCAATGAGATGGAAGCAATGATCAATGCCGATGTACTTGGCTTCGTCGAAGCAACCGTGGCACTTGGTTCAGACCCAACTAAAGCTCGCAGCTGGTGGCTTGGTGAGATTTCTCGTCTAGCTAAAGAACAAAACTCGGCCATCGCAGATCTAACAATTTCACCAACTGATGTCGCCGAAATCGTAGCTCTAGTTGAAAAGGGCGAACTCACCGACAAACTGGCCCGTCAAGTTATTGAAGGCGTTATTGCCGGCGAAGGAAAGCCGGCCGACATTGTTACTAAGCGCGGAATCAAAGTTGTTAATGATGATGGCGCACTAATGGCAGCAATTGAAAAAGTTTGTGCTGAGCAAGCCGAAACTGCTGAGAAAGTTCGCAGCGGTCACGTACCTGCAGCAGGTGCGCTAATTGGCGCGGTTATGAAAGAGACAAAGGGCCAAGCAGATGCTGCTCGCGTACGAGAGCTTCTACTTGGCCACTTGGGTCAATAGTTTGCGGTCAAGTTTAATTATTTATTAATTAGTGCCCGACTGCCGCACCTTCAGTCTCAACGATTGCCTCTTTGCCAATATTAATAAAGGCAAATACAACGATCGCACCAATTACTAATAGCCCTGCACTGCAGTAGAAGACCACGGTAAATCCATGGGTAATAGCTGCTGGCAATAATTTCGGACCAAGATCGCTGTGGTTTTTCACATAAAGCGCAGTACTTGTTGCCGCGATGGTGTTTAGCAACGCTGTACCAAGTGATCCACCCACTTGTTGGCTCGTGTTAATAAGTGCACTTGCAACACCGGCATCTTGATTACCAATGCCGTGAAGTGAAGTCGATGCACTTGGGATAAATACCAAACCTAGGCCGAAGCTAATTACCGGCAAGATTGGAAGTACGTGGGTGAAGTAACTGGTATCAGGAGTGATGCGAGTTAAGAGCAACAATCCGGTTGCTGACATTAATAGGCCAGTAACCATAAGTGGGCGAGGGCCGATCTTTGGAAGCAGCTTTGAAGCCGTGCCTGCCGCAAAAACGATACCGAAGGTAAATGGCAGGAATGCAAAGCCTGATTTAAGTGGCGAATAACCAAGCACGCTTTGCAAGTAAATTCCCAAGAATAAGAACATGGAGAAAATACCAGCACCGATAAATAGTGAGCTCAAGTAAGAACCACCACGGTTACGTTCCAGAATCACGCGCATCGGCATTAATGGATTTTTAACCCGTAGTTCGATTGAAACAAAGATTGAAAGCAGAACTACTGCTGCGATAAAGAAACTAATAGTTTCAGTTGCAGTCCAGCCCACAGTTGCCGCACGGTTAAATCCATAAACTAAGGAGAATAAGCCAAGAGTTGCAGTTAAAACGCCTGGAATGTCATAGCTATGTTCGCCGCCAGCTTTAGATTCCTTTACAACTGGAATTGCAACAAGTGCAGTAACGATTGCGATTGGAATATTTACACCAAGGCACCAGCGCCATGAGAAGTACTCAGTAAGTACGCCACCAAGGATCAAGCCAATTGCTGCGCCGCCACCTGAAATTCCACCATAAACCGCAAATGCCTTCGCGCGCTCTTTAGGCTCGGTGAAGGTAACGCTAACGATTGATAGGGCAGCAGGGGCAAGAAGCGCACCGAATACACCTTGAAGTGCGCGAGCTGCGAAGAGAAGTTCTTGAGTCGATGCGATTCCGCCAAGAGCTGATGCTCCGGCGAAGCCGAGCAAGCCAATAATGAATGCTTTCTTGCGGCCAATGAAGTCCGCAATCCGGCCACCTAGAAGAAGCAGCGAACCAAATGCCAATGTGTAAGCAGTGACAATCCACTGCTGGTTTGCGTCTGTGATTCCTAAATCAGCTTTCGCACTCGGAATCGCGATATTAACGATGGAACCATCTAGAACCACCATCAATTGCGCGATTGCAATTACGGCCAACGTGCGCCAGCGGTTTGGATCTAGGCCATCTTGAGTCTGGTTTTTCACTTCTTCTCCTTTATATTTATTTGCGTTTGCAGAGATGGAATTAATATCCCATCGACTAGTTGTTCAATGAACTTGCGATTAACTGATTGGTGGGTCATAAAAATTCGATATGAAAAGATGCCTGGCAAAATTTCAAGTAGTAGCTCAATGTTTGCGTTCTTAGAGACTTCGCCACGTTTAATTCCGCGTTCGATAATGCGCATTACTGTGTCATCTTGACTTTCCCGAATAGAAATTGGAATCAGTTTGCCTAGTTCGGGATCGTTCTTTGCTGCGGTGAGAAGTACGGATACAACTGCGCCATCCGGGCCCTTCAGATTCTTAATCTTCTCTGAAATCATTTCGATTAAGTCGTCGCGAAGATTTCCTTGATCTACTTCTGGGGGAGTGCAGAAAGTGTGGCGAGTAACTGCGCTAACAAGTAATTCCTGTTTGTTCTTCCAGCGGCGATAAATTGTCGCTTTGCTTGCACGCGCCTTGGTCGCAATCGCTTCTATGGTGCAACGCTCATAACCGATTTCTTGCATGAGTTCTATGGCAGCGCTCTGGATAGCTTCGTCGCGCTTATCGTCTCGCGGGCGCCCCAACAGCGTCGAGACTTTTGCAGCTGGACACATCATGGCTAACCCTTCTTAAATACGAAACGAAACGGTACCGTATCGTATATCAGAAGTACATGCGAAATGAACTATCTGCCCATACGATTAGGCCATGTCGAAGATGAAACCGCGCTCGGGACTTGTAACTGATGGCTTAGAGCGCGCCCCTGCGCGAGGAATGTTGCGCGCAGTTGGTATGGGCGATGAGGATTGGGTAAAACCTCAAATCGGTATTGCATCTTCTTGGAATGAAATCACTCCTTGCAACCTCTCACTTGATCGCTTAGCCAAAGCTTCACGCCAAGGGGTTATTGATGCCGGTGGTTTTCCAATGCAATTCGGAACTATCTCTGTCTCTGACGGAATTTCCATGGGCCACGAAGGAATGCACTTCTCTTTAGTTTCGCGCGAGGTAATTGCCGACTCAGTTGAAACTGTTATGCAAGCAGAGCGCCTTGATGGCATGGTTACTTTCGCAGGTTGCGATAAATCATTGCCCGGCATGATGATGGCAGCAGCACGAATCAATGTGGCATCTGTATTTGTCTATGCTGGCTCAACACTTCCTGGCCAAGTAGATGGCAAAGATGTAACCATCATTGATGCATTCGAAGCTGTTGGTGCATGTGCTCGTGGTTTGATTTCACAAGATCAAGTTGATCGCATTGAACGCGCAATCTGTCCAGGCGAAGGTGCCTGCGGTGGCATGTACACCGCAAACACAATGGCTTCAATTGGTGAAGCAATTGGTTTATCTCTACCTGGTTCAGCAGCGCCACCTGCAGTTGATCGTCGCCGCGATGCGTTCGCAGTTAAATCAGGTGCTGCGGTTGTCGAATTAATTCGGCAAGGAATTACCACACGCGATATTTTAAGTAAGAAAGCTTTTGAAAACGCGATCACTATGTTGATGGCACTTGGTGGTTCTACCAACGCTGTCTTGCACTTACTTGCGATCGCTCACGAAGCAGATGTTGATCTTGAAATGGATGATTTCCACCGCATCGGTTCAAAAGTTCCACTACTTGGTGATCTAAAACCATTCGGCCGTTTCGTCATGTCAGATATGGATAAAGTCGGGGGAGTCCCAGTAGTTCTCAAAGCACTACTTGATGCTGGTCTACTGCATGGAGATGCGCTAACTGTTACTGGTAAGACAATGGCTGAAAACTTAGCTGATATTTCACCGCCAGATCCTGACGGTGAAATTCTGCGTGCAACATCAAAGCCAATGTCACTTGGTGGCGGCATCACAATTCTTAAAGGTTCACTTGCGCCCGATGGCGCAGTTTGTAAAACAGCCGGCATCGGCATCGAAGAATTTGAAGGACCTGCTCGAGTATTCGAACGCGAACAAGCGGCCATGGATGCACTTGAAGACGGAACAATTCAAGCGGGCGATGTTGTTGTAATTCGTTACGAAGGGCCAAAGGGTGGTCCTGGAATGCGCGAAATGTTAATGATTACTGGTGCCATCAAAGGTGCCGGTCTTGGTAAAACAACACTGCTCTTAACTGATGGTCGTTTCTCGGGCGGATCAACTGGGCTATGTGTTGGACACGTTGCACCTGAGGCTGTCGACGGTGGCCCAATTGCCTTCATTAAAGATGGTGATCGAGTGCGCATTAATACTGTTACTCGTCAGCTAGATCTCTTGGTCGATGAAGCCGAACTGGCCGAACGTCGCAAGGGCTTTAAGCCGTTGCCACATAAATACACCCGCGGCGTTTTGGCTAAATATGCCAAGTTGGTGGGCTCTGCTTCTAAAGGCGCGGTCTGCGACTAAAACTGTGACTCAGCAGACCCTCTCATAATTTGAGATGGCAATCTCAGGGGTTGACTCACGCGCTTAGTCATTGGAGAATACGGGCATGCGTTCATCAGTGGTGATCCGAAAGCGTGCGATCTAGCAACATCGATCGCGCGCTACCCTCAGTTGAAACTGAGGGTTTTTTCATTTAACCGTTTTACGCAGCAAGACCTAGAGAAGCGAAGAGAGCGAAAGGAGTAACGAAGATGAGTCAAGTAACTGGAGCCCAGAGCCTAGTCAACAGTCTGGAAGCAGCTGGCGTCGATGTCATGTTCGGAATTCCTGGCGGTGCAATTTTGCCTGCTTATGACCCAATCTTTGATTCAAAGATCCGCCACATCTTGGTGCGTCACGAACAAGGTGCCGGTCACGCCGCAACTGGTTATGCCCAAGTTACTGGTCGCGTTGGTGTTTGCATCGCAACTTCTGGTCCTGGTGCTACCAACTTAGTTACTCCGCTTGCTGATGCTGCGATGGATTCTGTTCCTGTTGTTGCAATTACTGGCCAAGTTCCTTCCCTTGCAATTGGCACTGATGCTTTTCAAGAAGCTGATATCCGCGGCATCACAATGCCATTTGCGAAACATAATTATTTAGTTACCGACCCTGCTGAAATTCCGCGCGCTATTGCCGAAGCGTTTCATATTGCCAGCACTGGCCGACCAGGCCCAGTTCTAGTTGATATTGCAAAAGATGCGCTTCAAAAGATGACTGATTTTAATTACCCAACCTCAGTTAACTTAAAAGGTTATAAACCAAGACTCGCACCAAATGCCCAAGCCATTGCTGATGCAGCTGCGCTGATTACCCAATCAAGCAAGCCGGTTTTCTATGTCGGTGGCGGTGTAATCAAAGCGGACGCGCATCGCGAGCTTCTTGAGATCGCAAACTTGTTGGGCGCTCCCGTTGTTACAACTTTGATGGCACGAGGCGCTTTCCCTGATAGCCACCCATTGCATTTAGGAATGCCAGGAATGCACGGCACGGTTGCCGCTGTGACGGCTCTTCAAAAGTCAGATCTTTTAATTACTTTAGGCGCTCGTTTCGATGATCGTGTTACCGGCAAACTTTCAACGTTTGCGGTTAATGCAAAAGTAATTCACTGCGATGTTGACCCAGCTGAAATACATAAGAATCGCTTTGCTGATGTGCCAGTTATTGGCGATCTGAAGCACACCTTGCAGGCGCTAATCCCTGTGCTCAAGGCAGCGCTTGCTAAAAACCAACCTGACTTAACTTCATGGTTGCGTCAAATGAATTCACTAAAAAGCACTTATCCACTTGGTTACGACCAACCTTCGGATGGTTCCTTGTCACCACAATATGTAATCGAACGTCTTGGAAAAATTTCTGGACCAAATGCAATCTTCGCTGCAGGTGTTGGTCAACATCAAATGTGGGCATCGCAATTTGTTTCGTATGAAAATCCACGCACTTGGCTTAACTCAGGTGGCTTAGGCACGATGGGTTATGCAGTCCCAGCTGCAATGGGTGCCAAAGTTGGCGCACCTGACACAACTGTTTGGGCAATTGATGGCGACGGTTGTTTCCAGATGACTAACCAAGAGCTAGTAACTTGTGCGCTAAATAATATTCCGGTGAAAATTGCAATCATTAATAATGAAAGCCTCGGCATGGTTCGCCAATGGCAGACCCTGTTCTATGAAGGACGTTATTCAAACACCAGCCTTGAATCAAAGCGCGTTCCAAATTTTCCTATGTTGGCTGAAGCTATGGGTTGCGTTGGTCTAAGTTGCGAGCGTCCAGAAGATGTTGATGCAACTATTGAAAAAGCCATGAGCATTAATGATCAACCAGTAGTTGTTGATTTCCGAGTTCATCGTGATGCGATGGTGTGGCCAATGGTTGCAGCCGGAACTTCAAATGATGACATCATGATCGCGCGCGAAACCGCGCCTGACTGGGATTCACAGGAGTTATAAAATGGCCCAACATACCCTCGAAGTTTTAGTTGAAAACTCACCTGGTGTTCTTGCCCGCGTTGCTGGTCTTTTCTCACGCCGTGCTTACAACATCGAACGCCTAACTGTTGGCCCAACTAGCAACCCAGAAGTTTCCCAGATGGATATTGTCGTAAGTGTTGAGGGCCATGCCCTTGAGCAAGTAATTGCTCAGCTCGACAAGCTAATCAATGTCATATCGATCAAGGAAATCAAGCCTGAAACGGCACCTGCAGTCCACGATACTCAACCTGATTATCAGAATTAATTACCCACCAACCGAAAACCACCAAGAAAAATAAGGAGCACGACCAAATGGCAACTATGTATCACGAAGAAGATGCCGATCTTTCGATCATTCAAGGACGCAAAGTTGCGATCATTGGTTACGGTTCACAAGGACACGCACACGCACTTAACTTGCGCGATAGTGGTGTCGATGTTCGCGTTGGCCTAAAAGATGGTTCACCGTCTCGCGCAAAGGCTGAGCAAGAAGGTCTTCGCGTTACTAGCGTTGCCGAGGCAGTTAAGGAAGCAACTGTCATCATGATTTTGGCGCCAGATCACTTACAGCGCCACATCTACACCGAACAAATCTTGCCTAACCTAAAAGATGGCGATGCGTTGTTCTTCGGTCATGGATTTAATATTCGTTTCGGTTACATCAAGCCATCTGCATCTGTAGATGTTTGTATGGTTGCGCCAAAGGGCCCAGGTCACTTGGTTCGTCGTGAGTACGCAGCAGGCCGTGGCGTTCCTGTAATCGTGGCAGTTGAACAAGATGCAACTGGCAATGCATGGCCACTAACACTTTCATATGCCAAAGCAATCGGTGGACTTCGTGCCGGCGGTATCTTGACTACCTTTACTGAAGAGACTGAAACAGATCTATTCGGTGAGCAATCAGTTCTTTGTGGTGGCGCATCACAATTAGTTATGTATGGTTTTGAAGTTCTTACTGAAGCTGGTTACCAGCCAGAAGTTGCTTACTTCGAATGTCTACACGAACTTAAGTTGATCGTTGACTTGATGTACGAAGGCGGAATCGCAAAGCAGCGTTGGTCAGTTTCTGACACAGCTGAATTCGGTGACTATGTATCTGGTCCTCGCGTTATCGATCCAAGTGTTAAGGCAAATATGCAGGCTGTTCTTGCTGATATCCAGAGCGGTGCTTTTGCTAAGCGCTTTATCGATGATCAAGAAGCTGGCGCCCCTGAATTTAAGGCACTTCGCACTAAGGGCGAGACCCACCCAATTGAGGCAGTTGGCCGCGAACTTCGCAAGATGTTTAGCTGGATGAAGCAATCTGGCAACGATGATTACAAAGAAGGCAGCGCATCTCGTGGCTAAACCTGTTGTATTAATTGCTGAAGAATTAAGTCCGGCAACGCTTGAAGCACTTGGCCCTGATTTTGAAGTTCGTCATTGCGACGGCGCAAATCGTGCCGAACTTCTTCCGGCCCTGGCTGCTGGGGTAGATGCGGTTTTGATTCGCTCTGCAACCAAAATGGATGCTGAAGCGATTGCTGCAGCTAAAGGTTTGAAAGTTATTGCACGTGCCGGTGTTGGTTTAGATAACGTAGACATTCCAGCATCAACTGCTGCTGGTGTCATGGTTGTTAATGCGCCAACTTCAAATATCGTCTCAGCTGCTGAATTAGCAATCGCGCTAATTTTGGCATCTGCTCGTTTTGTGTCACCAGCACACGCAGCACTTCGCAACGGCAAATGGGCACGTTCCAAGTACACCGGCGCTGAGTTATTTGAAAAGACTCTCGGCATCGTGGGCTTTGGTCGAATTGGTCAACTAGTGGCACATCGCATGCAAGCTTTTGGCATGAATGTGGTTGCTTATGATCCATATTTGCAACCTGCTCGTGCGGCGCAACTTGGTGTAACTCTTATGGAACTCGATGATCTTTTAGCTGCCAGTGATTTCATTACGATTCACTTGCCAAAGACTAAAGAGACTGCCAACTTAATCGGCGTTGAAGCACTTAAGAAAGTTAAGCCATCAGTTCGCATCATAAATGCTGCTCGTGGTGGCGTTCTCGATGAAGCTGCGCTATTTGATGCGATCACTGAAGGTCGTGTTGCAGGTGCTGGCCTTGATGTTTTCGCAACAGAGCCTTGCACTGATTCATCGCTATTTACTCTTGATCAAGTAGTTGCAACCCCTCACTTAGGTGCATCAACTGATGAAGCACAAGAGCGTGCAGGTATCGCAGTAGCTGTTTCAGTGCGTAAAGCTCTGGCTGGCGAACTGGTGCCAGATGCCGTGAATGTAAAGGGTGGCGCTATCCATGAGGATATTCGTCCATCTTTGCCACTTGTTGAAAAAATGGCACAGATTGCAACCGGTATTGCTGGCGAACTTCCAGTAAGTTTGGAAATCAATGTGCGTGGAGATATCTCTGGTCATGATTCATCAGTTCTGGCTATCAGTGCACTTAAGGGCGCGCTAACTGCAATTGGTTCTGAAGATGTGACATATGTAAACGCGCCAGGAATTGCTGCCGAGCGAGGCATTACATCTTCGGTGACAACTGATTCTGAAAGCCCTGAATACCGCAGCATGATTTCGTTGCACTGTTCATTGAGCAATGGTAAATCACTAAAGGTTGATGGAACTTTGATGGGAATTCGCAAAGTTGAAAAGATCATCGCCGTAGATCAATTCGATCTTGATTTACCACCAACAGATAACATGTTATTCCTTCGCTACACCGATCGCCCAGGCATCGTTGGCGCAGTCGGAAACATTCTCGGCACTGCGAAAATTAATATCGCAGGTATGCAGGTTTCACGTGATTCAGCTGGGGGAGAAGCGCTAATGGCAATTACCGTTGATTCAGCAGTAACTGAAGAATTACTTGCAGCGGTAGCAAAAGAGACTGGTGCTGGTTCAGTTCGATCTGTGACGTTGGTTAGCTAATGGCGCATTTCAACCTAGCCGTAATCGCTGGCGATGGCATTGGACCAGAAGTAGTTGCCCAAGGCTTGCGAGTTTTAGATTCTGTTGCCGCTAAACATGGCGCGACATTTAACAAAACTTCCTATGATCTAGGCGCTGCTTTTTGGCATCGCACTGGTGAGGTCTTGCCTGATGCAACTTTGGCTGAACTCGCAAAAGCTGATGTGATTCTGCTCGGCGCAGTTGGTGATCCAACTGTTCCAAGCGGCGTTCTAGAACGCGGCTTGCTACTAAAGCTTCGTTTCGCATTTGATCACTACATTAATTTGCGCCCAGCTAAGTTGATGCCAGGAGTTACTGGCCCTCTTGCAACGAAAGCACCAATTGATTTCGTCGTGGTTCGCGAAGGTACCGAAGGCCCATATGTTGGCGCTGGCGGCGTACTTGCTGAAGGCACCGAAAATGAGATTGCAACTGAAGAATCACTAAATACTCGTCGCGGTGCAGAGCGCGTTATCCGCGATGCATTTGAACGTGCCTCGAAGCGTGACCGCAAGAAGTTAACACTTGTTCACAAGAACAATGTGCTTACTCGCGCGGGTGGTTTATGGACTCGAACATTTAATGAGGTTGCTAAGGAATATCCAGCGATCACAACAGATTACCTACATGTTGATGCCGCATCAATGTTCTTTGTTACCAACCCAGAACGATTTGATGTAGTTGTAACCGACAATCTTTTCGGAGACATCTTGACCGATATTGCCGCCGCTATCTGTGGCGGAATCGGTCTAGCTGCATCTGGCAATATCAATCCAACTGGAAAGTTCCCATCAATGTTCGAGCCAGTTCATGGTTCAGCGCCAGATATTGCCGGCAATAATTTAGCTGATCCAACTGCCACTGTAATGTCAGTTGCGATGTTGTTTGATCACATGGGTCTGCATGATGCAGCTCGTGAAGTAGAACGCGCAGTCGCGCAGGATCTTTTAAATCGTGGCGACAAGAAACGATCTACTACTGAAGTTGGCGATGCTCTCTTGGCATTGCTAGACGCATAGGCCAAGAAGGGAAAATGCAATGAAGTACCGCCTTTCTACAACTGCTGTATCTGAAGTCGATCGCGCCGAAAAAATTGCAAACCCAGGTTTCGGTAAGTACTACACCGACCATATGGTTATCTGCGAGTGGAATGAAGCAACTGGTTGGGATGAACCAGAACTAATTCCATATGGGCCACTTTCCCTAGATCCAGCAACAGCCGTTTTCCATTACGGCCAAGAAATTTTCGAAGGCATGAAGGCATATCGCCAACCCGATGGTGGCATTTCACTATTTCGACCTGATGCCAATGCCATACGTTTCGCTCGTAGCGCCAATCGTTTAGCCCTACCTGAAATGCCAATCGAACTCTTTATCCAAACCGTCGAAGAGCTGGTAAAGACTGATGCTGGCTGGGTTCCGGGCAAGATCGGTGAAGCGCTTTATTTGCGTCCATTTATGATCGCAACCGAAGTTGGCTTAGGCGTGCGTCCATCAAACAAAGCCACCTACTTACTTATTGCCACACCAGTCGGTGCTTACTTTGATCCATCGAAAGCAGTTAGCGTTTGGATCTCAACTGAATATGTTCGCGCAGCTCAAGGCGGCACCGGCGAAGCTAAATGCGGTGGCAACTATGCAGCTTCTCTCGTTGCCCAAAAGGCAGCTGCAGCTCAAGGTTGCGACCAAGTTGTTTGGATCGATGCCCAAGAGCGTAAATGGGTTGAAGAAATGGGCGGCATGAATCTTTACTTCGTAAGAGGTAAAGGCGCAGACGCAACTGTTGTCACACCAAAGCTAACCGGCACTTTATTGCCAGGCATTACCCGTGATTCAATTCTCAGTGTTGCAAAAGATCTTGGTTACAAAATATCTGAAGAGATGATCAGCGTTGATGATTGGCGCGATGGCGTTGCAAGTGGTGAGATCACTGAGATCTTTGCTTGCGGAACTGCAGCTGTGGTTTCACCAGTTGGCCAAGCAAAGAGCACCATGGGAACTTGGGTAACTGGTGATGGCCAACCAGGTGTAATCACCATGCAGATTCGTAACACTTTACTTGGAATTCAACACGGCACAATTGCAGATACCCATAACTGGGTTCATAAGGTTCTCTAAGTAGCGACTATGACAATAAACGACGCCTTTCATATCTACGACACCACGTTGCGCGATGGTGCGCAGCAAGAAGGTCTAAACCTTTCAGTGCACGATAAGTTGGCGATCGCTCGTCACTTAGATGATTTAGGTGTCGGCTTTATTGAAGGCGGTTGGCCAGGAGCTAATCCAAAAGATACAGAGTTTTTCGCCCGCGCTAAAAAAGAGTTACAACTTAAGAATGCAACCTTCGTGGCATTCGGTGCAACTCGTCGTCCTAATGTAAAAGCAGCCGATGACGCCCTGTTAGGTGCACTTCGCGATAGCGGCGCACCTGCAGTTACTCTGGTGGCTAAGTCTTACGATCGCCATGTCGATCTTGCGCTTAAAACAACGCTTGACGAAAACTTAGCGATGATCCGTGATTCGATTACCCACCTTCGCGCCGAAGGTCAACGAGTATTTCTAGATGCCGAACATTTCTTTGATGGCTATCGCTCTAATCGCGCATACGCCCTTGAAGTTGTTCGCGTCGCAGCCGAATCAGGAGCCGATGTAATTGCACTTTGCGACACCAATGGTGGCATGTTGCCTGATGAGCTTTCCCAAGTTGTGCACGATGTTTTGCAAGCAAGTAGCGCACGTCTTGGAATCCATTGTCACAATGACACCGGTTGCGCAGTTGCTAACTCAATGGCCGCCGTTGCAGCTGGTGCGACTCACGTACAAGGAACCCTAAATGGTTACGGCGAGCGCACCGGAAACGCTGACTTAGTCACAATCATCGCAAACCTAGAACTTAAGAAAGATAAACTGGTACTACCTGCAAATGCACTCCGCGAATCTTTCCGCATTTCACACGCAATTGCTGAAATTACCAATATCAATCCAAGTGCTCGTCAACCATACGTTGGCGTATCAGCCTTTGCACACAAAGCCGGCCTCCATGCCAGTGCAATTAAAATTGATCCATCGCTATATCAGCACGAAGATCCAGAAGCAGTCGGAAACGATATGCGCATGTTGGTATCTGACATGGCCGGTCGCGCATCGATTGAAATGAAATCACAAGAGCTTGGTGTCGATCTCGGGGGAGACCGCGAATTAGTTGGTCGCATTGTTGATCGCGTCAAAGAGATGGAATCTCGTGGCTTTACTTTCGAAGCAGCCGATGCTTCCTTCGAATTATTACTTCATGAAGAAATCAATGGTTCGCGTGCATCATTCTTCACAATTGATCATTGGCTGACATCAGTTGAACGCAACGAAGATGGCAGCATTATTACCAAAGCTGAAGTAACTGTTACAGCGCAAGGCAAACAGATCATCTGCTCAGGTGCTGGAAATGGTCCAGTTAACGCATTTGATAACGCCTTACGTAGTGGCTTGCAGCAGCTTTATCCTGAACTTGTTGCGCTCGAATTAACTGATTACAAAGTGCGTATTCTTGAAGGTCGCTTAGGTACTGGCGCAGTTACTCGCGTATTAGTTGAAACCAGCGATGGCAAAGGTGAATGGAACACTGTTGGCGTTCATGAAAACGTAATTGCAGCCTCTGCCATGGCACTTGAAGATGCCGTTACTTATGGCTTACTAAGGCAAGGGCGCAAACCCGAGTAACCTTGGCTCTTATGAGCGCTGATTTTCAATCATTAGTAAATGATTTTCAGCGCCATCTAGAAACCGAACGAAATCTTTCAGTTCACACAGTTCGTGCCTACGTTGGCGATCTGCAATCTCTGATTAGCCACCTAGAAACTTTAGGCAAGAGTGATATTTCGACTTTAGATATGGCGCTTATTCGCTCGTGGTTAGCTAATCAACAAGTTAAAGGTGGTGCGCGCACCACGATGTCACGTCGCGCAGTTTCAATTCGACTATTTACTAAGTGGGCTTTTAAACACAATTATTTGTCTAGCGATGTTGGTGCGAATTTAGCGACACCGAAAGCACATCGCACTTTGCCAGAAGTGCTAGATGCTGCAAGTACTGAGATTGCCATGGATGCACTAGCTGCTCGTGTTGATGAGGGTGAAGGACCACTTGCTCTTCGCGATCGGGCGATGGTTGAAGTTTTATATGCCAGTGGTGCTCGCGTGGCTGAATTATGCGGTTTAGATTTACAAGACATTGATTACGAAAGACAAACAATTCGGGTGTTTGGTAAAGGTAGTAAAGAGCGCACGATTCCAATTGGTAATCCGGCAATGCGAGCACTTAAAGCTTGGTTGGCTGATGGGCGACCACTACTGATGAAAGAGCAATCCGAGAAGTGCGTATTTATTGGCGCCCGCGGAAAACGAATTGATCAACGAGCAGTGCGCACTGTGGTTTATAACGCGCTTTCAGCGCTAGAAGGTTTTGAACGAATGGGGCCGCATGCTCTGCGCCATTCAGCAGCAACGCACTTGCTCGAAGGTGGCGCTGATCTGCGCACAGTTCAGGAGATACTTGGCCATGCCTCTCTTGCCACAACTCAGATCTACACCCATGTTTCAACTGAGCGTTTGCAAGCAGCTTTCAAACAAGCACATCCGCGGGCTTAACGTATGAAAATTGAATTAACTCGGGCATTTGCCGAACTCGAAGAACATATAAAGAGCGCTGATTTTGTGCGGGCAGTTTTATCTGGGCGACGCCGAAATATGGTGCCATCAGCCGAGCGCATTGATATCAAGCCGGTGTTGCTCAAGGGCGAAGAGAAGCTTCAGATTGCTTCAACTGATGGTCGCCAAGTAACGACTAAGAATCTAAGTGCAAGCGAAGTTGATTTTGCTGAACTATTAGGTCAAGGCTTTGCCAATTTATTAGTGGAAAGTACAAGTGAGAGTTATTCGGTGCGCATCAGCAAGAAAGATGAAGCACTGGTAACTATCGGGCGAGTAAAGCTTGAGCGCGATTTAACTCATGATCGCCAAAAGCAACGATTGCTGCCCGAGGACAATCGCATCTTCGCATTGCTGGGAATGCATGATGGCCACAAACGGATCAAGCCATCAAAAATGGATAAGTACCGCCAGGTTGAAGAATTTTTGCGTTTGTTAAAACCAACTCTAGATAATGAAGTTGGGGCACAATCGGAAATTTCAGTAGTCGATCTAGGTTGTGGTCATGCTTATTTAACTTTCGCAGTACAAGAATATTTAAATAGCGCTACCCAGAAAGTAAAAGTCTTAGGCGTTGACGAACGCGAAGAATCAAAACGACATAATGATCAGATCGCAAAAGATCTTGGCGCCGATGCTCAATTCTTAGTTGCCAAAATTGCCGATACCCCGGCACAGGCAGTTGATATTGCGATTGCACTTCATGCTTGCGATACCGCAACCGATGATTCAATTGCCTGGGCAGTTAAGAACTCAGCGAAAGTGATTATGTTGGCACCTTGTTGTCATCATGATTTGCAAGCCCAGATCGATCTCGTGCCTGAACCTTGGTCTTTGCTAACTCGGCATGGCGTGGTCAGCGAGCGGTTAATTGATTTAATGACTGATTCGCTGCGGGCCCAGATTCTTAAACTTCTGGGCTATCGCGTTGATATCGTCGAATTCATAGGGGGAGAACACACCCCACGAAACATCATGATCCGGGCAGTTAAAACTGGGGTCAAAGTCGACCCAGTTGAGGTCGATCGTTATCAGGCGATGTTGGCCGATTGGTCGATCGCCCCGCACCTGGCCGAGCTGCTCAAGAACGAGCTTTCTTCCCGCATATAAAGAGGTACAAAGCACTCTTCACGCTCAGGTAGGATTTGCCCTGCATCAACTACCCAGTTGGTGACATCTCAGCACTCACCGATTTAGGTCGGCATAGTCATCTCGGTCCAAGTAATTGGTCGATGAATTCGAGTGCGACGGGTGAATCAAATTGATTCACCATAAACCGAGTCAGGTTTATTCGTAGCCGCGTGCGCGAAAAACCGAAGAAGGAGCGTGCCGTCATGGCCGTAGTAACAATGAGAGAACTTCTCGACAGTGGAGTCCACTTCGGACACCAAACTCGTCGCTGGAATCCAAAGATGAAGCGCTTTATTTTCGCCGAGCGCAATGGCATCTACATCATCGACATCCAACAATCACTTGCACTAATCGATAGCGCATATGAATTCGTTAAGGATGTTGTAGCAAAGGGTGGCCACATTCTTTATGTTGGAACCAAGAAGCAAGCACACGAACCAATCATCCAGCAATCAGCTCGCGTGGGAATGCCTTACGTAACTGAGCGTTGGTTAGGTGGAATGCTTACAAACTTCCCAACTGTGTACAAGCGTATTCAGCGTCTTAAGGAACTTGAGAAGTTAGAAAATGCTAACGATCAGTTGCTGACAAAGAAAGAACTTCTTGTTCTTCGTCGCGAGCGCGAGAAGCTACAGAAGAACCTAAACGGTATTCGTGACATGACCAAGTTGCCTAGCGCAATCTGGGTTATCGACACTAAGAAAGAGCACTTAGCAGTGCAAGAAGCTAAGAAGCTTGGTATTCCAGTTATTGCTGTTCTAGATACTAACTGCGATCCAGATGAAGTTGATTTCAAGATTCCTGGTAACGACGATGCAATCCGTTCAATCGGTTTACTAACACGCGTTATCACTGATGCAGTTGTAGCCGGTCTTGCTGCACGTGGCGCAACTGCTGCCGCTGAAGCAAAGCCAGCCGAAGCAGCTGTTGCAGATGCAGCTGTCGCTGCTGAATTACTAGAAAGTGCTGCAACACCTGCAGCCGAGACAACTCCGGAGGCATAAGTGGCTTACACAGCTGAAGATGTAAAGAAGCTGCGCGAAGCAACAGCAGCAGGAATGCTTGATTGCAAGAAAGCACTTGACGAAGCCGATGGTGATTACGACAAGGCTGTCGAAATCATTCGTGTTAAAGGTCAAAAGGGTGTTACTAAGCGCGAAGGACGTCTGACTTCAAACGGTCTAGTTACTTCACGTGTTAGCGGCGACCTTGGTGTAATTCTTGAACTGAACTGCGAAACAGATTTCGTAGCAAAGGGCGAGCGTTTCCAAGAACTTGCAGAAGAATTAGTTGCACATCTTGAGTCAGCAAAGATTGCTGATGTCGATGCGTTTCTTGCTTCGACAATGGCTTCGGGCAAGACTGTGCAAACCACAGTTGACGAAGGCAATGCAACACTGGGCGAGAAGATTGAAATTCGTCGCATTGGCGTTTTGACTGGTTCACCAGTTGGCGTTTACATGCACCGCACTAGCCCAGATCTTCCACCACAAGTTGGCGTTCTTGTTCAGTTGACCAAGGAAGCTGGCGAAGTTGGTAAAGATGTTGCTCAGCACATTGCTGCCTTTGCACCCCTTTATGTAAAGCGCGAAGATGTTCCAGCCGATGCCATCGAAAACGAACGTCGTCTTGCTGAAGAAACAGCAATCAACGAAGGCAAGACCGAGCCAGCGCTTTCCAAGATCGTCGAAGGCCGCGTGACTGGTTTCGTTAAGGAAGTTTCCTTGATCGAGCAGTCATTCGCTAAGGATGCCAAGAAGAGCGTTAAACAGATTCTGGACGAAGCAGGCACTGATGTGACTGCATTCTTCCGCTTCCGCGTGGGTCAATAACAGGTAAGTAATCGCCTAATAGACTCACTACAGATCAGTCGAGAATAAGGAGCACTCATGCCGGGTACACGAGGTACATACGGAAGAGTGCTCCTTAAACTTTCCGGTGAAGTTTTCGGTGGCGCCAAAGGCATCGGTGTTGATCCTGATGTTGTGCAAGATGTTGCTCGCCAAATCGCCGATGTTGTTCGCACTGGTGTTCAGGTAGCAGTAGTAGTTGGTGGGGGTAATTACTTCCGCGGCGCTGAACTGCAACAGCGCGGCATGGATCGCTCTCGAGCTGACTACATGGGCATGCTCGGTACAGTTATGAATTGTTTAGCGCTACAAGATTTTCTTGAAAAAGAAGGCATTGCCACTCGCGTGCAAACTGCGATAACGATGGGCCAAGTTGCCGAACCATATATTCCACTTCGCGCCATTCGACATTTAGAAAAAGGTCGCGTAGTAATTTTTGGAGCTGGCGCTGGAATGCCATTCTTCACAACAGACACCGTTTCAGCGCAGCGCGCACTTGAAATTGGCGCCGAAGCGCTACTGCTCGCAAAGAGCGGCGTCGATGGCGTTTATTCAGCAGATCCAAAGAAAGATCCAACCGCCACCAAGTACGACTCGATTTCATACGATGAAGTTTTGAGTAAGTCACTTGCAGTGGCCGATGCAGCAGCGTTTGCGCTCTGCCGCGAAAATAAGTTGCCGATTGTGATCTTTGATTTAATGACAAATGGAAATATTGCTCGCGCCGTACGCGGCGAATCGATTGGCACGATCGTCGCATAAGCGATGGTCACTAAGTTAGGCGGGAAACAAATGGCAGATGTAGCAGCAACGCTAAGCGATGCAACTAGCAAGATGGATAAAGCTGTAACGGTTGCGAAAGAAGATTTCGCAAGTATCCGCACCGGTCGCGCTAACCCAGCCCTCTTCAACAAAATTATGGTCGATTACTACGGCACTTATACGGCGCTTTCACAACTTGCTTCAATTCAAGTTCCCGAAGCTCGTATGGCAATAGTTTCACCCTTTGATAAAGGCGCAATGGCCAGCATTGAAAAGGCGATTCGCGAATCAGATCTAGGTGTTAATCCAGGCAACGATGGGGTAGTTATTCGCGTTAATTTCCCGCAGCTAACCGAAGAACGTCGCAAGGAATATGTCAAAGTTGTTAAGACCAAGGGCGAAGATGCAAAGATTTCGATCCGCAATATTCGTCGCGCAGCTAAAGAAGCGCTAGAAAAAGCTGAAAAAGATGGCGAAATTGGTAAAGATGATTTAACTCGTGCCGAAAAGGAACTCGAAAAAATGACTGGCGATCACACCACCATGATTGATGAGTTGTTAAAGCACAAGGAGGCCGAACTCCTAGAAGTCTAAGGAGTTTCTAAACCCATGGACGATCTCCATTCGATTAACGATGCCATTAATCGTCGTGCCGGGCGCAAGCTTGGTCCTTCGATCTTGGTTTCACTTTCGTTAGTCGCAATTGTCTGGGCATCGCTAGCTTTCGAACCAATCTTTTTTGCAGCTCTAGTTACCTTGGCGGTTTGTTTAGGTATTCGCGAAATTTCTCGTGCATTTGCTCAAGCAGAAACAAAAATCTCAAGTAGCGCACTTATCGTGGCGACTATCGGATTATCTGCGGCAACTTGGCAAGGGGGAGTCGCAGGATTAGCAGTCGCAACCGCTGTGGCTTTGCCAATCTTGCTAATTAGTTTGCTGCGCAATGGCCCTGAAGGTTTCGTCGCAAGCGCAACTGCCACAACTTTAGTTTTGGTTTATCTGCCTTTCTTAGCTGGCTTCTTGATTCTGCTCGGCAACGAATCAAATGGTTTAGCCCAAGTGATGACTTTTGTGATTCTGGTTGGTTGCAATGACACCTTTGGATATTTTGTGGGCGTATTAATCGGCAAACATCCGATGGCTCCAAAAATTAGCCCCAAGAAATCTTGGGAAGGTTTAGCTGGCTCAATTGTTTTCACCACTTTAGGTGGCGGGTTAATGTTCCATTACGTGCTTGATATTCATTGGCATATCGGGGCTCTCGTTGGTTTGTTAATTGTGTTTACAGCAACTAGCGGAGATCTAATTGAAAGTGCCATGAAACGTGATCTGCAGTTAAAAGATATGGGCTCTCTGCTTCCAGGCCATGGCGGCATTCTTGATCGTTTAGATTCAGTACTTCTGTCAGCGCCTGCGCTCTGGTTGACGCTGGAATTAGTGCAGAGGTATTTATAAATGGATGAAATCAAGTTAGTTTTCGATGAACCTGTTCAGCGCAAGAAAGCACCTAAGCATCTAGCTGATTTAGCACCGGCTGATCGCAAAGCATGGGCAACCGAACTTGGTTTTCCTGGCTATCGCGCTAATCAAGTAGCCACTCACTACTTCTCACATTTAGCTCATGATCCAAATACCTGGACTGATATTCCGGCTGATTCGCGTCAGGCACTAGCAGCTGCGTTGACTCCATCGCTAATTACATTGGTGCGCACAGTTACTTGCGATAACGGCATGACCCGTAAAGATCTCTGGAAATTACATGATGGCGTTTTAGTTGAATCTGTATTAATGCGTTACACAGATCGCACCACGGTTTGTATTTCATCACAAGCAGGTTGTGGCATGAACTGTCCATTCTGCGCAACTGGCCAAGCAGGCTTAACTCGTAATTTATCTGCCGGTGAAATTACCGAACAGATTGTTGCCGCGGCTCGCACCTGTGCTAATGGCGAACTTCCAGGTGGGCCAACTCGACTTTCAAATATTGTTTTCATGGGCATGGGCGAACCGCTTGCTAACTACAACGCCGTTGCTCGCACGCTTCGCAACATCACTGACGAAAATCCAAACGGTCTGGGAATCAGTGCTCGTTCGGTCACGGTTTCCACAGTTGGTTTAGTTAACGGCATTGAGAAATTAATGGCCGAAGATCTAAATGTCACGTTGGCAATCTCGCTACATACCCCTGATGATGAACTGCGAGATTCCTTAGTGCCAATTAACTCGCGCTATAAAGTCCGCGAAGTTTTAGCGGCAGCCGATGATTATGAGAAGAAAACGGGCCGTCGATATTCGATTGAATATGCGCTAATTCGCGACATAAATGACCAAGCTTGGCGCGCAGATCTCTTGGGTCGCCTGCTTAAAAATCGTAATGCCCACGTTAATTTAATTCCGCTAAACCCAACTCCTGGTTCGAAGTGGACTGCGTCGCGTCATGAAGATGAACTCGAATTCGTCCGAGTCCTGGAAAGTTATGGTGTGCCAACAACGGTTCGTGATACTCGCGGCCGCGAAATTGATGGCGCTTGCGGCCAATTAGCCGCTGCCGAACTAGCCAAATAAAAGGTAGAAGTCGTAGGCTAGGGCTTATGGAACAACTACAGAATTTTATCAACGGCAAATCAGTACCTGGTTCATCTGGCGAGGTCACCCAATTAATTAATCCGGCAACAGGTGAGGTTTATGCAACTGCGCCGAAATCAAATGCTGCTGATGTAGATGCGGCGATGAAAGCTGCAGCAGATGCATTCGTATTGTGGCGCGACTCAACGCCATCAGAGCGTCAACGTGCGCTACTTAAAATTGCAGATGCGCTTGAAGCCCGTGCTGATGAAATTATTGCGATTGAATGCCGCAATACAGGTAAGCCAATTGCGATTACTGCATCCGAAGAAGTTCCACCGATGATTGATCAAATTCGTTTCTTCGCAGGTGCTGCTCGTAATCTAGAAGGAAAATCTGCGGGCGAATATATGCACGGCATGACTTCATTTATTCGTCGTGAACCAATCGGTGTTTGCGCACAAGTAACTCCCTGGAACTACCCAATGATGATGGCAGTCTGGAAATGGGCACCGGCAATTGCAGCCGGAAACACAGTGGTGCTAAAGCCAAGTGATACAACACCTGCCTCAACAATTTTTATGGCTCAAGTAATGAGTGAATTCTTACCTGCTGGCGTCATCAATGTAATTTGTGGCGAACGCGAAACTGGAAAATTGTTAGTCGATCACCCAACTCCAGTGATGGTTTCAATTACTGGTTCAGTTCGCGCTGGTACTGAAGTTGCAGCTGCCGCTGCTCCGCAATTAAAGCGCGTACATCTTGAACTCGGTGGCAAAGCCCCAGTAGTTGTCTTCGATGATGCCGATCTAGATGCAGCAGCTGCTGGAATCGCAGTAGCTGGCTTCTTTAATTCTGGCCAAGATTGCACCGCAGCAACTCGCGTCTTGGTGCAAGCCGGTGTTTATGACGCAATGGTTGCCAAGTTAGCTGCTGAGGCCACTGATAACATCGCCGTCGGCATGCCAGAAAGCGATGCGCTAGTTGGCCCGCTAAATAATGCCAACCAGTTAGCTCGCGTAAAGGGTTTCGTAGATCGCACGCCTGCTCATGCCAAGATCGTGGCTGGCGGCAAGCAGCTCGAGCAGCCTGGCTACTTCTTTGCCCCAACTGTGATCGCAGATCTCAAGCAAGATGACGAGATGATCCAGAACGAGATTTTTGGGCCAGTCATTACGATTCAGAAGTTTGCGACCGAGGAAGAGGCGATTTCCCTAGCCAATGGCGTTGATTACGGCCTAGCCTCGAGCATCTGGACCAAGGACCATGGCCGCGCGATGCGCCTATCTCGAGCCTTTGATTTCGGCTGCGTCTGGATCAATACCCATATTCCGATTGTGGCCGAAATGCCGCACGGTGGCTTCAAGCGTTCTGGCTACGGCAAAGATCTATCTAGTTATGGTTTTGAAGATTACACTCGAATCAAGCATGTAATGTCGAATCTCGGCGCGTAATAGTCCATAATTACGCTCGTTGAACCGTCCACCCACTAACAAGAAGAAGGCCTGATAACCCCACACTTGCACGACCTGCGAAGGAGCAAAAATGTCAAAGAAGGTTTCTAAAAAAGATCTCTCACCCGAGGCTCGCGCGATAATTAATTCGCAAGTTACTCGACGTGGACTAATCGCAGGTACTGGCGCAGTTGGTGCAGCTGGTCTGTTGACAGCTTGTCTTTCTTCAGGCGGCAGTGGCGGCGGCGGAGGCGGCGGAGATAAAACATCTGTTCGTTGGGGCAACTGGCCGTTGTATTTAGATTACGACGAAAATACCAAGAAGTATCCAACTCTTGAAGCATTTAGCGCAGCCAACGGCATCACTGCAAAGTACTTTGAAGATTACAACGATAACGATGAGTTCTATGGCAAAGTCCAAGCGCAGCTAAAGCTCAACGAAGATATTGGTTATGACGTTGTAACACCAACTGACTGGATGGCAGCTCGTTGGCTTCGATTGGGATATGCGCAAAAGTTTGATCTCGCGAACATCCCAAATAAATCAAACATTCTTGATTCACTTTCATCACCATCATTTGATCCAAATCGCGAATCAACACTTACTTGGCAAGGCATCATGGGTGGTTTTGGTTGGAATACCAAGACCAATCCAAAGGGTCTTCGCACAATTGATGATTTATTTGCACCTCAGAACAAAGGCAAGATCGTTGTGCTCTCTGAAATGCGCGACACCATCGGAATCATTCTGCTTTCCCAAGGTGTAGATCTACAGACAGTTACTGAAGATCAATTCATGAACGCTGTTGATTTCATGGAAGGCAAGATTGCCGATGGCTGGATTCGTGGCGTTAAGGGCAATGAATACGCCGAAGATCTTATTTCAGGCGATGCCACCGCTGTAATTGGCTGGTCCGGCGATATGTTTATTTTGGCCGGTGACTACGACGGTAAGTTTGATTTCGCAATTCCAGAATCAGGCGGAACTATCTCAGGTGATAACTTCATCATTCCTACTCCAGTTGGGGCAGATGCCAAGCTAAATGCTGAGAAGCTAATTAACTACTATTACGATCCAGCAGTAGCGGCCGAAGTTGCGGCATATGTAAATTATGTATGCCCAGTCAAGGGAGCTCAAGCTGAGATGGAAAAGATCGCACCTGAACTTGCAAATAGTTCATACATCTTCCCTGATGCTGCAATGTCTGAAAAGCTAAATGTTTTCCGCTCCATGACTCCTGCCGAAGAAACTTCTTGGGCCGAAGCTTTCCAAAAAGCGCAAGGCAACTAAGGCTAATAGGTGACAAAGGAATCTATCTCAGCCAAAGGTGACCTTCGCTTAACTCGACTTACGAAGAGTTATGGTGATTTCACTGCTGTCGATGATCTTTCGTTAGTAATTCCCGAAGGATCATTCTTCGCGCTGCTTGGGCCATCAGGTTGTGGCAAAACTACAACTCTGCGCATGATCGCAGGGCTTGAAGAACCAACTGTTGGCAGTATTCATTTGGGCACCACTGATATCACCACGACTAAGCCGTATCAGCGTCCAATCAATACGGTCTTTCAGAACTATGCACTATTTCCGCATTTAACAATCTATGAAAATATCGCTTTCGGTTTACGCCGTCGTGGAATCAAAGATGTTAAAGCAGCGGTAGATAAAGTTCTTGATCTAGTTGAGTTGCCGCACTTGGCGCAACGCAAACCAACGCAGTTATCAGGTGGTCAACAGCAGCGCATAGCGCTAGCTCGCGCAATTGTTAATCGCCCTGCTCTACTTTTGCTCGATGAACCACTTGGCGCACTTGATCTAAAACTTCGTCGCCAAATGCAGATCGAACTTAAGTGGATTCAAAAAGAAGTTGGTTTAACTTTCGTTCACGTAACCCACGATCAAGAAGAAGCTATGACTATGGCTGACACGATCGCGGTTATGAATGAAGGCCAGATCGAGCAAATGGGCTCACCGGCAGACCTTTACGACAACCCAAAGACTGCCTTTGTGGCCAACTTCTTAGGTCAATCAAACTTGATTAAGGGCACCATCAGCGGCAACGATGGCGATTCGCATGTCGTTGAACTTTTCGGCCAGAAAATTTCGCTCCCAAAGAATCGCTCACATGCCGTTGATAATTCAATTTTTGCCGGTATTCGCCCCGAGAAATTCCGTATTTCTCGATTAGGCACACCAACCTCTGGAAATATTTTAACTGGTGGCCACATTGAAGATGTTTCCTACATTGGTGTATCTACTCAATATCAAGTTGAGATGCCATGGGGACAAGAACTTATGGTTTTCGAACAAAACGATGATGGTGTCGCACCATTTAGCAAGGACGAAGAAGTAAATATCTCTTGGGAGCCAGTCTTTACTTTCGGGTTGCGCGGCGATGAAGATGCAACTGCAGGTTCTGAAGTTAATCCTGAAGAACTAGACGAAGAGTAAAAAAGTAATGCGCAAGATCCGCACTCCATATCTTCTTCTCTTACCGGGTTTTGCGTTCCTCTTTACTTTCTTTATTTTGCCGATTGTAAATTTGGCTCAGACATCAACCCAGACACCTGTTGGCGGCGGAGATACTGGCGAATATGAACAAACGTTGCGTTTTTCTAATTATCTCGATGCTTTCTTAGAAAATAAAGAACAATTTGGTCGTTCTTTTATTTACGCAACTATTGCAACACTTCTAGCACTTGCAATTGCTTATCCACTGGCTTATGCCATCGCACTTAAAGGTGGCAAGCTAAAGAACTTTATGTTGATTCTTGTGATCGCACCGTTCTTTACTTCGTTCTTGCTGCGCACAGTGGCTTGGAAACAGATACTTGGCGAAGAAGGCTTTGTAGTTCCAACGCTTAGAACCATTGGCATAATCAGCGATAGCACAACGCTGACTTCGACTTCCTTTGCAGTTGTTATGGGCATGACGTATAACTTCCTGCCATTTATGACCTTGCCACTTTATGCATCAATCGATCGGATTGATCCACGCACCCTTGAGGCCTCTGGTGATCTATATGCCAATGGCTTTACTACTTTCCGCAAGGTTACTTTGCCGCTTTCAATGCCAGGCGTTGTTGCGGGCACTTTGCTTACTTTTATCCCGGCAGCCGGTGACTATGTAAATGCCGAAATTTTGGGTAGCCCAAATACCAAGATGGTCGGTAACGTAATTGATTCACGTTTCTTTACGATTGTTGATTATCCAACCGCGGCTGCACTTTCATTTACTTTGATGGCTGCAATTCTTATTTTGGTTACGGTTTATATCCGAAAAGCCGGAACTGAGGAGTTGGTATGAGCCACAAAGTTAAAGATGCCACGATTCCTCACATTCCAACTGGTGCTCGCATTTCACGTTGGATAGGTCGCAATCTAATTCGCATCTATGCAGTATTTGCTTTCACTTATCTCTTTATTCCAGTTGCTTACACTTTTGCTTTCTCATTTAATAATTCTGGAAAAACTAACTTAGTTTGGAAAGGCTTCACCTTCGATAATTGGAAGAACCCATGTGGCGCTCCAGAAGTATGTACAGCTCTGGCAAACTCAATCAAGATTGGTTTCTTAGCCACTTTCTTTTCAACAATTCTGGGCACCATGATTGCATTTGCAATTGGTCGCTACAGCTTTAAGGGTCGCTCAACATCTAACATTTTAATTTTCTTGCCGATGGCCACTCCAGAAATTGTTCTTGGTGCATCCCTGCTTTCATTGTTCTTGGTTTTCAAAATCAATCCTGGTTTCTGGCCTACAGTTATTGCACACGTGGTTTTCTGTATCTCATTTGTGGTAGTTACGGTAAAAGCGCGGATAGCTAGTTTGGACCCGCGTCTTGAACAAGCGGCTATGGATCTTTATGCCAACGAACGTGAAACTTTCCGCCGGGTAACTCTGCCGCTGGTAGCACCCGGAATTGCGGCTGCTGCGTTGCTAGCATTTAGCTTGTCTTTTGATGATTTCATCATTACTAATTTCAACTCGGGCACCATGACTACTTTCCCGAAGTTTGTTTACACCTCTGCCGCACGTGGTATTCCGGCACAAGCCAACGTAATTGGTTCGGCGATGTTTTTCTTAGCGCTGGCCATCGTAATAACTGGGCAGATTGTGGGTCGTAAGCGTAAAGTGAGCGCATGACCAATCACGGCAATTTGTACGGCCCCAGTTTTACCTTCCTAGGAATTCCGGCCTGTGATCTTGAGGTCCCGGCCAGTTATGCCGATGCTGATGTAATCATTTTAGGTGCTCCCGTTGATTCTGGAACTTCACATCGATCAGGCGCCAAATTTGGTCCGCAAGCAATTCGCGGTGGCGACTATTTACCGCACGACGGCGAACGTCCGCATTTAGCACTTCGCACTGATGGCCTAAAAGATCTAAAAGTTTACGATGCTGGCGATTTGTTAATGCCCGGCGGAGATTTAGTGGCTTCGCTCGAAGTGCTTGCAAATGCAACCGAACAAATTTCTCGCGCGGGCATAATTCCAGTCATTCTTGGTGGCGATCATTCAATTGCATCTGCCGATGTTGCCGGTATTGCAAAGCATCGGGGCTTAGGCAAAATTTCCATGATTCACTTTGATGCACATGCTGATACTGGCGCTGATCAAATGGGCGCACTTGTTGGTCACGGCACCCCAATGCGCAGATTAATTGACGGCGGTTTTGTGCGCGGTGATCGTTTCTTGCAGTTAGGTTTACGTGGCTACTGGCCAGATAACGAAACTCTAAATTGGATGCGCGATCAAGGGATGCGTAGTTACGAAATGACTGAAATTCATCACCGCGGTCTTGGCCCGGTACTGGATGAATCTTTTGCGACTCTTACCAACCAATGCGATGGCGTTTTCTTATCTGTTGATATCGATGTAGTTGATCCCGGAATGGCACCAGGCACCGGCACCCCCGAACCAGGTGGCATGACTAGCCGCGAGTTACTCGAGGCTGTTCGCCGGATTTGTTTAGAACTACCAGTTGTCGGAATCGATGTGGTCGAAGTTGCGCCAGCATTTGATAGCGCAGATATCACTGCGATCTTGGCTAATCGCGTTGTCTTAGAAGCGCTAAGTGCAATTGCCAAGCGTCGCAACGGCACCCCGTATTCACCAACTCAGAACTTGCTTGATCGATAGTAAATGCGCGATTTAGTAATTCTCGGCTCGACCGGGTCGATTGGCGTGCAGGCGCTCGAAGTCGTTGCGGCTAATCCAACTGCTTTTAACGTTGTCGCAATTAGTGCATATGGCAGCAATCCTGCGTTAATCATTGAGCAAGCGCGCACTTTTAAAGTGCAAGTAATTGGCGTAGTTATCAATGCTGACGTGATTCGCGAAGCTCTTCCTGGCGTTGCGGTAATAGATGGCCCAACTGCAGCCAGTGAAGTTGCGGCAATCACTTGTGAAGTAGTGCTTAACGGCATCACTGGTTCGATCGGATTAGGGCCAACGCTGGCCGCTCTTGAAGTCGGAAACAAATTAGCGTTAGCAAATAAAGAATCGTTGGTTGCGGCCGGTGAACTCGTAATGTCACGCGCTGCTGAAAACCAATTGATTCCAGTTGATTCTGAACATAGTGCGATTTGGCAGAGTGCACTCGCGGGCAAGAAATCTGAAATTTCCAAACTTGTATTAACAGCAAGTGGCGGACCGTTTAGAAATCGTCGCGACTTAAGCGATGTCACTATTGCCGAAGCGCTGGCACATCCAACTTGGGAAATGGGTCAAGTTGTAAGTATTAACTCCGCAACGCTTATGAATAAGTCACTTGAAATAATTGAAGCACATTACTTATTTGATATGCCATATCGCCAAATTGAAGCAGTCATTCACCCGCAATCAATTGTGCATTCAATGGTTGAGTATGTTGACGGCTCAACTCTCGCGCAGCTAAGCCCACCGAATATGAAGGGGCCAATTTCATACGCAATTAATTGGCCAGTTCGATTACCGGGTGCTACCAAGACAATGGATTGGTCACAGCAGCACACTCTCGAGTTTGAACCAATTGATAATGAGCGATTCCCAGTGATTGAACTTGCCCTTAGATGTGGCGAACTAGGCGGGGGATTGCCGGCAATTTTTAATGCGGCGAATGAAGTTGCAGTTGCTGCATTCTTAGCTGGCCAGATTTCCTTTACCGCAATTGTGGAAAGCGTTGATCTGACTGTGCAAAAGTTAGGTTCGGCTGTGAATCCAATTAGAGATCTAGCAGATGTCAGTGCCATCGAGAATGATGCCCGTAAAGTAGCGGGCGAGATCATCGAGAGAGTGGCGAAGTAATGGAATTTATTGGCGTATTGGCATTTGTAATAGCCCTGCTCTTCTCGGTTATGGTGCATGAGTTTGGCCATTACATAACAGCTCGCAAATTTGGCATGAAAGTTACCGAATTCTTCTTAGGCTTTGGCAAAAGACTCTGGTCTACTCAACGTGGTGAAACTGAATTCGGCATCAAAGCAATTCCGGCGGGCGGTTATTGCAGAATTGCAGGCATGTCCGTGCGCGATGAGATGGATTTAGGCGAAGAAAATCGGGCGTTTGTCAAAGCTTCCTCCGGTCGAAAATTGATCGTGCTTGGCGCTGGCTCATTTCTGCACTTTGTCTTAGGTTTTGTGATTTTGCTAATTCTTTTCATTGGAATCGGTACCAATCGCATTACTCCGCAAGTCGCCCAAGTTTCTGATTGCATTCCAATTAGCACCGAAGCATGTACAAGCGCATCAGCTCCATCGCCAGCCAAGGCAGCCGGTATTAAAGCTGGCGATTACATTATGGCGATTAATGACAAACCAGTTGAAAACTGGGTAGATGATGTCCAATTAATCCGCGAATCAGCTGGCAAAGAGTTAACACTTTCGATTTATCGTGATGGTGAGAAAATTACAATTAGTGCAACTCCAGTCTTGCGCGTTGTTAATGGCGAAGAACGTGGTGTCCTTGGAATCATTAATGATGTGGCAAATGTTCGAAGCGATCCAATAAAGGCCACTAAAGATTCCATATCTTTAAGTAAAGAGTTTTTTTCCTCAAGTATTAAGTCGCTAATCTCACTGCCCGCAAAAATTCCAGCGCTCTGGGGTCAAACTTTCCAAGGCAAGGAACGAGATGTAGATGGCTTGGTAGGCATCGTTGGTGTCGCTGCTGTCTCAGGACAAGTGACGGCATCTGATCAAATGACTTGGACCGAACGAATTGGCGCCTTTTTGTTAATTGTGGCTAGCCTTAATTTCTTTGTCGGAGTCTTTAATTTATTGCCAATCTTGCCGCTCGATGGTGGCCACATGGCGGTCGCGATTGCTGATGAAGTCAGGGCTCTCTTCGCGAGATTGCGCCGTAAACCACGACCAGGGCCAATTGATGTAAATCTTCTTACTCCAATCACAATGGTGGTCTTTGTTTTATTGGCCGTGCTGACTGTCATGCTTCTTGTGGCAGACATTATTAATCCAGTTAATCTCAATCTTTAGCGCCAGAGGCTGCTTTAGGGCAGAATAGCGACATGGTTGATCTTGGAATTCCTGCTGCACCTCCTGCCGCTTTAGCCCCACGCCGCAAAACCCGCCAGCTGCAGGTTGGCAAAGTCGGGGTAGGCAGTGATTCACCGGTCAGCGTGCAATCAATGTGCACCACTTTAACCTCAGATGTAAATGCCACCTTGCAACAGATCGCCGAGTTAACAGCCTCTGGTTGCCAGATTGTGCGCGTTGCAGTACCGAGCCAAGATGATGCCGATGCGTTGGCGCAGATTGCCAAGAAGTCACAGATTCCAGTAATTGCCGATATTCACTTTCAACCAAAATATATTTTTGCTGCAATTGATGCAGGTTGCGCAGCAGTTCGCGTTAACCCCGGCAACATTAAGCAGTTCGATGACAAAGTTAAAGAAGTTGCGAAGGCAGCCGGCGATGCAGGTATTCCAATTCGCATTGGCGTAAATGCGGGTTCGCTTGATCCACGTTTGTTAGCAAAGTATGGAAAAGCTACGCCAGAAGCTTTAGTTGAATCGGCTATCTGGGAAGCTTCACTTTTCGAGGAGCACGGTTTTTCAGATATCAAAATTTCGGTAAAACATCATGATCCAGTGATTATGGTGAAGGCTTATCGCATGCTTGCTGCCCAAACTACTTATCCGTTGCACTTAGGTGTTACTGAAGCTGGACCACTTTTCCAGGGCACAATTAAATCGGCAACTGCATTTGGAATTTTACTAGCCGAAGGAATTGGCGACACAATTCGAGTCTCGCTTTCAGCGCCGCCAGTTGAAGAAGTTAAAGTCGGAATCTCAATTCTAGAATCTTTGAATTTGCGCCAGCGCAAGTTAGAAATTGTCTCTTGTCCTTCATGCGGCCGCGCTCAAGTTGATGTTTATACCTTGGCTGAACAAGTACAAGCTGGCTTAGAAGGAATGACTGTGCCACTACGTGTTGCTGTAATGGGCTGTGTTGTAAACGGTCCAGGTGAAGCACGCGAAGCAGACTTAGGCGTTGCATCCGGAAATGGCAAAGGACAAATTTTTGTTAAGGGTGAAGTAATTAAGACCGTACCTGAAGCAATGATTGTTGAAACTTTGATTGAAGAAGCCATGCGTTTAGCAGAAGAAATGGAAGCTGCCGGCGTTGCCTCAGGCGAGCCAGTTGTGAGTACTTCCTGATGCTAAAGATGTCTACGCTCTTTTTGCGCACGCTTCGTGATGATCCAGCTGATGCTGAAGTAGCTAGCCACAAACTATTGGTGCGCGCGGGTTATGTGCGTCGTATTGCTGCCGGAATCTATTCTTGGTTACCGCTTGGCGTAATCACACTTCGCAATATTGAATGTGTCATTCGCGAGGAAATGGATGCGGCCGGCTTTCAAGAAGTTAATTTTCCATCACTGCTACCACGCGATGCTTACGAAGCGACTAATCGCTGGGAAGAATATGGTCCAGCGCTATTTCGTTTGCAAGATCGTAAAGGCGGCGATTATTTATTAGGCCCAACCCACGAAGAGATGTTTACTCTGATGGTTAAAGGCGAATATTCATCGTATAAAGATCTGCCACTAAGCATTTACCAGATTCAAACAAAGTTCCGTGATGAAGCCAGACCACGTAGTGGAATTATCCGCGGCCGTGAATTCGTGATGAAAGATTCCTACTCCTTCGATATTGATGATGCTGGTCTTGAAGTTTCGTATCAAAATCATCGCGCAGCGTATGTAAAGACGTTTGACCGTTTAGGAATGCAGTACAACATTGTTAAGGCCGTCTCTGGCGCAATGGGCGGCTCAAAGTCCGAAGAATTCTTAGCACCTTGCTCAACCGGTGAAGACACATATGTGCTCTGCCCAAAATGTGGATATGCCGCTAATGTTGAAGCGATGGTTACTAAAGTTGCTGCGGTAGATTCATCAGCAACACCAGCCGCTGAACCATTTGATTCACCAAATACGCCAACCATCGACACCTTAGTTGAGCTGCTAAACAATAAGTTCGGCGGGGGATTTACCGGCGCACATACTTTAAAGAACGTGATGTTGATGGCAGACAACAAAGCAATTTGTGTATTGGTGCCGGGCGACCGTGAAGTTGATTTAAAGCGTTTCCAGGAAAACGTTGGTGGAATTCATGATCTGCGAGTATTTGAAGAAGCTGATTTCGCTAAGTTCCCGGCGCTAGTTAAGGGATATATCGGGCCACAAGATGCCAAGAAATCTGGCATCACGGTTTATGCCGATCCACGTATTGCACCTGGCACCGCTTGGGTAACTGGTGCGAATGAAAAAGATCGCCATGCTCGCAACATAGTTAATGGTCGCGATTTCACACCTGATGCATATGTTGAAGCAGCTGAAGTTCGTGCTGGCGACGCTTGCCCAGAGTGCGCAACACCGGTTGTTATCGATCGCGCAATTGAGATCGGCCATATTTTCCAACTTGGTCGCAAATATGCCGAAGCGTTAAACCTGACTGTGCTTGATCAAAACGGTAAATCGCAGATTGTCACGATGGGTTCATACGGCATCGGTGTTTCACGCGCAGTTGCCGCCATCGCTGAACAAACTCACGATGAAATAGGACTTAATTGGCCAGTTGATTTAGCTCCCGCCAAAGTTCATATTGTGGCTACCGGAAAAGAAGATGCCATCTTTGATGCTGCCCTTGATCTTGGTACCAAACTTGAAGCCACTGGAATTTCAGTGATGCTTGATGATCGCCGTGATCCAAGTGCTGGCGTTAAGTTTAAAGATGCCGAATTAATTGGTAACCCAATAATTGTCGTTGTCGGTAAAGCGCTAGCAAATGGCAATGTTGAAGTTCGCGTTCGCAAGAGTGGCGAGAAGAGTGAGGTACCAGTTGCCGATGCAGTTAGCGCAATTACCGCTCTACTGGCAGCTGCTAAGTAATTAATGCTCGCTGATCTATCTCTCTACACACTACTCTTTCTCTTTATCGCAGCGTTCGGGGCTGGCTTAATTGATGCCATCGCGGGTGGTGGGGGATTAATCCAATTACCGGCGCTTTTAATTGGGCTAAGTGATTTCAAAACAGTTGAAGTTCTAGGTACGAACAAATCTATTTCGATCTTTGGCACAACTGCATCAGCTCGGCTTTATCGCAAGAGCGTTAAAAGTGATCCAAAATTTTTGCTCGCGCTAGTTATTCCTGCGCTGCTTGGCTCGATCGGGGGAGCATCCCTTGCTTCACGGCTACCGACTGAATATTTCCGCCCAGTTGTATTAGTGCTGCTAATTGCAGTTGCGATCTACACCTTTAACAAACCAGAGCTTGGCCAAGTCGAAGCCATGAAACATTCGACAAAGCATCGCACTCTGCTCGGAATTTCAATTGCCGCTGTAATTGGTTTCTACGATGGCATCTTCGGGCCAGGCACTGGGTCTTTCTTAGTGCTCGCAATGGTCGGTTTGGGCTTTGCCTTCCTAAGTGCATCTGCAATTGCCAAGGTGGTAAATGTTTCAACCAACTTAGGCGCAATTATTGTCTTTGGTTTAAACGGGGTGATCCTTTGGCAGATTGGATTAACCCTGGCAGTAGCCAATGTGGCTGGTGCGATTATCGGCGCTAAGCTAGCAATTCGCGGCGGTTCGACCTTAGTACGAAAAGTTTTCTTATTAGTTACCGTTGCTCTAATCATTAAGGTCGCACTCGATACGTTCAAAACCTTCTGATTCATAGGTTAGAATTAGTATCACAACTTAATAGATAGGAAAAAGATGGCCCTGAAAGAGCAGATTAGCGAATTAGTAACACCAGCAGTCCTGGGGGCCGGTTTCTATCTAGAAGATGTTGAAATTTTAAATGCCGGCAGATCTCGAGTTATCACTTGCATCGTAGATGGTGATATTCCGCTTAACCTTGATCAAGTAACAGTGGTAACCAAAGCAATCTCAGCGCTGCTCGATGAAGCTGCTTTCCTTGATGAAACTGCTTTCACTCTAGAAGTCACATCTCCTGGTGTTGATCGCCCATTAACTTTGCCACGTCACTGGCGCAAGAATCATGACCGTTTAATCAAAATAGTTTTAACAAACGGCGAAGTAGTTGAAGGCCGCATCACTAGCAGCGATGAAGTTGCAGTAACCGTGACCGGCAAGAAGGAAGAAACGGTCGTTGCTTTTGCTGATATCAAGCGCGCAACTGTCGAGATTGAATTTAACCGTAAAGCAGATAAGGAATGAATGTAGATTTCGAAGCGCTGATTACGCTTACAACCGAGAAGTCGATTCCAGTTCTAAGTATTATTGAAGGCATCGAGCAAGAAGTTATTTCACTGTACCGCGAACTGCCAGATGCAAAACCACACGCTCGAGTTCGCGTTGCCCGCGATACCGGTGAGATTCATATTTGGGTACCAACTTTTAACGAAGAAGGCGTGCGCGAAAGCGAAGAAATTCACGAGCCCGAGGGTTTTGATAAAGTCGCAATGGCAACAATTCGCAAAGTAATTCGTTTGAAGATGCGCGAAACAAATGACGCAGAGATCGTTGGCGAATTCAGCGCTTCAGTTGGCGATGTAGTTTCAGGCATCGTGCAACAAGGTCGCGACCCAAAAATGATTCATGTGAATTTAGGCCGGATTGAAGGACGAGTTCCACCACAAGAGCAAGTACCAGGTGAAGTTTATGTTCATGGTGATCGCATCAAATGTTTTGTGGTCGAAGTAAAGCAAGGATTAAAAGGCCCTGAGATTATGTTGTCTCGTTCGCATCCAGCTCTTGTTAAGCAACTTTTTGCTCTCGAAGTTCCAGAAATTACTGATCGCATTGTTGAGATCATGGCCGTTGCTCGCGAAGCTGGTCATCGCACCAAGATCGCCGTTCGCTCACATCGCGCCGGTGTCAGTCCTAAAGGTTCGCTAATTGGGCCTATGGGATCACGTTCACAAGCAGTTATGAATGAATTAAATGGCGAGAAAATCGATATCGTTGATTGGTCCGAAGACCCTGCAATTTTTGTAGCAAATGCACTGGCACCGGCAAAAGTCAGTAGCGTTCAGGTTGTTGATGAATTCACTCGCTCGGCCAAGGTTGTTGTGCCCGATTACCAGCTCTCACTTGCGATCGGTAAAGATGGGCAAAATGCCCGTTTGGCCGCACGTTTAACGGGCTGGCGGATAGATATTCACCCTGATAATCCCGTGTAGACTGCGCCTAGTAATCAAGCTCGAAAAACGCTAGAGATTGAGACTATTGATATGAATCCGATTCGGAGTTGTATCGGTTGCCGCAAGACTGGCGGGCCCTCGGAGTTGATGCGTATGGTCCTAGTTGATGGAAAAGTAATTTTCGATCAACCGCAAATCGCCCCCGGGCGAGGAGCATGGGTACATCGCAAATGTTTAAAGCAAGCAATTGATCGACAAGCATTTAAGTGGGCCTTCAAACTCACATCGATGCCTGAGTTATCAAAAGAAGTAACTGAACTACTTACCGAAATGGATGCGAAAGATATGAAACTTAAATGAGCTCGTCAGAATTATGAGGTCGTACAACTAAGGCTCGCATCGCATCAGGCGCGCGGGCCAAGACAGGAGAACTGTGGCAAAGGTCCGCGTACACGAATTAGCAAAACAGTTAGGCATGGAGAGCAAGGAAGTTCTTGCAAAGCTCCAAGAATTGGGCGAATTCGTCCGATCTGCATCATCAACAGTTGAAGCGCCGGTAGTGCGCAAACTTGTTGCCTTGTATCCAGATGCCAAACCAAAAGAAGAAGCCAAGCCAGTAAAGAAAGCTGTCGCAAAAAAGACTGCTGCCAAAAAAGGCGAAGCAAACCCTGAGTTAGCTGCTGAATTAGCAGCCGAACTTGGTGTCGATTTAGCTGCACTAAAAGCTGCCCAAGAGCGCGCTATTGCCGAGAGCAATATTGAGCGACCAGCTGCAACCGAAACAGATTCAGCAACTCCTACAGCCGATGGATCAGCAGCCCCTAAGCCAACTGCGCGTCCTGGAAATAATCCATTCTCTTCAAGTGGTGCTGTTCCTCGTCCACCACGACCTGGAAATAATCCATTCTCAACTGGTGGCGCAGTTCCACGTCCACCACAGCGACCAGCTGGTGCAACTGGTGCACCTCGTCCGGGAATGTCAGGACCACGTCCGGGTTCAGTTCGTCCAGGTTTTGCAGCGCGACCAAATTCACCACGACCAGCAGGTGCTGGTACTGGAAATTTCCCACCGCGTACTGCAGGTGGTCCAACATCTTCTGGTCCATATCGTTCTAATGGCCCATCTGGTGTTGGTGCACCAGCAGCTGGTGGTCCAGCACGTCCAGGTGGCGGTCGTCCACCACAACGTGGCGGCGCCGGTGGTGCATTCGGAAAAAATGCGAGCAAGAGTTCAAAGCGAAAGCCAAAGAGCAGAAAAGCGTTACGCGATGAATTCGACAATATGCAGGCACCAAAACTTGGTGGCGCTGTTGTTCCGCACGGTGATGGATCAACTCCAGTTCGCATGCGCCGCGGTGCATCTCTGGCTGACTTTGCCGACAAAATTGGTGCAGATCCAGCAGCGTTAGTAGCAGCGCTATTCCACTTAGGTGAAATGGTTACTGCCACTCAATCTGTAGATGCCGATACTTTCGAAATTCTTGGTGCGCAACTTGGATATGACATTCAAATTGTTAGCCCCGAAGATGAAGATCGCGAATTATTACAAGGTTTCGATATTGATTTAGGTGCAGAACTTGCCGATCTCGATGCCGACTTACTTGTTGCGCGTCCGCCAGTGGTAACTGTTATGGGTCACGTCGATCACGGTAAGACCAGTTTGCTTGATGCAATCCGTAAGTCTGAAGTTCTAAAGACAGAAGCTGGCGGAATTACACAGCACATTGGTGCCTACCAAATTCATCATGATCACGATGGCGTAAATCGCGCAATTACTTTCATTGATACACCAGGTCACGAAGCATTCACCGCTATGCGTGCACGTGGTGCGAAAGTAACTGATATCGCAGTACTTGTGGTTGCAGCAGATGACGGCATCATGCCGCAGACAATTGAAGCGTTAAACCACGCCCAAGCTGCCGATGTACCTATCGTGGTTGCAGTTAACAAGATTGATAAAGAAGGTGCGAACCCAGATAAGGTCCGCCAACAACTAACTGAGTACAACTTGATCGCTGAAGAATACGGCGGAGACACCATATTCGTAGATGTTTCAGCTAAGGGTGGCCTTGGAATCGATCAACTGATTGATTCAATCTTGCTTACAGCAGATGCCGCAATTGATTTGCGCGCAGTAGCAAAAGATGATGCTCGCGGTGTTGCGATTGAAGCGCACCTCGATCGTGGTCGCGGCCCAGTTGCAACTGTATTAATCCAACGCGGAACCTTGAAGATCGGCGATGCAATTGTTGCTGGTGGTTCATTCGGTCGCGTTCGTGCGATGCTTGATGAAGATGGAAATGCAGTAACTGAAGCTGGTCCATCGCGACCAGTGCAGGTTCTTGGTTTCACATCAGTGCCAAGTGCCGGCGATACTTTCCTAGTTGCCGACGAAGACCGTACTGCGCGTCAGATTGCCGAAAAGCGTCAGGCTGCAGAACGAAATGCGCAACTTGCTAAAGCTCGCAAGAAAGTCTCTCTTGAAGACTTCATGGAGCAATCCAAGATCTCAACACTTAACCTCATTCTTAAGGGTGACGTTAGTGGTTCGGTTGAAGCCCTCGAAGATGCACTTATGCAACTCGATGTCGGAGCCGAAGTTGATCTACGCGTTATTCACCGTGGCGTTGGCGCAATCACCAAGAGCGACATCACATTGGCATCAGCTTCAACTGCAGTAGTTATTGGCTTTAACGTTAAGCCCGAACCACAAACTGCAATCTTTGCTGATCAAGAAGGCGTCGAAGTTCGCTTCTACTCAGTTATTTATAACGCCATCGAAGAGATCGAACTTTCACTCAAGGGCTTGTTAAAGCCAGAGTACGAAGAGATCATTCTTGGTAATGCTGAAGTACGCGAAATCTTCAAATCTTCTAAGGCTGGAAATATCGCTGGTTCAATCGTTAAGGATGGCTCAATTCGTCGTAACGCAAAGGCACGTATCTTGCGCAACGGCGAAGTTCTAGTTGATGACCTAACTATTGATTCCTTGAAGCGCTTTAAGGACGATGCAACCGAAGTTAAGGAAGGCTTCGAGTGCGGTATCGGACTTGGCAATATGAAGGAAATTACAGTTGGCGACATGATTCAGGTCTTTGAGATGCGCGAGAAGAAGCGCGCGTAATTATGGGCCAATCACATCGCAGTCAAAAAGTAGCCGATCGCATCAAAGTGGTTGTGGCACAGTTACTTGAGTCGAAGATTAAAGATCCTCGCTTAGGTTTCGTCACAATTACTGATGCGCGGGTTACTGGCGATCTGCAAAGTGCCTCGATTTTCTACACCGTACTTGGCGATGAAGATCAACGCGCTTCAACGGCTGCAGCACTGGAAAGTGCCAAAGGAATGATTCGCTCAGCTGTTGGGCACGAACTGCAGACTCGCATAACCCCGAGCCTAGAGTTTCACTTGGATAGCTTGCCCGAGAGCGCACAAGAAATGGACTCACTGCTCGATAAAGTTCGCGCGCAAGATGCCCAAGTTGCGGTACTTCGTGCGCAAGCAACTTATGCCGCAGGCGAAGATGCCTATAAGCAACCGAAGATAATTCCTGATAAACCTAAATTTGAAGCAGAAGAGTTGTGATTGCAAACGGATTTTTAGTAGTTGATAAAGATCCAGCCATGACTAGCCATGATGTTGTGGCAATGGGACGACGAGCACTAAATACTCGCAAAGTAGGCCATGCCGGCACACTTGATCCAATGGCTACTGGCGTACTAGTTTTAGGTTTCGGTAATGGCACTCGATTACTGCAATATGTAACCAATGGCGACAAGTCATATCTGGCAACCGTAGTTCTAGGTGCTGCAACAATCACTGATGATCACGAAGGTGAAGTTATTTCAACTGCTGATGTTTCAGCTATAACTGATGCAGCCATTGAAAATGAATTAGCCAAAATGCGCGGCACCATTGCACAGCGACCAAGTTCAGTATCTGCAGTTAAAGTAGATGGCGAACGTGCTCATGCTCGAGTGCGAGCTGGTGAAGTATTTGAGCTACCTGCTCGCGAAGTAACAATTTCAAATTTAGAAATTCTAGAAATTCGCCGAGTTGAAAACCGCATTGAAGTAGATATAGATGTGACATGTTCAGCCGGAACATTTATTAGAGCAATTGCGCGTGATTGTGGCGCAGCCCTTGGGGTTGGGGGACACCTCAATAAATTGCGTCGCACCCGGGTCGCAGGCTTTGGCCTTGATCGCACCGTTTCGATTGCCGCTCTTAAAGCCCAGGATTTCACACCGCTCACAATGGCCGATGTAGCACGCGCAACTTTTGCTGTGCGTGCAGTATCCGCAGATGAAGCAACTGAACTTTCCTTCGGTCGTGCACTAGCGGCCAATAGCAATGAAGAAATCACTGCGGCAATTTCTAGTACTGATGAAGTTTTAGCCTTATTACAGAATAAGGAGGGCAAGGCACTTCCGATTGCAGTTTTTGCTGCAGTTAACTGAAGTGTCATAATTTGCGCAATGAGCAACGTGGTCGTAATCGGAGTCTTTGATGGCGTGCATAAAGGCCACCAGAGCATTCTTGATCGCGCCAAAGAAATTGCCGATGGCCGCAAAATAATCGCCTTAACTTTTGATCCACATCCAACAACTGTCTTTGCGCCAGATCGCGCACCCACTCTTTTAACTACCTTGGCAGATCGCGTTGTCTTGTTAAAGATTCATGGCGCAGATCAAGTCGCAGTTATGAAATTTGATGAAAAGTTTGCGGCCATGTCACCTGAAGATTTCGTTAATCAAATCTTGATTAAACAGTTAGATTCCGGCGATGTGATCGTTGGCGCAAACTTTACTTATGGCCATAAAGCTGCCGGCAATGTGGAAACTCTTAAGGCGTACCCAGAATTTAATGTTCATGATTTAGATTTGAAAGCCGATGATGACGAAATATTTTCCTCGACCAGAATTCGTGCCGCAATTACAGCCGGAGATGTTGAAACTGCTCGCTTGCTTTTAACAAGACCACATCGCCTTGATGGGGTAGTAGTTCATGGCGAAGCACGTGGTCGTGAGATCGGATACCCAACTGCCAACTTAGGAAAGATTGAAGGTCAAACGATTCCAGCCGATGGTATTTATGCTGGTTGGTTAACAGTTGGAATTAATCGATGGTCGGCCGCAATTTCAATCGGCACTAATCCAACTTTTGCCGGTGTTCGTGGTCGCCAAGTTGAGGCATATGCCATCGATCAAATTGGACTCGAACTTTATGATCAAGATGCCACGATCGAATTCGGTTGGCATTTGCGCGAGACCTTAAAATTCGATGGTCTCGAGCCGCTGCTAGAGCAGATGAAGAAAGATTGCGATCTAGCTCGAAAACTGACCGAGGCCTAAAGATCCTGCCAACCTGAGCGGGGATTTGCCTCGATTTCGCCCCTCACGCTCACGCTGGTAACCTTTGCTCTGTCCAACGAGAAGTAGAGCTTCCGTGTATCAAACCGGAAGCCATCGTGGCGGTAACTAACAAGGAGCGTCAGAAATGGCATTAACACCAGAAGTAAAGAAAGAAATCATTGCTAAGTACGGCACTTCAGCTACCGACACCGGAAGCCCAGAAGCGCAGGTTGCTTTGCTTTCAAAGCGCATCGAGGACATCACAACTCACCTCAAGACCAACCCTCATGATCACCACAACCGTCGTGGTCTACTACTTTTGGTTGGTCAGCGTCGTCGTATCTTGCAGTACCTTGCAAAGACAGATATTGCGCGTTACAGAGCGATTATCGAAAAACTCGGTATTCGCCGTTAATTTAGCCTGACTCCACCGAGGGAAATGGTCCTCGGTAGTGGTTTCCGCAGAAACTAGTTTCTAATTAGAAGCTGCGTGAACTTCGATCGAAGATTCATTATTCTCTTGATGCGTGTAGTCAAGAACAGGAGCGACCCATGGAGGGTCAAGACGTAACATCAGCCGTTGCCGTAATCGACAATGGAAAGTTTGGAAAGAAAGAGATCCGTTTCGAAACCGGACGACTAGCTCGTCAAGCAGCAGGAGCTGCAGCGGTTTACATGAACGACGAAACCATGATCTTCTCAGCAACAACTGCATCAAAGTCACCGAAGGATCAATTCGATTTCTTCCCTTTGACAGTAGATGTTGAAGAAAAAATGTATGCAGTTGGTCGTATTCCAGGATCATTCTTCCGTCGCGAAGGACGTCCATCAGAAGATGCGATTCTTACTTGCCGTTTAATCGATCGCCCATTGCGTCCATCATTCGTAAAGGGACTTCGCAATGAAGTTCAAATCGTAATTACTGTAATGGCACTTGATCCTGATCATATGTACGACGTACTTGCGATCAACGCAGCATCAATGTCAACACAATTAGCAGGTTTGCCATTCTCAGGCCCAATCGGTGGCGTTCGCGTTGCTTTAATTGATGGTCAATGGGTTGCTTTCCCAAATCACTCAGAGGTTGCAGATGCAGTCTTTGACATGGTTGTTGCCGGTCGCGTAATTGGTGACGATGTTGCAATCATGATGGTTGAAGCCGAAGCTACTTCTAAGACCATTGAATTAGTTAAGTCAGGTCAAGGCGCACCAACTGAGGAAATCGTTAGCCAAGGTCTTGAGGCTGCAAAGCCATTTATCAAGGCACTTTGCGATGCTCAGCTAAAGGTTGCAGCTAAAGCCGCTAAGCCAACTGCGGAATTCCCAGTCTTCCTTGATTATCAGTCAGATGTTTTCGAAGCTGTTTCAGCTCACGCATCAGCTGATCTTGCAAAGGCGCTAACAATCGCTGGCAAGCAAGAGCGCGAAACTGCAATTGATGCAATTTCTGCTTCGACTAAGGAAACTGTTGGCGCAGCTTTTGAAGGCCGCGAAAAAGAAGTTCCTGCAGCTTTCAAGTCACTGACTAAGAAACTAGTTCGTCAGCGCGTATTGCGTGACAAGATTCGTATTGATGGTCGCGGTCTTCGCGATATCCGTGCGCTATCTGCTGAGGTTGAAGTTATTCCTCGCGTTCACGGTTCAGCAATCTTCGAACGTGGCGAAACTCAGATCTTGGGTATCACTACTTTGAATATGTTGAAGATGGAACAACAGCTAGATACTTTAAATCCAGAAAATCACAAGCGTTATATGCACAACTACAACTTCCCACCATATTCAACTGGTGAGACCGGTCGTGTTGGTACACCTAAGCGTCGCGAAATCGGCCACGGTGCACTTGCAGAGCGCGCATTGATTCCAGTTCTTCCAACTCGCGAAGAATTCCCATATGCAATTCGTCAGGTATCTGAAGCACTTGGCTCAAACGGTTCAACATCAATGGGCTCTGTTTGTGCATCAACTCTTGCAATGCTTAACGCTGGCGTGCCACTAAAGGCGCCAGTCGCTGGTATCGCAATGGGTCTGATCTCAGATGATGTTGATGGAAAAGTTGAGTACGTAGCTTTGACCGATATCTTGGGTGCAGAAGATGCATTCGGCGATATGGACTTTAAAGTTGCCGGTACCAAAGATTTCATCACAGCTCTTCAACTAGATACCAAGCTCGACGGTATTCCTGCATCAGTTCTTGCTGGCGCACTTCTTCAAGCTAAGGAAGCGCGTCTTGCGATTCTCGATGTTATGAATGAAGCAATCGATGCTCCAGATGAGATGAGCCAATACGCTCCTCGCATCATCTCGGTCAAGATTCCAGTTGATCAAATTGGTGCAGTTATCGGGCCTAAGGGCAAGATCATTAACCAGATTCAAGATGAAACTGGCGCAGAGATCTCAATCGAAGATGACGGCACAATTTATATCGGCGCAACAAACGGTCCAGCTGCTGAAGCTGCTCGTGCGCAGATCAATGCAATTGCTAACCCACAGATGCCAGAAGTTGGCGAGCGCTACTTAGGTACCGTTGTGAAGCTAGCTGCATTCGGTGCATTCGTATCTCTTATGCCAGGCAAAGATGGCTTGCTGCATGTTTCGCAGATTCGCAAGATGCATGGCGGAAAGCGCATCGAAAACCTTGAAGAAGTTATGAAGGTTGGCGACAAGATTCAAGTTGAGATCGGTGAGATTGACCCTAAGGGCAAGCTTTCATTGGTTCCAGTTCTTGAAGACGGAAGCGTTCCAAGCGCCGAATAATGTCAGTACGTCGCACAGTTCTACCTAGCGGTCTGCGTATCGTTACTGAAGAAGTATCTTCGGTACGCAGCGCCGCGGTCGGAATCTGGATAAATATCGGTTCACGTGATGAAACCCCGGCATCTGCTGGGGCTTCTCACTTTCTAGAGCACTTACTTTTCAAGGGCACATCTACCCGCACTGCGATGGAGATTTCATCTTCCATTGAAGCAGTTGGCGGCGAAATGAATGCTTTTACGAGCAAGGAATACACCTGTTTCTATGCTCGAGTAATCGATAACGATTTACCTATGGCAATTGATGTTTTAGCTGACTTGATTACTTCATCGCTAGTAACAGCAGCAGATGTTGATGCCGAACGCAAAGTAGTTCTCGAAGAGATCGCAATGCGCGATGATGATCCGAGCGACCTAGTTCATGATTTATTTAGCGATACTTATTATGGCGATATTCCAGTAGGGCGCCCAATTCTTGGCACTGTTGAATCAATCAAGGGGATGAGCCGTAATACTGTTTTTAACTACTACAAAAAGAAGTATTTACCCGAAAACTTAGTGGTTGCAGTTGCTGGAAACATCAAACATAAAAAAGTCGTCGCGGCGATTGAAAAAGCTTTATCTCGCGATGGTTATCTAGATAGCCATGCAGCTCCGGTCTTGCGCGAAAATACTTTAGTTAAGCCTCGTAATCAGCAAGCAGTTGGCAGCATTTATCGCAAGACTGAGCAATCACATATGTTCTACGGCCTTGAAGGCGTTGCTCGCAGCGATGAACGTAGATTTGCAATGGGCGTTATGGCTTCAGCTCTCGGTGGCGGAATGTCATCTCGTTTATTCCAAGAGATTCGTGAAAAGCGCGGCTTGGCTTATTCGGTTTATGCCTATGCCCAACAATTCGCCGGCACTGGAGTTCTTGGTTTTTATGCAGGTTGTAATCCAGCCAAATCAGTTGAAGTTATTGAAATTATCCAAGAAGTTTTAGTCGATGTCGTAAACCATGGTTTAACGCATGAAGAAATCGATCGCGCTAAAGGCGCAGTTCGTGGTTCGCTAGTTCTAAGCCAAGAAGATACTGGCTCACGCATGAGCCGAATCGGCAAGAGCGAGATCGTTTACGGCGAAATTATGAGTTTTGACGATATTTTGAAATCAATTGCCCGCGTAACCCCAGATGAAGTACGGGCTGTTGCCAGCGAGTTCTTGACCAAATCGCCTACGCTTGCCGTAGTGGGTCCACATAAGGATTTACGTAAATTTGAAAAAGTACTTCGCAACGGGGGATCGAAATGATCAAGGTTGGTGTTCTAGGCGCTAAAGGTCGCATGGGCGCTGAAGTTGTGCGCGCAGTAAATGATGCCGACGGCCTCGAACTAGTTGCTGCCCTTGATCTTGGTGATTCACTTGAAGAATTAGTTAAGCATGGCGCTGAAGTAGTTGTTGATTTCACTACGCCAGATTCTGTAATGGCTAATTTAGATTTCTTAATTGCAAATGACATTAACGCCGTAGTTGGTACAACTGGTTTTGATGATCAAAAGATTGCCAAGCTAGTAGCTGATTTGAAAGCGCATCCTAAAGTCGGCGTTTTGATTGCACCTAACTTTGCAATTGGCGCAGTACTCATGATGGAGTTTGCGGCAAAGGCAGCTCGTTACTTTGAATCTGCCGAAATTGTTGAACTACACCACCCGGCAAAAGTTGATGCACCAAGCGGCACTGCAGCACGCACGGCACAGTTAATGAGCGATGCTCGTAAAGCGGCCGGTTTGGCAGCGATGCCCGATGCAACCAACACAGCCCTAGATGGTGCTCGAGGTGCCTTAGTTGGAGATGTGCCAGTGCATTCAGTTCGCGTGCGTGGCTTAGTTGCGCATCAAGAAGTTATTTTGGGTGGGCTAGGCGAAACGCTAACTATTCGCCATGATTCACTCGATCGTGCCGGCTTTATGCCAGGTGTATTACTAGGTGTTCGAAGTGTTGTAAAAAATCCAGGCCTAACACATGGCCTAGATAAGTTTATGTAAGGGGATAAAAATGTCTAAAGATCAGATTGTTATGTATGGCGCTGACTGGTGTGGCGATTGCCGTCGTTCAGAGCGACTTTTAAATGAACTCGGCGTTGAATGGACCAAGATTGATGTTGAAGCTGATTTAACGGCTGCAGATAAAGTCATCGAGATCAATGGCGGCGCTAAGTCGATTCCGGTAATTGTTTTCCAAGATGGCACACATTTAACTGAGCCATCAGATATCGCTCTTACCGAAAAACTAAAGTCTCTCTCAATTATTTAAATTGTAAAGCAGCGCCGAACTGATTGCTGCTGAAAGCACAACGACCGGAAACGGTGCCTTAAGAAGTAATGCGATAATTGCAACTGATAAACCAAGTAATCGGTGATCAATCATCAGCTTACTTTTCTCGGTGAAAGTCTGTGCAGCAACTAATGCGCTAAGAAGCGCAATCGGAATCAGCGCATTTACTCGCTGAATCCTTGGGTGAGATAACCATTTTTCTGGAACCGAGTGCCCACTGTATTTCAGAGCAAATGCAATCGCGCTGGTGCCGATTACGGCAATCCAATATTGGTTCATCTACGCAACCCAACTGCTACGGCAATAAATGCAGTTGCGATAATCGGTAACCCTGCTGGCAAGATTGGCGTCATTGCAATTGCAAATACTGCACAACCAATTGCAAGTGCGCGATCGCTATTTGATTTAAGTCGCGGCCAAACTAAACCTAGAAATGCGGCCGGGACTGCGGAATCTAAACCCCAAGCGCGAATATCACCCATTGCTTGTGCGCCAAGCGCGCCAGCTAGCGTAAATAAATTCCAGAAGATAAATACGCCAAAACCAGTTAACCAAAAGCCCTGGCGCATAGCTTCAGGGCTGCGAACTTCTTGGCCAAGTGCGACGCCCGTTGATTCATCGATAGTTACCTGCGCTGCAACAATTCGCTTAAAACCTCTAACTTTTAACCGAGGCGCCATGATCACGCCATATAAACCATTACGAATTCCGAGTAGGGAAGCGGTGGCAATTCCACTTACCGCAGTTCCGCCAGCACCTAAAACGCCAACAACTGCGAATTGCGATGCACCAGAAAAAGTCAGTAGTGAGAGCAAGCAACTTTGCAGAACCGAAAACCCATTTGCCACAGCGGCAGCACCAAAAGCCACTCCATATGCGCCAACGGTCAAGGAGACGCTGAGCGAATCGCGAAGGGTGGGCCCGTTAAGCGATGAGATTCGGTTGAGTTTGGACACGCGGACATTCTGCCGTAGAAATCCACAACCGCGCGCAAGAGGCTAGATAGGGTCGCCTCATGAGCACAGAATCGCCCAGAAACGCCGAAATTATCTTCCGAAGTGACATGACAGTTGAATTGGTGAAAGCCAGCGCTAGCGATGCCGATGTAATTTGGGCAGCGCGCGTATCTACCGCGGGCGAGCAATCACTCGATGAGATCGGCGAAGACCCAGCACGTTCGGCTGGGTTGATCAATTATTTAGCTCGCGAACGTCACGGTTCACCATTCGAGCACACTTCGATGACCTTCTTTATTTCAGCGCCAATTTTTGTCTTCCGCGAATTTATGCGTCACCGCATTGCTTCATATAACGAAGAGAGTGGTCGCTATCGCGAACTCTCGCCAGTTTTTTACATTCCAGATGCCGATCGTAAATTAATTCAAATCGGAAAAGCTGGCTCATACACATTTGTTGATGGCACCCAAGAGCAACTTGAAATAACTCAAGCGGCCATGAAAGAGTCTTACATCTTGGCTTATAAGCAATATCAAGTGATGTTAGATGCTGGCATTGCTCGCGAAGTTGCTCGCGCTGTTCTACCGGTCGGACTTTATTCATCAATGTATGTAACGATGAATGCCCGCGCTTTAATGAATTTCCTTTCACTTCGCACCGCCCGCGAAGGGTCACATTTCCCAAGCTACCCACAACGCGAAATTGAGATGGTGGCTGAGAAAATGGAAGTCGAATTTGCCCGATTAATGCCATTAACCCATGCTGCCTTCGAGAAATCAGGACGAGTTACTCCTTAAAACGGGTAAGGTTACGCGTATGGCAATCGACGCTCCATTTGGCCGCATGATCACGGCAATGGTGACCCCATTTAGTAAAGATGGTTCAGTCGATTGGGATGGCGTTGCCAAGCTGGCTCAACATTTAGTTGAAACCGGCCACGACGCCATTGCGGTAAACGGCACTACCGGCGAAGCGCCAACTACAAAGTCTTCTGAAAAAATCGAGATCATCAAAGTTGTTAAATCAACGGTTGGCCCTAAAATAAAAGTTATCTCTGGCGCGGGCGATAATGAAACTGAATACTCAATCAATCAGGCAAAGCGCACAGCCGAAGCTGGGGCTGATGGGTTATTAGTTGTAACTCCTTATTACAACAAGCCACCTCAAGCTGGTATCGAAGCGCACTTCAGAGCTGTGGCTGATGCAACTGATCTGCCTTTAATGATGTACGACATCCCTGGTCGTACGGGTGTTGAAATCGAATCCGACACAATTGTGCGCTTATTTGAACATAAAAATATTGTGGCTCTCAAAGATGCCAAAGGAAATATCGCCGCAACTTCTTGGGTAATTAAGCGTTGCGGAATTCCAGTTTATTCTGGCGATGACATTCTAAATTTACCGTTTCTTTCAGTGGGCGCAGTTGGATTCGTTTCAGTCTGCGGTCATACAGTTGGTAAAGATCTCAAAGCGATGCTTGATGCTTGGTTTGCTGGCGACGCGGGTCGTGCGCTAGAAATTCATCAGAAGTTGTTGCCAGTATTTACTGGCACTTTCCGCACGCAAGGTGCGATCCTCACTAAAGCCGCCCTAAATTTAATGGGGCTTCCTGGCGGCATCACTCGACTTCCATTAGTAGATGCAACCGAAGCTCAGATTGCGCAATTGCGCGAAGATCTGCGCGCCGGTGGCGTTGCCGTTTAATCTATGAATCATCCGCATCCTGAATTAGGTACACCTAGCAAATTAGTTGCTGGCGGGCTGCGCATTGTTGCCCTTGGTGGACTAGCTGAAATAGGTCGCAACATGACCGTTTTTGAAACCAACGGAAAACTACTTATTGTTGACTGCGGTGTTCTTTTTCCCGAAGAGAACCAACCTGGAATTGATTTAATTTTGCCGGACTTTTCTTACATCCGTGATCGCCTAAATGATGTAATTGGCATTGTCTTAACGCATGGCCATGAAGATCATATTGGCGCAGTCCCATACCTTTTGCGTGAGCGCGGAGATATCGCAATTTACGGATCAGCTTTAACAATTGCGTTGATTTCGGCTAAGTTAAAAGAACATCGAATCTCACCGCTAACTCGCGAAGTTAAAGAAGGCGATATTGAAGATATTGGGCCGTTCTCAGTTGAGTTTGTTGCAGTCAATCACTCGATTCCAGATGCGCTTGCAGTCGCGATTCATACTCAAGCTGGCACAGTTCTGCACACTGGTGACTTTAAAATGGATCAATTACCGCTAGATGGGCGCATAACTGATTTACCGGCATTTGCACGATTGGGTGAAGCGGGCGTAGATATTTTCTTGGTTGATTCAACTAATGCCGATGTTCCAGGTTTCACGCCATCTGAACGCGAAATTATGCCTGCCCTGGATCGAGTTTTTCGAAGCACTAAACGTCGAGTCATAACTGCGACCTTCTCATCTCACATTCATAGAGTGCAACAAATTATTGATACCGCACACGAACACAAGCGCAAGGTTGCGTTTATAGGTCGCTCGATGGTCCGTAACATGAAAATCGCACAGGATATGGGATTTTTAAATGTGCCAGATGGCATCGTCTTTGATGCCAAAGATTTAGATGCCTACGATGACAATGTGGTTTTAATCTGTACTGGTTCGCAAGGTGAACCACTCGCGGCTTTGTCCCGCATGGCTAATGGTGATCATCAAATTCGCGTCGGCGATGGTGACACCGTAATTTTGGCATCATCATTGATTCCAGGAAATGAAAATTCAGTCTTTCGAATTATTAATGAGCTAACTCGTTTTGGTGCCAAAGTTGTTCACAAAGCTAATGCAATGGTGCATGTATCTGGGCACGCAGCTGCAGGCGAACTCACCTATTGCTACAACATCGTGAAACCAAAGTATGTAATGCCAGTTCATGGCGAATGGCGCCATTTACGAGCAAATGCTGAGTTGGCAATTGCAACTGGGGTGCCGCGCAAAAACACTATTGTGATTGAAAATGGCATCGTGGTTGATCTAATTGATCATGAAGCCCAAGTTGTTGGCAGTGTGCCATGCGGTTTTGTCTATGTAGATGGCCAGAGCATCGGTGACATTACAGAGGATTCCTTGAAAGATCGTCGCATCTTGGGTGAAGAAGGTTTCATCTCAGTGGTGGTTGTTATAGATGCGCAAAGTGGAAAAATTGTGGCCGGGCCTGATATTCATGCCCGTGGCTTTAATGAAGATGAATCCTTATTTGATGGCGTTAAATTAGAAATTGAAAAAGCTTTAACAAGAGCAGTCGCTGATGGCATTAATGGCACCCACCAACTTTCCCAAGTAGTTCGTCGCACGATTGGTAGTTGGGTCGGCGGAAAACATCGTCGCCGCCCGATGATTGTGCCCGTGGTCATTGAGGTATAGCGCGGCGCGCCTGACATATCGGGTTTTACTAAACCTTTAGGCTTAGGCAGTTATGGCAAAGAAGAAAACACGTTCAAAAAGCGGCGGCATCGGCAGTTCAATTCTGCGTGGCCTCTCTGCAATCTGGCGTACCTTGGCCAAATTCTTGGGTAAATCGATTCGACTGGTTGCAAAGGGTGCCAAAGATTTAGACCCGGCACATCAGCGTGATGGTTTTGCTTTTCTCTTATTAATCTTTGCGATTCTGGCAGCAGCGGGCACTTGGTTTGATGCCGGAAATATTGTTGGCCATGCCTTGGCAAGTTTCTTCTATGGTGGATTTGGCCGCATCGGAATTTTCACGCCACTTGTTCTGGGGTATTTTGCATATCGTTTCTTTAATTCACCACAAGAAAAAGCAGCAACTGGTCGCATTGTTGTCGGAACTCTAGCTTTGCTACTGAGCTCAACTGGAATCGCCCACTTATTAAATGGATCTGAAGGCACTGGCACTACCGCCATGCATCAAGGCGGGGGATGGCTTGGCTACGGAATCTCACAGCCGCTAGTTGCCCTGATGACTTCGGTATTGGCTTACCCAGTCCTAATTTTATTATTTTGCTTTGGTCTACTAGTTACTACTGCAACGCCAGTTACATCTGTAGTAACTCGAATCAAAAATACCTTTATCTGGTTAAAGTCCAAACGCCCAGATCGCAGCGAAGAAGAGTTCGAAGTTACTGATACGCCACCTTTTGAATCACCGGTTGTTGCCGAATGGAATAAGCACCAAGATGATGATGATGATGAAGAGTTAGATGAAGAGAGTTTTGACGAAGAATTCACGGTAGAAGTTCCGGTAGCGATAGTTACGCCGCCGACTACTACACCTCCACCTGCCAGCACCGCGCGCCCAGAGCAATTGATGCTCTCGAGCGATGCAATTTATGAACTGCCTTCGCAAGATTTGCTCCGACTTGGCCCTGCTGCAAAAGCTAAGAGCAAAGCAAATGAAACTGTGGTTGCCGCATTGACTGAAGTTTTTTCCCAATTTGAAATCGATGCGCAGGTAACTGGATTCATGCGCGGCCCAACAGTAACTCGCTATGAAGTTGAACTAGGAAACGCAGTTAAGGTCGAACGAATTACTGCGCTCTCAAAGAATATTTCGTACGCCGTCGCAAGTAGTGATGTGCGCATCCTTTCGCCAATTCCAGGTAAGTCAGCTGTCGGTATTGAAATTCCAAATGCTGACCGCGAGATTGTGGCCCTGGGCGATGTAATGCGCTCTAGCGTCGCTGGCCAAGATCATCACCCAATGTTGGTTGCGCTAGGCAAAGATGTTGAAGGTAACTTTGTTTGCGCCAACTTAGCCAAGATGCCGCACCTACTTGTAGCGGGCGCAACTGGTGCTGGTAAATCTTCCATGATCAACGCCATGATTGTTTCAATTCTTATGCGTGCCACACCTGATGAAGTACGCCTAGTTCTGATCGATCCAAAGCGGGTTGAATTAACGGCTTACGAAAACATTCCGCACTTGATCACGCCAATTATCACCAATCCAAAGAAAGCTGCAGATGCACTGACTTGGGTAGTACGCGAGATGGACCTACGTTATGAAGATTTAGCAACATTTGGTTTCCGCCATATCGATGATTTCAATAAAGCGGTACGTGCTGGCAAAGTAGTTCCGCCGCCTGGTAGTGATCGCAAACTTGAACCGTATCCATATCTGTTGGTAATTATCGATGAGTTAGCCGACCTCATGATGGTTGCCGCTCGCGAGGTTGAAGAATCAGTAGTGCGTATTACTCAGTTAGCTCGTTCGGCCGGTATTCACTTGGTACTTGCAACACAGCGTCCATCAGTTGATGTTGTAACTGGTTTGATTAAAGCCAACGTTCCCTCAAGGCTATCTTTTGCAACCAGCTCACTTGCCGACAGTCGAGTCATTCTTGATACTCCAGGAGCTGAAAAATTAGTTGGGCAAGGCGACGGTCTCTTTATTCCAATGGGTGCCAGCCGCGCGATTCGTATTCAGGGCGCCTATGTTTCCGAACGTGAAATCGAAGCAGTAACAGGTCACGTCAAAAAGCAACTTGCTCCGCGTTATCGCACAGATGTAACTGCGGTAGCAGCACCTACTAAGACGGGTGACAGAGAAATTGGCGATGACTTAGATATTCTTTTGCAAGCAATTGAATTAGTTGTCGGAACTCAATTTGGTTCAACTTCAATGCTGCAGCGTAAGTTACGAGTTGGGTTTGCAAAAGCTGGTCGCTTAATGGATCTAATGGAATCTCGCGGAATAGTTGGCCCATCTGAAGGCTCTAAGGCGCGCACAGTTTTAGTTAAGCCAGATGAGTTAGATTCAGTTCTGGCAACTATTCGCGATTACTAAATTAAGGCACTGGCCCCTCTAGATGGGGTGATAACAAGGGCTATCTATCCCTGAATATCACCCTTGGGCTATCGCAATTGCGCCTTTAGGGGTTAGCCTTAACTTTCCTGATTTGTACTTCTAGCAGTAATAGGTGAGTAAATATGTCACTCGGTGCCTTGATTACTAAGTCACGAACTGCTGCGCGCCTGTCAATTGAAGATTTATCAAAAATGACAAATATTCCAGGATCGTTATTGCGCGAAATGGAAGATGATAATTTCAAAAAGTGTGGTGGCGAAACTTATGCCCGAGGCCACTTAAGAAATATTGCAACCAAGCTCCAGATCGACGAACGAATCTTCTTAGATATTTTTGAAACTGAAGTTGTAGCGCCACAAAAACCAATCCGCGAACTGCTTAGCGAAAACAATGTAACGATGCCTTATCAAGAACCGAAGCATCTTTCATGGAAAGTTTTAGCAGCTGGCTCACTTGCTGCGCTAATTCTATTCGGTGGCGCACAAATCATCTTTAGTAATTTAAATGATGGCCAGGAGCCAGTTGCGATTGCGCCATCAATTTCATCTTCAGAGTCACCTTCAGTTTCTCCCTCAATTTCTGAATCTTCTGCGCCAATCGCTGCAGATAAAGTAACTGTAGATATACGTGCAACCAGGGGTACGACCTGGCTATTTGCAACCGATGAAAATGGAACCCAAATATTCTCAGGACAAATTCGCAAAGGCGATAACAAGCGATTTATTGAGGCAAAACAAGTTAATTTGCGAGTAGGCAATGCTGGTGGGGTTGATATCAGCGTTAATGGTAAAAGTGTTGGCTCGATTGGTGCCGATGGTGAGGTTGTAAACCTTACATACAACGCTGACTAGCCAAATAAAGTAAGATCAGCGCAATGAAGCGCACGGTAGCAGTCGTAACTTTGGGGTGTACCCGCAATGAAGTCGACTCCGAAGAACTCGCTGGCCGACTATTAGCCGATGGCTGGACTTTAGTTGACGACGTTGAAAGCGCTGAAGTTGCCTTAGTTAATACTTGCGGCTTTATTGAATCGGCTAAAAAGGATTCTGTCGATGCCCTACTTGAAGCGAATTCACTAAAGGGCCACGGAGTTACCCGCGCAGTTGTGGCTGTTGGCTGCATGGCCGAGCGTTATGGCGCCGAATTAGCCGCAGCCCTTCCTGAAGCAGATGCGATTTTAGGTTTTGATGATTACCAAGATATTTCTGCACGATTGCAATCAATCGTTGCCGGTAATTCTCATGTAGCTCACACGCCACGTGATCGCCGAGCATTGCTACCAATCTCGCCAGTTGAACGTGCTGCAAAACGCGATGAGACGTTAGAAATTGCGCCACGTAAACGTTTAACCGATACACCTTGGGCACCGTTGAAGATTGCAACTGGCTGTGACCGTCGTTGTTCTTTCTGCGCGATACCTTATTTCCGTGGCGCATTCGTTTCACGTCGTCCAACCGAAGTAATTGAAGAAGGACATTGGTTAGCCGAAACCGGTGCAACAGAACTCTTCTTAGTTAGTGAAAATACAACTTCTTACGGAAAAGATCTGGGCGACTTAACTTTGATGGAGAAAGTTCTACCTGAGCTAGTCGCAATCCCAGGTGTAGAAAGAGTTCGTCTTTCATATCTACAGCCAGCTGAAATGCGACCTTCATTATTGCAAGCCATGATTGCAACCGAGAAGGTCTCACATTATTTCGACTTAAGTTTCCAACACAGTAGCGCCAGCGTTCTAAGACGTATGCGTCGATTTGGCGATAACGAAAAATTCCTGCACTTAATCTCACAAATTCGAGCCCTGTCACCAACTGCTGGCATTCGCTCTAACTTCATCGTGGGTTTTCCTGGTGAAACCGAAGAAGATTTCAACGAATTAGTCGAATTTTTAAGCAAAGCCAAACTCGATGCCATCGGCGTCTTTGGTTATAGCGATGAAGACAATACCGAGGCACTTGCGCTAGCTGATAAGTTGCCTGAAGAAGTAATTAAGCAACGCGTAGAAACCCTTTCATCATTGGCTGATAACTGGGTATCTGATCGCGCCGCATCAAGAATTGGCGAGGAAGTTATTGTCTTGATCGAAGATGCTGATTTACAAGAAGGGCGCGCAGATCATCAGGGCCCCGAAGTAGATGGCACTACTTCATTCATTGGAACTTCATTTAAAGTCGGCCAGTATGTTAAGGGCGTGGTCGTAGATTCTTTAGGCGCTGATTTAGTCGCTGAGGCAATTGGTTAATTCCATGAGTAAAGAACTTAACTTGCCTAACGCCTTAACAATTGCCCGCATTTTATTTTTGCCTTTAGGCGCCTATGCCATATTTAAAAACGGTGGCGATGATCAAACTTGGCAATGGATTGCTTGGGTTATCTTCTTTCTAATTGGAATGACTGATGTTCTAGATGGAAAGTTAGCGCGTAGCCGCAATTCGGTTACCGAACTTGGTAAGTTTCTAGATCCAGTTGCAGATAAAGCCATGATTGCAACTGCGATGATCTCGCTTTCAATATTAGATCGCATGCCCTGGTGGATCACAATTGTGATTTTGAGTCGCGAAGTTTTTATAACTTTATTCCGGCTTGCAGTCATCAAGCGTGGAGTTATTCCAGCTAACCGTGGCGGAAAACTAAAAGCCATGTTCCAAGGATTCGGAGTTGGTTTTTATGTGATGCCAATTTCATCTTCGCTATATTGGTTCCGCGATGGGTTTATGTATGTCGCGATTGCGCTGACACTTGGCACTGGCTTCTACTATGTGCGAGCTGCGCTGAAATGAAAGAGGAGTTTGCGGGTTTAATTGATATTTTGACGATCTTGCGCCAACGCGGCGAAAGTATTTGCGTTGCTGAATCACTTACTGGCGGGGGATTGGCTGAAGCTCTGTCTTCGCTACCTGGCTCATCTGAAGTATTTAAAGGTTCGATAACAGCGTATCAATCGCAGATCAAGATCTCGCTCCTAAAAATTCCGGCTGAATTGATTTCTGAATTCGGAGTTGTTAGCGAGGAAGTTGCCGCCGCTATGGCCGGTGGCGCTAAGGATTTAATGGATTCGACCTGGTCGATCTCAACTACTGGGGTAGCCGGCCCTGGCCCATCCGCTGGGGTTGCCGCCGGCACCGTATGGGTTGCCATTGCTGGCCCGATTTCGCAGACTTTGCAATTAGAACTATCTGGCACGCGTGAAATTGTTCGAAACGCAACAATTGCAGGTGCAATTGCGGCATTTGCCCGTATCCTTAAGACACTGTAACTGCAACACTTAATTCGAAGGGGGCGCTGCAATGGTCGTTCTACTACGCACCAGCGTTGGTCAATCTCTTCGTGACGCTCGCACTTCACAAGGTCGCACACTTCGCGATGTTGCTCGTGATGCTCGTGTCTCACTTGGTTACTTATCAGAAGTTGAACGCGGTCAAAAAGAAGCATCTTCTGAACTTCTAAATTCAATTTGTTCCGCACTTGGCCTAACTCTTTCGAGTGTTATCTCAGATGTCTCTCGCGATATTTCATCACGCGAAGCCATCAAGTTGACCGTCGTTGACGCCGCTTAATAACGCACCCACTTACCAACGTCAGGGTGCAATACATCGTCGCACTGAAGAAGCAATTCTTTCCACCACAAAATCTTTGATTGCCCAAAAAGGTTTAACTGCAACATCGATGATTGATATTTCAGCTGAATCTCAAGTCTCTCGCGCCACTCTTTACAACCATTACCGCGACAAGAACGCAGTAGTTCAAGCTTTGTTAGCTAGCGAATTAATTCGATTGAAAGAGTTAATGAAAAGTATTGGAACACCGGCTGCAGTTCTAGAGCGTTTATCTCTAGAAATATCTGGCGATGAATCCTTAAAGATGATGCGATTAAGTGATCCAACTGCGCTTGCCTTTGCGTTAACCGATAGCGCTAATCCACTATGGCTGGAATTTCATGCAGCGATTTTGGACATTACTAAACTCGATGTTTGCACGTCTCTGGCTGTGGCTTGGTTAAAGTCGCAAGTTTTAGCACCAATTACGCCTGCGCAATCTGCCGATGAAGCAGCGTTATTAGTTGAGCGCACTCTCTTTTAAATGCGCATCTCAGACTTACGTGAGCGAATTGAACTCTCATTCGGCGCTGACTGGGCACCATCATTTTGCAAAGATATAGCTATCTCTGAACTAGGCTCGAAATCAGTAGATGAAGCACTGCGCGATGGGTATGAGCCGCATGATATTTGGAAAGCACTTTGTAAATCTCATCCAAAAGAAACTGCTAAGTTTAAATAATGAAAATCTCTAAAGGTTTCGCGGTAATAGCTGCTCTCGTATTCTCAACTTCGGGTGCACAGGCCATGAGCCTCGGAGATTATTTCCAGAATGCCCAAACCAGACTTAGTTATGTAGTTTATAAACCAAGTGACACAGCTGGGCTAAAGCTAACCTCATTTAAAATGCTCGAATGTGGAGCCGGTTTAGAGAAATGGGTTGCGGTTAAGTACGGCAGCGGCAAGAAATTTATTGAGGTATATCAAAATATGTCAGGTAAGCCATGTTCTGATCCAGGGCTATCCAAGAAATTAACTAACGTGAAAATTAATACGGCAACTGCTCAAGTTCGGGTTTATTGTGACCCTAGCAAACCTGCAATCTTTAAGAAATGTAAAACTTCAGATATTGCAAAAGTTGGTGGCTATTTGATGTTTACCGCAACTAATAAAGTAAATATGAAAGCTACCCAAATTCAAGTCCAAGGTGTTGGTGGAATTACTTATAAACAATTATTGGCTGTTGCGAAAAGTTTAAAGCCGATGATTACTTCAACAGTGACACCGAGTGGAAGCCAAGCTCTTCCGCCCGTGATGATTGACCCAGCTACTACATCAGAAGTTTCAGTCCGCATTACAAGAACAATAGTTTTAACAGTTGCTGATCCGGGAAATTGGTCAGCCACGATCGCCGACCCCAAGATTGCCAAATTTATGGCCGGGGGAGATCAGGGCAGCTATACGACCAATCCAGGTATTACGCCGCTAGCTCTTGGTTCTACAACTGCCACGATCACTGGCCCTGATGGCATGAACTACCTTTTGACCATCACTGTTACGCCTTAGAAGGGCGATTTAAGCCCCTAATCTCGCGACACGCGATCCTTTTGTCAGCCCTTTAAAGTATCTTTCGAACAGATGTTCGGATACTATTTCCCTGCACAGCCAGAGCGGTTCCACTCTCCGCACACAAGCGCCTTATAGGCGTCCTGTGGCCGTCAGTGGGTCTCCGTACCTTCTGGGACAGACCTCAACGTCGGACGACGTTTAACCGAAAGGAAAGTAAGTGGCTAAAGAAACTCCTGCTGAAAAAGCAGCTGATAAAGCTAATAGCGATCGCTCCAAAGCGCTCGACACCGCCCTCGCTCAGATTGAACGTCAGTTTGGTAAAGGTGCTGTCATGAAGATGTCCGAGCGCCAAGCGCAGGTCATCGAAGTAATTCCAACTGGCTCAATTGCACTTGATGTCGCACTTGGCATTGGTGGTTTGCCACGCGGTCGTATCGTAGAAATCTACGGCCCTGAATCTTCCGGTAAAACAACTCTTACTTTGCACGCAATTGCTAATGCTCAAAAAGCTGGCGGCATCTGCGCATTCATCGATGCAGAACACGCATTTGATTCTGAGTATGCCAAGAAACTTGGCGTTGATATTGATGCACTACTTGTTTCACAACCAGATACTGGCGAGCAAGCACTTGAGATTATGGATATGTTAATTCGTTCCGGTGCACTTGATCTAGTTGTTGTTGACTCAGTAGCAGCTCTTGTTCCACGTGCTGAAATCGAAGGCGAGATGGGCGACTCACATATGGGTCTGCAAGCTCGTTTGATGTCACAAGCACTTCGTAAAATTACTGGTGCACTACATCAATCAAAGACCACTGCAATCTTTATCAACCAGTTGCGCGAAAAGATCGGTGTTTTCTTCGGCTCACCTGAAACCACAACTGGTGGCAAGGCGCTTAAGTTCTATGCATCTGTTCGCCTTGATATCCGTCGCATTGAAACTCTTAAAGATGGCCAAGACGCAGTCGGTAACCGTACTCGCGTTAAAGTTGTCAAGAACAAGATGGCGCCACCATTTAAGCAAGCAGAGTTCGACATTATTTACGGCACAGGTATTTCACGTGAAGGTTCACTCATCGATATGGGTGTTGAAATCGGCGTAGTTAAGAAAGCCGGCGCTTGGTATACCTACGAAGCAGATCAACTTGGTCAAGGTAAGGAAAATGCACGTACCTTCCTTCTTGATAATCCTGATCTCGCTAACGAGATCGAGACCAAGATTCGTGCGCACTTTGTGCCAGTTGAAGTTGATCCAGAGTTAGTTGCTGCGATCGATGAAGCTGCTGCAGACGTTGATTTCTAAGGGATAACCAACTCCTAAATGCTCGACTATGTAAAAGTTGATCACGAGGCCGACCCTTACTCTGTTGCCTACACAATTGCGCTTAATGCGTTAGTTGCTCGGGCGAAGAGTAAGGGCGAGCTCGTGGCTCACCTTAAAAAGCGCGGTATTGAAGATGAAGTAGCTGCTGCAACCATCTTTCGCCTACAAGAGGCTGGGTTAATCAATGACGAGGAATTCGCTCGTGCCTGGACTCAATCGCGCCATACCTCAAAGAAATTATCTAAACGAATTATTGCCGGCGAACTTCGCACTCGCGGGGTCGATCAGAATTCAATTGATGCAGCTCTTGATGAAATTGATGATGAATCTGAATATCAAATGGCATTTGGTTTAGCGATGAAGAAATACAACACCATGTCGCGCCTTGCTCCAGATGTACAGGTTCGACGTATTCAAAGTTTGTTGCAAAGAAAAGGTTTTAGTTTCGGAGTTATTGGTCGAGTTCTGCGCGAACTTGGAATCGAAGTTAAGTATTAATTGTTTTTCTCAAGATGCTCAGTTAAGCGAGCAGCGGTAGCCACAACCGCAGCAGCATGAATTCGACCAGGTTGGCGACCGAGACGTTCGATTGGTCCACTGATACTTACAGCCGCAATAACTTTTCCATTTGGTCCGCGCACAGGCGCAGAGACAGATGCCACACCAACTTCACGCTCGCCAACTGATTGCGCCCAACCACGACGACGATCTGCTGATAAGTGGGCCGCAGTAAAGCGAGCACCTTTTAAGCCACGGCTAATACGTTCGGAATCTTCCCAAGCTAATAAAATTTGCGCAGCAGAACCTGCTTGCATGGTTAAGTTCGAACCAACAGGCACCGAATCACGTAGCCCGGATAAACGTTCAGCAACGGCCACACAGATACGAACATCACCTTGGCGGCGATAAAGCTGCGCGCTTTCACCTGTGGCATCGCGTAGAGCGGCTAGAGCTGGGGCAGCGGCCGCCAATAAGCGATCTTCACCTGCGGCTGCGGCTAACTCGGCGCTTCGTGGCCCCAAAATAAAGCGACCAGTTAAATCTCGAGTTACTAAGCGATGAAATTCCAAGGCAACGGCCAGGCGGTGCGCTGTAGGTCGGGCAATGCCAGTTGCTGCGACAAGTTCGGCCAATGAGTGCGGCCCAGACTCGAGGCAAGCCAGAATTCCTACGGCTTTATCTAATACGCCGACTCCGCTATTCTTCTTGTCCACGAACTGATATTAGCATCCCATCTAATGAGATGCCAGTTTTTAGGATATTTAGGAGTTGTTATGGGAAAGACGCTAGCCGAGAAGATCTGGCAAGAACATGTGGTGCGCGCGAAAGCGGGCGAGCCAGACTTGATCTATATCGATCTTCATTTAATTCATGAAGTTACTAGCCCACAAGCATTTGATGGATTGCGTTTAAGCAACCGCAAAGTACGTCGCCCTGATCTAACTATCGCGACCGAAGATCACAATGTGCCAACTCAAAACATAAATTTGCCGATTGCCGATCCAGTATCTAAGTTACAAGTAGATACTTTGCGCGCTAACTGCGCCGAATTTGGTGTTCGTATCCACTCATTGGGCGATGCAGAGCAAGGAATCGTTCACGTAGTTGGCCCACAACTTGGCTTAACCCAACCTGGTTTAACAATTGTTTGCGGAGATTCGCATACTTCAACTCACGGTGCATTCGGTGCGCTTGCATTTGGTATTGGTACTAGCGAAGTAGAGCATGTACTTGCTACTCAAACCCTGCCATTGCAACGACCAAAGACCATGGCGATTAATGTCAACGGAAAATTAAAGCCCGGCGTAACAAGCAAGGACATCATCTTGGCGATCATTGCCAAGATTGGTACTGGCGGAGGACAAGGTTATGTAATCGAATATCGCGGCGAAGCTATTCGCGAACTTTCGATGGAAGCTCGTATGACCGTTTGTAATATGTCGATTGAAGCAGGCGCCCGCGCTGGTCTAATCGCACCTGATCAAACAACTTTTGATTACATCAAGGGCAAGCCACATGCACCAGAAGATTTTGATGCGGCCGTTGCTTATTGGGAAACGCTTTTTAGCGATGCCGATGCCAAGTTCGATGTCGAAGTTGATCTTGATGCCAATGATCTCGAACCGTTTGTAACTTGGGGAACAAACCCAGGTCAAGGTATTTTCCTAAATGCAAATGTGCCGAACCCAGCCGATATTGCAGACGCAGAAGAGCGCGGAGCAGCTGAACGAGCCCTGGTTTATATGGGTTTAACAGCCGGCCAGCCAATGAAGAGTGTTGCTATCGATACTGTGTTCTTAGGTTCTTGCACCAATGGTCGCATCGAAGATTTGCGCGCTGCAGCTGAAATTCTAAAAGGTAAGAAGATTTCAACATCACTTCGCATGTTAGTTGTGCCAGGAAGTGCGCGAGTTCGTCTGCAAGCCGAGGCTGAGGGACTAGATAAAGTATTTATTGATTCCGGAGCTGAATGGCGCAACGCAGGTTGTTCAATGTGTCTTGGTATGAATCCAGATCAACTAAAACCAGAAGAGCGTTCGGCTTCAACTTCTAACCGAAACTTTGAAGGTCGCCAAGGTAAGGGTGGACGTACGCACTTGGTTAGCCCATTAGTTGCAGCAGCAACCGCGCTTCGCGGAACTCTTTCATCACCAGCGGATCTGTAAGGAGAATTAAAATGGAAAAATTTGTCACTCATACCGGTACTGGTGTTCCACTTCGTCGTAGTAATGTTGATACCGATCAGATCATTCCGGCCGTTTACTTAAAGCGCGTTACTCGAAGCGGCTTTGAAGATGGTCTCTTTGCGGCTTGGCGCAGCGATCCGGATTTTGTTTTAAATAAAGATGAATTCAAGAGCGGAACCATTTTGGTGGCAGGCGCTGATTTCGGTACCGGTTCATCTCGCGAGCACGCAGTTTGGGCGCTTCAAAATTATGGATTTAAAGTGGTCATCTCTTCACGCTTTGCTGACATTTTCCGCGGTAACTCACAGAAGGGTGGTTTGCTAACAATCTTGCTCAGCCAGAACCAGGTTGAAGAGCTATGGGCTGCGATTGAGGCAAATCCGGCTCTAGCGATCACGGTAAACCTTGAGGCCAAGACTGTGGCTTACAGCGACCAGAATGTGGCTTTTGAGATCGATGACTATGTACGTTGGCGCTTGATGGAAGGCCTTGATGACATCGGTTTAACGCTGGCAAATAAGGATTCCATCGATACTTTCGAAAGCCAGCGCGCGGCTCATAAACCAAAGACACTTCCAATTCGCGCTTAAAAGGGGCGAATTACGCTGGTTTTGACGCTCAATTGGTAGTGGGTGAGACCAGATAATTCAAACTCTAAAGTTCTAATACAGAGTTTTTTACGCATAATTAATGGGTTTTTCGCACTATTTAAAGAAAATTATTTTCGCGACACGCCCTCACTTATGTTGGACTCACCCCCTTGTTCTGCGTAACTTTGCGAGTGCGTTAAGCAATTGCTTAACTTTTAGCGTAAATAAGGGGATTTTAAATGAATAAGGCACAATTCATTGCCGCGTTGGCCCCACACTTCAACGGCAGCAAGAAAGAAGCTTCACACGCAGTAGACATTATTTTTGACACAATCGTTCGCAACATGGTTGCTGGCGAAGACGTCATGATCAATGACTTCGGCAAGTTCAAGAAGGTTGATCGCAAAGCACGTATGGGCCGTAACCCATTCACAGGCGAGACAATCAAGATCAAAGCAATGAAGAAGCCTCGCTTCCTCCCTGCTAAGGGTCTAAAGGATGCAATTTCAGGCGAGCGCAAACTAGGACCAGCTCCAAAGCCAGTCGTAGTTGTTGCAAAGCCAGTTGCAAAGCCAGCAGCTAAGAAGGCTGCTAAGAAGGCTCCTGCGAAGAAGAAGGCTGCAGCTAAGAAGCCAGCAGCGAAGAAGAAGGTTGCTAAGAAGGCTCCTGCAAAGAAGAAGCCAGCAGCGAAGAAGAAGAAGAAGTAATTTAGAAATAAATTAACGGGGCTACCTTTCGAGGTAGCCCCGTTTTTTATTCCTTTTTAAACTAAGATAACGCCTATGGAAAGTGCGCAACTAAATATTTCTTATGCGCCACCTAAAGGTAATCCACTTGGCAATAACGCAGCTTTTGCGATTGCCAGCAGATTAGTAATTCCACTAATCAATTTGGTTTCCAAACATTATTGGCAAGGCGCACACAATATTCCTAAGAGCGGTCCGGTAATTGTTTGCTGTAATCACATCTCTTATTTCGATCCATTAGTTTTTGCACATTTTTTATATAAGAACGGACGTGCGCCAAGATTTTTGGGTAAAGCATCAGTTTTTAGGGTTCCTATTGTTGGATTTGTTTTACGTAAAGCTGGCCAAGTGCCAGTTGAGCGTGAAACCAAAGATGCCGGTGCTGCGCTAATCCACGCGCAAGCATTTCTAAAGGCTGGGCACATGCTTGGCGTTTATCCTGAAGGAACTTTGACGCGTGATGCTAATTCGTGGCCAATGGTGGCTAAAACTGGTTTAGCTCGATTAGCTGTCATGAGCAAAGCTCCAGTAATTCCAGTTGCGCAATGGGGTGCACAGCGGGTTCTGCCCGCATACAGTAAGAAATTCAGACTCTTTCCACGCACAAAGTTGCAGGTTAAGGCTGGCGCCCCACTAGATTTTAGTAAGTGGTACGGCAAAGAAGGGGACCCTGAAGCGATGGCCGAAGCAACTGCATATGCAATGGCTGCCATAACTTCTATTCTCGAAGAGCTACGTGGCGAAAAGCGTCCGGCTGATATTTTTGATCCGCACAATTCGGCGCTACCTCGTACCGGCAACTTTAAGAAGAAGAGCAAGTAATGGCCAAAGTTACTGTTTTAGGCGCTGGCGCATGGGGAAGCACCATGGCTCAAGTATTAACCGATGGCGGAAATGAAGTATTAATCTGGGGACGCCGCGAAGAAGTTGTATCCGAGATCAATACCTCACATACGAATACGAAGTATTTAGGTAATCAAGCATTACCCGAATCGCTCAAGGCAACTAGCGATATAAACGAAGCGTTTGCGCATTCAAAATATATTGTGTTGGCAATACCAGCACAGAGTTTGCGCGAAAAGTTAACTGAACTAAAACCGCTTTTTAAAGGCGATGAAGTAATTATCAGCACCTTAAAAGGTATCGAAATCTCAACTCAAATGCGTATGAGTGAAATAATCGAAGAGATTCTACCTAATCGCAAGATCGCGATCATCACCGGGCCAAACTTGGCTGATGAATTGATTCTGCGCCAACCAGCAGCTGCCGTTGTTGCCTCGCAATCACAAGAGCTAGCCAAAGAGTTGCAAGAGATTTTCAAAGCCAAGTATTTCCGGGTCTACACATCTACCGATGTAATGGGTTGCGAATTAGCTGGTGCGGTCAAAAATGTAATTGCACTTGCAGTTGGTATCGCAATCGGATTAGGGCTAGGCGAAAATACTCAAGCCATGATTATTACGCGCGGCTTAAATGAAGTAGCTCGTCTTTGCGCGGCGCATGGTTCTGACCCGCTAACAGCTGCAGGTTTGGCTGGAATGGGCGACTTAGTGGCAACTTGTGGTTCACCACTTTCGCGTAACCGAACCTTTGGCGAAGCGATTGGTCGCGGTGGCAGCATGGAATATGCCAGAGCGCATTTCTCCCGCACCGTCGAAGGTGTTGCTTCGGCCAGCGCTGTTATTGAAGTTGCTCATCGAGTTGGAGTAGAGGTTCCAATTATTGAAGCGGTCGCTGATTTGGTTAAAGGCCTCTTAACGCCGCAAGAGGCGCTAGATCGCTTAATGAAGATAAGTACCGAGTCAGAAAACTTCATTAAATGATTAAAGAGACGATTGCGATCGTATTTGGTGGGCGTAGCTCTGAACATGAGATCTCATGCCTATCTGCTGGCGGAGTCTTAAGCGCAATTGACCGGGCTAAGTATGAAGTTGTATTGATTGGCATCACCAAAAAAGGTAAATGGGTTCTTGTTCCGCATAGCCATCAACTAACTATTAGCGCTGGGAAAATGCCCGAAGTTCCAAGTGATGCACCTGCTGTAGTTGCGGATGTCGCTGGCTTTAGCGTTGGCGGAAAAGATTTAAAGATTGATTTAATTTTTCCAACTCTGCATGGGCCATATGGTGAAGACGGTTCGATTCAGGGCTTATTTGAAATTGCCGATCTTCCATATGTCGGAAGTGGTGTATTGGCTTCAGCCGTTGCCATGGATAAATCCTTTGCTAAACCAATATTCGCAGCGCATGGCTTAAAAGTTGCTGATGGCTTTACTGTTACTGCGAATCAATGGAATCTTGAAAAATCTGAACTGCAGCAAAAAGCAGATGCACTTGGGTATCCACTATTTGTTAAACCGGCTCGAGGCGGCTCAAGTCGAGGCACCACGAAAGTTAAGAGCGCTGATAAATTGGCAGCTGCCGTTGCTGAGGCGCACCGCTTTGATCCAAAAGCAATGGTTGAAAGCGCAATTGTCGGTTTAGAAATTGAATGTGCAGTCTTGGAAATCGATGGTGTGCCACAGGCATCCAAAGTTGGACAGATCAAGATTGATTCAAAATTTGAGTTCTATGACTTCGAAGCAAAGTATTTAGATGGCGCAACTGAGATTGTGATTCCAGCGGATATTCCAGAGAGCGCCAGTGAAGCAATTCGCGCCGCCTCACTTGATGCATTTACATCTCTTGGATGTAGCGGGCTAGCGCGAGTGGATTTCTTCTTCACAAATGCAGGCGAAGTTGTGATTAATGAAATAAACACGATGCCCGGTTTTACTGCGACTTCCGTATTTCCCAAGATGTGGGCGGCAACCGGCAAGGGTTATCAAGAAATTGTGCAGGCTTTAATAGATACCGCTAAGCGGCGAAATAATGGAGTACTAGGTAATTAACTTAGTGTGTAATTAACTTAGTGTGTAATTAACTTAGTGTGATGTAACTGGGCAAGTTAGCGTGCGAGTAATGCCAGGAACAGCTTGAACCTTAGAAAGAATCATGCGACCGAAATCTTCCATGCTTGGTGCTTCAGCACGCATGATTACATCGTAAGGACCAGTAACGCCTTCAGCCAGAGTTACGCCAGCGATCGCCGAAACAGATTTTGCAACGCTATCTGCTTTACCAACTTCGGTCTGAATCAAGATGTAGGCCTGAACTGACATTTGGATCTCCTTAGATCAATTAACTATCAAGTGCTAAGCGGCAACGGTAGCGTATCGAGTAGGTAAATCTCTAGTGGAATAGGATTCATACGTGGCATTCACCGAAAGCGAAGTAATTGCGCTCCTGGCGCAAGTTTTCGCTACGCAGAATCCCAAGGTAGAAATCGGTATTGGCGATGATGCTGCCGTATTACATACCTCAGCTCGCACGGTGATTACCACCGATATGGCGGTTGAGGGAGTTCATTTTCGTCGTGACTGGTCAACTCCATTTGAGATAGGCCGCAAAATTACTGCGGCAAATCTCGCTGATGTTTTCGCAATGGGGGCCAAGCCGACTTTTCTTGTCGTCGCTGTCTCGCTTACTGGAAATGAAGAACTAAGCTGGATCCAAGAATTAGCAGAAGGAATCGTTTTCGAAGCCGATCTCGGCGGCGCAACAGTTGTTGGCGGAGATTTAACAAAAGGTGAAAGTGTAGTTATTTCAATTACGGCGCTGGGCGAAGTCGATAACGCAATCTTGCGCAGCGGGGCAAAAGTTGGTGACCAAATTTTTCTTTCTAATTTGCCAGGTTGGTCTCGAGCAGGTCTAGCTATTCTCAAAAAAGGTTTAACAATCGAATCTGAATCGGCTAAGCGGGCAGTAGCTGCATTCAAAGCACCAAGGCTTAATTATGAATCTGTAGCAAAACTAAATGGCGCTACATCGATGAGCGACTTAAGCGATTCACTAGTTACGCAAGCAGAGCAAATGGCCGCAGCTTCTGGAGTTGAATTTTTAATTGACTACGAATTACTTCGCGTGGCCGAAGATTTTGCCAATTTAGCGCAATTAGCTGATGAGATTGCCATTGATATTCATGACTTGATTTTGGGCGGCGGTGAAGATCATGTCTTTATCGCAACTGGAAAAAACTTACCGGGGTTAGAAATCGGTGAAGTAGTGGCTGGCAACGGTTTGAAACTTCAGGGAAATGAAAAAGCGCCAGATACCTGGCGCCATTTCGATTAAAAGTTCTTTGAAAGTTAGCGAGTAACTTTTCCAGCCTTAAGGCATGAGGTGCAAACGTTCTGACGCTTAGTTGCGCCATTAACGAGAGTACGCACGCGCTGGATATTTGGATTCCAACGGCGACGGGTCTTTACCTGTGAGTGAGAGACGTTATTGCCGAAGCTTGGGCCCTTGCCACAGATGTCGCAGTTTGCTGCCATGGTCGTGCTCCTTATTTATTGGATATTGGTACAAAAGAGGTAAGCCATTTCTGGCAAGGGCAAAGGTTACCTTGCCCAGCCCCAATTAGGCGAATTACGCTCAATCAAAGGTTCGTCAGCCCAAAAAGCGAGAGAATACGCCCGTGGCCGGACTCGAGAATAAAGCGCGCGATGTGATCGGTGATCGCACCGCGAAAGTGCTGACCGATAATTTCGGGATCGTCACAATCGATGATCTGCTGCGCCATTACCCCCGAAGATATGTGGTTCGAGGCGAGCTAACCGATATCGCGCTGTTAAATGCTGGCGATGAGGTCACGATCTTGGCCGAAGTCTTATCGGCAAGTAATCGCCCGATGCGCGGACGTAAAGGTGGGATTCTGGAAGTCATCGTGACAGATGGCAGCGCGAAACTTTCGCTCACCTTCTTTAACCAAGCATGGCGTGAGAAAGAGTTAAAGCCTGGTCGCCAAGGATTATTTGCCGGCAAGATCGGGGTCTTTAACGGCAAGCGACAACTAACTCATCCGGATTACGAGATGGTTGCCGACGGTAGCGATGTAGATAGTGCAGTAGCGCAATTTGCTGGAAAGTTTCTGCCCATTTACGCCGCCACCGCAAAGTTACCTTCCTGGAAAATCGCAAAGTGCATTGAACTAGCCATTGATTCCCTAGATGAAGTTGCAGATCCATTGCCTAATTATTTGCGTGAGCGAATGGGATATCCGACCTTGCACGAGGCATTGGTTAATCTGCATAAGCCAACAGATTTAGATCTGGCCGATCAAGCACGTGAACGTTTAACTTTCGATGAAGCTTTCTTGCTGCAGCTATTACTAGTTAAACGACGTGCAGCAGCGCGTGCCCTAATTGCGACTGCACGTCCAATTCGAAGCGGTGGCCTACTCGAAGCTTTCGATAAGTCGCTGCCATTTAAATTAACTGGCGGTCAATTGGAAGTTGCCAAAGATATTGAAAACGATTTAGCAGCGGGCCATCCAATGCATCGATTGTTGCAAGGTGAAGTAGGTTCAGGTAAAACAATTGTTGCGCTGCGTGCAATGCTCGCTGTTGTAGATAGCGGGGGACAGGCTGCCTTACTCGCGCCCACTGAAGTACTTGCCGCGCAACATCTGCGCACGATTGAAAAATTATTAGGCCCACTTGCACTCGGTGGCCAATTAGGAAGCGCTGACAACGCAACCCAGATCACTTTAATAACTGGCTCACAAAGTTCAGCAGCCCGAAAAGACGCACTTGCGCTAGCTGCATCAGGTGATGCCGGAATTGTGATTGGAACTCATGCTCTATTAAGCCAATCATTGCAATTTAGCGATCTTGGATTAATTGTTGTTGATGAGCAACATCGCTTTGGTGTTGAACAGCGTGATGCACTAAAAACAAAAGCAAAGTTACCACCACATCTTTTAGTAATGACCGCTACTCCGATTCCGCGCACTGTTGCGATGACGGTCTTTGGGGATTTAGATGTATCTACCTTGCGCGAGCTACCACTGGGCCGATCACCTATCTCGACACATGTGATTCCAGTCCTTGAGAAACCAGCACATTTAGAACGAGCATGGGCTCGAATTCGCGAAGATGTTGGTAATGGGCATCAGGCTTACATAGTTGCTCCTCGCATTAGCGCTGGAACTCCAGAAGATGCGGACTTAGATTTTCTCTATGGCGAAGAGAGCAGCACTATGGCAAGTGTCGAAGAGTTGGCTCCCGATTTACATGCTGGTTCGCTAAAAGGTCTTAAATTAGCGCCCCTGCATGGTCGTCAAACAAGTGAGCTAAAAGATGCCACTATGAAAGCATTTGCCGCTGGCGAAATTGATGTACTGGTTTCCACCACCGTAATCGAAGTTGGTGTGGATGTTCCAAATGCAACGATCATGGTGATCATGGATGCAGATCGCTTTGGCGTCTCGCAATTACATCAGTTGCGTGGCCGAATTGGTCGAGGCAGTGCTCCTGGACTTTGTCTATTGGTAACCGGCGCTGAACCCGAAACGCCAGCCCGAGTTCGTCTTGAAGCCGTTGCTGCAACACAAGACGGCTTTGAGTTATCCCGAATCGATCTTGAGCAACGTCGCGAAGGCGATGTCATGGGAGCCTCGCAATCCGGTGCGAAATCTAAATTACGTTTACTTCGCGTATTGCGCGATGAGGCCATGATTGAAACTGCGCGTGATGAAGCAACAGCCTTAATCGAGCAAGATCCAGCGCTTTCTTATGAAAGTGAATTAGCGAAGGCTTTGGCCCAATTAGAATCAGATACTGCAAGTGAATTTATTGATCGGGGTTAATGATGCGCATTATTGCTGGCGTAGCTAAAGGTCGTCCGTTAGCGGCAGTGGCTGATGCGACTCGACCAACGTCTGACCGAGCACGCGAAGCAATCTTCTCTTCACTAACTTCTGAGTTCGGTGAATTTGTTGGCTTGAATTTCTTAGATCTTTTTGCGGGAAGTGGCGCGATCGGACTCGAGGCGCTTTCTCGAGGCGCATCATTAGTTCATGCAGTTGAAAAAGATTTTGGGGCACAACGCACAATTAATGCAAATGCTGAAATTGTGGCTGCAGCCAAACCAGCCGGAAAGTTTCATCTCTTTGCTATGAACGCAGAACAATTTGTAAAAGATTCGGCCAGGCTAAAATATGAGATTGTCTATATTGACCCACCATATGATTATTCAAATAACGATCTAGAAGTAGTGCTTAACAATTTGCATATCGGTGATTTCTTAAGTGATGACGCATTAATTGCAGTTGAGCGAACTAGCCGCTCAAAAGAGCCAAACTGGCCCATCGGATATGAACTGGCGCGCAGTAAGAACTACGGTCAAGCCACAATTTACTATTTAAACCACGCGTGAAAATGGCTTACGGCGCGATACCTTGCTAGCGTTTACCTCATGAAACGCGCCGTATGCCCAGGATCATTTGATCCGATCACTTATGGACACCTCGACATCATTGAACGCGCAAGTGCTCAATTCGATGAAGTAATCGTGGCGGTCGGCAACAATCGCGCCAAAGCTGGTTATTTCACAGTCGAAGAACGCATGCAGATGATTGCTGAAACTACAGCGAAATTCGGAAATGTAAAGGTCGATTCCTGGAAAGGCCTACTTGGTGATTACTGCAAAGCAAATAATATTGATGTAATCATTAAAGGATTGCGGGCAATGTCAGATTTCGACTATGAGTTGCAAATGGCGCAAGTTAATCTGCAAGGTTCCGGAGTCGAATCTATGTTTATGGCTACATCACCTGGCCACTCGTTCTTATCTTCATCATTAATCAAAGAGTTAGCTCACTACAGCGGAGATGTTTCCTCTATGGTGCCACCAGTTGTGAATGCGGCTTTATTAGCCCGGGAAGCAGGTAAATAACGTGGAGTCACTAGAGAATTTAAATTCGGCCATTCAGCAAGTTGAAGAAGCTCGCGGTGTTCCACTATCTGCCTCATTTGTTTTACACCGGGGCGAATTTCTAGAGCTCTTAGATCTGATTAAAGATGGGTTACCTAAAGATTTAGAGTATGCACAACAAATAATTGCTGAACGAGATCAAATAATTGAGGAAGGCCATAACACCGCTGAGGCGTTAATTAATAATGCGCGCGAAGAAGTGGCACAGATGATTGAGCAAACCGCGATTGTTAAAGCGGCGCGCGAAGAATCGAAGAAAATTCTGGCCGAAGGCCGCGAAGCTGCCGACGAAGAACGAACTGAAGTCGAGCAATACATTGACTCACGTTTAGCGACGCTAGAAGTTATTCTTACTAAGACAATGGATGCTGTGGCTCGCGGTCGCGAAAAGTTAGCTGGTGCTGACGAGCGCGATGTGCTCTCACAGTTGTCAGATGAAAAGTAAAACCAAAGAATTTATCTAAAACAGAACTGAGAAACTTATGTCACGTCCCGAGCGGGTTTATGAGTTAAATACTTACGAGCTGCCACGTCGTGCTGGCGAGATGAAGGAATACACCCTTGATCTAGAAATTCTCGAACGAGTTGGCGTCGAATTAATGGCAGTACCAGTTGGCGAAATTATCGAAGTTGATCTGCGGCTGGAATCTGTAACTGAAGGAATTCTGGCAACTGGTCAGATTTATGCAGTTGCCAAAGGCGAATGCATTCGCTGCCTAGATCCCATCGAAATTGAATTAAATCGCACGATGCAAGAGCTCTACCGCTACGAACCGACTAATGATCGAGGCGGTCGCAAAAAGAAGCGCGATGATGAAGAAGATTTAGATCTGGAAGAAGAGTTCATGATGGAAGGTGACATCCTGAATCTAGAAACTCCGATCCGTGATGCGATAGTTTTGGCGCTTCCAGTAAATCCGCTATGTGACCCAGATTGCCTAGGCCTTTGCCCTGAGTGTGGCGAGAAGTGGGCCACTCTGCCGCCTGATCATGCTCACGAGGTTGTAGACCCGCGCTGGAAGGCGCTGGGCGGGCTGGATTTCCCGATTGAGCCTAAATAGGCAATAATTACCCACCTACCGCGCCCACAGGTTCGGTTCTCCAGATATTTTTAATTTGTGAAGGAAGTGCATCGTGCCAGTACCAAAGCGAAAGATGTCGCGTTCAAAGACACGCTCACGTCGAAGCATGTGGAAAACAACTGCAGCTGCACTAGCGGCTTGCCCACAGTGCCAGCAACCAAAGCTTCAGCACACAGCATGCCCAACCTGCGGTACATACAACCGTCGTCAGGTACTTGAGGTCTGATCTGTACTCAGCGCTAACTAAGCAGATCGGATTTGAAGTTGATCCGGCTCTTCTTGAATTAGCGTTTACGCATCGCTCTTTTGCTTACGAAAGCGGTGCGAAAGAAACAAATGAACGTCTTGAGTTTTTAGGTGATTCAGTTCTTGGCTTAATTGTTACTGAAGAACTTTATTTGAAGTATCCCGATCTCGACGAATCTCGATTATCACCGCTGCGTTCGGGCATTGTAAATATGCGTGCACTTGCCGACATCGCACGTACTTTGCAATTAGGAAAATACATTCGCTTAGGTCGCGGCGAAGAAACAACCGGCGGTCGCGATAAGAATTCCTTGTTAGCTGACGCACTTGAAGCGTTAATTGGGGCCGTTTATATAGATTTAGGTTTTGAGAAAAGCACGCAATTTGTTCGCTCCTTGATTGCTGACACGTTAGCAAGTGCAATGGCCAAAGGTGCTGGTCTTGACGGCAAAACTGCCTTGCAAGAATTCGCCGCTGCGAATGGCAAAGGTGTACCTGAGTACTCAGTTACTGAAGACGGCCCAGATCATGACAAGAGCTTTAAGGCAGTAGTTGCACTTGGTGGGGTAGTAGTTGGTCAAGGCGAAGGAAAGAGCAAGCGCGAAGCTGAGCAATATGCAGCACGCGGTGCTTACGAACTTCTTAAAGCTGAAAACTTTTTAAAAGATGCCGGAACTTCCGGAAGTTGAAACAGTCCGACGCGGTTTAGAGCGTTGGGTGATTGGCAAAAAGTTAAAAAATATCCAAGCGTTACATCCGCGAGTTCAGCGTCCTGATTCCTGGGCGCCAATAACTTCACTCGAAGGCGCTAAAGTGACTGGCATTAACCGTCGTGGAAAATTTCTATGGTTTGAATTAGATCGGCCCCAAGTTTTTATGGCTCATCTAGGCATGAGCGGTCAGTTCTTGGTTCAACCAATTGGCAAAGCAGATGAGCGACATGTGCGCGCCAGATTCGCGTTAGCCGGTGGGATGGCGAAAAATCGCGAACTTCGCTTTATCGATCAGCGCACTTTTGGCTGGCTGGCCGTCGATAACTTAGTTGCCGGAATCCCTACGATGGCAGCTCATATTGCTCCTGATCTCTTTGATCCAAACTTTGATCAAGCTGCCGTTGTCACGAATCTGCGAAATCGCAAGAGCAAAATTAAAAGTGCGATTCTTGATCAGCAAATATTGAGTGGAATTGGAAATATTTACGCCGACGAGTCCCTTTGGGCGGCAAAAATTCACCCCGAACGCATCTGCAATGAACTCTCTGCCAAGAAAATCAATCTGCTAATTGATAGTGCTCGTGAAATTATGGCGCGCGCTTTGGAATCGGGTGGAACTTCATTTGATGATCTCTATATAAATGTAAATGGTGAGAGTGGATACTTTGAGGTTCAACTAGAGGTTTATGGTTGCGAAGGCGAACCTTGTTCTAGATGTTCTCGATTGATCAAAAGAATTTCTTTTGCAAATCGTTCCTCTCATTTCTGCCCGTACTGTCAGAAGTAGAGCCTGCGGCAAGGTAGGTTTGCCGCGTGTATTTGAAGAGCATCACGCTCAAGGGCTTTAAGTCCTTCGCGTCATCGACGACCCTGCGCCTTGAGCCAGGTATCACTTGTGTGGTCGGTCCGAATGGCTCTGGAAAATCAAACGTAGTTGATGCCCTTACCTGGGTTATGGGTGAGCAAGGTGCTAAATCCCTTCGCGGCGGCAAAATGGAAGATGTTATTTTCGCTGGCACAAGTGGTCGCTCACCGCTTGGTCGAGCCGAAGTTTCCCTAACTATTGATAACTCAGATGGCGCGTTACCGATTGATTATGCCGAAGTAACTATTTCTAGAATTTTATTCCGCAGTGGTCAAAGTGAATATCAAATTAATGGCGAAGCTTCGCGTCTATTAGATATTCAAGAATTACTTAGCGACTCAGGTATCGGTCGCGAAATGCACGTGATCGTAGGTCAAGGTCAACTTGATGCAATCTTGATGGCTACACCTGAAGAGCGTCGTGGCTTTATCGAAGAAGCAGCCGGAGTTCTTAAACATCGTAAACGTAAAGAAAAAGCGCTGCGCAAATTAGATTCAATGCAGACCAATATGGCGCGTGTACAAGATTTAACTGTCGAACTTCGCCGTCAATTAAAACCACTTGGACGTCAAGCAGAAGTTGCTAAAAAAGCTGCAACTATTCAGGCTGATTTGCGCGATGCAAAATTGCGTCTTTTGGCTGATGATTACATCGCTCTATCGAAAACTCTTACAGCCGAAGTTGCCGACGAAACTGCACTTCGCGAAAAACGAGCTTTAGTAGAGGCTGATCTAGAAACCGTACGTCGCCGCGAAGAAGAATTGGATTCACAAGCAGCGGTTGATAGCCCACGCTTAGTGCAGGCGCAGGAAACTTTCTATCAACTTAATTCCTTGCGCGAAAAGTTCCGCGGAACTCAGAGTTTGGCCCAAGAGCGCTCACGATTCTTGGCTGAAGAGGCTGAAGAAGCTCGTACTGCCGGCCGAGATCCTGAAGCGCTCGAGGCTGAAGCTCAAACTTTGCGCGGCGAAGAATCGCAGTTACAAACCGTTGTTCAGTTATCTCGAACAAACTTAACTGAAGCATCACAAGCGCTAGCAGCAGCTGAAGCGGCGCTAGTTGCCGAAGAGAATCGCATTGCTGCAGCACTTCGGGCTATTGCTGATCAACGCGAAGGAACTGCCCGTCAAGAGGGTCATATCAAATCTTTAGCCGCGCGCCTTGATGCGATGTCTGAGGAAATAGCTCGCCTAACAAGCGCTCGCGATGAAGCTGCTAATCGCCGTGATCTTGCGCAGCGAGAGTATGCAACTCATGAATTAGAAATTGCTAGTGCTGATTCTGGCGAGCTTGGTTTAGATGCTGCTTTTGAAAGTGCTAAGTCAGGTTTAGCAAAAGCTCGCGATGAACATCAACAGTTAGTCGATGCCGAACGCGTTGCAGATCGAGCGCGTAACGCACTTGAATCAAAACTTGAAGCACTCGAGCTATCTGCACAATCACGAAATGGTGCAGCAGCCCTGTTGCGCGATCCACGTGGATTAGCAACCCTTGGCTCACTTGCCTCATTAATTGAAATTGATGCTGGTTGGGAGAATGCAGTTGCGGCCGCACTTGGCCAATTGGCAGATGCCATTGTGGTGCAAGATATTTCGGCAGCTATTACAGCTCTTAGCACTTTGCGAAATGAAGATCTTGGTCAAGCAGATGTATTGGTTCACCATAATCAAGGTAATAGCTCAGCCGCACTAGCCGGCGGATTAACGTCAATAACAGCGCACATTCGTTCTAATTCAGTTTCAGATTTGATTTCAGACCTACTAGGTAAAACTGTTGTTACAGAAACCGCGGCTGAGGCTGCTGATGTTTTGCGTAATTATCCAGAGCTAACTGTTGTTACTCGTGACGGAGACTTCTTTACTAAATCACGTGCACGTGGTGGATCTAAAAACACCAACTCGCTAATTGAAGTTAAAGCTTTAATTGAGAAATTACGCGCCGAACTACAAACCATCACAAATGAATGTGATCGACTTAAATTTGCGATTAATTCCGCAACTCAAGACATCGAACGCGCACAAGCAGCTTTCGATATTGCTCTGTCTAAACTAAATGAATCAGATGCTCGTATTGCCGCGATCACCGAGCAACTAGCTGTTGCTGGCCAGCATATGAAGTCTGCGACTGCCGAAGTAGAACGCTTGAATATAGCTATTGCCGAAACTTCAACTGCCAAAAGCCGCGACGAGGGCGAACTGCAGTCTGCGCAAAGTCAGTTAACTCAGTCCGGTGAGATCGCCAATCCAGATCATTCTCAAGCCGATGCATTACGTGAGAACGTTTCCGGTTTGCGCACAACCGAAGTTGAAGCGCGATTGGCTGTCCGAACTAGTGAAGAGCGTTTAGATTCTCTAGCGGCGCGTATCAAAGCTCTTGAAGAAGCAGCGGTAACAGAGCGCGAAGCATCTGAACGCGCAGTATCCCGGCGCGGTGCTCGAGCACGTGGTGCAATCATTTCGCAAGCAATTGCTGAAGCCGCATATGAAGCGCTAATTCATATTGAACGTTCTATTGCCAAAGCGGCTACCGAGCGCGCTGCCTTAGAAGAAGCACGATCGATCCGCGAAGGCGAAACTCTCTCTTCACGTGCACGTAATCGCGAACTCACCGCCGAACTCGAAGTGCTTACCTCTAGTGTTCATAAAGACGAGATAGCTCGTGCCGAGCAACGCATGCGTATCGAACAGCTCGAAAGTAAAGCGGTCGAAGAACTTGGAATCGATACTGAAACTTTGGTTCGCGAATACGGTCCAGAAAATGATGTACCAACCTTTATCGAAAATGAGGCTGGCGAAATTGTCACAACTGAATTGATTCCTTATCGTCGTGATCAGCAAGAGAAGCGTTTGGCCGCTACCGAGCGCTCACTAACATTGTTAGGCAAAATCAATCCACTTGCACTCGAGGAGTACACCTCACTTGAAGAGCGCTTAAAGTTCTTAGCTGAGCAACTAGAAGATCTGAAAAATACTCGCAAGGATCTGCTGGATATTGTTAAAGAAGTTGATGACCGAGTTCAACAGATCTTCATGGAAGCATATGAAGCTACTGCCGAACACTTCGAAACAATCTTTGCTCGACTTTTCCCAGGTGGCGATGGCCGCTTGATTCTTACCAACCCAGATGACTTGTTAAACAGTGGCGTTGATGTTGAAGCTCGTCCACCTGGAAAACGTGTTAAGCGTCTGTCCCTGCTCTCCGGTGGCGAGAAATCCCTTACCGCCGTTGCGATGTTAGTAGCGATCTTTAAGGCCCGTCCAAGTCCGTTCTACGTAATGGATGAAGTTGAAGCCGCCCTTGATGATGCCAACCTAGGTCGTCTTCTAGGGGTGCTTGAAGAATTGCGCGAAACATCGCAGCTAATCATCATCACTCACCAGAAGCGCACCATGGAAATTGCTGACGCTCTTTATGGCGTAACCATGCGTGGCGATGGCGTAACTGAAGTTATCTCGCAGCGTCTGCGCGAATCCAACAACGAATAAGTAATCGGCGCTAGCCATGGGATTTTTCAAAAAATTTCTATCTAAAGTAACTCGAACTTCATCAGTCACGGCTGCCGACTGGGATGAGCTATATGGCGAATTGATTGCCTCAGATTTAGGGGCAGCTTTATCTGATGCAATTTTGGCCAATGCTAAAAAGAGCAAATCCGACGAACCGATTGAAGCAATCCGTGAATCGCTTACTGCGTTGCTAAGTTCTAAGCCGCGAACTCTGGCAATGTCGGAAACCGAGTTAACGACGGTTTTAGTTATTGGTGTTAACGGCACAGGAAAAACTACTTCAGTAGCAAAGTTGGCTTCAAACATTTCTAATTCGGGAAAACGTGTTTTGCTAGGCGCAGCTGATACTTTTCGCGCCGCTGCAGTAGAGCAATTGCAAACTTGGGCCGCGCGCACCAATCTAAATGTTATTACCGGTAAACCAAATTCTGAACCTGCAGCAGTTGCATTTGATAGCGCATCAAAAGCTTTGGCGGATAATTACGAATATTTAATTATTGACACGGCCGGAAGATTGCAAAATAAATCAGACCTAATGGCTGAACTGGGCAAGATAAAACGTGTAATCGAAAAAGTTACCCCGGTTAATGAAGTGTTATTGGTAGTTGATGCAACAACTGGCCAGAATGGCTTGAGCCAAGCCAAGTTATTCTCTGAAGCTGTTGAAGTTACTGGCATTGTTTTAACTAAGTTAGATGGCAGTGCACGTGGTGGTATCGCTCTGGCAATCGAACATGAACTAGATCTACCGATTAAATGGATCGGTACGGGGGAGGCCATAGGAGACCTGGCGCCCTTTGACCCAGAAATTTACATAACTGGCATTTTGGACGCTGAATAAGCTGATCTTTTAACGCCCTTGTAACAATTCGGGCGAATTCCTGTAATCAGTTTGAGAGAGATTACCGCCATCTCAAAGGCGAGAACCGCAAACTCTTCGAAAGTGATTATTCATGGACATAAGTACTGGTGATACCGCTTGGATGTTGGCAAGTTCTGGTTTGGTCTTGCTGATGACTCCGGGCCTCGCATTTTTCTACGGCGGCATGGTTCGCACTAAGAGCGTTTTAAATATGATGATGATGTCGATGGCCACTATTGGCATCGTTAGCATTATTTGGGTTATCTATGGTTTCGAATTAGCTTTTGGCGTCGATGGCAAATCGGCTTGGTATGGCGCAATCAAGATTTCCGATCTAGGAAATCAAGTTGGTGCGGTTGCAAATAATGGTGGCGAGTATCCAATTCCACTTCTAGTCTTTGCTGCGTTTCAATTGATGTTTGCGATAATTACGCCGGCACTTATTTCAGGTGCTATCGCAGATCGTGCGAAGTTTGTTCCGTGGACAATCTTCGTAGCAATCTGGACTACTTTGGTTTATCTGCCAGTAGCTCACTGGGTATTCGCATTCGGTAACAAGGTTGGCGATGTGGTAACTGGCGCAGGTTATCTTGCAGCTAAAGGCGTACAAGATTTTGCCGGCGGTACCGCAGTTCACATTAATGCTGGCGCTGCTGGTCTAGCTCTTGCCTTAGTTTTAGGAAAGCGTGTCGGTTGGCGTAAAGAATCAATGCGTCCACATTCATTGCCATTGGTAATGCTTGGAGCTGGCCTACTTTGGTTTGGCTGGTTTGGTTTCAATGCCGGGTCAGCGCTTGGCGCAAATGGAATCGCTGGTTTAGCTTTCTTGAATACTCAAGTGGCAGCGGCAGCAGCGCTAATCGGTTGGATCTTTGTTGAAAAAGTTCGTAACGGGCATGCAACAACTCTTGGTGCAGCATCAGGTGCGGTTGCTGGCTTAGTTGCAATTACGCCTGCATGTGCATTCGTTGCACCTTGGGCAGCAGTTGTGATCGGCTTCCTTGCCGGTGTTATCTGTTCTATTGCAGTCGGACTTAAGTACCTATTTAACTTCGATGACTCATTAGATGTCGTGGGCGTTCACTTAGTAGGTGGAATCTGGGGTTCACTATCAATCGGTTTCTTTGGCTCAAGTGCGGTTAACAGCATTGGCCTAGATGGCTTGTTCTTCGGTGGCGGAACCGCACTCCTTGGCAAGCAAGCACTAGGTGTTGCAATGGTTGCCGGCTACTCATTCCTAGCTACATTGATAATCGGTTTTGCGATTGAAAAGACCATCGGATTCCGCGTTACTAAAGAATCCGAATTAGAAGGTGTCGACTTCAATGAACATGCTGAATCAGCTTATGAAATGTCCGGGTCAACTCGTGGAGGTTCCTTAATATGAAACTAGTTACAGCAATTTTAAAGCCTCACAAGTTGGAAGAAGTTAAGGATGCGCTAGAAGCATTTGGCGTAAAGGGCATCACCGTTTCGCAAGCAAGCGGGTTTGGTCGTCAACGTGGCCACACTGAGGTTTACCGAGGTGCTGAATACAAAGTTGACCTAATCGCAAAGGTTCGCGTTGAAGTATTAGTTGATGATTCAGATTCCGATTCCGTGGTCGGGGTTATTGTCAAAGCAGCTTCAACTGGATCAATCGGTGATGGCAAGGTGTGGGTTACACCTGTTGACGATGTGGTTCGCGTACGTACCGGCGAGCACGGGTCAGAAGCAATTTAGCCAGTTCCACAATTTAGCCTGATGCTGAGTTGTTAGTAGGATCAAGCCATGTTCGAATCTCTTGGTAATCGGTTTAGCAATGCTTTTGCATCGCTGAGATCGCGGGGAAAGTTATCGACTTCCGATGTAACAACCGTTTGCCAAGAGATTCGACAGGCTTTATTAGATGCCGACGTTGCATTAACTGTCGTTGAAGAATTTGTTGGTCGAATCGAAGTCGAGGCGAAAGCTGCCTTGGTTGATCTGCAAGCGGGCTCCAATCAGGCCCAAGCTATATTTGAAATTGTAAATCAAGCTCTGATCGAATTACTCGGAAGCCAAGCCCGTCGAGTACGTTTAGCAAAAGTAGCGCCAACGGTAATCATGTTGGCTGGTTTGCAAGGTGCTGGTAAAACTACTTTGGCCGGAAAACTTGCTAAATATTTTGCAGATCAAGGTGATACCCCAATCTTGGTTGCCTCAGATCTGCAACGCCCTAACGCAGTTACCCAATTACAAGTCGTTGGCGAAGCAGCTGGAATTCCAGTCTTTGCGCCACAACCAGGTAACGGAGTTGGCAATCCGGTTGAAGTAGCGCGCGAAGGTATTGCTTATGCAAAAGCGAAACTGCATAACATGGTAATTGTGGACACTGCGGGTCGCTTAGGTGTTGATGCCGAATTAATGCAAGAAGCAAAAGATATTCGTGATGCAATTTCACCTGATGAAATTCTGTTTGTAGTAGATGCTATGACTGGTCAAGATGCAGTTCGAACCGCACAAGCATTTCAAGATGGAGTTGGTTTCGACGGGGTCGTGCTAACCAAGTTAGATGGTGATGCTCGAGGTGGTGCCGCACTTTCAATCGTTACGCAAACTGGGAAACCAATTATGTTTGCATCAACTGGTGAAAAGTTAGCCGACTTTGATTTATTCCATCCTGATCGCATGGCATCACGAATTCTTGGCATGGGCGATGTTGCAACACTTGCCGAACAAGCTAAGAAAGCTTTTAGTGGCGAGAGCGCTGTCAAGATGGAAGAAAAATTCGCACGCGGCGATGACTTCACTCTCGAGGATTTCCTTGAGCAGATCTCAGCCATGTCAAAGATGGGTTCGATGGGCAAGATCTTGGGCATGCTGCCTGGCGCCGGTGCCATGAAGAAACAAATCGAAAACTTTGATGAATCTGAAATCGTGCGCACCAAAGCAATCGTGCAATCAATGACTCCCACCGAACGCCGCGATCCCAAAGTTCTAAATGGTTCCCGCCGTGCTCGTATTGCAGCTGGCAGCGGCCGCCAAGTTTCTGAAGTCAATGCATTAGTTGACCGCTTCACCCAAGCCCAGAAGATGATGAAGCAGATGCGAAGCGGCAAGGTTCCCGCTGGTATGCCTGCCGGAATGGGCTTACCGCCAGGCGCAGCGATTCCGGTTATGAGTGCGCCAAGGCCGGGTATCAGCCCGCCTAAGAAGAAATCTCGCTCTGGAAACCCCGCAAAACGCGCGCTCGAGGAACAGGGCTAGGCCCTCTAGAAGCCCGCTCGATTTCGTATCTGAGCCTGAAACTGGCAAGATTGGCCTCCTGTGACGGGGCCCTCTATCCCCGGAACTAACATCAGTCCAAAGCGCGTTCTTGATTAGCTTCGCACCCCGCTGAAGCAGATTTAGTGCGACATACATTTACAGGAGTAATACTTACTTGGCTACAAAAATTCGTTTAATGCGCATGGGCAAAATCCGCACCCCATTTTTCCGTATCGTTGTTACAGATGCTCGTAAAGCTCGCAACGGTTTATCAATTGAAGAAATTGGTCGCTACGTTCCAGGACAAGAACCATCTCTGATTCAAGTTAACTCAGAGCGTGCTCAATACTGGTTAGGCGTTGGCGCGCAGCCATCTGCTGCAGTTGAAGCACTTCTAAAAGTGACTGGCGATTGGCAAAAGCACAAAGGACTTCCAGGAACTGAAGGCACACTACGTGTTGCAGCTCCAAAGCCAGCTAAGAGCGTTGCTTACGAAGCCGCTGTTAAGCAAGCAATGGATGAACCAAAAGAAGGCGCCACAACTTTAAAGAAGAAGGCGCAAGAGAAGCTTGCTGCAAAGGCTAATCCGGTTGCTGAGGAAGCCGTTGTAGCGTCCGAGCCAGTAGGAGAGATTGCTGTGTCCGAGGTGTCCGAGCCAGTAGCAGAGCTTGCTGTGTCCGAGGTTCCAGAGGAAGTTGCAACTACCGAAGCAGTGTCTGAAACATCAGAAGCGGCTGCTGAATAAAAATGATTGATGAAGCCCTAGAACATTTAGTTAAGGGAATCGTTGATTCACCCGAAGATGTAGTCGTCAAGGAAAAAACTCACCGACGTGGAACCACACTTGAGGTTCGAGTTAATCCTGAAGATATCGGCAAGGTAATTGGTCGCAATGGCCGTACCGCAAAGGCGCTTCGTACCGTCGTCAGCGCGCTCGCAGGTCGCACAATTCGTGTTGATCTGGTTGAAGCTGACGAGGTTCGTTAACCCTTAATTTAAGCCGCTACCAATGCGTTTACTCGTGGGCCGGATAGGTAAGGCGCACGGAATTCTGGGCGAAGCAACAATCGAAGTTCGTACCGATGATGCGGCAACCCGTTTTGCATTAGGCGCAGTTGTTGAAACCGATAAAGGTAAATCCCTAACAGTTGATTCGGTTCGCGTTCATAATGGCATTCTTTTACTTGGCTTTGAGGGCATTTCAGATCGCAATGGCATAGAGGCGTTGCGAGATACTTTGCTTTATGCCGATGTAGATATCGATGCGCCAGGTGAAGATGAAGATGATTATCACGTACTGCAATTAATTGGTTGTGTGGCCAATCTAGAAGATGGAAGCAAGTTCGGTGAGGTTTCCGATGTATTAAACCTGCCTGGCCAAGATGTGCTGGCGATTAAAACCGACAATGGTGAAGTTCTAGTTCCGTTCGTTCACCAACTGGTGCCAGTAGTAGATATCAAAGCCAAGATAGTGGTTGTGATTCCACCGATAATTGCAGGGGAGATGAAATGAAAATTGATGTCATCTCAATCTTTCCCGAATATTTAGCACCGCTTGAACTTTCGCTTTTAGGTAAAGCTCAAAACAAAGGCTTACTTGAAATAGATGTGCATGATTTGCGAGCGCACACCAGCGATAACCACCACAGCGTTGATGACACCCCTTATGGCGGTGGTGCTGGAATGGTGATGAAAGCGCAAGTCTGGGGCGATGCTCTTGACCAACTTTTAAGCGATGGCGCTGATCTAATAATTCTCACCCCGGGTGGTAAGAAGTTTGATCAACGAATGGCCGAAGAACTTTCCACGAGATCTCATCTACTTTTTGCTTGCGGTCGTTATGAAGGTATTGATGATCGTGTACGCCAGCATTATTCAACTGCGCAATATAGCGATCGCGGAATTCGGGTTCACGAAATTTCAATCGGTGATTACGTGTTAGGTGGCGGCGAAGTTGCTTCGATGGTGATTATTGAAGCAGTAACACGCTTGATTCCTGGTGTTTTAGGTAACCCCGAATCAATTGTCGAGGAATCACATATGTCCGAAGGCTTCGTGGAATATCCCTCATTTACCAAGCCAGCTAATTGGCGAGATATTGAAGTTCCTGAAGTTTTACTCAGCGGTAATCATGCCGCGATTGCAAAATGGCGCAGTGAAGCAGCACACAAGCGCGCTCAAGAAAATCTCTAATTCTCTAATACAGCATTTCTAACTCGCGAGTATGGTTTTAGCAACGTAGCGTTGCGCTATGACGAGTTTTGATCCAGCGATTCAAATGCGATTGATTCGCGATCTCGAACCAGCAGTTGCGGTCGAACTCGAGCGACATTTAAAGATTCAAAAAGACTGGTACCCACACGACTATGTTCCATGGTCTGAAGGGCGTAACTTTGCTGGCCCACTAAATGGTGATGCGTGGGAAGCTAAAGATTCTAAGCTCTCACCTATTGCGCAAGATTCGCTGGTCCTTAATTTGTTAACTGAAGATAACTTGCCTAGCTATCACACTGAAATTGCAATCGCGATGGGACGTGATGGCGCATGGGGTACTTGGATTGAACGGTGGACAGCCGAAGAAAATCGCCATGGAATTGTGATGCGCGATTACTTAATGGCGACTCGCGGTGTTGATCCTTATGAACTCGAAGATCTGCGCATGGCACATATGTCAGTTGGCTATCAAAAGCCTTACGAGAATGACATGTTGCATACAGTTGCCTACGTTTCCTTCCAAGAGCTGGCAACTCGTATTTCACATCGCAACACTGGACTTATTTCAGATGACCCAATTTGCGAAGGCATGTTGCAACGAGTTGCCCTTGATGAAAATCTGCATATGATCTTTTATCGCAACTTACTCGGTGCAGCTCTTGATCTCGAACCAAATGCAGCGATGCGTGCCATTACCGATGTGGTAACTAATTTTGATATGCCCGGAGCTGGCATGCCCGGTTTTGCACGTAAATCTGTCGGTATTGCTTTGGCAGGTATCTATGACATGCAACAACATTTAGAAGATGTGATTGCGCCAGTACTTCGCGCCTGGAATGTATTTGGTCGCGAGGATCTATCAGGAGATGGTCAAGCAGCTCGCAATGAGCTAAGCGCTTTTCTTGCTGCCGCCAAAACCGACTCTGATCGGTTCAATGAAAAGCGCGAAGCGCACTTTGAGCGCCTAATTGCGCGTGGCCAAGAACCGATTCGGCTAACTAAATCTAAGTAATGCGGGTAAAGTTTGCGATTATGTGCAGACTATTAGGTTACGCCGCAAGTGCAGATACGACCTTTGCTGAAATTGTTGGCGAAGGGTTCGAAAACTTTGTAGCCATGTCTGATGAGCACAAACATGGCTGGGGCATCACTTCAATTGATAAGAATGGCGAAGTTTCACGCACGGTTGATCTAGAGCGCGCTGTTGCGAGTTCTACTTTTCAAGATGTCAAAGATCGTCCGGCCGATTCTGGTCTCTTACATTTACGTCTGGCATCTAAAGGTTTAACTATCGATATTAAGAATAACCATCCTTTTGTTGATGGCACCTACAGCTTCATGCACAACGGCACAATTCGTCCTGCTGCCTCTGTTGAAGCTTTTATTGATCCTGAATTTGCGAATCGCGCTCAAGGCAGCACAGATAGCGAGCGTTATTTCTATGTGATTCTGAGCGAGATTAAGAAGCACGGTTTAGTCGATGGCCTTCGTAGCGCCGTTACAAAGATCAGCGATAATTGTGATTTCTCCAGTATTAATTGCATGCTGCTAACTCCTGACTATTTGATTGCGGCTTGCGAATTCAATGCTGGCGATCAAACCGAATGGACAGTTAATTCGCATTACGAACTCCGCTACCGTAATGATGAAAACGGGGTAGTGATCTCATCTACTGGTTGGGGCCACGATGATTGGTCGGTTTTAGCCAATCATCAAGTTCTAGTGGTCGATCGCAAGAGCCTAAATACCGAGATTTTGCCGCTGCCATTACGCTTAGGGGTATGACGCGCACATATCTGGTCGAGACTTACGGCTGCCAGATGAACGTGCATGACTCTGAACGTATTGCCGGATTACTTGAAGCCGATGGTTATGTGCCGGTCGAGCAAGGCAAGCAAGCTGACTTAGTTGTTTTTAACACCTGCGCGGTTCGCGAAAATGCTGATAACAAACTCTATGGAAACCTAAGTTTCTTGGCTCCCGTAAAGAAACTTAATCCCTCAATACAGATTGCAGTAGGTGGCTGTCTGGCTCAAAAAGATCAAGCCACGATCCTTAAGAAAGCACCGTATGTTGATGTGGTTTTTGGAACCCACAACGTTGGTTCGTTGCCGGTTTTGCTAGAGCGCGCCAGAATTGAAGAAGAATCGCAGATCGAAATTCTCGAAGCACTTGAACATTTCCCATCAACGCTGCCAGCTAAGCGCTTTAGTGACTTTACGGCTTGGGTATCGGTTTCAGTGGGCTGCAACAACACTTGTACTTTCTGTATCGTGCCAACGCTGCGTGGAATTGAGAAAGATCGACCAGCAAGTGACATTTTGCGCGAGATTAATACCTTAGTTGATTCTGGCGTTATTGAAATTACGCTACTTGGCCAGAATGTAAATGCCTACGGCGTTGAATTCGGTGATCGCGGTGCCTTCGCTAGTTTGTTAAAGGAGTGCGGAAAGATTTCAGGACTTGAGCGAGTTCGCTTTATGTCACCGCACCCAAGAGATTTCACAGACGATGTAATCGATGCAATGGCCAGTACACCCAATGTGATGCCACATCTACACATGCCTTTGCAGTCAGGTTCAAATCGCATTCTGCAGGAAATGCGCCGCTCATATCGAACCGATCGTTACTTAGGAATTCTTGATCGGGTACGTAAAGCAATGCCACATTCACAAGTAACAACTGACATTATTGTTGGATTCCCAGGTGAGACCGAAGAAGATTTCCAAGCGACGTTAGATCTTTGTACTCAGGCAAGATTCTCGGCTGCCTACACATATCAATATTCGATTCGCCCCGGAACTCCAGCAGGGGCGATGCCGAATCAAGTTCCGGCTGACGTAGTTGGTGAGCGCTACACCCGTCTACATGCCCACCAAGAAGCTATCTCAGCCTCGGTAAACCGCGAAGCAATCGGTCGCACCATGAAAGTTCTAGTAGCAGAAGTTTCTGGGCGACGCAATGGAGATAACGATCGCATGACCGGGCGCAGTGAAGATTTCAGATTGGTTCACTTCAACTCAATGGTTGAGCAACCGCTACCTGGCGATTTGATTACGGTAGATATCACCGAAAGTTCCTCACATTATTTGATCGGCACTGGCGGCAAAGTCGAGCGCAGGGCTAAGCGTGAAGTTAAGGGCACCATGTTAGGTATCCCGGTTATTCGCGCATGAAGTTAATTGTTATCTGTGGCGCTACCGCTACAGGCAAAAGTGATTTGGCTGTCTCGGTCGCGAAAGAAATGGATGCTGAGATTATTAATTCCGATTCCATGCAGCTTTATAAAGGAATGGATATTGGGACTGCCAAGTTAAGCGTTGCAGAACGACAGGGGATACCTCATCATCTACTAGATGTTCTTGAAGTAACTGAAGATGCGAACGTGGCTTGGTATCAAACTCAGGCTCGAGCAAAGATCGCAGATATCCAAAATCGTGGAAAATCCGTAGTTATTGTTGGTGGAACCGGTCTCTACATTAAGGCAATTTTAGATGAACTGAATTTTCCAGATACCGACCCAGCAGTTCGTGAAGCACTTGAGCAGGAAGTATTAGAACTTGGCGCACATGTTTTATTTGAACGACTTGAAAAGTTAGATCCCGCTGCAGCGCTGGCGATCGATCGTGCAAACACTCGCCGAATAGTCCGAGCACTTGAAGTTATCGAAATTACCGGCAAACCATTTACTGCGAACTTACCTCGCAAAGATTCCGAGCTTTATCCAACTGCTCGGCAATTTGGTCTGGTCATGGATCGCGACGCTCTCGGCGAGAGGATTAGTGATCGCGTAGATCGCATGTATGCCGCTGGTTTAGTTGAAGAAGTTGATCAATGTATTGGCGCTGGAATAACTTCAGCTCGCACGGCACAGCTAGCACTTGGCTATGCCCAAGTCATTGCAATGCGTCGAGGTGATCTCACTCTAGAAGCTGCGATTGAAGAAACTAAGCGGGCAACTAGACAATATGCCAGACGCCAAGAAACTTGGTTCTCGCGAGATGCTCGAATTAAGTGGATTTCACCGATCCAACCTCGGCTAGAAATAATCATGCAGGAAATAGGATAAGCCGATCATGATTGCAACTTATGGCCACGGTACCCAAAATGATTTCGTCTTGGTTTTTGACCCAGAAAATACAGCTTCGATTACTACGGCCCAGACGGCTGCAATTTGTAATCGTGACACCGGGATAGGCGCCGATGGCTTGATACGAATCGGCAAGAAAAACGATCGCTGGTTTATGGATTATCGCAATTCCGATGGTTCGTTAGCTGAGATGTGCGGAAATGGCATTCGCGTAACAGCGAAGTATCTAGTTGAACGCGGCCATCAACCTGAAGGAATCTTTGCCATAGATACTCGCGATGGCGTTAAACATCTGCGAGTTCCAGCCGTTGGTGATATCTCAGTGAATATGGGACAAGTTACTAATGAAGCTGAAGAAATCTCAGCGGCCACAAATGGAAAAATCTGGAATGGTTATCACATCAGCGTCGGCAATCCACACGCTGTGGTATTTGTAGATGACATTGCAGAGGTAGGCCCACTTGCCGAGGCACCAGTTGTACGACCAAAAGATGCCTACCCTGAAGGCGTAAATGTTGAATTCGTCGAGATCACTGGTGAGCGGGAAGTTCGCATGCGCGTTTTTGAACGCGGAAGCGGAGAAACTAGATCTTGCGGAACCGGCGTATGTGCAGTTGCACTTGCCGCAACCCTTCACTCAAAAGCGAAATTACCTGCAAAATGGATCGTAAATCCACCTGGTGGTCGTTTAGAAGTAGATATTGATGGACATAGCAACGCAACTCTTATAGGGCCGGCAGTCTTGATTGCCGATCACGACATCAGTAAATATCTACTTTAGAAGATTTAGTTTCCGCGCACTTTCACGAAGAGCAGCTTTAGCATTTGGGTGCGCTGCTTTTTCAATTAGATTTGCAGCCTGTTCATTCTGAGATTTTCCAAAGCAGGCGGCAACTCCTTGCTCAGTTACTACATACGAATGCTGGAAACTGGTGATGTTTGAGCCAATATTAGGAACGATCGTGGAGACGTTTGCTTTCGGATGCCAAGAGGGAAGTGCCATAAAGGATGCACCACCGCGAGAGTGCAGTGCACCCACAATAAAATCAGTTGATCCACCAAATCCAGAATAAATCTCACCGCGCACATGGCTGGCATTCGCTTGGTCAAAGAGATCGATTTCAAGCGCTGCATTAATACTGGTCATACGCGCTTGACGGGCAATTTGACTTGGATCATTAGTGCGCTCGGTTCGGCGCATGCGTACAAGTTTGTTCAGGTTTACCCAGTCATATAGTTCTGGGCTGCCGAAAAGGAAGGAAGCGGTAAGTAATACTTCAGGATCAAGAACCCCAGTCTTGTAAAGCTCAAGAACTCCATCGCTAAACATCTCAGTCCAGATGCGCATTCCATGACGCTCTTTTAGGGAAGAGAGGACTGCATCAGGAACTGCGCCGATTCCTAACTGCAGAGTTGAATTATCGCTGATAAGAGCTGCAATACGATTACCAATCTCTTGCGCTGTGTCAGAAATCGGAACCTGCTCTTTGTGTAGCAACGGTTCATCAACTTCTACTAGGTAATCGATTTCGCTTTCGTATATTTGCGCATCACCATAGGTGTAAGGCATTTGCTTGTTTGCCTGAGCAATTACTAGGCCACCATGTGCTTGGGCAGTCTCAATGGCCATGGGCAGGATATTTACTTCTATTCCTAGACTTACTGTGTCAAAACGAGGCGCGGATGTATGCAAGAAAACCAAATCAGGCTTTAGATGTTCTCGAATAATTACGGGCAACATACTTAATCGGGCCGGAAAATAATTTAGTCGTGGATGTCGACGCATTGCTGGGCCAACGAAGGCAGTCTCGTAAGTAATACCTTCGCGATCTGGAATACCATCATGGGCATTTAACATATGCAATTTGAATTCTGGAATAACTTCATTGGCCGCTGAAAGCAAGACTTTCGGAGCAGCAAAGTTGCCAGAGGCAATTATTCGTGGATTATGAGAATAGTTGGACAGAATAACTTTTAACTGTTCCTGATTAATAACCCGCATGGTAGGCAGTTTAGTACTTATTGCTCTATTGTTTAATCGTGAGTGATGAACCAGACAATATCGATGACTTTGAAGCGCTACTTGCCGAAAGCGCACGAGTTGCTGCTGAATTCGATAACGCTGATAGCGATGATTATGCCGAAAGCATTCAGCCTGATTTAGTTGAACGTAATGCACTACGACGCGTAAAGGGTTTCTCGACTCAGTTACAAGATATTTCAGAGGCAGAGTATCGCGAACTACAGCTTGAAAAAGTAGTTTTGGTGGGCGTCTGGACTGAAGGCAATTCGACGATGGCCGAAAATTCGCTTGCTGAATTAAAAGCACTTGCCGAAACTGCCGGGTCTGAAGTCATGGAAGGTTTAATTCAGCGGCGCGATAAACCAGATCCAGCCACTTATATCGGCTCTGGAAAAGTTGTTGAGTTACGTCAAGTAGTTGTGGCAACGGGAGCCGATACTGTTATTTGCGATGGTGAACTTTCACCGTCACAACTTCGACAACTCGAAGAGAAAGTCAAAGTAAAAGTCATTGATCGAACTGCTTTGATTCTCGACATCTTTGCCCAGCACGCCAAGAGCAAAGAAGGAAAAGCGCAAGTAGAACTTGCTCAGATTTCATATCTATTACCGCGACTTCGTGGCTGGGGTGAATCACTATCCCGCCAAGTTGGTGGCCGCGCAGCAGGTGGTGCTGGTATCGGTGGTCGTGGCCCAGGTGAAACTAAAATTGAAACAGATCGTCGTCGAATTCGCGACAAGATGGCAAAATTGCGGCGAGAGATTGCCGAGATGAAAATATCGCGAGATACCAAACGCCAAGAACGTCGTCGCAATAACATTCCATCAGTTGCTATTGCTGGTTATACCAATGCAGGTAAATCATCGTTACTAAATAAGTTGACTAATGCCGGCGTCTTAGTTGAGAACGCACTCTTCGCAACTCTAGATCCAACTGTCCGCCAATCTCATACCTCCGATGGTCGAATTTATACTTTGTCTGACACAGTTGGTTTTGTGCGCCACCTGCCGCATCAGTTAATTGATGCCTTTAAGTCAACGCTGGAGGAAGTATCGGGTTCAGATTTAATCGTCCACGTTGTTGATGGCTCGCACTCTGATCCCTTTGAACAGATTCGCGCAGTACGCGAAGTAATCACTGAAATCGGAGGCGGAGATATTCCGGAAATTATTGCAATTAACAAAGTTGATATTGCCGATCCTGAAATGGTGATGCAGATTTTGCGTACCGAACCAAATAGTTATGCATTCTCAGTACGTACCGGGTTTGGAGTCGAAGGCCTACTTCATGCAATAGAAAGTTCGCTGCCACGGCCGAAGATAGAAATCAATACTGTGATTCCATATGACCGCGGTGATTTAGTAAGTGCGATACATGAACGTGGTGAAATTCTGCGCGAAGAGTATTTACCCGAAGGAACCTCGCTACACGCACGCGTTGATGGGGGATTAGCTAAGGAGATCGAAGAAATCGTTCGTTAATCGCTCAGGTAACACTCATGTGATGGGAATATTTGCGACACGCCGAGCGTTCAATTAGTTAAATCAGGTGTAAATGCGCCACTATGCGCCCGCTGGGTATTTCTAGCAGCGCTGCCAGAGAAATTTGGCTTCGACTTAGTTTGGAAAGTAGGTGAGAGCAATGGCAACCGATTATGACACCCCCAGAAAAACCGATGAAGAGTTACATGAAGAATCGCTTGAGGAGTTAAAGGCGCAACGCGTCGATGCTCAATCCGGTCAGATTGATGTCGATGAAGCAGAAGCGGCTGAGAGCCTTGAGCTACCAGGTGCTGACTTATCTGGTGAAGAACTTTCAGTTCGCGTAGTTCCTAAGCAAGTTGATGAATTTACTTGTTCACGTTGTTTCTTGGTACATCACAGTACTCAATTAGCAAAAGGCGAAGGCGCCACAGCAGTATGTAAGGAATGTTCCTAAGCGTTAAGAATTTCGGTTAGTTCTTTATTTCGCTTTGAAGTAATTAGCCAGTACGGTGTTTGATCGCGGGGATCGTTGATCTCAACTTTGACTCCGGTTGATCGCCAAAATCTAAAGATTAGAAAAGAAGCTGGGTCGGCATCGCGAGTGCGAAGTCGACCCATTTGCTTGCTATCTAGGGCAGTTACTTTGCCGACATATTTAAGTTCAATGTGCGCAGGGCCAGCCCTTAATTCTTTCTCATCAACTTCTATGATCAATGTGGTTTTTAAAGCAATGAGCACAATTAGAACTGTGTTGACGACCCAGGTCATAAAAGCTGGTTGGTTTCCGAGCGCAGCCCAAACAGCCACGACTAACGACAAGAAGAGAAAGTAGATAAAAGCGATTAGCCAAAATGGCGCACGAATCACTTCTCTAAATCTCATAAGACCACGCTATCGTGAAATAAATAAAGTAGCCTTATGACATGAGTCGCGTTGCCAGCACTACACCGCCCGAAGGGGCAGTAATTCCTGAACGTCATCCGCTGGCGCCTGCAACCGGAACTAAAGTCCCTTCTCACTATGGTCATTGTTTTGGTTGTGGTGAATTGCACCCGACGGGTTTGCATTTAATAGCCCATGTTGGCGAAGGCGCAACAATAACCGCCGAATTTACGGTTACCGAGAATCACCAAGGCGCACCTGGCCTAGCTCACGGTGGCTTGCTTTCTTTAGCTTTTGATGAAGCCCTCGGAAAGCTGATGTGGTTGCTACGTTCACCGGCTGTAACTGCGCGGCTAGAGACAGATTTCATCAAACCAGTGCCGCTAGGAACTACCTTATTTATAACTGCCGAAATTACCGGTCAAGTAAATCGCAAAGTTTATTCAGCAGCCGTAGGGCGCATAGGTTCACCTGATGGTGAGATCGCAGTACGTGCTGCTGCGTTATTTGTAATTGTGCCAATGTCGCACTTCTTAACCAAGGCCCCCGAAGGATTCCTAAAAGAGGTTGCTAAAAATCCTGAACTTCTAGCTTTCGTTGATCCTGAGTTCGAGATAAATCCATGAGTGATCTACAAGTATTAATCAAGCGACTTGATCCAGGTGTGCCACTACCGAAATATTCAAAGGGTGGTGATGCTGGCGCGGATATTGTGACTCGAATTGATTTGACTTTAGAACCAGGGGAGCGCGCTCTTGCTCCCACTGGAATCGCAATTGCACTCCCTAATGGGTATGCCGCCTTTGCACATCCTCGTTCTGGACTTGCGATCAAACACGGTGTTTCAATGGTCAACACACCGGGCACGATTGATGCTGGTTTCCGTGGCGAGCTACAAGTGATTCTGATTAATCTTGATCCGCGCGATGCTATTTCGTTCAAACGCGGTGATCGCATTGCGCAATTAGTTTTCCAAAAAGTCGAGCACGCTAATTTTGTGGAAGTCCAAGAGTTGCCTGGATCTGGCCGTTCTGATGGTGGCTTTGGCTCAACCGGATTGGCGTAATCGTGAGTGATCAGAAGAAAGTAATAGATGCACTTGGTGGCAAAAAAGGTTTACTAGATTCAGGTTTGCCCGCACTGGTATTTCTCATTACGTTTAATTTTGGCAAAGACTTGCAGAAGGCTGCAACTGCTGCCGTTGTCACCGCGCTAGTTCTAGCAATTTTGCGCTTAGCCAAGAAAGATACTTTGCAACATGTGATTTCTGGCTTAATCGGAGTTGTATTTTGTGCATTCCTAGCGCGCAAGACAGGTTCTGCTGTTGATTACTATCTGCCAGGTCTGATCATAAATATTATCTACGGTTCAGTTTATTTAGTTGCAAATCTAGTTGGCTTTCCAGTTCTGGGATTAGTACTTGGTCCGATCTTGGGCGAGAACTTGCATTGGCGCAAAGTCGCTGAACGAAAGCGTGCTTACATAAAGGCGAGTTGGCTCTGGGTAGGATTGTTTCTCTCTCGCTTAATCGTGCAATATCCACTTTATAAAACTGGAAATCTAACTGCTCTTGGCACGGCACGACTTGCTATGGGTTACCCACTATTTGCTGCAGTGGCTTGGGGATCTTGGTTAATTATTAAGAAAGTACCAGCTGCAATTCCGCCTGAGAAGAATAAAGACTAGTTAGCAATAAAACATTGCTTGAGCAGTTCTTGCGCCTGCGCTGTTGCTACAAATAGCAACTCATCGCCGGCAGTAAATACTTCGTGCGGTTTTGGAGTTACAACGCGACCATCACGAACAATTGCAGCAAGTGCTGAATTCTCCGGCAAAGTGATTTCTTCTACGGTTTGACCTAAGCACGATGAGTTATCCGGAAGTGTTAGCTCAACTAAGTTGGCTTGACCTTGTCTGAAAGAGAACAAGCGAACTACATCGCCAACACTTACAGCCTCTTCAACTAAAGCAGAAATAATTCTTGGTGTAGATACTGCAACATCTACACCCCAAGAAGAATCGAACATCCATTCATTCTTTGGGTGATTGATACGAGCAACTACGCGCGGTACGCCATATTCAGTCTTACCTAAAAGGGATGCCACTAAATTCACTTTGTCATCACCGGTAGCTGCTACCAAAACCTGGCAGGTATCTAGTTTTGCTTTATCAAGAGAGGTAATCTCGCAGGCATCTGCAAGTAGCCATTCGGCATCTGGCACGCTATCCATCTTTAGTGATTTTGGGTCACGGTCAATTAAAAGTACTTGGTGGCCATTATCTAGAAGTTCGCGTGCGATAGCGCGACCAACGTTGCCTGCACCGGCGATTGCAATTCTCACGTTATGACTCCTCGGGGGATTTAGCCAGGGCAGCTTCGACTTCAGCTAGTTTGCCTTCTTCGACAATTACATGAACCAAATCGCCTTCTTGCAAAACTGTGTGCTCATCTGGAATTAGACCTTCACCTAACCGAGTAATGAAAGCTACGCGCGCAGAAGTTACATTCTCAATCCGCAGAACTGGTGAGCCATACCAATCGGCAGCCGGGTGCACTTCACTCAAACTGATGGTGCCAGTTGCATCGCGCCATTCTGAACGAGTGCCTTCGGGCATTAAGCGACGAGAAATTTGATCGGTTGCCCAAACTACGGTGGCAACTGTTGGAATTCCTAGACGTTGATAAATTTCAGCGCGGCCGGAGTCGTAGATGCGAGCGACAACATTGGAAACTCCGAATACCTCACGAGCCACGCGAGCAGCGATAATGTTTGAGTTATCGCCATTGCTTACGGCGGCGAAAGCAGATGCGGTTTCAATTCCGGCTTCGACTAGGGTGTCGCGATCAAAGCCAACTCCGGTGACGGTGCGACCCTTGAAATCTGGCCCTAGTCTGCGGAAAGCTTCGCGAGATTGATCAATTATTGCGACGGAATGGCCAGCGGCCTCAAGTTCGGCTGCTAAGGAAGATCCGACTCGACCGCAACCCATAATTACTACATGCACAAGGATCAACCTACCACCCTTAGGCTTACCAATTATGGAAACTGAGCGCACCGAATCAAAAAAGAGGGCGTTCAAGGTGGGCGAGAAGTTCACCACTACCATTGAAAAAGTAGCCCATGGTGGCCATTTCATTGCCCGACATGAAGGGGCGGTCTTCTTTATTCGCCACGGAATTCCAGGCGAAAAGGTAGTCGTCGAAGTTACCAATACCGGAAAATCTTTTAATCGTGGTGATGTTCTTGAAGTTATTGAACCTTCTGCTGATCGAGTTAAAGCTCCTTGTAACTATGCCCATCGCCTGGGATGTGGTGGCTGCGATTTTCAACATATTGATATCGGCCGCCAACGTGAGTTAAAGAGCGAAGTTATTACTGAGCAATTCGCTCGAATCGCAAAGATGGATTTAAAGGTTGCGGTCGAAGAAGTTGCTGAGCCACTTCATTGGCGGACTCGAGCAATTTTAAACATTGACGGATCTGGTAAAGCTGGTTTCTTTGGTTCGCGCAGCCACAATTCAATTCAGATTGATGAGTGTTTAACTTGTGTACCAGAATTAAAGTTAGGCGAGATAACTTCTCGTACTTGGCAACCAAACACAAAGTTAGAAATCAGCTCAAACAAATCTGGTGATCGAATTATTGCTAATGCTGCGGTCGTTGAAGGACCAAACGAACTAGTTGAAGTAGTCGGTGAGAATACTTTCCAAGTTAGCCACTCTTCGTTCTGGCAAAGTCATAAATTAGCCCCACCGGTTTTAACAGACGCGGTTATGAAGTTTGCGGAATTACAAAAAGGCGATCAAGTATTAGATCTCTACGGGGGAGTTGGCTTGTTTACGGCAGCCGCTTTGTCAGCCGTGGGCGCTGAAGGCAGAGTCGATTTAGTTGAAGCAAGTTCAAGCGCAATTGGTGATGCGAAAATTAATTTTGGAAGCGTTGCAAATGTGAATATCTATCTTGGCGATGTCGCAAAAATTATGCCGCGTATCGGATCCGCTGATGTAGTCATTCTCGATCCACCACGAGATGGTGCCGGGCAATTGGTTTTGCAACAGATCACTGCGCTAAGCCCAAAGCGAATTGTTTATGTGGCCTGCGATCCAGCAGCGCTGGCACGGGATACCGCTTTTGCTAAAGAGCTTGGTTGGCAGCTAACCAAAGTGCGCGCCTTTGATTTATTTCCGATGACTCACCACATCGAGATGGTTGCGTTATTTACCCGCTCTGCGATAGATTAGGAAAGTATCTCGACATCAAGATACTTTCTAGGAGGCGTAAGTGAGCAAGAATTCCTTCCAGGCCCAGACTTCACTTGAAGTTGCTGGCCAGAGCTATCAGATCTTCGACATTACGAAGTTGCCTGAAGCAGCATCGCTGCCATTTAGCTTGAAGGTATTACTCGAGAATTTATTGCGTACTGAAGATGGCGCAAATATCACCGCTGAACAGATTAAATCATTAGCTAACTGGGACCCATCTGTTGAACCAGATACCGAAATTCAATTTACGCCAGCCCGCGTTGTAATGCAGGATTTTACTGGAGTTCCTTGCATCGTGGACTTAGCGACTATGCGCGAAGCGATCGTTGAATTAGGTGGCGATCCAGCAAAGGTAAATCCACTTGCGCCAGCCGAGTTAGTTATCGACCACTCGGTAATCGCAGATCTTTTCGGAACAAAAGATTCCTTTACTCAAAATACCGATATTGAATATCAGCGCAACCAAGAGCGTTATCGCTTCTTGCGTTGGGGCCAAGGCGCCTTTGATGAATTTAAAGTTGTGCCACCTGGCACCGGAATTGTGCACCAAGTAAATATTGAATTTCTAGCGCGCGTAGTTATGACTCGTAAAGTCGACGGCGAACTTCGCGCATATCCAGATACCGTAGTTGGAACAGACTCACACACCACAATGGTTAATGGTTTAGGTGTGCTTGGTTGGGGCGTTGGTGGAATCGAAGCCGAAGCCGCACTCTTAGGACAACCAGTTTCGATGCTAATCCCGCGCGTGGTTGGATTTAAGTTAAATGGAAAATTACCAGTCGGAACTACCGCAACTGATTTAGCACTAACGATTACTGAGATGCTTCGTAAGCATGGGGTAGTAGGTAAGTTTGTTGAGTTCTATGGTCCTGGCGTAGTTGCAGTACCAATGGCTAATCGCGCAACGATTGGCAACATGAGCCCAGAATATGGTTCTACAGTTGCCATCTTCCCAATCGATGATGAGACGTTGAATTACCTACGTCTTACCGGTCGCAGTGATGATCAAATCGCTCTAGTTGAAAGTTATGCCAAGAAACAAGGTTTGTGGCATGACCCAGCAATTGAGCCACGTTTTTCTGAACATATTGAGTTAGATCTATCAACTGTGGTGCCTTCAATTGCTGGCCCTAAGCGCCCACAAGATCGCATTTCGCTGAGTGATTCCAAGGCAGCGCTTGCTAAATCATTACCTGGATATTTAAGCGATAAATCAAGCGCCACTCCAATTGAAATAAATGTTGGCGCCACAGCTACCACGATTAAAAATGGTGATGTAGTGATTGCTTCAATTACCTCTTGTACCAATACTTCAAATCCATCAGTAATGATTGGCGCAGCACTGCTTGCAAAGAAGGCGGTTGAGAAAGGCCTTAAGTCCAAGCCTTGGGTAAAAACCACATTAGCGCCCGGTTCTAAAGTTGTAACTGATTACTATGACAAAGCTGGCCTTACTAAATATATGGAAGATCTCGGCTTTAACTTAGTAGGTTATGGCTGCGTAACTTGTATCGGTAACTCTGGCCCACTTCCAATTGAAGTTAGTAAAGCGGTTAACGAGCACGATTTAGCAGTTACTGCAGTTCTTTCCGGTAACCGTAACTTCGAAGGTCGTATTAGCCCAGATGTGAAAATGAACTATTTAGCATCACCGCCACTTGTAGTTGCTTACGCCATTGCAGGCACCATGAATCATGATTTCGAAACTGACTCACTTGGCCTAGACCAAGCTGGCAATGATGTTTATTTACGCGATATCTGGCCATCTCAAGAGGAAATTGCATCGGTTGTTGAGGCTTCGATTTCCTCTGAAATGTTTAAGAAAGATTATTCGAGCGTCTTTGAAGGCGATCATCGCTGGAAGTCGCTTGCAACCCCGACTGGCAATACTTTTGAATGGGATATCAATTCAACTTATGTGCGCAAAGCGCCATATTTTGACGGCATGCCCGCACAACCAAAACCTGTTAATAATATTTCTGGTGCTCGTGTAATGGCGATCTTGGGAGATTCAGTTACAACTGATCACATTTCACCTGCTGGAAATATCAAAGCAGATTCACCTGCTGGCAAGTACTTAGCAGAACACGGCATCGAACGCGTTGATTTCAATTCATACGGGTCACGTCGCGGTAATCACGAAGTAATGATTCGCGGCACCTTCGCCAATATCCGTTTAAAGAATATGTTGCTCGATGGTGTTGAAGGTGGCTTCACTCGCAACTTCCTTGATGGCGGTGCACAATCAACAATTTATGATGCCTCAATGGCCTATCAAGCTGCGGGCATTCCATTAGTTATTCTGGCTGGTAAAGAATACGGTTCTGGTTCATCGCGAGACTGGGCAGCAAAAGGCACCGCGTTACTTGGTGTTCGCGCAGTCATTGCCGAATCATTTGAACGTATTCACCGCTCGAATTTAATTGGAATGGGCGTTCTGCCATTGCAATTCCTTGATGGTCAATCTGCAGCTTCACTTGGCTTAACTGGCGAAGAAACATTTGAGATCACGGGCATCGATGCTCTTAATAGTGGACCTTCACCAAAGGAGTTAACCGTTAAGGCTGGTGACAAAACTTTCCAGGCTAAATTGCGTATCGATACACCAGGCGAAGCGGATTACTACCGCCATGGCGGCATCATGCAATATGTGTTGCGTTCATTACTAGCCAGCTAGTATCAAAGCGCAGGACATTTGAGCCTGGAAACCTTAGACTGTATCCATGATTGAGCAGATTAAATCTCCCAAAGATTTAGCTGCCCTATCGGCTGCCGATTTAGATTTATTGGCAAGTGATATCCGCACCTTTCTAATCGATAAGGTAACTAAAACAGGTGGCCACTTAGGGCCGAACTTAGGCGTAGTCGAACTAACGATTGCAATCCATCGCACCTTTGACTCACCAAAAGATGTCGTGCTTTTTGATACCGGCCACCAAAGTTATGTTCACAAAATTCTTACTGGTCGCAGTGATGGTTTTGATCTGTTGCGCCAAAAAGGTGGCATCTCCGGATATCCCAGCCGTACTGAAAGCGAACATGATGTAATTGAAAATTCACATGCATCAACTGCACTCTCTTGGGGCGATGGAATATCTCGTGGTTTTTCACTTACCGGCCAGAACGATCGTCATGTAGTTGTAGTTGTCGGAGATGGCGCGCTGACAGGTGGCATGTCTTGGGAAGCGTTAAATAATATTGCAACAGCTGAATCTCGAAATTTAGTAATTGTTGTTAATGATAATGAACGAAGTTATTCGCCAACAATCGGGGGAATGGCAACATATCTTTCAACCTTGCGGGTCACTCGTGGCTATGAGAAATTCCTAGACTGGGGCAAAGATGTACTACAGCGCACTCCAGTTGTTGGTGGGCCGATCTATGACACTTTGCATGGCATGAAAAAGGGCATCAAAGACATCATTGCTCCGCAAGGAATGTTTGAAGATCTCGGTTTGAAATACATCGGTCCTATCGATGGCCACGATATTGAAGCTATGGAGAAAGCACTGCTAAAGGCGAAAGCTTTTGGTGCACCAGTAATTCTCCATGCGATTACCGAAAAAGGCCGTGGCTATGCACCTGCCATTGAAGATGAAGCTGAGAAGTTCCATGCGGTGGGAATCGTCGATCCCGAAACCGGATTACCGCTAGCAAAAGGTGTCACTACCTGGACCAGCATTTTCGCCGATGAGTTAGTTAAGCAAGGCGAAGCACATAGCAATTTAGTCGCGATTACTGCTGCCATGTTGGGGCCAACCGGCTTAGATAAGTTTTCCGAGAAATTTCCAGACCGCACAATAGATGTCGGTATCGCCGAACAGCATGCAGTCACAAGTGCTGCTGGGTTAGCTTTTGCTGGCATGCATCCAGTCGTTGCGGTTTATGCAACCTTCTTGAATCGTGCTTTTGATCAAGTATTACTCGATGTTGCACTTCATAAAGCCGGCGTTACTTTCGTATTAGATCGTGCCGGTATAACGGGCGATGATGGTGCTTCACACAACGGTATTTGGGATTTAGCAGTTACCGGGATTATTCCAACGATGCATGTTGCTGCGCCTCGTGATGGCGCTCGCTTGCGTGAAGTACTGGCTGAATCAATTCTTATTAACGATGCACCGTCAATGTTGCGATACCCAAAGGGCGAAGTAATCGCTGATATTCCGGCTTTTGAACGTCGTGATGGTATCGATGTGCTTTATCGTGGTGAGAGCGCCGATGTTTTATTGGTAAGTGTCGGTGCAATGGCAGCCATGGCGGTTGAAGCTGCCTCACAGGCATATCGCGAAGGTGTTGGCGTAACGGTTATTGATCCACGTTGGGTTAAACCATTGCCTCAATCATTGATCACAATGGCGACTCGTTACAAGAGCGTGGTTGTACTAGAAGATGGAATTCGCCACGGCGGAATCGCCAGCACTATTAGCGAAATGTTCCGCGATGCTGGCCTGCAAGTCCCAATTCATTCGATCGGCGTGCCACTAACATTCTTAGAGCACGCCAAACGCGGACAGATCTTGAGCGAACTAGGTATTACTGCTCAGCAAATCTCGTTAAGCATTGTTGAATGGAGCGCATCTCTAACTACGGCTAACTCAGTGACTAACTCAGTGACTAACTCATTGGCTAACTCATTGGCTAACTCAGAGATGCAACACCCTTTGGATGAAAACGCTGACCCGAGACGGCTTCGCTGATACCTTCGCGATCTAGGTAAGGCAAGATTCCACCGAGCAACATCGGCCAGCCTGCACCAAGCAACATACAAATATCAATTTCAGCTGGAGTGCTAACGACGCCTTCATCAAGCATCATGCGAGCTTCTTCAGCCAAGGCCTTCAGAGCGCGCATGCGTACTTCTTCTGCAGTAGATGGTTGATCGCCTTTTTCCATAAGTGCAACTGCAGCTGGATTAGGGATTAATTTGCCGCTGTCATCCTTGATGTAGAAAGTGCGAACGCCTTCTTTGACAAGTCGTTGCATCGTAGGGGAGATGCGATATCTAGGACCGAGATTTTTATTTAAAGTTTCGGCCACATGCAGCGCAACACCTGGGCCGACTAAGCCGACTAATTCAAATGGTGACATTGGGAAACCAACGCTACGAAGTGCGCTGTCGGCAACATCTGCCGGCGTTCCTTCATCCATCGCATCAGTAATTTCACCCATGAAGCGAGTGAGCAATCGATTAACTACAAAACCAGGTGCATCTTTAGTGATCACCATGGTCTTCTTTAGTTCCTTGCCGATGTTCACTGCAGTTGCAGTCGTTGCGTCGTCGGTCTTTGATGTGCGAGCAACTTCTAGCAGTGGCATTACAGCAACTGGATTAAAGAAGTGGAAACCAATAACACGTTCTGGGTTTTGCATTCCTTCAGACATCGCCTCAACTGAAAGCGAGGAAGTATTTGTCGCGATTACACATTCTGGTGACACAATTTTTTCTAGCTTCTTAAATAGATCTTGCTTTAGCGCCAGCTCTTCGAAAATTGCCTCGATCACAAAGTCGCAACCAGCAAACACCTGCTGATCTGCAGAGCCGCTAATTAGCAGGCTTAAGCGACGCGCTGCTTCTTCGCTCATGCGCTTTTTCTCGACTAACTTGGCAAGTTCATTGTGAACCCAAGCCACACCTTTATCGGCGCGCTCTTGATCGATATCGGTCATGACGATTGGGGTTTTTAAATTGCGGAGAAGGAGTAACGCCAATTGCGATGCCATTAACCCGGCACCTACTACGCCAACGCGAGTTACTTTGCGACCTAGGGCTGGCTTTGGTGCCCCTTCAACTTTCTTACGCTTCTTCTGAATTAGATTAAATGCGTAGAGAGATGCACGAAGTGGATCGCTCATGGTTAAGTCAGCCAGCGCTTGATCTTCAGCATCAAAGCCTTCGCCAAGCGAATTACTCTTTGCGGCTGCGATTAATTTAAGAGCAGCATTCGGAGCATCAATTTCCGCGCCACCATATTTCTTAAGCGCTGCAGCTTTGCCAGTCGCAAGGGCGCTTTCCCAAGCTGGATCATTGCTGTAATCAGCGCGCTCTATCTTGGTAGAACCATTTAGCACGTTAGCTGCGAACTGAACTGATTTTTCTAAGAAATCCGCTGGTTCGTAAACCGCATCGACTACACCGAGTTTTAGCGCATCTTTAGACTTGAGCATGGTGTTGTTTGCTAACGCATTCAACATAATTACTTGCACTGCACGTTCTGGCCCAATTAGCTTAGGCAGAATAGTTGCGCCGCCCCAGCCTGGAACTAAGCCAAGGAATACTTCAGGTAATCCAGTTAGCGCAGTTGCGGCCAAAGTGCGGTAATTGCAATGCAATCCAACTTCGAGTCCGCCTCCTAGTGCTAAACCATTAATGAAAGCGAAAGTTGGTTTGCCCAGGGAACCTAAGCGACGGAAAACATCGTGACCAAGTTTTCCGATCGCGAGTGATTGTTCGCGCTCGGTTAGAAACGAAAGTGCAGATAGATCGGCACCAGCTGCAAAGATAAATGGTTTACCAGTTAAGGCAACAGCGACTACATCGCGTCCTGCCGCATCGGTAATCGCTGCATCAAGTGCCATTAATGATTTAGGACCAAAGGTATTCGGACGATTGTGGTCTTGCCCGTTATCAAGTGTGATTAGAGCTAATTTTCCTTTTGTACCAAAGGGAGCCAAATCAACTTCGCGAACGTATGCATTGGTGACAACTTCTTCTGGAGCGCCTTCGGGCATGATCATTTCAGTAGCCATTTTTATTTGCCTCCCTTGAAGTTTGGGTTCTCCCAGATAATGGTTCCGCCCATACCTAAACCGATACACATAGTTGTGATGCCGTAACGAACCTCTGGGTGGGCTTCAAAGCCCCGCGCCAAGTTAAGAATCAAGCGGACGCCAGATGAGGCAAGTGGATGGCCAACAGCAATTGCACCACCAACTGGATTAACACGAGGGTCATCATCGGCGATTCCGAAGTGCTCAAGGAAGCTAAGTACTTGAACTGCAAAAGCTTCATTGATTTCAAAGAGACCAATATCTTCAATCTTTAAGCCAGCTTTGGCTAACGCTTTAATTGTTGATGGCACTGGTCCGTAACCCATAATTTCTGGCTCGACACCTGCAAATGCAAAAGTAACCATGCGCGCTTTGATCGCTAGGCCCAGTTCGATTGCTTTATCTTCAGCCATAACTAGAGCAGCTGTTGCGCCATCATTTAAACCTGCAGCGTTTCCTGGTGTGACACGACCACCTGGACGGAAGGGAGTTTTCAAAGCAGCCAGTGCTTCCATAGTTGTACCTGGACGTGGTGGCTCATCAACAGTTGCAACGCTCCAACCAAGTTCTGGATTACGGGTTGCAGTTGGAATCAAATCTTTTTGAATAATGCCGGCTTCGTATGCAGCCGCAGTTTTTAACTGTGAATTTAACGCGTAGCGATCGGCACGTTCTTTAGTAATAGTAGGGAAGCGGTCGTGCAAATTTTCGGCAGTGTTTCCCATTGCAAGTGCGTCTGTTGAAACAATTTTTTCGGCTAAGTAACGAGGGTTTGGATCTACACCTTCGCCCATTGGGTGATTGCCCATATGCTCAACGCCGCCCGCAATTGCAACATCGTAGGCACCCATCGCAATTGAACCGGCGACAGTTGTCACTGCAGTTAGAGCACCAGCACACCAGCGGTCGATTGAATAACCAGGAACACTATTTGGCAGTCCAGCTAGAAGTGCGGCACTGCGACCGATATTCATTCCTTGATCACCGCTTTGAGTTGCAGCGGCAATTGCGACATCATCGATTGTCTTTGGGTCAACTTTTGGATTGCGTTCTAGTAAACCCCGCATTGCGCGAACGATTAAATCATCGGCGCGAGTGCCGGCGTACAAACTGCCAGCTTTTCCAAATGGGGTACGAACTGCATCAACTATGACAACTGAGCGCGACATCGCGGGAGCCCTTCGGTAAGTGTTACCAAAGGTTACTGGTCGGTAGGATAAGCAGCAACTACGCCGCCAGATATTTAAGCGACTGGCTAATTAAGCTACGGGAGTTTTAGCAGGGACTGTCTTGGTCGATGCTGGCTTCAGATAGAGCGAAAGCACAATTGCCAAGTAAGCGGCCCAGAAAACGAACTGCAGCAGCGAGGTAGTTGTATCAAATCCGATAGTTCCGGCTAGCACGCCACCGAGCAAGGACTCCTTGGCGATAACTGAAGTTACATCCCAAACGAAGAAATCAACGCCTGGCAACCAACCAAGTTCTTGATATTCGTGAATTCCGTAGCTCAAAACGCCAGCTGCGACTACTACTAGCGCGATTCCGGTGTAGTTAAAGAATTTAGAGAGATTGATCTTGATCGAACTACGATAAATCAAATACCCCAGCGTAATTGCTAGACCCAAACCTAAAACGAGGCCAACTGATGCCGAAGGGGTTGATGAAACCGTCTTAAAATTGGCATAAATGAAGAGCGAGGTTTCAAGACCTTCGCGAACTACGGCAAAGAAGGCAGCAGCAGCCAGTGCGAGTGGACCTGCTAAAACAGCTGTGCTCAATTGTCCTTCTAGATGGCCCTTAAGGTGACGGGCGGTGCGCTTCATCCAGAAAACCATCCAGGTTACAAAGCCAACTGCCAAGAATGAGGTGGTGCCAGCAAAGAACTCTTCGCCGCGTGGGCTGAGCTCGGTTGAGGTGATAGTCAGGAATGCCCCAGTAGCCAGGCTGACGAGTACAGCGAGGGCCACACCAGCCCATAACGGGGCGAGAAGGGCTTTACGGCCAGTTTTTACGAGGTAGGCAACGAGAATTCCTACGATTAGGGCTGCTTCTAGGCCTTCGCGCAAGGCGATAATGAATGTGCTCAACATGGCTTTAAAGTACTAGGGTCAATTTAATTACGCAACTCCAATGTTGCGTAATTCGGATCACTCAGGCTCAGTGGAAGGTTCGGCAGGCTCGGATACGGCCAACGGCTCACGCTCAAGCAGGGCCGCGGTAACTAAATCGGCAATTTCAGCCACTTGCCATGGCCGCGCCCCAAGATCAAGGGCGTCTTTTTCGACATCTGTAGAAAGTTTCCAAACTAGCTTTCTAATTACATCGGGTGCAATCAAATTCTCAACTGGAATGTTTAACTCTGCAGCGCGTGCTTCAACTGCGGCACGAGCATGTGTAAACGGTGCGTATTTTTCGGGGAAACGTTCTTTCCAAATTTTTGTAGGTGGCATCGAATCGCCAGCAGCGCGCATTTCCGGATGTTCATTCTCTGGCAATGCAACGGCGGTACTTATCGTTGCCAACCAAGTATCTAGATTATCTTTCCAGCGAGCTCGTAAACCAATTGGGCGCAATACTTTATCGAATTCACGTTTGTTAGTTGGCGGATTCATCGCTAGTTCAACAATGGCGCTGTCATTTAATAATTTACCAGGAGAGACATCTTGACCTGCTGCAATCTCATTACGAACGTTCCAGAGTGCTCGAATGATTGCTAACTGATTGCGTTTTCTGATCTTGTGCATTCCTGAAGTACGTCGCCATGGATCAACTCGTGGTGGGCTTGGTGGCGCAGCTAAGATTGCAGCGAATTCTGCTTCGGCCCAAGATAATTTCTTTGCATCAAGCAAAAGTTGAGCGATGATGTTACGTAGCTCAACTAATAGTTCAACATCAAGAGCTGCGTAATTTAGCCAATCTTGCGGAAGTGGTCGCACTGACCAATCGACTGCAGAATGTTCTTTCGCTAACAGAACTCCTAAATGCGCCTCAAGCAAAGGACCTAAACCAACTCGAGGTAACCCGGCAATTCGCCCACCTAATTCAGTGTCGAATAATAGTTTTGGATTGATGCCAAGTTCGCGCAAACAAGGTAAATCTTGCGTACTTGCATGCAGAATAACTTCATCAGTATTTAGTAGTTCGTTTAGTTCGATAAATAGTTGATGGCCAGGCCCAAATGGAATCGGATCTATTAAATGAAGCCCGCCACCATTTCTTTTGATCTGAATGAGGTAGGCCCGAGAACTGTATTTGTAGCCAGAGGCGCGCTCGGCATCAACTGCAAAAGGTCCGGTGCCTTTTGCTAAATCTGAAAGCGCAGATTTAAAAGTAGCTTCGGAATCAATGACATCAGGTGTTCCTGCAGCAGGGGCCAGCAATGGGGTAGCTGTGCTTATTTCAACTTCACTCATGAAATAACTTAACTTGTACGACGACTGCGTGATGGCGTAATAACTGAAACGCCATCTGGAATTGGTTGCAGACCCGCAACAGTTGCCAGCAGATTGCACCAAGCAGTTATGTGGTTAATCATTTCATCAGGTGAATTAATAATTGGCGACCAGGATGCCCGAATCTCGATTTCGGCTTCATTGCTACGACCGGTTAACTTTCCGAAAGAAGCACTATTAACTCTGGTGACAGTGCCACTTGGTGCTGCATATTGACAGCCGGCATCAGCTAATGAATCTAAAAACCAGGACCAGCCAACATCTGCCAGCATCGGATCTTCATGCATATCTGGCTCGACATCAGCGCTCATAAAAGTTACGCAACGCAGATCAGATTCCCAAGTATCCTGACCACCTGGTTCGTGCAACAAAACAAAGCGTCCAGAGCCAACTCCATCTTCAGCATCTCCAGTTAAGCCATTGCTGACATCTGCGGAAAAGGCGAAGGAATATTTAGCTAGCTTCTGAGGCGCTGGAACTTCTTCCAGAATAATTTCAGAACGAGTATCAATAGCCCGAAGTTGATCAATCATTCGATCAAAGGCTGCGGCATCCACTGGTTAATTCTAAAGAAATGAAGGGCAATTTACGGGAGGCAGGGCTGTACGCTTCTGCGATGGCATTTGCATTAGCACTCCTTTCTAGCGCTCTATGGGGCAGTGCTGATTTTCAGGCCGGCCGATTAAGCAAGAAATATCAAGCATTTGCTGTTCTTGGAGTTACCCAATTAATTGGTTTGGTATTTGGTGTTTTCCTGATCTTTGCAACTGGCGAACGCGGCGCTGTGGCATTTGGTCAGGAAGGGTTTTTCTCTGGGTTTTTCTGGGCAGGCGTTGGGGCCGGAATTTTCGGCTACATAGGTTTGATCTCTTTATACATCGGGTTAAGCACCGGAAAAATGGGCGTGGTTTCGCCGATTAGTTCGCTAAGCGCAGTTATTCCACTTGCATTTGCCTTAATTGGCGGCGAACAGTTATCTCGTGGTCAATGGCTCGGAGTTGTCGTTGCACTCTTTGGCGCCTTCTGCGCAAGTGGCCCAGAGGTCTCTGAAGGAATTTCACTCAAGCCCCTACTTCTTGCCTTTGCAGCAGCATTTGGTTTCGGCACTTGTTTAACTTTCATGTCGATTGGTTCTGAATCAAGTGCGCTGATGACGATGGTGACAATGCGTGCGACAACGGCGATATTTACAATTGGCATGGCAATCAAGTTTCGCACTACAGGTGGGTTCAAAAAGAGCGATGCTCCATCTTTAATATTTATCGGTGTGGCTGATTTTCTAGCTAATTTCACTTTGGGACTAGCAACTCAAGAAGGAATGGTTTCACTAGTAATGGTGCTTGGTGCGCTGTATCCAGTGTTCACCATTTTGCTCGCCTTTAAGTTGCTACATGAGCGGTTGCATAAAGTGCAATATGTCGGTGTTTTCTTCGCAGTAGCTGGCGTTGCGATACTTTCCGCGTTTTAAACGTTTAATTGCTAGCAGTATAAAAAGTTGTATCTTCTTCGGTTCGCTCTGTTACGTTTGCAAACTTACTAAGCAACTTTCTAAAATCAACTTTATCTTCGCCATCAGTAACTGAGGTAACACTTAATTCAAGTCGATCGATTTTTTTAGCAGCGATTAACTCTTCAATAATTGAAACACCTGATTCGATAACAATGTTCTCGCCAAATAGGCGTTGGGCGCGAGCTAGCGCTTCAACCGGATCACAATTCCACCAGTGAGCATTACGGTTATTCGAAAGAGGATTAAGCATTGATTTAGATACAACAACTACTGGAACCGGAGTCTTTTGGTAAGGCTCGTTGCGCGCAGTATTGCCGCCAATTAAAAGCGCACTAGCGGTACGTCGGCGCGCTAGAAAGGCACGGCGATCGGCAGCGCTGGAAACTCCAGCCGAGCGGCCATCTTTGCTAGTAGATCCATCAGAACCGACGACTAACGAGGCGATAACAGGCACGGAGAAAAGGTAGGGGGTTGGCGAGGGTTTTTCGTGGAGATCTCCGAGTGTCTAACCTCAATTTTATTTTATGAGTCAATGTCAGTGGTCGGCTATAACTTAAGAGCATGATTATTGACTGCGATTCTTGTTCCTTACGAGATTTGGCTTGTAAAGATTGCGTTGTGTCATTCTTTCTAAATAAAGCTGAAGACTCGGTTGATTTAAGCAATCAGACCGCTGCCGCCATAGATTTACTCTCATCCCGCGGAATCGTGCCGCCACTTAGATACCTCGCCTAATAACGACGCTATTTTCATGTGAATTTCCTGATTATCGGGTAATTATGAGCGTAAGTTGCGGTTTGAGGTTGAGCGGTACAACTTCACACCGATAACCTCTTCTCTATGTCTGGCATAGGTTTACGTAGCGCGCTTGCAGTTGGCCTCACGGCCATCGTAGCCAGCGGTCTAATCGCACCAGTTGCGTACGCGGCGCCGACTTTGGCTCAGATTCAAGCGCAAGTTCGCCAGCTCGAAGAGGATGCGACCGCGGCTGCTGAAGGTGCGCAAGCCGCGAAAGTTCAACTGGCTACCTTAAATAAAACTTTAACTGGCATTAAGCAAGAAGCGGCTGCGCAAGGAGCAACCGTAGATGCGCTAAAGAAATCTCTGGGCACAATTGCAATCGAGCAATACAAGGCCGGTGGTTTAAGCCAAGGACTTGAGTTACTTTTTTCTGCCAATCCCGAACTGTATTTGAGTTCGGCCGGATCACTCGAATCAATTACCCGGGCAAAAAGTGCGCAGTTGCGAAAATTTGAGGCGGCTGAACAACGATTACAGGCGACCACGTTAACTGTTAATGACAAATTGGCACTTGTTAAAGCGGCTCAAAAAAGATTCGCTCGCAACTCGGCGTTAGCAAAATCAAAGTTGGCTGCAGCTGAAAAAATTCTTGCTAAATTAAAGAAAGCAGACCGAGCTCGATTGGCTGCACTGAAAGCGGCAGAAGAGGATGCAGATCAAGCGGCTTCCAAGGCATATGCCAGCAGTGCAGGAAAGATTTCAGGACGCGCTGGAGTCGCGATTAAGTATGCTCTTAAGCAGATCGGTGATCGATATGTTTTTGGCGCCGCTGGAATGATTACCTGGGATTGCTCAGGTTTAACAATGCGGGCATATCAATCGGCCGGAGTTTCGCTGCCACATTCCTCTGCAGCCCAATCGCGCTATGGACGCTCAGTTTCATACCGGTCGGCAAAGCCGGGCGATTTACTCTTCTACGGCCGACCAATTTCTCATGTTGCCATCTATCTTGGTGGCGGCAAAATGGTTCATGCCCCGCGTTCTGGTTCACGCGTGAAAGTTGTATCTAATGCTGCTACTGCGTTAGGTAGTAAGCGGCTCGTTGCTGTTCGCCGGTTCTAGTGATGGTTGCGACGACTCTCTTTATTACAAATGACTTTGGCCCTCGCGCTGGCGGAATTGAAACCTTTGTACATGGGCTAATTGAACGTTTGCCTAGAGGCTCAGTAATTGTCTATACGAGTTCGCAAGAAAGTTCAGCTGATTTTGATGCCAAGTGGCTTAATGAATTTGGGGTCGAAGTTATTCGCGATCGCAGCAAAATACTCTTGCCAACACCTCGCGTAGCTATGGCCTGTAAAAAAATATTGCGTAATCGAAACCTGACTCGAGTAGCTTTTGGGGCTGCCGCACCACTTGGCTTAATGGCTGGTTTTCTAAAGAGTGCAGGGGCTCAGAAAATTGTGGCGCTTACTCATGGGCATGAAGTTTGGTGGGCAAAAGTCGTTCCGTTCTCTTTACTAATTAGATTTATGAGTAAAAACATCGACGTAATTACATATCTTGGTGATTACACGAAAGGCGAGATCAGCAAAGCCCTGAGCAAGACAGATTCAAGTAAGTTGGCGCAGATCGCTCCAGGTATCGATATTGATCACTTCGCTCCAGTTGATTCAAGCGGGTTACGTTCAGAACTTGGGCTAACAGATAAGTCGGTAATTATCAGCGTTGGCCGCTTAGTTCATCGCAAGGGGCAAGATCAGTTAATTGCTTCGTTACCCGCCATCAAAGCAAAGATCCCTAATGTGCATTTAGTTTTAGTTGGCGTAGGTCCATATCAAGAACACCTCGAAAAATTAGCCGCTAAGTTAAAGGTTACTGATTGCCTAACTTTTATTGGTCGAATTAATTATTCTGAGCTACCTAAGTACATTTGTGTTGGCGATATTTTTGCAATGCCCTCTCGCTCTCGGTTTTTTGGTTTAGAAGTTGAAGGTCTGGGAATTGTTTATTTAGAAGCGAGCGCTTGTGGACTACCAGTAGTTGGTGGCAAATCCGGGGGAGCGCCAGATGCGGTACTCATTGGCGAATCTGGGTTAGTAGTTGATGGCACCAGCACAGCAGAGATTGCAGATGCATGTATTGAACTTTTAAGTAATCCCGAACTATGCGCCGTAATGGGCGCAACCGGACGGCAATGGATTATTGAAAAATGGCGCTGGGAAATTTGGGCTGCTAAGTATGCGGCGTTACTCGCCTAACCAAGAATTTTCGCGTGCGATGGCTACCGCGGCAGTGCGATTATTAACTTCAAGTTTCCGATAAATACTGGCTAAATGTGTTTTGATAGTTGGTTCACCTAAATAAAGCTGTCTTGCTATTTCTCTGGTGGTTTTTCCGGTAGCTAATATAGTTAAAACTTCAATTTCGCGGGAGCTCAAGTTTGGTAAGCGCTCTTTAGCCTTAAGGGCTTTAAGTAATCCAGATGCAGTGAAACTAAGTGGCGTAATTAATGCGCGCTCTAGCGTTGCGATAACTTCTGAGATTGGGGCACTTTTTAGGACATACCCACTTACTTGCGCGGAAAGCGCGGTGAGCAGCAATTCTGGGGCATCGTTAAGCGTGAGAATTACAATTCCAATTTCATTTGAAATGCTTCGGGCCCAACTAGCAACTTCAAACCCGCTTCCATCAGGTAAATTCAAATCAAGCAAAATTAAGTTTGGATTAGTGCGAGCAATTTGTGCGATTGCTTCATTCTTGCTGGCTGCATGTGCGCAGACAGTAAAGTCTGCTTTGATTAACGCGGCTTCCAAGCCGGCGCGCACAATCGGGTGATCATCAACGATTAGAACTCGGCGGTTCAAGAAGGAATCGATACTCGAATCAGGAGACCAGGCGCAAGATTGATAAATTCAATTTGTCCGGAGAGCTCAGAAACGAGTTCTCGTACTCCGATTAGACCGAACCGATCGTTTTTCAATTCAATGCCTCTAGTCCCGTTATCGCTAATTTCGATAACAGTTAAAGCATCGCGTTTGAACGTCCTTAGATTAATCAGGCTAGCCCCAGAATGAATGCTGGCATTTCGCAGTAATTCAACGACAATTGGCAACGCTGATTCAACAACTTCTATCTGTAAATCAAGATCACCAAGACTTGATCCACAGATTTGCTTTGCTAGTTCAGATAAATCAGGTGGGGAAGTACGCAAACTAAGTATTTCGCGGCGAACTTTTTCGATTAGATCTGTAACTCCAAAACGTAGCGAGCGTAGTTCTGCACGTGTGGAAATTGGGAGTTCAGGTGCGCCGAGCGCTTGATCTAGGGAGTAGCCCAAGGCAACCAAATCTTGCGCAATTCCATCGTGGATTCTGCGCGCGATTTGGTTAACGTCTTGGTTGTTCAACTAATCCTTCTCGTAAAGTGCTTCGATCTCAGATGCAAACTCTTGTGCAACTACGTGACGCTTAACCGAAAGTTTCGCAGTTAACTGGCCACCTGCAATTGTGAAGTCTGTAGTTAAGATGCGGAACTTACGAATCGACTCAGCTTTACTTACTGCTTTATTCGCTTCATCTACCGCAGTCTGAATGACACTGATTAGTTGAGAATCTTTAGCTAAGTCGGCCATCGAAGCGCCTTGCTTCTTATTGGCGGCAACCCATACCTTTAATGATTCCTGATCAATAGTGACTAACGCCGCGATAAAGGGACGATTATCACCGACGACCACACATTGGCTAACTAGTGGATGCGCGCGCAATCTATCTTCCAAGACGGCAGGTGCCACATTCTTGCCACCGGCTGTGACGATTAATTCTTTCTTGCGCCCAACAATAAATAAGAAGCCTTCATCGTCGAGTTTTCCAAGGTCACCAGTCTTAAACCAGCGGTCATTATCGAAAACTTCAGCGTTAGCAGCATCGTTCTGCCAGTAACCGCGCATAACGATCGGACCTCTGATTAAAACTTCGCCATCTTCGGCGATCTTGATTGAAGTTCCTGGAATTGGCTTACCAACTGAGCCAACACGTAACGCACTTGTTAGATTCAGAGTTGCACCAGCAGTTGTTTCGGTTAAACCGTACCCTTCCAAGATGGTGATTCCTGCGCCACGGTAGAAATGACCTAAGCGTGCACCTAGGGGAGCACCACCTGAAATAGCTGCTTCTACACGTCCACCAACTGCAGCACGGATCTTTGAGAAAACAAGCTTGTCAAAGAGTTTGTGCTTTAGTCGAAGTGATAGTGAAATCTTCTTAGTATCTAGGCCTTCGCTATAAGCAATTGCTACAGCGGCTGCTTTACGGAAGATGTCTCCCTTGCCGGCTGCTTCTGCTTTAGCTTCTGCACCGTTATAAATCTTTTCAAAAATGCGTGGTACAGCGAGCACAAATGTTGGCTTAAAGGATGCGAGATCTGCAGACAGACGTCCAACCGGATCACTGCAATGTGCCATATGTAATCCTGAAGAGATAGCACCAATCTGCACCATGCGACCAAATACGTGCGCAACCGGCAAGAAGAGAAGTGTTGACCCACCAGGCTTCAAGAAAAGATCTTGCGCGCCTTGCACAACATTTCCACATTCGGCTAAGAAGTTTCCGTGGGTTAGCGAAACGCCTTTAGGTTTTCCAGTTGTACCAGAGGTGTAAATCAAAGTTGCTAACGTATCTGGCACAAGTGCATTTCGACGACGATCGATTTCATCATCACCAATGTGAGAACCGGATGCGCTTAAAATATCTAAGACGCCATCGGTCATTGTCCATACATGTCGGGTATGTGCTGGTCTTACCGGCTCAACTAATTCGCGCAGTGCTGGGGTTTCAACAATGAGACCAACTGAACCGGAGTCGTTTAGAATCCAATCGATCTGCTCAGCTGATGAAGTGTCATAAATTGGAACTACGACACCACCGGCATACCAAATCGCAAAATCAAGAATGGTCCACTCATATCTAGTGCGTGCCATGATTGCTACGCGATCACCAATTTGAATTCCGGCTGCGATTAAACCTTTGGCAGTTGCGCGAACTTCAGCTTCGAATTCACGAGCAGATACTGGTTGCCAGCCCTCGCCTAATGGGCGAGAGAGCATGATGCGCTCTGGTTCAAACCAGGCACGTTCAGCGATCAAGTTGGTGAGGTTTCCGGCGGTAGCCGCTGGAACTAGGGCAGGGGTGGTTATCTCATTCATGGGGTAACGCTAGCGTGGCGAATAGTGGAATTGGAAGAGGGTAACCTTTGCGCCATGAGCGATCTAAGTAGCGGAACCGTAACTATCGAGGCCCCAATAGCCGAAGTCGAAAAGGCACTTTTTGACCTGGCCAATTACCCTGAGTGGTCGACATCTATAAAGTCAGTTGACGTCCTGGCCACTGATGATCAGGGTCGGCTGACCTCTGGCAAATTCGTAATCGAAGCCGGCGTTTTGAAAGACAAAGTAACTTTGGATTATGACTGGTCAGAAGCACCAAGCAAACTCTCATTTTCCTTTAATGATGCAGACATGCTAACCGGCATGGAAGGTTCATATTCAATCAAAAAGATTGATGAAGATACTACTCAAGTTACTTACGAAATGGGTGTTGAACTTCCAATGCCGATACCGGCGATGATGCGCAAGAAGAATGAACAAGCAACTATCGATCAAGCTTTGCAACAACTGAAATCTCACCTCGAAGGCTAAGTATTTATGTCCTTAACAGTAGGTGTCGATGTTGGTGGAACTAAGGTTCTGGGCGGTGTTGTCGATGCAGCTGGAAAAGTTTTAGCGACTTCGCGTCGCGATACACCTCGTGAAGGTGGTAGAGCCTTAACTCAAACTATCGCCGATGTTGCACTTGAGTTAATGAAAGATCACTCAATTAGTGCAGTCGGAGTCTCTGCTGCTGGGTTTGTTTCATCTGATCGCAAAACCATGTTGGCTACTCCAAACATTGCCGATTGGAATGGCGTACAACTCGATGTTGAGTTAACAGAGTTAATTGGGTTGCCAGTTGTTATTGAAAATGATGCGAATGCTGCAGCGTGGGGCGAAGCAAAATTCGGAGCAGGTCGCAATCAAGCTCACATGATGATGTTAACTATCGGCACCGGTGTTGGTGGCGGGCTGGTTGTGAATAATGAGTTATATCGCGGCGCATTTGGAATTGCCGCAGAGTTTGGACACCTTCGCGTTGTGCCTGAAGGTCATCTCTGTGGTTGCGGTGCACGTGGTTGTTTCGAGCAATATGCATCTGGTAGCGCACTTCGTCGGCATGCTCGCGAAGCAATAAGCGCATCACCAGATTTAGCCCGTAATTTATTGGCGCGTGGCGACGGAACTATTGATGGTTTAACTGGGCAAGCAATTACAGATGCGGCTCGCGAAGGCGATGCTGTGGCTTTGGCTGCGTTTCAAACTACTGCGCAATATTTAGGCGCAGGTATCGCGTCCCTAGCTGTTCTTTTAGATCCTGCTTGCGTCGTAATTGGCGGGGGAGTCATTGATGCCGGTGAAATTCTGCTGGCGCCTACTCGGGAAGCAATGCAACGCTATATGCCATTCGCTGGCAAACATCCATATCCGTTAATCGTGGCAGCTGAGTTAGGAAATGAAGCTGGTTTAGTTGGAGTTGCCGACTTAGCGCGCAGTTAATTTTCGAATGGGTAGCGCAACCCAATCTGTTTTCTAATTTCATCTAACGATTCCATAACCTCAATACTCATCTGGTGAGTAAGGATTGGCGATTCAATCTCATTTGCATGGACCATTCGCTCTAACTCAGCGGCTTGTTCGCGTAAGCCATGTCCTTGATAGCTATTTGGATACTCGGTTACGTCACCGTCGAGGGTAACTACCCGCATTGCTGCCGGATTATAGAAAGTACGATCAATTTCGATTCGTCCTAAAGTGCCAGCAATTGTGGCGCGACATGGAGTTTGAGTAATGATGGTGGTCGTTAACACGGCTTGTGCGCCAGATTCGTAATCAAATATTGCAGAGGTTTGGCCATCTACACCTTTGTCGGTGAGAACACCGGTAGCAGAAATTTTTGCTGGTTTTCCAAGAATCATATGTGCGAAAGAAATCGGATAGATTCCCAGATCAAGAAGTGCGCCACCAGCTAACTCTGGCTCTATCAAACGCGGAATTCCCAGGCCCATTAAATATTGGCCATGATCTGCTTCAATATTTACAACTTCACCAATTACTCCACTGGCCAAGATCTCGCGCACCTTTGAGATGTGCGGCAAGAAGCGAGTCCACATGGCCTCCAGAAGGGCAACGTCATTATCTATGGAAGCCGCAACCATAGCTCGAACTTGAGTTGCATTTACAGCAAACGGTTTTTCGCAGAGCACAGGTTTGCCAGCGTTTAGCGCCAAAATGGTATTAGCGGCATGATGTGGATGCGGGGTTGCAACATAGACCGCATCAATCATTGGGTCAGCTACCAGTTCTTCGTAACTTCCATATGGAGTGCAGCCAGGAAATTCGAGAGCAAAATCAGTTGCTTTCTCAAGTGAACGTGAACCGACAGCTTGCACAATGTGGTTATTGAAATAAGAGAGATCACGAGTGAATGCCTGCGCAATCCCGCCAGTTCCAAGTATTCCCCATCTGAATTCAGGTTTGGTAAATTCAGATGAATCAGAGGTGCGCGCCATCATCGCCTTCTTCCCTAGTTAAGTTCCAACGATATAAGAGTGTTCCAAGACCGCCAGTAGTTGCAAGTAATCCTGGCCAAGGTTCGACTCCGAATGGATCTATCCCAAATATTGCAGCCACAATTATCCAGAGTGGTCCACCGATTAGCGCCATGACGGCAATTCGATTTGCTTTCTCTTTAATTCTTGGCAATACCGGATTTGGTTGAATAAATCTTTCCGATTCAGTTATTTCATCTAGTTGATCGAGATAACTACTACCAGTTGACTCATCAAGTGAAAGTGTCGAAACAATAGATTCAAATTCCGCATTCACTAATTCTGAATCATCGTCATCTCTTAAATCATGAATATTTCTTGCAACGACGCTATATTCGCTAATTAGCAGTGGAACTTTATAACTTGAGTCTTCAATGTCGGAATGTGTCACAACAACCGTATGACCTTTTTCTTGAAATCTGGCACAGAGATCTATCGCATCTTCAATAGGCTGCCGAGTGCTCAGAATGATTAAGACCACATCTGTAGCATTTGACCCAGAACCTTTAAGAATGAGATCTGGGGGAGTTGAATCTTGGCTCACAAGCGCCATACTTTCACACCAAATCAGTGCAACGGAACCGATTTAGCGTTAAATTAAGAGACGCGTAGGATGAGCGTCTTGTCCAGGATTGAGAGGAGTTGAGCAATGAGTAAAGCTGATGATGTTCCGTATGGCATCTTGCGCTCGTTCTTGACTCCATTTTTAATGCTCGCTTTTCGGCCAAAGGTAAAAGGGCTGCGCAACGTTCCGCTCAAAGGCCCAGTCATCATGGCTTCGAATCACCTTTCGTTTAGCGATTCGATATTCATGCCACTTGTTGTTCCACGCAAAGTTACCTTCCTGGCAAAGAGCGAATACTTCACTTCACCTGGGCCAAAGGGACTACTTAAGAAATTAACTTTTATCGCACTTGGTCAAGTATCAGTTGATAGATCAGGTGGCCGCCGAAGTGAGGCTGCATTGCTCACAGGTTTGAGTGTTTTGGCACAAGGTAAGTGTTTGGGAATCTATCCCGAAGGAACTCGATCACCCGACGGACGTCTTTACAAAGGTCGCACGGGAATTGCGCGATTGGCGATTGATTCTGGCGCACCAATTATTCCGATCGCTATGTTTAACACCGAAAAGATTCAACCAACCGGAACAGTGATTCCGAAAGTTATGCGCGTCGAAATGATCTTTGGTGAACCAATGTACTTCGAAGGTGATTCCAGCGATTTAAATTACTTACGCGAAGTTACAGATCAAATCATGATCAAGATACAAGAATTATCTGGCCAAGAATATGTAGATATTTATGCAACAAAGCGTAAAGAGCAGATTGCCGAAGACGAAGAATAAGCTCTACTCTAAATCCAGCCGTTGGGATAAGTAGTTGCATGTTCCACATCCAGAACCTGGCTCAGGAAATTCGCCATCAATCACAGTTAGCAGCTCTTCGATAACCTTGAAGAAGGTTTCTGGTTCACGTTCGACTGCCACGTAACGTTGCTCAACACCGAATCCGAAATCGTTTGCATTGGTGCCGATTACTGAATTTGGTTTCCAAACTAACAATCCCATTGATGCCACTTCGCGTGCTTTTCCAGCAGCTGGGTTTTCCAATGCGAATGCATATGATTCAAGCTGTGGTGCATAGAACTGGCCGTTATCGCGTTCAGAATCAGAAACCTTGCAATCAATTAGCCCCAAAGTTCCATCTTCGTTTTCAGCTAATACATCGTAGATGCCTAAAATTCGCCAAGATGTTTTGGTGCCGTTAATGCTTATGTAATCACTTTTAACCCATTCGCCCCATTTAGTTATCTTGCCTGGGCGCAACGAGGGATCTAGATCGGGCATATTCGTGCCACGAAACTGCGCTTCCTGCAATTTCGAAAGTGTGCCAACAATAGGAAACTGGCCCGGCAAAGTTACTTTAAACCAATATTTAATCCAGATGCAGCGTTTGCAAGTACTTAAACCAAAAGTTAAATCACTTGGTGCAATCGTGTCTCGTGCCGGTTTACTAGGACGCTTCATTAGATCATTCCATTCATAGTTGAGTAGATAACTGCCAAACCTAAGAAGATCATCACGCAGCCTCCAGATGCTCGAAGTTTCTCAACTCTATTTGCATCTCCTGACAGCCAAGCACGAGCCGTTCCGGCTAATAACCCCCATGAACCATCTGAGATCAAGGCTAATAAAGAAAATATTGCGCCAAGCAATATTAATTGGGCAGTTACTTGCCCCTTTTCGCGGTCAATAAATTGGGGGAGCACCGCTGCATAGAAAACAATTGCTTTTGGATTTAAGGCACCTACCCAGAAACCATCTCGAATTGACCGCAAAGCTTTTGGGGTGATCTCACCTTGGCTAGTCATATCTGCAGCATGGAGTTTGCGTTTACGAATTGCATCAACGCCTAAGTAAATCAAGTAAAGACCACCACCCCATTGCACAGCTGCGTAGGCGAGATCTGATTTTTGCAGAATCGGCCCCAGACCAAGTGCGACAAAAACGGATAAAACGAAGGAGCCCGACACATTTCCGATAACGGTAAACACGGCGACTTTGCGACCCCAAGCGATCGCTCGCGCGATTATGAAAAGCACACTTGGCCCTGGTGCCAAAATAATAATCATCGCGGCGATGATGTATTCAACTAGTCGCGAAGGAATGATCACTGACTCATCTTAATCGTCGAGCCCGTTTTTATGGGGAAATAGCAAAGGGGGCCGGTTCCCCGACCCCCTTTGGGCTAACTTAATTAAGTAGTTACTTACGCATCTTTGAAAGTGCAGTAAGAACTTGGTAACCAATCACAGCAACAAGAGTGGCATTTACAATTCCAGTGAAGGTGTAATCGCCCTTTGTCCATGAGTAATCAGCAATACCAATTATGAGCGCAGAAGATGCGATCAAAAGGTTAGTGGAATTGGCAAAATCAACCTTATTCTCGATCCAGATGCGAGCACCAAGTACTCCGATCATGCCAAATAACGCTGTTGATACGCCACCAAGTGCTCCAACTGGAGTTGCACTAAGCACCGCACCAAACTTTGGTGATAGCGATAGAAGCACTGCACCAAGACCGGCAATCCAATATGCAGCAGTTGAATAAACTCTAGTTGCTGCCATTACACCGATGTTTTCGGCATATGTTGTTGTACCTGAACCGCCACCAAAGCCGGCAAGAGTTGTCGCAACACCATCAGCCATAAGTGCATTACCCATTTGGTCATCAAGATTTTTGCCAGTCATTGCAGATACAGCTTTGACGTGACCAACATTTTCGGCAATTAGTACGAGCACAACGGGTAAGAACAGGATCATGATGCTCATATCAAAGGTAGGCGCAGTAAATGATGGAAGCGCAAACCAATCGGCGGCTGTGATGTTTTCGGTTTTAACATCGCCCTGAAAGAGCGCTACTAAATAACCAACAACTAAGCCAAGGAAAATACTGATCCGGCTCATGAAACCTTTAGATAAAACAGAGAATAAACCGATACTGCCTAGTGTGATGATTGCAATTAGTGGGTCTGCAGTGAAGTTACCTTTTGCTGCACCAGCTAAGTTGAAACCAATCACCATAACGATGGTGCCAGTTACAACTGGTGGCATTAACCAATTTATCCAACCGATGCCAGCTGCTTTAACCGCGAATCCAACTGCAGCAAGTACAGCGCCTGTGAATACAATGCCACCAAGTGCAGCAGCTATTCCGCCAGTTGCATTTGCGGCCATTGCGGCGCCAATTGGCCCCAGGAATGCAAACGATGAACCTAGATAACTAGGTAATTTATTTCCAGTAATTATTAAAAATAGAATTGTTCCTACGCCAGAGAAGAAAAGCGTGGTTGTTGGCGGAAAGCCAGTGATGATTGGGACCAAGAAGGTCGCGCCGAACATGGCAGCAATATGTTGTAAGCCGACACCAATGGTGCGTGGCCAGCTCAGGCGTTCATCAGTTGAAACCACGGCACCGGCAGCAATGCTCTTGCCATCGCCATGCATTTTCCAAGTAAGTAGAGACATATCGGGATAGGCCCTTCCTAAAGGCCCTCAAAAGGTTTGAAGGCGCTGAAACTAGGGTAAATCCGACTTGTGAGTAAGTTGCCTAGGTCACTCGGCGAGTTCTCAGTAATTTAGACACGCCCGAGGTGAGCGTGTTCAGGTTGCATCCAGGCGTGAAATCGGCTTAACTATCGCATCGATATATCGAATCGATACATTTATCAGATATATCAGCCGTACTAATGGATACAGGAAGGGGAAGTCGTGCGCTCGCGTAGTGAATCACTCGAATTCGCCCTTCTGGGTCTGCTTTCACAGAACAGCCTTCATGGCTACGAACTGCGCAAGCGCCTAACTGCCATCTATGGGCCATTCCGAGCTCTCTCCTTTTCAGTGCTCTACCCACAACTAAAACGCATGATGCTGGCTGGCTTGATTGAGGAATCAATTGAAGCTTCGACCCCACGTCGCTCACGCATTGTTTACGGGCTTACTGAAAAAGGACGAGATCGTTTTGAAAAGTTAACTGACACGGTGGGCCCTGATACTTGGGAAGACGAAGGATTCGAAGTTCGCTTTGCATTCTTTAGCCCAACATCTACAACTAACCGAGTTCGAATTTTAGAAGGACGTCACCGACGTTTGAAAGAGAAAGCCGAAATTCTACGAGGCGAGCTAGAAAAGTCGCCAATTGGAATTGATAAATACCTAGAGGAGTGGCGACGTCACTCTCTTGAATCAGCAGAACGAGAAATTGTTTGGCTGGAAGACATGATCAAAACCGAGAGGAAATAAAGTGAATATCACAACCGGTAAAGGCGATATCCGAGTAGCAATTGTAGGCGTTGGAAACTGCGCTAATTCATTGGTGCAAGGCGTGACCTACTACAAAGATGCAGCCCTTGATCAGGAAATTCCTGGCCTTATGCATGCAACCATTGGCAGCTATCACATCAGCAACGTTAAGTTTGTTGCAGCTTTTGATGTTGATGCAAAGAAAGTCGGCTTAGATTTAGCTGACGCCATTTGGGCAAGTGAGAACAACACCATTAAGTTCAGCGATGTTGCAAAGACTGGCGTTCCAGTTCTTCGCGGGGTTACAAATGATGGTCTTGGTAAGTATTACCGCGAAACAATTACTGAATCAGATGCACCGGCAGTTGATGTGGTTGCAGTTCTTAAGGAAGAACAAGTAGATGTTCTAATCTGCTACCTACCTGTTGGATCTGAAACTGCAGCTAAGTACTACGCACAATGTGCAATTGATGCTGGTTGCGCATTCGTAAACGCACTTCCTGTCTTCATCGCATCTGACCCAGTCTGGGCAAAGAAGTTCGAAGATGCCGGCCTTCCAATCGTTGGCGATGACATCAAGAGCCAAGTTGGCGCAACTATTACACACCGCATCATGGCTAAGTTGTTCCAAGATCGTGGCGTTCACTTAGATCGCACCTATCAATTAAACGTTGGTGGAAACATGGACTTCAAGAACATGTTAGAGCGCGATCGTTTAGAGTCTAAGAAGATTTCAAAGACGAACTCAGTTACTTCACAACTTGATCACGATATGGGTGAGAAGAACGTACACATCGGGCCTTCGGATTACATCCCATGGCTAGATGATCGTAAATGGGCCTACGTTCGGCTTGAAGGTCGAGCATTCGGCGATGTGCCACTAAATCTTGAATACAAGCTAGAAGTTTGGGATTCACCAAACTCTGCTGGTGTAATCATTGATGCACTTCGTTGCGCAAAGATTGGTCTTGATCGCAAGATTGGCGGCCCTCTATTGTCACCTTCGAGTTACTTCATGAAGACGCCTCCGGAGCAATACACCGATGAGCAGGCACATGTTAAGACTGAAGACTTCATTAGCGGAAAAATCGAGCGCTAATAATTTAGTTTGACCAAGAGAATCGCCCCCTGGACCTTACGGCCTAGGGGGCGATTTTTTCCCTCACGGAGAGTTGAGGGTTAAATCGTCGCATCCTCAGGGGTGCGACGAATGTGTATTAACCCTGCAATTGATAACAGCAACATAAGAAGTGCACCTGCGAATGCAGCAAGTGCGGAGATCGATGCGATCTGACCTAACTGCCAAAACGCATATGCATTTAGCAACATGCCGCGCAGCGATTGTCCCTTAAACACACTTTCCACAATTGCATTCTTCTTTTCAGAATCTGCCTTCAAATCGGCATTTGTAGGATCAGCGGCCGCACGAGCACTTGCTACTCGACTTGCAGTTGATGCTTCAGCATAGGTTGGCATCGCATTTAAATGGAATTGAATGTAATGATCGGCATACATTTGAGCTTGCTTACCAGTTGTCATTATTTTGTTTCCGTTGTCCGCAAAGAAATCAACTACATCTTTCGAAGCATCAGGATCTCCAGTATTTCCGGGGATCGTGATTTTCTGAGCAGCTAATTGATCGCCGACTGCGCCAGTTGCAAATGTTGCACCCCAGTTAAGTAGTCCAGCGGCGACTAGTAATAATCCGGCTAATCCAAATCCAACAAAAGTAACAATCTGATCGAAAGTTTTACGTCTCATCTCTATTTCTCTCCCTCTTAGGCACTCGGTTTCGAGTACGAGGTAATTACATCTTTAAGAGATGTGAGAAATGAGGCGAACCGATTGAGGTACCTCTCAGAGCACTTAACTGAGTGCCATCACTCTGTGAATAACTAAAGATTAATCGCTATGACGATTACAGATTTGTCGACCATCAGGACCGACTTCTAGATGAGAACAGGCAATTCCGAGTTTCTCAAAGGCCTGGTCTCCGTAATGAGTTCGGTATGCCAGCGCCAATAAGACTCGTAGGTTAGTTTCACCATCTGCTTTGATTCCAAAAACATGCGCACTTCGGCTTACGGTATTTTCAATCACCTTTTCGGTATGCCCAGTATCGATAGCAATTGCACTATTGGTTTTGCCTTCGCATAGTTGCTCAAGGATTAACCGCTCAAAGGGTGAAAGTTCGCGCGATGAAATTGTGATATCTCTAGCCATTTATTTGACCTCTCCGTCAAAAGTCAGGGTACTCCGATTTACTCAGAAGTAACCCTATGCTTAGGCTCATGAGCGATGTGATTTCGACAAAAAGCGATGATGGAGTGCTAACCCTCAGCCTGAACCGGCCAGCCAAAATGAATGCCATAACCCGCGATATGTATGGCGCACTAGCAAATGGCCTCAATGGAGCAGCAGGTGATTTCAGTATTCGGGCAGTGATCCTAACTTCTGAAGGCGATCACTTCACCGCTGGCAATGACATCAAAGATTTTATGGAACACCCGCCAACTGGTGATGATTCAGAGGTAGCGAAATTTCTTGGTTCGCTTCTTAATTTCCCAAAGCCGCTAATCGGCGCAATTAAAGGAAATGCCGTTGGTGTCGGAACTACGATGTTGCTTCACTGCGATGTGGTCCTGGCATCACCAACTGCTAATTTTTCAATGCCATTTGCTTCCTTAGGTCTGGTACCTGAAGCTGGATCTAGTTATCTATTCCCGCTCTTGGTAGGTTATCAACGCGCTGCTCGAATATTTATGACAGGTGAATCATTTGGGGCAGAGGATGCGAAAGAGATGGGGCTAGTTTCAACTATTGATTCCGATGTAATGGCTGCAGCTCAGAAAATTGCCTCACATATCGCCGAGCAACCACCGCAGGCAATCATTAATACGAAAGCTCTCCTGAAAGCAAGCAAGCACGATGCAGTAGCAGCTGTTATGAAAGCAGAGTTTCAACTTTTTGCAATGGCTCTTCAATCCGAAGAAGCCATGATGGCCTTCATGAACTTCATGAGTAAGAAAGGTAAGTAATGTCTCTAGCAGGTAAGCGCATATTTATTACAGGCGGTTCTCGTGGAATCGGTTTAGCAATTGCACTTAAGGCGGCCCGTGATGGCGCAGCTGTTGCAATCGCAGCAAAAACAACTGAGGCCAACCCAAAGTTACCTGGCACGATTTTCACGGCAGCGAAAGAGATTGAGGAAGCTGGGGGAGTCGCACTTCCTATTCAGTGTGATCTTCGTGATGAGGAACAGATTGCGGCTTCAATAGCCAAAGCTGCTGCCGAATTCGGTGGAATTGATATTTTGATCAATAACGCCAGTGCAATCAACTTAACTAAGACCGAGGCAACACCAGCTAAGCGTTTTGATTTAATGTTTGATGTAAATGTGCGTGGCACATTCCTGGCTTCACAAGCAGCTATTCCGCATCTTCGGGAATCCGCTAAGGCCGGCCGCAACCCACATATTTTGACCCTTTCACCACCTCTTTCCATGAAGGCTAAGTGGTTCCAACATCACGTTGCTTACACAATGGCTAAATACGGAATGAGCATGTGCGTTCTTGGCATGTCCGAGGAATTCCGCAAGGAAGGGATCGCCGTAAATGCGCTCTGGCCTCGTACGGCGATTGATACGGCGGCGCTTCAGATGATTCCGGGAGTTGATACCGCAGCTTGTCGTACACCTGAAATTCTGGCTGATGCGGCATACATTATTTTGAATCGTGAATCCAAGAGCTGCACAGGCAACTTCTTTGTCGATGATGAGTTATTGGCATCTGAAGGAATCACCGATCTCGAGAAGTATTCGGTCGTTCCGGGCACTAAAGATTTCCTCCTCGATTTCTTCTTGGACTGATGACTAAATTCAGAGTTTTGCTGCTAGCAGTAGGACTTGTATTTAGTAGTACCCAGAGTGCATTTGCTCATGCTGAATTAATCAAGAGTTTCCCAGTCGCTAATTCAACGCTAACAAAGTCACCTAGCTTCATTCAGCTAGAGTTCGGTGAAACTCTGACATCATTAAAAAGCAAGACCGCTAATTCAATAACAATTTTAGATTCCAAATCCCACAACATTGCGACGACCAAAATTTCAGTAAAAAAGGGAATCGCCCGTGTTGAACTAATCGACACACTGAAGTCGGGTAGGTACACAGTTAAATATCGAGTTGTTTCGGCCGATGGTCACGTTTTAAAGTCGCAGTTCAAGTTCACGCTTAGGTAGAATTAGAGAATGAAACCTGAGTTAAATGATATTAATTTCATCGGCGAATCTGAACGCCGAGGAAAAGCAAGTGATCTCTTCTGGCCTTGGGCGGGTGCGAATGTTTCACTGCTTGCTCTCTCATACGGAGCTTTCTTTCTAGGTTTCGGTATCTCATTCTGGCAAGCAACCATCGCTGCGGTAGTTGGCACAGTAGGTTCATTCGCGTTAGTTGGCGTTAGCTCACTAGCAGGTAAACGTTCAAGCGCTCCAACTATGACTCTCTCACGCGCAGCTTTTGGCGTGAAGGGCAACTTGTTACCAGGTTTGCTTTCGTATTTTGTATTTGTGGGTTGGGAAACTGTTTTGGTCTCACTGGCAACGCTAGCGACTGGCACGGTTTTGGAACGAGCAACGTCACTTGACCGCAATATTGCATTAGTGCTGGGATTCTTAATTGCTGCGTCACTCACTATTTTTGGTGGCGTATTGGGTCATCCAGTAATTATGAAGTTACAGCGTTGGATCACTGGAATCACCGTGCTCGCAACCGTTACCTACATTGTTTTGACGCTCGATGAAGTAAATTGGGATTCAGTTTTTGAGATCAAGGCCGGAAGTACAGCCGGGTTAATCGGGGCAATAATTTTTGCGATCACGGGGATTGGCCTGGGTTGGGTAAATAGCGCAGCCGACTATTCACGTTACCTACCGCGAAACGTTTCCAGTAAGTCAGTTTTTGGATGGACTGTGTTTGGTGCATCCATCGTTCCAATTGTTTTAGTCATTTACGGAAGCGCACTATCTGGAAGCAGCAAAGAGCTAAGTGATGCGATTGCGATGGACCCAATCGGCGCGCTCACTCAGCTACTGCCAACTTGGTTCTTAATCCCATTCGCACTAGTTGCGATACTTGGTTTAGTTGGTGGCGCAATACTCGATCTTTATTCATCTGGCTTAACTTTGATCTCTATTGGAGTAAAGGTAAAGCGTCCAGTAGCCGCAGCAATTGATGGCACCATCATGTTAATTGGAACTATCTATATTGTTTGGTTTGCTAATGATTTCTTTGGTCCTTTTCAAGGATTCCTAATCACACTTGGTGTACCGGTGGCAGTGTGGTCAGCGATATTTGTTGCCGATGTAGTTCTGCGCAAGCGGGATTATGTAGAAGCAGATCTCTTCTCTGAAACCGGTCGCTATGGTCGAGTAAATCCGGTTGCAATCGCACTCGTGGTATTCGGATCAATCGTTGGTTGGGGCTTTGTTACTAATACTTTTGCTAGTTGGCTTAGTTGGCAGGGTTATTTCATGAGCGCAATCGGTGGCAAAGAAGGGCAATGGGCTTATGCCAACGTCGGCGTGATTTTTGCACTTGCGATTGGATTTGTTGGTCACTTAATTACAGGGCGATCCCGAATTAAAGTTCAAGAAGAGCGCTAGAAATTAATTTAGAAGTAGAAGAAGAGAATATACGGATAGATCATCGCGATGCTAACTGCCGTCACGATGATTCCATACTTCGCAAATTTCCAGAATGAGATGTGGTGACCCGCTTTAGCCGCTAGACCAATAGCAACCACATTCGCACTCGCGCCAATGATTGTTGCGTTTCCGCCAAAGTCTGCACCAAAAGCCAAGCTCCACCAGAGAACATGTTCTTGACGACCTATTAACCCAACGCTCAAGTCGCTAATAACTGGCGACATTGAAGCAACGTAAGGGATGTTATCGATCAACCCAGATAAGACTGCAGATAGACCAAGAATTACAGAGGCAGCCATTTTGGTATCAGAGCCAAAGAGGTCCTTTAAATACTGCGAGAATTCTGCAAGCGCGCCAACATTAACTAACGCGCCAACCATAATGAATAGTCCTGCAAAGAAAATCAAAGTTGCCCATTCAACATCCTGAACGTAGTCACGTGGTTTTAGGCCACTTATTGCAACGAGAACGCCGGCGCCAAAAAGAGCAATTACTGAGGGTTCGATATCTACAACCGAGTGCAAAATGAAGGCAACCATGACTAGAGCTAGAACGGCAACGCTCTTCTTGAGAAGTACTGAATCCTTTAGGAAGGAATGTGCGCTTAGCTGCATAATCGAGGCACGATCGGCGGCTGTGTTGATCAATTCGCGACGGAATAGAAAAATAATCAGCGGAATTACCACTGCAAGCACCAAAAGAACCATAGGTGCCATATGCACTAAGAAAGAGTTGAAGGACAGTCCAGCCTTGCTAGCGATGATGATATTTGGGGGGTCACCAACGAGTGTTGCTGCTCCACCAATGTTAGAGACAAATACTTGAGCCAAGATAAAGGGAATCGGGGAAACATTTAAATATTTGGTTACAACTAGAGTCATCGGAACTGCCAACAGAATTGTGGTGACGTTATCGAGAATCGCTGAAGCAAGCGAAGTCAGGATCATCAAATAAACGAGGGCGACCTTTGGATTGCCGTTAGATTTCTTGATTGCGGTAATCGCAAGAAACTCAAATAGGCCAGTTTTATGAATAATGCCGACAATAATCATCATGCCGAGCAGTAGGAAAATGACGTTCCAGTCGATACCTGTCTCATGGCTGTAGAAAGCCTTTTCGGCATCGGTTGCACCAATAACAACCATCGCGGCAGCACCTGATAGAACGATCGCTATTCGACTGATCTTTTCAGATGCGATAAAAACATAGGCCAAAGCAAAAATTGCGATGGTTAGAGTCATTTGCATGTCTGGAGTCTAGATTATTCGCGCCAAATGCCGTCTCGGATTGGTTAATATGAGTTAGTGTCCCAAGAGATAAAGATTCAGAGCTCTGAAATCAAGAGATTTCTGCCGGTAGATCCAATTCTTAGAATCTTCTCCTTGGCAACTTTTATTAACACTGTCGGCAATGGCCTGTTTATGACTATCGAGGTCATCTATTTCACCACAGTAATCGGTCTTTCGGCGCCCAAAGTCGCTTTAGCACTTTCGATTGCTGGGGGAGTATCACTTTTGTTCAGCATCCCCGCTGGCCACATCGCTGATCGATATGGCCCCAGAAATATCGCAGTCTTGGCATACACCGCAGAAGGTTTTGTCATGGCTGGTTTCTTTTTCGTTCATTCCTATCTGCCATTCCTCGTACTCTCAATTTTGCTTGGCATCATTGGTACCGTCGGACAGACGATGCGAATGGCAATGATTTCTAAACTTGGTTCGGGAGATGATCGAGTAGTTGTACGCGCATACCAACGTTCAGTCACCAACTTTGGCATTGCGATTGGAACTGTTTTTGCCGGAATAGCGCTAGCGATAAATACCCAGGCCGGCTACCAGACCATGATGTTGCTCGATGCTGCAACATTTGTATTGGCCTCGATCGTTCTGCGTCGGTTGCCTTATGTGAGTCCGACGGTAGAAAAGAGCGAACCGCTTTCCTTTATTGCTCTCAAAGATCGCAAGTATCTAGGTGTGACCGCGCTAAACGGAATTATGTCTCTGCACTTTGTCCTGCAAAATGTGGCTATTCCGCTTTGGGTAGTGAACGAAACGAACGCGCCTAGATGGTGGGTGTCAGTAATTATGTTGGTCAATACGATTGGCGTCATACTTTTCCAGGTTCGCGTTAGCCGCGGATCAGGTGATATTAAAGTTGGCGCAAAGCAAGTTCAACGAGCTGGGTTTGCTGTCTCTGCTGCTTGTTTACTTTATTCACTCTCCTCTGGCGTGAATGTGCTTATGGCGTGCGCCCTTTTAGTTTTGGCCATGATGGTTCATGTTTATGGTGAATTAGTTGGATCTTCTGGATCCTGGAGTATTGGTTTTGGTTTAGCTGATGAGAAACATCAAGGTCAGTATCAAGGAGTTTACTCGCTAAGTTGGGGCGTAGGCGGAACAATCGGACCATCTTTTGTTACGGCTATGGCAATTACATTGGGTCAACGCGGCTGGGTCTATATGGCAATTATGTTTGCGATTACTGGCACTTTGTCTCACAAGCTTGTTACTGGAAAATGGTTCGCTAACTCTTAGCAATTACCGGTGGCTCAACCGACCACGGAAATTCAATCCACAAATCGGTATGGCGCCACTTGTAATCTGGTTTTTCAATACTATGCGATTTCTCATAGAGAACTGCGCTTCGAACCTCAGCTACGTAATCTCCGCAGAATTCGCGAACAAGTTTTAGAGTTTTGCCAGTATCGGCAACATCATCAGCAACTAGAACTTTAAGCCCAGTTAAATCAATCTTGTTAGGAACTGGGGGGAGTACAACTGGCATAGCTAACCGCTCATTTACGCCGGTATAAAACTCAACGCTCATGGTGAAGGTGTTCTTAACGCCGAGTGCGTAACCAAGCGCGCCGCCTAGTAAGAGCCCACCGCGAGCAATTGAAAGCACGATGTCTGGCTGATATCCGCTATCAGCTATCTGTTGCGCAAGTTCGCGAACTGCCACGCCAAAGGTTTGATAATCCAGTCTCTCGCGTTCATCGCTCATGAAAGTAACTTAGTGAACTTTTGAGCAAAATAAAAACCCCGCCATTTCTGACGGGGTTTTTATTCTTAATTCGATTTAGATATCGAAGTAAAGTTCGAACTCGGCTGGATGTGGACGCAAGCGAACGTAATCAACTTCGTTCTTACGCTTGAAGTCAATCCATGTTTCGATTAGATCTTCAGCAAATACGCCGCCCTTAGTTAGGAACTCATGATCTGCTTCTAGGCTATCTAGAACTTCACCAAGTGATCCTGGAACTTGAGGGATCGCAGCAGCTTCGGCGCCTTCTAGTTCGTAGAGGTCCTTATCAACTGGAGCAGGTGGTTCGATCTTATTTAGGATTCCATCAAGGCCGGCCATCAGCATTGCAGCGAATGCTAGGTATGGATTAGATGATGGATCTGGACAACGGAACTCAATGCGCTTTGCCTTTGGATTCGAGCCAGTAATTGGGATACGAATACAAGCAGAACGGTTACGAGCTGAGTAAACCAAGTTAACTGGAGCTTCGTAGCCTGGAACCAAGCGACGATAAGAGTTAACAGTTGGGTTTGTGAACGCAAGTAGTGATGGAGCGTGCTTTAGCAAGCCACCGATATACCAACGTGCCATATCTGAAAGATCGCCGTATCCATCACCGAAGAACAGTGGCTTGCCATCTTTCCAAAGTGATTGGTGAACGTGCATACCTGAACCATTGTCACCGAATAGTGGTTTTGGCATAAAGGTTGCAGTCTTGCCACCTTCCCAAGCTACGTTGCGAATGATGTACTTAAACTTCATTACATCGTCGCCAGCTTGGAGAATGTCGCTGAAACGGTAGTTAATTTCCATCTGACCAGCTGTACCAACTTCGTGGTGCGAACGTTCGACTAGAAGACCTGCGCGACCTAGTTCCATAACCATTTCATCGCGAAGATCTGCATACTGATCTGTTGGCGAAACTGGGAAATAGCCACCCTTTACGCGAGTACGGTAACCGCGGTTTGGTGTGCCATCTGCATCGTATTCAACGCCAGTGTTCCAAGCGCCTTCATAAGATTGAATCTCGTGATAAGCCTCGTTGATGCCTGTCTTGAATCGAACGCTATCGAAAACATAGAACTCAGCTTCTGGCGCGAAGAATGCGGTATCTGCGAAACCAAGTGAGCGCATGTACTCAACTGCCTTGGCAACAACACCACGTGGATCGCGTGAGTAAGGAGAGTTATCAACTGGATTATGCACTGAGAAAAGAATTACTAAAGTTTTTTGATCACGGAATGGATCGATAAATGCTGAACTTGGAACTGGCAGCAGTTTCATATCTGATTCGTGAATTGATTGGAAACCACGGATTGAAGAACCGTCGAACATTAGACCATCAGTGAAAACTGCTTCGTCAAAAGATTCAACTGGAACATTGAAGTGGTGTTGGATACCTGGCAAATCAGTAAAGCGAACGTCGATTAACTTAACGTCTTCTTTCTTGATGTATGCAAAGATTTCTGCAGAATTCTTAAACATATTTCTCCTGTTTTTCAGATGATGGCTGCATCGAATCAACCGATCGGTTTCCTCGCCATTGAGGTCGTGCTTTATGGTGGAAATCTATGCCCCAGCAGGCAAAAGATCACAATTCTTGTGTTACATCGATGTTAAAAATAGTCAGAAATCAGCGGGCATCGAGTTTTTGAGCGCGTGAATAGCCGGTTGTGCCCTAGATCATCTGCTTTCCCATAGGCTCGGGCCATGACTCACCCTGAAGGCGTGACACTTGGCCGCCGGTTGGCAGCGATCTCAATCGACTGGATCGCCTCCTACGCAATAGCTTTTGCGTTCTTAACTGGCGGCGGAAGTTATTCTGATCGAATCGTTGAAACGCGATTCTTGACGCCACTTGTATTTGTAGCCGAATATGCAGTTCTGATTGCCTTGACTGGTTCTTCTTTTGGCCACAGATTAATGAGATTAAAAGTGGTCGATTTCAACCATGGGGGATCGCCCAAAGTCGGGCAAGTGTTAATCCGTACAGGCTTGATGGCGCTAGTGATTACTGCAATAACTTATGACGAAGATGGTCGCGGAATCCACGAACGCATTAGTGAAACTAAATTAATAAAGCTTAGTTAAAAGATTTAGCGAATCTTCATTCCGCGAGTTGGCATTGGCCCCTTTGGAATTGGCATAGCCATTCCACCGACAGCTTTTAAGCGAGCACGAACTTCGCGCATCTGATTAGCAGTTAGCTTCTTCGGGAATTTCTTCATCCGCTTTTGTAGTTTGCGAAGTTGGACTTGACCTTCTTGATCGCCAACAATTAATTCGTAAATTGGAACACCAGGAGCGTAACGTTCTGTTTTGCGTTTTTCATCTTGCAACATTTGACGAACGCCATTGCCGCCCTCGCCTGTTAAAACAATTCCAGCACGACCTACTGAACGATGCACCATGTCTTGATTGCGAGCCACTGCAACCGCAGGTGTCGTAGACCAGCCCTTACGAATCGACATAAGAACGCTGGCGCCAGCGCCAATCTGACCTTCGATTGAAGCGTAGGCGGCAGAGCCGGCTTGGCGCGTAAATACATAAAAAGCGATTAGCGCTGCAAATGGCGCTGAAACGAAGCCAAGATAAACTGGATGACCAATAGCAAAACCTATTGCGATACCAACAGACCAAACGGCTACAAATATGCCAGCCATGGCAGCGCCAATCCAAGGCTTGACTGCTTTAGTTACTTGGTAGGCATCACGAATTTCTTTGAAACGAGGAGCCTTTGGTTGGTCGGACTTTTTCTTTCGTTTAAACATGTCAGGAGTTTAGTGGGGCGGGCGCGGTACCACCAAGACGCGCGGGTGCCCAGCGTTGGCCAGCATGGTTATCGGGGTAACGGCTCTGAACTTCATGCAGCATTTCAATCATGGTTGCTCGCAACTTAGCCTCGCCTGCTTCCACATCGGCATCCTTGGCAAAGTGCATGGGTTCACCGAAGGTTACGAAAATAGGAAACTTATTTCGCTTGAAATTTGGCTTGACGCCTTTAGTCAAAATCCGTTGACTGCCCCAAACGATGGTGGGAATAACTGGAACCCCAGCGCCCATGGCAAGGCGAATAACACCAGACTTTAATTCCTTAATTTCAAAGCTTTTAGAAATTGTGGCTTCTGGGAAAATGCCAATAATTTCACCACTGCGAAGTGCACGAAGTGCGGCCACGAAAGAGGCTGTGCCATTAGCGCGATCAACCGAAATGTGGTGCATGCCGCGCATCAATGGCCCTGCTAGTTTGTGATCGAAGATTTCTTTCTTGGCCATGAAGCGAACATAACGATTAACCGGCAGTGCAGCAGTTCCGGCCAACGCAAAATCTAAATATCCGATGTGATTAATTGCCAAGATGGCGCCACCGTTACGCGGAATATTTACATCGCCGGTGAAAGTGAATTTTAATCCCAGATATTTCCAAGTCGCTTTTAGAAAAACAATTACTGGGGGATAGACGCGATCAGCCATGCTCCGCAGCTCCGTTAAGGGCAGCTTTTGCTTCTTGCGCTTGCTTATATAGACGTCCCGCGCGATAACTAGAGCGAACCAGCGGACCACTCATTACGCCCGAGAAACCAATTTCCTTAGCTTCGGCCGCTAACTCAACAAATTCTTCGGGCTTTACCCAGCGAACAACAGGATGGTGCTTATTGGTGGGGCGCAAGTATTGAGTAATCGTAATCAAGTCGCAGCCTGCGGCATGTAGATCCACGAGCGCTTGAGAAACTTCTTCGCGGGTTTCACCTAAACCGAGAATTAGATTGGATTTAGTAATGAGGCCATAATCGCGCGCCATAGTGATAACTGAAAGGGACTTGTCATATGTGAAAGCTGGTCTGATCTCTTTAAAGATACGCGGCACAGTCTCGAGGTTATGAGCAAAAACTTCAGGGCGAGTTTCAAAGATTTGATTAAGTAACTCAGGATTAGCATTGAAATCAGGAGCTAACATTTCAACCCCGGTACCGGGATTTAACTCATGAACTTTGCGAATTGTTTCGGCATATAACCAAGCACCTTCATCAGGAAGATCATCGCGAGTTACACCGGTAATGGTTGCGTAATTCAATTGCATCTTCTTGATTGATTCAGCAACTTTGGTAGGTTCATTGTGATCAATCGGAAGCGGCTTACCAGTATCGATATTGCAGAAGTCGCAACGACGAGTACAGCGGTCGCCACCAATTAAGAAAGTGGCTTCGCGATCTTCCCAACATTCAAAAATATTTGGACAAGCCGCTTCTTGGCAGACGGTGTGCAGGCCTTCACTCTTAACGAGCGAACGAAGTTGAGTGTATTCAGGCCCCATGTTGGCACGAGTCTTAATCCACTCTGGTTTGCGTTCAATTGGCGTCTCGGCATTGCGCGCTTCAATGCGCAGCATCTTGCGGCCATCTGGTGCAATTGTCATGCGCTCACCTTTGTTAACACTTCGAATAGCTCACGCTCTAAAGTTGGCGAAACTTCAGCAATTGTAACTTCACGACCTAGTTCCTTGCTCATCGAAGTAACTTCTGCATCTGAGATTCCACAAGGCACAATTTGGTTGAATCCAGCAAGGTCAGGGTTAACGTTTAGCGCAAAGCCATGCATTGTCACGCCTTTGGCAACTCGGATACCGATTGCAGCAATCTTGCGATCACCCTTTTCGTCGCGCAACCAAACTCCAGATCGATCGGGGTAGCGCATCGCAGCTAACCCGAACTGCTCGCAAGTGTTTATCAGCGCTGTTTCTAATTGACGTACGAAACCGACTACATCTAAGCGATTAGCTAACTTCACAATTGGGTAGCCAACTAATTGACCAGGTCCGTGCCAGGTAATTTTGCCGCCACGATCTACATCAATTACTGGAGTGTCATCAGTAGGGCGGTCTGCGATATCAGTACGACGACCGGCTGTGTAAACAGATGGGTGCTCAAGCAAGATCAAAGTATTTGGTCGTTCATCTGCGACAATTTCGGCGTGAAAATTTCGTTGAATCTTCAGCGCATTCTCATAATCGACTAAACCACTTCGCGCTACGGCAATTTGACCTGATGTCAGAGCGGCTTGAATGGTCATAGCCAATAGCCTAAAGGTAGAATCGCGCTCATTACCAATCGAGGCGACGGATTTTTTGATCTGGCGCAAAAGGGGCCAGTTAAATGTCAGTTTCACCTATGGGTAGCAACACCATGCGTTCTAAGCGCAAGCCGATCGCGATTGCGCTTTTAGTAATAGTTGCGTGGTTTGGCGTAACTGGTTTCTTTGGCCCGCTCTTTGGCAAATTAACCAGCGTTCAGGAAAACGATAATTCTGCATTTCTGCCCGATAGCGCTGAATCTACGAAGGCAGTAAAACTGTTAGAAAGTTTTGCAGCTGGCGAATCAACCGCTTTCCCAACTTTAGTATTGCTGGAGGGAAGTGTTGGGCCAGAAGTTTTACAGCAAATTAATGCACATCTAGAAACTGTTCCTGATCTGAAACTAGGCGGAACTGATGTTCCACTGTCAAAGTATTTATTGCCCGGAAGCCAAGTTACGGCTTTCCCTGCCCCAGATGGCAAAGCTGTTCTGGCATCAGTTCTTTTAGATGGTGCCGCGATTGCCGAAATACTTCCAAATGACGAACCTGTTCTTCCGGCAATAGTTGAGGCACTTCGCGAAGACTTCACACCTTTTGCCAAAGACCTTGGCTTTGATTCATATGTAACTGGAGCTGGTGGTCTGATTGGTGATTTATTTGGTGCATTCGGAGATTTAGATTCAACGCTGTTATTGACCACGCTAGGTGTTGTCGCATTTATCTTGATTATCGTTTATCGCTCGCCAATCTTGTGGTTCTTGCCTTTGCTCTCTGCAGTTTTCGCACTTTCTACCGCAGGCGGAATTATTTATTTGTTAGCGAAAAATAATGTCATTGATGTAAACGGACAATCGCAAGGAATTCTCTCGGTTCTGGTGTTAGGCGCAGGTACCGACTATGCGCTGCTGTTAATTTCTAGATATCGCGAAGAATTGCATCATCATCCAACACCAGCAGCAGCAATGCGAGCAGCCTACAAAGGTACCTTCGAACCGATTGTGGCATCCGGTGCCACTGTTGCATTAGGTCTTTTAGTTCTATTGCTAAGCGACCTATCAGGTAACCGCGGACTCGGCCCAATCGGCGCTATTGGTGTCGTGGTTGCAGTAATTACTATGGTTACTTTGTTACCAGCATTTTTAGTTTTATTTGGTCGTTGGATTTTCTGGCCGCGAATTCCACGTTTCGATGATGTAGACGCACAATTAACTGGCACTTGGGCAAAGGTTGGAAACTTCGTCGATAAGAAGCCACGCAAAGCATGGATGGCGACAGGCCTTCTACTCGTTGTTTTAGCAGCGTTCTCAACAACGTTAAAGACTGATGGTCTTTCCACCTCTGAGAGCTTTACTGGAAATCCAGAATCAGTGGTTGGTCAAAAATTACTGGAGAACCATTTCCCTGGCGGCGAAGGTGACCCAACTAAGGTTATTTTAAAGAACGAATTAATCCCGGCTGTTTCAGAGAAACTTCGTGGTGTAGACGGCGTAACTGACGTTGCACCAGAGATGATCGCTGGCCAAGTGATGATCAAGAATGGTCTTTCGGTAATTAACGTCACCTTATCGACGGCGCCTGATTCGCGTGAATCACGTGATCGTATTCCCGCTATTCGTGAAGCCGTGAAAAGTGTAGATGAATCAATTTTGGTAGGTGGCACAACAGCAGTCTTCTTCGATACCGATGTTGCTGCTCGTCATGACAATCGAACCGTTATTCCGGTAGTTCTACTACTGATCACTATCATCTTGGGACTACTTCTTCGCAGCATAGTTAGCGCTGTGTTGTTACTAGGTACGGTCGTTCTCTCATACTTCGCAACTCTTGGAGTCTGCGCTCTTGTGTTTAATCACATCTTTGGGTTCGCAGGAGCAGATGCATCGTTCCCGCTCTTCGCCTTCATCTTCTTAGTTGCACTCGGCATTGATTACAACATCTTCTTGATGACTCGGGTGCGCGAAGAAGCAGGCAAATTAGGTACCCGAAAAGGCGTCATCAAGGGTCTAACGGTTACTGGTTCTGTTATTACTTCAGCCGGAATTGTTCTGGCCGCAACCTTCGGAGTTCTCGGCATTCTGCCTTTGGTATTCCTGGCTGAACTTGGCTTCGCAGTTGCTTTCGGTGTACTTCTGGACACCATCATTGTGCGTTCGATTTTGGTACCAGCTTTGGTACATGAAATCGGTCCTAAGGTATGGTGGCCATCTAAGTTATCTAAATCAGCTGACTAATTATTAGCTCGGAGTCTTAATGACGTTACGCGTTGGGTTGGCTGGCTATGGTTTAGCAGGCCGTTACTTCCACGCTCCATTGCTTAAAGGTTGTGGGCTTGAATTAGTCGCGGTTTTAACTACAAACCCGCAACGAGTTGAGCATGTGCAATCAGATTTTCCTGAAGCCAACGTGGTCGCGGACATGCAACAGCTACTGTCGCACGATTTAGATTTGGTGATTATCGCTTCAGTGAATTCAGTTCACGTCGAGCAAGCCATCGCAGCACTGCATGCCGGTGTTCCAACGGTTGTCGATAAGCCAATGGGCCGCAATCTAACTGAAACGTTAGAGATTCTAAAAGTATCTGATGAGACTGGTGTTCCGGTAACAGCTTTCTATAACCGGCTTTTTGATTCAGATTCACTGACCATCAAACGAGTCATACAAGAGAATGAAATTGGCAAAGTTTTCCGCATTGATTCACGCTTTGAACGCTATCGCCCAGATTTAGCGGCCCAATCATGGCGCGAACAGAGCAGTGCAGCAGACGGCGGTGGATTACTCTTAGATCTGCAATCACATCTAGTTTCAACAGCTCTTGATTGGTTCGGTCCAGCTGAATTGATTTCGGCAAGCGTTCGTAGTGTTCGCGGTGCATCTGATGACGATGTGGTTTTAGTTTTAAAGCATGAAAGTGGCGTTGATTCCTATTTGTCGGCAAGTGCGATCGTTGGAGCACCGGGGCCACGCATTCGAATGTTAGGCAGCAATGGCGCTCTAGTAATCGGCGAATTAGATCCGCAAGAAGCTCTATTGCGAGCAGGCAAAGTTCCACATGAAGGCAAGTGGGATGTTCCGACTAAGTCCGAAGCGCGCATAATTCGTGGTGAAGTTGTTAGTGACTTACAGGTTGAAGATGGAAATTATGCACAGTTCTATGCCTTAGTTACTGGTGCCATAGCAGGAAAGAATGCGTGGCCCGTTAGCAAAGCCGAAATAATTGCTGTGGCCACAATTATTGATAAAGCTCGAGAACTTAATTTTCGTGAATAAACCAGTTGTAGTTATTGGCGCCGGTTTAGCGGGCATGAACGCCGCTATCCAATTGCAAAAAGCTGGCCGTGAGGTAATAGTTCTCGAAGCTACAGAACGAGCTGGTGGGCGCGTACAGACAGACTCGATCGATGGCTTCACCTGTGATCGCGGCTTCCAATTAATTAATGCCAAGTATCCTGAATTGGCTGATCTGAATTTGTTAGACAAAATTGATTTCAGATTTGCCGATCGGGCAATCAATGTTTCGATCGATCAGCAAATGCATCGGTTGGGGGATCCACGTAGTCATCCCTTCACAGCCTTTGATTCAGCCACTGGCTCTGTGATTGAGAAACTGTTATTGGTCAAGGCTTTGATAGGTAAGCCAAAAGCCCATCAATCGATCGACGAATACTTGTTGTCAGCAGGCTTAGGTAAAACATTTGATCGAGTACTTCGACCTTTTTTACGTGGTGTGTATTTAACTGAGTTATCAAACATCTCTGCGAGCACCGGTTTAGAGATCATGAAGACTTTTATTGGCGGAAAGCCGGGTTTGCCAAAAGCTGGTGCTGGTGCGTTATCTGCAGCAATGGCTAAAGAGGTTAGCGATCTTCGTTTAGGGGTCGCAGTCAATTCAATTAAACCTGGCTTCGTCACAACCGCCCAAGGTGATCTCCAAGCAAGTGAAATCATCGTGGCAACAGATAGCACCACATCTGCACAGCTACTAGATCAGACTTCAGTGACGAAATTAGGTGGTTGCACAACCTGGTATCACAACGCGCCAACGGCACCTGTCTCACATGGCCAACTTATTGTTGATGGCCAAAATAGAGGCGCCGTGATTAACACTTTAGTGATTTCAAATTTCATTCCTGAATATGCACCAATTGGAAAGAACTTAGTTTCTTCCACCTCTGATATCGGAGTTACTGAGTCTGAAGTTAGACGTCATTTAGCAACTTTGTACAACTGCGATAATCGCGACTGGGAGTTAATTGCCAAGTATGAAATACCTGCGGCCCTGCCGATCGGTGCGAAGCAAATTACACAGCCGATTGAAAGTCGCATACGTCAGGGAATCTATTTAGCAGGTGATGGTCAAGTGGCTCCTTCGCAAAACGGAGCGCTTAAATCTGGGCGATTGGCAGCAGCTGCAGTTTTAGCTAGTTAGTCGACTAACTTATCTAGCGCAGATGAAATGTGTGGGTAATCGAAAGTAAAGCCAGCTTCTGTCAAAACTTGTGGCATAACTTTCTTTGAACCAAGTACCTCACTTGAAAATCCTCCCAGCGTGATCTTTAGAGCAATAGCTGGGACTGGAAATAGTGCCGGACGATGCATTGCACGAGCTAAGCCAGCAGTAAATTCTGAGTTTGTTACCGGATTTGGTGAAGTGACATTTACTGGACCTGAAACCTTATTCTCTAGCAGGAAAGCGATGGCACGAATTTGATCGTGCAAGGTGATCCAAGACCACCATTGTTTTCCATTACCTAATTTGCCACCTAAGCCAAAACGGAACAATGGCAACATCTTGCCTAATGCGCCACCTGTTGGATCTAAAACCAAACCAGTACGCAATTTCACCGTGCGCACATCACCTGCAAGATCTGCGGCAGATTCCCACTCGCGACAAACCGCAGCAAGGAAATCATCGCCAACGCGATCACTTTCAACTACCGCACGGTTTCCGCTTTCGCCATACCAACCGATGGCACTTGCTGAAATAAAAACTTGCGGCTTAACTATGGCAACTGCTTTTGCAATCGTTGTGGTGCCTAGTAAACGTGAATTTAGAATCTCGCTTTTATATTTCTTAGTCCAGCGCTTATCGCTGACGCCAGCACCAGCTAAATGAATCACGGCATCGACGCCAGCGAGAGCATCCATATCAACGGTGCCGGTAGTTGGATCCCAGGTAATTTCTTCGCTGGATACAGCTGGGCGACGAACTAAACGCTGAACGGTGTGACCTTGTGACTTTAAATATCCAACCAGAGCGCTACCAATAAGACCTGAAGCACCAGTTACGGCAATGCGTTGTGGAGGCAGCAAATTAAAGTCCTAAGTCAGATTCGAAAGCGCCACCTTCGAGGCGTTCTTTCAAGGTAACTAGGAAGCGAGCTGCATCTGCGCCATCAACAACACGATGATCGTAAGAAAGGCCTAGATAAACCATTGAACGAATTGCAATAGTTTCGCCACCATCTTCGCCGCGAACAACCATTGGGCGCTTAACAATTGCACCTAGGCCCAAGATAGCAACCTGAGGTTGGTTAATGATCGGAGTATCAAATAGTGCACCACGGCTACCAGTGTTTGTTAGCGTAAATGTGCCGCCACCAAGTTCATCTGGAGTTACTTTATTGTCGCGAGTACGCGCAGCAAGATCTGAAATCTTGCGAGCAATGCCACCCATATTTAGATCGCCAGCATTTTGAATTACTGGAACCAATAAGCCACGTTCAGTATCTACGGCGATCCCAAGATGTTCAGCGCCGTGATAAGTAATTTGGTCACCTTCAACAGATGAATTCAAAACTGGGTGTTGTTTAAGCGCTTCACATGTAGCTACAGCAAAGAATGGCAAGAAGGAAAGCTTTACGCCTTCGCGTGCTTCGAAACTTGCCTTTGACTTATCGCGTAGTCGAGCAATCTTGGTCACATCAACTTCAATTACGGTAGTTAATTGCGCGCTAACTTGTAGCGACTCAACCATGCGGGCTGCAATAACTTTGCGCAAGCGAGACATGGTCACAGTAGTTCCGCGAAGTGGTGAAACTGCGATTGCAGGAGCAGATGTACGGGTTGCAACTGGTGCTACCGAAGTTGCTGCAACTGATGCAGAAATCTTTGGTGCTGCTTGTTCAACATCTTCGCGACGAATTCGGCCACCGATTCCGGTGCCCTTAACGCTGGCAAGATTTACACCGAGTTCAGAAGCTAGCTTGCGAACTAGGGGAGTTACATACGCATCAGCTGGTTGCGAAATAGGCGCAGTTGCTACAGGTGCTACTGGAACAACTGGTGGCGGTGTAACAACAGGAGCAGCGGCAATTACTGGCGCGGCAACAACGGGCGCTACCGCAACAGGCGCGGCAACAACTGGAGCTGAACCTGATGCCCCGATTAAAGCTAAACGAGCACCGACTGCAACGGTCGTATCGATTGGTACATCGATAGCCAATAAAATGCCAGCAACAGGTGATGGAATTTCGGTATCAACTTTGTCAGTAGAAACCTCCAGAAGAGCTTCGTCGACTGCAACAGAATCTCCAACATTTTTTAGCCAGCGAGTAACTGTTCCTTCTGAAACTGATTCTCCAAGTGCTGGCATTGAAATTACTGTTCCGGATCCATTTGCGGCAGGCGGAGTAGCTACAACTGGCGCAGCGGCAGGAGGCGGAGTTACTGCAACCGGAGCAGCAGCAACAGGAGCCGGTGTTTCGACAACAGGTGCTGCAGCAGCAGGTGCGGCTGCAAATGCACCGTCGGCAATGATTGCTAATTCAGCACCAACTGCAACAGTCTGATCAATTCCAACAACAATCTTTTGCAAGGTGCCTGCGACGGGTGAAGGGATCTCGGTATCTACTTTGTCGGTTGAGACTTCAAGGAGCGGCTCATCGACAGCGATCTGGTCGCCTTCATTTTTGAGCCAACGTGTGACAGTGCCTTCAGTAACGCTCTCTCCGAGCGCTGGCATTGTTAGTGAGAAGGTCATCTCTTCATCTCCTTGGTTTCTATTTCAAAATTCTAATTGATTAACCGTGCGCGTGTAATGGTTTGCCGGCAAGTGCCATGTGCGCTTCGCCCATTGCTTCAGAAAGTGTTGGGTGTGCGTGAATAAGTGGAGCCACGTCATCTGCAGAGGCTTCCCAGTTGAAGATCAATTGCGCTTCAGCCAGAAGTTCGCCAACTCGTGCCCCAACCATATGAATTCCTAGAACTGGGCCACCTTTTTGCGATACTAATTTGATTGAACCTGCTGTGCGCAAGATCTGAGCTTTTCCGTTTCCAGCTAAGTCGTAATTCAACTCAACTACATCGTGGCCACGTTCCTTTGCTTGCGCTGTGGTTAAGCCAACGGATGCAACTTCAGGTTCAGAATAAGTAACACGTGGCACGCCATCGTAATTAATTGGGCGTGGATTTAAACCACAAATCTCTTCAGCAACCAAAATACCTTCACCAAAACCAACATGGGCTAATTGCAGAGTTGGAATTAGATCGCCAACCGCCCAGATGCCGGGCACATTTGTGCGGCACTTATCGTCGACTAAAACATAGCCGCGATCCATTGTGATGCCCTGTTCTTCGTAACCAAGATTTGCTGATACTGGTCCGCGACCAACCGCCACTAGTAGTACGTCTGCTGAGAAGGTTTTGCCATCTTCAAGTTCAACAGTCACGCCATCAGCTGTAACAGTGTGGGACTTAAAGCGAACTCCGAGTTCAAAATTAATTCCGCGTTTGCGATATGCGCGCTCTAATTGCTTGCTGCTTGACTCATCTTCAAGTGCAACTAAGTGAGGCAAGCCTTCAATAATTGTTACATCCGAACCAAAAGATTTCCAGACTGATGCAAACTCGCAACCAATAACGCCGCCGCCCAGAACAATTACTGATTTAGGGACGTAATTAAGATTGGTTGCATGATCTGAAGTCATCACTCGGACGCCATCTATTTCCAGACCCGGTAAGGACTTTGCATAAGAACCGGTAGCTAAAACAACATTGGTGCCTGTGTAGCGTTCACCATTTACTTCAACCGTATCTTTTGCTACCAAGCGACCATGGCCTTCAACAAAAGTAATGTTGCGAGACTTAACTAGCCCTTGTAAACCTTTGTGAAGTTTTGAGATCACGCCGTCCTTATAAGCGTTAACTGCGACCATATCCATCGATAAGAATTGGGCATTAACGCCGAAAGTACTGGCTTCGCGTGCGCTATCAGCGATCTCGCCAGAATGCAGAAGAGCTTTCGTAGGGATACAACCACGGTGCAGACAAGTTCCGCCTAGTTTTCCGGACTCAATCAGCGCAACGGTCTTGCCTAGTTGGGCTGCGCGAAGGGCACAGGCGTAACCGCCACTGCCACCACCAAGAATTACCAAGTCGAATTGAGCCACGATCAACCTTTCACCCATAAGCGTTCTATAGGCCTATCTTGCCAGCCTTCGGGCGATCTAACTAACTGAGGGCTACTTTTCGCTAGTGATCTCGGCTAAACGGATTAGCGAGCGGAAGGCGATTCCGGTGCCACCGATTGGGGTGTAGCCGTGAGGTTTAGCCTCGTTATAGGCAGGGCCTGCAATATCTAAGTGGAGCCATGGCAATTCAGCCGGAATGAACTCTTTCAGGAATAAGCCTGCGACCAACATGCCACCCATGCGTTCGCCAATATTTGCCATATCCGCAACCGTTGAATCTAACGAGGCACGTAGTTCTTCGGGAAGTGGCATTGGCCAGAAATCTTCACCGGCTTGATTGGCCGCAATCAGGAATTGATTTCGGAATTCATCGTTGTTGGTCATAACCGCACTTGTGCGAGTACCGAGAGCGACAACTTGAGCGCCGGTTAAAGTTGCAACATCGACGATGCCATCTAACTTCATCTTTGACTCTTGAGCTTTAACTAGCGCATCAGCTAAAACTAAACGACCTTCAGCATCAGGATTTAAAACTTCAATTGTCTTGCCACCATACATTGTATGAATATCACTAGGACGAGTCGCGTTATCAGAAATCATATTTTCGGCCATGGCAGCCCACGCATCTATTGCAATTGGTAACTTGAGTGCGGCGATTGCGAGGATGGCTGCACTAACTGCAGCAGCTCCACTCATATCTGACTTCATTGCTTCCATGCCGCCGGCCGGCTTTAGTGCGTAACCACCAGTATCGAAAGTGATTCCTTTGCCAACGTATGCCAACTTCTTCTTTGCTTTTGGCGGGTTATATGAAATGTGCAGTAAACGAGGTGGGTTAGCTGAACCTTGTCCTACGCCATAAATTCCACCATAGCCACCTGCGAGTAACTGCTTCTCATTTAGAATAGTAACTTTCAAATGCGCGGCAGAACCACCAAGAGTTTTTACAGCCGCAGCAAATCTTTTAGTAAATGAGTCAGGCGTCAGATGGCTTGGGGGAGTATTAATTAAGTCACGAACCAATTTAGTGTATTCGCCGATAATAACTGCGCGCTTTACCGCCGCCTTAGCTTCTGCCGAATTAGCCAACTTAGTTTGAACTGTCGCACCTGCTAATGGCGCTTTGCGCTCTGCTTTGGAAGAGCCACGAAATTCATCAAAGGCATAAGCGCCAAGAGTTATACCTTCGGCAATGGCTGCGAGTTGCTCAAGATTTGTAGTTGGCATTGCGAAAGCCGCACTTTTCTCACCTGCAAGAGCGCGAGATGCAGCTCCTGCTGCTCGTCGCAAAACTTCATGCGCGTAATCTTTTTTAGCCTCGCCTAGACCAGTAAATACAAGAAGTCTGGTAGTTGACCCAGGTAACTTTGTAATCTCATTAGCGGCGCCTGTTGCGCCTAGATCTTTAAGAGCAGCAAGAAGTGATTTTTCGTCAAGTGAAACTGAACCTGATTCAATCTTTAGGGTGTCAGCTTTGGCACCTTTAGCTAATCCAACAACTAAAATATCGTCAGAAACTAAAGCATCGGATAGACGGATCGATTTCATGGTTCTCCTAATATTGTTGCTCACTTGAACTTGCCTGAGTCTAAAGCAGGAATACCGGAATATGTAGCGATAGATTGTGCGCCATGAAGCAATCTCCGATACATGAGCGCCATTTAGCCCTTGGCGCCAAGATGGCCGATTTCGGTGGCTGGTTAATGCCGATTGAGTATCCGGGAGCGGGCGTTCTAGCTGAGCACGCATCGGTGCGCGAACGGGTTGGTCTATTTGATGTTTCGCACCTAGGCAAGGCTTCGGTAACAGGTAAAGGCTCGCTCGAGTATTTAAATTCGATGCTTACAAACGACCTAACCAAGATTTCTGATGGCGCCGCTCAATACTCAATGTTGTGCAATTCGGCTGGCGGAGTTATTGATGACTTAATTGTCTATCGCAATAACGAATCAGATTTCTTCATCGTTCCAAATGCATCAAATACTTCTTCTGTGGTTGCCGATCTGAAGTCTAAGGCACCTGCTGGAATTGAAGTAGAGAATCTGCACAACCAATATGGCGTGATTGCACTTCAAGGACCGTTATCAGCAAAAGTGCTCGAACATTTCGGATTACAGATCGAGATTAATTACATGGCATTTACCAACGTATCAATCGCTGGTTGCGATGTGATTGTTTGTCGCACTGGCTACACCGGTGAATACGGATATGAAGTACTTCCTAAATGGGATCACGCTTTAACAGTATGGGATGCGCTGGTTGCTCAAGTGAATGCACACAATGGATTAGTCTGCGGGTTAGGCGCTCGAGATACTTTACGTACTGAAATGGGATATCCACTTCATGGTCACGAACTTTCACTCGAAATTTCACCGGTGATGGCAAGTGCTAGCTGGGCAGTTGGCTGGAACAAAGGTGAATTCCAAGGCAGCGAAGTTTTACAGAGTCAAAAACGCGATGGGGTTTCCCGGCGGTTGGTCGCTCTGAGATCCCTGGATCGCGGAATACCGCGCGCAGATATGCAAGTTCTCAATGATGGGGTAGTCGTTGGCATCGTGACCAGCGGAACGTTTTCTCCGAGCCTTAAATCTGGCATCGCATTAGCCTTGATTAATACCGAATTCAAAGTTGGTCAGCAACTTAGCCTCGATGTTCGTGGCCGTACTTCAAGTGTGGAGATTGTTAAGTTACCGTTTATGCCATCGCACGTTCGCTAGCCGTAATTAGTTAGATTAAAGAAACTAGGGGAGATCAAAATGGAATACCGTCGCTTAGGTAATACCGGAATGTATGTTTCTGAGATCGCTTACGGAAACTGGATTACCCACGGAAACCAAGTTGAAGCAACTGCTGCCAATGCTTGTGTGAAAGCTGCACTAGATGCGGGCATCACAACCTTTGATACTGCCGATGTTTATGCTGGCACCAAAGCTGAGACCATTTTAGGAAAAGCGTTAAAGGGTGTAAAACGTGAATCTTACGAATTATTTACCAAGGTTTATTTCCCTACCGGCACAGGTAAGAATGATCGCGGACTTTCTCGCAAGCACATTATTGAATCCTGTAACGCTTCGTTAAAGCGTCTGCAAACAGACCACATTGATTTATATCAAGCCCATCGTTTTGATTATGAAACCCCACTTGAAGAAACACTAAGTGCATTTGATGATCTAATCCGCCAAGGCAAAGTGCACTACATCGGTGTCTCGAATTGGAAGCACACCGAGATTCAAGATGCGTTAAAGATTCAAGACGATAAAGGTTATAACCGCATCGTCTCTAACCAACCTTCATATTCTGCGATTTACCGTGTTATCGAAGCAAAGGTTGTACCGCTTTGCCAAAAAGAAGGAATAAGCCAAATTGTTTATTCACCATTGGCGCAAGGCGTACTAACTGGAAAGTATCTGCCAGGCAAGAAGATTCCGACAGATTCACGCGGTGCGAATAAGAACAACAATGGCGAGTGGATGCAAGGCATGATGAACGATGAATTCTTAGGTCATGTAGCAAAGCTGCAACCAATTGCTGATGCGCATGGAATCACAATGTCACAGCTGGCATTAGCTTGGATTCTCAACAATCAAAATGTCGCAAGTGCAATCATGGGTGCAACTAAGCCAAAGCAAGTTACCGAAAATGCAAAGGGCAGCGGAATAAAGCTAGAGCCTGCTGTCATTAAAGAGATAAACAGAGCGCTTGCACCAATTGTTAAAGATGATCCAAACGAAATGGGTAGCCCAAAACCGCGAGCTTAGTTACTTCTTTTGGTAAGAAGCGGCAGGCCTTGGTGCGCGTAGACGTCGCATCTGAGTTGAGCGTAACCAGCCGTACATTCCCAGGCCTTTGGTATTTGCATCAGGGAATTTGGCTGCAATTTGTTTTTTCAATTTGCGGCTCAAGAAGAAACCGTCAACTACTGCATAAAGCAGAACTGTGTACATCAGGATGATTGCAATTACATTGACAGTCATATTTGGCACCACTGAGAAAAGTAGAACTACGAAAATGATTGGCATAAAGAATTCGCCTACAGACCTACGAGCATCTACTTCGTCTCGAACAAATCGACGTACGGGGCCACGGTCACGGATTGGTAGCGCATTCTCATCGCCACGCATATAAGCCTCGCGAGCAGCAATGCGACGTTCGCGGGCTAACGCTTTTTCGCGCTTCTTATTCTCTTTACCCACAACTGGGGCAAGCGTAGAAACCTTGCGCTTTGATTCAGCGTCTTTACGAGATGGGGTAGGACGGCCCTTTTTTGCTGCTTCTTCAGTCATGGCGAAACTATAGAGCCAGCATCCGCTCAAGTGCGAGTTTGGAGTAATTTCGAACTTCTTCGGCGACCGTGATTTGATTAACAACGCGGCCTTCGACTAGAGATTCCATCGCCCACACGAGGTGAGGCAGGTCAATGCGATTCATAGTTGAGCAGTAACAAACGGTCTTATCAAGGAAAACAATCTCTTTATCGGGCATAGTGCGGGATAACCGTTGCACTAAGTTGAGTTCAGTACCGATCGCCCACTTTGAGCCAGCCGGAGAATTGGCGACAGTTTGAATAATCTTCTCGGTTGATCCGACCACATCGGCGATTGAAACAACTTCATGCTGGCATTCTGGGTGAACTAAAACTTGGACACCAGGAACTCGCTCGCGTACATCGGCGACATTCTGCGCGCTGAATCGACCGTGTACAGAACAGTGACCACGCCACAAAATCACTTTGGCAGCACTAAGTTCGGCTTGCGTTAAGCCGCCCATAGGTTTCCAGGGATTCCAAATTACGCAATCAGAAAGCGAGAGCCCCATTGCGAGAACTGCGGTGTTACGACCTAAATGTTGATCAGGCAAAAAGAGGATTTTCTCGCCTTGGGTAAATGCCCATTCCATCGCGCTCTTGGCATTCGAAGAAGTGCAGATTGTGCCGCCATTTTTTCCGGTAAAACTTTTAATGGCAGCAGATGAATTCATATATGTAACCGGAATAGTTTTATTAGCTATTCCAATTGAACTTAATTGGTTCCAGCAATCATCAACTTGATTAGCCGCCGCCATATCAGCCATCGAACAACCAGCGGCTAAGTCAGGCAGGATTACTTTTTGGTTATCATTCGTTAAAACATCGGCACTTTCCGCCATAAAGTGAACACCGCAAAAAATTATGTACTCAGCTTGCGGATTCTCAGCTGCAGCTTGGGCCAACTTAAAGGAGTCACCAGTGATGTCGGCGAATTCAATTACTTCGTCGCGTTGATAGTGATGTCCAAGAATCATTACCTTCGAACCTAAAGCAGCTCGGGCAGTACGTGCTCGTTCCACCAAATCTTTATCGCTAGCAGCTGGCAGTTCACCTGCGCAGGAAACCCCGCGCTCGCTAGTTAGATCGCGTTCGCGCCCCATCAACAATAGGTCGGTAAGTGCCATGGCGACATTCTCTCCAATTTTGAGCCTTCTGTCGCATTTGGAGTGCGTGATTGACGGTCTCATCGCTAGTATTAAGCCCTGTTCGAAGAGCATTTAGGGGAGAGCAATGACAACTGAGGCCGTAGATATAAAGACAACCAGCATTACTTTGAGCGATGTCGCAGCCAGCAAGGTAGCTGCGCTTTTGGCTCAAGAGGGTCGCGATGATCTATGTCTACGCGTTGCCGTACAACCTGGTGGCTGCTCAGGCCTTAAGTACCAGCTCTACTTTGATGACCGCAACCAAGATGGCGACATTGTTCGCGAATTTGGTTCGGTAAAAGTGGTAATCGACAAAATGAGTGATCCATATTTAATGGGCGCAACAATTGATTTCGTAGACACTATCGAGAAGCAAGGCTTTACTATCGATAATCCAAATGCCCAAGGCTCATGTGCTTGTGGCGATTCATTTAATTAATTCTTAAAGAATTTAACTTAATGAAAATCGGCGTTGCAGGCTCTGTCGGCCTGGACCATTTAATGACTTTTCCGGGAAAGTTCACCGACTCGCTAGTGGCCGGTTCCCTCGAGAAGGTGTCACTCTCGTTTTTAGTTGATGGGCTGGAAGTTCGTCGCGGGGGATGCGCAGCAAACATTGTTTACGGAATGGGCGTACTTGGTTTAAATCCAGTTTTGATCGCCGCAGTTGGAAAAGACTGGGCTGATTACGATGCCTGGTTAAGTCGTCACGGAGTTGATACTTCACATGTTCTGATATCAACCACTCAATTTACTGCGCACTTCATGGTGACAACTGATACTGAATTAAATCAGATTGCTTCCTTCTTTCCTGGCGCAATGTCTGAGGCACGAAATATTGAGCTTGCACCAATCATGGCGAAAACTGGTCGGTTCGACATCGTGGTGATTTCACCTGATGATCCCGAAGCTATGTTGCGCCACTCTGAAGTTTGTCGTTCTGAGGGAATTGCCTTTGCCGCAGATCCGTCTCAGCAGATGGCTCGAATGAGTGGCGAGGATATTCGTCAGTTGATTACTGGTGCCAAGTACTTATTCCTGAATGAATACGAGCTAGCGCTAGCCATGCAAAAGACTGGCTGGAGTGATGCTGAGATTCTTGATCTAGTTGAGTATCGCGTCGTAACACTTGGATCGCTGGGCGCAAAAGTTGAATCAAAGAGCGGCGAATTTGTACAAGTAGGAGTTCCAAAAGAGAAAGCAAAAATTGATCCAACCGGTGTTGGTGACTCGTTTAGATCTGGCTTCATTGCCGGTCTGGCTTGGGGCTTAAGCCACGAGCGTTGCGCCCAGCTTGGATCAATGATCGCTACTTACGTAATTGAGACTACGGGCACCCAGGAATATAGATTTACCAAAGAAGAGTTTGTCGCGAGATTTTCCGAAGCTTATGGAGTCGAAGCAGCTAGCGAGATCTCTGCACAACTGAAGTAATTGCTGTTATCAAGTCTTTAACTTCAGCTTCGGTAACACCATGGTGAAGTGTGATTCGCAGGTTACCTTCACTCTTTATCCCCAATGCGGCTAGTACATGACTAGGTTGCATTTGTGCAGCCGTACAAGCAGATCCTGAATCCAGCACAAATCCAAGCTCGTTTAACTGGCGAACTAAATCTTCACCAACACAACCATCAGCAACTAAAGCAATAGTTTGGGAAACTGAATTGGCAGTTGTTCCAGCAAAGGTAATTCCTAGGCGTGCTGCAGTTAAAGCAGATCGAATATCGGTATTTAACTTTGCCAATCTCATTTGCTCGGTTGCTTCCTCTTTTAGCCAAGCATCAAGGGCGACAGCACTGGCCAATAAAAGAGGAAGCGAAGAAGATTCCGGAGTGCGCCTGATACCTAAATTCGGTAGCGGGTTTTTCCATTCATTTGAATTTCTAATTGCCAAGATTCCAATACCTGCGGGACCTTGCCAGCTAGTCGCATCAAAGATCGCACTATCCCAGCGATTTGGTAATTTGATATTTGCAGCAGCTGTGTAATCAAGAGCTACAAAAGTTGGGTTAACGACATCGATGATTTGATCAACGTCTTGAGTGATTCCAGTTTCAATGTTTGCGCCTTGGATCGCAAGAACGCTTTGAACTGAAGGCTTTTGCGCGAGTTCAACTTCACTGTGAATCTGACCGGAATCATTAACCGCTAAAATTTGGGTAGTGCCGCCATTGCTTTGATGGGCCATGCCGACAGCAAAGACGCTTCTGCGATCGACCTCTGAGTGAATCAACTCACGGGAACTAGTTAAGAGTCCAGAGATGGCTAGATGCTGGCCCAACCGGGGCTCACCGATAACTTCGATTTCATTTGGCGCGAGATTCAAATTGCTCGCAAGTGATTCAATAGCTTCGTTTCGTAAGATTGCCGTTCTTGCTGAGTGATCTCCTAGTTTTGCTGGGTCGGCCCAACCTTGTCCAAAAGCATCTAATAACAGCGAATTCGCGGCAGGATGCAGTGGGGATTGGCTAGTGAAATTTCCTGTGACCCGAACCACGCCACGAAGGCTACTCCTGACCGAAGCCAACTCCTAAATGGGCGACTATCCTTACGGTATGAAATTGAAGAGTTCCCGCCTCGGCTTGTCGATATTGGCGCCGGTCATGATCTTGTTGACTGGTTGTGCGAAGGATTCTGGCGGCGGTTTTCCAACCGATGCTTCAAGTGTTAATGATATTTCTAGTCCGCTCTGGACTTGGTCTTGGGTTGCAGCAGGTGTCGTTGGAGTTTTCACGGCTATCCTGATTATTTGGCCAGCTATTTTTCATAGGGCACCAAAAAATGGGCCAGAATTTCCGAAGCAAACTCAGTACAACGTTCCGGTTGAAGTTGCGTACACCATTATCCCATTCATCATTGTGGCTGTTCTTTTCTACTACACAGCAGTTAAAGAGAATGAAATAGTTAAGCCAGCCAGCAACGTTCAACACGAGATTGTTGTGAACGGCTTTCAATGGTCATGGCAGTTCACTTATTTAGATGCTGGAAAAGATGTTGCAGTTACCGGAACTCCAGATAAGCCGCCAGTTTTGGTTGTTCCTCAAGGTGAGCGAGTTCGCTACACGATTGAGTCAAACGATGTGGTTCATGGTTTTTGGATTCCGGCTTTCATGATTCAGATTCAAAACCTTCCAGGAGTAACCAACCATCTTGAATTCACAGCTAACAAATTGGGAGATTTCCCCGGTCGTTGCAACATTCTTTGCGGACGAAACCACAGTCAGATGCTATTTACTGTGCGAGTAGTTACACCAGCTGAATATGAAACTTACATTGCTAATTTGAAACTTGAAACTGAGAAGGCAGGCCAAGCATGACCACATACGCTCAGCGCGAAGTAGGAGATGTGACAGCGGTTGCGCCAACTTCTAAAGGCCGCCACTTCGTACGTTTCATAACCTCAACTGATCATAAGACGATCGGCTATCTCTATTTGATGACCACTTTTGCTTGGTTTTTAATCGGTGGCGTGTTGGCGCTCTTTTTGCGCGCCGAACTAACCCGTCCCGGAATGCAATTCCTAAGTAATGAGCAGTACAACCAGATCTTCACAATGCACGGAACCATTATGTTGCTTATGTTTGCGACTCCATTGTTCGTCGGTTTTGCAAATGTAATTATGCCTTTGCAAATCGGCGCTGCAGATGTTGCTTTCCCACGCTTGAATATGTTGTCTTACTGGATCTACTTATTCGGTGGCATCATGGCATTCGCAGGCTTCTTGGCACCAGGTGGCGCAGCATCATTCGGCTGGACTGCCTATGCACCTCTTTCAAATTCACAATATTCACCTGGAATTGGCGGCGATCTTTGGATTGTCGGTTTAGCAATTGGTGGTATCGGAACAATTCTTGGTGGCGTGAATTTCATAACCACTATCTTCACCATGCGCGCTCCGGGCATGACGATGTTCCGCATGTCTATCTTTAGCTGGAACGTATTGTTAACTTCAATTTTAGTTCTACTTGCATTCCCGCCGCTAGCAGCAGCGTTATTAGGTCTCGAATCTGACCGCTTATTTGGCTCGCATTTATTTGATCCGGCTAATGGCGGCGCCATGCTCTGGCAGCATCTCTTCTGGTTCTTTGGACACCCCGAGGTTTACATCTTGGCGCTACCGTTCTTCGGAATTGCAACTGAGATTTTGCCAGTGTTTAGCCGCAAACCAATCTTTGGTTATAAAGGTTTGATTGCAGCGACAATTGCTATCTCGGCACTTTCAGTTTCAGTTTGGGCGCACCATATGTTCGCCAGTGGACAAGTCTTGCTGCCGTTCTTCTCTTTCATGACTTTCTTAATTGGAATTCCAACTGGCGTTAAGTTCTTTAACTGGATCGGCACCATGTGGCGGGGCCACGTAACTTTTGAAACACCAATGCTTTGGGTGATGGGCTTCTTGATCACCTTCTTATTTGGTGGCTTAACTGGAATTATTCTTGCTTCACCACCTCTTGATTTCGCAGTCTCAGCTTCATACTTTGTGGTTGCGCACTTCCACTATGTTCTCTTTGGAACTGTGGTCTTTGCGATGTTTGGTGGCTTCTACTTCTGGTGGCCAAAGATGACCGGTCGCATGCTCAATGAACGACTAGGCAAGATCCACTTCTGGACTCTCTTCTTTGGTTTCCATACAACGTTTCTTATCCAACACTGGCTAGGAATTAAGGGTTTCCCACGTCGCTATGCGGACTATTTAGAGACCGATGGCTTTACTACGATGAATATGATTTCAACAATTGGCTCGATTCTCTTAGCACTGTCGATGATTCCATTTGCAATAAATGTTTGGATCACCCGCAAGTCACCACTTGTTAACTGTGATGATCCATGGGGCTACGGCGCCTCACTTGAGTGGGCAACATCATGTCCGCCGCCACGTCATAATTTCTTAACCATGCCACGCATTAGTTCAGAACGACCAGCTTTTGATCTGCATCATCCGCACATTAAGACTGAAGGACATTAATTAAATGAAAGTTAATTACCGCCTCTTTGTAGGGCTAGCAGTTTTTTATGCAATCATGACTTTCGTTTATTACTATGTTGGCGGCGAACCATTAGGTATATCTTGTTTGCTCCTTAGCTCATTGCTTGCTGCAATGGTTGGTTACTACTTGTGGTTTACCGATCACCGCATTGGTTCAACGCTGCCAGAAGATAACTTAGAGGGATTAATTGCTGACTCAGCGGGCGAACTGGGTTTCTACAGCCCCCATTCATGGTGGCCACTGCCAGTAGCTGCAAGTATGTTCGTAGTTGGATTTGGCTTAATTATTGGTTGGTGGCTAACACTTCTCGGTGTTGGCGCTCTAGTTATAAGCATCATCGGCTTTGTAACCGAGTACGAAAAACCTACCGACGATCTAGCGCATCATTGATTAGTTAGTGCTAAAGAAGTTAGCTCCCGCGCTCTTTGTCTTTCTCTGGAGCACAGGTTTTATCGGCGTTAAATATGGAATCCCATACGCTCCACCGTTTTACTTCGTAGCAATTCGAATGGCAATCGCAGCGCTGCTGCTCTTTATTGCAATAGCATTTTTGCGCAAGAGCCAGCCGATAACCAAAGCAATTTTTTTACCTTCTACGTTAATAGGTTTAACGCTGCATGGCGCCTATCTAGGTGGATGTTTCTTTGCTGTTAGCCGCGGACTTCCAGCCGGAATCACGGCTTTGATTGTCAGTCTGCAGCCAGTGTTAGTGAGTATTTTTGCGGCCAAGTATCTAAATGAGCCTCTTGATAAACGTGCGATTGCTGGGTTAATGCTTGGCCTGATTGGCTTATTCGTAGTGGTGATACCACGCATTAACATGACCGGCGCGAACTCGATCTCTGTTATTTCAATTGCCGCTTGCATTATTGGTTTGCTTGGCGGTACTAGCGGCACGATTCTGCAGAAGAAGTATGGGGGAGCGATTCCAACTTTGGCTGGCACCTCTATTCAATACGCAGCGACGGCTCTGGTCTTGCTAACTTTGGCTCTTATCTTTGAGCAACCCGAGATTGAATGGACACCGAAGTTCCTTGGAGCGCTGGCTTGGTTAGTGATTGCACTATCTTTTGGTGCGATTTTGCTCTTGTTCTTTTTGCTCTCACACGGCAGCGCGGCCAGTGTTTCTTCGCTTTATTACTTGGTGCCGGCAGCAACTGCGGTCGAAGCATACTTTTTCTTTGATGAGCACGTATCGCTTGTTTCAGTTCTCGGAACCGTAATCACGGTAGTTGGAGTATGGCTAGTTGTTGGAAAATCAAAAGAAGTAAGAAAGTAAATCAGTATTTAGCTATAGAGTAGTTTGGTCGTTTCGTATCTGATTGCCAGGTAAGTGGCAGATTGCATATGTATTGTAAAAAGTGCAATGGTTCTGGCCCAGCTAGCGTCTCTGGATCCAGAATATCGAAGCTAAATCCTTCATTCTTTGCCAATCCGACAAGGTGGAGATCATAGGTCGAGTTCCAACCCAAAACGTAGTCGCCAAAAGGGATTAGTGAATGCATCCCGGTATGCATAAATGTTTCACGAATTTCTATATGACGATAGCTCTTAGGATTCTTCTTCGAGATTACGATTAAGTCGCCCTCCTGAGTTTCAAGCGATGTTGGATTCATAAACTTTGCAATGAAATCACCATTTGAATTTGTAGCGTCTATGCAGGCACCTGCCGTTGTTGTTCCAAGCTTCTTCATCTTTCCATTGCCTAAATCGATCTGGTAGATATCTGTGCTTTTTTTAGTTAGATGCGTGAAATATCCGAATTTAAAGGTTGGGTCAGCCACGACGCCACAGATAAAACCACCACCATGTTTAGCGGCATCGAAGTAGCTAGGGGTATTTCCAGTCTTGAGATTTTGAGCAAAAATCACCGTTGAGTTAGCAGCGTCTTTAACTCGTCTCCCATATAGTGTCTTGAGATCAGTTGACACTACAGCGGGTTCTACGAAAATAGTTTTTGTGCTCAGAAGAGTCCATTTTGTGTTAGAAACCAAATAGGTATTCGAAGGGTATTTCTTCGTTCTATGGTCATATGCGGTCACAATTAAACCATTCTTAGCGATGGCCTTTATTTGATAATGAACACCAGGCACATTAGCTAACGTATTTATTACCGGGATTCCATCGGTGCCGATTTTAACTTCGATTAGTTCGGATCCGGCATCGCTGCCTCCTGCTAGATTGCGGTTAGCCACGAAGCTGATAGCAATTGGTGGTTTTGCGGTAGTCGGAGAGCTAGCTTGATTCTCGAAGATAAATTTTTTGTGAGCAAGGTCAAAAATAAATTGAAAGTACTTCAACTTTGGCAATGTAATTTTGAAGGTCTCTTTTTTTGACTTTCCATATTTGCATTCCGTGTAAACTGGAACTGTTAACAGGATTACTAGCGTCTTAACTATCGACGTATTTTTACCTAAAGCGAGAAGTTCAGGATCGTTGATTTTGGCTGGGCTGGATTCTGGGTCAATCAGAGCTGAAAAATAGCGGATGGCCGGCTCATTGATGGCGCATTCTGGCAAATCTGCTTCGAATGTCAACACGTCACCAGATACTTTTGGATTTGAAAATTCTAAAGGCATGTTAGATGTTGGTCCGCTTAGTACCGGCGCTTCAGAAGAACTTGGTTCATTTTTAACTGAGGAGTCAGTAGTTGGTTCGCCCAGTATCGGCTCATCAGAAGAACTTGGCACCTCGGCTTTGGGCTGTGGCAATTCTGCAGAGGCAGGGAATATAAATGTTTGGGTGTATTGATCATAAATATATTTAAAAGTTAAATTCTCAGGAAGGGCCAATGAGTACTTTTTGGAGAGAGTTTCGCTCCACTTACAAGATGAGTCAGAAGGGTCAGAAGGATTAAAAGGGAATGCGATATTAACTACCAAAGTTGTGGTGGTCTTTTTGGAACCGCTGCCGTTTTCCTGAAACGCCAGATCCGCGATTTCGTTTTGAGTGGAAGCCGGGGTAATGGAACTGCCGAAAAAGGAAGAGGTAGGTTCACTTAGGAGGCAATTACTGACAAGTGCATCGAACTTCAAAGTTGTACCGATTAGTTCGAAATTACTCAAAGGAGGCAGCATTATGCCAGCGGCCTTGGATATTCCAGGAACAGCCAATGAGGTGAGCAGAAGTACGGCAATAACTAAAACGCTGCGATTTCTCATTTTGCCCAATCCTAGAAGTAGGTCATCTCTACTGACTAGACCGCAAATCGCGGAGTTATTTATGCAGCAAAAGAAATCCCCACAGCCAAAATAGCGGTGGGGATTTCTTGATTACCTAATTAGTGGTGCTCGATCTCCTTGAGATCATCCACAGATGCCTTTGGAATGCTCTCAGCGTTTGCTTGGCTGATTCGCTTGCGAAGCTTGTTCTTCAAGGCACCAGCACGACGCACACCTCTGGAATCTACATCCTCAAGAGCTAAAGCTGGAGCTTGCTCGTGAGCAGTTAACTTCCAAGCTAGCTCAGGTGAAATAGGTTCGTGAACTTCTACGAACTCACCGTGTGGCAACATCAACAAGCGGCCTGTCTCGCGACCATGCAATACAAGTTCACGATCAGCACGTTGCAGAGAGAGACAAATTCGTTTGGTTATTACGAAAGCTAAAGGCGGCAAAACGAATATTCCAATTCGGCTCATCCACATAACTTGATTAATGCTCAGACTAAAAGTCGTGGCGATGATGTCATTTCCACCATTGATTAGCGCAACCAACATAAATGTAAGTGACATAGCGCCTAGTGCGGTGCGATTAGGCACGTTACGTGGGCGATCTAGTAGATGGTGTTCGCGCTTATCGCCAGTTATCCAACTTTCAATAAATGGGTAGAGCGCCATTCCAGTGAAAAGGATTCCTGGAATAATCAAACCCGGAATTAGAATATTCCAAGAGATCGTGTAACCAAAAATGTAACTTTCAAGTGGCGGCGCCATTCGCACCAGCCCATCTAGCCAGCCCATATACCAATCGGGTTGCGAACCTGCTGAGACCTGTCCGGGGTTGTACGGACCGTAAAGCCAGATTGGGTTGATTGAGGCAACAGCACCTAAGAACGCCGTAACACCAAAGACAATAAAGAAGAAACCGCCAGCTTTAGCCATGTATGCAGGCATTAGCGGATAACCAACAACATTCTTTTCGGTTCTTCCAGGACCAGGCCATTGGGTGTGCTTCTGATACCAAACCAACATTAAGTGCACAGTTATTAGTGCAAGGAAAATTCCAGGCAAGAGCAATACGTGCACTGTGAAAATACGTGGGATAAATGCTTCCCCAGGGAAGGCACCGCCAAAGGCGAAGTAAGCGAGATAAGTACCTACCACTGGCAGCGCTTGAATTATTGCTTCAGCAATACGAATTCCAGTTCCGGAAAGTAAGTCATCAGGTAGTGAGTAACCAAGGAAACCTTCGACGATACCCAGAGTCAGGAGACCAACGCCGATAATCCAGTTAAATTCACGTGGTTTACGGAAAGCACCAGTGAAGTAAACCCGCATCAAGTGAACCACGATAGCGGCCATAAATATCAAAGCTGCCCAGTGGTGAATCTGTCGCATCAACAAACCACCACGAACTTCGAATGAAATATGAAGAGTAGACGCGTAGGCCGCTGACATATGTAAACCTTGTAGTGGTTCGTAACTTCCGTCATATAGAACTTCACGTTGCGAAGGATCAAACCAGAAAGTTAGGAAAGTTCCGGAAAGCAGCAAGATCACAAATGAGTAAAGCGCAACTTCGCCAAGTAAGAATGACCAATGATCAGGAAAAACCTTAGTTAAGTTCTTCTTCATCCACTTCGCAGCACCTGTGCGCTCGTCTACGTAATTAGCGACTGTGCCGGCAACTCTTTCACGTGCGGTCATGATGAACGCTCCCAGAAACTAGGTCCGACTGGCTCGGAGAATGGTTTTTGTGCAATTAAGTAACCTTCAGAATCGACTGTGATTGCTAATTGTGGGAGGGCGCGAGCTGCCGGGCCGAAAATAACTTTGGCGGCACGAGGCACATCAAATGTTGATTGATGACATGGGCAGAGTAAATGCTTTGTGGTCTGCTCATAGAGTGCAACTGCGCAACCCATATGTGAGCAAATCTTGCTAAATGCGATGATGCCGTCATAAGTCCAAGATAAACGTTCGGCACTTAGTTGGAATTCTTCTGGGCGCAGGCGAATCAAAAGCACAGCATCTTTAGCGATATCGCTGAGGTGTCGTCTCTCTTCGCCTTCATGTGCAGGAAGTACCTGCGCAACAGCGCCTACTTCTAAATCTTCGGGGCGAATTGGACGATCACCAGGATCGGTAACTAGTCGAGTACCAGCTTTCCAACTTGTCTTCGTTAGATCATCCTTTGGCAGCGGACCTAAATCGCGTAGAAGAACAAGGGGAGATAGGCCAATTAAACCAAGTGATAAACCCATTGAACGCTTTATCAGTGAGCGACGGCCAAGACCTGCAGCACCAGCGCGCTCTTTAACTGTAGCCACGAGCGCATTACGGTCTTCGTCTTCAGATCTCATCGTATGACGCATGGCAATTACTTCTTCATCGGGCATTAAAGTTTTTGCCCAATGAATAGCGGCGGCTCCAATAAAGAAGAGCGCGATTGCTAGACCTAATCCAAGGAAGAGCTGATGCGCATTGGTATTTCCTAGGACTGGAAAGAAAAAGAATAGGTCGTCAGCAACAAAGTAGTAGGCGTAGATAAAAAGCAAAGTCCCAAGAGCGGAGATTAAAAATAAGATTGCAACTTGTCGTTCAGCACGCTTTTCGGCAACTGGGTCAGTATCTGATTTGCGATGAACATGTGCCGGTAATCCGGGATCTTTTATCGCTTCAATTTCGTTAGACATATCTCTATCTCGCCTTCGTCGCTAACCAAACTGCCACACCGATCAGCAGTCCGAGTCCTAGTGTCCAAACCAATAAACCTTCAGTCACTGGCCCTACGCGACCTAGCGCAGCACCACCTAACTGTGGTTCATTCTCTGCAGCTTTAATCCATTTAATAATCGAAAGTTTTTCAGCAGGGGTAATTGTCTTATCTGCAAAAACTGGCATAGCTTGCGGGCCAGTAATCATCGCTTCGTAAATATACTTAGGATCAACGCCCATCAGAGTTGGCGCGTATTTACCTTGAGTCAGTGCGCCACCTTGACCAGCAAAGTTATGGCACATCGCGCAGTTTGTGCGGAATAAAGTGCCGCCCTCTGCAGTATTTCCATCGCGTTCGTAGTTAAGTAAAGATTCACCTGGAATCGCTGGGCCAGGAGCAGTTGATGCTACATATGCAGCAAGAGCGGCGGTCTGTTCAGCGTTATATACGGGCTCTTTGCGTGCGATCTGTTGGCTAAGGTCAGCTACTGGCATACGTCCGGTACCAACTTGGAAATCTACCGAAGCCGCACCAACTCCAATTAGTGATGGCGCGATTGTGCTGCCTTCTAAATTCAAACCATGGCACGATGAACAACCCTTTAGAAAAATCTGCTTGCCTTCAGCTATCTGCGCAGATCTCTGTTGCGGCGTTAGTTCACCTTCGGTGCTTGCACTTGCCACCGAGAATGTGGTGCCAATAGCAAAAAGCGCGACTACTAAAAGCAGGGGAGATGCAAATCGGCTACGACGAAGTTGAGATAGTTTTTTCATTCTAAGTTCCTACTTAATTAAGTAGATCGCGGAGAAAAGCGCGATCCAGACGACGTCGACGAAGTGCCAATAATATGAAACTACAATTGCAGTTGTTGCTTGGTTGTGAGTGAACCGACGTGCTTTTGCTACGCGAATCATCACAATCAAGAATGCGATCAAGCCGCCAGTTACGTGAAGGCCGTGAAAACCGGTTGCAATGTAGAAAACTGATCCGTAAGCCGCAGATGAAAGACTTAGACCCTCTTCGACAAGTGCAGCATATTCATAGACTTGACCACCAATGAAGAATGCGCCCATTAGGAAAGTAAGTGAGAACCATTCGCGCATTCCCCATTTGTTAATCTGCCAAATCTTTCCAGTTTTACGTTCCTGAAAACGCTCAGCGGCAAAAACACCGAACTGACAAGTGACTGAAGATAAAACAAGCACGGTTGTATTTAGTGCAGCAAACGGAATGTTAAGGAGCTCTGTTGAAGAGAGCCAGACTGATGGCCCTTGCACTGCGCGAGTTGTGAAGTACATCGCGAAGAGGGCGGCAAAGAACATCAACTCACTCGAGAGCCAAACAATGGTTCCTACTGCTACCAAGTTTGGACGAGTGGTCTTATGGGCTGGAACTATTGCGCTCGACATGGTCGGTATTATTCCCGAAATAAGCGCGGGCGGCTCTACAACCAGCCCTTTTTAAGCCGTGATATTGGTCGAATGGCATGAGTCAGGTCACAGGAGTTTTAACCCCATTTTTGATTAGAATTGCCACCATGAGCAGCTCAGGAACTTCAACAATCAGAGTAGTTATTTATTCAGATGACTCATCCGTTAGAGCCTCAATAGTTTCCGCGCTAGGCCGCAAGATGGCTGCTGATCTACCAGCCCATCAAATCAGCGAGTTTGCGACAGCTGCTGCCCTGAGAGCCTTTGTCGATCGCCCTGATCTGCATGGCAATCTAAAGGCCGACCTCTTCATTTTAGATGGCGAAGCGGTTCCGGAAGGTGGAATGAGTGTTGCCCGTCAGTTAAAAGATGAAGTTTTTAATTGCCCACCGGTTCTTTTGATCATTGGACGTAAAGAAGATGCTTGGCTAGCGGCTTGGTCTCGTGCCGAGGCAACTGTTATTCACCCGATTGATCCATTTACTCTGGCGCAAACAGCAGCCACTTTGTTGCGCAATCAAAACCTCGCAACTACGAATGTCTAATCCTAATAACTGGCCATCAATCCAAGAGACGCTAACTAGCGGCTTAGATCTAGATCTCTCATCTGCACAATGGGCGATGAATGAAATTTTGCAAGGCAAAGCTCAAGTCCCTGAAGTAAAGGAATTCCTGCTTGCTTTGAAAGCAAAAGGTGAAATTGCTGATGAGGTAAATGCCTTCGTAAACGTTATGTATCAACACAGCGCACCGATTGAAATTACAGAGCGAGCAGTTGACACAGTTGGCACTGGTGGCGATGGCGCAAACACTATTAATATTTCAACAACAGCAGCGATTATTGCCGCAGCGGCTGGAGCTAAAGTAGTTAAGCACGGCAATCGGGCCGCTTCCTCGAAATCTGGATCTGCTGACTTGCTAGAAGCGCTCGGGATATATATTGATTTAGATGGAGCTGGCGTCGAGACGGTTTTTGCTGAAGTAGGTATCGGTTTCTGCTTTGCGCCAAAGTTTCATCCGGCGATGCGTTTTGCAGCACCGGCGCGCAAAGAACTTGGAGTTCCAACCATCTTCAATATTTTGGGCCCACTGGCTAATCCGGCGAAGCCGAAAGCCGCTGCAATTGGCGTAGCAAATGAACGGATGCATCTATTGATGGCTGAAGTCCTATCCGCCAAAGGGGTAGATGGTTTTGTATTTCGAGGCGATGACGGACTTGATGAAATCACGTTAGCAACCACCACATCAGTGCTAACAATTGGCCAAGCGGAGATTTCATCAGATCTAATTGATCCAACAGATTTTTCAATAGCGAGAGCCCCGATCTCGGAGTTAGTTGGAGGAGATGCCCAGTTCAATGCCCACGTTGCGCGAGCTATTTTCAAAGGTGAGCATGGCGCTCCTCGCGATGCAGTAGCTCTCAATGCAGCTGCCGCTATCGCAGCTTACAAAGGGGATATGAGTAAATCTCTAACTGAACGCATGCAAGATGGTTACCGAGATGCGATCAGCGCAATTGATTCTGGGGCAGCTACAACATTGCTCGCTAATTGGATCTCAGCAAGTCAGCGTTTAGCTAACTAAGAAAGGACGACGAGTTAGAGATATTCGGCACCGTCAATTTTTCTAACAGTTGATTTTTTACTGCTGAATTTTTGTAGCTCGGCGAGAGTGTTTATTCCTAAACTTCCGACCCGGCCAATCAGGGCATGCAGGACATCAACTGTGGCAAGTGCATCATCCAAAGCGCGATGAGTCGGACTAACTGTGGCGCTGAAATACTCTGCCAATGTTCCTAGTTTGCAGTTAGTTACTTCATCTCGACTCAAAACCCGTCGAGCTAGTTTCGCCGTATCGATTACAACAAATTTAGGCCAAGGATACTCATGCATAACGGCTGCAGCCTTTAAGAAACTGAGGTCAAAGGGAGCGTTGTGAGCAACAAAGACGGTCTCGTGTTCAGAACCTAGAAACTCAAGAAGTGTTGGAAAGGTTTCATTGATACTTGGAGAATCGAAAACCATCTCGTCGGTGATTCCGGTTAGTTCTGTTATGAAATACGGAATCGGAGTACCAGGATTTATAAAAGTTTGAAATTGTCCAATAACTTCGCCACCTCGAATTTTGACTGCGCCAATCTCAGTGATGTGCGCACCTAAGTTTGGCGAGCCACCAGAAGTCTCGAGGTCGAGAACGACGAAAGTTGTCTCTGCTAGAGAGCGTTCCAGATGTTCTGAAGTCGTCTGCCTTGAATTCATAGTGAATTGATCCTAAATCCTGCATCTGACAGAGGGAAGCAGGGGTAGATTTTGCACTATGAGTGTTAACGGAGCCCCAGCAGGATTGCTGGAAGATTATGCAGCGTTAGGCGATAAGAAGAATGGTCATATCGGCATTGTTCTAGTACATGGTTTTACTGGTTCACCAGCAGCGATGCGACCTTGGGCAGAGTTTCTAAATGCCCGTGGTTACTCGGTACGAGTGCCGCTGCTTCCGGGTCATGGCACCAAGCCGGCTGATCTAAACGATGTGATGTGGCCGGAATGGCCAGCTAAAGTTGAAGGTGAAATTCTCGAGCTTCGCAAACATTGTTCCCAGATATTTGTGGCCGGGTTATCAATGGGCGGCGGCACTACGTTGCAGATTGCATCGACTCATGGAGACCAACTATGTGGAATTATTCTGGTCAATCCGATGATCCATGTTCGTGGGATCTCGCCTCAACTGGCATTCGTAATTTCACGGTTCATAAAATTCGGAAAAAGCGTTGGCAATGACATCAAGCGAAAAGGCGTAACTGAATATAGCTATGACAAGCTGCCATACCGCGGGATCTACCAGCTTCTAACAATGCTCAAACTGACCAGGGCAGCGCTACCATCAATCAAAGTGCCAATGCAGTTATTCCACAGCGTGGATGATCACACATTGCCAGTTACAAATACTGAAATAATTATGCGAAAAATCGGTTCACCGAACAAGTCTCGAATCGAGTTACTAAACAGTTATCACGTTGCAACAATTGATCATGATGCTGACCTTATTTTTGCAAACTCACTGACCTTTATCGAGAGTTTAAGTAAGTAGTGATCTCTTGCCTCGAAGTTGTGACATCGGACGAAGAGGCGATGCTGCTAAATCTGTGGCAGTTATATATGGCTGACTTATCTAAGTTTCGGGAACCTTCAATAACAGTTAACGGCCGCTATCGCGACGATCGACTGCGTACCTATTTTGCATACGATGAACATTGGGCTTACCAAATTCAGCACAATGGCGATTTAGCCGGTTTTGCTTTGATTCGTAAATCCGAGCCCGAAACATATTTGATAGGCGAATTGTTTATCTTAAGTGAGTTTCGAAAAAAGGGAGTTGGCACTGCAGCTGTGACCGAGCTATTGCGCAAGTTTCATGGCAACTGGCAGATCCCTTTCCAAACTGAGAATTCTAAGGCGGCCAAATTTTGGCGGCACACCATCTCTTCCTTAGGTTATTCAGTTAGTGAATTAAAGGACTCAAATGAAGTGTTAATGAAGTTTAGAAACATTGACAACTGAAAATCTATTGAGTCAATATCTTTTGCATTAAAACTAGCGTGAGCAGTTGGCCATTTTTCTTCGCAACTTCGGTCATACGGGCAGATTCAACGAATCCAAAGCTCTCATGCAGGGCTATTGAGCCAAGATTTTTGCTATCAATTGCCGCGACCATGACATGTCTTTCTTCGGATCTGGCAATATTGATTAACTCCGAAAGAATTTGTTTTCCAATTCCTTGGCCTCGTTTATCAATTCGCACATGGACACTGTGTTCAACTGTGTGGTCGTAGCCTTCTCCAAATCGGAAATTACCGAATACGCCGTAACCAACAACTTCTTCATCTGCAATTGCAACCAACACTGGAAAATCGCCTTGGATTTTTGCGTCAAACCATTCAATCCGCTCAGCTACCGGAACTGCCGATTCGCGATAGATCGCATCAGAGTTGAGGATTACTTCGTTATAAATAGCGGTGATCGCCACTAAGTCTTTATGTTGGGCGCGACGAATTTCCACTCGCTAACTCTAAGGCGCGAGCTGGGCTACGACCATCTTTTCGGGATATTTAGATTTACATTGCTAGCCTATGGGCGTGCTCTCACCTTTATTGAAGCAAGCCCGGCTAGCAGTCACGATAACTTTTATTACTAATGGCCTGGTTGTGGGGGCGTTCGTGGCCAGAATTCCCGATATCAAAAAATCTTTGGATATTTCGAATTCGACTCTGAGTTTATGTTTGCTCGCAGCCTCGCTCGGCGTATTTGCTGCACTTCCTGTTGCCGGCAAGTTATCTGCCAAATATGGAAGTTCGCCCGTAGCTTTTTATAGCACTCTCGCTATGGCATTTGCTTGGACCTTGCAAAGTTTCACTCTCTTCGCAGTCTGGGCATTCGCACTTACTGCTTTCGGTGCTGGCTACTCCTTGGCTACACAAGACGTTGCTATGAATTCACATGCTGTAACTCTTGAACATCAGAGTTCTACTCGGCTAATGAGTGTCTTCCATGGCATGTTTTCAGTAGGCGGTTTCAGTGGCGGAATCATCGGCGGAATCTGCTCGCAATTAGGTATCAATTATCAGATTCAAACAATGGTTATTTGTCTTGGCATTTCACTTTCCGCGTTCGCTATTCGGGGGCTTTGGTTGCCCGGTAGCGCTGATATTCACGAACTTGAAGAAGGCGCAAAAGTTCACCGACCTGCGCTAATTTGGTTATTTGGAATATTTGGATTGTGTTCAACGATTGGCGAAGGCGCAGTTGGCGATTGGGGTGGCGTCCTAACTCGCGAAACATATGGTGCGTCGCCGTTCGTTAGCGCAATTCCGTATGTTGTTTTCTCCGCAACCATGATCATCGGTCGATTCTCCGGAGATCGGTTAGCGACGAAATTTGGTGCAGCAAAAATTTTAGCTGGTGGGGGATTGATTGCTTCGATTGGCATGACTACCGGTTTATTGATTAACTCAACTGTCGGAACCATCTTTGGTTGGTTCTGGATGGGAATGGGACTATCAGTTGCAATTCCGCTTATTTTTAGCGCAGCAGGCTCAATGGCAAATAATCGGTTTGCTGGTCAAATTGCTCCGGCACAAGCTGTAGCAATGGTTTCCGGTATTTCATATTTTGGGTTCATCGTAGGGCCACCGTTTATTGGTTTTATTTCAGATGCGACATCACTGAGAACTGCACTTTTTATTCCGGCACTTCTAGCTTTATCGATTGTTGCCAGCGCGAAATTTGCAAAAAGCGCTTAATTTTAATCAAGACGAAGAACTGTGTGGACGATACTGGGATCGAACCAGTGACCCCTTCCATGTCAAGGAAGTGCGCTACCGCTGCGCCAATCGTCCGGGGGTGCCTGCGAATATTACCCCAAATACTTTAGGCATTGAAACAGGCTAATACTTGAGTGAAATCGCCTTTGCCAGAGCAGGTGTTAACCAATTTACGTAAGTAGCCGAGAAATGCCACTGATCAAAATAGACCAACTTGTTGTCAATTATCGCTGGGCACATGTAGGCATCACATGCCCACGAGACGGTATCTATATATGTGGCCTTTAGCGCGAGTGTAGCTGCCTGCTCGATCTTATTAATCGCATTGTTATCGGCTTTAGTTCGAACAGAAGCACAGATACTTATTGTTACACCAGGCTTGCTTACGCAATTAATTGAGTCAGTTGTCATACTTGGATTGTTGCCAATTACTATCAACTTCTTAGTATAGGAATTCAGCGAAGCAAGGGCGATCGGAAATTCCTTCTCCCAAACTGTCTCGGTATCAAAATCAGATTTCTCACCATTAACCACAGCAGGTTTCCATTGATCGGTGACAATCAAAATGTCAGGCTTCAGGTTTTTGATCTTAGTTAATACTAATTTCTGCCACTCATTACATTCTTTAAATGGTCGGTTTAATTGGTAGGACCAAATAGCTACTTCGACAATTGGACACGCTAGCTTTGCAAAGAGTTCAACTCGGTAGCCATTTTTCTTGGCTATTGCATCAATTGCTGGCATCCACATTGAAGCATGGGAATCACCGTAAAGAACTATTAGCTTGCTGCCATTTGGATCCCCACCCGGACAGGATGGAACTCGCACGTCTGGGAAATCAACTGAACAGGGATCGGTTTCCTTAAGCCATGCACTCTTATCAGTGCGAGCAGAGGTGAGTGATGACGCAATATTCGCTGGCAAATTTGATACTTTCATGGCTACCGAAATCGCGGCGGTAATCGGATCAACTACCGGCGCCTTAACCCAAATCTTCTTCTTCTTGACTAGTTCGCAGGTGTACTTTGCTTTGGCGATAGTCGTGGTTTTACCAACGCTGGTACATGAACCGCCAGCTTTATTGGTAACCGCGTAAGAGGGGAGTGGAATCGATAGCAGTAGCGTTAACAACATGACTCGGGCAGTTGTTTTCATGATTAACCTTTCATAAGTAAGAACGTTGCAACGAAACTGAGGGTTAGAGCGGCGATACCAGACACAACAGTGATGCCGGGATTTTGAGCTAGATACTTGCTAAAACGAACTGGATTCTCGATTAGATGATGAGTTGCAACTGATAGCACGAACGTAATTAAGAACAAGGAGATTAAGTCGCCATTGGTTAGTGGCGCATAGGACAACTGACGGTGCAATTCAATTACTGGCCAATGCCAGAGATAAAGGACGAAAGATAGGTCACCGATATAGTGAATTATCCGATTACCCAGCACGACCTGAAGAGACTTATTTGAAACATTTAGCAGAACCCAAGTGGCCAAAAGGGCCGGAATTAACCCAAAACCAGGTATCTGATTATCTGAGTTCACTAGGAATAACGATGCGATTAGAGTGGCAAAAGCAAGCCACTGCAGTACGGCCCTGGAATTTTTTACGCCCCAGATAGCGATGGTTGCACCGAGTGCTAATTCCCAAACTCGCGTGGCGGTAGAAAAATAAATTAAGGCTTGTTCGGTTATGAACACGGCGGTGAAAGAGAGTATGGCGATTACAGTAATAACTGAAATGGTAATCACTCGTGATCGACGTATCGAAATCAGCGAGATGAGCAGAATCATGATCGGCCAAAATATGTAGAACTGCTCTTCAACGGCGAGGGACCAATAATGTTGTAGCAAGGGCGATGACGCACCTTGGGCGAAGTAATCAACTTTCTGGGAATTAAAGTGTGAGTTCGCGGCAAATATTGTGGACCAGCGACCATCAAGCAAAGTTTGGTTTCCGACTACTGGGCCGAGATAACGATAGCTAAGATAGATCGTTACCCAAATTACTAACAATGCTGCTGGCAGAATTCTGCGAATTCGGCGGGCGTAAAAAAGCAGCAGATTGTGTGCTGTGCGTCCGTCTGCAGATAATTCAACTAATTGACTAGTGATTAGGTAGCCGGATAAGAGAAAGAAGATATCTACGCCGATAAATCCACCTGGAAGCAGTTTAGGGAAGAGGTGGTTTGTGATTACAGCGAGAACCGCTAAGGCACGCAAACCTTGTATCTCACGACGATGTGAGAGCTTTAGGTTCATTGGCGTTCGGTAAGCGATTCGAAGGTTAAGCCGGGTGAGTTCTCACTTGCGATTAGTTCGCCATACATTGCTCGAGTACTTAGATCCCAAGTAACTCTTGAGTTACGAATCTCGACATCGGTGGCGTTCATGACATCAAATGCGTTGTGTTTACGGCGAATTACATCGGTTATGCCGTTAGGTCTTAAATCTATTCGGTGTGGCCATTTAGATTGATTGACCATTTTCTGGTCGATATTGTCAAAGAGGACATCTTCTATTAACTCTGGATGCGCCGCCCAAACTAGGGTGCTCGCTTCCGTGGTTACGTTGATATTGCGGAAAACAATGTTTCGAACTTTACCTTCGTAGGTTCTTTCGATATTACCATCGGTGCCTTTAGCTGGGTCGTCCCAAGAAAAAGCAGTTACGTGAAGAGCTTCACCATGACCCCACCACATATCGCTAAAGGCGCGAGTCTGCACAATGCAATCAGTGATTAAAACATTTGAGATGGTGCCGCCTTCGCGCGCTCGAACGGCGAAACCACGATGAGAATCTCGCACAATGCAATCGCTAATGATTACATTAGTGATATCACCAACCGATTCGGTACCTAAGGTAATTGCACCCGAGGTAGATTTAAAGAAGCAATTATTGATAATTACGTTATCAACTAGTCCATATTGCGAGGTAGCTGCACACGATTTCAGGGAAATGCAATCATCGGCAGTTTCGAAGTGAGAATTAGTGATCCGCACATCTTGGCAACGATCGATATCAATTCCATCACCATTAGGAACCATTAGATCACTCAATATTCGAATGCCATTGATATCTAAGTTATTGCAACCGGTGAAACGGACTGCCCAAAAAGCTGGATCAGTGATTGTCACATCAACTAGCTTGACGCCATAAGACTCAATCAAAAAGAGCGTGAATGGGCGCTCTAAATATTGGTCGCGACCGCCAATTGGCCCTCGCATCTGATGGATATATTCGCCTCGGGTTGCGATAAAAGCATCGGCATTTCCATTGATAGTTCCAAGGCCGGTAATGCTGGCCCCATGAGCTCGAAAACCAACGATAAATGCTCGTCTTGGTAACACGACCTCATTAACTTCGCCATCAGTTAAAACCTCTATGGAATGCTCTTGCGAATAGTCAGCGTAGTCGCCACTTGCGAGCAAGATGGCACCAGATTCGAGATGCAGCTCAACTTTGGGAAGTAATTCAAAACTACCGGACAAGAATGAGCCACCAGTTGGGATTAAAACCCGACCACCACCATTAGCGGCGACTTCGTTAATTGCCGATTGAATATATCTGGCGTTATTAGTAACGCCATCGGCGATAGCACCACAATCAACAATAGATATTTGCATTACTGATTCACTATTCGGTTATGAGACCAAAGAAGATCATCAACATTTTCCGCAATTTTTGCGATGTCTGTGGCGTTTCCAGTCACGGAAAATGTATGAATATCTCCAGGCAGGAGTGAAACGATTTGAGAATCGACTTGGGTTCCCAGTGCCAAAAGTTCTGGCATAAAGGAAAGTTCGTGAATGTAAGTATTCGCTGTGACTTGAACCTTGAGCACACCATTCTCAATTGCAGTTTTTGCAGTTAGATCGTGGAGTGGTGATTCCTTTGCTGGCGCCAAAGTTGTTCGTCGTGAAGCGCGTACTTCAGAGCAGGTAGCCAGGATAAAGCCTTCGTAATTTCCGTCAGCAATCTCTGGGAATATCTCCGTTGCCGGCGTCCGCGAAACACTATAACGATCAAGGTTTACATCGATAGTGTGAGTGTTTGCAACAACACCGTTTTTATCGATCAGAGATAGCTCAACCTTAGTTTTCCAAGGATCTGCTAAATCATTGAGCAGAGTGATTTGCGCGCCTTGGTCTACTCGACCAACCACAATTGCTCTAGGTTGGTAAGCCGATTTCATTGCATGCCATGCCAGTTTTCTAAAGCCGGTGTAATCAAGTACCGCCCATGAGATCGCTGGCCACATATCGTTGAACTGCCAGAGGATTGCGCCGCTGCATGTTTCGTAAAGGCTGCGGAAATGCTTTAAACCAATTTCAACGGCGCGGGCTTGGCCAAGTGCTGCAGCGAAGTACCACGCGTGACCACGGGTAGGAGGGCTCGCAAACTCACGAGATAAACCTGCTGCGATCTTGCTCATGCCATCGAACGCGCGTTGGTGATATGCAACTTCATCAGAGGTTGCGATCAGATCGTCACTGCCGATAGCGCGAGTAAGCATTGACCAAGAACCTGGTCCGTTGAAACCGAACTCGGCGGCAAAGCTTGGGGAGTATTGCTCGTATCGTTCATAGCCGGTTTCGTTCCAAACATCCCAGATATGAATAGTTCCAGAGTCGAAAGATTTCACATTATCGGAGTGAGTACTAAACGGAGATCCTGGAATGTAAGGTCGGGTTGAATCGATCTTGGCTAACGTATTTGGAATTGTTTGGCGATAGAAAGTTTCACCCCAAGGTCGCCCTTCAAGGCCTTCTTGCCAACCCCAATACTGGAATCCTTCAATACATTCATTGCCGCCATTCCAAATCACAAGTGAAGGATGACTTGCTAAACGTCGAACGTTCTCATCAACTTCAGCCTCGACTTCTTCGAACATCTCAGGGATTTCAGGATAAGCAGCACAGGCAAAGAGGAAATCTTGCCAAACGACGATGCCTTCTCGGTCGCAGAGATCATAGAAATCATCAGACTCGTAAAGTCCGCCGCCCCATACGCGAATGCCGTTGATATTAACTTCGAGCATATCTTTGATGCGTTGGTGGTAACGATCTCGTGTCACTCGAGTTGGGAATGGGTCATCTGGAATCCAGTTTGCGCCACGAATCCAAAGTCGCTCACCATTAACTTTAATAGCAAAGTGGTTCTTGCCTGGTGCTGATTCTGAGGTATCTAATTCAACTAAACGGAATCCGGTTTGCTTAGTTGCAACTTCGAGAATTTCATTCGCAGCTGTAAGGAGCGCGAATTCAACGTCATAAAGTGGTTGCGAACCTCGCCCGCGAGGATGCCAAACTTGAGCGCTTGGTACGGCGAAATCAATATGTGTTTCAGAGGCAGATACTGCAATCTCTTGTCGAGTAAGTACTTCCCCTTGTTTGCTCTTTACAGATACGGCAATTTTTTTGCCATTTAAATCACCGGAACAATGAACCTGTGCTGAAAGGTGGGGGACCCCATTTAGCAAGGTAGAGGTAACTGCGGTGTTATCTATATAGGCATCGGTCCATGAGTGAATCAGGATTGGCTTCCAGATACCCGAAGAAATTGTGATTGGGCCCCAATCCCAGCCATAACTACATGCCATTTTGCGCTGATAGTTATATGGCATCTCGTATGGGCGGGGGTACGCAGTTCCTAATGCCGCCAATTTCGTCTCGGCATCAGAGAGTGGGGCAGCGAAAGCGATCTTCATTTCAACATCGCCAGCTTTGAGCAATTCGGTTACATCGACTCGATAAGAACGGTGCATGTTCTTTGTAGTCAAAACAACGTTGTCATTGAGCGTAATAGTCGAGATTGTGTCGAGACCCTGAAATACCAAATGCTTCTGGGTAGGAGAAGTATCTTGCTTAATGACAGTTGAGTACTCGCTATCGGTTTTCCAGATCCAGAATTGATCTTGCTCCTTGCCATCAATAGAAATGTCTTTGATGATTCCAGCTGCCATCAAATCGGTATGAATACACCCAGGCACTATGGCGGGGATTGATTCGGGTAAATCAATTCGTTTGATTCCGGAAGGATCGTTACGCCAGACATTGTGTTGGTCTTTAACCGGTGAAATATCCCAAGCATCAGCTTTCGGAGTCAGTCTTAGTGTCCAAGTTGATTCGAGTTGCTTCTGAGTATTCATGGCTTAACGACCGTAATCATCTTCGACGCGCTCGATGTCATCTTCGCCGAAATAAGTGCCGGTTTGCACTTCAACGAAAATCACATCGGTGGCACCTGGATTCGAAATGCGGTGCAGAACCCCAATATCGAATTGCACAGAATCACCTGGACCGATATTTCGGATCTCTCCGTCAACGGTTACTTCAGGATTGCCGGCCACAATAAACCAATGTTCGGCACGTTTCGCATGGCGTTGGTAACTAAGACGTCCTCCTGGTTTTACGCAAATAGTCTTAACTTTGTAGTTAGGAAATTCGCCCAACACTTCATAACTACCCCAAGGGCGTTCGGATTTTTCGAGTGACATAGTTACCTTTCAGGTTTTTTGTTTAAATTGAAAGTTAAAGGACGCCTAGTGCGGCACCAATTAGGCCTGCATCAAGACTTAGTTTTGCGGGAGAAACTTTTAGGTCAGACAGGAAGCCGGCATATTTTGCTTCGGCGCGAATATGTTTCATAAGCGGATTCCAATAGATTTCACCCGCTTGAGCAACGCCACCACCAATGACGATATGGGATATATCTAAACTCTCTACAAAGTTAACCATGCCGACAGCGAGTGCCTTAGAGCCAACCTCGATGGCATTTAGTGCTGCTAAATCCCCAGTTCTGGCCGCTGCTGCCACATCGATGAAAGAGTTACTAGAACTTACCCAGCCATTTTGTTTAGCTAAGGCGACCATGTTTGGACCACTCGCGTACGCCTCAACGCAGCCCAGACGGCCACACGCGCATTCAACACCTTGGAAATTGATTGAACTGTGGCCGATATAGCTGGTATTTCCAGTATCACCTTCGAATAATTGATTATTTAGAATCAATCCGCCACCAACACCTGTAGAAACAACGATGCCTAACATGTTCTTTGACCCAATCCCAGCACCAACTTTGTGCTCTGCATGAGCAAGTGCCATAGCATCTCCGTGAAGGCTCACACGATCGACATGTGCAACCTCGCGAAAACATTCAACAATTGGGAAATCTCGCCAAACTGGAATATTAACCGGGCTAATAGTGCCGGCATTTGGGTAGATAGGGCCGGCAGAGCCAATACCAACTCCAATTAGAGTGGCTTCGGACTTTCTTAAAATATCGTTGGTTGCACTTGCCACTCGACCCCAGAGTTCAAAACCGTCGGTCGCAGAGCTTGCTACTTCAACGCGATTGCGCACCTGATAGTTGCCATCTACTAAAGCAATGGCAATCTTTGTTGCACCAACATCAACCCCTAGAGCTAGTCGATTACTCATGCGACGCCCTGTATCTCTTCATTTATGGCAACTTTCATAACAGCAGTGCGGTAATTATCGGCAGTAGGTTCGCCCATTCGCTTTAAAATCACATCGGCTGTAAGTCGGCCAAGTCGTTGCGGGTCGTGGTTGAGTGTGTGAACTCCCATTAGAGAAGCCGATGGGAACTCATCGAAACTCACAACGTGCAGATTGGAGTTCAAGTTCGACTTCACTTGCCCAACACCAAACGCGATTAGGTCGTTGGCTGCGATAATTCCATCTACTTTCTTGCGCTGACTCATAAGTTCGCGGGTAGCTTGTTCCGCTTCCAAAGATGTGTGAATCCCACTAATTATTAAAGAATGATCAGACTCTAATTTGCGAGTGACGATAGCTTTCTTAAAACCCTCAATACGTTCTGATGCGGTCCAGATGGACGGATTGTCAGCAATTAGTGCGATTCGTTTGCAACCCAAAGAAAGTAACTTGTCTACGCAAGCGTTGATTCCACCCTGATTATCTACGAGCACTGTGTCGGCATCTAGATAAGGTGCTGGTCGGTCGACGAAAACGAAACTAAAGCCACGTCTACGTTCAATATGAAGATACGAATAGTCCTCGCCAGATGGAACAATAATTAATCCGCGAACCCGACGTTCCAGAAGTGATTCAATCAAAACTTTTTCACGTTCGCCGTTGTCACGTGCTGTAGCTAGAATTAATTCAAGACCAACTTTGCTAAGTGTTTCTTCAGCCCCAGCAGCAAGACCAGCGTAGAACGGGTTAGCTAAATCCGAAATAACCATTCCGATAATGTTGCTTAGTTGCCCACCTCGAAGTTCACGAGCGATTCGGTTAGAGCGATAACCAACCAAAGCGACAGCCTTTTTTACTCTATCTTCGGTATCGGGCGAAACATTTGCTGAGCCATTTAAAACTCGTGATGCAGTCTTTATGCTTACGCCAGCGATGGCGGCAACATCTGCCAGAGTTGGATGAGCAATGGGGGTGTGGTTACTTAAATCGGTACTCAATTAGGCAACCCCCTTCTCAACTCGAAATGCTATATCACCAGTAAACTTTGGAACCAAGACTTTTAGCGTTTTCCCAGAGGTCGAAACCTTAACAGTGGATATCGCTTTGCCAGTCTTAGTCGCCATGAACTTCACCACGTAATTACCCGCAATACTTACTGGTATTTTCACAGTTTCCGCTTTAACAACCGGATCAGGAAACTTAGTTTGCAAAGGTTTCTTAGTTTTAAGCGCAGTGATCGCCGCTTCCAAAAGCAGGGCTGCTTTTGCGCTTAGTTGATAATTATCATGTCTAATCCATCCGAGAGTGACCTCAGGTGACTTAAGCAGAAGAGCTGTGGTTCGAGTTGGTCCCAGAATTTCTTCAGGAACCATATTTACCGGATCGGTACCAGCAATTAATTTCTTCATACCTGAAGTGATTGACCATAACTTCAGTGGATCTATGTAATTGTCCCACCACCAATAAGCGGCTGGTGCACCGAAGCCAACGAATAAGCCAGCCCACTGCGAGTTATGAAGATGCAAGCCATATGGATCGGAAAATGGGTCTTCACTGGTTGTGCCAGATCCCATTTCTGCAACGAGCAATGGTTTGTCGGGGATAGCTTTTTGGATCGCTTCGAATTGATTGCGTAATGATTTGATTGGATCACTTGAGTCATAAACATGGGTTGAAACGAAATCAACGGGGGACCAATCCTTAATGCTTGCAGCAGAGGACCAAGAAGTTGTAGTCATATGCTGGTACGGATCCCATTGATAAAGAGCTTTTTTAGATGCGTTCATCCATTTTGTTAAATCAGCTTCAGGAATCGGAGTGAAGTTAACTTCATTCCACCATTCCCAAGTGAATAGAGCAGGGGAGGCGGAATAGCGAGCTGCGATATAGCGCAACCTGCGTTCCCAGAATTTAATTGCGACTTCGTTGGTAGCAAATTCACCCGGACTCTTCAGCGGCCCGCCATTTTCAAAGTTGTAAGGATTGCCGAACCATTCTGGATTTGTTGATTCGCTAAAAGCGCCATGATTGATAAGAACTAGGTCGATAGACACGTCGTACTTGGCACCGATTTCAAAGACTTGATCTAGTGCCCAAGCATTAGGTAAACGTTTGGTGTAGTCACCTAGTCCGGTATCGATCCACTCGATACCCATATCCCATGCGGGCATCCACACACGCGCAACATTGACGCCACCGGCCGATGCAGCCTTAAACCATTTTTCGTACTTAACTTTTTCTTCATGACGATTAGCCCACGCTATGTTGTACATAATTGGGACAAAGGGTGCGTTGTCGCGCTGAAAAGTTCGTCCAGAAATCTTAATCTGTGAAGAGTGTTTAACCGTCGTATTTACTGAATAGGTAGGAGCAGAAACACTCGAGCCATCAACTAAGCCGCGTAGTGTTACTTGGTACGTTCCGATCTCATCACTTCTAAATCTAAGGCGCCATCCTGGTTCACCAACTGCAGTTGACCATGGCGTATTGCCATTAACCGTAGCTCGATATTCTTGGTACCAAAAAAGTGGGATTTCATGTTGCACCTTGCTCGGAGTAACAACTGTGGCCCACAAATCAGCTTGCTCTGGGTCAAATGGATTCTTCACTGTTGGAAGCCCAGACAAGGCAAGTTCTATTGGTTTAGTGGGATCAGAAACCGCAATATTCTTCCAGGTAATTGGCTCAGCGCTGATTGCTGGCGAGAGCGGCAGCGAAAGCGCGATAACAACAGTTGCAACTTTAAATTTCATATTCAAATTAGCAAACATCAGTGCTCACTTGATTCCCGAGAGTGCGATGCCTCTGATGAAGTGCTTCTGAGTTAAGAAGTAGAGAATAATTGTTGGCAGAGAAACCAATAGTGCTGCAGCCATGATTACACCTTGACTTCCAATATTTCCGGCACCTGAGTTCTTTAAGAGAGCAAGCGCCACAGGTAAATTGGCCATATCTTGAGATTGCGTGATGATCAAAGGCCAGAGGAAGTTATTCCATTCACCGATGGCGGTAAAGATCATCATGGCAATCAGAGCTGGCTTTAAGAGTGGGAGCACAATACGTGAATAGATTGTCCACTCACGTGCACCGTCAATCCGAGCAGCTTCGATCAATTCGTCAGGAATACTTGATAAGTACTGCACGAGGAAAAAAACTATAAACGCTTTCGGAAGCGCCGGGATTATGTAAGCCATAAAAGTATTGAGCCAACCGAGGTCATCTACCAAGAGGAAGCCAGGAATTAGGCCTACCTGCCAAGGAATCATCATTGAACCAATGATTACCAGGTAGATGGCGCGCTTCGCTTTGAATCGGTGCTTTGCAACCACATAGGCCGCAAGTGATCCGATAAGCAAGGTAAGTAAAGTTACGGTTGTTGTAATAAATAAAGAGTTAAGAAAGAAGCGTCCGAAACCAAAGTTTACGGTGGTGTAACGCTGGAATAACCCCTGCGTTACTTCTTGCTGAAACATGTTTGGGTCGTATTTTGGATCCCAATAGTTTCCTGAAATCCAATCCTTGGGAAATAAAGTAGGCGGCACAACCTGTAATTCCTTAACCGACTTAAAAGATGATGTGATCATCCAGTAATAAGGCGCAATCATGACTACCGTTAAAAGATAAATTGGGACACGAGCAAACTTTGAGAACCTACCTTTAGTTTCAAAGGGATTCTCGAAGTTTCCAGAGCGCTCCATTAAGTCATCGTTCTTACGTTCTTTGCGCTTCTCAGCACGCGTGGTACTCATCGTAGATCCTCCAATGACTTAGTCACGCGAATATTGATTAAGCTGATTGTGAAGATGATTGCGAAGAGAATCCAGGCAACAGCAGATGCGTAGCCCAATCTGAAGCGGTTAAAGCCCATATCGTAAAGATACGGAACAATCATCAACGCCATATCTTTGAGTCCACCGATTGACCCGACGCTGGTCGGAAATAGTAAATAGACGCCTTCGAAGATCTGAAATGCACCGATGGTTCCGGTGATAACAACATAAACCATGACTGGTTTTAGAAGTGGCAAAGTAATATATCTGAATCGATCACGACGGTTTGCGCCATCAATAACTGCCGCTTCGTAGTACATGGCGGGAATTGCGTTGAGGCCCGCCAAGAAGAGAACCATTCCGAATCCAGCACCGCCCCAGATGGACATAAAGATCAGGATCGGAATCGCCATCGAAGGTGTGGCTAGCCACTCAACTGGCCCTAATCCGATAGACCCCAGTAGCGAGTTAAGAAGACCGACTTCATCTCCTCGGAATACCCAGCCCCAAACTAAAACGACTGCGATACCAGATGTCACTGATGGCAAAAAGAAAATAACTCGCAAAATTCTATTCGCGCGAGTATCGGCTTGTAACGCTAAAGATAGAGATAGCGAAGCGATTAAACCGAGAGTTACAGCACCCAGCACGTACAACGAAGTGTTGAGAATTGCTTTGTGGAATCTAGCATCATGCAAAATTAGGTACGTGTAGTTTCCGAATCCAACTGACCCACAAGGAGATAAGTTTTCATCACAGATGGCGTTGTAGCGCATGAACGAGAGGCGCAAGCTCGAAAGTACTGGATATACCGACCAAACAATGAATAAAAAGACGAACGGTGCAAGCATTACATATGAGGCAATACCCGAGTCACTGTATTTGTAAAACCCCTTTTTCTTGGTGGGGGTATATGAAAGCTCGGGATTTGCCACTTTGCTAGCCATCGATAACCCTTCCATCTCTTTAAGTTGAAGATCCTATTTTTAATCTATTAACGAATTCGGGAGAGGATCTAGCGAACCAGATCCTCTCCCGATAGCGCTATTTATTTTTGAAGATAGCGCTTTCGTTAAAGCTTTATTGCTTTTATTGACGCGATGCCATTGCTTTCGCAGCAGCATCTAGCGCATCTTTAGCGGATGTTGATCCGAATAGATGCTTGACTAAAGCTGCAGTTACGTCAGCTTGTGAATCTTCCCAACCTTTGCAGTTTGGAGGACCCTGAGCATCCTTTAGCTGTGACTTGATTGTTGTAAGCACATCAGCTGGATAAGCCTCGATGGTGTCTGCAAAATCAATAACAGGGGATAGGAAGATTGCGTTATTGGCAGCTCCAACCTTGTTCATAGCCTTTACAACATCAATGTCATAAAGAGACTTGATGAAGTCGGCAGCAATTCGCTTCTTACCAGCTGCTACGTAGTTCATGATTGAGATTCCACGTCCGCCGATGAATGCAACTGACTTCTTACCAGGAGCTGCTGGGACTGGTGCAACAGCCCAGTTTTTGTAGTCCTTGTAGTATGCGTAGTAGCCACTTGCCTGGAAGTTACCAGAGAAGCCGATACCGTACTTACCCTCTTTAATGTTGTTATTCATCGACCAGTCAGCAACACCAGGCTTTGGTGCCTCGAAATCAGCGTAAAGCTTCTTGTACTGAGTTAGAGCAGCAACGCCTGTTGCATTGTTGATTGTAACTTTGCACTTGGCATCGTAGAAAGATCCGCCGCTTGAATATAGCCAGGAGAAGAAGCCGAGCCAGTCGCCATTACCCCATTCGTTGTAAACGGCATTTGTGACACCAGATAAGGCTTTGATCTTTGCAGCAGCTGCATTGAACTCATCAAAAGTCTTCGGCGCAGCTGTTACGCCAGCATTCTTCAACGTGGTCTTGTCGTAATACATCATCATAAGAGTTAGGTCGTAAGGAACTGCATAAACTTTTGAACTCTTATAACCAACCAGTGCCTTGTAGATCTGTGCTGGCACCTTAGGTTGAATGTATGAGCCAAGTCCAAGCGAGCGAAGATCGGCAACTGCACCCTTTTCACCAGCTGAGATACCCCAGGAGAGACCTCCAGTAAAGATATCTGGTCCGCTCTTAGAAGCAGCAGCTGCTAGAACTTTGGCATAACCATCGCCCCAGCCGATCGCTTCAACTTTTACTTTTACATCTTTGTGTGCAGCTTCGTATGCTCTACCAGCTGCTGCTAAAACCAATGCGTCACCATTCTCACCAGTCGACCAGACTGTTAGAGTCGTGACCTTAGTAGCAGAATTTGCAGGAGCTGAAATTACAGCTCCTGCTGCTACAGCAATAGCGACGGAAATAACTCCTAAACGCTTCACCCAGTTTCTCCCTCTATTAGTTGCGCCTCGATGAAGCGCGTTGAGCGAAACTTTCCACTTGATGACAGCGTTGTCAATCATTTAGCTATGAAACTTCAATCTTTTCAATAACGATTTTGATTACGGGTCAAGACAAAGACAAGACAACCTGGGTCTAGCAAATGAGAAAGATAGACTCTGGCAATTACTTAATCTTAGTTTTAAAGGTCGCTTGGTCAGTGTCGGAAAGGCTAATTGTCATAGTTAAGTCATCACCTTCTGGCGCAGGGCAGACCATTGCCCACTTGAATGTAACCGAGCTACCAGGTTTCACCAGGGGATCTAGGGGAACTCCGTTGACACCCGAGTCGGATTCAAATACTTCAAAGCAAGAGACTGAGCTGTCGCTGGCCAAAGAAGTTTCGAGAATAATAAATGAACTGATATCAAAGTCCGCAGAGCCCTTATTTTCAATGGTTATATCCATCAGTTGAGGACGACCCTCGACGCCGAGCGCATCAGGATCTTTTGCTTTGAATACCGATAGCTCTGAAACTGTCAGCGCGATAGACCCAGCTAGGTCAACTGGTGTTCCGAGAGTCGCTGCTTTTTCTTCAGCGACTGGCTGCGCCGCTTTCTCGGCGAGAGCGGCCGCACTTGTTGTGTCATTATCCATAGGCACAGTTGGCCCGGCGCTGAAAAAGGCGATGGCGAAAATAGTGGCAAGAACACTAGGCGCGACAAAGTGCCAACGCTTTAATTTCATGAACGCTCCTCGGTATGACAGACCTGCTGCCAGATATTGAACTTATTTCTGGGCGTGAGGTTGCCAGTCTTGTCCTTCGTTGTCAAGGACTATTCGGCGCGGCTTTCCAGCATTAGGTCAAGCAAGCCACGATCCACATTTAAGCCTTCGAAGTTTTCATAACGAGTACCTGGTCGATTGTGATTGGCAATTCCGAAATTGCCATCAAATTCCCAAAGTGAGTACCCCCAACCAGATTCTTTGTAGATGCTAAAAAGATCTTTAAACCAAGCAAGAGCGACATCATTGTGGGTGTAGCGATAACAACCGAACTCACCAATGTGGACTGGTCGGCCCATCGCTTGTACCTCACGCCAAGGTGCGTAGAAATCCCAGAGTGCTGCGCGGTCCCACCATTGACCGTTGTACTCACATGGATAAGTTGGCACTGGCATTCCTTTGCTACCGGCCCACCATTCTGCTTGGTAATGACTAACCAGCATCGGTTGGTAGCCACGGCCACTATGTACAACATTTAAATCCGCTAATTCCGGCATCGCTAAGTGACCGCCAGCTAAGCCATTAATAACAACTGTGCGTTCTGGATCTATCTCGTGAATCTCATTAGTGATTCGTCTAATTACAGTTTGATGAATATCACGGGTAAAACCTCGTTGCCCAAGATCAGGTGGTTCATTTACTAAATCGAAACTCAACAAATCTAAGTGTTTGCCTTTGTATCTAGTTGCTGCGGTCTGCCACAAAAACGAAAAACTGTCTTGGGCGATTTGATCTGCCCATAGATTGGTCGCTTCATCTTCCCAACCATTGATGCAATATCCAGGAGCTCTATGAAGATTAATCGAAATATGAATACCGCGTGACACTGATTCGTGAATGTATGAATCAAGCAAGTTCATGAAATCTTCATTTATGGGAGCGCCTATTTTATTGATCCAGAAGCGGTAATCCATTGGTAAACGTAAGAATCGAAACTCGTACTTAGCCATGAAATCAAGCATTCGCTTATCGGCCGGGAGTGCAGCTGGCATGCCAGTGGTTGTGTAAGCCCACTGCGCGTTAAACCCGTAACCAAGATTCTGGTCTGCAGTAATCAATTGCTTTCTCCTAACAACTTGTTTAGCCATTCTGCCTGTAATAACTGGTGTTGAACGCTGCCACCTTCATGTGTGTTGAATGGCCAAGTCTGAATAGTTGTGGGACCCGAATAATTATTGATCATGGCAAATATTGTTTCGGGTGGGCAGATTGGATCGTGTAGACCAACTGATATCAATGCAGGGGCAGCTGCTCGGGTAACTAAATTCATGCAATCAAAATAGGAAAGAGTCTCGAAGACTCGCTCCACTTCGAGTCGATGGGTTTTGCAATATTGAACTATTTCTTGATACGGAAATGCATCAGTAATGTTCACAGCGTGCTCGTAGTGGCAAAGAAAAGGCACATCAGGAATAGTCGCAAAGACTTGATCAGAGAGCGAAGTAGCCGCGAGAGCAATTCCACCACCTTGACTACCACCAGCTGTTATCAAACGATTAGCGTCAACACCTGGAAGTTTCGAAGCAACGCGAACGAAGGCAACAGCATCAGTAAAAACTCGTCGATAGTAATAGTCATCGCGATTAAGAATTCCAGCAGTCATGAATCCTGGCGTTTGCGAAGCGCGTGGATAGTTTCCATCTGGGGTATCACCAACTCGCCAACCAGATGCTCCTTGGCCGCGAGTGTCCATAACCAAAATTGCATAACCGGCACTTGGCCAGAAAAGCCATTCGTTGAGCAAGCCACGTCCACCGCCATAGCCGTCATACATGACGATGCATGGCACATCGCTTGCTGAATTTTTGGGCTTGATAAACCAACCCTTTATGGGATCGTTGTTAAAGCCTGGGACCGTTACGTCATAAGTTTCAAAGGCCGTAATTGGAGAATCAACTTTTGTTAAGACAGCCTCTAAGTTGGGAGCTAGAAAACTCTTTAATGTGTTCTCCCAGAACGAATGGAAATCCGGACGGGAATTTGGACCTGGCGCAAATTTTTCGAGTTCAGATAATGGGGGACCGACACGCATATTTCTTCCTATCTACTTATTCAGAGGCTAGCTTCAAGTGTGGTTCATCATCTGGAATGAAACTTTGAGCGTCATACAAACGACGATAAGTGCCATGCCCATTTACCAGTTCTCGGTGGGTACCGGATTCGACAACCACCCCATCTTCTAAAACTAGGATCAGGTGGGCTTCCTTGACTGTCGATAGACGATGAGCGACCACAAAAGTAGTTCGAGATTTCATTAGTTCATGTAGTGCACTTTGGATTAATCTTTCGGATTCTGAATCCAAAGCTGACGTTGCTTCGTCTAGAACTAAAATTTTCGGATCACGAATAATCGCTCTCGCGATTGCCAGTCGTTGCTTTTGGCCTCCTGAAATACGCGCCCCTCGTTCGCCAACAATGGTGTCCATGCCTTCAGGTAATTTGGATACGAACTCCCATGCATTTGCAGCACGTAGGGCTTTTTCGGCATCCTCTGCTGTTGGTTCAACCATTCCGTAAGTAACATTTTCAAAGACAGTGCCATCGAAGAGAATTGTGTCTTGAGCAACTACTGAAATGAATTTTCGCGAGGATCGAAGATCTAGCAGAGACATATCTACGCCGTCGAGTTTGATCGCACCAGAGGTTGGGCGCAAGAAACCAATCACTAGATTTATGAAAGTTGATTTACCGGATCCACTCGGGCCAACTAAAGCGATCATGCGACCAGGCTCGGCTGAAACATTAATATTTTTAAGCGAAGGTTTGTGATTTGTCGGATAGGTAAATGTAACGTCGGAAAACTCAACTAAGCCTGTAACGGTCGAGACTTGGCGCTTGCCAGCATTGGACTCTAAGTCTGGCGACTCGAGAAGTTCGCCAAGAGATCTGATTGAAGCCAGTCCCTTCGATAACGCAGGCGCAATACTGGTTAATAACAAAACTGATCCAACTAACATTCCGAAATACGAACTAAGCATTACGACATCGCCAGCAGTAATAGGTAGGAAACCAGTTACGGCGCACCAAGCTGCAAATCCCAAACAAATTACATAAGTCAATTGAAAAGTAACCCAGGCAATCGCGGTGAAGTGACCTTGTAAGCGATCTAAACGTAGACCGGCACTTTTGACACTGCTAAACGAGGTGTACATGGTTTTGAGCGCATTTTTTTCGAGGCCATGAGCTCTGGTGATAGGCAACAAAGTTGTCATCTCGTTAACCCGTGACGACATCCGTTCAATTTCCGAACGAAAATCTTCATTATGTGAATTTAGAGTTTTACGCATTTTGAATACTACGGTTGCAGATACTGGGCCAAGCAGAAGAAAGAAAGGCAAAAATTGTGGAACTTTTATCGAGGTAATAACTATCGCGCCAATTAAGCTATTGATTGCACCTAATCCGCCATCAAAACTATGTCGCATCATCTGTTCGATGTTTTCAACATCACGGACTACTTTGGTTTGTAGTGCACCGGCGTTAGTTGTTTGATAAAACCCAATACTCATTTGCTGCATGCGCTCTACTAGTGCAGATCGCAGACGATTCTCGAGATTTCGAATCGCTTTAGCCAGGAATCGCACGTACATAACATTCATTGGATAGTTCTGAATGGTGATAATCGCAAGCAGGCCAAAATTTAGCGCAAGAATTGATAGTGGTTTGCGATAGACGACGCAATCAATCATGTTTGCGGTAAGCAACGGAGTTGTCCATGATGGAGAATGCTTAATCGAATAAAACAAGATTGCGAAGAAAATATCGCGTCGGTGATTCTCGAGTAAATACCAAAGTGTCTTTAGTGGATTCTCGCCGCGATAGCGATGATCCAATTCGTTTTCTCTGGTGTTTGACATATGCGCACAGTAATGAAAACTGTTTGAGATTTGAATATGCAGCACCTTGCGACATCGATAAAGATTTGTCTTATTAGTAAAACAAAGAGACAAAAATTTCGAAACTAAGAATCAAAATCAATCTGGAGGTGGAAACGGGATTTGAACCCGTGTAGAGGGATTTGCAGTCCCTTGCCTCGCCTCTCGGCCATTCCACCATGAAAATACGGCCCCCTGTGAAAGGCAGGTGGCCGTATATCCGAGCGGACGACGGGGTTCGAACCCGCGACCTGAACCTTGGCAAGGTTCCGCGCTACCAGCTGCGCTACGTCCGCATTTTCTAAATTGCCGGCTCGACCCAAAATTGAGTCGACGGCAGAGGGCGAAATCTATCCTAATTCAGGCTTAACTGCCAAAGGGGTCATACGGTTAGCGCGTGATGACCTCGACCCAGCCAGATGCGCCCCAATTCTGGATGGGCGGGCTACTGGCTACCGATTTGGTGGAAGTTAGTTTTGATCCAAGCTGCCTTAACGACGGTGACTTTTGGGCAATTAGCACAACATATGAAGGTGATTTCAGAGCAGCAAAATTTAAAACGATCGCCAAGGCCGAGTTCCCTCTAGCAGCCGAAGCAGTTCGGATTGAAGGTAAATGGGAGAGCAGCAGTTCTGAGTTTGAATATCGTGTGTATGTTGAAAAAATTCGAGATGAAATTGCCAATGGTGGGGTCTATCAAGTTAACGCCTGCCGCAGGTTAAGCATCAAATCAAATATGAAATTAAATTGTGCGTTTTCCAACATTTTGAAATCCAACCCCGCACCTTTTGCTAGTTACTTGCGTTTCAATGAATTTGAAATAGCTTCAGCATCTCCGGAATTATTCTTAACCCGAGATGGAGATCAAATTAAGACTTCGCCGATCAAAGGCACAAAACGCTCGAACGTTGAAATCTTTGGCGAGAAGGATCGGGCGGAAAATGTCATGATCGTTGACTTAATGCGAAATGATCTGGGTCAGATTTGCACACCAGGAACAATCGCAGTCCCTGATCTTTTGCGAGATGAGCAGCACCCTGGTTTAAGTCATTTAGTTTCTGATGTAACTGGCCAACTACGCGACGGCATAAGTTGGTCACAAATACTTCATGCTTTATTGCCAGCCGGATCAATCAGTGGCGCACCGAAGAGCGCAGCTCAGCGAATTATCTCAACTTTTGAACCTGTGCCTCGTGATACTTATTGTGGAGTTTTGGGCTGGGTGCGTGGTGACCAAGCAGTTCTATCAGTAGCGATAAGAACTTTTTGGCGCGATTCTGAATATATTCATTTCGGAACCGGTGCTGGCATCACATGGAGTAGCGATGCTTCCGCTGAATGGGAAGAAACTCAATTAAAGGCCGAGCGGCTTATCTCCATCATCGGTGGCGAACTATGAGTCAGTATGTGTGGTCGGCAGGAAAGTTATTGAGTTACGAAGAAGCAGGTTTAGATTCGGAAGGCTGGCCTGTTGGCGCTGGTATTTTTGAAACGATTAAAACGGTAGATGGTTTGCCCTGGGCGTTATCCAGACATATGCGTCGAGCGCTAAATTCTGCGCGCCGAAATGATCAGCCATTTCCAACTGAAGATTTTATTCGTGATGCCGTGGCAGAGACTATTGCGGCCAACCCGGTTTCGATCGGCCGACTGCGACTTTTATTCGCGAATAATGGAAGCTTGTGTGCCACACATCAAAAGTATGTCGAGATAGATCATCCAGCAAGGTTAGCTATTCATCACCTCGCTGATTCACATTCTGGAATCGTTGAGAAGCGATATCCCTACACACATAATTTGCAATTGCTAGCCCAAGCTAGGCGTTCTGGATACGACGATTTTATTCTGATAAATGCTGATGGCGTAATTACAGAGACGGCAATTGCGAATTTGGTTTTTCAGATTGATGGCCAATGGATTACTCCGCCCCTAAGTGACGGAGTTTTACCTGGTGTGATGCGTGCCCTTTTGGTCGAAAAAGCGGGCGTAATTGTTCGCCAAATACCCGCGGAAATATTGAGCGAAATTAAGTGTGGATTTGTCGTTTCAAGTCTGAAAATCGCACAACCAATTGGGCAAATTGACGATCGAATTCTGATGATTTCACCCGAGAGCGAGCAAATGCACTCGCTAATTGCAGCAACTGCATTGGCAACTTCGGTAGGCTAGCGGCATGTCTGAAATCAAGATCACCGTTGATGGCGTGGCAACTGCGGTTGGCGCAGATCAGCGCCCAACTCAATTGTTTGCCGAACGCAAAGATGTGGTCGTTTGCCGGATTAATGGTGAATTGAGAGACCTCTGGACTGAACTTAGTGATGGCGATGAAATTGAATCGGTAACTATTGAATCCGAAGATGGTCTGAAAGTTCTGCGCCATTCAACTGCGCACGTAATGGCTCAGGCTGTTCAGCAGATCTATCCGGAAGCAAAGTTAGGCATTGGGCCGCCGATCACAGATGGTTTTTATTACGACTTCGACCCAGAAGAATCGTTCACACCAGAATCATTAGAAAAAATCGAAAGTGCAATGCGTAAAATCATTAAGGATGGTCAACGCTTTAAGCGCCGAGTTACTTCTGAGGCTGACGCGCTTAAAGAGTTAGCTAAAGAGCCTTACAAGTGTGAGTTGATTGGCCTAAAGGGTGGCTCTAGCGATGAAAGTTCGGTCGAAGTTGGTGGGTCCGAATTAACAATTTATGACAATTTAGGTCGAGATGGGCAACCAGTTTGGTCAGATCTTTGTCGTGGCCCGCACCTGCCATCAACAAAGCACATTCCTGCATTTAAATTGATGCGAAGTGCCGGTGCTTATTGGCGAGGTTCTGAAAAAAATCCGATGTTGCAACGTATTTACGGAACTGCTTGGCCGAGTGTTGACGCATTAAATTCATATCTGGAACTTTTGCTCGAAGCCGAAAAGCGCGACCATCGTCGCTTAGGCGCTGAATTAGATTTGTTTAGCTTCCCAGAGGAAATTGGTTCTGGTTTAGCAGTCTTTCATCCTAAAGGCGGAATTATTCGTCGTGCAATGGAAGATTACTCGCGCATTCGCCATGAAACTGAAGGATACGAATTCGTCTACTCGCCACACATCACAAAAGCGGCACTCTTTGAAACTTCAGGTCACCTAGATTGGTATGCCGATGGCATGTATCCGCCAATGATTATGGATGAAGAACTGCACGCAGATGGCACTGTAAAACGCGCAGGGCAGCAGTACTACATGAAGCCTATGAACTGCCCGTTTCACAATCTGATTTACAAATCGCGCCAGCGTTCATATCGTGAGTTACCACTGCGATTATTCGAGTTCGGAACTGTTTATCGTTACGAAAAATCTGGCGTTCTACACGGCATCACCCGTGCCCGAGGTTTCACCCAAGATGACGCGCACATTTATTGCACCGCCGAACAGATGCCGGGCGAGCTCGATTCACTTTTAACTTTCGTACTTAACTTATTGCGTGACTATGGACTCAACGATTTCTATCTTGAACTATCTACTCGTAATCCAGAAAAATCTGTAGGCGAGGATGCCGAATGGGTAGCAGCTACTGAAGCTTTGCGCCAAGCAGCTTCTGTGCAGGGTTTGGAATTAGTTCTTGATGAAGGTGGCGCAGCTTTCTACGGACCAAAGATTTCAGTGCAAGCTAAAGATGCAATCGGTCGCACCTGGCAGATGTCAACTATTCAAGTTGATTTCCAATTACCGCAACGCTTCGAATTGGAATACGCGAATAGCGATGGTTCTCGATCTCGACCAGTGATGATTCACCGCGCCTTATTCGGTTCCATTGAGCGTTTCTTTGGTGTTCTCACCGAGCATTACGCAGGCGCATTCCCACCTTGGTTGGCACCAGTTCAAGCAATTGGAATTCCAGTTGCTGATGCCTTCTCGCCATATTTGGCAGATGTGATGAACCAAATGCGTAGAGCCGGTTTGCGAGTTGAAATGGATTCATCCGATGATCGGATGCAGAAGAAAGTTCGTAACGCCCAACTAGCAAAGATTCCATTTATGGTTATTGCTGGTGAAGAAGATCAAAACGCAGGCGCTGTTTCATTCCGCTATCGCAATGGCGAACAGAAGAATGGCATACCTATCGCCGAAGCGATTGCGGAGATTAAAAAGTGCGTATCTGATCGCACTCAGGTTTAACTATGAGTGATGCTCTAGGTGGTGCTGGCGTTCCTGATGCATGGCAACGTTTATGGGCGCCTCACCGAATGGAGTATTTGACCGGCGAAAATCGACCGTTACCAGGTAATGAAATTGAATGCCCGTTCTGCCGCATCCCAACTCTGAGTGATGAAGATGGCTTAATCGTTGCACGAGGCAATGAAGCTTATGTAGTAATGAATCTGTACCCGTATAACTCTGGGCATTTACTAGTTTGTGCTTTCAGACATGTAGCGGATTTTACCGAGCTAACGAATTCTGAACGCAATGAAATTTCAGATCTAACATCACATGCTATGAAAACTTTGCGAAAGGTGAGTTCACCCGCTGGCTTTAATTTGGGAATGAACCAGGGAGCCATTTCAGGTGCTGGCGTGGCCGCACATATTCACCAACACATAGTCCCGCGTTGGTCAGGGGATGCAAACTTCATGCCCATCATTGGTCAAACAAAAGTATTGCCACAATTACTTAGTCAGTCTCGCGATCTAATTGCGGCAGCCTGGTAATTTAAAGTTGATTTAGATAACTCTCAACTTCAGTAAGTCCGAGTCCAGTGTTGAAGTCAACCGGGATGGCTGGAAAAAGCAGCCCTGCCGAGAAAGCATCCGGACCCATCTGATCGATAGCGAGTAAATATTCATCACGAAATTCACTCACTAAAGTTTTGTGCTCATCGGCGCTTTCCAAAACTTCGGTAGTTCCAGATTGATAATTGATTATTTGTAAATCACTCAAGGAAATTAGCGCGCAGGGAGATCCATCTTCATCGTGCAAGACTAAAAACGGTGTTATGCATTTTTCAAAAACCCGGTTCGCCAACATGACCGCATCATCGAAATCACCATCATTGCCAGTTAGGCCAGTAACCACGATTAAACGTGGCAGCAAGTAGTCATCTAAAGACTCCCAAATGGCGATGCTCTCGGGGGAGATGCCGGTATTTGGGTTGATAGCAAAGATCGCTAAATCTGATTCAACTTGAGCCGCATCGGCGACTTGGCCATTGAATTGAGCTGCGATTTCGGTCAAAAAAGCGCTTTCGTGGCCATAAACATGGACGCGTAAGTTAGTTGAACTCATGTCCACAGCCTACGATGGGACACGATGATTAGTGACATTTTCAAGCCCGCGGTGGTGCGCATTATTTCACCAACCGCGAGAGGCATGCTGCGCATTGGGCTTACCCCTAACTCTGTTACCGCAATCGGCGCCGTTGGTGTTGTGGCAACAGCTTTGCTTGCTTACCCAAGCGGTCATTTATTTGGCGGAACAGTGGCTATTTGTTTACTCGCATTAAGTGATCTTTTCGATGGCACGATGGCGCGACTTTCTGAAAAAGGCGCAAGTCGTTGGGGCGGTTTTTTGGATTCAACGATCGATCGAGTTACCGATTCTTCGATTGCACTCGGACTACTCATCTACCTAGCTCGAGAAAAAGATCCACTGTCATATGTACTTTTAGTGTCGATTGTCGCTGGGTTTCTAGTTTCATATATTCGAGCCAAAGCTGAAAGCATGCAAATTGAGTGCAAAGGTGGCTTCGCCGAACGGACGGAACGTCTAATAATTTTATTGGCTGCAATTGGCTTTACCGGACTTGGCGTTGCATACGTTCTGACAATTGGCATTTGGTTTCTTGCTGCGGCAAGTGTCTACACCGTTTTCGAACGCATGATAATTGTCTGGAAAGCGACCCGTTAATGAAGCTCGATGATTTAACAGCGGGTGCTTATTTTGCTGGGTGGCGAATTGTCCGTTGGTTACCTGAGAAAAGTGCCTATCGACTCTTTGATTTTTTAGCAGATCGAGTAAGTCATAAAGGCGGAAAGAGTTTTCAACGCCTAGAGGGCAATCTTCGCCGGGTTGTTCCTAACCTAAGCGAAGAGGAACTAAGAATTTTGGCTCAATCTGGGATGCGCTCCTATTTGCGATATTGGTGTGACACTTTTCGCTCACCTGATTGGAATAAAGATCGCATCCAGTCAACAGTTACTGTAAATGATGTCGAACTACTTCTGGAACCAGTCCGAAGTAAACGTGGTGTCGTTGTTGCATTACCGCATGCTGGAAATTGGGATCATGCCGGGTCGTTCTTTTGCAGCCAGGGGTTAGCGTTAGTGACAGTTGTTGAACGGTTGAAGCCAGAAAAGTTATTCAATAAGTTTCTGGAATATCGAACCGCAATTGGAATGGAAGCTCTTCCGTTAGATGGTCGCGTTATGGGTACTTTGGCCAGTAGATTGCGAGAAGGAAAGTTAGTAGCGCTAGTTGCCGATCGCGATCTTTCAAATAGCGGTATCGATGTTAAGTTCTTTAACGGAATAGCTCGAATGCCTGCTGGACCGGCTTTGTTAGCGATCCGAACTGGAGCTGACCTAATCACCGCCTTTGTTTCTTATACGAAAAATGGCATTCATATTGAGTTTCGTAAAGTCGAGATTGCAACTGGTATCGATGAAGCTGAGAAGGTGCGAAATACCGTGCAACTTTGCGCAGATAATTTCGCCGCGGGTATCTCTGAACATCCCGAAGACTGGCACATGCTGCAACGTATTTGGGTTGATGGAGACTTTGTGGAGCGGTCATGATAAATCGACCGTTACGAATTGGAATCGTTTGCCCGTATAGCTGGGATGTTCCGGGTGGAGTACAAAACCACATTCGTGACTTAGCTGAATTCCTCATCGCAAATGGTCATTACGTAGAAGTTCTGGCGCCAGCAACTGAAAGTGAAGACCTGCCTAGTTACATTGTTAGCGCAGGTCGCGCAGTCTCAATTCCATATAACGGCGCAGTTGCTCGAGTTCTCTTTGGCGTTGGCGCAAATAGTCGAGTGCGCAACTGGATCAATGAAGGCAACTTTGATCTTTTGCATTTGCACGAACCTGCTATTCCATCGCTAGCTTTATTGGCATGCTGGGCAGGCGAAGGCGCAATGGTCGGAACCTTCCATGCCGCTGCCAAGTATCAGAAAGCTATTGTGGCGATCGGGCCGATCCTAGAACCTGTAATCGAGAAGTTATCAGCGCGAATCGCAGTAAGTGAGGCGGCCCGATTAACACTGACCGCCCATTTAGAAACCGATGCGATTGTGATCCCAAATGGAATTTATGCTGACAATTACCGAAACGGTACGACAAAAGCAGAATGGCAAGGAAGCACAATTGGCTTCTTGGGAAGATTTGAAGAAGACCGAAAAGGTTTACCAGTTCTGCTTGATGCACTCCCAATAATTGCTCGTTTTGTTCCTGATATCCGAGTCCTCATCGCAGGACCTGGCGATAGTGAAGAAATTCTTGAAAATGTAGATCCACAATTAAGACACCGAGTGGAATTCCTGGGCAAAATCAGCGAAAAAGAGAAAGCAGATTTCTTATCAAGCATCTCTCTTTATATCGCGCCTAATACGGGTGGAGAATCCTTTGGAATTATTTTGGCAGAAGCGATGGCTGGAGGTGCAACTGTTGTTGCTAGCGACATACCAGCTTTTGCAGATGTACTTGGTGATGGAAAATTTGGGGCACTTTTTGAATCAGAGAACTCGGAAAGTTTAGCGAAAGTGATCATTGATTTGATGCGAGATGAAGTGAAGCGCAATGATTTAGCAATTGCAGGCGCTGCGCACTCGCAAAGGTATGACTGGAGCCAAGTGGGCGAAGAGATCTTTGAAGTTTATGAAATCGCAATGGTCAAAGGGGAAAAAGTTTCTTTGTCATCAGAAAATCGTTCCTGGACTCGATTATTAGGTAGGGATTAGCGATGAAAGACATTTTTCTTTATGCCGCCTTGATACTCCTTGCGTTTTGGTATTTGAGTTTCTCGGCTAGCCGGCTAGATCGTTTGCATCATCGGGTTGAGACTAGCTGGGCCACATTAGATTCCCTTTTGCAACGTCGCGCGGCAATCGCACTTGAAATCGCTAGAAGTGCGAAAACCGACCCTGCTACATCGCTACTCCTAACCGCAAGTGCCTATCAAGCAAGAAGTGCAGATATTGAGGATCGCTCAAGTGCCGAAAGCGTGCTTTCTGGGGCGTTAGGCATGATGTTGCAAGAGCGCGAAAGCATTGTGACTGAAAACGATCAAGTGTTACTCCACGAACTCGAGCAACTGACCGACAAAATCAAGGTATCTATAGCGATACACGTAGAGGCTGTTACACGTACTCAATTGATCCGCAGCAAGATAGTATTTCGACTATTCCGTTTGGCTGGTACGGCTCCGTTACCTGTCACCTATGAGTTTGAAGCTGATGCGATCTAAAAATTTATTAGTTCTATTTTCGACTGTATTGATTCTCTCTGGCTGCTCTGCTGCTGATAAAGAAAATACAGAATCAAAACCCGAAATCACTTACAACTCAATAAGTGGTCGAGTGGGATCCGACGGACCTGTTCTAGCAGTAAAGATCGATGACACATCCTTGGCACGTCCACAAATTGGGCTGGAAGATGCCGATCTGGTTTATATCGAACTTGTCGAAGGTGGTCTAACTCGATTGGCGGCAATCTTTTCATCAGTTATTCCGAAAAACATCGGCCCGGTTCGTAGTGCTCGTATTTCAGATATTGAAATTCTGTCCCAATTTGGAAAAGTTGTATTTGCATATAGCGGCGCCCAACGTCCTATGTATCCGGTGATATCAAGTGCAAATCTCTGGGACTACGGTGCGCAACGTTCCTCACCTACTATTTACACTCGCGATCAAACCAGATTTGCACCGTACAACTTGATTCTGCGCGCAGATCTTTTATTGGAGAAAGTTTCAAAAGATCAACGCCAAGTCGCTTCTTCGAGTTCTCCAGGTTGGTCGTTCGGAGATCTGCCAGCAGGGGGAGTTGCAATTGATTCAGCAGCGGTTCGCTGGCCGGCAAGTAGATATGAGGTGACTTGGTCAATCTCTGAGAAACGTTGGTTATTGAGTAATGGCGGGAAAGCAGATCTAGCAGCTAGCGGGACACAACTTGGACCAGCTACTTTCGTAATTCAAAATGTCGAGATAACCAACTCGATCTACCGCGGAGCCTCCGGAACTTATACGCCGTTCTCACAAACCGTGGGCACCGGAACCGGTTATGTCTTACGTGATGGGCGCTCCTTCAAAGCTAATTGGAGCAGACCAACTGCCGAATCAGGCACTTCGTGGACTTTGGCCGATGGCAGCGAAATCAAATTTGCGCCAGGCTCGGTATGGGTCGCCTTGACTGACCAGAAGCCAGAATTCACGCTCACCGCGCCAGCAACACCAGTTTCAAAGTAGAGTAAGCACCCTAATCACGAGCCAGTAGCTCGTCTGAGATTTAACTTAGGAGTACCGGCATGAGCCAGAACGTTGGAACCGCACGAGTCAAACGAGGCATGGCTGAAATGCTTAAAGGCGGCGTCATCATGGATGTCGTAAATGCCGAGCAAGCCAAGATTGCCGAAGCGGCTGGCGCAGTTGCTGTGATGGCACTTGAGCGAGTACCTGCAGATATTCGCGCCCAAGGTGGTGTCGCTCGAATGTCTGATCCAGACATGATCGAAAAAATTAAAGCTGCCGTATCAATTCCGGTTATGGCAAAAGCTCGCATAGGTCATTTTGTTGAAGCGCAAATCTTGCAGAGTCTTGGTGTTGATTACATCGATGAGTCCGAAGTATTAACTCCTACTGATTACGAAAACCATATTGATAAATGGAATTTCACAGTTCCATTTGTTTGTGGTGCCACAAATCTAGGCGAAGCGCTTCGTCGCATTAATGAAGGCGCTGCCATGATTCGCTCTAAAGGTGAAGCTGGTACAGGTGATGTTTCAAATGCAATGACGCATATGCGCTCTATTGGTGGTGAGATTCGTCGCCTCACTTCACTTCGCGAAGATGAGCTTTATGTTGCTGCTAAGAATATGCAAGCGCCTTTTGAATTAGTTAAAGAAGTCGCGCAAGCTGGCAAACTTCCAGTTGTACTTTTTACAGCAGGTGGAATTGCAACTCCAGCCGATGCAGCTTTGATGATGCAAATGGGCGCAGATGGAGTCTTTATCGGATCTGGAATCTTCAAATCTGGCGATCCGGCATCTCGTGCAGCTGCTTGTGTTAAGGCAACAACCTTCCATGATGATCCGAAAGTTTTAGCTGATGTTTCACGTGGCTTAGGTGATGCAATGGTTGGCATAAATGTTGCTGATTTACCAGTTGCGCATCGTCTTGCCGAACGCGGTTGGTAATTAGGTCTTCATAAAATGCGGGTAGGTGTACTTGCGCTGCAAGGCGATTTCAGAGAACACCTTTTTTCATTAGAAGAATGTGGCGTAACGCCTTCGGTCATTCGCAGGCCACGCGAACTAGCAAATGTTGATGCTTTAGTACTGCCAGGTGGCGAGTCAACTGCCATTGCCAATTTAGCGCGCAGCTTTGAAATGTTCGATCCGCTGAAATCTCGTATCGCGAGCGGAATGCCCGTTTACGGCTCTTGTGCCGGCATGATTTTGTTAGCCGATCGGGTTTTAGATGCAGCTATCGGCCAAGAAACTTTCGGTGGCCTAGATATCACTGTTAGACGTAACGCATTTGGTCGCCAGGTAGATTCGTTTGAATCAGATTTAGAATTCAAGGGAATTACCAACCCGCCTATTCGAGCCGTTTTCATTCGCGCTCCGTGGGTCGAGTCAGTTGGGCAAGATGTAGAAGTATTAGCAACCTTTGATCATGCTGTTGCGGTGCGTCAAGGCGCTTTGCTGGCAACCAGCTTTCATCCCGAACTAACGGGGGACAATCGAATTCATCGCTATTTCATCGAATCAGTAGCTCGTCCAGCTTTGGAAAAGGCTGCGGTAAAGTAGGTTCATAACTTTCATCGGAAAGCTCGGTGAAAATTCTAGGGGGTTGATCATGTCCGGCCATTCCAAATGGGCAACAACAAAGCACAAGAAGGCAATCATCGATAGCCGCCGTGCCAAGAATTTTGCAAAATTGATTAAGGCAATCGAAGTTGCCTCTCGCAATGGTGGTCCTGATATTGATGGAAACCCAACTCTTTTCGATGCAATCGCAAAGGCAAAAAAGAACTCAATGCCTGCAGATAATATTGAACGCGCCGTTAAGCGTGGTGCTGGTCTAGAGTCTGGTGGCGCTGATTGGCAAACCATTATGTATGAGGGTTACGGCCCAAATGGAGTTGCGATCATGATCGAGTGTTTATCAGATAATCGAAATCGCGCAGCATCTGAAGTTCGTGTGGCCGTTACTCGCAATGGTGGAAGCATGGCTGATCCCGGGTCTGTTTCTTATTTGTTTAATCGCAAAGGCGTAATCATCGTAAATAAGAACGGTCAACTTACTGAAGATTCAGTACTCGAAGCTGTGCTAGATGCCGGAGCCGAAGAAGTTAACGATCTTGGCGAATCTTTTGAGGTGGTTTGTGAAGCTAGCGATTTAGTTGCGGTCAGAACTGCCTTGCAAACTGCTGGTATTGATTACGAATCTGCAGATTCTTCTTTCCTGCCTTCGATGACTATTCCGCTAGATGCCGAAGGCGCAACTAAGGTATTTGAATTAATCGATGCCATTGAAGAGTTAGATGATGTGCAGAATGTTTTCAGCAACTTCGATGTTTCTGATGAGGTAATGGCGAGCCTCGCCTAACTATTCAGAACCGCTATCTAGGCTGGTCAAGTGAGAGTTCTAGGTATCGACCCCGGTTTAACGCGCTGCGGCATTGGCGTGGTTGATGGGGTCGTTGGCTCTCCATTACAGATGGTTTCGGTCGGCGTAATTCTTACCTCTTCAGAGGACCCAACTGAGGTTCGACTCTTACAACTTGAACGCGAGATTCAACTTTGGATTACCGAATTCAAACCAGATGTAATTGCGATTGAACGTGTTTTCTCGCAACATAATTTACGGACCGTTATGGGAACCGCCCAAGCAGCCGGAATCGCACTTTTGCTGGCAGCCAGAAATCAAATCAAGGTTGTCATGCATACCCCGAGTGAAGTTAAAGCTGCAGTGACTGGTTCAGGTCGGGCAAATAAAGCCCAAGTTGGCAAGATGGTTTTAAACATTTTGAAATTAGATCAGGCTCCTAAGCCCGCGGATAGCGCCGACGCGTTAGCGTTAGCGATCTGTCATATCTGGCGTGGTGGCGGAAATAGTAAAATTGCAACTGCACTGGCTAGTGAGAAGAATCGATTAGCTCTACTTAAGAAGACGGGAACTACCAAAAAATGATTGCAACTCTGACTGGTGAGATCAAAGGGATCTCGTTAGATCGTGCCATCGTTGAAGTTGGTGGGGTCGGGCTGTCAGTAAATATTACGCAGATCGCAGCTAGCAATTTAAATTTAGGAACCACCGTAACTTTTCATACCTCGTTAGTCGTCCGCGAAGAGTCTTTAACACTCTACGGTTTCCTAACTGCGGAATCGAAGCAATTATTTGAGCAAGTGCAAACCGTAAGTGGCATTGGGCCCAAAGTTGCGCTCTCAATTCTTGGCTCGTTAACACCTGAGGAATTGGCCGCCGCTATTGCCGGTGAGAATATTGCGGCGATTGAACGAGTGCCCGGCATTGGGCGAAAAGGCGCGCAACGTTTAATTCTGGAATTGAAAGGTAAATTATCTGATCTCTCCGATGGGGGCAGTGTTGCGACTCACCAACCAGTTTGGCGCGAGCAACTTACATCAGCCCTGATTTCATTGGGTTTTGCGCCAAAAGATTCCGATCGCGCAATAACCACAGTAGTAAATGAGCTACAGGGTGATGGTATTGAACCAAGTGATTTAGAGATGAGTGAACTCTTAAGGAGAGCACTGCAAAGTGGTGGTCGCAAATAGTGGATAACGTTGATCGATTGATCTCACCAGTTGCTGGCTTAGATGATTCGGCTGCTGAAGGCGCACTTCGGCCAAAAGATTTACAAGAGTTCATCGGGCAGGAGAGAGTTCGCCAGCAAATCGATGTTCTTTTAACTGCAGCGAAACATCGAGGAACAAGCGCTGATCACATTTTGTTAAGTGGGCCGCCGGGGTTAGGTAAAACCACCCTCGCACTAATTCTGGCAGCAGAAATGCAAGCACCAATCCGAATTACATCAGGCCCAGCGATTACTCATGCCGGTGATTTAGCATCGATACTTTCTTCCTTAGTTGAAGGCGAAATTCTCTTCATCGATGAGATCCACCGCTTGCCGAGACCTGCCGAAGAACTTCTGTACTTAGCGATGGAAGATTTCCGCGTTGATATTGTGGTTGGCAAAGGACCAGGTGCGACTGCAATTCCACTTGATCTACCCAGATTCACATTAGTTGGCGCAACAACTCGGGCTGGATTATTACCAAGCCCATTACGCGATCGATTTGGTTTTACAGCACAGCTCGATTTTTATGCGGAGTCCGAGTTGGGTCTAGTCATTTCGCGATCTGCTGCACTGCTTGGCTTGGTTGTTGACGCTAAAGCAATTGAACAAATTGCCAGTCGATCCCGCGGAACACCGCGTATCGCAAACCGTCTGCTTCGAAGAGTGCGCGACTATGCCCAAGTAAAAGGGTCAAACGTACTTTCGTTAGATCACGCAAATGCTGCTCTGGAAATGTATGAAGTCGATGCCGCAGGTCTTGATCGGCTCGACCGCTCGGTACTAACTGCTTTGATTGAGAGGTTTGCTGGGGGACCGGTGGGCCTATCGACCCTCGCAATCGCAGTGGGTGAAGAAACCGAGACGGTGGAATCGGTGGCTGAACCTTTCTTGGTCAGGAATGGCTTCATGGCTCGCACTCCGCGCGGGCGAGTGGCTACCGCTCTTGGCTGGACACATTTGGGCAAGATTGCGCCTGCGGGGGCAGCTTCGCTTTTCGACACACCGCTTAATGACGCCTAGACTCACCTCTTATGTCAACACCTACAAAACCTGTTAAGAGCTCCGGTCGCCCAGCTCGCACACTTGCGATCCTGGCCGGCGCCTTTGTCCTATTAATTGCAGCCGTCTTTATCCAAGGCGCAACTGCTGTTCGCTTAGGTCTAGACCTTCGCGGCGGTACGAGCGTTACCTTGCAACCACGCCTTGGTGTTGGAGAGAGTGGCAAAGTAACATCTGAAGCAATTGATCAAGCGGTCACAATTATTCGTCAGCGCGTTAACTCACTTGGTGTTGCTGAAAGCGAAGTTGCATCGCAAGGTTCAGGTACTAATCGCCAAATTGTAATTTCGATTCCAGGTGAAAGTGGCCGTCGCGTAATTGAGTTAGTTGGCCAGACTGCAGAACTTCGTTTTCGCCAAGTACTTGCTGAAGGTTCAGGTGCTCCTATAGCGGCGACTGATACCGCCGCAACTCCAGCCGCAGGTGTTAGCGCAGAAATAAACGCAAAGTACGCAGGTTTAGATTGCACGATTCCTGCAAACCGCCAAGGTACTGGCAGTGATGTTGCAACTGATGTAATCGTGGCTTGCTCGAATGATGGTGCCGCGAAATATATTTTGGCAGGTGCCGAAGTTCTTGGTCGTCAAGTTTCAAAGGCAACAGCTGCCGTGGATACCACAACCGGCGGCAATTGGTTTGTTTCTCTTACTTTTAATGGTGAAGGCTCTAAAGCATTCGCTGATCAAACCGCACGAGTTGTTTCATTAACTGCGCCGCAGAACCAAGTCGCGATTGTTCTTGATGGTTTAGTGGTGTCTGCTCCTCGAATCAACGAAGCTATTCGCGGGGGTAGTGCGCAAATCACTGGTGACTTCACACAAGTTGAAGCACAGGATTTAGCGAATGTGTTGAAGTACGGCTCACTACCGCTTGCTTTTGACCGCGGCGAAGTTCAGCAAGTTTCGCCAACGTTAGGCTCTGATCAACTTGACGCTGGATTATTAGCTGGTGGCCTCGGACTAGGTCTCGTCCTTCTTTACTCGGTTCTTTATTATCGCGGCCTTGGATTTGTAACTGTCGGTTCGCTAACAGTTGCCGCAGGCATGATTTTTCTCTTAGTACTTCTACTAGGCGAATGGATTGGCTTTACGCTGACATTGGCCGGTATCGCCGGAATCATTGTGGCGATTGGTATTACCGCCGACTCCTTTATCGTTTACTTCGAACGTATTAGAGACGAACTGCGCGAAGGAAAATCGTTACGAACAGCCGTTGAATCTGGCTGGGTTCGAGCCCGCCGCACGATCGTTGTGGCTGACTCGGTTTCAATCATTGCAGCCGTGCTGCTCTACTTCTTAGCCGTTGGCGGAGTGCGTGGTTTCGCGTTCACTCTTGGCCTAACGACTTTGGTAGATCTACTTGTCATCTTCGCATTTACAAAACCAATGATGACAATTCTTTCGAAGTGGAAGTTCTATGCAAATGGTCATCCACTTTCGGGCTTATCAAAGAAGAGTTCAGGAATTGAAGAGAAGAATAATTCGCAAGTATCAACCACAGGCATGGAGGCGTAAAAATGGCACATGGAACAACGCTAGGTGCACGTCTCTATAGCGGCGAAACTTCTTTTGATTTCATCGCCTCTCGCAAACGCTGGTATGCAGTCTCTGCTCTGCTCTTAGCTATCTCGATTGGAACTATCGTCTTTCAAGGCCTACATCTTGGAATTGAATTCAAGGGTGGATCGAGTTATACCGTTACCAAGGCAGGAGCTACTGTCGAAGAAGCACGTTCTGCGGTCGAATCTGCTGGCGTAACTTCCGAAGTTATTGTGCAGACGGTCGGAAACGAGAAAATTCGCGTTCAGACTGGTTCACTGACAAATATTCAATCAAATGCTGTTCAGGATGCACTCGCAGCGAAGTTTGCAATTAATGTCGAAACTATTGACACCCAAATCATTGGCCCATCATGGGGCAAAGAGATCACCAAGAAAGCTCTTTATGGATTGATCGCATTCTTGCTAGCAGTAATGCTTTATTTAGCAATGGCCTTTGAACCTAAGATGGCAATCGCGTCAATTGTTGCGGTTATTCACGACGTGATCATTACCGTAGGAATATATGCGTTGGTGGGCTTCGATGTAACGCCGGCTACGGTGATCGGTTTCTTGACTATCTTGGGTTATTCTCTTTATGACACAGTTATTGTTTTCGATAAGGTGCGCGAAAATACTCGATCAATCACAACGACTGGAAAATCTACTTACTCACAAGCGACTAACTTGGCTGTAAATCAGACAATTGTGCGCTCTTTGAACACTTCAATTATCGCGTTGCTACCTGTGGGCTCGATTCTCTTTGTTGGTGCTGGGCTACTTGGCGCCGGAACATTGAAGGACCTTTCGTTAGCGCTCTTTATCGGATTAGCTATCGGAACATACTCATCACTATTTATCGCACCACAAGTTCTTTCCGGCTTGCGCGAGCGCGAGCCAGCGATGATCGCATTGACCAAGCGCGTTAATGCTCGCGGCGGTGTTGCTGCAGTTCCTTCCGAAACTAGTACCGAAACTGTGCAAAGTCGTGGACCTCGCAACCAGCCAAAACGTAAAGCTAAGAAAAAGTAGTTCTTCTTTTTAAGTAACTAACCACCGTGTTGTTAACTAGAATCCGATCATGGACACTCTGTTAGCGCCGGTGGTTAGTGCTTTAACAGAGCATCATCCTGGCGATAAGTTAGTCAATCTAGAGCGTGCCTTTCTCGTTGCTAAAAAAGCCCACGCCGGCCAATTTAGAAAATCTGGCGAAGAATACATAACGCATCCAGTTGCAGTTGCCGCTATTTTGGCAGAATTTGGTTTAAACGAAAATGTTGTAATAGCTGCGTTATTGCATGACACTGTTGAGGACACTACGTATTCCCTATCTGAATTGCGTAAAGACTTTGGTGAAGAGATCGCGTTGTTAGTCGATGGAGTAACAAAACTAGACAAGTTAACTTATGGCCCAACTGCAGAGGCTGAAACAGTTCGAAAGATGATCGTTGCGATGTCTCGTGACATTCGAGTATTACTCATCAAGCTCGCCGATCGTCTGCATAATGCACGAACCTGGAAGTTTGTTTCAGTCGAGTCGGCAGAGCGTAAAGCACGAGAGACTCTAGACATCTACGCCCCATTAGCCCATAGGTTAGGTATGAACGCAATCAAATGGGAGCTTGAAGATTTAAGTTTTGAAGTTCTGGAACCAAAGAAGTTCCTGGAAATTTCACGTCTAGTTGCCGAAAGAAATCCAGCTCGCGTAGCTCTTACAAATGAAGTTCTCGAAGCCGTTAAATCAGATCTTTTAATAGATGGCGTCAAATGCACAGTCACGGGCCGACAGAAACATTTCTATAGTGTTTATCAAAAGATGGTGGTTCGCGGCCGCGATTTCAACGATATTTACGATTTAGTCGGTATTAGAGTTTTAGTCGAAGATGTTCGTGACTGTTACGCCGTATTGGGTGCGATTCACGCGCGTTGGTCACCAGTTCCGGGTCGATTTAAAGATTACATCGCAATGCCTAAGTTCAATCTTTACCAGTCTTTACACACGACTGTTATCGGGCCAAGTGGTAAAGCAATCGAGATTCAAATTCGCACTTATGACATGCACTCACGTGCCGAATTTGGTATTGCGGCGCATTGGAAGTACAAGCAAGGAAGCGAAGCCAATTCTTCTTCACCAGAGATGTTATGGCTGCGCCAGTTACATGAGTGGCAAAAGGAGACCGAAGATCCATCTGAATTCTTAGATTCTTTGCGCTTTGATCTAGGTTCGCCTGAAGTTTTCGTATTCACACCGAAGGGGAGTGTAATTGCACTTCCAGGCGGTTCAACACCGGTTGATTTCGCGTATTCAGTTCACACTGATGTAGGTAATCGATGCGCAGGCGCAAAAGTAAATGGACGACTCGTGCCACTAGAGTCTAAGTTAAATAATGGTGATGTCGTTGAAGTTGTTTTGAATAAGGGCGAACATGCCGCTCCGAGTCGCGACTGGCTGAATTTCGTAAAGAGTCCGCGTGCACGTTCTAAAATTAAAGCTTGGTTTAGCAAAGAGCGCCGAGAAGAGGCAGTTGAAGCTGGCCGTGAGTCGATCGCTAGACAAATGCGTAAAGCGGGACTGCCACTGCAAAAGATTTTTGCTGGACACGCATTGCTAGAACTTTCGCACGAGTTACATTATCCAGATATTTCAGCGCTCTACAGTGCAGTTGGCGATGGTCACGTTTCATCAGCTTCCATTATCGAAAAGTTAATCGCGTCTATGGGGCAAGAAGATTCTCATCCCGAGGCGACAGTTCCTACTTTCCCAACGGGAGTACAAACAACACGACGATCTAGTAGCTCCATCGAAGTTGCTGGCATCGGCGATGTATATGTGAAGTTAGCTCGTTGCTGTACGCCGGTTCCAGGTGATGCCATCATGGGATTCATAACTAAAGGCAATGGAGTTTCGGTTCATCGAGGTGACTGCATAAATGCCGCAGATTTACAGAGCAATCAAGGCGAGCGCGTTGTCGAAGTAAAGTGGCTTGCCGGAGCCGCAAGTGTTTTCCTAGTGAATATCCAAGTAGAGGCGCTCGATCGGGCCCGTCTACTTGCCGATGTAACTCGCACTTTATCTGAACAACATGTCAACATTTTGAGTGCGGCTGTCAGTACATCTAAGGATCGGACTGCAATATCGAGATTTACTTTTGAGATGGCTGATGCAACACATCTTGATGCGGTGCTAAGTGCGGTGCGAAATATTGAGGGCGTTTACGATGTTTATCGAACCTTTAATAATTAACGCAGAAGCTCTTAACTAAATTCAGCTAAATTCTTTTCAGCTTCAGTTAACCAAACTCTACGAGCAGCAGCCGAGTCAGATGCTTCTTGGGCCTTCTTGGCATTTCCGGCAGCGGCAGCTTTAGCCGCAACTTTCTCGTAATTCTCAATGGCTTCTGCAAGTTGACGAACTACATCAGCGGCACGAGCCTTTGCGGCTGGATCACTCTTACGCCAGATCGTAGCTTCGGCTTCCTTATAGGCAGCTTCAACTACCTCAAGACGAGCGTCAAGGGCAGCACGCTTGTCACGAGCAGTCATGCCGATTTTGCTCCACTGGTTTTGTAGTTCGCGTAGCGCTTTCTTTTGCTCGGCTAGATCAGTGATTGGAAGTAGTTTTTCAATCTCAGCAATCAAAGCATTGCGCTTTTCGAGATTCGCAGCCATGGTAACTTCACGCTTTTCTAGATCAGCATTCTTTGCCACAAAAAAAGTATCTTGGGCAGCTTTAAAGCGGGCCCAAAGTTTGGTGTCTTCACTCATCTTTCCACGGCCAGCAGCTTTCCAGGCATCCATTAAAGATTTGAAACGGCGCGCTGTTGCAACCCAGTCAGTTGAATTCGCAAGCGCCTCAGCCTCGGCAACTAGTTTCTTTTTAGCTTCAGAGACTACGGAGGTAACTTCTTCTAGAGCTGCGAAGTGAGTACGTCGACGCTTATCGAATTTATTTCGCGACGAAGAGAAACGCTTCCAGAGGTCGGTATCAGTTTTCTTATCAAGACGAGGCGCTGATTTCCACTCATCAAGCAGAGCCTTAAGTCGATCGCCAGTAACTTTCCAACTGGTTGAGTCAGCAAGAGATTCTGCTTCGGCAACTATCTTTTCTTTTTCAATCAAAACTTGAGCTAGACGTTCGGCTTTAAGAGTTTCTTCAGCTGCTTTCTTTGCTTCGTAAGCGCCGCGATGATCTTCAATTAGCGGTGAAAGTTGTTCGACTGCTACTGCAAGAGCGGCTAGGTCGCCTACGCCATTTAGCTCGCGTACTTGTTCACGTAATTTAATTACCGCGCTAGTAGCATCGCCTGGAACCATCGCGCCAGACTTAATACGTGCGGATAACAAAGCAACTTCAGATGCAATTGCTTCGAACTTGCGCACAAAGTAGGCGAGCGCTTCTTCGTTGCTTTTGCCTGGGTATGAGCCAACTGGCTTATCGCCTTCTGGCGTCATTACATAAACTGTGCCATCTTCGCCAACGCGACCGAATCGAGCCGGATCCCCAATAAGTGCGGCAGCGGCAGATACAACTGCAGGGGATTGGGTGGGATTAATTGAATTCTCGGTCATGGTGGTTCCTTTCAGCGCGGTAGCTCGTGAGTTGATCTCATTCGAGCCGTCGCTATTTGGTTGGCGATTGACGGGTAGTGCATCGGGGGTGGCGTTATACAAAAATGAGATAAATCATCGCTGCACTTCGCCGTTGGTTGGAAAGGTAAAGGTACCCTGTCCGCCTAGGGTATTTCCAATGGGCAACTGCTCACCCCTAAGAATTGAGCGTGGAGAGGTGGCAGCAAGATGCTGGTAGCAGGCTTTGTCGCTCAAATGTATGCCACAAATTGTTGGGTGCTAGCTACCGGCGAAGGCAATGAATGCATCGTGATTGATCCAGGCATGCCCGATGTTTCTCTCGAACTCGACGATCTTTTAACCAAGCATCGCTTGAAACCTGTTGCCACCCTTCTGACACATGGACATTTAGATCACACTTTCTCGGTCGCTCCCATTTGTGATGGATATGGAATTCCAGCCTATATACATTCAGAAGATCGAAATTTACTGCTCGATCCAGCTGCCGCAGTTAGTGCCGAATTCGCGGAAATGCTCGCTGCAATGACCTTCACCGAACCTAAATTAGTAAAAGAATTGAAAAGTGGTGAGGAGTTTGAATTAGTCGGTTTGAAAATCAAAGTTATTCATAGCCCCGGTCATACCCGTGGATCGCTAATGTTTCTAGTTGATGGAGAAACTTTACTAAGTGGTGATGTTTTATTTGCTGGCTCTATCGGTCGAACCGATTTACCGACTGGGTCTCATGAAGATATGCAGAAAACGTTGAGCAAAAAAGTCCTGACCTTAAACGATGAAATAAGGGTTCTCCCAGGACATGGCCCGGAAACTAAGATTGGTTATGAACGTAAGAACAATCCATATCTAATCGAAGTAGCGAGAGCGAGTCGAGTATGAAATTCCAAGCGCCTAAAGGTGTAAGTGAGTATGCGCCACCTAGAAGCAATGCTTTTTCCTGGGTACGCGCAACTTTAGAAGCGACGATCAGTAGCGCTGGTTATCAATTACTCGAATTGCCGATCTTCGAAGACACCGAGCTCTTCTCTCGCATTGGTGCATCTACTGATGTGGTTTCGAAAGAGATGTACACCTTCGAAGATCGCGGTGGACGTTCGATCACTTTACGTCCGGAAGGAACTGTCGGCGCTCTTCGTGCAATAAATGAACATGGCTTAGATCGCGGCTCCCTACCCGCAAAAGTTTATTACTGCGGGCCTTTCTTCCGCGCTGAACGCCCGCAAAAAGGTCGCTACCGTCAGTTTTATTCAATTGGAATCGAAGCGATCGGTACTCACGATGCTGCACTCGATGCTGAAATCATTTCAATCGCTGATGCCGGATTTAAGAAGTTGGGTCTTACTAAATACCGATTAGAGATGACTTCTCTCGGAGATACCGCTTCACGTTCTGCCCACCGGGTCGATTTGGTTAAGTACATAAACACACTTGAATTAGATGAAGAGACCACAGAACGCGCGAAGTTGAATCCACTTCGGCTATTCGACGATAAGCGCGACGAAGTTCGCTCGTTAATGGCGAAAGCTCCGATCCTGCTCGACTACTTATCATCGGAAGCGAAAGCCAACTTTGCCGAGGTACAGCGCCACTTAACTGCAATGGGTATTGAGTTTGAGATTAATCCGAGAATGGTTCGCGGTCTTGATTATTACACCGGCACGACCTTCGAATTTGTTCACGAGTTACTTGGTGCGCAATCAGGGATCGGAGGCGGTGGTCGATACGACGGCTTAATGGGAGAGATCGGCGGTCAAGATATAACTGGCATCGGTTTCGGAATTGGGTTAGATCGCGCTCTTTTGGCAGTTGAAGCCGAAGAGATTGAGATACCAGTTTCTTTTGTGAGCGATCTATTTATAATCCCAATGGGCGAGGCTGCTAAATCAACGGCCTTAAAATACGCAGCCAATTTGCGAAATTTGGGCTTTAAAGTCGAGTTAGCTTTCGGAGATCGTGCCCTTAAAACTGCAATGAAAAGCGCCGATAAGAGTGGTGCGAAATATTCGATCGTAATTGGCGATGAAGAGATGGCTAGTGGGGTAGTTGAAGTTAAAGATATGAGCACCGGTCATGCCAACTCGGTTAGACTTGACTCCTTAGCCAGCGCTTTGAAATAAGCGCAGGCGAATTATTCGAAGCAACGCAGGAACCAAAAAGAGAGCTAGGTAACGAAATTGATCCGTACACACGGGGCAGGCACAATCCGTAAGAGCCAAGTTGGCGAGACCGTCACTTTGGCTGGCTGGGTTGCGCGTCGTCGCGATCACGGTGGCGTTGCTTTCATTGATTTCCGCGATGCCACCGGATGGGTTCAAGTGGTGATCCGCGATGAAGCTATTTCGAATATGTTGCGTGCCGAATGGTGTTTGAAAATTACGGGTGTTGTTTCTGAGCGTCCAGCTGGAAATGAAAATAGCAATGTAGCGACCGGTGAAATTGAAATCATGGCTGACGAGGTAGTCGTCCTAAGTGAGGCTGCAGCCTTACCATTTCCAGTTGATTCCGGTGATGACGCAAACATCTCTGAAGAAGTACGCCTTAAGTATCGTTACTTAGATTTACGCCGTGAAAAGCCAGCGGCCAATTTGCGAATGCGTTCTAAAGTTACTGCTGCCATTCGTCGCGTTATGGATTCTGAAGAGTTTCTCGATATCGAAACCCCATATTTGACTCGTTCGACTCCTGAAGGTGCACGTGATTTCTTGGTACCAGTTCGTTTACAACCAGGGTCTTGGTATGCCTTGCCTCAATCACCACAGCTCTTCAAGCAACTATTAATGGTCGCTGGTATGGAGAAGTACTATCAAATCGCACGCTGTTTCCGTGATGAAGATTTCCGAGCTGATCGCCAACCTGAATTTACTCAACTTGATATCGAAATGTCGTTCATTGATCAAGAAGATATTTTGGCTATTGGTGAAAAGATAGTTTCGACCGTTTGGCGCGAAACTCTTGGTTACGAAATTCCGCTGCCGTTAAAGCGAATGACATATGCCGACGCAATGGCTGATTACGGATCAGATAAACCAGATTTGCGTTTCGGTCAAAAATTAGTCGAACTCACTCAGTTCTTCAGCGAGACACCATTCCGTGTCTTTCAAGCGCCTTATGTTGGTGCAGTTGTTATGCCAGGAGGCGCAGATTCACCACGTCGCGAACTAGATGCATGGCAAGATTGGGCAAAAGCTCGCGGCGCTAAAGGACTTGCTTACATTTTAGTTAATGCTGATGGCACCTTAGGTGGCCCCGTTGCAAAGAATCTTTCCGAGAAAGAACTTGCTGGCGTTGTAGCTGCGGCAGGGGCTGCGAATGGCGACGCAATTTTCTTCGCAGCGGGCGATCGCGTTGCGTCACAAAATCTTCTTGGTGCGGTTCGCAATGAAATTGGTAGACGATGCAATTTAATTAACGAAAGTGCCTGGGAATTTCTTTGGGTATTAGATGCGCCAATGTTCGAGCCAACCGATGGGGGCGGATGGACTGCAGTACACCATCCATTCACTGGGCCAAAACCTGAATTCACTTCAACATTTGCGAGCGACCCAGGTTCAGCTCTTGCCTACGCGTATGACATCGTTTTAAATGGAACTGAATTAGGCGGTGGATCAATTCGTATCCATGACCGCAATATTCAGAAGCAAGTTTTTGAGGTAATCGGATTAACTGACGAAGAAGCAAATAATAAATTCGGATTCTTACTAGATGCCTTCAATTATGGGCCACCTCCGCATGGCGGAATCGCTCTTGGATTAGATCGCGTTTGCGCCTTGTTGAGTGGGTCTGATTCGATCCGCGAAGTTATCGCTTTCCCTAAAACAGCTTCTGGCGGTGACCCATTAACTGGCGCGCCAACCCCAATTACCCCTGCTCAACGCAAGGAAGCTGCCATTGACTGGGTTCCAGAGAGCGCTGAAAAGAAGTAGTTCGCAAGGCAGGCGGTAGGATTTCGATATTAACTAAAGAAGGAGTCGGCATGAGCGCTGGTGGAATTGCTCTAATTATTTGCGCTGTATCGCTTTTTGCGATCGCAGTGGCAATTGCTTATGCCGTAATTCGTTTCGGTCGTCTTATCGATGAAGCAAAAGTCTCGCTTAAATCTATAACCGATGAGACTGTTCCGCTCCTTGATGGAGTTACTCAGACCGTGACTTTGGTAAATGGCCCACTCGAGAGTTTCAACAAGATCACCAAGAATGTTGAAAACATCTCAACTAAAGCTTCTGAAGCCACCTCTAATTTTGTTGATAAAGGTGGGCCAGCACTAAAGATTGCTGGTGCTCTGATGACCGCAGCTGGCGCATCGAAGAAGCGTAAAACCAAGAAGACAAAGGCAGAGTGATCAGAAGAATTGGAATCCGCCGAGATACGTTCACGTTGGCTGCGCTTTTTCGAATCTGAGAATGCTCAAGGCTTAAAGCACACAGTAGTTCCGTCGGCTTCTTTGATTGCTGATGATCCAAACCTGCTCTTAGTTAACGCCGGAATGGTTCCATTCAAGCCATTCTTCTTAGGCGAAGTTACCCCGCCTTATGTGCGAGCGACTTCAGTGCAAAAATGTGTGCGTACTCTAGATATTGATGAAGTAGGCAAAACAACGCGTCATGCTTCATTCTTTCAAATGTGTGGCAACTTCTCATTCGGTGATTACTTTAAAGAGGGCGCAATCGCGTTAGCTTGGGAACTTCTAACCAAACCAATAGCCCAGGGCGGATATGGATTTCCAGAAGATAAGTTATGGGTAACAGTCTTTAATACCGATGATGAAGCAGCTGATATTTGGCATCACAAAATGGGTGTTCCGAAAGAACGAATCCAGCGCCGAGGGATGGCTGATAACTTCTGGTCAATGGGAGTTCCGGGGCCATGCGGACCATGTTCGGAAATTTATTATGATCGTGGGCCTGCTTATGGCGCCGAAGGTGGACCAATCGCTGATGAAAATCGCTATTTAGAAATTTGGAATTTAGTGTTCATGCAGAATGAACGTGGCGTAGGTATTAGCAAAGATGATTATCCAATATTGGGTGAATTACCAGCGAAAAGTATTGATACTGGCCTCGGTCTAGAACGTACCGCTGCTCTTCTCCAAGGCGTTGAGAATATTTATGAAATCGACACCACCATGCAGATTCTTAACATGGCTAGTTCACTGACTGGCATTTCTTATGGCAAGTCGGAAAAATCAGATATTTCGTTACGAGTGATTGCAGACCATGCTCGTACGTCTGCAATGTTAATTGGCGACGGAGTGACTCCTGGCAATGAAGGCCGCGGTTATGTATTGCGTCGAATGATGCGTCGCACCATTCGCAATATGCGTTTACTGGGTTCACACGATCCAGTCATCGCAGAGCTAACAAAAGCTGCAATCGGTGCAATGGGTCCGCAGTATCCAGAATTAGTCGCAACACAAGAACGCATCTTGGCTGTTTCGATCGCTGAAGAAGAGAGTTTCTTGCAAACCCTTAAAAGTGGAACCCAGATCTTCGACCTTGCCGCGACAGAATTAAAGGCTAAGAAAGTTTCAACGCTTGGTGGCGAAGAAGTTTTCAAACTTCACGACACTTACGGCTTTCCTTATGACTTAACCCTAGAAATGGCGCAAGAAGTTGGGTTACAGATCGATACAGATGGTTTCCAACGGTTGATGAAAGAGCAGAAGGATCGCGCTAAGGCCGATGCTCGCGCCAAGAGATCTGGCCATACCGACCTTTCTCAATACAAACAGATCGCAGATGGTTCGGGACTTTCAACTTTCGTTGGTTACAACAACACGGAATCCGAAGCAAAGATCAATGGCTTATTAATCGATGGAATTATTGCAAAGAGCGCAAAAGGTGGCGATGAAGTCGAAGTAATTCTAGATCGCACTCCTTTCTATGCTGAAGGCGGCGGTCAGTTGGCCGATGCTGGAATTATTAAATTAGCTAACGGAGCCATCATTGAAATTGATGATGTGCAAGCCCCGGTCAATGGTCTTTCAGTTCACCGCGGACGGGTGCTGAGTGGCGAAGTTAAGGTTGGCGAAGGGGCGCTAGCGACTATTGATCAAGAGCGTCGCGATGCGATTTCCCGTGCACACACTGCAACGCATATGGTTCATAAAGCTTTCCGCGAAGTTCTTGGTGAAACTGCCACGCAAGCTGGTTCGGAAAACTCTCCAGGTCGATTCAGGTTTGATTTTCCGGCAACCGGTGCAGTGTCAGATGCGGCCCTAGATGAAGTTGAATCTCGCGTAAATACTTTATTGCTAGATAACCTTGAGGTTACGGCGCAAAGCATGTCGCAAGCTGAAGCAAAGGCAATCGGCGCGATGGCTCTCTTCGGTGAAAAATATGGCGACACTGTTCGTGTTGTGAGTGTTGGTGATTGGGCGCGCGAGCTCTGTGGCGGCACCCACGTATCTCGTTCGGGTCAATTAGGCGTGGTGAAATTGCTTAGCGAATCTTCAATTGGCGCTGGCGTGCGCCGCGTTGAGGCACTTGTTGGAGTCGATGCTTATAAGTTCCTTGCGCGTGAACATTTACTTTTGAACTCCTTAACACAAATAATCAAAGGCGCACGAGTCGATGAATTACCCGAGCGCATAAATGATTTGTTAGAGAAGATTAAAGAAATCGAAAAGGAATTGGCTGCAGTCCGTTCTGCGCAAGCTCTAGGAACAGTTTCGGCAATCGCTGAATCAGTTACCAAAATCGGGCAAGTAGATTTAATAACGGCAGTCTTGCCCGATGGAATTTCAGGCGATGATTTACGCACGATTGCACTCGATCTACGAAATCGTTTCGCAACTAGTGTCATCGCATTAATTAGTTCTGCTTCCGGAAAATCAGTATTAGTTGTAGCTGCGTCAGATTCAGCACGCGCACTTGGGGCCAAGTCGGGAGCTTTGGTAAAACTAGGCTCCGCTGTTCTTGGCGGAGGTGGTGGTGGCAAAGACGACTTTGCTCAGGGTGGCGGCACAGATGCCAGCAAAGCCGGCGAAGCACTCGCTGCGATAACAGCGGCAGTGGCAGCGTTATAACGAAAATGCTCAGAGGTCGCCGGATCGCATTCGATTATGGTGATGTCCGAATTGGTGTTGCAATTTCGGACCCAGATTCTATTTTGGCATCACCTCTGACAACTCTCTCCAGCGGAGACCCAAAACTCTTTCGACAAATTGCCCAGCTGATAAATGAACATGAACCAATTGCACTTTATGTGGGTGATCCTTTGAACTTGTCGGGGGAATCAAGTGCATCCGCACAGAAGGCGAAAGAGTTCGCGGATAATTTACGTTCTGAGTTCAGTATTCCAGTCACGATGATCGACGAACGACTATCGACAGTCTCAGCTACAAATGCCATGCGCCAAAGTGGCATCAATTCCAAGGATGCTCGAAGCAGAATAGATATGGCTGCGGCCGTCGCAATTCTCGAACAAGGCATCGCCCTAGATAGAGCTAAGAATGTTTAACCGATCATCTTTAAAGCATTTAAGCATTGCAGGAATATTCATTCTGGGTCTCACTTTCGGACTACGAGAAATTAACTCGATGAATGGGGGATACGCAAACTATCCAGATCGAGTTATTACAGAGACTGAAAAGAACGTCTCGATTTCTATTCCAACTGGGGCTACTGGCGCACAGATTGCTGAGCTTCTTCAATCAGCTGGGGTAGTTGCATCGGCGGAAAGTTTCTTTAGAGCAGCTGTTGCAGATCCCAAGGCGGCAATTATTGCACCGGGTACCCATTTGTTGTCCTCAAAAATTAGTGGCAGGACTGCGCTAGAGCAGCTCCTTGATCCCAAACGGATTGTTGACTTGATAAAAATTAATGAAGGGGCTTGGAACTCGGAAGTACTCAAGGAATTGGCAGCGACGCAAACCTGGAATGAGGATCCACGCGATTCTGCGAAACTTGTTAATTTGCCCCAAGGTATTACTTCACTTGAGGGCGTTCTTTTTCCCGCTCAATATAGTTTTGCGGACGGCACTAGCCAAGTAGATGCACTGCAAAGCATGGTAGCTAGATTCAGTCAAGCAATCTCAAATCTTGAATTTGTTGATACAGCTGGAAAGTTGAACACTCAACAATTAGTTGTGCTTGCATCGTTAATCCAAGCTGAAGGCGACACTAAGGACTTTTCCAAAATTTCGCAGGTGATTCGAAATCGTTTAGACCTTGGGATGCGCCTACAACTTGATTCGACGATTCATTATGTTAAGAAAACTCGTGGCCAGATATATTTGAGCAACAACTCTACGAAATTGAAATCGCCGTACAACACCTATCAGAATTCGGGCTTACCGCCTGCCCCTATTGGAAATCCTGGGTTAGCCGCTCTTAAAGCGGCGATCGCACCAAGTCAAGGTGATTGGTTATTCTTTATTACAGTAGCGCCGGGTGATACTCGATTCACCAAGTCGTTTGCCGAATTTAATGTTTGGAAGACTTTGTATCAAAAGAATAGAAAAGCCGGTGCATTTGAATGAGAACTTTTAATGGGGCAGTCCTTGGTTCGCCTATCTCTCATTCACTCTCACCTGTTATTCATCAAGTCGCCTATGAGATATTAGAGATTTCAGCAAGATATACGGCCATTGAAGTCAAAGCTGGCGAACTAGGAAAATTCCTAGAATCCACTCCACCCGAATTAAATAGTTTTTCACTAACGATGCCGCTAAAAGAGGAGTTAGTTGGTTTAGGTTTGCCAACTTCTGAATTAGCAAGACGAATCAGAAGTGCTAATACGGCAATCAAGATTGGCGATACATGGAAAATAGAAAGCACCGATGTAATCGGTTTCCAGCAGAGCGTCTCATCCAAGACGAATGCAACCTTTCAAACAGTTCTCATTCTTGGCGGGGGAGCAACCGCTCGTGCCGCGATCGCAGCTTTCGATAGTGTGGGTGTAACGATTGATGTTGCTAGCCGAAGCGAATATCGAACCACTAGTTTGCTCAGTTCGGCGCTTTTTGCCGAAGTCAGCGTTATTGGTTTCAATGATGAGATCCCATGGGCAAAATATGATTTGATTGTTAATACTTCGCCGGCAGGTGCTGCGGACCCACTGGTTGGAAAAATTGCTGGCGCGAGCGCACTTCTTTTTGAATCTCTATATAACCCTTGGCCAACTGCGCTCATGAGTTTTTGGCGAAACGTTGGTCTAGAAAGTATTGACGGTTTAGATCTTTTAGTTCACCAGGCAATCTCGCAAATTTCGATATTTGCTGGCACGTCGGTCAAACGCTCGCAACTTGCGCCATTGATGCGCGACGCAGCACTTAAGCGCTTATAAGGACTTTTACACAGTTTTTGAATTCACCTAATCCAAAATAACTAGAAACGCTAGTTTGCCAGGATGCTTTTTGAATACATCTGGCTCACATTGGTAATTTTTTGGGGATGGCGGACGGCTTACCGAGACCTAATGACCTATCGAATTTCAAATAGAGACCTCGGACAAGGGTTACTAATTCTCTGGCCTGTTATGTTTTTTCTCAATGTCAAAATTCTTGATTTTGCAAGACTTAGCCTTTTACTGATGTGTGTGATGTTCGTTGGTTTGTTTGGCCTGATTGGAATGGGTGATGTAAAGCTTTTTCTAATATTCGCTCCTTGGTTACACCCGGAAAATTGGCTATCTGCGACAACTGCACTTATTGCATTCACTTGGGTTCAGATCGCCATCTTCATGATACGTAATCGATCCTTTCCGCAGAAAGTTGCCTTTGCTCCCGCAATCTTGCTGGCTGTTGCGGTAAATATGGCGTCATAAAATCAGTTTTTCTGAGAGAATTATCCAATGCGTTGGTTAACTGCGGGTGAATCTCATGGTCCGGCACTAAGTGCCATTATCGAGGGCATTCCTGCCTCAGTTCAGATTACGACTGCCGACATTGATTACCACTTAGCTCGTCGCCGTCTCGGGGTCGGTCGTGGAGCGCGTCAGAATTTTGAAGCAGATAAAGTCACAATCCTGGGTGGTATTCGGGTGGGGTTAACTCAAGGCGGCCCAATTTCTATTCAGGTTGGTAATTCTGAGTGGCCGAAGTGGGAAAAGGTAATGTCTGCCGATCCTGTGCCTGAAGAAGAGATCAAAGACCTCGGTCGTAACGCACCGCTAAGTCGCCCACGTCCCGGTCACGCAGACTTAGTTGGAATGCAGAAATATGATTTTGATGACGCGCGTGCAATTCTCGAACGCGCAAGTGCGAGAGAAACTGCGGCACGTGTTGCGTTAGGGGCGGTAGCTCGAGCCTTCTTGCAACAAACTTGCGGTATTACAGTTTTAAGTCATGTTCTTTCTATCGGGTCAGTCCGAGTACCGGAAAATACCGAGTTACCAAATGAAAATGACATGAAACGAATTGATGAAGATCCAGTTCGGTGTGCGGACCCTGCTACAAGTGCAGCGATGATTACTGAAATAGAGTCAGCACATTCCGAGGGCGACACTTTGGGTGGCGTTGTAGAAGTACTTGCGTATAACTTGCCACCTGGCCTTGGCTCACATGTTCATTGGGATCGCAGATTAGATGCTCGCTTAGCAGGAGCAATGATGGGCATTCAAGCAATCAAGGGCGTTGAAGTTGGTGATGGATTCACCACAGCGACTCGTCGTGGTTCTGTAGCGCATGATGAAATTGAACGTGGCCCAGACGGTGCAATTCGTCGTCGTACTGACCGAGCCGGTGGCACCGAAGGCGGAATGTCTAATGGTGAAATCTTGCGAGTAAGAGCTGCCATGAAACCTATTTCTACAGTTCCAAAAGCGCTAGATACTATTGATGTTAAGACTGGCGAAGCGGCGAAGGCGATTAATCAACGTTCAGATGTCTGCGCAGTTCCCGCAGCAGGTGTTGTTGCCGAAGCAATGGTTGCATTGATACTCGCTGAAGCAGTTTTAGAAAAATTTGGTGGCGATAGCGTCGGCGAAACTAAACGAAACTTCGAAAGCTACATCGCACACCTGTCGATAAAATGAGCGAGAAAGTTATCTTGATCGGGCCACCTGGCGCGGGTAAAAGCACGATTGGCAATGCTTTGGCCAAGAAGATGAAGGTTAAATTCGCCGACACTGATGCACTGATTGAAGCGAAGTTAGAGAAAAAGATTTCGGATATTTTTGTTGATTTGGGCGAACCATTTTTTCGGGAAGAAGAACTAAAAGTTTTAGCCGAAGTTTTGGTTTCAGACAATGGAGTTATCTCACTTGGAGGAGGCGCCCCGATCTCCTTGCCGGCACAAGAATTACTTCGCAACAGCGGTTCAACTGTGATCTTTCTTGATATTTCATTAGGCAAAGCAGCAGCGCGTGTTGGTTTTAATCGTGATCGTCCTTTGCTGCTTGGAAATCCACGTGCTCAGTGGACAGAGCTAATGAATGCCCGTCGTCCTATTTATGAGTCTCTGGCAACGGCTGTAATTCCAGTAGATGATCGTTCGATCAACGAAATTTGTGCGGATATTCTGGTGGTCGCATGACGGTCAACATTTCAGTTTCAGCAGACCGCACCTATGACGTAATTGTTGATTGCAATTGGCGTGAGGCGCTAACACCTCTGCTAAGTGAGCGCGGTCAAGTCGCGATCATTGTTTCCGAGGCGATGGCAGATCACATAACGGATCTACCGGATACCGATGCCCAATTACATATTTTCACCGTACCTGACTCAGAGGCTGGAAAATCTTTTGCATCGTTTCAGAAGCTGCTTGACTGGTTGGGCGCTGCTGGCTTTACACGAAATGATTTAGTCGTTGCAGTGGGTGGCGGGGCAGTAACTGATTTATCTGGATTCGTAGCAAGTTCTTGGCTTCGCGGTGTTAATTGGGTAGCAGTTCCTACGACGTTAGCAGCGATGGTTGACGCAGCTGTTGGCGGTAAAACCGGTATAAATAGCGAGTACGGCAAGAATTTGATTGGCTCCTTCTATTCACCAATTTCAGTTCTAGTTGATACCTCTTGGCTAGACAGCTTGAGCGACCGTGACTTTGCAGCCGGCCTGGCCGAGGTAATCAAGAGTGGCTTTATCGCTGATCGCAAGATTGTTGATCTGTTGATTGATAAAGATTTAACGAATGTCCGCCACGATAAGTCGCTCACTCTTGAATTGATAACTCGCACTGTTGCAGTTAAAGCAAAGGTGGTCAGTGGTGATTTTCGTGAGAGTTTTGATCGTGAGATCTTGAACTACGGACACACCCTGGGCCATGCCATTGAGTTGCAGAGCAGGTTTTCCCTTCGTCACGGCGAATGTGTATCTATTGGTTTAGTTTTCGCCGCCAACTTGGCAAACCAGGTAGGAATTCTCTCCGATGAACTAACTAATCTGCATGGCCAGATTCTGGCGAAGTTATCTCTTCCAGTTACTTACGATTCGAAGTATTGGCCAGAACTTCGTGCGGCAATGTCGATAGATAAGAAATCTAGATCTGGAACCCTCAGGTTCGTGGCAATAAGTGAAATTGGAAAAACACTGCGGATCGAAGCACCAAGTGAAAGTGATTTACTGGCAGCATATGAGAGGCTTTGCTCATGAAGATTCTGGTTATTAACGGTCCGAATTTGGCGCGTCTTGATATTCGCGATTCCAGTATCTATGGTGATTTTAACTACCCACAACTAAAGTCTTTTATCGAAGAAACAGCAAAGTCTCATGGGTTTGGTGCCGATGTTAGACAGAGCGATGATGAAGCCACGATAATTTCTTGGTTACATGAAGCCGCAGATGATTCAACGCCGGTAATCATCAACCCGGCTGCCTTTACTCATTATTCCTATGCAATTCGCGATGCTGCCGAGCTTGTAAAATCACCACTAATTGAAGTGCATTTATCTAATCCGTTAGCTCGTGAAGAATTCCGTCATACATCGGTAATCTCTGGGGTGGCTAATGGCACGATCGGTGGCTTTGGCCCTAACTCATACGCGTTAGCGATAAGCGCACTAAAGGGCTTAATTAAGTAAGCACTTCTCTGTCTTATTTTCGTTTTTGAAGTACTTCTAGGTATCCTAAGCACCTATTCGAGCCCACCGAACTGCGGTGGCAATCAGGGGAGTTCCAAAGTGGCAACCACAAACGATTTAAAAAATGGCATGTGTCTTGATATTGAAGGCACCCTTTGGACCGTCATCGAATTCCAGCATGTGAAGCCAGGCAAAGGTCCAGCTTTCGTGCGCACCAAGATGCGTCAGGTGCTAACTGGCAAAGTTGTGGAAAAGACCTTCAATGCTGGTGTAAAAATCGAAATCGCGATTCTGGAAAAGCGCGAAATGCAGTTCCTTTATAAAGAAGGCGAAGATTTCGTGTTTATGGATAATAAGACATTTGATCAAATGAATATTTCAGCTGCAACAGTTGGTGACGCAGCAAACTACATGCTGGAAAATACTGAAGCGATTGTCGCGATTCACGAAAATAACCCTCTTTATATCGAACTTCCAGCATCTGTCCAGCTGATGGTTACCTACACCGAGCCTGGCCTACAAGGCGATCGCTCTTCAGGTGGAACTAAACCTGCAACAGTTGAAACTGGTATTCAGATTCAAGTTCCATTATTTATCAAGCAAGATGAGAAGATTATGGTCGACACTCGAGACGGTTCGTATCAGGGTCGCGCTAACTAGTGTCAGCTCGCAGCAAAGCTCGAAAACATAGTTTAGATATTCTCTACGAAGCAGATATCCGTAAGAGTGATGCGCTAGCAATCATTGATACTCGGCTAAATATTTCAGATGAAGCTGAGTTACCGCCAATTCGTGATTACACAAAGCTTCTTGTAACAGGCGTGGTCGAACATAAGCGCAAAATAGATGAACTTATTGCAACCTATATTCAAGGCTGGGATCTTGATCGATTAGCTGCAGTTGACCGAAATATTCTGCGCATCGCAATCTATGAGATTCTTTGGGCAAATGATATTCCAGATGCTGTTGCAATTGATGAAGCGTTAGTCCTTGCTAAAGATCTTTCAACCGAAGAATCAGCTGGTTATATTCACGGTGTTTTAGCCAAGATTACTTCGATTAAGAGTGATCTATCCCTGTAATTAAATAGTTTTGATCGCGTAGCCACTTCAAAAGTTCGGCTTGGCTGATTCCGATGGCAAAACTCAAGTTCAATAGATCTGCATTTCTGATTGAAAGAACCTCACCATTCCAGTCACCTCGGTTCTTGGCGATTCCAGAGCAATAGGTTACGAGCATGGCTAGCCAGTTAACGTTCTCAAAAGTTGTGCGGCTGATCGCGCGTAAATCAATAATTGGTGAAGTATTGCTTTCAGTTTGTGCTGGCGGTTGTCCGAGCAAAGACATCACATCTACATCAAGGATTGCGGCAATCTCACCTAAGCGAGAGATCGGCATGTTTCGGGAACCTCGTTCATAAGAGCCAATTACAACAGCCTTAATCTTTCCCGCCTTGGCCATTTCGGCGATGGTCCAACCTCGCCTCTTGCGAGCTATGCGGATTCGATTTCCGATCTCAATATTGGTGGGAAAAGGGCGAGTGAAGGTACTGCTTTGCGGGTTAGTGGTCATAGAAGCAAAGTTAGTCTGGACTGGGAAACCGCTACTTCAGCCATCCACAGACTTTGCCTAGCTGCTGGTATCCTTGCGCCGCATCCTTTAAGACCCATCCTGCGAGGTGGGGAAGGAGATTTAAATGAAGACAGTTCTGCCTGCACCCGATATGTCGCGTGCCATTGTCCGCATCGCTCACGAAATTCTCGAGCGTTATAACGGTGCCGACTCGATAACCCTTTTAGGAATTCCAACCCGTGGTGCTCACTTGGCTAATCGCGTAGCAGCCGCTATAAATGCAATTGAAGGTGGTCAGGTAGCAGTTGGCACTCTAGATGTAACGCTTCACCGTGATGACTTACGTTCGCGATCTCCGAAAGCACTTCTACCAACCCTAATTCCGGCCGCCGGTGTCGAAGGTCGACATGTGGTTCTAGTAGATGACGTTCTATTCTCCGGACGCACAATCAGGGCCGCACTCGATGCGCTCGGTGAAATTGGCCGACCAGCAACGGTCTCCTTAGCAGTACTTATTGATCGAGGGCATCGTGAACTTCCGATCAAAGCAGATTTTGTGGGAAAGAATATTCCGACTTCACGTTCTGAAATAATTAAAGTTAATTTGGTCGAAGTTGATGGCACCGACGAGGTCACAATCGCCGAAGGAGGTGCAATGTGAAACATTTGCTGAGCGCCGCTGATCTATCTCGTGAGGATGCAATATTGATCCTTGATACCGCCTCCGAATTGGCAAGAATCTCAGACGGACCGATGAAGAAACTTCCCACTTTGCGCGGACGAACAATTGTGAATTTATTTGCCGAAGATTCAACTCGTACTCGAATTTCATTCGAAGCTGCCGCGAAACGTTTATCAGCAGATGTAATCAATTTCTCGGCCAAAGGATCAAGCTTAAGCAAAGGCGAATCACTTAAAGACACTGCCTTAACTTTGCAAGCGATGGGCGCTGACGCAGTTGTGATCCGACATCCAGCATCGGGAGCTCCAAATCGCTTGGCTGATAACCAATGGATGAGCGGCTCAGTGATCAATGCCGGTGACGGAACCCATGAGCATCCGAGTCAAGCCTTGCTCGATGCATTTACTATTCGTAAGCATCTTGCTAAAGGCGCAGCAGACTTAACCGGCCTTCGCGTTGCCATCGTTGGAGATGTTCTACACTCGCGCGTCGCTCGATCGAATGTTTTACTACTGACTAAATTGGGCGCAGATGTAACCTTGGTAGCTCCTCCAACTCTTCTCCCGTTTGGAGTTGAAAGCTGGCCGGTCACTGTTGCCTATGATCTTGATCCAGTAATCCCACAAGTAGATGCAATTATGATGTTAAGAATTCAACAAGAACGTATGAACGAAACCTTCTTTCCTAATGCGCGTGAGTACTCGCGCTACTACGGATTAAATCGCGATCGCATTAACGCGCTAAACCCAAATGCAATCATCATGCATCCTGGCCCCATGAATCGTGGCTTAGAGATTACTGCCGATGCGGCAGATAGCGCTCGTTCAGTTATTGTCGAACAAGTTGGCAACGGCGTTAGTGTACGAATGGCGATTCTTTATCTCTTATTAGGTGGAGCACCAATAGAAAGTGGTAACAACTTATGAGTTACTTGTTGAAGAATGCGACTTTGCCAAATGGCTCCAAAGTAGACCTGGCAATTCAGGGCGGGCGATTTATCGAGACTTCAGCCCTGGCTACAGGACATGAAGTAATAAATCTAGATGGCAAACAAGTCCTTCCTGGATTAGTAGATCTGCACACTCACTTACGTGAGCCAGGTTTTGAAGAATCTGAAACTGTAGCCACAGGCTCGGCATCAGCAGTGCGTGGTGGCTTTACCGCCATTAGTGCGATGGCGAATACGTCGCCAGTTGCCGATACAGCAGGCGTTGTCGAGCAGGTATACCGACTTGGCCAAGCGGCAGGACTATGCGATGTTTTTCCGATTGGCGCCGTAACTCAAGGGTTGGATGGACAAACACTTTCGGAGATTGGTGCAATGGCTGATTCAGCCGCCCATGTTCGTGTATTTAGCGATGATGGAAGATGCGTATCTGACCCACTTTTGATGCGACGCGCACTTGAGTATGTGAAAAAATTTGATGGCGTAATTGCACAGCACGCGCAAGAGCCATCACTAACTAAAGATGCTCAGATGAATGAGGGCGAAGTGTCGGCGCTACTGGGCTTAAAGGGTTGGCCAGCAGTTGCTGAAGAATCAATCATTGCTCGCGATGTTCTGCTAGCAGAACACACCAAATCCCGGCTACACATTTGTCACCTAACAACTGCCGGTGGTGTGGAAATTGTGCGCTGGGCAAAGGCGCGAGGAATTCAAGTAACTGCCGAAGTTACCCCGCATCACCTTCTACTAACCGATGATTACGCAAAAGGGTATGACCCAGTCTTTAAAGTTAATCCACCGCTCAGGCTAGAAAGTGATGTGCTCGCACTTCGCGCCGGATTAGCAGATGGCACTATCGACATAGTCGCAACTGATCACGCACCTCATAGCGCCGAGAGTAAAGATTGCGAATGGTCAACAGCTAGTTTTGGAATGGTTGGTTTAGAAACTGCTCTATCAATCGTTATTAAAACTATGGTCGAAACAGGCGACTTGGATTATGAAGGTGTAGCTGATCGACTTTCTATTGCACCCGCGCGTATCGCACGCTATTCCAATCACGGACAAGCTCTTCAAGTTGGAAGTTTTGCAAATTTAACGGTCGTAGATACTTCCGCTAAATGGACCGTTGATCGTGATTTGATGTCTTCTCGATCTAAAAACACCCCATTCCATGGCTTTGAACTACCTGGCGTTATTACGCACACTTTCTTCAACGGAAAGTTGGTTTTCGGTGAGTAAAGCGCTTTTAGTTTTAGAAGATGGTCGGGTATTTACCGGAAAATCTTGGGCAGCCACTGGTGTTACTTTTGGGGAGGCCGTTTTTTCTACTGGGATTACTGGTTATCAAGAGACCTTAACTGATCCTAGTTATCACAAGCAGGTTGTAATTATGACGGCGCCACATATCGGAAATACTGGCATGAATTCACCAGATGAAGAATCTGCCAAAATTTGGGTAAGTGGATTCGTTGTGCGAAATCCATCAGAGCTTGTCAGTAATTGGCGCAGTGAAAGATCGCTTGAAGCTGACTTAATAGCTCAAGGAATAGTTGGCATCAGCGGTGTTGATACACGGGCGCTTACACGTCACCTACGCGATCGCGGCGCAATGAAAGTTGGGATTTTTTCAAATACCGAATTCACGCCAGAAGAGATGGTCGTTCAAGTTCGGGCTAGCGGGGCAATGTCTGGCGCTTATTTAGCTGCCGATGTTTCTACAACTGCTACTTATGTGGTTCCAGCCGTTGGTACTAAGAAATTTACAGTTGCAGCCTTAGATCTTGGTATCAAAGCAGCAACGCCAAGATCAATGGCGGCTCGTGGAATTGAAGTTCACGTAATGCCTTTTAACACAAGTTTCGAAGAGATTTGTGCTCTCAATCCAGATGGTGTCTTTATCTCGAATGGTCCAGGCGACCCGTCGACTATGAATGATACTGTCGAACTAGTACGTGAAGTCTTGAACGCAAAGATTCCGATCTTTGGCATATGTTTTGGCCATCAAATTCTAGGCAGAGCATTGGGTTTTGAAAGTTACAAACTCCAGTTCGGTCATCGGGGGATTAATCAACCAGTAATTGACACGGTAACCGAAAAAGTTGAAATAACCGCTCATAATCATGGATTTGCAATTAAGGCGCCAACGTCTGGAACATTTGCAACAGTCTTTGGCCCAGGTCAAGTTACTCATGTGAATTTAAATGACGATGTGGTTGAAGGTTTGGCACTTTTGGAGCAGCCGGCATTTAGCGTGCAGTATCACCCAGAAGCGGCTGCTGGACCACACGATGCGAATTACCTGTTCGATCGATTCGTCGATCTAATGGCGAACAACCCAGTGGGAGTTTCAAATGCCTAGAGATACTTCGATCAAAAGCGTTCTAGTAATCGGCAGTGGCCCAATTGTTATTGGACAAGCTTGCGAATTTGATTATTCGGGCACTCAGGCTTGTCGCGTTTTACGTGCCGAAGGCATCCGAGTCATTCTAGTTAATTCAAATCCGGCCACAATTATGACTGATCCAGAGTTTGCGGATGCGACTTATATCGAACCAATTACTGCGGAATATATCGAAAAGATTATTGAGATCGAACGGCCTGATGCAATTTTGGCGACCCTAGGAGGGCAAACTGCGCTAAACGCTGCTATTGCGTTGAATGATCGTGGGACGCTCGCAAAGTTTAATGTCAAACTCATCGGCGCTGATATCGCTGCCATTAATCGTGGTGAGAATCGCGAATTGTTTCGGGCAATCGTGGAGAAAGTTGGCGGTGAGTCATCTAAGTCAGTTATCTGTCACACCATTGATGAAGTTTTGGCTGCAGCGATCGAATTGAATTATCCAGTTGTCGTTCGGCCTTCTTTCACAATGGGCGGGCTAGGTTCGGGAATTGCATTCGATGAGGCAACACTTCGCCAGATCGCTGGTGCGGGCTTAACTCATAGTCCAACTTCAGAAGTCTTGATCGAAGAATCGATCATTGGTTGGAAAGAGTACGAACTTGAAGTGATGCGAGATCACAAGGATAACGTCGTAATTGTTTGTACGATTGAAAACGTTGATCCAATGGGTGTTCATACTGGAGACTCAATTACGGTTGCACCAGCGATGACTTTAACTGATGTGGAATATCAGAGACTTCGCAATTTATCGATCGACATTATTCGCGAAGTTGGCGTTGCAACCGGCGGATGTAATATTCAGTTTGCAGTTAATCCAGATAATGGCCGCATTATTGTGATCGAAATGAATCCTCGCGTATCCAGATCAAGCGCCCTTGCGTCAAAAGCAACCGGTTTTCCAATCGCTAAAATTGCTACCAAATTGGCAATCGGATACTCACTAGATGAAATTCAAAACGATATAACTAAGGTAACTCCCGCCTCATTCGAACCTACCTTGGATTATGTAGTTGTAAAAGCTCCTAGGTTTGCCTTCGAAAAGTTCGCAGACGCTGATCCTCGATTAACCACAACCATGAAATCAGTAGGCGAGGCTATGGCGATCGGAAGATCTTTCGCTGAAGCGCTGCAAAAAGCTTTACGTTCACTCGAGCGAAAAGAAGCACCGTTCTCGTGGCCAGCACCTGCTAAACCAGGTGAGCTAGTCGCACTACTTAAGGCAATTGAGATTCCAACTGAGTATCGACTGCAACAAGTACAGCGTGCACTTTGGTGGGGCGCTTCTATCGATGAGGTTTTTGCCGCTTGCAAGATCGATCCGTGGTTCTTAAATCAGATCATCGAATTAAACGAAGCAGCGAAAGTGATTGCCTTACCTGGCGAACTGACTTTTGACGTTCTACAAAACGCCAAGCAATTGGGATTTTCAGATCAACAGATTGCCAATCTGCGAGGTTTAACTGAAACCGAAGTTAGATCAGCTCGCACAAATGTAAACCTGCATGCGGTCTATAAGACTGTTGATACCTGCGCCGCTGAATTTGAGGCTTTCACACCGTATCACTACTCGAGTTATGAAGAAGAAAGTGAAGTTAAGCCACGTACTAGACCAGCGGTAATTATCCTGGGTTCAGGTCCAAATCGCATCGGACAAGGCATTGAGTTTGATTATTCATGCGTACACGCATCATTTACTTTACGTGAATCAGACTTTGAAACAATTATGATCAACTGTAATCCCGAGACGGTTTCAACAGACTATGACACTAGTGACCGACTTTATTTTGAACCGTTAACACTCGAAGATGTTTTAGAAGTAGTGCGCGCTGAAGAGCTTGCTGGCCCAGTTTTAGGTGTGATCACGCAACTCGGTGGCCAAACCCCATTGGGTTTAGCGGCTGGGCTCAAAGCTGCAGGTGTAAACATTCTAGGAACATCACCTGATGCCATTAATTTAGCTGAAGACCGTGGTGAATTTGGCGAAGTTCTTGCCCGTCAAGAATTGGTTGCCCCTAAGTTTGGAATGGCTTCCTCGCAAATGGAAGCCATCACGATTGCACAAGAGATTGGCTATCCAGTCTTAGTTCGACCTTCCTTTGTACTAGGTGGTCTAGGCATGGAGATTGTGTATGACGATGATTCGCTCTCAAGTTTCATCGCACGAGCTACCGATATAACGCCAGATCGCCCAGTATTAGTTGATAGATTCTTAGATAGTGCAATTGAAATCGATGTTGACGCACTTTTTGATGGTGAAGAGTTATTCCTTGGTGGTGTTATGGAACATATAGAGGAAGCTGGTATTCACTCTGGGGATAGCGCTTGTGTTTTGCCGGCGATGACCCTTTCCGAAAGTGCTGCAGCTGAAATCTTGGTCGCGACGGAAAAGATCGCTCGCGGTGTTGGAGTTCGTGGGCTAATTAATATTCAATTTGCGATCGCAGATGAGCAACTTTATGTACTTGAAGCAAATCCTCGCGCATCGCGTACGGTGCCATTTGTGAGCAAAGCTACGGGTGTTCCATTAGCAAAAGCTGCTGCTCGAATTTCAGTCGGTGCAACAATTTCCCAACTTCGCGCCGAAGGTCTGTTGCCGAACGGAAACGGAAAAGCTAAAGGAATTTCGGTGAAAGAGGCTGTATTGCCGTGGAATCGTTTCCGTCGCGCCGATGGTCGCGGAGTTGATTCGGTGCTGGGTCCGGAAATGCGTTCGACCGGTGAAGTTATGGGAATCGCAGCAACTTTCGGTGAGAGTTATGCCAAGAGTCAGATTGCTGCCTTCGGGCCACTTCCAAAGCAAGGAAAAGTTTTCGTATCTCTGGCAGACAAAGATAAAGCTCACGGGATCGCTCCTGCCAAGTCATTAATTGATTTAGGGTTCACAATTTTGGCCACTGTTGGAACCGCAACAGCACTACGCGAAGCCGGCATCTCAGTAACCGAAGTACGTAAATATTCTGAAGGTCAAGGCGCTATGGGCGAACGCACCATTGTTGATCTTCTTCATGCTGGCGAAATTGATTTGGTAATTAATACTCCGGTTGGGCGAGGAACGCGAGCCGATGGTTGGATGATTAGAACTGCGGCGATTCAGCGTTCAATCCCATGTATTACGACCACAGCTGGCTTCTCGGCTGCTGTTTCTGGAATTGCTGCCCTTCAACAGGGTGAGATGAGCGTTAAATCTATCCAGAAATGGTTGGCTTAACCCATGGCTGGAATTAATCGCAACGCTGCCCAGATATTAGCTAACGTCGTTGGCAACAAAAAAGTTGGGCAGTATCACCAGATTCTGATTAGCGTTGGTGAATTAGTAGCGCACTGTAAGCCAGGAAATTTTGTTGCGATTAGTGTCGGTGGACCAAGCTCGAGAATGGTTTTACGAAGAGCGTTTGCAATCTCGCGTACTGCAATGTCGCCACAATATGGCGGAACAATTGAGTTAATTGTTGCGCCGCACGGTAGTGGCTCTAGTTGGCTGTGCGGATTACCTGAAGGTGCTCAGATTGATATCGCACTTCCACTCGGCACTGCTTTTGGTATTCCTACTACGACTGTCAATGCACTTCTAGTTGGGGGCGGCTATGGATCAGCCCCATTATTCGGATTAGCCGAAGTGCTTAAAGAGCGAGGTTGTCGGGTAGATATGTTGCTAGGCGCAAGTACTGCGGCAAAAATCTACGCGCCCCTAGAAGGCAAGCGCAGCGTTAATTCACTTCGCATTTTCACCGAAGATGGTTCGATGGGTGAAACTGGTCGCATAACAACACCGATTGCACAATTGATAACTGATTTACAAATTGATGTTATTTACTCATGCGGCCCAATGGCGATGTTAAAAGCTATTTCCCAAATTCTTGACGGGGGAGATGTCGTTCATCAGTGTGCTGTTGAAGAAGCGATGGCATGCGGCATCGGTATCTGTATGACTTGCGTACTACCTGTTAAAGATGACGCTGGAAAAATAAGCAATCTGCGATCTTGTATAGACGGGCCGGTAATGGATGGCGCAAAGATCGAATGGGATCTAGTCGGACAGACAGTGGTGTTGTAATGTCACAACTCGATTTTTCTACGACTCTCGGAACTGCTTGCTTTCCTTCGCCAATTTTTACAGCCAGTGGTTGTGCAAGTTCCGGAAAAGAGTTAGCCCAATTTTTTGATCTGCGCGAAATGGGCGCAATAGTTACTAAATCAATCATGACTAAACCACGCGCCGGCCGAGCAACTCCGCGAATGGCTGAAACTCCAAGTGGCATGTTGAACTCAATTGGCCTACAGGGTCCAGGAATCGATGCATTTCTTGCCAACGATATTCCCTGGCTAGTTGAACAAAAGGCGCGAATTATTGTTTCTATTGCTGGCGAGACCGCTGAAGAGTTTGCCTCCTTGGCTCGCAGACTTCGTGGTGTTGCAGGCATTTCAGCGCTAGAAGTAAACATCTCTTGCCCTAATGTAGAAAATCGCGGACTGGTATTTGCCTGCCAGCTCGAATCTGCTCAACATGTAATTGAAGGTGTTCGTCGAACCATCGGTGGAGATCTACCAATCATTGCGAAACTTTCACCAGATGTGACGGACATTGTTTCTATAGCTAAAGGCGTTATAGAAGCTGGCGCCGATGGAATAGCTCTAATAAATACCGTACTTGGTATGGTGATAAATCCGAATACTATGCGACCACATTTGGGCGGTCGTACTGGTGGCTTATCTGGCCCTGCGATCCGACCGATTGCGGTAAGAGCGATTTATCAAGTTCACGAAGCGCTTCCCAAAGTTCCGATTCTAGGAATGGGTGGAGTTTCAACAGGTGCAGACGCTTTCGAATTAATCCTGGCAGGTGCTAGCGGTGTTTCAGTCGGAACAGCTTCTTTTGGAAATCCCACTGCGATTGTGAAAATCCAAGAGGAATTGCGTCAAATTCTGATCGATAAGGGTTTTAGTTCAATGCGCGAAGCGATTGGTTTTGCGCATCGCCCTGAGAGTAGCGTCCGATGAAAGCGCCGATTATTTTAGCCACCGATACTTCTGACCTCGAGATAGCGAAGAGCTGGGCCAAACTAGTTGCCCCGCATATCACCGGTATCAAATTAGGACTTGAGTTCTACTTAAATTTCGGTGCTGCCGGTGTACGTGAAGTTTGTGCTGATCACGAACTAGATCTCTTTCTAGATTTAAAGCTGCACGATATTCCAAACACAGTTGGTCAAGCGGCTGCGGCTATTGCGGAATTGAATCCAAAATTTCTAACTGTCCATGCCTCTGGTGGTTCAGCAATGATCGCTGCTGCTGTAAAAGAATTGCCCGATTCTGAAATAACTGCAGTAACTATTCTGACTCGTTTAAGTGATCAAGATTTAACTGATATCGGTTACCAAGGTAATGCACTGGACAGTGCGGTTAATCTGGCAAGTCTGGCGATTACCGCCGGAGCTAAGGCAATTGTTTGTTCACCGATGGAAGTTGCTGCGATACGCAATCGAATCGGAACAAACCCAACAATCATTACGCCGGGGGTCCGCCCAGTAGATCCAACCGCACCTACCGATGATCAAGTGCGAACTATGACTCCTTTAGCGGCGCTTCATGCAGGGGCTAGTTACGTGGTTATCGGGCGTCCGATTACCCGTTATTGGAGTCAAGGTCAGGCCGAATTCATTAAGAATTTGGCGCAGATTTGTGAACCGCTCATAGCCCGATAGATTTAACCCATGCAACCACCGCAACTCTCGCCCGAAGATCGTGCGCGAGCTCTCGCGAAAGCTGCAACCTCTCGCAAGCGTCGCGCTGAAGTAAAATCTCAAGTGAAAACCGGCGAGTACTCGTTAGGTCAAGTGTTCGAACTCAGTAAGAGCGATGAAGCGGTTGCAAAAATGCGCGTCTTCGAACTTCTAGAATCCATTGCGGGTGTCGGAAAAGTTCGCGCCCGAGCTGTAATGGAACGTTTAAATATTTCGCCGACTCGTCGAATTCAAGGTCTTGGTGCAAAGCAACTACCAGCTCTATTAGCAGAATTTGCAGCGCCGACACATAAGCAGCGCGGAAAACTAATTGTTCTCTCAGGTCCTGGCGGAGTTGGCAAAAGTACAGTCGCTAAAGAACTGCGCAAGAATTCGAAGTTCTATGTTTCAGTTAGCGCTACCACCAGGGAACCACGACATAACGAACAAGATAGCGTTGATTACTTTTTTGTATCTGATGAAGAGTTCGAATTGCGCAAGAGCAATAACGAATTTTTAGAATGGGCAGAATTTGCAGGCGCAAAGTATGCAACACCGAAAATTCAAGTGGAAGAGGCGCTAGCTCGCGGCGAAAATGTAATGCTTGAAATAGACATTGCCGGGGCCGAACAAGTACGTAAAGTAAGTAGTGAAGCGATTTTAGTATTTCTCGAGCCGCCATCATGGGAAGAGCTCGTTTCTCGACTCGAGGCTCGGGGGACAGATACCGAGGAACGCAGGGCGCAAAGATTGGCTTTAGCCCAAGAAGAGTTAGCGCATGCGCCTAATTTCGACCATCGCATCGTAAATCACTCGGTAACCCAGGTTCTGGCTGAACTGGTATCCTTGGCCTCTTGATCCACCCCAATATTGAATGAAGATTTCATTAAGCGCTTGCATCTGGAGGACACATGGACGGCATTACAAATCCACCTATCGACGAACTGCTCGACAAGGCCGGCTCTAAGTACAGCTTGGTTCTATACGCTGCAAAGCGTGCCCGTCAGATCAATGCTTACTACTCACAATTGGGCGAAGGTCTACTTGAGTATGTTGGACCACTAGTTGAGACACATGTTCACGAGAAGCCACTTTCAATTGCGCTCCGTGAAATCAACGAAGGTTTATTGACAATCGAGAATCTCGAACCAACCGCGTAAATCCACTTTTCTTTAAGGCGGAGTTGTTTAAGATGCCAAATCGAATTAGCAAAGTAATTCTTGGTGTTGGTGGCGGCATTGCGGCGTACAAATCTTGTGACTTATTGCGACGTTTACAAGAGCGCAATTACGACGTAACCGTTGTTCCAACTCCTTCCTCACTTAATTTTGTGGGTACGGCTACCTGGGAAGCGCTCTCTGGCAAGAAAGTTACCAGTCAAGTTTGGGAGTCAGTCGACGAAGTTCGTCATGTGAAATTAGCTGCTGAGAATGAATTAATTTTAATATCACCAGCCACAGCAGACTTAATTGCGCGTATTGCTATGGGTCGAGCCGATGACTTATTAACTAATTTAGTTTTAGCAAGCACCGCCGTAAAAGTACTAGTTCCAGCTATGCATCCAAATATGTGGAATAACCCGGCCACCGTCGCCAATGTTGCAATTCTTAGAGAACGTGGTTTTCACGTAATGGTTCCAGCTTCTGGGCGACTTACAGGAGCTGATAGTGGGATCGGAAGATTGCCGGAAACTTCAGAGATTCTTAGCTATTTGGCCGGTGTCATTTCAAATACGCAAGATCTACAAGGAAAGCGTGTTCTAGTAACGGCTGGTGGCACTCGCGAAGCGATAGATCCAATTCGCTATATCGGAAATAGATCTTCGGGTAAACAAGGGTATGCGGTCGCACAGGCTGCCTTAGATCGTGGTGCGCAAGTAATGATTATTAGCGCAAATGTAAGCATCCCGGTTCCCATAGGTGCTGAAGTGATTTATGTTGAAAGCGCTGAAGAGTTATCCAAAGCGCTCTCTGCTGAATTTGCTAATTGTGACCTACTTGTAATGGCAGCAGCAGTGGCCGATGCGCGCCCAACTACAGTCACTGCGGATAAGCTGAAAAAGGATCAATACCAAGAGATTGCTTTAACGCAGAACCCAGACTTATTAGCAGGCTTGGCTAGGGTTAAACAGAACCAAGTTATTGTTGGATTCGCTGCTGAAACTACCCTAAATATTGCTGAAGCAAACCGCAAGTTACTTGCAAAAGGACTTGATTTAATCTATTTGAATGATGTCTCTACAGGCGAAATTTTTGGTAGTGAAACTACGCAAGGTGTATTCATTACATCTGGAGGCGTTGAACTATCAGTAAGTAAGAGCAGCAAGGCGACACTTGCTAATCAATTACTTGATCTAGCCCTTGATAAGTTAAGTTAAGCCAATGTCAAAGCGCCTATTTACCTCTGAATCAGTAACCGAAGGTCATCCAGATAAGATCGCCGATCAAATATCTGATGCCATTTTGGATTCGCTGCTTAGCCAAGATTCAAAGTCGCGCGTTGCAGTTGAAACCTTGATTACCACTGGCCAAGTTCATGTCGCAGGTGAAGTAACTACAAATGGATATGCCGACGTAATGAGTATTGTCCGCGATACTGTTTTGGCTATTGGTTATGACTCATCAGATAAAGGCTTTGATGGAAATTCATGTGGCGTTTCGCTATCAATCGGTCAACAATCACAAGATATTGCACAGGGTGTCGACGATGCTTACGAAAAGCGCTTGGATTCTTCGATAGATCCACTTGATCTACAAGGTGCGGGTGACCAAGGTTTGATGTTTGGTTACGCGTGTGAAGACACCAAGGAATTGATGCCACTGCCAATTTCATTGGCACATAAATTGGCACAACGTTTATCGCTAGTTCGCAAATCTGGCGAATTGGCTTACTTGCGTCCAGATGGAAAAACTCAAGTGACTATTGAGTACGAAGGCGACAAAGCGATTGCTCTTAATACCGTTGTGATCTCTTCTCAACACAGCGCAGATGTTGATGTAGCTAAGAAACTCACACCAGAGATTATTGAATATGTAATCAAGCCAGTATTAGCCGACATTGATCTGCCAAAGGCCGACCTGCGCACCTTGATTAATCCGACCGGCCGCTTCGTAATTGGCGGTCCGATGGGAGATGCTGGATTAACTGGTCGCAAGATCATCGTTGATACTTACGGCGGCATGGCCCGTCACGGCGGTGGCGCATTTAGCGGAAAGGATCCTTCAAAAGTGGATCGTTCTGCGGCTTATGCGATGCGTTGGGTTGCCAAGAATATTGTCGCAGCCGGCCTGGCTTCACGTTGCGAAGTACAAGTTGCCTACGCAATTGGTAAAGCTCAGCCAGTTGGACTATTTATTGAAACATTTGGCACCGAGAAAGTTCCGGTAGCAAAGATTCAAGACGCTGTTCTTGCGGTCTTTGATCTTCGTCCTGCAGCAATTATTCGTGATCTCGATCTATTGCGACCAATTTATTCGCTCACCAGCGCTTATGGACACTTTGGTCGCGAGTTAGCTGAATTCTCATGGGAAAAAACTGATCGGGCAGCAGCGCTACAAGCCGCGATCAAGTAATTGCTCCCACTCTAAAGTTCATCTCATAGACTAAGGCACATGCTGCGGCCGTTAAAGTTAAAGATTCAACAAGTTGCACAACCTGCTGGGCCGGCTGCTACCGATCTACCTGTAGCAAGTGTCTGGGTAGATTCTGGAATTTCGACTCTAGTTGAACCATTTTCATATTTAATTCCGGAGAAGCTGAGCGCACAGGTCAAGATTGGTTCACGAGTACAAGTACCTTTCAAGGAGAAACACCTCGAAGGAATTGTCACCGACCGAATAGCTGCGAATACTGATTCCAGAGAATTGAAATCAATCTATAAGTTACTGGGGGAGTTTGCTGTAGCAACTCCTGAAACTCTAGAACTTATAAACCTGACTGCCACCTATTGGGGTGGGTCGCCATACGATGTTATTCGTAGCGCTATTCCGCCACGGGTTGCTACTAGCGAAAAGAATCTTTCGCCTTCGACCAACTCAGTTGCGACGAAATCAGGAATGGTCGCGTATTTTCATTTGTTGCCACCAAAAAAGGATCCCATTTCGGCCCTAATTTCTCTGATCGTTGACAGTAAATCAAATGGGGCCAAATTGGTTATAGTCCCAACAGCTCGCGATCTGAATCATTTAATATCTGAATTAAACCTGGCTGGATTAGAATTCAAATCCTTAGACTCCGGTTTGCCGAGATCCGAGCGATATCAAAATTTCCTAGAAGTATCACTTGGACAGACAAACCTCATTATCGGAATGCGGGCGGCTATTTTTGCGCCTATCCCGAATCTAACCGAGATCTATCTGTACCAAGAAAATAGCGAGCATTATTACGAGCGGCGATCGCCTCATTGGAACGCTCGCGAAGTGGCCTGGCTACGAATGAAACTTTCCAACCTAGTTCTTCATTTAGTTGGTTATGTTCCGAGCCTTGATGTCGCAATTGATATTGAGACTAAGGAGATCATTTACAAGGCAAATCGTGAGAAAGTTTCAGTGTTGGCTCAACCAAGCAGTAACGGGGAATTGATCCCTACTAAGATTTATCAACTCGTCAGAAAAGCACTTTTGGTAGGACCCGTTCTTTTCCTAGTTCCAGCAAAAGGTTATGCGACGGCAATTAGCTGTGCGAAATGTCGAAATGTCGCGCTCTGTGAATGTGGTGGAAAACTTTACAAAGCCAGCGCCAAGAGCGACCCAGTCTGTGTTCTATGTAGCAAGGTATTTCAGAACTGGAAGTGTGGCTGGTGTGGTGAGGCGAGAATATTCTTGGCCAGTCGAGGCATTGAAAGATTTGCTGAAGAAATCGGTCGCTCATTTCCAAATCAAGTAGTTATTCAATCGACAGGTAATGAATCGCGCGAATCCGTGGGCGCTGATCCAGCGCTAGTTATTTCCACGCCAGGAGTTGAACCAATCGCCAAGTTAGGTTATTCAGCGGTCGTGATATTGCAAGTCGATCGATTCTTGAGTTCGACGGCTTCAAATGGAGTTGAACGGGCATACTCAAACTTTTTCGCGGCAAGTGCACTTGTGAGCGAAACCGGAACCATCGCGTTAGTGCACGAAGATGGTGCACCGATTACAAGTGCTCTAACTACCTGGAATCCAGGAACTATTTCAAAGCGAGAGATAGAACAGCGAATTGCGCTTCAATTGCCACCGATTTCAGGGGCAATTCTTATCATGGCTGAATCGAGCGAACTTTCAAGACTTAAGCAAGGCTTAGAGAAAGCAAAGCAAGAAGCGCGTGCCCCTAAATCGCTTCGAGCTTATGGCCCGACTTCAAGTGCAAGTGATGGTCCGAAACTCACGTTACTTGTTGACCCCGCCGAACAGGAGGAGTTAGTTTCTTTGCTACGCGAGATCAATAAGAGGCGAGCAATATCGAAAAAGGCCTCACTTGCGTATCGCGTGAATCCTTACTCGCTCGATTAAAGCTGGTTGCTTGATAGGATTGCACCCATGTCAATTCAACCAATCCGCTTATTTGGAGACCCAGTTCTGGTCACTCCGGCGGCGAACGTTATCGATTTCGATAAAGAATTGCGTAACTTAGTGGCTGATTTAACTGACACGATGCTTGAAGCACCTGGCGCCGGTTTGGCTGCTCCTCAGATTGGGGTATCACTTCGAGTTTTTGTCTGGGATGTCGACGACGAGCTAGGGCATTTAATTAACCCAATCTTAGATCTCAGCGATGAACTCCAAGATGGCGAAGAAGGATGTTTGAGTTTTCCCGATCTGCGGTATCCGACCCCTCGTGCCATGAGAGTAGTTGCAAAGGGTTTTAATATGTATGGCGATCCGATCATGGTTGAAGGCAGCGAACTATTGGCGCGTGCGATTCAACACGAAACTGACCACCTTGATGGAATTGTTTTCATTGACCGTCTCACAACAGCAGATCGCAAATTAGCCATGAAAGAGATCCGTGAGTCTGAATGGTTTGGTTCAGCTATCGCAAACGGAACTGCACCAGTCATAAAGGTTTCGCCGCATTTTACAAATGGCTTAGGAAACTAGTGAAAATAGCGGTTGCCGCTTCACCGGACGTTGCAATTCCGACGCTCGAATATCTATTAGCTTCAGAACACGACCTAGCGCTGATCATTTCACGTCCAGATAGCCAAGTCGGAAGAGGTCGCGAGTTAACTCCAACCGCAGTATCCAACTGGGCTACCAATCACGGTATTGATTTATATTGTCCTAATAAGGCGGTTGATTTTGATGATCGCCTAAAAGCAATCGATTTGGTTATCACGATTGGTTATGGCGTATTGCTGCCAGGATTTATTCTCGAGCAACCCAAGCATGGCTTTATAAATCTACATTTTTCCCTTTTGCCAAAGCTAAGGGGAGCAGCCCCTGCTCAACGAGCAATTATTAATGGATTAACAGAGACTGGAATTTCGGTCTTTCAGTTAGAGGCCGGAATGGATACTGGTCCGATTTATGTGCAGATTAAATCTTTCATCAAGCCAAACACTACGGCTGGCGAATTGCTTTCTGAATTGGCACTACTTGGGCCAGCTGCTATCGAAACCACACTCAATGCAATTCAAAATGGAGTAAAACCGGTTGCTCAGAACCATGAAGAAGCCACGCTTGCCCCAAAATTATCTAAAACCGAAGCGCAGATTAATTGGTCTGTAAGTGCCGCTGAAGCGGTTAATAAAATTCTGGGTTTTGCGCCCAACCCAGGAGCAACGACAAAGTTTCGCGGCGAAGTATTACGAGTAACCAAAGCAAAGCAATCAGAGCACTCGCTTCCGGTAGGGCAAATATCTCTCGTAGCTGGCTCGGTCCTGGTCGGGACTGCGACAAGTGCAGTCGAGCTTTTAGAAGTCACTCCTGCTGGTAAAAAAGCTATGGCTGCAGTGGCTTGGGCTAATGGAGCACGTTTTGAAGAAAGCGAAATCCTTGAATAAGCCGGTTCCGCGTACCTATAAGCGCGCTAATCCAGATGCTGTCAGACTTCTAGTTTTCGATTTATTGACTGAAGTAAATCGTAGCGATGGTTACTCGAATCTACTCTTGCCACAAGCACTCGGTGCGAGCAAATTCGATGATCGCGATAAAGCATTTGCTACCGAATTGCTCTACGGAACCTTACGTATGCAAGGTCGTCATGATTGGATTTTGGCACAAGTTTCCAATCGTCCTTGGGCTGAAGTTGACCCTGGCGTAATAGATGTTGGCCGCATGGCGCTGCAACAAATTCATGAGATGCGAGTTCCTGATCATGCGGCTGTTTCTGCCTCGGTTGATATTGCTCGCAAACGACTAGGCGAAGCCCAGGGTTCGTTTCTAAATGCATTACTTCGCGCAGTATTAAAGAGATCACTCGAAGAATGGTTAGCTCCACTCAGCGAAATAAAGGATCCGATCGAGAGACTTTCGATCCAGTATTCACATCCACAATGGATCGTCTCGGCCTACTTTGACTTGCTTAAGAATGAAGTTGATGTAACTACGGCGTTAATTGCCAACAACATCCCTGCTCAACCAACGTTAGTTTCTTGGCCCGGTCGCTCAACTCAAGCAGAATTGATCGAACTTGGGGGAGTTCCAACCCAATATTCACCTTACGGTGTTCGACTCTCAGGTTCACCGGGTGCCATCTCGGCAATTAGAGATCGACGTGCGGGGGTACAAGATGAAGGATCGCAATTAGTTGCACAGATATTTGCTGCAGTCAGTAAAGATTCACACGATTGGCTCGATCTCTGCGCGGGCCCAGGCGGTAAAGCCGCACTAATTTCAAGTATCGCGGCACTTGGCGATCACACGTTTACAGCGAATGAGATTTCGCAGCCACGTGCAAATTTGGTTTCCCAAGTTGTTGAGTTCGGACAAGTGATTGTCGGCGATGGTCGAGAGATTTCCAAAACTGGGCGCACCTTCGATGCCATCTTGGCAGATGTGCCATGTACTGGTTTAGGGGCACTCAGGCGACGTCCTGAAGTACGCTGGCGACGCACACTTGCCGACCTAAGAACTCTTACTGATTTGCAGGTCGAATTAAGCGATGCCGCGATCTCAGTCCTAAATCCAAATGGTTTCTTTGCGTATGTCACTTGCTCGCCCCATTTAGCTGAGACAAAGTTTCAAGTGTCAGCAATGTTGAAAAAGCATCCCGATCTTCAAAAAGTGGATTTAAGGCCATTCTTCCCAGCCGGTCTCGTAAGTGCGAATGATGATGGTTCGCTATTGCTCTGGCCGCAGATTCATAACACGGATGCAATGTTCATGACCATCTTCCGGAAGTCGAGTTAGGCTTTAACTCATGGCTCACCAGATCAGAATTACCCCCAGCATTCTCAACGCAGACTTCAGCGATCTCGGTGGCGAGATTGAACGAATTTCCAGTACATCTGATCTGGTTCACCTAGATGTGATGGATGATATTTTTGTTCCTAATTTTACTTTTGATTTTGCTAAGGCATCCGAAATAATAAAAGCGAGTAAGTTGCCAGTTGATGCGCATCTGATGGTTGCGGATGTCGATCAAATTGCACCAAAGTATGCTGAAGTTGGCTGCGCCAGTGTGACGATTCATGCTGAAGCAACCAAGGATATTCGACAAACTTTGCGTGCTATTCGAAGCAATGGTGCCCGCGCATCTCTTGCTCTGAAACCTAAAACTTCACTTGAGGCTTATCTAGAGTTTCTAGATGAGATCGATATGCTTTTGATCATGACAGTTGAACCCGGTTTTGGTGGACAGAAATTTATGACCGACCAATTACCGAAGATTGCAAAAGCTCGAAAAGAAATTGGGTCACGAGCAATCTGGTTGCAAGTCGATGGTGGAATTTCCTTAGAGACCATCGAGTCAGCCGCCCAAGCCGGTGCGGATACCTTTGTCGCAGGTAGCGCTGTATTTAATAGTGCTAATCCAGCAGAAATGGTCACAAATCTGCGCGAGAAAGCCCAGTCAGCCACTGATTAGATCGAAGATCAATTGTTGCTCATGATCTGCGTGCGTCAAGTAAACTCTGCTCATGAAGTCATTTGAATCTCTCTTTACTGAGTTAACCGAAAAGGTTGCAGAACAGACCCCGGGCTCGGCAACTGTGGCTGCTCTCGAAGCAGGCGTCCATTCAATTGGCAAGAAGATATTAGAAGAAGCCGGTGAGGTATGGCTGGCGGCCGAACATGAAGGCAATGAGGCTCTAGCTGAAGAAATCAGTCAACTGCTCTATCACTTGCAAGTTTTGATGCTCGCTCGCCAGATTTCAATCAATGATGTCTACCGATATCTCTAGGAGTTCAAGATGTTAAGAATTGCAGTTCCAAATAAAGGTTCACTGGCAGATGCATCGGCAGAGATACTTAAAGAGGCCGGCTATCGCCAACGAGTTGATGTTCGCGACTTAGTTCTGATTGATCCTGAGAATAATGTCGAGTTCTATTACTTGCGACCACGAGATATTGCAATTTACGTAGGTTCTGGCGAACTCGAAGCTGGCATAACGGGTAGAGATTTATTGATTGATTCCGGCGCAGCTGCTGAAGAAATTTTAAACCTAGGTTTCGGTGGTTCAACCTTTAGATTTGCGGGCTCTGCCGATCGAGACTGGAAGGTAAGCGATCTTGCTGGAAAGCGAATTGCAACTGCTTACCCTGGATTAGTTGAAGCACATTTAACAGAACTTAATATTACCGCACAAGTAGTTCGTCTTGATGGTGCTGTCGAAAGTAGCGTTCGACTTGGCGTTGCCGATGTTATTGCCGATGTAGTTAGTACTGGTAACACGTTGCGCCAAGCAGGTTTGATGACTTTTGGAGAACCTATCCTGCAAAGCGAAGCGGTACTAATTAAGAATGCTGTGCAAGCCGATGGTTTAGAAATTTTGATCCGTCGCCTTCAAGGGGTAGTAACTGCCAGACGATATGTCTTACTTGATTACGATATTCCCAAGAGTGCGTTAGATGCAGCTTGCGAATTAACCCCTGGCCTTGAGTCACCAACTATTTCACCATTGCAAAAAAGTGATTGGGTCGCAGTTCGCGCGATGGTCCCACGCAAAGAGACCAATGCAGTTATGGATGATTTGTGGGCTATTGGTGCTCGCGGCATTCTAGTTACTGATATTCACGCCTGTCGCTTGTAGCGTTCAGACTTAAATATTTGCCGCTTCCACGTCTTCACGCGAGATGCCCAGTAGATACAGAACTGAATCTAAATACGGCGCACTAAGTGAACTGTCGGCAGCGGCCTTGACTGCGGGCTTGGCATTAAATGCGATACCTAGACCAGCTGCAGCGATCATGTCTAGATCATTTGCCCCATCACCGATTGCAATTGTTTGTTCCAGAGTTACCCCGACTTTGTCTGCGAAATCGCGCAGCGCCTGCGCTTTCCCCGCGCGATCAATAATTGGTTCAATAACTTTTCCGGTTAGTTTTCCATCAGAAATTTCGAGGGTATTAGCGCGATAATTCACAATACCTAGCTCGCCCAGTAAGGGTTCAATCACTGTTGTAAATCCACCTGAAACAACTGCGACTTCATGTCCTAATTTTTGCAAAGTTTTGACTAGCGTACGAGCACCTGGAGTTAGTGCAATTTCGTTACGGACTTCGGCCAGAATACTTTCTGGGGCGCCAGCAAGTAATGCGACCCTTGCGCGTAGAGATTGGGCAAAATCTAATTCGCCCGCCATTGCAGCAGCCGTGATTGAAACTACTTGATCAGCGACACCCACTTTTGCAGCTAATAACTCAATAACTTCTTGTTGAATTAAAGTTGAGTCAACATCCATGACGACTAGTTTCTTAGCTAGACGTGCCAAGCCGCCAGGGGAGACGGCAATATCTACTCCTGAATCACGAGCGACAAGCGCTAGCGAAGTGCGCAATTGATCTACTGAGGCGCCAGATACTTGAAATTCGACGGCGGTTATTGGGTATGAAGCCGTGCGGAAGATGCGTTCAATATTTCCGCCTTGCTGAGTGATTGCACTTGCGATTTGAGAGATTGCAGCAGGTTGCAGCTTCTGAGAGAGAGCGACTACATGTAATAGCCCGGTTTTAGCTTGAATTGAACTTGTTGTGGAATCAGAGAACAGTGTTGCGATATCGACGTCTAACTTGAGGGCGCACTCTGCTAGATCGGTCTCGATAGCTTTGGCATGAGCGGGGCTTAAACCGATTAAGACAGTCAATATGAGCCGATCGCTAATTACTACCTGCTCAATGTCTAGAACTGTGATGGCGAAGGGTTCGAGGGTCGCAAAGAGCGCTTGGGTGATTCCAGGGGCATCGGTTCCGGTAAGAAGAATTAGGCCAGTGTGTTGCGCATCGCTGCTCATATGCGCAGATTACCCTGAATTCACGCTATCTTTTCGCTCTATGGCTAGTGATACCGTTTTAAAGCTCGACGAGATTACTGTTCGTCGTGGTCCCGCGACAATCCTGGGGCCATTATCGCTAACTCTCAAAAGCGGCCAACGATGGGTAATTTTAGGTCCCAACGGTGCGGGCAAATCAACTCTGCTCCAACTAATTGCAACACGGATTTATCCATCCTCAGGACACGCAGAAATTTTGGATCAGAAAATGGGTCGAGTTGATCTCTTCGAATTGCGAACTCGAATCGGTTTGGTGTCGGCAAATAGCACAACCGGGATTCCTGATGATGAACTTGTACGCGATGTTGTCTTAACTGCCGCATATGCAATTAGCGGAAGATGGAATGAAAGTTATGACCTTTGGGATGAATCAAGAGCAGTTGCGTTGCTTACAACCTTTGGCGTTCGTCAACTCGGTGATCGAACCTACGGAACGCTAAGTGAAGGCGAACGTAAACGGGTAACTATTGCTCGTGCGCTTATGGTTGACCCCGAATTAATCCTGCTGGATGAGCCAACGTCTGGGTTAGATTTACCTGGGCGCGAGGATCTATTAACGAGATTCGCTACATTTGCTAGTGATCCGCTTGCACCAGCATCGATAATTGTGACGCATCATCTCGAAGAAATCCCAGCCGGAACTACCCATGCCTTGTTAATCAAGAACGGCCAGATCGCATTTGCTGGCGAGATTAACGAAGTGCTCACTTCAGCTAATGTTTCCAGCGTTTTTAATTACTCTCTTACTGTGACCAAAGAAGGCGCTCGGTTCTTTGCTCGCGCAAATTGACCCAAGTTGGTCAGCAATATTTGAACCGCACCAGGCAAAACTAGATCTAATAATTGAACAACTAGAAAGTGAAGAAATAGCACCGCCTATAGATAATGTTTTTCGAGTTTTTAGTAAACCTATAGCTAATTATCGAGTGGTTATTATTGGCCAAGATCCATACCCGACCCCTGGTTACGCGAATGGCTTAGCTTTTAGTGTTGATCCTGGTATTACTAAGTTGCCTGCCTCGCTGCGAAATATTTTCACCGAGTATTGCTCCGACACCGGATTTCCTCAGCCAATAAATGGGGATTTAAGTAACTGGGCCGACAATGGTGTTGCACTCCTTAACACTTCATTATCGTTAAATCTCAAGAATAAGAGAGCTCATCTTTCGATTGGTTGGCAAGAAATTACCTCGGCAGTTCTTGCGGCGTTAGCGACTCAAGGATCGGTCGCAATCTTGTGGGGAAGTCACGCTCAGAAAATTGGCTCTGTCTTTGCCGCTGATGCGCGAATTGAATCCGTTCATCCAAGCCCACTTTCGGCTTATCGAGGATTCTTCGGATGTAAGCCCTTCACCCGTTGCAACGACATTCTAAGATCTCGAGGCCAAACGCCTATCGATTGGAAACTAGGGTAAAAGAAAACGGGCCACGATTACTCGTGGCCCGTTTCCGCTTAACTCGTTTTTAGCTTAACCAACCCAGTTATTAATTGGTGAAGATAAGAAGTAAACCACGAATAGAGCAGATACTAAGTAGAGCAGAGCATGAATCTCTTTAGCACGTCCCTGGAATACGCGGATTAATACGTGGGTAATGAAACCAGCGCCGATACCAACAGAAATATTGTAGGTAAATGGCATCAAAATAATTGTCAAGAATGCTGGAATTGCAATTCCTAGATCATCCCAATCAATATTCTTAATCTGAGTCATCATTAGGAATCCAACAATGATCAATGCTGGGGTAGCAGCTTCGTAAGGAATAATCGCTACGAGAGGCGCTAAGAAAGTAGTTAACAAGAATGCGATACCTGTAACTATTGAAGCAAGCCCTGTGCGAGCTCCTTCACCAACACCGGATGCTGATTCGATGTAGCTAGTATTTGAAGAAATACCTGCAGCGCCACCTGCTGCGGCAGCAACTGAGTCAACAAGCAGGATCTTCTGAATATTATCAACGTTTCCATCTTTGTCTGCTAATCCAGCTTCGTGACCAATTGCAGTAACGGTTCCGACTGTGTCGAAGAAGTCTGAGAGTAGCAAGGTGAAGAGAAGCAGAATAGCTGCAACCAAAGTTACGTTATCAACTTGGAATGCTCCGAATAGATCGAATTGACCACTGAAGTCGAAGTTAGGGGTTGCAACAATGTCGGTTGGAACGTTTGGAATGTTAAGACCCCAGCCACCGTCAACGATTGTTGGTGGATTGCCAGCAGTGAATCCAGGTGCAATGTTGTAGATCTTCTGGATAACAACGGCAACGACAGTTGCGCCAACGATGCCAATTAGGATCGCGCCTTTAACTTTGCGTACCATCAAAGCGACGATTAATATAATTCCGAATACGAATACGACTGTTGGCCAGCCAACTAGATTTCCGTTAACACCAAGACCAACAGGAACTGGTCCGGCTGCAGTACGGCGTACAAAGCCAGCATCAACTAAACCAATTAGCGCGATGAATAGACCAATTCCAACTGAGATTGCGATTTTAATTTGAGGTGGTACTGCCTTAAATACTGCGACGCGGAAACCGGTCAGCACTAAGACCAAGATGATTAGACCTTCAAGAACAACAAGACCCATAGCAGCAGCCCAGGTCATCTTGGATGCAATACCGACTGCCACGAATGTGTTTAATCCCAGACCAGTTGCAAGCGCTAACGGATAATTAGCAACTGCGCCCATCAAGATTGTTAGTAAGCCAGCAATAAGAGCTGTAGTTGCTGCGACCATTGCTGGTGCAGGTGCTGCACCGCCGAATAAGAATTGTCCATCTGCATCTGGTGAGTAAGCCAGAATGATTGGATTTAAGGCCACGATGTAAGCCATGGTGAAGAAGGTAACTAGACCTCCGCGGATTTCTGTTGAAACTGTAGAACCGCGTTCTGAGATCTTGAAATAACTATCAAGAAATTTAGTCAAGGTGGTGCCTTTCTGATTTTGTTAACGAAGGTGGTTGCGACTCCGGGCTAAATGACGTCTAGCCAACGTAGGGAACTTATGAGTAAACCTAGGGCTTACTGAGAAGTATTTGAGGTAAGACGAGCCACGATTCCCAAGAAAATTGCGATGGATTGCCCGATTAGGAGGGCAAAAAGTGCTGTTCCGAGCCCAAGTCGCCCACCAAGAAGCGTGCCCAAGATCAATACCGTTCCTTCGATGGCCAAGCGAACTCGACCGACTCGAATCCCGGTTTTATGATGAATTGAAGTCATTAGTCCGTCACGTGGCCCAGGACCAAGCCCGCAAGTTATGTAAAGGCTCGAGCCTGCGCCAACGAGTGCGATACCAAGAAAAATGTAGATCAAACCAATGAAGGAATTTCCAGCTTCAGGAATGAAATCAATACCGATTTGAATAGCGGCCGCGATTATTACGATATTTGAAACTGTTCCGAAACCTGGTTTTTCTTTCAACGGGATCCAGAGCAGCAGAACTATGGCGCTGATAATAAAAGTAAGCAGACCGATCTCAGAATTGAAAGTTTTCGCGAGTCCCTGCGCCAATACCGACCATGGTGCATTTCCCATGTTTGATTGAATCAGCAACGAATCACCAATGCCAAAGATAAATAAGCCAAAGAAAAGGATTGCAACGCGCGAAACTGAGAGATCCCAACGACTTTCTGCGCGCCATGGCGTAATCGGAATTGTTTTATGTGGACGTAAAAATTCCATAAATCGCGTTGTGAATGACATCTGCCGAGGATAGCCCACATCGGCCTAGCGAGAGATACTATTGCGTCTTATGGAATTCCCTGGGCTCGGCACTTTAATAAATGTATTCACCATCATTGGTGGTGCGGCTCTGGGCGTCTTAATAGGTTCCCGGGTTAGTGAGAAGTTACGTGATTTAGTAACAGACATTCTGGGGCTAGTTACTTTGTTGGCGGCCGCAAGTGCGCTGATCCCGCTTTGGTCTTCTGAATATGTGGCAGCACTCCCAAAAGGTTGGACACTTCTTTGTGTTCTAGGTTCGCTTTTGATTGGCGCGTTAATCGGAAGCGCCTTGCATCTGGAAGAGAAGCTTGAAGTTTTAGGTGAGAATTTACGCAATCGCTTTCGTGCATCGAAGGAGAGCCCTTTCACCGAAGGATTCGTAACTGCCTCTTTGCTATTTGCCATCGGACCGTTAGCAATTCTGGGTTCCATAAGCGATGGAATGGGAACCGGCATAGATCAATTGATTTTGAAATCTACTCTCGACTTTTTTGCCGCGATGGCCTTTGCCACCTCACTGGGTTGGGGAGTAGCCGCATCTGCAATCCCAGTTGGTATCTACCAAGGTGCCTGGACGATAGTTGGTCTTGGACTGGGTTCGATTTTAAGTGGCTACCAAATTGCCGCTATGACGATTGTAGGTGGTCTGATGTTGCTTTGTATCGCACTAAAACTTTTGAAAATCAAAGAGGTCGCTGTCGCTAATTTATTGCCAGCTCTAGCTATCGCGCCAGTCTTTGCGCTTCTGGTGCATCAATTTGTTTAGAGCGTCGCAATATCAATAACGAAGCGAAAGCGCACATCACTTTTGATGGTGCGCTCATATGCTTCATTTACATAACTTGCGTCAATTAACTCAATCTCGCTCACAATATTTTTCTCACCGCAGAAATTGAGCATCTCTTGGGTTTCGGAAACGCCACCAATCATTGATCCGGCCATGGAGCGTCGTCCTGATAAAAGTGAGTCAGCATTTACTGCAAACGGAACTCCAGGAAGTCCAATTACAACGAGGGTGCCATTGGTCGCAAGCAGCCCCAAGTAATCATTTATATTGTGTTCAGCACTTACGGTATTGAGAATAAGATCAAAACTTCGCTTTACGTTTTTTAGTTGCGCAGGATCACTGGTAACTACAAAATGATCGGCACCCAATTTGCGAGCATCAGCTTCTTTGCTTGGGGAGTGCGAGAGAACAGTTACTTCGGCACCCATTGCATGCGCGAACTTCACGCCCATATGACCTAATCCACCAAAGCCCATAACCGCAATTTTTTTACCAGGGCCAGCGTTCCAGTACTTCAAGGGCGAGTACAACGTGATTCCGGCACAGAGCAAAGGTGCTACGGCCGCTAAATCTAAATTGGCAGGAATCTTAACTGCGTAATTCTCATTGATTACATAACCGTCGCTGTAGCCACCCATTGTTGGCGTGATGCCATCTCGTTCTAATCCGTTGTAGGTAGGTGTCATTCCGCTTTCGCAGTATTGCTCGAGTCCTTGATTGCAATTTGCACAGTTGCGACAAGAGTCAATAAAAACGCCAATCCCAATCAAGTCACCAACTGCAAATTTACTGACGGCAGATCCGATTGAGCTAACGACGCCTGAAATTTCATGACCTGGCACCATGGGAAAAATGGCGCCGCCCCATTCTTCTTTCACTTGATGGATATCCGAGTGACAGATACCCGCATACTTAATAGCAACCGCGACGTCGTTAGGACCTATATCGCGTCTGCTAAATGTGTAAGGAGTTAACGGTGCATTGGCAGTTAAGGCGGCTAGTCCACGTACGTTCATGAGTTGAAGGGTAGTGGATCCTCTGATGTGTGTCCTGCTCTAGAAACTCGAGCAGTTAGCTGGCGCATGTGATGGCGGCGGCAGAGAACTTCATATGCGACTTCATCTACCTTATTAGTATCGCCAACAACAACTTGTTCGCCTTCTGTAACCATCACGCCATTTATGGTGCGCGCATTGTGCGTTGCTCGTTGGCCACACCAACATAGCGCTTCGACTTGTAAGGTATTAACTCGATCTGCAAGTTCGACTAAACGCGCGGAACCAGGAAAAAGTTTAGTTCTAAAGTCGGCCAAAATTCCGAAGGCATAAACATCAATACCAAGACCGTCAACGATGCGCGCTAATTGATCTATCTGATTTGGTTCGTAGAACTGTGCTTCATCACAAATTATGTAATCAACTCGAGACCCGATTGACAACTGGTCAACCACAAATTTATGAATATCTAATTCGGGCGCTACCTCAATGGCGGCACTTTGCAGACCGAGTCGAGATGAAATTACGCCAACGCCAGCACGATCTTGATTGGTAAAAATAAGGCCAGTTCGGCCGCGACTCTGGTGATTATGCGCAGTTTGCAGCGCAAGGGTCGACTTACCGCTATCCATTGTTCCGCAGTAGTAAGTCAGTTCAGCCATGTCGGTAATCCTGCCACATTAAAGGGAAAAACCGTGACCGAGCAAGGCCAACCAAAGTCGATCGGCAAGTTCGAGTGATGTCGCAACACTTATGTGCGAGGCGTCACGGTATGCGACATTTCCGCGAACAGTTCCGGGACAGTCACTCTCGCATAACCAGATGGAGGGTTTAATGATTTGGAAATCTGCGACTTGAGGAAGACCTTTTTCGTCGTTCGCTATGCATCTATCCGCGCGTGTTGTTGCCAAGCAATCGGGAATATTTCGATCGGGTAGAGGAGTATCAAGCAGGTAAATTAACTTTGGAGACAATGGCTGCAGAATTTGGTAACTCTTCTTCGATCCAGCTACCCACCATTCTTCAACCTTTCGCGGATCACCAATCGGGCTGTAATGTTCAAATGAAGAAAGGATCACTAGATCAGGCTTCATAAGAGCGATTCGAGAAATGGCACTTGAGCGCCATTCTTCACAATTCTTCATTTGGAATGCGCCGACGCTAGCTCGGGTTACAGCTATAGAAGGACAGGCAGATTTAGTCAGGCTTATTAATTTGAAGCCCTTCTCATCTGCTAATTTGTTTAAGGCCGGAAACCATTGAGCTGCGTGTGAATCACCATATAGAACTACTGTTTTAGTCGAATCAAGTTTTCCAAACTCGCATAATGGAGAAATAGATTGATGATAATTAAGGTGACAGCCATTTTCATAGGTAATCGGACGCGCTTCGATGCTAGCTAAAGTAGTTTGCTTCCCGTCAACCAAAATAGACGAGGTGGTTGTTTTCATAATTCCTAGTCCTAAAAGAACAGAGAGAACCATGGCCAAGCCAACAATTTGAATTAGCCGACGCGGCGAAATGTCTTTGACTCGTAACGGCTCTTCCACAAATCTATTTGTGAGATCAGCTAATAACACAGTGATCAAAAGTGCGACTATTCGCTCCCAGACTAGTAGGTCACGCGAAAGCAATGCGATTGGCAAAACCAGCACGGGCCAATGCCAGAGATATAGTGGATATGAAATTTTCCCGAGCCAAAGTGAAATGCGATTTGTTGCTAACCACTTTATTGGGTTGGGCCAATTACCAATACTAGATAACAGGGCGGCGGTGCCCAGTACTGGCAATAAGGCATAGAAACCTGGGAAAGCAGTTTCCTCACTAAACCAAAAGGTGCTTACCAAGAGCGCGACTAATCCAATGATCGCAACAACGCGCTTTTGATTCTGTAGCCTTGGTAGAAGCGCGATTAGGGCGCCAATACTTAACTCCCAAGCTCTAGTCGGTAGCGAATAAAACGCCCAGATTGGGGCAAGTACGGTTAACCAAACACCGAGGGCAAAGGTAATTATTGTTACCGACCAGAAGCCAATTAGAAACTTCCTAGAACTCTTAAGTTTTGCGAGAGCAATAATGAAAATCGGCCAAAAGAGATAAAACTGCTCTTCAACGGCGAGAGACCAATAGTGAATAAAGGGGGAAGGGACAGCATTTAGATTTTGATAGTCATTTTGCCACCACGCGAAAAGGTAGTTCGAAACATAGAGAGTTGTGGCAATTAAATCTCGCCCAATCGAGCCACGTGAGATTGGTGGCAGTAACAACCAGGCAACGATTGCAGTTATGAATAGAACCAAGAACGAAGCCGGCAATAATCTCTTACTGCGTCGTAGATAAAATGCCTTTAATGATATTCGTCCATTGCTATTTAACTCTTTAAGGAGAAGCCCAGTAATCAAGAAACCAGAAATAACATAGAAAATGTCTACCCCAACGAAACCACCTGGAAGAAACTTGGCATGGAAAACCAGAACTAGTATTGCCGCAAGAGCACGTAACCCCTGAATCTCGCCAATCTTCTTTGTCACCGAACTCAAATTGTCACCAGTGCTCGAATTTCAAGAGTTGGAAAAACATCATTGATTCGTTCTCGACCACCAAGTGCGGCAATCTCTAGAAGAACAACTACCTCGGTTACAACACCCTTGAGATCATGAATAAGTTCGAGGGCCGCAATTAGCGTTCCTCCAGTAGCGAGTACGTCATCGATTAAGAGAACCCGCGGTTCAGAGACGCGGGAGAGCGCATCGCAATGCATTTCAAGTGCATCAGAGCCGTATTCCAAACCATATTCACGTTTGATAACCGCACCAGGTAACTTGCCCGCTTTCCGAATTGGAATAAATCCAACTTCACTATCTATCGCGATCGCGCTAGCAAGAATAAATCCACGCGATTCAACGCCTGCGACAAGATTGAAGGGTGATGCGCTTCGACCAAATTCCTTAGTTACAACTTGATGAGCTTGGGCATTGGCAAGAAGTGGTGCAATGTCTTGGAAAAGCACGCCCGGAATCGGGAAATCAGGAACCGGACGAATTAGCGCTAAAGCCTCGGTTAACTCCATGTGCGCTGCCTCCAGATGAAGTTCCCAAGTAAATATATGTGTCCGAAAGGGGACTTGAACCCCTAAGCCCTTACGGGCACTAACACCTCAAGCTAGCGCGTCTGCCAATTCCGCCACCCGGACGAGTGATTTGTTGCGAGGCGCAAGGATAGCAACAGAGGTCTCAACACAGCAAAAGGTCGTCAGAGATTCGCGGGCTTCACATTTTCGGGCCAGAACTGGGAGAGTAGCCCTATGAATCCAACGCCAGAGCGCCTTGCACTTGAAGATGAGACTATTCGAATCTGCCAAGAATTGATTCGGATCCCAAGTGTTAACTTCGGTGAAGGTAAAGGCGATGAGAGCGCTATAGCTGCCTACGTTGTTAAATCTTTAGCCGAAGTTGGAATCGAAGCGAAGATTTATGAATCAGCACCTAACCGAGCAAATGTAATTGCAAAGATTCAAGGAAGTGACTCAAGTCGTCCTGGACTAGTTCTGCATGGACATATCGATGTTGTTCCCGCTGATGCCAAAGATTGGTCGGTTGATCCATTCGGCGGTGAAATTAAAGATGGTTTCATTTGGGGTCGTGGTGCGGTAGATATGAAAAACGTCGACGCAATGATTCTTGCAATCGTGCGCAAGTGGAAACGCGAAGGTTATGTTCCGCCCCGTGACATTGTTCTGGCTTTCTTTGGTGACGAAGAAGCCGGAAGTGAATATGGATCTCGTTACATGACTGCAAATCATCCAGAAGTGTTTGCTGGTTGTACCGAAGCGGTTTCTGAAGTTGGTGGATTTTCGATCACGGTGAAAAATGGAAAGCGGTTGTATTTTATTGAGACTGCCCAGAAAGGTATCCATTGGATTAAATTGACTGCAAAGGGAACCGCCGGTCATGGTTCAATGATTAATAAAGACAATTCAATTACTTCATTGGCGGAGGCAGTCCAGAAGATTGGAAATCACACTTGGCCACAGCGCTACACCAAAACGGTTAAAGCGCTTTTTTCAAATTTGGCGAAAGCCGTTGATAAAGAATACGACGAGAATGATTTTCGTCCCTTGCTTGACGAACTTGGGCCAGCTGCAAAGATGTTTGGTGCGACCCTGCAGAACACAGCCAATCCCACGATGTTAGATTCAGGTTATAAAGCCAATGTGATTCCGCAAACCGCTTCTGCGGTTGTAGATGGTCGGTTCCTGCCTGGTTACGAGGACGAGTTCAACCAGACAATCCGCGAGATAGTTGGGCCTGATATTGAGATCGAGACACTCACGCACGATATTTCACTTGAAGTAGATTTCAGTGGCGATCTCGTTGAAGCGATGGTTCAATCACTTATCGCTGAAGACCCTGATGCCATCGCGGTTCCTTACATGATGAGCGGCGGAACTGACAATAAGGCGCTTTCAGAACTAGGAATTGTTGGCTATGGATTCACGCCACTTAAGTTGCCACCAGGTTTAGATTTTATGGCGCTATTCCACGGAGTTGACGAGCGAGTTCCGCTAGATGGCTTGAAATATGGCGTGCACGTAATGGAGCGATTCTTAAAGAACTGCTGATACCTCATTAAGTGCATCTCTAACCACATCTGGTAACGAGATTTGTTCCGAAGTCAAAATTCCACGTAACTGTGCACCAGTTCGCGCTCCAACAATTGCACTGGTAACACCTGGTGCATCTCGCACCCAGGCAAGAGCAACCTCAAGCGGTGAAAATCCCAAACCATCTGCAGCTACGCAAACAGCTTCGACAATTCGAGATGAACGTTCATCTAAGTAAGGTTCAACAAAGCCAGCGAAGTGCGCACTTGCACCGCGCGAATCACTCGGCAATCCGTTGCGGTACTTTCCAGTTAAGACACCTCGACCTAGTGGCGACCAAGGTAAAAATCCAAAGCCCAAAGCTTCTGCAGCTGGTAACACTTCACGTTCAACTTCACGATTTAACAACGAGTACTCGGATTGAATCGAACTAATCGGTGCTTTCCCACCTTGATTGGCTTGACGAGTCACACAGTGCGCAGCTTGCCAGCCAGAAAAATTAGAGATTCCGACATATCGCGCACGTCCGGTGTTATATGCCCAGTCAAGCGCCGAAAGTGCATCTGAAATTGGATTCTCACTATCCCAAGTATGGATCTGCCAGAGATCGACATAGTCAGTACCTAGCCGTGCCAGCGAATTATCTAACTCAGCCATTAACGCAGCTCGAGAATTATTTACAGTACGAACCCCGTTTGGAAAAGTGATTCCCGCCTTCGTTGCTAAAACAATTTCCTCACGTTTAAACAAAGACCCGGCTAAACCACCAATTACCCGTTCGCTATCCCCGTCACCGTAAACCGCTGCCGTATCAATGAAATTGCCGCCCGCATCTAAGTACGCACGCATCTGATCGGCCGCTTCGTGCTCATCAGTGTCGCGACCCCAAGTCATGGTGCCAAGACCAAGTCGTGTAATAGAGAGGCCACTGTTGCCTGCGCGTCTAATTTCCATGGCGCAAACCTAGCAAGGCAGCCGTGTAATTACTGCGATAACCTTTCAGGGTGCCGAAGATTGTTTTGATCAGACATGCCCACTCATCAGCCAATGCTGCCGGTGTTCTCTCTGGTCGCTTGCCAAATGTGAATCTTTCGAAAACCGGGCAAGAGCAATCTGCCCGGTTAGCTGAACGGTTAGGTCGATTGGTAATCTCAGAAGTTCGGCTAAGTCCGATGGAGAGATGCTCTCAGACGTTGGCTCCTTGGTTAAGCAAGTACGGTAAATCAGTAAAAGTGATCTCTGATCCAAATTTGATTGAAGTTGATTACGGTAAATGGTCTGGAAAAAAACTAGCGATACTTTCTCGGGCCAAACTCTGGCGCAAGGTACAAAGTCAGCCAAGTGCAGTTACTTTCCCCGAAGGCGAAAGTTTAGCGCAAATGCAAGTACGCGCCATGGCCTCGGTACATGAATTTTTCGCATCTGATTTGGAACTAACCATCATGGTCTCTCATGGTGATGTGATTAAAGCAATTGTGGCCAGTTCACTTGGAATGCACTTAGATGATTTCCAGAGAATTGTCATAGATCCAGCTTCAATCACGATTCTCGAATCAAATGGTGGCGCAATTCGATTGACGCGACTTAATGATTCTGACTCATCTGTTTCTGAACTATTGCAAAGCAAAAGCAAACGTGGGCATTTACTGGGCGGCGGAAAAGGTCTAGCTAAGTGAGCCGCATCATCTATGAGTATGACCCAGTCGAGCGCTTTGTTTGCGGAACAGTAGGAGAACCAGGTGATCGAGCTTTCTTTATTCAAGCGCGCACTGGTCCACGCCTAACATCAGTCTCGTTAGAGAAACTACAGGCTGCCGCTCTAGGTGATCGCGTCGGCGTAATGATCAAGGAGATTAAGCGGGCTAATCCGCTAATTGCTTACGACCGAGCTAATCCAGATACCGAACCACTTGAACAACCGATTTTCGAAGAATTTCGGGTTGGTGTAATCGGGCTTTCATTTGATACCGAAACCGAGCGGGTCTTGGTCGAATTGCAATGCATAACTGAAGCTCAATCTGAGGAAGAGGAACTCGCTGAAGATGAAGAAGAAGATGCTCCAGATCTACTTCGAGTATCACTAACTCTTTCGCAAGCAGAAGGTTTCGCTAAACGAACATCTGCGGTAATTGGCGCTGGTCGACTACCTTGTCCATTCTGCGGCATTCCAATTGATACCAGTGGCCACTTATGTCCGAGGGCAAATGGTTACCGAAGATAACCGAAGTGAGTTATTGAATGCGCTCAGATACGGTGATCTGAAAGTCACGGGGCGATTAGTTGATGCTTCGAATGCGACACTTTTCGGCGAAGTTCAAGTTGGCGAGTTCTCGTTCAACTGTATCTATAAACCCGTATCGGGCGAACGTCCGCTCTGGGACTTTCCTGATGGCACTTTAGCTAACCGAGAATTAGCGGCATATTTAATTAGCGAAGCAATGTCTCTAAATTGTGTTCCGCCAACGTTACTGCGTGAAGGTCCATTTGGTATTGGGATGGTGCAACTTTGGATTGATATTGACGAGGAAATAGATCTCGTTGATCTCTATCGACAAGATTTGCCAGGGCTGCGAAATCTCGCTTTGTTTGATGTTGTCGTGAACAACACCGATCGAAAAATTGGCCATCTCCTTCCTACCTCAGATGGACATATCTATGGCTGCGATCACGGGGTAACTTTTCATGTAGACGATAAGTTGCGAACTGTTCTCTGGCAGTGGGAACAACAACCGCTTACCGATTCTGAACTGCAAATAGTTCGCAAGTTAACAGACCACTTGAAGGCTGATCTGGGTAAATCATTGCAAGATCTGATTACCGAAGATGAACTACACGCACTGAAAATGCGAGTGCTTCGACTTTCCAATGAACAAGTTTTTCCATCACCAAGCCCAGATTGGCCCGCAGTGCCATGGCCACCTTTCTAAGCGTCGAAAACTAGTAACACCATCTAGACTTACCTAATGCGCTCATGGCCAACAGTTGCGATCCCAGGTGTTGATCCTAGATATGCGCTTCCGCAATTAACTTTAAAGGACACTCTTTCAGGTACCAAGAAAGCATTGCCGGTAAAGAATCTCTATCGAATGTACGTATGTGGCATCACGCCATATGACGCAACACATTTAGGTCACGCAGCAACCTATTTAACTTTTGATCTAATCAATAGATACCTACGTGCCACTGGAGCTCAAGTTCGTTACGTCCAGAACATAACCGATATTGATGACCCATTATTGGAGCGAGCTAATCGTGATGGTTTGAATTGGCAAGATTTAGCACATTCTCAGATCGAACTTTTCCGTAGCGACATGGTCAATTTACATGTACTGCCGCCAGAAAGTTACATCGGTGCAGTTGAGGCTATTCCGTTAGTAACGAAAGCAATCGAAGAGCTGCAAGTCAAGGACACAGTTTATTCAGTTGACGAAGATCTCTATTTTCAAGTTCGTAGTGATTCTGATTTCGGTACTCGCTCACATTATTCGCAAGTCGAGATGCAAGAGATTTTTTCAGAGCGCGGGGGAGACCCAGATCGAATTGGTAAGAAAGATGTTCTTGACTGTTTGGTGTGGTTAGCTGCCAGACCTGGTGAGCCAAGTTGGCCTTCACCATTTGGTGCCGGACGTCCTGGTTGGCATATTGAATGCACCGCGATAGCGCTTGAATATTTAAGGCCAGATCCAAATGATGATTTTGCGATCGATATTCAAGGTGGTGGCACTGATCTGATATTCCCTCATCATGAAATGGGCGCAGCTCAAGTCGCGATCTTGACTGGCAAACCATACGCACGGACTTACGTGCACGCAGGCATGGTCGGGCTTGATGGCGAGAAGATGAGCAAAAGCAAAGGCAATTTAGTCTTCGTTAGCAAATTAGTTGCTGCCGGTGTCGATCCGATGGTAATTCGTCTGGCTCTATTGAGCGCTCCTTATGGTCGAGATCGAATGTGGAGCGATGAGATTTTAGGTACTGCCCAAACTCGGATGGATAGATTACAAAGCGCGCTTAGTCGCAATGAAGTTGCACCAACACAAGAATGTGTTGCTCTTATCATCGCAAGCTTGGCCGATAATCTTGATACGGTGCGGGCTATTAAGGTCTTAGATCAATGGATCGATGAGACCGAGAGTGGTAAAACTGGCGGCAGTGCTGGCGAACTAAGTAGAGCCATAGATACCTTCTTAGGTATCGGCATCTAAAACTGCCGACCGGCGCTTAAAGCGATACTGGTAACCTTGCGCCAATGAGCCCCGAAAAAACGCCTTCTTTGCTACGTCAGGCGTTGGCCGAGCGGATCGTTATTGCAGATGGCGCGATGGGAACAATGCTGCAGGCAGCAGACCCAACTTTGGCTGACTTTGAAAACCACGAAGGCTGCAATGAAATTTTGAATGTGTCGCGACCAGACATTGTCACCGGTGTTCACAATGAATATTTAGCAGTTGGTGTCGATGCAATTGAAACTAATACCTTTGGCGCAAACTGGGCGAATTTGGCTGAATACGGAATTGAAGATCGCATCTACGAACTAGCTTTTGCCGGTGCCAAGATCGCGCGAGAGTGTGCTGATAACTTTTCAACTACTGATAAGCCACGCTTTGTATTAGGTTCACTTGGACCAGGTACTAAGTTGCCAACTCTTGGTCATACAACTTATGAGAATTTAAGAGCGGCTTACGAACTTGCATCTGATGGATTATTAGATGGTGGATCAGATGCGTTACTAATCGAAACTACCCAAGATCTACTGCAAGCCAAAAGCGCGGTCAACGGTGCGCGCGCCGCGATCGAAAAAGTAGATCGAGACATAATTTTGATTGTGCAAGTAACAGTTGAACAAACAGGCACCATGCTTTTAGGTTCAGAAATCGGCGCCGCTCTAAATGCACTCGCCCCATTAGATATCGATTTGATTGGTTTAAACTGCGCAACTGGTCCTGCTGAAATGTCTGAACATCTTCGTTACCTGTCGCAGAATTCCAAAGTGGCGCTCTCTGTAATGCCAAATGCTGGTTTACCAATCTTGGGCAAAAAGGGCGCTGAATATCCATTAGGTCCAGATGAACTTGCCGTCGCGCTAGATACATTTGTGGCTGATTATGGAATCTCACTTTTGGGCGGCTGTTGCGGAACGACCCCAGCGCATTTAGCTGCCGTGGTTGAAAAATTTAAAGGTCACGAGATTAAGTCACGCAAACCAGTTACTGAACCTGGAGCTTCTTCGCTTTATCAATTTGTGCCGTTTCGCCAAGATAAAACTTATTTAGCAATCGGTGAGCGCACCAACGCTAACGGATCTCGCGCTTTTCGTGACGCCTTAATTGCCGAAGATTGGCAAACCTGCGTCGAAATTGCCCGTGATCAAATTCGCGAAGGCGCGCATATGCTCGATCTCTCTGTTGATTACGTCGGTCGTGATGGCGTAAAAGATATGACCGAACTTGCCAGCCGTTTTGCGACCGCATCTACTTTGCCGATTGTTCTAGATTCAACTGAACCGGCTGTTTTAAAGGCAGGCCTTGAACAATTAGGTGGGCGCAGTGTAATCAACTCAGTTAATTATGAAGATGGTGACGGCCCAACATCACGATTCGCAAAGATTATGCCGTTGGTCAGGGAGCACGGAGCTGGTGTTGTCGCATTGACCATCGATGAAGATGGCCAGGCACGTACTAAAGAGTGGAAACTTAAAGTTGCTCGACGTTTGATCACAGATTTAACAACTAACTGGGGTATGTCAACCGGAGATATTTTGATTGATTGTTTAACTTTCCCAATCGCCACAGGTCAAGAAGAGACTCGTCGAGATGGAATCGAGACAATTGAAGCAATCCGTGCGTTAAAAGCTGAATTTCCTGATGTGCAAACGACACTTGGCGTAAGTAATGTTTCATTTGGTCTAAACGCAGCATCACGAATCGTGCTTAATTCAGTTTTCTTGCATGAATGCGTACAAGCTGGGCTGGATTCCGCAATTGTGCATCCTTCTAAAATCACGCCGATGGCACGAATTGAACAGCGTGCCAAAGAAGTTGCGTTAGATCTGATTTATGATCGTCGAACTTATGCCGATGGTGAGTGCACTTACGACCCACTGACTGAGTTTTTACAACTATTTGAAGGCGTTGAAGTAACTGCGACTAGAAATTTACGTGCAGCCGGGTTAGCCGCACTTCCGCTTGAGGAACGTCTACAGCGACGCATTATTGATGGCGAGAAAGTGGGACTCGAAGGCGATCTGGATCTTGCGATGGCCCAAGGCATAAAGCCACTGCAAATCATAAATGACCATTTGCTTGAGGGCATGAAAATAGTTGGTGAGCTTTTCGGTAAAGGTGAAATGCAACTACCTTTCGTGCTGCAAAGTGCCGAAGTAATGAAGGGCGCAGTTGCATATCTGGAACCACATATGGAAAAGACCGATGATCAAGGTCGCGGCCGCATGCTGCTGGCTACTGTAAAAGGCGACGTTCACGATATCGGCAAGAATTTAGTTGACATCATTTTGTCGAACAATGGTTATCAAGTTGTGAATATTGGAATTAAGCAGACGATTAATCAAATCATTGATGCTGCTCAAGAAAACAATGTGGATGCAATTGGTATGAGTGGACTCTTAGTTAAATCAACAGTCATTATGAAAGAGAATCTGGAAGAGATAACCACGCGAGGCCTTGATCAGAAGTGGCCGATCGTTCTTGGTGGGGCGGCGCTTACTCGTGCATTTGTGGAACAAGACTTGGCCGAAATTTTCCCGGGTGAAGTTCGCTATGCCCGCGATGCTTTTGAAGGCTTGCGTCTAATGGATGCGATCATGGCGGTAAAACGCGGCGAACCAGGCGCTGAGTTACCCGCACTTCGCGAACGTAAAGTTAAATCAACCCGCAACCTTGAGGTGCCGGAAACAATTGACACTGTTCGAAGCGATGTCGCATTCGATATAGATATCCCAAACGTCCCGTTCTTTGGTTCGCGCATTGTTAAAGGAATTCCGCTGGCTGATTATTCCGGAATGCTTGATGAACGTGCTTTGTTTATGGGGCAATGGGGGCTTAAAGGTGCCCGCGGTGAGTTTGAAGCAATGGCCGAAACTGAAGGTCGCCCACGTTTGCGCGCACTTTTAAACGAGGTGCAATCAAAGAGTTGGTTGGAAGCTGCGGTTGTTTACGGATATTTCCCATGCGTTAGCGAAGGTAACGACTTAATTATTTTGCATCATGAAGGTCCAGAGAAGGGGAAGGAGCGCACTCGTTTCTCTTTCCCTCGACAACGTCGTGACCGCCGTTTATGTATTAGTGATTTCTTTGCCGGACGTGAAACTGGCAAAGTTGATGTGGTTGCTTTCCATGTCGTGACTATGGGAAACACGATTAGTAAGGCGGCAGCAGAACTCTTTGCTAAGAACGAATACCGCGAATATCTTGAGCTTCACGGTCTCTCGGTACAACTAACTGAAGCTCTTGCCGAGTATTGGCACCAACGTATTCGCGAAGAGATGCAAGTTCGTGCTGAAGATGCACCAGATCTGCAAGGAATCCTTGATCAAGGTTATAGGGGGTCGCGTTATTCATTTGGTTATCCAGCTTGCCCAGATATCGAGCAGCAAGTTCAACTTTGTGAGTTACTAGACCCAGGACGAATAGGCGTTGAACTTTCGGAAGAATTCCAATTACATCCTGAACAATCAACAAGTGCCATTATCGTGCACCACCCGGAGGCGAAATATTTCAATGCTAACTAATGTCAAGACAGAATTTTACGACGCCGTCTTTTTTGATATGGATGGTCTTTTGATTAACTCGGAGCCTCTTTGGCTTGAGTCAGAAACTCAGATGATGGCCGAGTACGGATATGAGTGGTTAGAGTCCGATCAGGCTGCTTGCTTAGGTGGGCCGCTTGATCGAATCGGGCACTACATGTCAGCTCTAATTGATGGAAAACGTGATGGAAAGTATTTAACCAATGAGATCATCGAACGCATGGTTGAAAAATTTCAAGGTGCATTACCTCTAATGCCCGGTTCGGCAGAATTGATTGCGGATTTGCGTGAAAACCAAGTAGAACTGACTTTGGTATCTGCTAGCCCTCGTTCATTAGTAGATGCTGCGCTTCTTAATTTTGCGATAAATCCTTTTGTTCGTTCTTTTTCAAGTGGCGATGTGAAAGTTTCCAAGCCAGATCCCGAAGGCTATTTACTCGCGGCCAGCAGCGGGGGACATGACATCTCTAATTGCCTGATTTTAGAAGATTCATTGACGGGTGTTACAGCAGCAAAAGCAGCAGGGGCTTGGGTGCTGGCAGTTCCACATCTAGTACCGATCGAAAAGGGCGGACGAGTTGATGTGACTACTTCGCTAGCTAATTGGAGTTATCAGAAACTGGCTACGAAGTATGCGCAGGACAGATCGCTTTAAAGAAGCACCAATCACAAAGTCGTGACGTTTTGGTAGGCCAAATATCTTTCTCGATTGCGCTCTTAATTTCATTTGCAATGCGAACCAAGGTAGCTTCGGTAGCGACCAAATCTGCCAACGTTGGCGTACTTTTCACCAAAGCGCCATCGCCTAAATAGATCAACATCAATAGCCGTGGAAGCACGTTATTTGTCTTGTAGTAAAGCAGTGCATAAACCTGCAATTGAAAAAGTGCTTTAGCTTCCCAACCCGCCTTGGGTGATTTGCCAGTTTTATAATCCACGATTCGCACTTCACCAGTTGGTGCAACATCTAACCGATCTACATAGCCGTGCAGATAAAGATCGGAATTTAGATCAAATTCAAGATGAAGTTCGCGAAATGTAGGCTCGAAAGTTTCGGGCTTTTCCAACTTAAAATAAGTTTCTAATAGTGAATTCGCTCGATCGATCCATTCTTTTTCATTACTAATTAGCGGTGCCAAATCTGGTTTTGCGGCCAACTGAGCGGCCCACCTAGATGGAAGTAGCTCGATAGCCGTAGAGAGGTTTCGCTCAGGGGCGGGGGATTCGAATAGATCATGAAGAACGGTATGAACCAGCGTTCCGCGTTCGGCATCAATGCTTGGTGGCTCAGGCAATTTATCGATACTGCGATATTTGTAGAGTTGCGGACAATTCGTAAAATCCGAAACTCGACTTGGCGATAACCGCAGATTAGACATGCGCTCAAGATAGGCCATCGGTGCGACAAAGTTGGGCTGACTTTCGCCTCAAGGCTGAACTAGGATGCGCTCATGTCCGAAACAACTCCGGCTCTTAAGTCACTAGCTGCGCTGCAGGCTGGCACTTTCGCCTATGGTGATCGAATTCAGTTAACTGATCCCAAAGGAAAGATGTATTCCTTAACTATTACAGCCGGAAAGGAATGGCATACCCATAAGGGTTGGATTGTTCACGACGAATTAGTTGGAATACCTGAAGGCTCAGTAATTAGCACTACAGCTGGCTTGAAATTTACTGCATTCAAACCTTTGCTTGGCGATTACGTGCTCTCAATGCCACGCGGTGCGACCATTGTTTATCCGAAAGATGCCGCATTTATTTTAGGTTTCGCCGATATCTATCCCGGTGCACGCGTGCTTGAAGCGGGTGTTGGTAGCGGTGCGCTAACCATAACTTTGTTGCGCGCAGTTGGAGCTGAAGGAATAGTTCATTCCGTTGAACGACGCGCAGAATTTGCCGATATTGCCAAGGCGAATGTGGCCGATTACTTTGGCGAAGTTCCAAATAATTGGCGTTGTGATTTAGGTTCGGTGCAAGAGCAAGAGTTTTCCCATAAATTTGATCGCGTCGTCCTCGACATGTTGGCCCCGTGGGAATGTGTAGACATGGCAGCAAATGTTCTGCGTCCTGGTGGAGTCTTCTTGGCTTATGTTGCTACGACCACGCAGTTATCGGCAACTGCTGAAGCTCTAAAAGCCGATGGACGCTTCACTGAGCCAGAAAGTAATGAATCTATGATTCGTGGCTGGCATCATGAAGGTTTAGCCGTTCGTCCTCAACAACGCATGATCGCTCATACCGGTTTTCTTATTATTAGTCGACGCATGGCACCGGGTGTAGAAGTATTAGCACGTCGACGTAGACCAGCGAAAGGAGCTTACGGTGTCGCGGAAGAATGAACGACTAGTTAATTTAACGATTGCACTATTGGCTACTAAACGCTACCTAACGAAGAATGAAATATTTCGAAATATCGAAGGTTACGAAGGCAATGTCGAAGCAAAAGAACGCATGTTCGAACGCGACAAAGATGATCTACGAAAACTTGGTATTCAAATTGAAGTTGGGGGACTAGACCCATTATTTGACGACGAAGCCGGATATCGAATTCGTCCCGAAAATTACGCGCTCTCACTACGAAACCTAACAACAACTCAAGTCACTTTACTTTCATTAGCTGCGCAAGCTTGGCAAGATGCAGCATTTACAGACCTCTCCGAGCAAGCACTTCGTAAATTCACTTCCATGGGCGTAGATAGTGATTCATCACAGTTACCTAGCTTGGCGCCGAAGCTGGTTGGCACTGATGAGAATCTGCGAAGTGCGCTAGACGCTCTAACCTCAATGACCACTATCGAATTTGATTACTCAAATACGCAAGGAGTTGCCCAACGCCGCGAGCTCCAGGTTTATGGCGTTCAAGCACGTAAATCACATTGGTATTTAATTGGCATGGATTTAGAGAAGGGTGCGATCAGAAATTTCCGGTTAGATCGAATTAAGGGTGATGTTAAAACAGTTGGCAAAGCTCAAAGTTATGAAATTCCGCCGACCTTTGAAATCTCTGAACTTGAGCCAACGATAGAAACACCGATTGCGGTTCTACAAGTTCGACCTGGAGCTGGATACCAATTACGTCGCCTCGCAACCACAATCGAGACTGCCGATGAGTGGGATTCCTTATCGATCCCAATGTTTGATCTCGAGTTTTTGCTAAGTCTGGTGCTTTGGCATGGTGAAGATGTCATCGTTTCTGCTCCTGAGCAATTACGAAACGCGGTAGTCACTTCACTGACTAAATTGGTTGACCTTCATGGTTAAGCGCGAAACCGGTTTAGCTCGCACAGCGCGACTATTGGATTTAGTTCCTTATCTAACTACGCACCAAGGTGTAGAGATTTCTGAATTAGCCAAAACTTTTAAAACTACAGTTAAAGAGATTACTGATGACCTATATACACTCTGGATGTGCGGTTTACCTGGCTACACAGCGCTAGAACTATTTGACCTTGAATTTGAATCTGGCTTTGTCTCAATTCGCAATGCCGAAACACTTGCTGCACCTCGAGCACTAGATCGAGCTGAAGCGCTTTCGATTTACATGGGACTTGATTTACTGAGTGCTGAATTAGGTGAGGCAAATAGCGCGATAGTTTCAGAGATTGCGAACTTGCAAGATCAACTGCGCAGCCAACTAATTTCTGCACCACAAATTCAGATTGAAGCGAATCTCGCCTCTGACGCAAGAGCCATGATTCTTCGCGCAATCCGTCGCCGTGGTTGGATCGAAATAACTTATCACTCTGCTGGAAATGATGAAGTTAGCGTCCGAAAAATTGCGCCATATGAGCTTTCCCAATCTGGTTCGCACGAATATTTGCAAGGTTATTGCGCGAAGGCTAAAGCGATTCGTAATTTCAGGACTGATCGTATTGTCGCGATTACCGAAATCACTGATCAAGAATGGCCTACCCAAGCAGTTCAACCTGTTGAAAAATCTATTTCCTGCCAACTTGAGATTCATTCCTGGTCTAGGCGAGTCGGCGAAGTTATGCCGCAAGTTCCTCAGGGTTCAACTAGCGCCGAAATCTTGGGCTATAGCGCGGCTTGGATAGCGCGTTCAGTCATCTCGCTTGCTGGCCAAGTAGAGGTAGCCGCCCCAAGTGAGATCAGATCTGAAGTTTCAAAGCGCGCACGCGCTGCATTAGCCAATTACCGTTAAGTTCTAAAGAGTTTTCGGGGTTCTAAAGAGTGATCGGGCCGTGAAATAGGCTAGATACGCTAGCGTTTACCCGTACCGAGAAGTTCCTAAAGGAGAAGCTAAATGCCACGTGGTCAAGAGTTATTAATTCTGCTAATTGTTGTTGCCGTGCTCTTTGGCGCGAAACGACTTCCAGATTCAGCGCGCTCGCTCGGACGTTCCCTTCGCATCTTTAAGTCAGAGATGAAAGAGATGAAGGATGACGAAAAGAAAGATGACGACTCGTCAAGTAAGTAATTAAATTCGCTCATGTCCGATGCAATTAAAGGCAAGATGCCGCTACTCGATCATCTACATGAGTTTCGCAAACGCTTTTTAAGATCTGTAATAGCAATCTTGCTCTGCTCAACAGCGGGCTGGTTTCTTTACGAAGAAATAATTACCCAATTAGCAAAACCGGTTTGTGATCTACAAGCTGCCCGTGAATCTGGTTCAGATTCTTGTGGATCCCTTTATATAAATGGCATTCTCGGTCCGCTAAATCTGCAGATTAAAGTGGCCATTCTTTCTGGCTTAATTCTTGCTGCACCTATTTGGCTGTATCAACTTTACGCTTTCATCGCACCAGCTCTGCATCGCAAAGAGAAGCGTTATACCTTTTTGTTCTTGGCGGCGGCCACACCATTCTTTGCAATTGGTACGACGTTGGGCTACTTGATGCTGCCGGTTGCGATAAAAGTACTATTTGGATTTACACCCGAAGCTTTAAACAACTTAGTCAGGTTCGACGATTATCTCGACTTTGTAATGCGAATGATCCTGCTCTTCGGATTAGCATTTGAACTGCCAGTCTTTCTGCTGACTTTCAACTTGATCGGATTCCTACGAGGTTCCACCATCTTGAGGCCATGGCGGGTATGGGTATTTGCGATAACACTTTCCGCGGCCGCACTTACGCCAACTTCTGATCCAATCACCATGAGCATGCTGGCTGGACCGCTTATCGTGCTTTACTTCCTCGCCGGCTTAATAGCGATCCTGATTGATCGCCGCCGAGATAAACGGAAAAAGAAAACTGATTTGGCAGACTTTGATCCATCGGCAACGCCCTTAGATCAATAAATCATCGGTAGGTTTGCCTCATGTGGCTCGTTGTTGTAAACCCAAAAGCGGGCTTGGGGGCAGCCGCGAAGTTAGCGACTCAAGTGGTTGGTTTCCTCAAATCTAACGAGATCAATTATCGGATGATTTCGCCAAATAGTGCGCAAGAAACCAAGGCTCAGGTTAGAGAAGCATTGCGCGCTGGTGAGGCGACAAAACTTCTAAGCGTTGGGGGAGACGGCCTTTTTCATTTATTGCTGCAACTCGCAATCGAATTTAAAGTTCCGTTAGCACTTGCGCCAGGAGGCACTGGCAACGATTTCTATCGCACCTTGGGTTGGTTTGAATACGAATTATCTGTTTACCTCGAACATTTGATATCTGTCGAGCCCACCCTGGTCGATGTTGGAGTAGTCGACGGTGAATATTTTGGGGCAGTCTTGTCTAGTGGTTTTGACTCGGTAGTTAACGAGCGCGCAAACCGGATGAAATGGCCTACTGGACCTGCGAAATACAATGCAGCGATAGCGCTAGAGCTACCAAAATTCCAAGCGATTGAATTCAAGATTTTTGCCGACGAGAAGGTTATGGAAGTAGAGGCAATGTTGATTGCCATTGGCAACGGTAATTCGTACGGCGGTGGCATGAAAGTTTGCCCCGATGCCGACTTGCAAGATGGCTTACTCGACATCATGATCTTGCACCCGGTCTCAAAGTTGGAGTTCATAAAAGTATTTCCAACCGTCTATAAAGGCACTCACATAGAACACCCACAAGTCGAAGTAATCCGAGCGAAAGCTATCCGGATCGAATCAAGTGCGGTCGCGTATGCAGATGGCGAACGGATTGGACAGCTGCCGGTTCAGGTCGAAAGTTTGCCGAAAACCCTGCTAACTTGGCCCGCATGAGCGGCTCGGAACAACTTTCTCCCGCTGAAGCTTATGCAGCAGCTAAAGCCAGATCGAAGCACTCGGTAACTCAAGAGTTCATTAACTCCTTTGACTTTGGTTTTGATGAGTTTCAGATTCAAGCTTGCCAGGCGCTAGAAGATGGCCGTGGCGTTTTAGTTGCTGCCCCGACTGGCGCTGGCAAGACCGTGGTGGGTGAGTTTGCTGCGTACTTTGCTTTGAAAAATGGGAAGAAATGTTTCTATACAACTCCAATAAAAGCGCTCTCAAATCAGAAATTTGCGGAGTTTGTTCAACGTTTTGGCGAGGAGAAAGTTGGACTCTTAACTGGTGATACCAGCATCAACAGTGAAGCTGACATTTTAGTGATGACCACTGAAGTCCTTCGTAACATGCTCTATGCCGGATCCAATACTTTGAATAATTTGGGCTGGGTAGTCATGGATGAAGTTCACTACCTGGCCGATAAATTCCGTGGTGGTGTCTGGGAAGAAGTTCTGATCCACTTAATGGAAAGTGTTCAGGTAGTTTCGCTTTCAGCAACCGTTTCTAATGCCGAAGAATTTGGCGAATGGCTAAATGAGATTCGCGGAAACACTACGGTAGTAGTAAGTGAAATTCGGCCCATTCCGCTTTATCAACACGTCTTGATCGGCCAACGTCTGGTCGACCTTTTTAGTAAACCGGGGCACGTTAACCCAGAGATCTTGAAACTTGAACGCGAAGCAATGCGTAAAGTTCACACTGATAGAAATCGCCGCGAACGATTCGGCCAAAACGAAAGTCGACTATCGCGGGCCGACATCATCGAGAAATTAAATCGTGAGAATTTGCTTCCTGCAATTACCTTTATTTTCTCGAGAGCTGGTTGCGATGCTGCGGTAAATCAATGTTTAAATGCTGGATTGCGTTTAACTAACTCTGAAGAACGCGCGGAAATTACGAAGACCGCTCTCTACTACACGCAGAATCTGGCCGAAGAAGATCTGGCTGTACTTGGTTTCGACCAATGGCTGAGCGCTCTTGAGAGAGGTATTGCTGCGCACCATGCCGGGCTTTTGCCTAGTTTCAAAGAGGCGATCGAAGATCTTTTCAAGCGCGGATTAATCAAAGCGGTGTTTGCTACCGAAACCTTGGCGTTAGGTATAAATATGCCAGCTCGTACAGTTGTTTTAGAGAAGTTAACCAAATGGAACGGCGAAGCACATGTGCCAATTACGCCAGGGGAGTACACCCAATTAACTGGCCGAGCGGGTCGTCGTGGTATCGATATCGAAGGAAATGCAGTTGTGCAATGGTCACCGTCAGTTGATTCAGCAACTGCTGCTGGTTTAGCGTCGACTCGTACATACCCATTGCGTTCATCTTTTACTCCAACCTACAACATGGCAATTAACTTAATCAGTCGTTTCGGCCGCGAACGTGCTCGTGGTTCCTTGGAATCTTCATTCGCACAATTTCAGGCTGACCGAGCCGTGGTCGGATTAGATCGGCAAGTTCGACGAAATCAAATTGCTATCGATGAGTTAGTTGACTCAGCTCAATGTCACTTAGGTGACTTCAATCAGTATGCATCGATGCGTCGTGAAATTAAAGAACTTGAATCGCTACTTGCCAAACGAGGCGGCCGCAGAACATTTGATAATCGTCAACGCCAGCATCTAGAGGGCGAAATAGATGGTTTGCGTAAAGCGCTACGCACACACGATTGCCACGGATGTAATGAACGTGAAGCTCACGCACGACTGCAAGAACGTGCCGCAAGATTACGTCGCGAGAACGATGGCCTCACTAGTCGAATAGAAAATCGTACCCACGTGATTGCGAAAACTTTTGATCGCATTTGTGCTGTGCTCGATGAACTTGGTTATATCGAAGGGGAAAAACCACTAGCTCAAGGCAAGATATTGGCCAAGATTTATGCCGAATCAGATTTATTGTTAACTGAAACGATTCGCTTAGGTTTACTCGATAATCTATCTGCTCCAGAACTTCTTTCTGTTGTCTCATGCATGATTTATCAATCGCGTTCTCAAGAAGATTTAGCGCCGAAAATTCCACATCAAAATGTTGCCAACGCTCTAGCTGAGATTGCACATCTCTGGGGTCAACTCGAGGAGATCGAAGAGAAGCACCATGTGCAAACACAGAAAGCGCCAGACCTTGGTTTCTGCTACATCTCTTATCGATGGGCGAATGGAAACTCATTGAACAATGTTCTAAAGGGAAGTGACATGTCGGTAGGCGATTTCGTACGTTCTACGAAGCAGCTTATTGATCTAATGAATCAAATCGCTGGTGCCAGCGAGAAGTTACGGCCAGTCTGTCGAGATGCGGTGAAGCGGCTTGATCGGGGAGTCGTCAGTTATATGCTGGGTGACTTATGACTTTAATGCTGCTCGATAGCGCCTCACTTTGGTACCGCGCTTATTACGGAATGCCGGACACAATGCTGGCACCAGATGGCACTCCAGTAAATGCGATTCGTGGGTACCTCGACATGACGGCGCGTTTGGTGGGAATTTATAAACCGAATCGTTTAGTTGCATGCCTTGATGGCGATTGGCGACCTAGTTGGCGAGTTGACTTATTTCCAGATTACAAAGCAAATCGTCTTGAAGCTGAAGGCGAAGAGGAAGAAGAGCCAGAAACGCTAACGCCACAAATTCCAATCTTGCTTGATATCTTAGATTTGTTCGGCATTCCAATTGTTGGCGTTGATGATTACGAAGCTGATGACGTCATGGCGACTTATGCCGAAATTGAGAAAGGGCCAATCCGGATTGTCACAGGCGATCGTGACTTGTTCCAGATGGTTGATGATAAACGTGATATCAAAATTGTTTATCTGGCAAAAGGTATTTCGCAGCACGATCTAGTTGATCTTAAGTATGTTGCAGACAAATATGCAATCCCGGGTGATCGTTACGATCTCTTTGCGATGTTCCGCGGTGATCCTTCAGATGGGTTGCCAGGGGTTCGAGGTATTGGTGAAAAAGGCGCTGCAGTGATTGCAAATAACTTTGCTAGTGTCGAAGATGCACTTTCAGCTGCGCATGAAGCCCACCCAGCACTAGCACCGGCACTGGCCAAGAAAATTATTGCAGGAACAGATTACTTAAAGATTGCGCCCAAGTTGGTAAGAGTTGCTCGCGATGCACCTCTGCCACAAGTTGATTTAGCAATGCCTAAAGCTCCGGCTGATTTATCGAAGCTTTATCAAATCAAAGATCAATACGGTCTTGGTGCAAGTATTGACCGATTGATCTCAGCGCTCGGCTGGTAGAAATTATGTTCTCGATTTACGCGCTAGGTAGTGGGTTACTTCTTTCATTCGCTTTCAAACCTATCGGGTTATGGTTCGCAGCTCCGCTTGCCATTGCACTGTTGATTTTTACAATTTCAAAAAGCGATAAATTCTTCAATTCCATAGCACTCTTCGCATTTACTTTTAATGCGGCGGGATTAATCTGGAGCAATAAATACGTCGGTATAGCGCCATGGATTGCTTTAGTAGTTCTACAAACTATCTTCTATCTTCCGCTCGCGTTTCTTAAACGAGCAGGGGAGTACTGGTATTTCTACCTGCCAATTGCTTATCTGGCACTCGAGGAATTACGAGCGCGTGCACCATTTGGTGGTTTCGGTTGGTTACGAATTGGATTCTCGCAGGCAGATGCACCCTATGTTCGCTTAGCTAGCGTTGGTGGCGTTTCATTGCTAACACTAGCCACACTTCTATTGGGCGTTGCGGCATATCGGTTGGCACAGCGGGGAAGTGGTCTGACTCTCCCGATGATCGCAATTACGTTAACGTTAAGTGGAATTTTTATTCTTCCCAATAATTCACCACGTCAAACATTTCAAGTTCTTGCCGTACAAGGTTCAGTACCTAAACTTGGGTTAGATTTTAATGAACGAGCTACCGAAGTCTTCTATCGACATTTAACGCAAACTGAAAAGTCATTACAAAGTGGAAAGAAACCAGATCTAATTATTTGGCCCGAGAACTCAGTTGATGTAGATCCATTCCTGAGCAAAAAAGTTGGCGACGAGATCACAACGCTTGTCGATAAATATCAAATTCCGGTCTTAATTGGTGCAGTTCTTCGCAATGAGGCAAAGTTGCAGAATGCATCGGTACTTTGGGAACCTGACCAAGGTGCAACAACTCGATATATCAAGCGACACTTAACGCCTTTTGGCGAAGTAATGCCGCTACGTTCTGCCCTGACATTTTTCTCGGATTTGCCTAACCAAATTGAGGACTTTTCAGCCGGAAATCAGGCAGTGATCCATAACGTTGGCCAGGCCAAAATCGCGCCCGTCATCTGCTTTGAGCTAATTGATGATCATTTGATCCAAAGTTCAGCGGGAGAGTCAAACTTATTTGCCGTACAGACCAATAGCGCGACTTTTGCAAAGACTGCAGAAAGCGCCCAGCAATTATCGATAACCCGAATTCGTAGTATCGAACATGCCAGGTATTCGATCAGCGTTTCAACCGTTGGCATTTCCGCAATTGTCGACACAAATGGCGTCATCCTGAAATCAACGAAAGAGAATATTTCAACAAGTATCAACGGTGCAGTAGCTCTGAATGCGACCAGAACGATTTATGATCGAGTAGGGCAATTCGCCTGGATATTGGTGCTGCTTATTGGAGCCGGATTCGGTGGCCTTTTGAACTATGCTGCACGTGTAGTTAAACGCCGATAAGTTACATTATGTTAAGTAAAAGGAATTAACCGCTACCCCTTGCCAGTGTGAATTGGCAGTTTTCCTACTCGGCGTATTCAGCGATTGGCGTACAGGAACAGATTAAGTTCCGGTCGCCATGAACGCCATCAACGCGACCAACGGTAGGAAAATACTTACCGCGAGTACCAATTAACTCACCCGAAATAAGCCCCTCTCGGGCTCCAGGCGTGGCTCCGACAGCTCGGCTATAGGCACGATCCCAATTAGGGTCCAAAACCGCCTCAATCGTATGGGGTGCATTTCGCAGGGCCGAACCCTCAACCAGTACTTCACCTTTAATGATTTGATCAATCTCAGTCCGAATAGCCTTCATGGCCGCGATAAAGCGGTCAAGCTCGGCAATATCTTCGCTCTCGGTTGGCTCAATCATGAAGGTGCCGGCGACTGGAAAGCTCATCGTTGGGGCATGGAAACCATAATCCATTAGCCGCTTAGCAATATCATCAACGGAAACTCCGCTGATCTTGGTGATCTCGCGCAGATCCAGAATGCACTCGTGAGCCACCAAGCCGTTTGCGCCGGTGTAGAGAACTGGAAAATCACTCTGCAATTTACGGGCGATGTAGTTGGCCGAAAGAATCGCTACTTGAGTCGCATGGGTTAAACCAGCACCGCCCATCAAGCGAATATAGGCCCAACTAATTGGCAGGATGCTAGCCGAGCCAAACGGGGCGGCTGAGATTGGACCTGGGCCAGTCGCAGGGCCAGCTAACGCATCCATTGGATGGTTGGGCAAGAAAGGTGCCAAGTGAGCACGCGAAATAACTGGACCAACACCAGGTCCCCCGCCGCCATGCGGAATGCAAAATGTTTTATGTAAATTCAAATGTGAAACATCTGCCCCAAATTTTCCGGGCTGGGCTAAACCAACTAATGCATTTAGATTCGCGCCATCAACATAAACCTGACCACCGGCATCATGAATTAATGCGCAGATCCGGGAAATCTCAACTTCGAATACTCCATGCGTTGAAGGGTAAGTAACCATCAACGCAGCCACTTCCCCACTATGGGCCGCGATCTTTGCTTCAAGATCTGCAATGCTCACATTTCCTTCAGCATCGCATTCGATGACGACAACTTTCATTCCCGCCATTACTGCACTAGCTGCATTTGTGCCATGAGCACTTGATGGAATCAAACAAATTTTACGAGCATGGTCACCACGTGAATCGTGATAATTACGGATCGCCAAAAGCCCTGCGAATTCTCCTTGGCTACCAGCGTTTGGTTGCAACGAAACTGCGTCGTAACCGGTGATTGCAACTAACCAATCACTTAGCTCTTTGATCAACTGTCGTGAACCGGCACTCTGTTCAGCAGGCGCAAAAGGATGAAGGGATGAAAACTCGGGCCAAGTTACAGCTTCCATCTCGGTGGCAGCATTTAACTTCATGGTGCACGAGCCCAGCGGAATCATGGTGCGATCAAGAGCCAGATCGCGATCAGCCAAGGTGCGCAAGTAACGCATCATCGAAGTCTCAGAACGGTTATTCGAAAAGATCGGATGCGTAAGGTACGAACTCTTGCGAGTGTTGCTGATTGCTACTTCGCGGCCTGGAGTCTCAATAGTGACACCAAAAATTTGTCCGATTCGGGAAAGATGTTCGGCAGTAATTGTTTCATCAAAAGAGATGCCAACAACGTTGGCTGATACCTCGCGCAGGTTTATTCGAAGCGACCTGGCGGTGCGATGAATCAAAGCCGCATCTTTTACTTCAACCAGCACAGTGTCAAAGTAATTCTTAGTTAGAACTTTATGATCACTTGTTTGCAGAGCCGTTACAAACGAATCAGTCTGCGCATGGATTCGATTTGCAATAACTTTCAAACCATCCGGCCCGTGCCACATGGCATAGAAGGCACTCATGACTGCTAACAAAACTTGGGCGGTGCAAATATTGCTAGTAGCTTTGTCACGACGAATATGTTGCTCGCGTGTCTGCAGCGCCAACCGGAACGCTGGGTTGCCATGTGAATCAAGACTTTGGCCAATTAGGCGACCAGGCATCGAGCGCTCTAAACCATTGCGTACAGCCATAAATCCAGCATGAGGACCACCAAATCCCATCGGAACACCAAAGCGCTGAGCCGAGCCAACTGCAATATCTGCGCCCCACTCCCCTGGTGGTGTGATTAAAGTAAGTGCCATCAAGTCTGTTGATGCAATCATCAACGAATTCCGCTCGTGCGCCCATGCTGTTAATTCGGAATAATCAAGAATTTCACCGTGAGTATTTGGATACTGAACAAGTACGCCAAAGACTTCTGATGCCGGAATCGTAGATAGTCCAGAAGATGGATCAAATTCCACAATCTCAATGCCAAGTGGTTTGGCTCGAGTTGCCACAACAGCTTTCGTCTGCGGGTGTAAGAACTTATCAATTAAGAACACTGCCGAATCTTCACCGCTGTAAACACGTCGGGCCAAGGTCATTGCTTCAGCTGCCGCAGTAGCTTCATCGAGCATTGATGCATTTGCAATTGGTAGTGCGGTTAAATCACAGACTGCAGTTTGGAAAGCAAAAAGCGCCTCTAGACGACCTTGTGAAATCTCTGGTTGGTATGGCGTGTACGCGGTGTACCAAGCTGGATTTTCCAAAACGTTTCGCAAAATTACCGCTGGCGTAATTGTTCCGTAATATCCAGTACCGATAAATGAATCGAATACTTGATTCTGGTTTGCTAGTTTGCGAAGTTCAGCAATCGTTTGAACTTCAGAAAGCGCCTCTGGCAAAACATCAGCTAACCGCTGCCCCATCGCAATATTTTCTGGAACAACTGCCTTTATAAAAGATTCCAAATTTGCGAAACCAAGTTCGTGCAACATGGTGGCTTCTTGTTCGAGCGATGGCCCGATGTGCCGTGATTCAAAATCTTCGTGCGCGCTCATCAATTGCCACCCATGCCAGCTCGTTTAAAGAATCAAGAGCGATCCTTAGGTGAGCAGAATAGAGGCGATTAGGCGCCTTTGCGCGCCCGACGTTGCGATAGCTCGTCGTTACTTTCGCCACCGACTACTTGACCATCAACCTCGCCTTGAAGGTTTGAAAGTGATCCTTCAACTTCGTGCCAAACGCGCCCAACTGCAATTCCAAATACCCCTTGGCCGCCTTGTACTAAGTCATACATTTCGTCGGCACTGGCACATTCATAAATCGAAGCACCATCTGACATTAAAGTAATGCTTTCTAATTCAGTAACACCTCGACCGCGTAAGTGATCAACCGCGGTTCGAATATTTTGTAGTGACACTCCAGCATCAAGTAAACGTTTAACAATTTTTAAAACCAAGATGTCACGAAAACCATATAGACGTTGAGTTCCGGATCCCCCAGCACTGCGAATACTTGGTTCTACTAAACCAGTGCGAGCCCAATAATCGAGTTGGCGATAAGTGATTCCAGCTGCAGAACAGGCAGTAGCTCCGCGATAGCCAATATCGAAATTGGTCTGACTCATGAGGGGGAACTCATTTCACTCGGTTAGGCGTGGGGTCTCTTGCCTAAAGAGTAGGAGTCGAATTACAACGGTGCAATGACCGACACGGTTAAAACCTCTACTTTAGGTTTAGAGTTTTGCGCTTGATTATCCGGCGAAATCCTCTGGATTGATCCCCTCAAGGAACTCGCGGAAAGCTTCGAGTTCTACCGTCTGATCACCGCCGTCGCCATCATCGACAACGGCGCCCTCTGGAATCTCAATACCGGCGCTATCTAACAGGTCTGCGCTGGCCAAAATATTGCTCTGGGTGCGAAGTGCCAGGGCTACCGCATCAGATGGCCGGGCAGATAGTTGAACTAGGTTGGCCAGTGAGTCGCGCATTTGCAGAGTTGAATAAAAAACACCATCTCGAAGTTCATTAATGTGAACTGCTACTAAAGTCGCATCAAATTTTTCAAAGAGTTGCGCCATTAAGTCATGGGTTAGCGGACGAGGTGGCTCGAGACCTTGTTGAGCGAATGCAATCGCGGTGGCCTCTACTGCCCCGACCCAGATCGGCAGAAAACGGGTTCCATCAATTTCGCGAAGCAGAACTATTGGTTGATTCGAAGGCATCTCGACACGTACGCCGACAACTTCCATCGGAATCATTTCAGTGGGCATTTTTAGCGGAAGCGATGAAGGCCGCTGCGAACCAAGGAGGCATGCAAGCGGATAGAAAGAGCGGCAATCTCTTTAGTAACTTCTTCGGCGCGAGCTTTTGACTCTGTGCTCTTCTGGCGAACAAGTGGCGTAATAACCTGTTCGATTAAGCCGATCTCGCGATCTGCGGCAGATTTGAAAGAACGCATGTGGCGCGGTTCAATTCCAAATGCAGACATCTCAGAAACTGCCTGAGCGATTGCCAGAGCATCGGCGTCATAGTGGCGACCACGAACTGTGATTAATCCGAATGATTCAAGTTCAGTTAGTTGCTCCTCATTAATTCCAGAGGACTTTAGTAACTCTTCGCGACTAAGGCGTAGGTCGTTCGTATCACCAAATGATGATGGGGCAAATTCGCCATCAACTGTAGCCAGACCCAGTTGCGGACGAGGTGCAGCAGCTCCCCCAGTTGCAGATGGTTGCAAGCCGCGATCAATCGCATCAAGGTTGTCCTTGATGACGCGAAGTGGCAAATATTGATCACGTTGCGCTAGAAGCACATAGCGAAGTCGATCAAGATCAATCGAAGTAAATTTGCGATATCCAGATGGCGTACGTTGAGGATCGATTAGACCTTCAGATTCTAGGAAACGGATCTTTGAGATAGTGATATCTGGAAAATCGCCACGAAGCTTATTGAGGACTTCACCGATGCTGAGGTATGCCCGTGCTGGAACGCTCATCTTCTATTCTCCGCTACTTCTTGATTAGTTATCTGATTTGGAATTTTTTGCTGAGTCACTGCTTTTGCCTTTATTGCTGATAAAAACTAAATGGAACTTGCCGATTTGAATCTCATCGCCAGAGCGCAACTCAGATGAAGTAGCTCGCTCGTTATTTAAATATGAGCCATTAAAACTTCCACTATCAGTGAAGTGAAATAGTTCATCAAAGGAAATTACTGCGTGCTTTCGCGAAACTGTTATGTCGTCAAGGAAAATATCGCACTCTGGATTGCGGCCAATAGTTGAACCATTTTTGTTGACCATAAAACGATTTCCACGACCGGCGCCCTTTAATGCTAAAAGCAGCGCAGTTGGTTCAGAAGCTGCCAATATCTGAGCGATAACACTTTGATTATCTGCATCAAGTGATTCAATTAAAGTTTCAAGATTCTTATGACCATCAACTACTGGTCGAACCCCAAGTGAGATGGTGGTGGTGACTTCGCGCTCTACTTCAGCTGCAGCCATTTTGCCTCCCCCATTCGTATTTAAGTGATTGAAGTTTGATTTTCAACTTCATCCTTAACTGGAGGCTTACCCTATTTAGATAGGGCGGGTTAGGTCAAGCGGTGATTTGTCCGTATTCGTCTGGGGATAGCAGATCGCTAGCGGTTTCGGAGAGTTCGATTTCTAGTAGCCAGCCTGCGTTGTAAGGATCGGAGTTGATTAATTCTGGTGAGTTAGATAGTGAGTCGTTTATCGAAATAACTTTTCCGGAAACTGGCGCAAAAATTTCTGAAACACTCTTCGTGGATTCAACTTCGCCACAAACTTTTCCACTTGTAATTTGTTCACCAATTTTTGGCAGCTGCACGTAAACAATGTCACCTAGTGCGCCTTGCGCGAAATCAGTAATACCCATCGAGATATTTCCAGATGGCAGATCGCGTACCCATTCGTGTTCCTTGGTGTACTTCAAATCTGCTGGAATATTCGACATCTAGTTTCCGATCTCTTAGATATAAGTCTTAGATATAAGTCTTGAATTTAAGTCTTGGCTTAAAGCTAAGCCCGAACCTTATTACGGCCGATGGCATTTACGAAATATGAAAAACCCGTTACTAGATAAAGTGCGATCCCCCAGAAAGCAAACGCCCAGCCCAGGACAAAGGCGGCTGTGCCTAGCCAAGAATCAGCCAGCGCCAGCAACAGAAATGGAAATGCGTACATGAGGTTAAAGGTGGCAGCTTTGCCCAAATAAGTAACTTCAATCAGCGGTCGCTTGGTGGCACTTAGCCAAATTGAGAGAAGACCCAGAATCAAATCCCGACCCAACAGTATGGCTATTAGCCATGCCGGAATCGCATCGCGCAGATAGAGCGCCACTAGAACAGCCACGATATAGAAACGATCAATAGTCGGATCTGCGATCTCACCGAAGCGAGATGTCTGACCCCAAGCCCTAGCTAATTTGCCATCAAAGTAATCAGTGGCACCTCCAACGGCTAAAACTGCAATCGCCCAGCCATCAGCATGAAGATTTAGCGTTAAATGCAGGAAGAGCGGAATTCCAAGAAACCTCAGAAAAGTTAAGGCGTTAGGAATGGTCAGCATTATTCTTTGTCGCGTTCCTTGACTCGGATTGCCACCATTACTGGGGTGCCAGGGAAGCCAAACTCCTCGCGCAAACGGCGTTCAATAAAGCGTCGATATGAAGCTTCAATCCAGCCACTTGAGAAGATAACAAATTTCGGAGGCGCGATACCGGCCTGAGTTGCGTAGTAAATCTTTGGCTGCTTTCCGCCGCGAACTGGCGGTGGGGTTGCGCCAATCAAGGCGCCCAAGAATGAGTTCAATTTGGCAGTAGGAACTCGTTGTTCCCAACCATTTATCGCAGTGCGAAGTGCCGGTGCCAAGCGATCACGGTGCCAGCCAGTCTTGGCCGCCACATTCACACGCTGTGCCCATTCGACTTGATCTAAGTGGCGATCAATTTCTTTATCTAATTGGTCGCGACGATCTTCATCAACTAAATCCCATTTATTCATCACGATCACCATTGCTTTACCGGCTTCTTCAACCATGGTGATAATGCGCAAATCTTGTTCTGAAATTGGGTTCGATGCATCTAAAACAACAGCCGCAACTTCGCAACGTTCGAGAGCAGTCTGGGTACGAAGTGTTGCGTAATAATCTGTACCGCTTGCTTGATTCGCTCGCTTGCGCAAACCAGCAGTATCAATGAATCGCCAAACTTGATCACCAATTTCAATTAGCTCATCAACTGGATCGCGTGTTGTACCTGCTACGTCATCGACTATTGAACGAGTCTCCCCCGCTAAAGCATTTAGCAAACTAGATTTACCAACGTTTGGCCGACCAATTAGTGCAACGCGACGGTATCCATCTTGCACTTGTGCGCGACCAACTTCTGGCAATTGCGCAACAATGTGATCTAGCAAGTCGCCGCTTCCGCGACCGTGCAGTGCAGAAACAAAGTAAGGCTCGCCTAAACCAAGGTTCCAGAGTGCGTATGCATCAGACTCGGCACCTTCATCATCAACTTTGTTAGCGATCAAAATCGTTGGTTTCTTAGCTTTACGCAGTTCAGTTACCAAGATGTCATCTTCATCTAGTGCGCCAACTTGAGCATCAACTACGAACGCAAGTACATCTGCCTCTTGCATTGCTTGTTCAGCGCCAGCACTTACTTGAATTGAAATTCCATCAGGCTTTGCTTCCCAGCCACCGGTGTCCATCACTATAAAGCGACGACCGCCCCATTCGCATTCGTACTGCACACGATCACGAGTTACACCTGGCGTATCTTCAACAATCGCTTCGCGGCGACCAATGAATCGATTGATCAAAGTTGATTTACCAACATTTGGTCGACCCAAAATCGCAACGACTGGCAAACCAAGTAATTCACGCTGCTTTAGGAGTTCCCAAATACGATCAACGGTCTCTTCTAAATTCAGATATGTGGAATCAATTGTTACGGCATCTGGTGCCAAAGTTAGCGGTGAGACAGCGCGAGTAGAATCAACTTCATCGCGATTACTTAGTGACTGGGCAACGTTTTCAATACCTTGAGCAGAATTCTCTTCGGCATCACGACGTGATGCACGTGCCGCTAAATCTGCAGTTAGATAAATCTTTAGCGCAGCCTCGGGTGCAACGACAGTTGCAATGTCACGTCCCTCAACCACAATCCCCCGCTTTGAGTCAGCGATAATCTTGCGTTGCAATTTTAGAAGTTCAGCCCGCAGCTCAGGCATCGCTGCAAATTTAGAAACTCTCTCGGTAACTTCAACTGTGCGAATTGCATCAGTGATTTCAGTATCACCAGCGAAAAGTCTTGGCTCAAGCGGATCAACTACAAAACGAAGTGGTGATGATTTAAGAGCTTTTAGAACCGCAGCCGGTTCAGTTAAATCTTGTTGCAGCGCAAGCCAGGTTAAACCGCGATAGAGAGCACCAGTATCTAAATAATCCCAGGTTGATCGCATAGCGACTGATTTTGAGGTGCTCGATTTTCCCGAACCACTAGGGCCATCTATTGCTACGACTATGCCCATAATGATCCCTATTCTACGTTGAATCCTGCGTGGAGCTTTACCGAACCAAAATTGAAAAATTACCTAACAAATAAATCAAGTAAGCGAGTGGACGTTCCAGCCATCACTAATTAAGAATTCAGTGAGTCTTGCTACATCTTCTGGCGCTATAGCTAGCGTAATAACTGCAGTTAATTGGCCAGGTGAATGCTCAAGTGTTAAATCTTCAATGTTAACTTCTGCTTTCGCGCAGGCATTAAAGAGCGAACCCAGTTGTCCGGGGCGATCATCAATTACGATTGGCAGGAAGCTATATTCGCGTGATTTGCCGCCATGTTTGCCTGGTATTTCAGCCTTGCCCGCTCGGCCTGCTGCGACCAGAGCCTCCCATTTAGCTGGGCTACTGGCATCTGAGATCAGCTTTGAAAGATCGTTTTGTAGACTTATCAATAATGGCAGTAGGGCCTCTTCGTTCGCAGCCAAAATCTCGCCCCATAACTTTGGGTCAGAGCCAGCGATTCGAACGGTATCTCTCAAACCGCCGCCAGCTAGGGCCAAGGCTTCCGGATTGGATCCTTGTAATTGAGATGCAAGTAGCGAACTCAGAGTTTGAGGAAGATGAGAGATCAGAGCTACCCGTTGATCATGTTCAGCAGCGCTCATCTCGACAGCCTGGGCTCCGCATGCTGAAATTACCGCTAGCGCTGCGCCCTTGGCCTCCACTGATGTTTGATCTGTCGGAGTAATGATCCAGGCGCGATCAAGAAAAAGGTCTGCGCGAGCAGAGGATGGCCCACTAATTTCGCGACCGGCCATCGGGTGTGTGCCACAAAATTTGGACACAAGGCCTTCAAAAGTTGATACCTCTAGTAGAGGTTTTGTTTTAACACTACCGATATCCATAAGTATCGATTGAGGGTTTAAGGTTGATTCACGCTCAATGACTACTTTGAACGCTGAAGGAGGTGTAGCGATAATAATCAACTCTGGTTTTGGCGTTCTCACGGATTTAACTAAGTCGTTAGCCAGAAGCTCGGCGCTCTTATCAATATCTACGAACTCGACCTCTGTCCCGGCGGCCTTTAGGGCCAGGCCAATTGAGGTTCCGATTAGGCCAGCGCCAACTATCCGTACTGATTTTATTTGCACAACGATGCCGTTTACTGGGCTAAATCTTTACGTAGGGCCGTGGCGCCGTGTAGGTAAATATGTGAAATTTCGCCCTTACTTTTATCACTTTCAACATGCATCAAGACTCGAATAATTCGATCTAACGCTCCTTCAACATTAATTTCTACAGCACAAATTAATGGCGTGCCGGCAAAGCCAACATCTCTGGCCGATGCTGCCGGAAAATCAGCCGTTAGATCGGGGGTGGCTGTCATCAAAACCGAAATCACGGAATCCACCTCGAGGCCATTGGCTTTGAGCATGGCAGGAAGGAGCTCGCGCACGCCCTCGCCGATAGCCACGCTTGAATTCACGCTCACCTGGGTAGCGCCTCGAATAGCTCGTAAAACCATGGTTAAGGGTACCTTGAAGTACCCTTTTTTCGTTTTTAATAGAAAAGTGTTTAGCAATAAATCTATTTATTTATTTACCGAGTTGAGTTCACTTGAATGAAGCTAGCTGCTTAAAATGGGAACAGAGGGAGGATCCTCAAAGTCGATAAAGACACTTATGAAGGTCTAGTTGAGCGCAACCAATGAAGATATTATCGACAAAAGGTTTTCTCAGAAAATAAATATCGATAAATAGAGATACCGATATTTCCAAAATATAGATAAACAGTTTTATTACTTTAAATCTAAAGCCTTCTGTATATTTAGCAATTCTTGCTCATTGAGGTCTCGCCAGCGCCCCTCCGGTGTGTCGCCAAGCGAGATCGGTCCGAAGTTTGTGCGGATCAAGCGAAGCACTTCGACCCCGACCGCCTCCATTAAGCGACGAATAATGTGATATCTGCCTTCGTGGATCTTGACCTCAATCCAGTTTGCAGAGAGCTGCTTAAAACTTAAAACTCGCCCCATGCCATCTTCGAGCTCTACGCCCTTCAAAAGCACCTTATCGACCCCGGCTTCAAGGCGACCTTCGAACTCAATAATGTAGGTCTTTTCCAGGCCAAAAGATGGATGCGTCGCACGAAAAGTAAGATCGCCATCATTTGTCAGCAGGATCAGCCCTTCAGAATCCTTATCTAGGCGGCCTACGTGAAAGAGGCGCTCTTTACGAAGATCTATGAAATCAGCCAGCGATGGTCGACCTTCTGGGTCATACATCGTTGACAAAACACCTTTAGGTTTATGTAGTGCGAGATAAGACTTAGTCAAAGATCGCTTTATTGTCTCACCATCAACTGCTACTTCATGGTTATCTGGGTCTATTTTAGCGCCTAGCTCTCGGATGGGACGTCCATCGACAGTTACTCGACCATCTGCAATTAGTTCATCGGCACCACGGCGGCTAGTGATTCCCGCATCGGCAATTATTTTATTAAGGCGCATCTCGGCCATTTGGCTATCTCCTCGACAGTCAGGTTAAGGCTTAAGAATACCTCCCCTACCCTGTCTTGGGCTAATCGGTTAGCGAGTCAAGGATCTCGTCAAGACGATCTAGATCTGGCAGGTATGGCGCCAAAGCAGGTAGATCATCAAGACTATTTACGCCAAGGCGCTCAAGGAAATAGCTGGTCGTCTTATATAAAATCGCACCAGTTTCATGTTCGAGGCCGAATTCTTCAACCAGTCCGCGGGTAATTAAGGTCTTCATAACGGCCTCAACATTAACGCCACGGATCGCAGATACCCGAGCACGGCTAACTGGCTGGCGGTATGCAATCACTGCCAGCGTCTCAAGGGCGGCCTGGGTTAATCGGTTCTGCTGCCCATCTAGTACGAATTTCTCAACTGCAGGGGCGCAATCTGGGTGGCTGTAGAAGCGCCAGCCGCCGGCTACAGCGCGTAACTCAAAGCCGCGACCTTCGTAAGAGGTGCTTAGGGTTTCCAGGGCGTTTACGACTTCATCGATGGTGACAGTAAGGACTGAGGCCAAGGTCAGCTCGGTGACGGGCTCATCGACAACCATCAAGATGGCCTCGATTGAACGCTCAAGTTCTACATTAGACATTTTCGCCCTCGCTATCTTCTAAGATCACTGGAATATCAAACTCATCGGTTATCTCAACCTCGCCAGATTCGCTTCCGATCCAACTAATTTGCAGCTCACCAAGTGCGGCCACCTGATCAAAGCGCAGTACACCTTGACGATAAAGATCTAGCAGGCTCAGGAATCTGGCTACGACAACCAGAGTGCTTCCGGCATCGGAAATCAAGGTGCGAAAGCTCAAAGTCTTAGACTTACGTAAAGCCTCAACTACGCCTTTAGACTCTTCGGCAACGCTAACCAAGGGCATATGAAGATGCTCAACCGAGACCAGAGCGGGAGTCTTAGGGGTCAAAACGCGATCTGCAATCGCTGCAAAGCGCTCTGCGCCCACGCCAATAAGTACCTCAGGTAGTAAGGCCGAAAGTGCCGGATCAAGCGCTACAACGCGCGGGAAAGCCTTATCTTGCAGGCTTATGCGATCGCCAAAGGTGGCTGCGATTTCCTTAAACGCGCGATATTGCAACAAGCGAGCAAAGAGCAAGTCACGAGCTTCAAGTAAAGCCAAATCTTCTTCATCTTCGACTTCGCCCGAAGGCAGTAACCGAGCCGCCTTTAGATCAAGCAAAGTAGCTGCAACGACTAAGAATTCAGTGGCTTGATCCAAGCGCCAGCCTTCACCTGATAGTTCAAGGGCACGTATAAATGCGATGAATTCATCGGTAACTAGGCTCAGTGAGATTTCAGTGATATCGAGCTTATGTCGCGAAATTAACTGCAGTAGCAGGTCAAAGGGCCCATCAAAGTTTGAAAGGTGGACGCTGAATTCATTAGTCGCAGCACTCGCCTCGATCGCATCAGATGCGAGATCGATTCCTGAGCTATCACTGACCGGCGTTTCCACGGGTGAACACTACTTGCTTACGGGGGTATTCGATGCGTAGGCTCACGCACCTAAGCAGAAAGAGGTTTAACGCTTGAACGCTAAATCGACATTTGAAGAAGATGTGGCCACAACTGCCAATCTTCTGGGCAAGACCCCTAAGAACTTTCGCGTTCCGCCAGCGCCTGAAGAAGGCTTACCTGCCAAAGTAGTGGCTCTCTTTAATCAAAAAGGTGGAGTTGGCAAGACAACTTCGACTATCAATTTAGGTGCAGCGCTTACCGAACTTGGTCGCAAAGTTTTATTAGTCGACTTTGACCCGCAAGGTGGTTTATCTCTAGGTCTTGGCGTAAATGCGCACAGCTTGCCACTTGAAGGCACTGTCTATTTTGCGCTGATGGATCCAACTGCAGATGTTGAAAAAATAATTTTGAAATCTTCTGTTCCAGGTTTGGATTTCCTGCCTGCAAACCGTGACTTAGGTACAGCTGAAACCACTCTTGGCGCAGAAATTGGCGGTCAGCAATTCTTAAAGCGCACACTTAATTCTTTAAAAGATCGTTACGACGTAATTTTAATTGACTGCCAACCAACCATGGGCCAGCTAACAATTAACGCTCTCGTCGCAGCCGATGAAGTAATTGTGCCATTGCAATGTGAGTACTTCGCATTACACGGTTTTATCGAATTAAAAGGCAATCTAGACAAAGTTCGAAATTTCTTAAATCCAAATTTGAAATTGATTGGAATTTTAGCAACTATGTTCGACCGTAAGACAGTTCATAATCGTGAAGTACTAACGACTATTTTGGAGAAATACCCGGAAGATGTTTTTGAAACGATTATCGCAAAAACTATTCGTTTCCCAGAAACAACTGTAGTTGGTGAGCCAATTACAACATATGCCAGCTCTTCAGGTGGCGCAGCTTCATACCGACGTTTAGCCCGTGAACTAATTGCCCGAGGAGGCGCACGATGACCCGCAGAGCTAGCTTGCCTGGTGCCGATGAACTATTTCGCACCAACTCCCCTGCCCTAAGTGCAGTTCGTCAGAGTGCACCCGAGCCAGTTGTTGAGTCATCACCTTCTCCAATCGCACCTTCACGTTCTTCAAGTAAAAAAGGTGTCCGTTCAATTCCACGTCGACGTGTAACTGCTATTGAGAAATCACCATCTGGTCGCGAACGTCATGATGAAAAAATTACTGTCTATTTATCCGCAGATGAACTTTTCGATCTTGATCAAGCGCGCCTAATGCTGCGTGGCGACCTTGGTTTAGCGGTAGATCGCGGTCGTATTGTTCGCGAATCAATCGCAGTCATTGTGGCTGATCTTGAAGCAAAAGGCGATCAGAGCATTCTTGCTCGTCGCCTACGAAATCAATAATCAGAAATAACCAGGTATTAGCGGGCTCTTGGGTGCGCCGAACTGTAGCTTTCGCGAATTTTGTCGATAGTTATTAAAGTATAAATCTGGGTTGTTGTAACTGAAGCATGTCCTAATAATTCTTGAACGACGCGAATATCTGCCCCACCATCTAGCAGATGCGTTGCATATGAATGCCGGAAAACGTGTGGTGAAACTTTGCTGGTGATACCTGCACGCTCAGCAGCTGTCAGAACAATTTGCCAGGCACTCTGACGAGAGATCCGAGTTCCTCTTTGATTTAGAAAAAGTGCGCCGTTGACTGAACTTTCTTTACGACCAGATTTTGCAGCTAGCTCAGGTCTAGTTCTAACCAAATAATTATCGATTGCCGCTACTGCAAATTTTCCAAGTGGGACTATACGTTCCTTGCCGCCTTTGCCCCGAACTTTCAAAGTTGTTATCTCGTCACCGCTTAAATTCGATTTTGCGAAATCGCTCAAGTTGATTCCTATAATTTCGCTAACTCGGGCGCCGCTGCTATAAAGAAGTTCAAGTAACGCGTGATCTCGAAAAGAAATTACATCACCTTCTCGCAGGCCAGCATCAATTAATGCAGTTACCTCAGAAACTGTTAGCGCTTTCGGTAACCGTCGGGCAGATTTGTTGTGTGAAATATCAGTTGTTGGGTCAATAACTTGATATTCGCGATTTTGATATTTATAGAAGGTACGAACTGCACTCATGATGCGATTAATGCTGGCTGGCGCCAAATCAAGAGCTTTCAACGAAACTTCAAACGCAGCAATATCCGCGCTAGTGATGGCATCGGTATTTAACGACTGCGCCTCGAAGAAAGAAGACAGCTTTTGAAGATCGCGCTGATAAGCAGCTATTGAATTAGCGGCTAGTCCTCGCTCTATTCGCAAGTGATCAAGGAAGCCGTTAACTAATTGGTGAAAATCCATAACCATGGGCTTGCGCAACTGCTTGATAGCGCACTTCGCCACCGCTGATATTCAAGCCTTTTGCCAAGGCTGGATCTTTTGCTATGGCGCTCTGCCATCCCAAATTAGCTAACGCCAACGTATAAGGCATAGTGGCATTAGTAAGCGCGTAAGTTGATGCAACGGGAACGGCGCCAGGCATATTCGCCACACAATAGAAAATTGAGTTATGCACTTTAAATGTTGGCTCGGCATGTGTTGTTGGTTTTGAATCCTCAAAACAGCCACCTTGATCAATTGCAATATCAACTAAAACCGAACCGTGTTTCATGCGTGAGACAAGTTCGTTGCTAACTAATTTTGGAGCTTTTGCGCCATGCACTAAAACTGCGCCGATAACTAAATCAGCTTGCAGTACTTCGCGTTCAATAGCTGCATGAGCTGAGAATAAAGTCTTAATCCGACCACCATAAAGCGAATCGATTTCTTGCATTCTAGGTATTGAGCGATCAAGAACTGTGACATCTGCGCCCATACCCATCGCTATTACTGCCGCATTTAGACCAGCAACACCCCCGCCGATAACCACAACCTTGCCTGGTGCAACTCCTGGAACGCCAGCGAGCAGAACGCCGCGGCCACCATTTGGTTTTTGTAATGAGTAGGCGCCAACTTGGGTCGCCATTCGTCCAGCAACTTCACTCATCGGTGCCAGGAGTGGCAATTGGCCATCTTTTTCAACAGTTTCATATGCAATAGCGACGCAACCGCTTGAAATTAAGGCATCGGTGCATGGCTTTGAAGCCGCTAAATGTAGGTAGGTGAAAAGCGTGTGATGAGATTTGATTCGCTTATATTCAATCTCGATTGGCTCTTTAACTTTTAAAATTAGTTCGGCTTTGTCCCAAACTTCATCTGCGGTTGCCAATATTTTTGCGCCATGAGCAATGAAATCTGCATCGGTAATTGCAGACCCTAAGCCGGCATTGGTCTCAATAAAAACTTCATGTCCAGCGCGAACTAGCTCGCTAACGCCATCGGGAGTAATTGCTACCCGTGACTCGTGGACTTTTATCTCTTTAGGTACTCCGACCTGCATAGCTAATCCTTAATTGGAAACTATTTCTTTCCAGCAATTGCCGCTGCCACCAAGCCGGTGAATAGCGGATGAGCTTTTGTAGGACGAGAGCGAAGTTCTGGATGCGCCTGCGTTCCCACGTAATAAGGATGTACCTCTTTGGGTAATTCAACAAACTCCACGAGGTTTTCTTGCTCATAAATTCCTGAGAAAATAAGGCCAGCACTCGCAATTTGTTCGCGATATTTATTATTCACTTCATAACGATGGCGATGGCGTTCTGAAATCGAGGTCGCGCCGTAAACGGTAGCCACAATCGAGCCCGGAACTAATTCAGCTTGATATAAACCAAGGCGCATTGTGCCGCCCATATCTGCTTGACCAGAAACAATATCTTTTTGGCTTGCCATAGTTGCAATTACATGGGTTCCGGATTCCGGATCAAATTCAGCACTATTGGCATCAGCAATTCCACCTAGGTTGCGAGCAGCTTCGATAACCATGCACTGTAAACCCAGGCATAAACCTAAAGTTGGAATCTTATTTTCGCGAGCAAATTTGAGTGCGCCTAATTTTCCTTCAATTCCGCGAATTCCGAAACCACCAGGAACGCAGATTGCATCAACATCGCTGAGCATTGCGCGTGCACCAGATTCGCTTTCACACTCATCGCTGGCAATCCATTTCAGATTCACTTTTGCATCATTGGCAAAGCCACCGGCGCGAAGTGCCTCGCTTACCGATAAATATGCATCGGGTAAATCAACATACTTGCCAACTAATCCAACTGTTATCTGGTGCTTAGGGTGATGCACCTTTTCGAGCAAGGCATCCCAAACACCCCACTCGACATCATGGCACTTAAGACCTAAGCGAGATACCACATACGAATCAAGTCCTTCGGCATGTAAAACTTTTGGAATGTCGTAGATAGATGGTGCGTCTACGGCTGCTACTACTGCTTCAGCATCAACGTCGCACATCAATGAAATTTTGCGCTTAACACCATCAGGAATTGGGCGATCTGAACGAAGCACAATTGCATCAGGTGCGATACCAATTGAACGAAGTGCCGCAACGCTATGTTGAGTTGGTTTGGTTTTTAGTTCCCCAGATGGACCGATATATGGAACTAATGAAACATGTAAATAGAAAACATTATCGCGACCAACTTCTTGACGTATCTGACGCGCAGCTTCTAAGAATGGTTGTGACTCGATATCACCAACAGTTCCACCGATTTCAGTTATCACGACATCGATATCAGGTGCAGCCATTGCGCGAATTCGTTCTTTAATTTCATTTGTGATGTGAGGAATCACTTGAACGGTTTCGCCCAAATATTCTCCACGGCGCTCGCGTGCAATAACCCGAGAATAAACTTGACCAGTTGTCACATTCGCTGATCCATGAAGGTTGGTATCGAGAAAACGCTCATAATGACCGATATCTAAATCGGTTTCAGCGCCATCATCTGTTACAAAAACTTCGCCATGTTGAAATGGGTTCATGGTGCCCGGATCAACATTTAGATATGGGTCGAGTTTTTGCATTGTGACGCGCAAACCTCGTGAGACTAAAAGTCGACCAAGTGAGGAAGCGGTGAGTCCTTTGCCAAGTGAAGAGGCGACTCCGCCAGTTACAAATAAGTGTTTAGTCACATGATCGCTCATGGGATACAAACCTATCAGTAAATTTGCAACACCTTAACCGTTTGCGCGCATAGCCAATAGTTCGGCGGCGTGTTCTTGCGCGCTAGCGGAATCTTCTAGTCCGGCCAGCATGCGCGCGATCTCATTTATCCGCTCCGCCTCGGCGAGTTTGTTGACACCGCTAGCTACAACACTTCCGTCACTACTTTTCTTAACGACAAAATGTGAATCCGCCCATGCCGCTACTTGAGGCAAGTGCGTTACAACAATTACTTGGGCCTCTTTTGCAAGTAAAGCTAGCCGGCGTCCTACTTCAATTGCCGCTTTTCCACCAACACCCGCATCTACCTCATCAAAAATATATGTACCAACTGGCTGCACTTTTGCCAGCACAACTTCAAGGCCCAACATGACTCGTGACATCTCGCCACCAGATGCGCCTTTAGCAATTGGTACAAGTGGGCCATCTTTATGTGCCTGCAACAAAAGTGTCACTTCATCGCAACCAGAAGAAGTGAAATCTGATTCCTTGAGTGCACCTTGGTAATCAGGGTGGTTGACCTGAACAATCAAGTTCGTGTGCGGCATCGAGAGTGCATGAACTTCATCGCTAACTGCCGTAGCGAGCGTTGTCGCCGATTTACTGCGAGCAGCTGAGAGTTCCTTGGCACTAGCTAATAACGACTTCTTAACACTGGTTAACTCTTTTTCAAGTTCTGCGATCAGCTCATCTCCCCCAGTTAAATCTGCCATCGCACTCTTGGAACTTTCCCCACGTGCGATAAGTGATTCAAAATCAGAATCTGATACAGCATATTTCTTAAACCAACTATTGAGCGCTGCTTTGCGTTCGTGAAGTGCGCTTAAGCGATCAGGGTCTGCCTCTAATGATGAGAGATACGAATTCAGAGTTGAATTGGCATCGCCAAGTAAGAAAAAAGCATCGGATAGATTGCTATAAACACTTTCTACTTCAGGATCTTTGCCGCGAACAGAATCTAGTGCTTTACGAGCAACGCCCAGAGAAGTTAGCGATCCATTTTCCTCATCTTCCAAAGTTCCTAGCGCGGTAGAAATTGCCACCCGAAACTCTTCAACCGAACTAAGTTTGGAAATCTCGACATCGATCTGAGACGGTTCGCCATTTTTAGGCTTTAACTTATTGAATGCGTTGGTGAATTCAGTCAGTTCGGCGATCTCAGCATCGCGCTTACTCGCCGCGCTTTTCAAAGTGGCAATTCGGTTTTTAAGGCTCTGATATTTTGTTAGTTCGGCTTGATATGCCGTTAGAACTTTTTGCAAATCGTTACCAGCGTAACGATCGAGAAGTTCGCGTTGCTTTGCACTCTTGGTAATTTGTAAATTCGCCGCTTGTCCGTGGATTTCAATTAATTCAGTTGCTAACTCGGCCAGAGTCCCGGCTGGAATCGAAATGCCACCAGCAATTGCTTTACTTTTTCCATCGCTATTTACATTTCTCGTAAGAATTAAATCATCACCATCTAATTCGGCGCCTTTATCATTGGCACTCATTGCGATTGCTTTGGTGACAGCGAACCGGCCGCTTGCGACTAATCTTTCTTGCCCGATGCGCACAAGAGCTGCGTCACTTTTGCCACCCAAGATTAGATTCAGCGCAGTCAGTACCATCGTCTTGCCTGCGCCGGTTTCACCAGTTAAAACAGTTAAGCCAGGTTCGAATTCAAGAGTAGCCGATTCAATAACGCCGAGATTTTTTATGGTGATCTCGCTTAGGAAAGAGCGTTCACTCACCGCGCCATCCTTCAACTGGAAGTTTGAATTTTGCAACAATGCGATCGGTGAAGGTTGTCGCCACTATATGTGAAAGTAAAATCTTGCTGGAATCACGAATGATTCGTACTTGATCCCCTGCTACCAGTGGAAATTTACGCAGCGCATCTGCCGAAAGCAGAGCTTCATTAGATTGGATTTCAACCACAATTTCTGACTTTGGTGAAATCACCATCGGGCGCGCAAAAAGCGCGTGAGCAGAAATCGGTAGCAGAACGAGTGCCTCAACTTCTGGCCAAAGCACTGGACCGCCAGCGCTAAAGGCGTATGCCGTAGAACCCGTAGGAGTTGATGCAATCAAACCATCACAGCCCCAACGCGAAAGTGGCCGACCATCAATCTGCACAAAAAGTTCAACCATTGTGGTGTGCTGGCGTTCAACAGTTACTTCGTTTAAGGCCCAGCCTTTACTTGTGATATTTCCGCCCCGAATTACTTCATAAGCTAAAACCATTCGAGAATCGAGCGCATAACTCTTATCAATGACTGATTTCGCGACAGCTGAAATCTCAGGTCGAATAACTTCAGCCATAAAGCCAACGTGCCCGATATTGATTCCAAGCAATGGAATATTGCGATCGCGAGTTAACTCGGCCCCACGCAAGATGGTTCCATCGCCACCAAGTACAACAGCAACTTCCACTTTTGGAAGAGCATCAGCGGAAGTATTTGCTACTCCAGAAATCTCAACATCAGAAGTTGTAAATAACTCAAAGTTCGCAGCTATTAATAATTTAGCTAGCTGTGCCGCCGCCTCGACTGCTTCAGAACGCGATGGATTAACTACTAGAAGTGCTGAGCGCTTTGCTGTCATCACTGTGGGCCAATCTCAATAGCGCGATCAAGTGCTGCTTCATCAATTGCGGGTGCGCCGCGTCGCAGCCATAAGAAGTACTCGACATTTCCGGCCGGTCCTGGCAATGGGCTAGCAGTTACTCCAAGAGTTCCAAGCCCCACGTCATAAGCTGATTCAGCAACTTCCATTACCGCAGATTTACGGAGAGCTGGATCTCGAACAACGCCACCAGCGCCTAATCTTTCGCGACCAACTTCAAATTGTGGTTTTACCATTAACACATAATCAGCTTCAGGTTTTGAAACTGCAGCCAATGCAGGAAGCACTAAAGTCAGTGAAATAAAGGATAAATCAGCTACTACTAAATCGATTGGATCGCCCACAAGTTCGCCAGTTAAGTGACGAATATTTGTGCGATCTAGAATTACTACCTTTGGGTTTTGTTGTATCTCCCAAGCAAGTTGGCCATAGCCGACATCAGCCGCAACTACGCAATCAGCGCCACGACGTAGCAATACATCGGTGAAACCACCAGTGGACGCACCCGCATCTAAACAGCGTTTACCTTCGACTTTGATTTCAGTGAAAGTATCTAATGCCCCAGCTAATTTATGGCCACCGCGAGAGACAAAATCATCACGGTTGCCGGCGATAGTGATCGAAGTTTGAGCATCGACCTGGGTGGCAGGTTTTGTGGCTGGAATACCGCCTACTAATACTGAACGAGACTCAATTAAATCTGCCGCTTGTTCACGTGAACGTGCCAGTTCGCGACGAACCAATTCAGCATCGAGTCTAGTTTTCATATTTGTATTAACTCATCTTCGTTTGATGAACTTTAAAGCCCATCGATTGAGTTTAGGGCTTGATTCAATTTTTGATGAAGCGCCTCGTAGCGTTGACTGTGATCGCTAACTTCAAGTGAATCGATTTCGGATAATTCAAGCTTAACCTCATCGACAATATTTACTTCGTGCTGATCCATTTACTTGCTCGCTTTCTTAGGCGCGCTTTTCTTAGCTGGCGATTTCTTGGCTGTAGCTTTTTTAGCAACTGGCTTTTTAGTAGCACTCTTCTTCGCCGCTGGCTTCTTAGTCGCACTCTTATTGGCGCTAGTTTTCTTAGCGCTTGTCTTCTTGGATAGGGGCTTGCCTCCGAGTCTTGCGACTTCGGCTGCTAAAGCATCAAATTCAGCACGCTTAACAAAACCCATACGCAAAACAGTAGATTCAACTTCTTCTTCGATCTTCTGCTTAACAGCCTCTCCGCTTTCGCGAACCCAGGCATTTACTGAGTTAGCAATCTCAGCCGCTGATTTCTCATTGACACTTACCTTGTTAATGTAGGTGCGCAATGAATCGAATAGATCGTTAGCCATCTTCTTGCTCCTTTACTGCGGCAGCCGGCTAATGCCAGCAAGCTCTTGCCGCTAGCCTACCTTGAGTGCTTTTAAGCGCAATTAGAAGCGCCCCGAAGAGCCCTCAGAGTCGCGTGATCTCGCTTGCATCTATTTGCCAGCGACTTGCTAAACCCGTTGCTCCTCGCCAAAAGCGGCGTTTAATCGAACCGGACACTTCAACCCATTGCTCAGTCTTTAATGAAGTCGCACTTCGCCGAAGTTTGGAACTCCAGGCACTGATATCAATTGTGTCAAAACCTGATTCATCGCTGCGCGCGATCACTATTCGAAACTCAACAACCTTGTCACCACTGGGAAGTTCCTTCTCAACTCCAATGGTAGAAACGCGTCCTCGCAATAAAACATCATTTAGGGCAAGCGTTGAATCCAACTCAACTGCGGCTTCTTTTATAGCTTTCTTGCTCAACTTTTCTTGTACTGCCATTAGATAACTCCTTAATCGAACTTGGAGTTAAATCATCTAATTGGCTGCTGACAAATTAGCGTCATCCACATAATTACTTGTGGAGAAGTTATTCAGAGTTGACTAGATCCGCTCTTGTGCATCAGTAATTTCATCGCCATCGATCTCGGCACATTTAGTAAACCACTCACTTGCCTCAGATTTACGACCGGCCGCAAAAAGTGCATCGGCATAGGCATAACGCAATCGAACGGCCCACTCTTCGCCTTCGGTTTTAAGTTCTTTACAAGTTAATGTGATTACTGCTGCATCAAGTTCGCCTAAATCGCGACGAGCACCGCTTGCAACAATACGCATCTCAATTTCACCAGCTTTATCTAAGCGCTTTACTTCTGGCGAACCAGCCATGTCGAGAGCCTTTAGCGGACGTCCTAAACCACGTTCACAATCTGCCATTACCGGCCAGGCTGAAACATCTCCAGAAATCCGATTAGCCGCACGCAACTCTTTAAGAGCAATTTCATAATGGCCAGCGCGATAAGCCGCATAACCTGCACTCTCGCGAACAACTGCAAGACGACCGGCATGATGCGCAGCAGCAACGCCATGTTTATGTGCGCGTTCTGGATCTTCATCAGCAAATAGCGCGATGCAAACTAAGTGTCTGGCAACGACTTTAGCGTTCTCGGCAGAAAGGCTTAGTAATTCTGCGCGAGCTGTTTTTTCTAGCTCTTCACCTGTGACATCTTCAGGAATATCTGGTTCAAAAATTCTCGGACGTAAACGTGATTGATCGCGATCCATCGGTGTTGGACGGATTCCGCGCGGATCACTTGCATCGCGTCCTTCACGATTGCGACCCGGTGCACTCGGGCGTGATGTAGAACCACCACGCGCCGGTAAATCTTCACGGCGACGAGTTGAATTAGGTCCAGATGGACGCGAAGAAGATGGACGACCAGAAGAATCAGCTGAACCAGGACGTGAAGATGGACGACCACTCGATGGGCGACCACTTGAAGATCCACCTGATGAAGGACGACCACTTGATGGACGACCAGCAGATGGACGACCAGAACTACTTGGTCGATCTGAATTTCCGCGACGTTCGTCCATGTGCCTATTCTCTAATCTCTATTAAGTTAATTTGTTTTGACCACACCACAATTTTGCAAGAAGTTTTCCTTACAAAATAATTTGTCGAGAAAATAAAAAAGGGGCGCTCGTGAAAGCGCCCCTTTTTATAAAAGAAGTCCGGCGACGTTCTACTCTCCCACAAGGTCACCCGTGCAGTACCATCGACGCTGAGAGGCTTAACTTCCGGGTTCGGAATGGGACCGGGTGTTTCCCTCTCGCTATGGTCGCCGAAACGCTATTGAGATAGTCGATCTCTTTAACATTTCACATAGCTATCAATTTTTACTTCAACCGTTTTTCGACGTGTTTCCAGTCGAAGAAACTGCTGAAATAAAAATCAACATTTCTCTATGAAGTTATGGTCTCGACCGTATCTCGAGAACCACACAGTGGACGCGTAGCAACTTTGTAGTTAAATCCTCGGCCTATTAGTAACGGTCAGCTCCAAACCTTGCGGCTCTTCCACTTCCGTCCTATCAACCCAGTCGTCTACTGGGGGCCTTACCTGGTAAACCAGTGGGAAACCTAATCTTGAAGCGAGCTTCCCGCTTAGATGCTTTCAGCGGTTATCCCTTCCGAACGTAGCTAATCGGCGGTGCTCCTGGCGGAACAACCGACACACCAGAGGTTCGTCCAACCCGGTCCTCTCGTACTAGGGTTAGCCCTTCTCAAGTTTCCTGCGCGCACAGAAGATAGGGACCGAACTGTCTCACGACGTTCTGAACCCAGCTCGCGTGCCTCTTTAATGGGCGAACAGCCCAACCCTTGGGACCTACTCCAGCCCCAGGATGAGACGAGCCGACATCGAGGTGCCAAACCTTGCCGTCGATATGGACTCTTGGGCAAGATCAGCCTGTTATCCCCGGGGTACCTTTTATCCGTTGAGCGACGGCGCTTCCACAAGCCACCGCCGGATCACTAGTTCCTGCTTTCGCACCTGCTCGACATGTCTGTCTCACAGTTAAGCTCCCTTGTGCACTTACACTCGACACCTGATTACCAACCAGGTTGAGGGAACCTTTGAGCGCCTCCGTTACTTTTTAGGAGGCGACCGCCCCAGTCAAACTACCCACCATACACTGTCCCTGATCCGGATTACGGACCGAGGTTAGAAGTTCAAAACGATCAGAGTGGTATTTCAACGATGACTCCACAAACACTGGCGTGCCCGCTTCAAAGTCTCCCACCTATGCTACACAAACCGTTCCGAACACCAATATAAAGATATAGTAAAGGTCCCGGGGTCTTTCCGTCTTTCTGCGCGTAACGAGCATCTTTACTCGTAATGCAATTTCGCCGAGTTTACGGATGAGACAGCGCTCAAGTCGTTACGCCATTCGTGCAGGTCGGAACTTACCCGACAAGGAATTTCGCTACCTTAGGATGGTTATAGTTACCACCGCCGTTTACTGGGGCTTAAGTTCTCAGCTTCGCCTTGCGGCTAACCAGTCCCCTTAACCTTCCAGCACCGGGCAGGCGTCAGTCCGTATACATCGTTTTGCAACTTCGCACGGACCTGTGTTTTTGGTAAACAGTCGCTTGAGCCTGGTCTCTGCGGCCTTCCAGCGCTTCGGAAGTAAATTCCTACACGCTAAAGGGCCCCCCTTCTCCCGAAGTTACGGGGGCATTTTGCCGAGTTCCTTATCCATAATTATCTCGATCGCCTTGGTATTCTCTACCTGACCACCTGTGTCGGTTTCGGGTACGGGCCGCTATAAATCTCGCTAGATGCTTTTCTTGACAGCATAGGATCATCCACTTCGCCTTACGGCTCGGCATCAGTTCTCAGGATATGTGAGACGCGGATTTGCCTACGTCTCTCCCTACGACCTTACCCCGGGACAACCATCGCCCGGGCTGGACTGCCTTCCTGTGTCACACCATTGCTAAACTAATACAACACTGGGTCAGAGCCGCCAGCGAATCCACAATTAAGCTTCATCACTCTTGGGTCCTTAGCATTAGTTGCCTCGTTTTGGGCGATTTAAAGCGGGTACGGGAATATCAACCCGTTGTCCATCGACTACGCCTGACGGCCTCGCCTTAGGTCCCGACTTACCCTGGGCGGATTAGCCTGGCCCAGGAACCCTTGGTCTTTCGGCGGTTGGGTTTCTCACCCAACTCTCGCTACTCATGTCTACATTCTCACTTGTGTGGCTTCCACGGCTGGATTTCTCCGCCGCTTCACCAGCCACACAACGCTCTCCTACCCATCCAAGCCCCTGGGTATTGCTACCGGGGTAGTGCTTGAATGATAGAACTTCGGTGCTGTGCTTGAGCCCCGTTACATTGTCGGCGCGAAATCACTTGACCAGTGAGCTATTACGCACTCTTTTAAGGGTGGCTGCTTCTAAGCCAACCTCCTGGTTGTCTATGCGACTTCACATCCTTTTCCACTTAGCACAGGCTTTGGGACCTTAGTTGCTATTCTGGGTTGTTTCCCTCTCGACCATGAAGCTTATCCCCCACAGTCTCACTGCTGCGCTCTCACTTACCGGCATTCGGAGTTTGGCTGATGTTGGTAATCTTGTAGGACCCCTCGACCATCCAGTAGCTCTACCTCCGGTAAGAAACACGCAACGCTGCACCTAAATGCATTTCGGAGAGAACCAGCTATCACGAAGTTTGATTGGCCTTTCACCCCTACACACAGCTCATCCCCTAATTTTTCAACATTAGTGGGTTCGGTCCTCCACGCGGTCTTACCCGCGCTTCAACCTGGCCATGCGTAGATCACCTCGCTTCGGGTCTAGATCGTGCTACTTAATCGCCCTATTCAGACTCGCTTTCGCTACGGCTTCCCCTCGACGGGTTAACCTTGCAACACGACACTAACTCGTAGACTCATTCTTCAAAAGGCACGCTGTCACAACTTACGTCGCTCCAACGGCTTGTACGCACACGGTTTCAGATTCTATTTCACTCCCCTCACGGGGTTCTTTTCACCTTTCCCTCACGGTACTAGTCCGCTATCGGTCATCAGAGAGTATTTAGGCTTAGCGGGTGGTCCCGCCAGATTCGCACCGAATTCCTCGAGTTCGGTACTACTTGGGATACCAGTAATGAGTAAATTATGTTTCAACTACGGGGGTCTCACCCTCTGTGCCGGACTTTCCCACGTCCTTCATCTACATAACTTATTTCTGACTCATTGAGCTAACGGCAGTCAGCTCTAACTGGTCCCACGACCCCAATACCGCAACGCCTGCCGGCTTGACACGGTACTGGTTTAGCCTCTTCCGCTTTCGCTCGCCACTACTAACGGAATCACGGTTGTTTTCTCTTCCTGTGGGTACTGAGATGTTTCACTTCCCCACGTTCCCTTTATCTGCCCTATATATTCAGGCAGAAATAACCAGACATTACTCTGGCTGGGTTTCCCCATTCGGAAATCCTCGGATCAAAGCTCGTTTGACAGCTCCCCGAGGCTTATCGCAGCCTACTACGTCCTTCATCGGCTTCTGATGCCAAGGCATCCGCCATGTGCGCTTAATAATTTGACCACAAAGATGCTCGCGTCCACTGTGTAGTTCTCAAAATACGGGCGGTACTCAATAAGTATTTAAGACCTTCTGCGCTCAATTTCTTGAATGCAGTGGTTTCTTAACCTATTAAGTCCAGAGGTTCTAGCTTTCGCCGTCCCCTCAGGACCCAACAACGTGCCTAGTTGATTGTTTTTAAGCTAGAAGTTTCCACTCCCGAAAACGGGTTGTACTAATCTGCTTGAAAATTAAATAAACCTAAGTCAATGCTCCACTTATGAGCCGGACAGTTTGATGAAGTTAAATATTAACTTCTCTGCCCGATGCTCCTTAGAAAGGAGGTGATCCAGCCGCACCTTCCGGTACGGCTACCTTGTTACGACTTCATCCCAATCACCGATCCCACCTTCGGCAGCTCCCCCCTTACGGTTGGGCCACTGACTTCGGGTGTTACCGACTTTCGTGATGTGACGGGCGGTGTGTACAAGCCCCGGGAACGTATTCACCGTAGCGTTGCTGATCTACGATTACTAGCAACTCCGACTTCATGGGGTCGAGTTGCAGACCCCAATCCGAACTGAGACTGGCTTTTTGGGATTCGCTCCACTTTGCAGTATTGCAGCCCTTTGTACCAGCCATTGTAGCATGCGTGCAGCCCAAGACATAAGGGGCATGATGATTTGACGTCATCCCCACCTTCCTCCGAGTTGACCCCGGCAGTCTCCTGTGAGTCCCCAACTAAATGCTGGCAACACAGAACGAGGGTTGCGCTCGTTGCGGGACTTAACCCAACATCTCACGACACGAGCTGACGACAACCATGCACCACCTGTATACAGACCTTGCGGCTATGACATCTCTGCCATATTCCTGTATATGTCAAGCCTTGGTAAGGTTCTTCGCGTTGCGTCGAATTAAGCCGCATGCTCCGCTGCTTGTGCGGGGCCCCGTCAATTCCTTTGAGTTTTAATCTTGCGATCGTACTCCCCAGGCGGGGCACTTAATGCGTTAGCTGCGTCGCAGAAACCGTGGAAGGTTCCCACAACTAGTGCCCATCGTTTACTGTGTGGACTACCAGGGTATCTAATCCTGTTCGCTCCCCACACTTTCGCTCCTCAGTGTCAGTATTGGCCCAGAGACCTGCCTTCGCCATTGGTGTTCCTCCTGATATCTGCGCATTCCACCGCTACACCAGGAATTCCAGTCTCCCCTACCAAACTCAAGCTAGCCCGTATCGGACGCAGGTCTAGGGTTGAGCCCTAGATTTTCACGTCCGACGTAACTAACCACCTACGAGCTCTTTACGCCCAATAATTCCGGACAACGCTTGCACCCTATGTATTACCGCGGCTGCTGGCACATAGTTAGCCGGTGCTTCTTCTGCAGGTACCGTCACTTTCGCTTCTTCCCTGCTGAAAGAGGTTTACAACCCGAAGGCCTTCATCCCTCACGCGGCGTCGCTGGGTCAGACTTTCGTCCATTGCCCAATATTCCCCACTGCTGCCTCCCGTAGGAGTCTGGGCCGTGTCTCAGTCCCAGTGTGGCCGGTCGCCCTCTCAGGCCGGCTACCCGTCGTCGCCTTGGTGAGCCATTACCTCACCAACTAGCTGATAGGCCGCGAAGTCATCTTCAACCGAAAAACTTTCCAGCCCCGATCATGCGATCAAGGCTCATATCCGGTATTAGCACCGGTTTCCCGGTGTTATCCCAGAGTTGAAGGCAGATTCTTCACGTGTTCCTCACCCGTTCGCCGCTAATCCATCCCCGAAGGGATCTCATCGCTCGACTTGCATGTGTTAAGCACGCCGCCAGCGTTCGTCCTGAGCCAGGATCAAACTCTCCATAGAAAGTTTTATCTGGCATACATGACATAAACAACTGTCGTTATTTTTTGTCTTTACCAAAGGAAATCAACGAGTATTAGCTTTTTTCAGTATAAATACTGAAGTTCTAATACTTCGATGAAGTATTAATTTAGAAGATGGTTACTAGAAATTTGCATGACTAGATAAGCCATCTTCTGGCATTGACTTATGGCACGCTGTTGAGTTCTCAAGGTACGGATGCGCACTGCGTCCAGGAATCTCTTCCTATTTTCAGGGCAGACTCGCAAATCTAGTGCATAGACGCTCACGCGGTCAAACCGCGCTAAGTCCAGCCTATTTCTGCGGGAATTCCGATGCTGTTCGGCCTAAATCGTCCGTTTCACAGCAAGGAGCGTAACTATAGGCAGTAGAACTGGGCAGGTCAAATCGGCTAAGCGCAATTTGCTGAGGTGTAGGACACAGGAACAGAGATTGAAATATAGCGATGAAAAAACCCTAAAACCATTGATTTATAAGGGTTTCAGGGCTTTATTCATAAATTAGAAGCTTTGGGAAATCGGCTTGGATGGGACCAGATCCGGTGCGGCTGGGATTATCCAGCGGGTTAATCGATCAGTTCGACCGTAGCCAGATCGCGCTTTCCTTTGCGTAAAACTGCATATTTACCGCATAAAAAATCAGATTCTGTAGGAGCGAAATCCTCAGCTGCGATTTTTGCATTGTTTAAGTAGGCGCCGTTCTCTTTTACGATGCGGCGAGCTGCAGATTTTGAATCTACAACACCTGTTGCCGCTAATAAATCCACCCATGTTGGAATTGGTTCACTGCGTTTAACTGTTGTGCGCGGTAATTCAGAAAGAGCTGCAGTGAGTGTGGCTTCATCTAAATCAGAGAGTTCACCTTGACCAAATAAAGCACGTGCAGCAGATTCAACGCGTTCGCAAATTTCAGCTGAGTGAACTAACGAAGTTAATTCACGGGCTAATTCGCGGTGAGCAGTTCGCGCACCCGGATTTTCATTATGTGTTTTTTCTAATTCCAAAATTTCGGCTTGCGATTTGAAAGAGAAAACTTTTAAGAAATTGATTACATCTTTATCATCGGTATTTAACCAATATTGGAAGAAGGCATAAGGCGAAGTCATCTCTGGATCAAGCCAGACACTGCCGCCGGCAGTCTTTCCAAATTTTGTTCCGTCAGCTTTAGTTAACAATGGAATAGTTAGAGCGTGCGCACTGCCTTGATCTACTTTACGAATTAGATCAAGCCCGGCGACAATGTTTCCCCATTGATCAGAACCACCCATTTGTAAGGTGCAATTGTGGCGACGGAAAAGTTCTAGAAAATCATAGGCTTGCAATACTGAGTATGAAAATTCAGTGTAAGAAATTCCACCCGCTTCTAAGCGAGCTGAAACTGAATCTTTCGAGAGCATCTGATTAACGCTGAAATGTTTTCCGATGTCACGCAAGAATTCGATAGCAGACAACGGTGAAGTCCAATCCAGATTATTCGCCATTATTGCCGCATTATTAGGTGCATTAAAATCTAAGTATTGCGAAAGTTGAGTCTTGATTCGCTCTACCCAATTTGCAACAGTCTCTTCAGTATTTAAGGATCGTTCTTCGTTCTTGCCGCTTGGGTCACCAACTAAGCCAGTAGCGCCGCCAACGAGGGCTATTGGAGTATGTCCAGCCAACTGAAAACGTCGTAAAACCAATAGAACAACTAGGTTTCCGACATGCATGCTAGGCGCAGTTGGATCAAAGCCGATATATAAAGTCGTTGGTTTCTTAAGTGATTCAGCTAGAGCCGCCTCATCTGTGCTTTGGGCGATTAGCCCACGCCAACGTAGATCTTCTAAGAGCTCGGATTTCATGCGCTCATCATGCCTGAAAAGGCAGCGGTACGGCTGCTAATTAACTTAGTGAATTGCGAGTTCTTAGCCGCCAAATCATTAAGTTGGTTTGCAACTTCAGTTGGAGCGGTTCCACCTGTAGTGGTGCGTGAATTCAATGCGCCAGAGACTGTTAGAACTTCGCGGACTCCCCCAGTTAATGATGGGTGGATTGCAAGAAATTCGGCATCAGTTAGTTCGTGCAGTTCGCGATTTGTTTTCTCACAAAGCGCAACGCAAGCACCAGCGGCTTCGTGGGCTTGCGAGAATGGAATATGTGCGCGTACTAGATAATCGGCAATCTCAGTTGCTAATGAAAACCCGGTAGGTGCGGCAGCAGCCATCTTGTCACGATCGAATTGGGTGGTTGCAATCATTCCCGTGACAGCTGGAACCAAAATCAATAAAGTTTCGATGCTGTCGAAAAGTGGTTCCTTATCTTCTTGTAAGTCGCGGTTATAGGCGAATGGCAAACCTTTTAACATCGTCATGACACCCGTTAAATTTCCAATTAAACGCCCAGCTTTTCCGCGAGCAAGTTCGGCAATATCTGGATTCTTTTTCTGCGGCATTATTGATGAACCAGTTGAGTATGCGTCGGCAACCTTTGCCCATCCGAATTCGGTGGTGGCCAAAATGCACCACTCTTCACCAATACGGGAAAGGTGAACTCCGACAGTCGCCAAGATATAGAGAGCTTCAGAAACAAAGTCACGGTCACTAACACCATCAATACTGTTGCCTGCAGATTCGGCAAAACCCAATTCAGTTGCAGTTGCTTTGGGATTTAACGGTAAAGATGAACCGGCAAGTGCACCTGAACCAAGCGGGCTGACTGAAGTTCGGTCTAACCAATCACTTATTCGGCTTAGATCTCGTTGAAACGCATGTGCATGTTTTGCAATCTCATGACCAAAGATCACAGGTTGCGCATGTTGCAGATGAGTAAATCCTGGTGCCGGCGCATCGGAATACTCTGCTGCCTTTGCAATTATGACCTCGCACAAAATAGTTAACTGCCCGGCAACGGCCAACATATGATCGATTGCATACAAACGTAAATCTGTGGCAACTTGATCATTGCGTGAACGGCCGGCGCGAATCGCTCCCCCAACTGGGCCAATCTTCTCGGTTAACCCACGTTCAAGCGCACTATGTACATCTTCATCAGAATTAATTGGCGCAAATTTTCCGTTAATAACTTCAAGCTGAAGTTCTCTCAAAGCATTCCGAAGTTTTGAAACCGTATCGGCCGGAAGCAAGCCAGAGTTTTCCAAAACTGTTAAGTGCGCAAGGGATGAACGTAAGTCATAAGGCGCTAAACGCCAATCGAATTGCACGCTACGGGACAATGCAAAAAGGGCATCGCTAGGACCATCGGCAAATCTGCCACCCCAAAGAGTCGCACCAGTTTGGGTTGATTCGGTGCTCATCACTTACCTCCGCTTTTTGAATTGGCTAATCCTAAGATCTTCTTTGCTAAAGCTGCGCCGCCTGTTGCTGTGTCGGCTACGACAATCACAGTGTCATCACCTGCAACTGTGCCAATGGCACTAGCTAATTTTCCGGACTGTGAGAGTCCGTCAATGGCACTGGCTAGCATCTGTGCAGCCGCGATTGGGGTTCTGATCACAACTAGATTTCCACTCGGGGTTGCAGTTAAAACTAGTTCGCTTGGGAATGTGTTCTTCGTAGAAATCGGTTGCGAATCAGTGAGTGCATAAACCATTTCGCCATCGCTATTTCTGACCCGGATAGCACCAATATCTTCCAGGTCTCGACTGGCAGTTCCTTGAGTGACGATAATTCCTTGCTTCTTCAGAGCTTTTACCAAATCACTTTGTGATGAGATCTTTCCAGTGCTAATCAATTTTGCAACTGCCGACTTTCTGGCATTGGCGTTATTTGCGTTCATGCATGCACCAACGTTCCGCCAAAGCCAGCTAGTGCGAGCAGTAAGTTCTCTGCACTATTTCCATCAATGATTCGCACGGATGTTGCACCCGCAGCAATCGCAGCAAGGCAGGCAGCAACTTTTGGAGCCATGCCACCTTGAAAATCATTTTTCATCGCAGCTAACTCAGCTGCTGTTATCGCCGAGATAATTGAGGTTGGATCTGGATAATTTCGGTAGATGCCAGCCACATCAGTTAACACAATCAACGACTCTGCTTTTAACCCACCAGCGATTGCGGCGGCGGCTAGATCGGCATTAACGTTTAAGCCATTATCGGCGCCGATCTCATTAGCTAGCGGCGAAATTACCGGAGTAAACTTTTCTTCTAACAAGGATTCAACTAAATCAGTATCCACGTTGGTAACTTCACCGACTAGACCTAGCTCGGCCGGAGTTCCATCGACAATCTTGGTCATGCGAATTCCTTGCAAGGTATTTCCATCACGACCAGAAATTCCTGCTGCATTAACACCAGATTTACGTAAATTAGAAACGACGTTGGCGCAAACTTCACCAGCTAAAACGCTTTGCACGATTTCAAATATCTCGGGGGTGGTCACCCGAAACCCACCAATGCTTTGACTTTGGATGCCCGCTGACACGAGTGCTGCGTCAATCTGTGGTCCGCCGCCATGGACGATTACCAGTTCTAGCCCTTGCGAAATTGCAGCCGAAATAGCTTGCGCGAATGCGCCGCTCTCATCCTTCATGGCATGGCCACCGTATTTAATGACGATCAAACGCCTAGTCCTAACGTTTCCAGCCCAGTGCTTTCCGGCAGACCGCAAATTAAGTTGGCATTTTGAATAGCTTGACCAGCTGCGCCTTTACCTAAGTTATCGATTGCTGCCGAAATGATAAGTCGATTGGTATGTGCATCAACTGCTACTTGCAAGTGCACATGATTGCTGCCAATTACTGAATTTGTCTTAGGCATTTGACCAAGCGGTAATACCGTCACAAATTCATCAGCGGCATAAGCGCTTGTGTATAGAGCATGCATTGATTCGGTACTCGCACTTGCAGTTAATTTCGCGGTTACTGTGGTCAGAATTCCACGCGGCATTGGAGCCAGGATCGGTGTGAACGAAATCTTTACATCGCTGCATGCAATATGTGTGAGTGCCTCTTCGACTTCAGGTGTGTGTTGATGCACTCCCCCGAATTTGTAAGAAGAAAGCGAGCCCATTACTTCACTGCCCAACAAATTTACTTTGGCAATTCGGCCCGCACCAGTTGTACCTGATGCTGCAACAACCACAATGTCTCGGGTATCAACTAATCCAAGAGCTGGTGCGATAGCAAGTGATATTGAAGTTGCGTAACAACCTGGGTTTGCTACTCGAGTGGATTTCGCAATCACCGCACGCTTACCTGGAAGTTCGGGTAATCCGTATGTCCACGTACCCGCATGTGTTCCGCCGTAATACTGCGCCCACTTTTCAGAACTGCTTAGTCTGAAGTCGGCACCTAAATCAACAACTTTAAGGTTTGGATCAAGTTGCGCGATTAGTGCAGCTGATTCGCCATGTGGCAGAGCAAGAAAGACTAAGTCGCAAGCATTTACCTTTGCTAGATCAAAGCTCTCAAACCTACAATCCCCCAACTTTGCCAACTGTGGCGCTACGGATGTAATCAGTTCGCCCGCATTCGAATGTGCTGTGATCACAGTTGGTTCAAAATTTGGATGGTCTAACAGAAGTCTGAGCAGCTCAGTTCCGGCATAGCCGCTCGCGCCAACGATTGCTGTTTTCATAGGAATAATTATGCAGGTTTATGCATAATTATGCAAATCTAAGAACGAACCGTTGCTCCGTATAGTTTGGTCGCATTTGCCACAGCTGCTTCGCGAGCTGCTGTGATTTCTTCGCCAGTAAGCGTACGGTCCGGCGCTCGGAAGGAGAGGGTAAATGCCAACGAAATCTTGCCATCACCGATCTTGTCGTAACGATCAAAGAGCACGATAGATTCGAGCAGATCTCCTGCCCCATCAACAAGCGACTGTTGCAGTGCGGCTGCTGAGACTTCAGCGCTGACAACAAGTGCTACATCTTGCACGGCAATTGGCATCGAGCCAATTACAGCGGCCCTAACGGTGTTACTGGCCGGAAGGGCATCAAGATTAATTACCAACGCACAAGATCTATGTGGTAAACCGAATTCAGAGCAGACCCGAGGATGAAGTTCACCAGCATGCGCAACAGCTTTGCCATCAACTAATAGTTCGGCGCAACGACCTGGATGCCAAGGCGCGAAATCTGATCGCTCAACTGTGTACTGCAAGCCGCAGAGATCAAGCACTGTTTGAGCTTCGGCAATCGCATCAGCCCACTCGTATGCGCGAGCTTTGCTGCGCCAATTATCACCGGTTGTTTTACCTACGAATATTGCGCCCAAATGAATTGGTTGCGGTGGAACGCTATCGAAAATCGCTTTAATGGTTGCCGCATCTGGCTTACTACCAAGAGGCGGGAATAAACCATCAACTAATTTTGTGGTGTTACGGAAAATTGCCCCGATTTCAAAGAGAGCGAAATCGCGAGCACCACGAGAGAGATTTCGCTGTGCTGCTGCAATTAGCCCTGGGATTAAATGCGTGCGCATTAACGGTGTTTCTTCCGACATTGGATTTGCAATTCGGAAAGTAGCTGCGCGCTCACCGGTGTAATTAAGGGCTTTCATGGTTGATTCAGCGACGAAGGGGAAATTCTGAACTTCAGTTAACCCGCGCGCCGCAAGTGCTGAGGCAATGGTGCGACGGCGAAGTTGCACAGGAGTCAGCGTTGCGGCGTACGGACTGCGTGGCAGTACAGATGGAATCTGGTCATAGCCAACAATGCGTGCAACTTCCTCAACTAAATCTGCTGGAATTTGTAGATCACTACGCCATGAAGGTGGATCAACTTGCCAACTCTTGGTATCAACATCGCAGCCAACAGTTTGCAGAGCCTTTGCTATTTCCTCATCCGAAAGCTTGGTACCTAAGCGATCATTTACATACTTAGGATCTAGCGCGATGATTGCTGGGTACTTAGCTTCGCCCGCTTTTGAGGTGCCGAGATAAGTAGCCCCACCTAACAAAATCATTAATTCAGCAGCGCGAGCCGAGGCAAGTTCGGCCAAAGAAGGATCAACTCCACGCTCTAATCGACGAGATGCTTCTGTTGAAAGTTTATGACGACGAGAATTCTTGGCAATCGCAATTGGATCAAAGCGAACGGCTTCGATCGCAATCGATGTCGTGTTCTCGGTAATTTCTGAATCCAAGCCTCCCATAGTGCCGGCAAGAGCTAGAACTTGCTTGCTATCGCGCACCACTAAATCAGAGCTTGCTAAAACACGTTCTTGATTATCCAACGTCTTGAACTTAGCTTGATCTTGCGCATAAGAAATTTCTAAGCCATCAATAATTTTTGCTCGATCGAAAGCGTGAAGTGGTTGACCTAGTTCGATCATTACATAGTTAGTTACATCTACCGCAAGTGAAATTGAACGCATGCCTACTTTTTCAACTCGGCGACTAAGCCATAGCGGAGATGGGGCTTTGGGGTTGAAATTATCAAGTGAGCGAAGATAAGCGACCATTGCGCCATCAGAAATCTTGATCGGTGTAGCCCCACTGCCCTCCTTGAATTCAAGGGATTTGGCGTGCGTGATCGGGTCATTGAAATTTAGCTCGAGTGCTCCAGCTATCTCGCGGGCTGCACCACGAATGCTTAGGGCGTAGCCTCGATCTGGGTTAACTGCTATATCAAAGATGGTGTCATTAATTTGCAGCAACTCGATCGCGTCTTGTCCAACTGCAGCTGAACCTTCGGGCAAAACAATAATTCCAGAATGGTCATCGCCTAAGCCCAACTCTTTAGAAGAACAGATCATGCCGTTACTAGTTTTGCCATAAGTCTCACGTGCACTAATTGCAAAGTTGCCTGGCAATACTGCCCCCGGCAAAGCTGCCACAATTAAATCATTAACCGCGAAATTACGGGCGCCGCAAATAACGAAGCGAGTCTGTCCCTCGTTGCAATCTAACTCAACATAGCGAATCGGCTTTTTGTGTTCGGCTAATTCTTCAATGGCAATTACTCGGGCAACCACAAGTGGGCCAGTTAAATCAGCGCCTTGCTTAATAACCTCTTCGATTTCAAAGCCAACACGAACAAAAGCATCTGCAATGGTTTCATCAGAAATAGCAGTTAGGTCAACGAATTCATTTACCCAAGAACGTGGAATTAGCATTAAAGGCCAACTCCAAACTGACGAGTGAAACGCAAATCGCCTTCAACAATTTCATGTAAATCAGTTATGCCGTGTCGCACCATTAAAGTGCGCTCAAGACCCATGCCGAATGCAAACCCACTGAATTCTTTGGTGTCCACGCCACATGTTTCAAGCACCTTTGGATTTACCATTCCGCAGCCGCCCCATTCGATCCAGCGACCATTGAAGAAAACATCAACTTCGGCGCTTGGTTCAGTGAATGGGAAGAACGAAGGACGCAAACGAGTTGTTACATCAGGACCAAACATATGGCGGGCGAAATTATCTAAAGTGCCCTTTAGGTGCGCCATTGAAATTCCGCGGTCAACTACTAAACCTTCAACTTGATGAAACACCGGACTATGAGTTGCGTCGAGTTCATCTGCTCGGAAAGTACGACCTGGAGAGACAATATAAATAGGAGGTTCGTTTGTGAGCATGGTACGAATCTGAAGTGGTGAAGTTTGGGTACGTAGAACTAATCCAGCACTTAGCGGTTCAACAAAGTATGTATCTTGCATTGTGCGCGCTGGGTGATCGGCTGGAATATTTAACGCATCAAAGTTAAGCCAACTTGATTCAAGTTCTGGGCCTTCAACAACTGAATAACCTTGGGCTAAGAAGAAATCACTAATGTCATTTTTGATAATCGTGATTGGGTGCAATCCGCCGGCATGCGTGATTTGGGCAGGCAGTGTTACATCGACAACTTCTTCCAGCAAAATTTTCTGATCACGTGCAATCTCTAAACGTGCTGTTTCATCAGCCAGAGCTGCTGCTATCGCGGCTTTTGCTTCGCCAATAACTTTTCCAAAAGAGGCTTTTTCATCTGGTGAAAGTGAACCGAGACCACGGCTAGCCAATGAGATGGGTGCCTTATCGCCGGTATGAGCCAATCGAGCCGCTTTGAGTTCATCAAGATCGGCCGCTGATGCAAATGCCGACTTGGCAGCGCTGACCCATTCGTTGATTTCTTGCGGATTCATGGCAGTAAGTCTACTTGGTCGACTTTACTTATCGTCGGCAATTTTTGCGGTTAGTTCAAATAAAACTATCGAAACTGCCGCTGAAAGATTAAGACTTTCGGCATTACCAGCCATTGGAATCGCCAGTGCCTGAGTTGATGCAGGAACTTCAAGTTCAGCTAATCCACGAGCCTCATTGCCGAAAATCAAAACTGTATTTCCATTAATCGAGAAATTTCGAATTGATTTTTTGCCATCTGCTGACAAGGTTGCAAAGTTTAGATTTGGTATAGAGGTTTGCAGCTGGTCTAGTGAAACACGTTCGAAAATTGGCAAATGCCAAAGCGATCCGGCAGTTGAACGAACCACCTTTGGTGAATACATGTCAACGCTTCCCGGTGAAGTAATGACCGCAGTAGCCCCCAATGCGTCGGCCGAACGCAAAATTGTGCCAGCATTTCCAGGGTCTTGAATCTCGTGCAAGTAAAGCAAAATTGATTTGCCAGATAGTTTTAAGTTTTCCAAATTTGGATTCGGGATCTTGCAGATTGCAAGTATTCCCTGCGGCGAAATAGTCTCGCTCATTGCTTTCATGACTGCATCGGTGACTTCTTCAACCTTGAACTGACTTAGATCAATCTGATCATTTTCAAGACGAACACGACCATTAGCAGATAGATATAAAACATCGATTTGATCTAGGGCTTTAGCTTTAATTGCCTCGCGCACAAACTGCGCACCTTCGGCGACATAACGCGCACTTTCGCGACGTTCTTTAGCTCCCTTAGAACTGATAAGAGCCTTCACTCGCGCAATATGCGGCGAGTGAAGGCTCTCGATCATTACTTCTACTTTCGATTAACGAATTAAAGTGCAGCTAAAGTCTTGCGAGCAACTTCGACTAGCGCCTTGAAAGTCGCTGGGTCATTGGTTGCAAGCTCTGAAAGTAAACGGCGATCAACTTCAACGCCAGCTTCCTTAAGACCTTGGATTAAACGGTTATAAGTAAGACCGTTTTCGCGAGCTGCTGCATTAATACGTTGGATCCAGAGGCGACGGAAATCGCCTTTTTTATCCTTGCGATCGTTGAATGCATAAACCATTGAGTGCGTAACTTGCTCTTTCGCCTTTGTGAAAAGACGTGAACGTTGTCCGCGGTAACCGCTGGCACGTTCTAGAGTTGTACGACGCTTCTTAGCTGCGTGGACTCCGCGCTTTACTCTCATTTAATCGCTCCTTACTTCAAACCAAGCATGCGCTTGGCTGTTGTTGCAACGGTTGGCTTAGCTGCGGACTCAGTGCTCAAACGTCGAGTAAGACGTGAGGACTTGCGCTCGAGTAAGTGGCGCTTTCCGGCGCGCTCGTGCATAACTTTTCCGGAACCAGTAATGCGGAATGTCTTCTTCGCACCACTGTGGGTTTTCATCTTTGGCATCTTAGGTCTCCCGTTGCTAGTTCTTATTCGGTCTCTGCGGCAGCTGCTGCGGCATCGGCTTTTGCTTTACGCGCTGCCTTTGCTTCGGCTACTGCTTCAGTTTTGCGCTTAGTTGGACCAAGCACCATTGTCATATTTCGTCCCTCTTGTTTAGGGGCGAATTCAACGAAAGCAATTTCTGCGACATCTTCTGCAAGACGCTGCAAGATCTTGTAACCGAGTTCAGGACGCGTTTGCTCGCGACCACGGAATTGCATTGTCACCTTGACCTTGTCGCCACCTTTTAAGAACTTCTCGATGTGATTCCGTTTGGTTTCATAATCGTGAGTTTCAATCTTTGGTCGCATACGTACTTCCTTCACCACGATGTGGGTCTGGTTTTGGCGTGCTTCCCGAGCTTTCTGCGCGATCTCGTATTTGTACTTTCCGAAATCCATGATCTTGCAGACAGGTGGATTAGCTTCTGGTGCGATCTCAACTAGGTCGAGACCAACTTCATCAGCCATCTGTAGCGCAACTTCGATATCTACTACGCCAACTTGTTCACCGGTGTAACCGATTAAACGAATTTGGGGTGTACGAATTCGATCGTTGATACGTGGGTCAGTTGTGATTTTTGCTCCTCTTATTCGGTTTGCTTTTGGTTTGCTGGTACTTCGCGCTCAGTAACCGCGCCATGCAAAATTAGCAACCGCCAAGGAGAACTACCTAAGTTGAAATAACTTCAACTAAGTTGAACTCGCGACTTACCAGGAATCTCAAGGATTCTTAGGTGGGAGCGGTAACTCCTCTTGCAGTAGCGAACTACTGGTCTGAGGCAAAGGGTACTAGAGGGTTGAGCAAAGGCGAAATTGAGCGTGGAGCCCCCACTTAGCCCATCGCATGGACGCCGCCATCGACGTGAATGATCTCGCCGGTGGTCTTGGGGAACCAATCAGATAAAAGTGCAACGACTGCTTGGGCAGCAGGCACTGGGTCAGTCACATCCCAAGCTAATGGGGAACGTGAGTTCCAGACCTCTTCGAAATCTGAAAAACCCGGGATTGATTTAGCAGCCATAGTTTTAATTGGACCAGCTGCAACTAAGTTAACTCGAATGTTTTCAGCTCCAAGATCGCGAGCCAAGTAACGAGATGTTGATTCCAGCGCTGCTTTTGCAACACCCATCCAGTCATACTTTGGCCACGCAACAGTTGCATCGAAATCGAGGCCGACAATTGAAGCGCCGCCGTTGAATAATGGTCTTGTTGCCATAGCTAAAGATTTAAATGAATATGCCGAAACTTGCATTGCAGTTGCTACATCAGCCCATTCGGTATTCAAAAAATTTCCGCCAAGAGCGGCCTCTGGTGCAAAACCAATTGAATGCACTACCCCATCGAGACCGTCAACATGTTCGCGAACCCGAGATTCAAGTGCCGCTAAATCACTATCGTTTGTAACATCTAATTCAATAACCGGTGCGGACTGTGGTAACCGACCTGCAATGCGCGTAGTCAACGACATTACTCGGCCATAAGAAGACAAGATCACAGTTGCGCCTTGTTCTTGGGCTAATCGGGCGATATGGAAAGCAATTGAAGCATCAGTTAATACTCCAGTTACTAAAATCTTTTTACCGGCGAGAATTCCCATTGCTAGTGCCCCATTCCTAATCCGCCATCAACTGGAATTACCGCGCCAGTGATATAGCTTGCTTGTGGTGATGCTAGGAAAGTGACGACATCGGCAATTTCTTCAGCTGAACAAAAACGTTGTAGTGGAACTGATTTAGCTATTTCATCGCGGCGTTTTTCATCCAAAGTCGCAGTCATATCAGTTTCAACAAATCCGGGGGCAACTACATTTGAGGTGATGCCACGGCTACCTAATTCGCGAGCAAATGATCGCGCCATTCCGACTAGACCAGCTTTGCTAGCTGAGTAATTTACTTGTCCAGCCGAACCTGAGAGCCCGACTACTGAGCCGATGAAAATCAGACGTCCTCGTTTTAATTTCAATAAGCCTTTGGTAGCTCGACGCGCAGTGCGAAATGCACCGGTTAAGTTGGCATCAATAACATCTGCAAAGTCTTCATCACTCATGCGCATAGAAAGCGTGTCTTTAGTTATGCCGGCATTGCACACCACAATTTCAGGTGTTCCCCACTTCTCTTCGATTAGAGCAAAGGCGGCATCAACGCTTTCGGTTGAAGTGACATCTAGTTGCACCGAATCAAAATCTGCTGGGGCTGAACCTGAACGGTAGGTCACAATGACGGTGTAACCAGCGGCCTTCAGCGATTTCGCGATTGCTGAACCGATCCCGCGGTTTCCGCCTGTGACCAATGCAATTGCGCTCATAGTCGGCAAGGTTACCCGTTACTTCTGCGTAAACCTAAGAACACATCTACTCTTGGCTCATGGCCGAAGAAATTTACGACGTAACTAACGCTCAAAAGAGCCTAAGTTCGGATCAGGGCGCCCGTCAAAAAAGATATTTCATCTCGATGATGATCCGTACTGCTTGTTTTGTTCTCACTGTTGTAACTCCAAGCCCAATTCGCTGGTTCTTTCTAGCTGGTGCAATTGGTCTGCCATACATTGCTGTCGTTGTTGCCAATGCCGGTCGCGAAACGATGACTCAAGGTCGCTCAGTGATCAAAGAGAAGCGTCGCTCGATCTCGTAATTCTGTTAGAGCGAATAGACTCCCCTCATGCGCGCACGTGAGAAATTTTCAATTCTCAAATCAATTGTTGCGCTAGCTTTAATTGCACTCTGCCTAATCGCTGCCCAGTGGCAATATAACCGAGGCGTCGATCGTCATCAGCGGAATTTCTTGATTGAAGAGAATATTGCCGCACCTGCCCTTCAATTAGCGCGAGCTGAATCAGATCTAACCGGGAATGAGTGGCGAACTGTAAAAACCACTGGCTCATTCGATGCAAGCAAAACTATCTTGATTCGGAATCGATACTTTGAAGGCAAATATGGCTTCGAGTTTCTTACCCTTTTTGTAAATACCCAGGGCCAAAAGTTTTGGGTTGATCGCGGCTGGATTGTTGCGGGCAAAGATGCGCTCACTGCCCCGCTAATTCCAACTACTCCAACTGGAATTGTCGAATTGGTTGGCCGATTGCGTCTGGATACATCATTACCAAGAGGCTCCTTCTTTGCTCTACCACCAAGTGGCGCTGGACTAATCAGTAAATGGAACGCGCAAAATGAAGTTGCAACTGAAGGCTTCTATCTAGATTTACTCAACGGTTCGAGAGGTGAGTTAACACCTGCTGTCGCTGCCCAATTACCTGAACTTAGCGATGGCCCACATATGGCATATGCCTTACAGTGGGTTTTCTTTGCCGGCTTAGTTGGTTACGGAAGAATCCTGATCCGTAGATCCAGATAAGTCTTGGCGATTGTAAAGTTCAGCATATAAACCATTTTTTGCAACTAATTCGTCGTGTGTACCACGTTCGACTATTTCGCCTTTCTCAAGAACTAAAATCTGATCTGCATCACGAACAGTGCTTAATCTGTGAGCGATAACCAAACTGGTGCGCCCCTTTAACGCAGCACTAAGGGCTGCATGAACAAGTGCTTCGTTCTCTGAATCCAAATGGGCGGTAGCTTCATCAAGGATTACAACCTGAGGAGATTTCAAAAGCAGGCGAGCAATAGCTAAACGCTGTTTTTCGCCACCTGATAATCGATGGCCGCGCTCTCCCACCATTGTGTCAAAACCATTTGGTAGCGATGAAACTAGCGACCAAATTTGGGCTGCCTCGCAAGCTGCCTGCATCTCTGTATCAGTTGCACCTGGTTTCGCGTAACGAAGATTTTCACCGATCGTGTCATGGAAGAGATGTGCGTCCTGCATGACGACACCAATATTTTCACGCAGTGACTTCATGGTCAATTCGCGAATATCAACGCCGCCCACTTCAATTGAACCTTCGGTTACATCGTAGAGACGGGGTACCAAAGCACTAATTGTGGTCTTGCCAGCACCTGATGGACCCACTAGTGCAGTCATGGTTCCTGGCTTGGCTGTGAAAGTTAGGCCAGTTAAGACAACGCCGCTTTCGACAGTTTCAGGTTTTGCTATTGATTCAAGGGAGGACAAGGAAATTTCTTCAGCTTTTGGATAAGCAAAAGAAACATCTTTGAATTCGACTGCCAAGTCTCTACCGACTAAATCTTTGGCGCTCGGGCGATCTTGCACCATTGGCGCTAGGTCCAATACTTCAAAGATTCGCTCGAAGGAAACTAGCGCTGTCATAACATCAATACGCACATTAGATAGGGCTGTAAGTGGTCCGTAAAGACGCGCTAGTAAAGCAGTTATGGCTAGCAAAGTACCGACCGATACTGCGCCATTAATCGCTAAGTGTCCACCAATGCCATAAGCAATTGCAGTAGCAATTGCCGCAATGCTAGTTAGTGCGATAAAGAAAATTCGGTTCAGTAAAGCGATTTCAATGCCGATATCTGCAACTTTGCGAGCGCGGGTACGGAAGTAATTTTTTTCATCGCTTTGTCGGCCATAGAGGGCCACCAACATCGCACCTGAAACATTAAAACGCTCAGTCATAGTGGAGGACATTTCGGCATTTAAATTAAAGGATTCCCGGGTTAGCGATTGCAACTTCTTTCCGACCCATTTAGTCGGTGCTAGAAATAGCGGCAAAAGCAAGAGTGAAACTATTGTGATCTGCCAAGAAAGAATCAACATAGTTCCGACTACGAGTACCAAGCTCACTGAATTACTCACAACGCCAGAAAGTGTTGCTGTAAAGGCCTGCTGAGCGCCTATAACATCGGAATTAATTCGTGAAATTAGAGCGCCGGTCTGGGTGCGGGTGAAGAAAGCAACTGATTGGGTTTGTACATGTTCAAAAACTTGCGAACGTAGATCGTAAATTAGGCCTTCACCAATGCGAGCAGAGAACCAACGCCCGACAATGCTGATCAGGGAATCAAAGATTGCTATGAAAGCAACCGCTAAAGCCAATTTCGTAACCAGACCGCCATCTTTGGGGATTACCCCTTTATCAATTAATTCCCGAAGCAAGAGCGGTGAAGTAACAATTAACAGCGCTTCAATAACAACAGTAATTAAGAAAATTGTTATATGTGTCTTGTATGGCTTAGCAAAGGAAGCTATTCGCTTTACTGTGCCTGGCTTTAATTTCTGATGCTTTACTGAAGGATCTGCCGTCATCGACCGAAAGGTCATCCAGACTGCGTGATTAGACATTTATCAAACCGTGAAGCCGAGAGCGCGCAGCTGATCTCTTCCGTCATCAGAGATTTTGTCTGGACCCCAAGGTGGCATCCAAACCCAATTGATTTTTACATCGCTAGTAAGCGGGGCAAGAGCTTGACGGGTCTGATCTTCAATTACATCTTGAAGTGGGCAGGCAGCTGAAGTTAGCGTCATATTCAAAATCGCGATGTTGTTTTCATCAACCATTACGTCGTAAATTAAACCTAGATCAACCACATTGATGCCGAGTTCGGGATCAACTACATCCTTCATGGCTTCGGTTACATCATCAATTGCTGCTGTCATCACGCATCCCCTATTTTTCTCTTTTGCACTGCTCGGAAGTCTATCTGCTACTTGGCTTGGGCCTGCACAACGGCATCTTTGTAGGCCATCCAGCCCAAGAGAGCGCACTTGATTCGAGCGGGAAACTTAGAAACGCCAGCCATGGCAACGGCATCTTCCAGAATTGCATCATCGCCAACCATGGTGCCTTTGCTTTGCATTAACTCAGTAAAATTTTTCAGAATTAGATTAGCCTCAGAAATACTTTTACCTAACAATAAATCACTCAAGATGGAAACACTTGCCTGCGAGATAGAGCAACCAACCCCATCCCAAGTAATCGCTGCAACTTTATCTGCAGCAAGAGTCACGTTAAGAGTTATCTCATCACCACAACTTGGATTAACGTGGTGAACTTGGGCATCATAAGTGGCCGCTAAACCTTTGTGCTGCGGGCGCTTGTAGTGATCAAGAATCACTTCTTGATAAAGGCTATCGAGTTGCATTACTTATCACCGAAATACTTCTGCGCCCCGATTATTCCTGCAATGAGTGCATCTATATCTGCTTCGTCATTGTAAAGATAAAGAGAAGCACGAGTAGTTGCTTGCACCCCCAGCTTTCGAGTTAGTGGCCAAGCACAGTGGTGGCCGGTACGTACTGCAATACCTTGTGAATCGAGGAACTGACCTAAGTCATGCGGATGAATTTCACCTAAGGTAAAAGATGCCACTGCCCCGCGCTCGACCATTTCAAGTGGACCAACAAGTTTCAGATCAGGGATTTCTTGTAAACGCTTTAGTAGGTAACTTCCTAATTTCTTCTCATGTGCGTAAATCTCGGCCATGCCAATTGCAGATAGATAATCAAGTGCTGCAGCTAAACCAACAGCTTGCGCCATGTTTGGCACACCGGCTTCATGGCGTCTTGGCGAAGGTGCCCAAACTGCATCTGTCATCGTTACAGATTCGATCATTGATCCACCAAAAAGAAACGGTGGCAAATCTTTTAGAAGTGAAGCTCGGCCCCATAGAACACCGATTCCAGTTGGCCCGACAGTTTTGTGCCCAGAGAAGGCAAGAAAATCAATATCAAGTTCTTTAACATTAACGGGCATATGTGGCACAGATTGGCAGGCATCTAGAACTACTACGGCCCCAACTTCGTGTGCACGAGCCACGATTGCAGCCATCGGATTTATGGTTCCTAGAACATTTGATTGATGGGTTAACGCAACTACTTTGGTATTTGGCGTAATTACTTCAATTAAGTTGGAGAGATCTAGGCGACCTTCAGGCGTGACATTAAACCAAGCCAAATCTGCGCCGCTTCGCTTAGCTAGTTGCTGCCAAGGAATCAGATTCGCATGGTGTTCCATTTCAGTAACCACAATGCGATCTGTCGAATTAATGGCAAAATGATTACCGTTCTCAGCATTGCTAAATGCATATGCGAGCAAGTTTAGACTTTCAGTAGCGCTCTTCGTGAAAATGATTTCATCATCGCTTCCACCTAAGAACCTAGCAACGGTTGCACGGGCGCCCTCGTAAGCATCAGTTGCTTCTTCGGCCAACTGGTGCGCACCACGATGGACTGCCGCGTTATGTAAACGATAAAAGTTGCTTTCGGCTTCGATTACCGAATTAGGTTTCTGACTAGTTGCACCTGAATCTAAATAAATCAGCCTTTTGCCGTCGCGAATAGTGCGCTCAAAGATTGGGAAATCTTTACGCACTTCGCGAGGGTCAAAGGCCATAATTACTACTTACTTACATACTCGGCATAGCCATTTGCTTCGAGCTTCTCAGCTAATTCTGGTCCGCCTTCTTCAACGATACGACCATCAGCAAATACATGCACGAAGTCTGGCTTGATGTAGCGCAAGATGCGGGTGTAGTGAGTAATCAAGAGAACACCTAAATCATTATCTGCTTTAGCGCGAACTACACCTTCGGAAACAATCCGAAGTGCGTCAACATCTAGACCAGAGTCAGTCTCATCAAGAATTGCAATTTTTGGCTTAAGTAGTTCAAGTTGCATAATTTCGTGGCGCTTTTTCTCGCCGCCAGAGAAACCTTCATTGACGTTACGTTCAGCAAATGCTGGATCCATGCTTAGCGCAGCCATTGCAGCTTTAACTTCGCCAACCCAAGTACGTAACTTAGGCGCTTCGCCACGTAGAGCAGTTGCGGCGGTACGTAAGAAGTTAGAAACTGAAACGCCAGGTACTTCAACTGGATACTGCATAGCTAGGAATAAACCAGCACGAGCACGCTCATCGACTGTCATATCAAGCAGGTCAACACCATCAAGAGTTACGGTGCCTCCTGTAATCTGATATTTAGGATGACCAGCAATTGAGTAAGCCAAAGTAGATTTACCAGAACCGTTAGGCCCCATGATTGCGTGGGTTTCACCGCTCTTGATAGTTAGGTCTACACCTTTCAAGATTTCAACTGGACCATTCTCAGTATCAACTGACACTTTAAGGCCGCGAATTTCTAGTGTGCTCATAACAATCCTCTACTTCACTTCAACGGTTACGGAATCTCCGTCAACCACTACTGCATAAACATCAACTGGTGCTACTGCCGGAAGCGTTAGCGCGACCCCGGTACGTAAATCAAACTCTGCGCCATGTAACCAACACTCAATTTTGAAGCCCGTGACATCGCCTTCAGAAAGCGAAGCATCGGAGTGGCTACAGGTGTCACCAATCGCAAAGACTTCGGAACCAACGCGAGCAACACAGATTGATTTGCCATCTTTCTCGATGCGAACTGGCTTGCCTTCAAGAAGTGTCGCAAGGCTTAGATCACTCATTGCGCACCTGCTTTTTCGAGTTCATTATCGATACGGGTCATCAAGCGATCCTGAATCTCAGGATTGCCAATTTCCGAGACGATTTCGTTGAAGAATCCGCGAACTACTAATCGACGTGCATCTTCAACTGCGATTCCGCGTGACATCAAGTAGAAAAGCTGTTCGTCATCAAAGCGCCCAGTAGTACTTGCATGTCCAGCGCCAACGATTTCGCCAGTTTCAATTTCCAGATTAGGAACTGAATCTGCTCGTGCGCCATCACTTAACAACAAGTTACGGTTAAGTTCGTAAGTATCTGTGCCTTCAGCTGCAGCGCGAATAAATACATCGCCGATCCAGACGGTATGTGCGTCTTGACCAGCAAGAGCTCCTTTGTAGTTAACGCGTGATTTAGCGTTTGGCACTAAGTGATCTACAAACATGCGGTGCTCAAAGAATTGTCCAGCTGTTGCAAAATAAACACCAAGTAGTTCGCAAGATGCACCTTGGCCTTTGAATTCAACCGTTGGAAGTAAACGAACTACGTCGCCACCAACTGTGACGATGATCGATTTGAAAGTGGCATCTTTATCGACAATCGCATGCTGACGTCCGGCATGAATGGTCTTTGCATCCCATTCCTGCAATGCGACCAGAGTTAAGTTCGAACCTGGTTCGCAAATAATCTCAATATCCTCAGCAAGTAAGTGATCGCCAGAATTTTCAATTATCACAGTTGCTTTGGCATTTGCGCCAATTCGAATCTGAACTCGAGAAAGTTCGGCATCGGCTAAACCACCAGCTAAACGATGAAGTGAAATTGGTTCAACTACCTCAGCATTAGCAGCGATCTTTAGGACAGTAACTTCGCTGGCTGCTTCATGAATACGACCCACGATTACATCATCGGTAGTTGATTCAGCTGAAACTAACTCGCGACCCATTCGCTCGAAAGTTACGCCCGTTGGGGCGTTGCCAGTTAGCGCCAAAGTATTTCGAGTGGCTAACTTAAAGGTGCCATCGTGTAAGCCACCAAGACGTTTTAGCGGTGTAAACCGCCAAGCTTCTTCGCGCCCGGTTGGCGTTAAGTAATTAGTTGTAAGGGTAGACATATGTAATTAACCAACCGCGCCTTCCATTTGGAGTTCAATCAAGCGGTTTAACTCAAGTGCATACTCCATTGGTAGTTCGCGAGCGATTGGCTCGATAAACCCACGCACGATCATTGCCATCGCTTCATCTTCAGTTAAGCCGCGAGACATTAGATAGAAGAGTTGATCATCGCTAACTTTGGAAACAGTTGCTTCGTGACCCATTGATACATCATCTTCGCGAATATCAACGTATGGATATGTGTCAGATCGTGAAATCGTGTCAACCAGCAAAGCATCACATTTAACTGTGCTCTTTGAATGATGCGCGCCTTCTTGAACCTGGACTAAGCCGCGGTAAGAGGTACGACCACCACCACGTGCTACAGATTTAGAAATTACCGAAGATGATGTGTATGGAGCTGCGTGAACCATCTTGGCGCCAGAATCTTGGTGTTGTCCTTCGCCAGCGAAAGCTAGTGAAAGCGTCTCGCCCTTTGCATGTGGGCCCATCAAGAAAATTGCTGGATACTTCATGGTTACCTTCGAACCGATGTTGCCATCGACCCATTCCATAGTTGCACCCTCAGCACAAGTCGCACGCTTTGTAACTAAGTTGTAAACATTGTTAGACCAGTTTTGAATTGTGGTGTAACGAACGCGGGCACCTTTTTTAACAATAATTTCAACTACCGCTGAGTGCAATGAATCTGACTTGTAAATTGGAGCTGTGCAGCCTTCTACATAATGAATATAGGAATCTTCATCGGCGATGATCAAGGTACGTTCGAACTGACCCATGTTCTCAGTGTTAATACGGAAATACGCCTGTAGAGGAATATCTACGTGTACGCCCTTTGGCACATAGATAAATGAACCACCTGACCAGACCGAAGTATTCAGAGCGGCAAACTTATTATCGCCAACTGGAATTACGGTACCGAAATACTCTTTGAACAGTTCAGGGTGCTCTTTTAGAGCGGTGTCGGTATCAAGGAAAATAACGCCTTGTGCTTCAAGATCTTCGCGAATCGAGTGATAAACAACTTCTGATTCATACTGTGCTGCAACACCAGAAACCAAGCGCTGCTTTTCAGCCTCTGGAATACCTAAACGATCATAAGTATTCTTAATTTCTTCAGGTAGATCATCCCAGGTGGCTGCTTGCTTTTCAGTTGAGCGGACGAAGTACTTAATTGTGTCAAAGAAAATTCCACTTAAATCTGAACCCCAGTTTGGCATTGGTTTCTTCTCGAAGAGAGCTAAACCTTTTAAGCGCAGATCAAGCATCCACTGTGGTTCGGATTTTTTGGCAGAAATATCGCGAACAACTTCCTCGTTAATGCCGCGCTTTGAATTTGCGCCAGCATCATTCTTATCGGACCAGCCGAATTCATAATTGCCAAGTCCGTCGAGTTCTGGATGTGCGATGGTCATTAGTTGCCTCTCCGAGCACTAGTTTTGTTACTTGTGTTTTTAGATATTGGATTGGGAATATATGTTGTGCAAACACCGTCGCCATGAGCGATCGTTGCTAAACGTTGAACGTGAGTACCTAGTAGCGCCGAGAATGCTGCAGTTTCGGCTTCGCAAAGTTCTGGAAATTCCGCAGCGACATGTGCAATCGGACAGTGATGCTGGCAGATCTCTTCGCCCATTTTTCTTTCGATAACTGTTGCTGCGTAACCTTGTTCGGTTAAAAAAGTTGCTAACCCTTCGGTTTTATTCGAAACAGTTTTAAGAGCTTCAATACCTTTACGCTCAATATCGTCGGCGCGGGTCTTTGCAAAAGCTTTAACTAGATGAGCGCCCGATTGAGCCGACATAAATTTAAGTGCAGCAACTGCTAAGTCATCGTAAGAATGCTCAAACTTTTCGCGACCCTGATCAGTCATCACAAATACTTTGGAGGGACGGCCACGACCGCGAGAAAGGCCAATATGTGGCTCGCGCGCTTCGAGAATGCCGTCGGCAATTAAGTTATCTAGGTGGCGGCGGATGCCCGCAGGCGTTAGCGCTAGTCGCTCGCCCAGAGTCACAGCGGACGAAGGGCCATTTTCTAGAATTGAGCGTGCGATTGCATCGCGGGTACGCAGATCATCACCGGCTGGCGGCGCACTCATAATCTGGCTTTTCACAACAGTAATGTATCGTAAATCGAGGCTTTCCTCTCCGCCAGCGCTTAGTGAGGGGCGCCTCAGGCTTGGTCGCTACCTGCTGCCATAGGGTTGGGTCATGCCGATTCTTTACCTACTGCTCATTTTGCAGGCTGGGTTAGTCGTCACGGGCGGCGCCGTTCGCATAACCGGGTCAGGCCTGGGTTGTCCGACCTGGCCTGAATGCACGCCAGGTTCATATGTTCCAGTTGAGGGACAAGCTGAAGGTGCATTCCATGCTTGGATTGAATTCGGAAATCGCTTATTAACTTTTGTACTTTTCTTCGCTGCTATCGCTGCAATTGTTTATGCGATTCGTAGAGTTCGCAAAGATTTACTTTGGCGGGCTGCACTGCAACTTTTAGGAATTCTCGGACAAGGCGTGCTTGGCGGAATAACTGTCCTTACCGATTTAAATCCGCTCGCCGTTGCCAGCCATTTTATTCTTTCGGTATTTCTAATCGCAGGGGCGGCATCCTTGGTTGAACGTGCTCGCACTCCCCTGGTTTCAATACGGCCAACGGAAATTAAATTGCGAGTTTTAGTTACCGCGCAAGTTGCGCTAACTTTTATTGTTATCGTGCTTGGTACTTTAGTTACCGGAAGCGGGCCTCATGCTGGTGATGCGCAAGCGCCTAGATTAAATATCGATAGCCGTGCAATTTCATGGCTGCATGCAGATGCAGTCATCGCTCTCTTAGGTGTCTCTCTTGCGCTTTGTGTGCTTCCGAATTTATCGCCTGTAACTAAGAAACGAATCAAGTATTTTTTTGGTTTCACATTGGCGCAAGCTCTAGTCGGATATATCCAATACGTGCAAGGGCTTCCTGAGCTGCTTGTAATCTTGCATTTACTCGGATCAACTTTGGTTTGGATCGCCACTTGGCGAATTTGGTTATCAGTTACAACAGCGGAACGAACCTAGGAGCAAACAATGACCCAGATGACCGGTTGGACTGAGTTAGATGATCAGGCCGTCACATACGCCCGCGCCCTTGCGATGGATGCAGTACAGAAAGTGGGCAATGGCCACCCAGGTACTGCGATGGCGCTTGCACCAGTTGCGTACAACTTATTTCAGCGCCACTTAGTTCATGACCCAGCAGATCCGAATTGGGTTGGTCGCGACCGATTTATTCTCTCTTGTGGCCACTCATCGATAACGCTTTATACCCAACTTTTCTACAGTGGTTACGGCCTGGAAATGGAAGATCTAAAAGCTTTTCGTACTTGGAATTCCTTAACTCCTGGTCATCCTGAATTTGGTCACACAGCTGGCGTAGAAATGACGACTGGTCCGTTAGGCCAAGGTGTCGCAACTGCGGTTGGAATGGCGATGGCTGCACGTTACGAACGCGGCTTGTTGGACCCTGCTGCAGCAGTTGGAACATCTTTATTCGATCACACTATCTGGGTGATCTGTTCTGATGGTGATTTAGAAGAAGGCGTTAGCGCTGAAGCATCTTCGCTAGCCGGAACTCAAGAACTTGGTAACTTAGTAATAATTTATGATGACAATCGAATTTCAATTGAAGGCGACACCCATAACGCATTTACCGAAGATGTATCTGCGCGTTACCTTGCTTATGGTTGGCAAGTAATCGAAGTACCTGCTGCTGCAGATGGTCGAATTGATTTACCAGCAGTAGATGCTGCGATGATTGCCGCCAAAGCTGAGCTAACTAAACCATCATTGATTCGTATGCACTCAGTAATCGCCTGGCCCGCACCAAAGGCGAAAGGAACCGCTGGTTCACATGGCTCAGCTCTAGGCGCGGAAGAAATTGCTGAAACTAAAAAGATTTTGGGTTTGAATCCAGATGAGCACTTCGCGCTTCCAACCGATGTGTTTGCACATGTTCGTAAAGTTAAAGATCGTGGCGCACAAACACGCAAAGATTGGAATAACCGACTGGCGACTTGGCAAGCGAGTAATCCAAAAGAAGCTGCGCTATTAAGTCGTTTACAAAGCAAGGAACTACCTGCTGGCTGGGATTCGGAACTGCCCGTATTTGAAGCAGGTGCGCAACTAGCTACCCGTGCCGCATCTGGAAAAGTAATTAACGCACTTGCTAAGCAAATGCCAGAACTCTGGGGCGGCTCGGCTGACTTAGCTGGCAGCAATAACACTGACATTGATGGTGGTGGATCATTCCTACCTGCAACCAGTGCAATTAAGAGCGCCAACCCATATGGTCGCATTGTTCACTTCGGAATTCGCGAGCATGCAATGGGTTCAATCCTCAACGGTGCAGCCCTTCATGGCTTAACTCGTTCCTTCGGCGGTACTTTCTTAGTCTTTAGTGATTACATGCGCCCAGCTGTTCGTTTGGCAGCGCTAATGAATATTCCAAGTACCTTTGTTTGGACCCACGATTCGATTGGCGTTGGCGAAGATGGCCCAACACACCAGCCGATCGAACATTTCGCAGCTCTTCGTGCAATCCCAAATCTTGCGGTAATTCGCCCGGGTGATGCAAATGAAGTTAGCGTGGCATGGCGCGAGATCATTTCGCGCCGCTCCCCTGCGGCAATTATCTTGTCGCGCCAAAATCTGCCGGTAATCGATCGCTCAACTCATGCTTCTGCAAACGAGGTCGCTAAAGGCGCTTATGTTCTAAAGACTGCCAGCGCAGAAGCCAAAGTCACTTTGATCGCGACAGGTTCTGAAGTATCACTAGCACTAGATGTTGCAGCCGCTCTGGAAGCTAAATCAATTTCAACTGCAGTTGTTAGTGCGCCCTGTTTAGAGTGGTTCGATGCGCAACCTGCTGCTTATCGCACTTCCGTATTACCAGCCGACTCGCTTAAGGTGAGTATCGAAGCCGGCATTTCCCAAGGATGGCATCGCTATATCGGCAGCGATGGTTTAACCATCTCGCTCGAGCACTACGGTGCTTCAGCATCTGCGCCAGTACTGTTTAAGGAATTCGGTTTTAGTGTTGATGCGATTGTTCCGCAGATTGAAGCAGCGCTGTAATGCAAATATCAGAACTTGCTAACGCTGGTTGTTCGGTTTGGTTAGATGATCTATCTCGAGCTAAGTTGACTGGAACTGATGCGCATTCCTTACCGCCTCGTATCAAGAACTCAGGCGTAGTCGGCGTCACCACGAATCCTGCTATTTTTAAATCAGCTATCTCGGATGCCACTGAATATGCGAGCGATATTGCAGCCCTGAAAGGCAAATCTGTCGAAGAGGTAATAACGAAGTTGACCACTGATGATGTTAGGCAAGCATGTGATTTATTTGCTGACATTTACCGCAACACCAAAGGCGTTGATGGTCGAGTTAGCATCGAAGTAGACCCACGCTCGGCACATGACACAGTTGCCACAGTTACTGAAGGCAAAGCACTTTGGCAGATCGTAGATCGACCTAATTTATTGATTAAGGTACCGGCAACTTTGGCCGGACTTCCTGCGATAACTGAATTAATCGGAGCCGGCATCAGCGTGAACGTAACGCTGATTTTCTCGATCGAGCGATACGTACAAGTCATTGAAGCTTTCATCGCAGGTATCGAAGTCGCTGCCAAAAATGGCAATGACTTAACTCAAATTCATAGCGTGGCTTCATTCTTTATTAGTCGGCTTGATACTGCAATTGATCCATTATTGAAAGCAGATGGTGGCGATCTTGCAAACTCATTACTTGGCGCCGCGGCAATCGCAAATGCACATTTGGCTTATGAACAATTTGAAAAACAATTTGCGTCAGATCGCTGGCAATCACTTGCGGCCCAAGGCTCAAACGCACAAAGGCCACTTTGGGCTTCAACTGGCGTTAAAGATCCGGCTTACGAAGACACCAGATATGTGCTGGAACTAGTTGCTCCACACACTGTAAATACAATGCCGCAAAGCACGCTAGATGCAGTAATTGATCATGGCGTTTTCAAAGGAAACACAATTGCAGGTAAATATGATCAAGCACGGTTGGTTTTCCAAGAGCTAGCCGAATTAGGAATTTCCATCGATAAAGTCACTGCCGACTTAGAAGCCGATGGCGTAAAGAAGTTCGCTGATGCCTGGAACGAACTCTTGGCCAGCGTTAAAGGAGCGATGGCGTAAATGTTGAAAATATCAGGTAACTCTGTTGCAAAAATCGACCGTGCCAGTGATCTATATAAAAAGATTGCTGCAGTTAATCCACGATTAGCTGCCAAAGATTCAACAATCTGGGGTCCGGCTGCTCAAGCCGAAGCGAGTATTCGTCTTAATTGGATTGATGCTCCTGAGAGTTCGCGCGATCTCTTGCCTCAACTCGATGCGCTTGGTGCAAAGTTTCGCAATCACACCCGAGTTGTTTTATGTGGCATGGGTGGCTCTTCCTTGGCGCCTGAAGTTATCGCTGCGACATATCGCAAAGAGCTATTCGTGCTTGATTCGACCGATCCAGTTTACATTCATCATGCGCTAGCTGGTGATCTAAGGCAAACAGTTGTCGTAGTTGGTTCTAAGTCAGGCTCCACAATTGAAACTGCTTCACAACGCGCCTTGTTTGCCGAAGCTTTTCGCACTCTTGATCTAAACCCAGTAGATCACATGGTGATCGTTACTGATCCTGGTTCGCCATTAGATAAGAGCGCCCGCGCCGATGGCTACAACGTAATTAATGCTGACCCTAACGTTGGTGGCCGCTTTAGTGCGCTAACAGCATTCGGTTTAGTGCCAGCTGCTTTAATCGGAGTCGATCCTTCAGTTCTATTAGACGCTGCCTCAGATGCTAAGCAACAAATCTTAGAAAGTGAAGTCGCGATCGATATTGCTTACTTGATCAGCAAAGCTGGCCAGTATTTAACTTACTGTGATTCCGATGCAGCCCCAGGCCTTTCTGATTGGATCGAACAATTAGTTGCTGAATCAACTGGCAAAAATGAAGTTGGTCGCTTGCCGATTGTGATTGAGAATTCAGCTGCTGCAGCCGCTGGCGATGCATTTAGCATTGCCTTTAGTGGAGCTGCTGACCTCGTAATCTCTGGTGATCTGGGCGAGCAATTCTTCTTATGGGAATGGGTTACCGCACTCGTTGGCGCTGCACTCGAAATTGATCCATTTAATCAGCCAAATGTAACTGAGGCGAAAGAAGCAACTAGCGCGCTATTGAGTGAGTGGAATGGCGTAATGCCAGAATTCACAGCCGATGCAGTTGATGGCGCAGTAGAAATATTTGGTGCAGGCACCAACTTAACTGAAGCACTTCGCACATTTATCGAAACAATTCCAGCCGAAGGATATGTAGCCGTTATGGCATATCTCGATCGCAGCGGAGATCGCGACTTAGCCAAATTGCGTGAAATCATTGCTCGTAAATCTAATCGCCCAGTTACTTTTGGTTGGGGCCCACGATTCCTGCACTCCACTGGACAGTTCCATAAGGGCGGCCAACAAAATGGTGCTTTCTTGCAAATCACTGGCGTGACTAATGGAGATATTTTAATTCCTGGTCAGAGTTATGGCTTTAAAACTTTGATTATGGCCCAAGCACTAGGTGACTTACGCGCACTTGCCAAAAGAAAATACCCGCTGCTGCGATTACATTTAAGTGATCGAAGTGCGGGTATTGCTCAACTACTAAAAGCTGCCGAAGCGCTTTAATTATTCTTCATCATCTCCGTGTAATTTACGCAGAGCATCTGCCAAAATCTTTTCGCCTTCAGCTTCGCTGCGACGTTCTTTAACGTAGGCTAAGTGAGTCTTGTATGGCTCATTCTTTACAGCCGATGGCGGATTGTTCTTATCTAATCCAGCAGGTAGTCCGCACTTTGGGCAATCCCATTCAGCTGGAATCTCTACGCCCTCACCTTTAGCAAAAGATGGCTTTACTTCATGGCCTTTGCCGCACCAGTATGAAACATGGAAGCGCTCAATTGATTCACCGCGCTCGGCTTCGCCCATTGGGCCAGCACCGACACGACTTCCGCGAATTGCACTACCCATTTGAACTCCTTTAAAAGATTAGAAAAATAATTAAGCTGATTTTAAAACAAGGCTTAGCGCAACTACGCCAGAGAACCAGAGTCCGCCAACCACAATCGTGATGCGATCTAGGTTCTTCTCAACTACAGAAGAGCCGCCGAAGTTAGATGAAACGCCACCGCCGAAAAGATCGGAAAGTCCGCTGCCTTTACCCTTGTGCAAAAGAACCAAGAGAATCATCAAAACGCTAGTAATGACGAGGATGATTGAGAGTGCTAGCTTCACGAATATTTCTCCAACTTCGAAATCAGGTAAGGGCGTTATTCTACTTCACCAACGGGGGCTGTGAGCAATTCAGCCTCGCTTTACGCTTATTCAGCGCGGTGGTAGCGGGCGATCTTTGCCAATTCTTCTGGATCTAGGCTGGCGCCACCGATTAGCGCACCATCTACATCTTCCTTTTTCATAATCTCAGCGATATTAGCTGATTTAACTGAGCCGCCATAAAGAATCCGCATGTTATCGGCAATCTCAGGTGAACCAATTTTGGCTACCTCGGCGCGAATCGCAGCACAAACTTCTTGTGCATCTTCCGGCGTTGCAGTCTTGCCAGTGCCGATCGCCCAAACAGGTTCATATGCAATCACAATCTTTTTAAGTTCAGGCTTTGTAAAACCTGCGAGTCCGGCTCGAACTTGAGCGAGAACATGCTCGACATGTGATCCGGCTTCACGGATTGCTAACTCTTCGCCGCAGCAGAAAATTGGAGTTAGCTCGTTAGCTAGTGCTGCCTTAATTTTCTTGTTAACAAGCGCATCACTCTCATTGTGAATGGCACGGCGTTCAGAGTGACCGATAACTACAAATGTACAACCAAGCTTTGCCAACATTGAACCGCTGATATCGCCAGTAAATGCACCACTTGTTTCGGGAGAAAGATCCTGCGCGCCGTACAGCAGACGCAAGCGATCGCCATCAATTAAAGTTTGAATTGAACGAATATCAGTAAATGGCGGAATGATCGCCACATCTACTGCGTCGTAATCTTTATCGTCGAGGCTATAGACCAACTTCTGCGCAACTGCAATTGCCTCAAGGTGATTGAGGTTCATTTTCCAGTTACCGGCCATTAGTGGCTTACGCATTTTTATCCTCTTTCGATTTAGATTGCTTTGAAATTAACGGGTCTTTATAAACCCAGCGCAACAAGGCCGGGAAGTTCCTTGCCTTCTAGATACTCAAGTGAAGCGCCACCGCCAGTTGAGATATACCCGAAGTCGCTATCGGCAAAACCTAGTGCACGAACTGCAGCTGCCGAGTCTCCCCCGCCTACTACACATAGTCCATCTACCTTGGTCAGTGCACTTGCAACTTCTTTAGTTCCGCCAGCAAATGCCGCGAATTCAAATACACCCATTGGGCCATTCCAGAAAACAGTTTTACAACTGGTGATTGCATTTGCAAAAGCAGCAGCAGTTTCAGGTCCGATATCGAGTCCCATTTGGTCGGCTGGAATTTCATCTGCACTTACTAGCGTTGCTGGCGAATCAGCAGCAAATGCTGGTGCTACCAAAATATCGGTTGGAAGTAATAATTCGACGCCATTGGTCTTTGCTCGCTCAAGTAATTCTTTAACTGTAGGAATCAAATCAACTTCAACTAGTGAAGTACCGATCTCTTTTCCTTGCGCAGCTAAGAAAGTAAAGAGCATGCCACCACCGATAGCTATGACATTTACTTTTTCAAGCAAATTAGCAATCACGCCGATCTTGTCTGAAACTTTTGCGCCACCGAGAACCACACCGTATGGACGATCTGGGTTCTGGGTTAGCTTCTTAAGGACTTCAACTTCAGCACTAACTAAATAACCTGCCGCATTTGGCAATAATTTAGGCAAGTCATATACCGATGCATGCTTGCGGTGAACGGCTCCGAAGCCATCGCCAACATATGCATCAGCAAGTTTTGCGAGTTCGCTAGCTAATACAGCGCGCTCGGACTCTTCTTTGCTGGTCTCTGCTGCGCTGAATCTAATGTTTTCCAAAAGTAAAATTTCACCTGGAATAAGTGAGTCTGCGGCTGCGGAGACTTCTGGACCGGTCACCTGCGTCGCAAATTTGATTGGCATCCCAAGCAATTCACCTAACCGCGCTGCAACAGGTGCCAGCGAGAGTTCAGGTTTTGCTTCGCCTTTTGGTCGACCAAGGTGCGCCGCTATTACTAGCGATGCGCCTTGGTCTAACAAATATTGAATCGTCGGAAGCGACGCTCGGATACGGCCATCATCTTTAATGACGCCATCTTTCAATGGGACATTGAGATCACAACGTAGGAATACGCGCTTTCCTTTGACTTCTAGCTCTTCGAGATGCGCCATAAGTTTTAGAGAGTCTTACCCACATATGAGATTAGATCTACTAGACGGTTTGAGTAACCCCACTCGTTGTCATACCAACCAACAACCTTTACTTGGTTACCAATTACCTTAGTTAGACCTGAATCGAAAATACATGATGAAGGATCTGTGACGATATCTGAAGAAACAATTGGATCTTCAGTGTAAGTCAAGTAACCCTTTAGTGCGCCATTAGCTGCTGCCTTCATGGCGGCATTGATCTCAGCTGCAGTTGCCTCTTTTGCGAGTTCGACAGTTAAGTCAGTTGCAGAACCAGTTGGAACTGGAACGCGCATTGCGTAACCATCAAGCTTGCCCTTTAACTCTGGAAGTACCAAAGCAATTGCTTTAGCGGCACCTGTTGAAGTTGGAATCATGTTTGTTGCAGCTGCACGCGCGCGACGAAGATCCTTGTGTGGGAAGTCCAAGATAACTTGGTCGTTTGTGTATGCATGAATTGTGGTCATTAGACCCTTAACGATTCCCCAGTTGTCATTAAGTACCTTCGCCATTGGCGCAAGGCAGTTAGTGGTACATGAAGCGTTAGAAATAATGTTGTGCTTTGCAGCATCGTAATTTTCGTGGTTAACACCCATCACGATTGTGATGTCTTCATCTGTTGCTGGCGCTGAAATAATTACTTTCTTAGCTCCAGCTGTGATGTGCCTGCCAGCATCTGCGGCCTTTGTGAAAATACCAGTTGACTCAACAACTACGGTTGCACCAACTGCAGCCCAAGGAAGATTTGCTGGGTCACGCTCTGCGAAAACTTTGATGGTCTTGCCACCAACTGTGATGGTGTCTTCGGTATGTGAAACTTCTAGACCCAAGCGACCCAAGATTGAGTCATACTTTAAAAGGTGAGCCAGAGTTGCATTGTCGGTTAGATCATTAATGCCGACGATATTGATATTTGGATTAGTTAGTGCGGCGCGGAAAAAGTTACGTCCGATTCGGCCAAAGCCATTGATTCCAACATTAATCACGGTAAACCTCGCTTCTAGTGCGTGAAATCTTCAGATCTGAAGACACTTATTAACTCACCACAGCGCTGGGGTACGCCCTAACCCTATCAAAAAGGTTTGCTACTAATTAGTTACTTAGGCTGTGATAGCCCTCGCAGGCACGCTCAGATAAATGAATACTGGATTAATTAAGTAGATCAGGTGAAAGCCCGGCCTCGGTATCTGGAATTCCCAGATCTGAAGCGCGTTTATCGGCCATAGCTAACAAGCGGCGAATTCGGCCGGCAATCGCATCTTTAGTCATTGGTGGAACCGCGAGTGATCCCAATTCTTCGAGGCTGGCTTGACCATGTTGAATACGTAGCTCACCGGCCTCTTTTAAATGATCAGGAATCTCAGGGCCAAGAATCTCCATGGCACGAGCAACTCGCGCCGATGCCGCAACAGCTGCGCGGGCTGAACGGCGCAAGTTTGCATCATCGAAGTTTGCTAATCGATTGGCAGTCGCGCGAACTTCACGACGCATGCGACGTTCTTCCCAGGCCAACACAGATTCATGTGCACCTAAGCGAGTAAGCAAAACACCAATTGCATCACCATCGCGAATTACCACGCGATCAACGCCGCGCACTTCGCGGGCTTTTGCCACAATTCCTAAACGACGTGCTGCACCAACTAAAGCAAGGGCCGCTTCGGGGCCTGGGCAAGTAATTTCTAAAGAAGATGAACGACCAGGTTCGGTTAATGAACCATGCGCGATAAATGCACCACGCCAAGCTGCTTCGGCATCACAAATTGCCGCAGATACAACTTGTGGCGGCAAACCACGAACTGGGCGACCATTTGCATCAACTAATCCAGTTTGGCGAGCGAGTGCATCACCATCGGAATTAACTCGCACTACATAACGGGAACCTTTGCGAATACCACTTGAAGAAAGAACTGCTAATTCAGAATCATGGCCATAAATATCAGCGATATCTTTACGAAGGCGGCGGGCACTTTGCGCAGTATCTAACTCAACTTCAACCACGATCTTGCCCGCTGCGATATGAAGGCCGCCTGCGAAACGAAGCAGTGAAGAGACTTCGGCTTTACGGCAGCATGGTTTTGTAATAGAGAGTCTGGTGAGTTCATCCTTCACCGATGCGGTCATTGCCATGGCGTTATCCAACCAGTCTTTGCTCGATGATGTGGGCCAAAACTGGGGTTAATTTTCGGACATCGTGAGCAGAACTACCCGGACCCATCGATAATTCGGCAGAAATTAGCTCCCCGCCCATTGAATTTACTATCTTTTTCAGATCTAAGTGGTCAGAAATCACATCAGAATCTGCGACTACATAGTCGACTTTCAAATCTGGGGCGTATTTATGCAAAAGTTGCAGATGTTCTAAAGCTGAATAGCCGGCATATTCATCACCAGTTGCATAAACATTGGCATCAAGATTTAGTAACACAACCTTCTTGGCTTTCGAGTTTACGATGGCATCTCGTTGCGCAGGCACCAATAAATGCGGCAGCACGCTAGAGATCCAAGAACCTGGGCCTATTGTTATTAAGTCAGCGCTACTTATTGCAGCTAGTGTTTCGCTGCGAGCTGGCGGATTTTCTGGAATTATTCGTAACGATTCTAGTTTTCCTTTTGCGGTAGCAACTTCCACTTGGCCCCGAACATTTATGCGGCCAACCGATGAAGTAAAGGTCGCTTCAATTTCAAGTGGTACTGCCGCCATTGGCAAAACTCGACCGACAACTTTGAGTAGCGCACCAACGCGATCTAATCCAGCCACGGGATCTTCATCACGATCCCAGAGCGCAGCCAATAAAAGATTTCCCACTGCATGGCCATCTAATGGGCCATCACTGGTGAAACGATATTGCATGATGTCGGCCCAACTACGACCCCATTCATCATCGGCGCAAAGTGCAGCAAGAGCCATGCGTAAATCACCAGGCGGAAAGATCTCAAATTCTTGACGCAGCCGCCCGCTAGAACCGCCATTATCTGCCACAGTAACGATGGCCGTGATTTGATCAGTGATTGCCCTCAACGAAGATAAGGTCGCAGCTAAGCCATGCCCGCCGCCTAATGCGACAACGCGTGCAGAACTCATTCTCGTCCGAGGTCTCGATGCACCGCGTGAGCCGAAACTGCTAATTCTGAACCTGATGCGCTCAATTGTTTCGCAATTTCAGTAGAGATGGCAACGCTGCGATGCTTGCCTCCAGTGCAACCAATCGCAACAGTTAAATACTTTTTGCCTTCGCGAATGTATCCGGGCAACATATCTTTAATTAGTTTTACGTAATCGCCTACAAACTCGGTCACACCTTCATTTTCGAAAACTCGATCACTAACCGCTTTATCCAAACCAGTTAGCGGACGAAGTTCCGGTATCCAATGTGGATTTGGGATGAAGCGGCAATCCAAAACTAAATCAGCATCTACTGGGATGCCGTACTTGTAGCCGAAACTTAAAATATTTAGCCGAACGCCATCGATCATGCCCTCGGCAAAAATCTCACTGGTGCGCTTAGCTAATTGATGAACATTCAAATTCGAAGTATCAATTACGACATCGGCGCTTTCGCGTAGCTCGTGTAACTTGGCTCGCTCACGATCGATGCCATCTGAGATGCGATCGCTACCTTGTAGTGGATGTGGGCGACGAGTGCTTTCAAATCTTGCTACTAGCGATTGATCTGATGCATCAAGGAAGAGCAACCGATATTGAATTCCGGATTTCTTCAAATTTGCTAAAGCTGAATTCAGATCATCGAAGAATTTTCCGCCTCTAACATCGACCACCACTGCAAGTGCGGGTAGATCGCCTTCATGTGATTGTTGGGCTAGAGCCGGAAGCAGAGCTGGTGGCAGGTTATCAACTACATACCAACCTAGATCTTCGAGGGAGTGCGCGACGGTAGATCGACCAGCACCTGACATGCCAGTCATAATCAACAACTCGTTACGCTTCATGCTTCTATCCTGCCTTGTCTGTCAAGCACCAGTAATCTCGCCAGTCGTCATATTTACCTGCTCGCCCTTGCCTATTTGCGCCAGTGATTGAGCAATAGTTTCGGCTAATTTTTCTCCAATTCCAGGTGTTGTCGCTAGCTCGCTAACTGCAGCTTTTCGGATTGCGGTAACCGAGCCGAACCGATCTAACAGGGCGGCTCTTCGTGCGCTTCCGAGCCCCGGAATCTCATCGAGTAGCGATTCAAGCATTACTTTCGAGCGTCTGGAGCGATGAAAAGTAATTGCAAATCTATGCGCTTCATCGCGGATTCGCTGTAGTAAATAAAGTCCTTCGCTATTACGTGGAAAAATTAGAGGATCTGCATTATTGGGAAGCCAAACTTCTTCTAGCCTTTTTGCTAAACCACATAGCGCGATATCAGTTATTCCCAGTTCACCAAGTGCTCGTTGCGCGGCACTCACTTGAGGCTTGCCGCCATCAACCACAATTAAGGCCGGCGGATAGGCAAACTTACTTATGCGACCGCCCGTTTCAGAAACTTCAGCTAAATCCACTCTTCGATCATCCAGCATTCGTTTCAGTCTCCGAGTGATTACTTGATGCATCGCGCGAGTGTCATCCCAGCCTTCTGAGGTATCGATTATGAATCTACGATACTCAGACTTCTTCGGCATGCCATCTTCAAAAACCACCATTGATGCCACCACCGAAGTTCCCGAAATATTTGAAATATCAAAACATTCAATACGTAGCGGGGTGCGCCCAAGGCCTAACATCTCTTCAATTTCAGTAAGTGCTTTTCCAGAAACTGCCGCATCTGTAGCCCGCTTGCTCACATATTGAATTAGTGAGTATTGGGCATTACGTTTTATGGTCTCGAGAAGTTCGACCTTATCGCCACGTTGCGGCACCTTTATCTCGACTTTTGAACCACTTACACCGCTCAGCCACTGCTCAAGTTCGACCAGGTTTTCCGGTTGCGAGTTGAGATAGATATTGCGCGGGATTGAGATCGAACCATTTCCATAGATTGAATAAAGCAGCGAGGTAAAAACATCTTGTCCTTCTAGCGCCATCTCTTGGTCCACAATCCACGAGCGAGAACCTTTAATCGAGCCCCGCTGCATTGAGAAAATTGAGCCAGCTGAATGAAAACCATCTTGATAGAGGGCAATGAAATCGCCATCTAAATCATCTGAGAAATTTCCTTGGGTAGATCTCTGCGCCTTCTCAAAAGACTCAATTTGGTCTCTTAGCCGCGCTGCCCGTTCAAACTCTTCATTAGTTGAAGCAAGTTGCATCTCTTCATGCAACGCTGGCAGAAGATTCTCCATACCAGATTCCATAAAGTCATTTAGTTTCTGAGCCAAACTTTGATGATCCTCTTTAGAAACCCAACCGACACAAGGCGCCGAACATTTGCCGATATCCCCCAGTAAACATTGACGTTTACTGCGCTGCGCACGATTGAAGTTTGAAGAGGAACAAGATCTGACTGGAAAAACTTTGAGTAGCACTTCAAAGGTATTTCGAAGCGCCCAAGCATTTGTGTAAGGCCCGAAATATTTCAAGCCTGGCCGCTTATCTTTACGGGTTATAAAGATCATGGGATATTCATCATTTAACGAAATAGCCAAGTACGGGTAAGACTTATCGTCTTTAAACTGCACATTGTATTTAGGCTGGTATTGCTTGATCCAGCTAAATTCCAGAGCAAGTGCTTCAAGCTCGGTGCTAACAATGGTCCAATCAACTCTGACTGCTTCGTGAACCATGCGATTAGTTTTAGTCGCTAAATTGGCCTGAAAATAATTACTTAATCGGTTCTTCAGATTTTTTGCTTTGCCGACATAGATAACTTTGTCGGACTTATTAAAGAAGCGATAGACACCAGGGTGCTCGGGAATATTGCTAGGCCGATAACTCTGTGGATCTGCCATGGCAGTTACTTCTTCTGCTTAGCTTTTCGGTTACTTGCCAATACTGCAGCTAAGAAAGTGCCGGTGTAGCTCGCTTTGTTCTTAGCGACATCCTCAGGAGTTCCTTCAGCCACCAAGGTGCCACCACGGAAACCGCCCTCAGGCCCCATATCAATTACCCAGTCAGATGACTTAATAACATCAAGGTTATGCTCAATAACCACCACGGTATTGCCAGTATCAACTAAGCGATTAAGTACGCCTAACAGCTTATTAACATCTTCAAAGTGCAGGCCTGTAGTTGGCTCATCCAGCACATAGATCGTGCGGCCAGTTGAGCGGCGCTGTAGCTCAGTGGCTAACTTAACGCGCTGCGCTTCACCACCTGAAAGAGTTGGCGCTGACTGGCCAAGGCGAACATAACCTAGGCCTACATCGCAGAGGGTTTTTAAGTAGCGCGCAATTGTTGGCACTGATTCAAAGAAGCTATGCGCTATCTCAATCGGCATATCTAAAACTTCTGAGATTGATTTACCTTTGTAATGAACTTCTAACGTCTCGCGGTTATAGCGAGCGCCATGGCAGATTTCGCAGGGTACGTAAACATCGGGCAAGAAGTTCATTTCAATTGTGATCGTTCCATCGCCGGAGCAGTTCTCGCAGCGGCCACCTTTAACGTTAAAGCTAAAGCGACCTTGCTGATATCCACGAACCTTGGCTTCGGTAGTCTCAGCGAAAAGGGCTCGGACTTTATCGAATACGCCGGTGTAGGTCGCAGGATTAGATCTTGGTGTACGCCCAATCGGTGATTGATCAACGTGCACAACTTTATCTAGCAAATCAATGCCAGTAATCGTGCGGTGACGCCCTGGCACAATACGCGCACCATTTAATTTATTAGCCAGCGTTGAATACAAAATGTCATTAATTAGAGTTGATTTTCCGGAACCGCTAACGCCGGTAACTGAAACAAAGACACCTAGCGGAACACTTACTTCAATATCCTTTAGGTTGTTCTCCTTGGCGCCCTTGATCGTTAGTTTGCGCTTTGGATCAATCGGTCTGCGCTCGCTCGGAATCTCAATAGCTTTGCGACCAGATAGGTATGCACCAGTGATCGACTCTGGTGAATCAATTAAATCTTGGTAGCTACCGGATACAACGACATGTCCCCCATGCTCACCTGCACCTGGCCCGATATCTACCACCCAGTCAGCTGCGCGAATTGTTTCCTCATCGTGCTCAACCACAATCAATGTATTTCCAAGATCACGCAAACGAGTAAGAGTTTCAATCAAGCGCACATTGTCACGTTGGTGAAGACCAATTGATGGCTCATCTAAAACATAGAGAACGCCTACTAAGCCAGAGCCAATCTGAGTCGCCAAACGAATGCGCTGTGCTTCACCACCAGAAAGAGTTGCAGCTGGTCGAGCCAGAGATAAGTAATCCAGGCCAACATCTAGCAAGAAACCAAGGCGGGCATTTACTTCCTTCATGACGCGCTCAGCGATTTGAGCTTCGCGTTTATTTAACTCAATCTGCTTTAGAAATTCGGCACAGTCATTAATCGCTAATTCGCAAATCTCGGCAATATTCTTGCCGCCAATAGTTACTGCTAATACTTCTGGCTTCAGACGGGCGCCATCGCAAGTGCCGCATGGCACTTCGCGCATATATGACTCGTAACGTTCGCGGCTGAAATCACTATCGGTTTCAGAGTGCTTGCGCTGCAAGAACGGAATCACACCTTCGAAGCCAGTTGAGTAATTTCGGGTACGGCCATAGCGATTCTTATACTTCACATGCACTTTATGGTCATAACTATTTAGAATCGCATTACGCGCTTTCTCGGAAATCTTTTTCCAGGGCACATCAAATTTAAAAGGGACTTCTTCAGCCAAACCTTCAAGTAGGTGCATGAAGTACTCATTTACGTGGCCAGATGACCAAGGTGCAATAGCGCCTTCGGAAATACTGATTGAATCATCTGGGATAACTAGATCGATATCTACTTCAAGTTTGGTACCGATTCCAGAACAATCTGGGCAAGCGCCAAAGGGTGAGTTAAATGAGAACGATCTTGGTTCGAGTTCTTCAAAAGAGAGACCACAATCGTGGCAAGCAAGGTGCTCGCTATAAATACGCTCTTTATCGCCACCTTTAGCATCGACAAAATCAAGTATTACGATGCCTTGAGCTAAACGAAGCGCAGTTTCAATTGAGTCCGTTAATCGTGACTTAGATTCAGCTTTGGCTGTTAAACGATCGATTACAACTTCAATGCTGTGCTTCTCTTGCTTCTTTAACTTTGGTGCCTCGGAGAGCGCAACAACTTCGCCATCGATTCGAGCACGTGAATAACCTTGACTCATTAAGTCTTGGAATAAATCTAAGAACTCACCTTTTCGAGCGCGTACTACTGGGGCCAATACTTGAAATTTCGTACTAGCTGGCATCGTCAAAATTTGATCCACGATTGCCTGTGGTGATTGCCGGGTTACTTCTTGGCCACACTTAGGGCAATGTGGGCGACCAGCTCGGGCAAAGAGCAGGCGCAGATAGTCATAAACCTCGGTGATCGTGCCAACCGTTGAACGAGGATTTCGGTTAGTTGATTTCTGATCAATTGAAACCGCGGGTGATAGACCTTCGATGAAATCTACATCTGGCTTATCCATCTGCCCTAAGAACTGGCGAGCATATGCAGATAAGGATTCAACATATCGGCGCTGTCCTTCGGCGAAAATGGTGTCAAAAGCTAGCGATGATTTTCCAGAACCTGACAGCCCAGTAAATACAACTAACGCGTTTCGAGGTAGTTCGATTGAGACATCTTTGAGGTTATGTTCGCGGGCACCGCGTACAACCAACTTATCAATGCTCATGACTTTAGTGACCTGCTTCTTCCATATTTCGTAGTTCGCGCTTTAGCTCTTTGAGTTCATCGCGCAAACGCGCAGCTAGTTCAAAGTGCAGATCTGCCGCGGCACTGCGCATCTGATCGGTGAGCGACTCTATCAAGCCCATTAACTCTTGTCGCGGCATAGATAAAATCGACTTGGTATGAAAACCGATAGCTGGAATACCTGACTTAGATTTCTTGCCTGAAGCCAATAATTCATCACTATCTTCGCCCTCTTTAATAATCAGGTCAGTGATGTCAGAGATCTTCTTACGTAGTGGCTGCGGATCAACGCCACGTTCGAGGTTATACGCCACCTGCTTCGCTCTACGGCGGTTTGTTTCATCGATTGCCTTGGCCATTGATTTAGTTATGTTGTCGGCATACATGTGTACTTCACCCGAAACATTTCGAGCAGCACGGCCGATCGTCTGAATCAACGACGTTGCTGAACGCAGGAAGCCTTCTTTATCGGCATCAAGAATTGCCACCAATGAAACTTCAGGTAGATCTAGACCTTCACGCAGCAAGTTAATACCAATCAAAACATCGTATTCACCATTTCGCAGTTCGCGAAGTAACTCAACGCGGCGCAAGGTATCTACTTCGCTATGTAGATAGCGAACTCGGACTCCCCTGCCTTGCAAATAATCAGTTAAATCTTCCGACATTTTCTTGGTCAAAGTTGTAACCAATACTCGTTCGTTTAATTCAGCTCGCTTATTAATCTCGAGCAGTAGGTCATCAATCTGGCCCTTAATTGGTTTGATAATGATTTGTGGATCTACTAAACCAGTAGGACGAATTACTTGTTCGACTACATCGTTTTCAACCTTAGTAAGTTCGTATGGCCCAGGCGTTGCCGATAGAAATACTTTCTGACCAACTCGTTCTAAAAATTCATTCCAACGTAATGGTCGGTTATCAAGTGCGCTAGGTAAACGGAAACCGTGCTCGACCAAAGTGCGCTTTCGAGAAGCATCGCCTTCGAACATGGCGCCAATCTGCGGAACAGTGACATGGCTTTCATCGATTACCAATAAGAAATCTTCGGGGAAATAATCAAGCAAGCAGTTAGGCGCAGACCCAGTTTCGCGGCCATCAAGGTGTCGGGAATAGTTTTCGATACCTGAACAGAAACCGAGTTGGGCCATCATCTCGAGGTCAAAAGTTGTGCGCATACGCAAACGCTGTGCTTCGAGTAACTTTCCTTGGCGTTCAAAAGTTTCTAGTTGAACAGCTAGTTCGGCTTCAATATCGGCCATTGCGCGCTTCATTGTCTCGGGCCCAGCCGCATAGTGAGTTGCTGGGAAAACATACATTTCAGTTTCTTCGCGAATAATTTCGCCAGTTAGTGGATGTAGCGTTGTGATTCGCTCGATCTCATCACCGAACATCTCAATGCGCAGAGCTAGTTCTTCATACATCGGAATAATCTCGATGGTATCTCCGCGCACGCGGAACGTGCCTCGCTCAAAAGCCATATCGTTTCGTTTGTATTGAACATCTACGAATCTGCGAAGCAAGGTATTGCGATCGATTTCATCGCCCACTTTGAGTTGAATCATGCGATCTACATATTCTTGTGGCGTACCAAGGCCATAAATACAAGAAACTGTCGCTACCACAATTACATCGCGTCTGGTCAATAAAGAATTTGTGGCTGAGTGACGCAAACGTTCTACTTCATCGTTAACGCTGGAATCTTTCTCAATGAAAGTATCTGTCTGTGGCACATAAGCTTCAGGTTGGTAGTAGTCGTAATACGAAACGAAATACTCAACGGCATTGTTGGGCAATAGCTCTTTGAACTCGTTGGCTAGCTGAGCAGCCAACAGCTTGTTAGGTGCTAAAACCAAAGTCGGTCGTTGCAGTTTCTCAATTAACCAAGCAGTTGTAGCAGATTTTCCAGTACCGGTGGCGCCAAGTAGAACTACATCTTGAACACCATCATTTATGCGACGAGCAATTTCCTCAATTGCTACTGGCTGGTCTCCAGCAGGAACATAATCACTGATTACTTGAAATGGGTTTACTTTGCGTTGCAGGTCGCTGACCGGACGCATTTATTTACCGTGGTTCTTAGCTAGCGGCAGCAGAACGCTCTGCCAAATCTCTTCTACTTGGCGTAAAAGCTCGTCTTCGTTGCCTTGATTTTCAATCACTAGATCGCAATGCGAAATTCGTTCTTCGCGCGATGCTTGAGCTGCCATGCGCCCCACTATTTCATGACTGGCTAAGCCCCGCTCTTTCAACCGGCTGGTGCGAGTTTGCTCATCAGATTCGACGGTAATCGCGTAATCAAAACGGCTACGCGAATTGGATTCAGCCAATAGTGGGATTTCATAGATCACGATGGCATCTGCCGGCAATGACTTTTTGGCCTCTTCAAATAGGCGCTGAACTTCAGGATGAACTATCGATTCCAGCTTAGCTTTTGCAGTTGGATCGGCGAAGATAATCTCGCCCAGTTTGCGACGATCGATGTCGCCATCTTTTAAAATTACATCTCCGAATGTTGCGACTACTTCGTCGAACCCCGCGGAGCCTCGCTCAATTGCCGCACGAGCTAAAAGATCGGCATCAAATACGTAAGACCCTAACTGATGGAAATACTTAGCGACCTGGGATTTCCCAGCGCCAATTCCACCAGTTAGGGCCACGATTAACATCGAGATTACTAACTGCTAACTAGAAGCTAAGTTATTCAGCAGACTCAGTTGTTACTTCAGCTGCAGGTGTTTCTGAAGTGTATGAAGTCGCTGAGTCAGAAGAATCAGCTGCAGGTTCTGCAGCAGCATCTGCCGCCTTCGCTTCAGCTTTCTGCTTCTTGTGAGCTAGGAAGCGCTCTTGTGCAAGAGCGTATTGTGCTTCCCACTCAATGCGCTGAGCGTCATAGCCAGGCTTCCACTCTTGAGTATCTGCATCGAAACCTTCTGGATAGATGAAGTTTCCTTCAGCATCGTAACGAGCAGCCATTCCGTATTGAGTTGGATCGAATGCTTCGATTTCAACTTCGTGACCTTCATTAGCTTGCTTCAATGAAAGTGAGATACGACGACGCTCTAGGTCGATATCGATAATCTTTACGAATAGTTCATCATCAACTTGAACTACCTGCTCAGGAATTTCAACGTGACGCTCTGCTAGCTCGGAAATGTGAACTAGGCCTTCGATTCCTTCGTGCACGCGAATAAACGCACCGAATGGAACCAGCTTAGTTACAACACCAGGAACAACCTGTGCGATTGTGTGAGTGCGAGCAAATGCTTGCCATGGATCTTCTTGAGTTGCCTTAAGTGAAAGCGATACGCGCTCGCGCTCGAAATCAACTTCTAGAACTTCAACAGTTACTTCGTCGCCAACTTCGACAACCTCTGATGGGTGATCGATGTGCTTCCAAGATAGCTCTGAAACGTGAACCAAACCATCGACGCCACCAAGATCAACGAAAGCACCGAAGTTAACGATTGATGAAACCACACCATCGCGTACTTGACCCTTTTGTAGTTGATTTAGGAATGTTGTGCGTGACTCTGATTGAGTTTGTTCTAGGTATGCACGACGTGAAAGAACAACGTTGTTACGGTTCTTATCAAGTTCTATGATGCGGCATTCAACTTCCTTGCCAATGTAAGGAGTTAGATCGCGCACGCGACGCATTTCAACAAGTGATGCTGGCAAGAAGCCGCGTAGACCGATATCAACGATCAAGCCGCCCTTAACAACTTCAATAACAGTTCCGACGACAACTTCGTCGCGCTCTTTCTTGCCTTCAATGTCTCCCCATGCGCGTTCGTATTGTGCGCGCTTCTTGGAAAGAATTGTGCGGCCTTCTTTATCTTCCTTCTGCAAAACTAAAGCTTCTACTTTTTCGCCAACTTTTACGATCTCTGATGGATCAAGGTCGTGGCGGATTGAAAGTTCGCGGGCTGGAATTACGCCTTCGGTCTTGTATCCGATATCAACAAGTACTTCGTCGCGATCTACTTGAACGATTGTGCCGGTAACTAAGTCGCCGTCATTGAAATTTCTAATTGTGCCTTCGATAGCGGCTAGGAAATCAGCGGCTGATCCGATGTCATTTACTGCAATTACTGGTGATGCTGCTTTTGTTGATGAGGTAATCAAGTTGCTCCGTAGGGACAGATGAGTAGTAGTTCGAGTCGGCCGGTTGACCGAAAGGCAAGGGTACGGGTGTGGCCCTGATGGGGTCAATTCGCGCTCAAACCCCGCACGAGAAGCGCAGAAGCAAGAACCAAACTAGATAGGATCGGATACGCAATGAAGCGATATCTAGAAATACTTGCCCTGCCTCACGCCTGGACTTTGGTATTGGCTTCATTTCCCGCACGCCTTTCATACGGCATGGTCGGCCTCGGCATCTTCTTTAAAGTCCAAAGCGAAACTGGTTCTGTTGCATTTGCAGGCCTTGCCATCGGGTTGAACTCAATCGGCGGCTCAATCACGGCAGGCTTTCGCGGTTACTTGATCGATAAATATGGCCAAAGCTGGCCACTACGCATTTTCGTTCCAAGTTATGCCGCCATGATCTTGGCCGTAAACATGTCTGAATCAAAAACATTTCTATTAGTGATGGCAACAATTATGGGAGTTACTGCTCCCCCAATTAATCTTTCTATTCGCCCACTTTGGAAATCAGTTGTCTCAGGCACTCAACTTCGCACCGCTTATGCAATCGATACATCAATGATGAATACGGCCGGAGTTATCGGCCCCGTACTAGTTACCTCTCTTGCGCTTTCATCTCGTCCGGGAAGCGCACTAGCAGTCGCCTCTGCTCTTATGTTCTTTGGTGGAACAGCTATTTTGATGTCTCAAGTTTCACGCACTTGGATTCCAGAAGTTAAAGACAAAGGTCAACAACCACTTTGGCGCAATCCAGCACTTCGTTTATTAATGCTTGAAGGATCATTCATTGGTTTCGGTTGGGGAATCTTTGACGTTGCTGTCCCCGCATTCGCCACACTTGAGAAAGTCCCGAATCGAACAGCTTGGGTTTTTGCAGCAATGGGAATCGCCAGTATCGCCGGTGGCTTAATTGCGGGCACTCTTTCCAAACGCACTTCATCGCTATCTGCACTAAGAAAAACCTATTTAATTTGGTTCTTTGTTTCACTACCAATGGCATTTACCTACCCAGGTTGGTCCATGGTCATCGCCGGTGCATTCCTTGGTTTCGTTGGCGGCGCAATTCAAGTTTTCTATTGGGAAGTCATGGAAGCTGTCCGTCCTAAAGGTTCAGCAACTTCCTACATGGGTTTCCTATGGAGTGTTGAAGGAACGATCATGTCACTCGGAGCCGCAATAGGTGGCTGGCTCTGCGAGTTCTACGGAGCTCGCATAACACTTTCAATAACTTCTGTTTGCATTGCACTTGGTTGCATCTTCTTAACAATCGGAAAGCCACGCTTAATGGCCGCAGATCGCATTCCAACAGATGAAGAAGACTTACTTGCGATGGAAGATAACTCACCAACTACTAAGTAGTTCTACTTCTTCTTATATCCCTTAGGGCAAACAGGCTTAACGGCAGTTACCTTCTTGGTTAGTTTACCTTTTGCACAGGTAATTGTTGTTTTCTTTTTTGCAGCAGCGACTTTTGCCGCCGCTAATATCCTTGCCGCTTCAGCTTTAGCTTCAACCTCAGACCTCACTTTTACATCTGCCAGGATTTTATCTAGTGCGGCCTGTTTTTCCTTAGCCTTCCAATCTGCTTCGGCTTTTTCCAGTGCTGCATAATACTCTGCTTCTTCCTTAGCAACTCGTTCAGAAAGAATTCTCTGTTCAAAGTTATAAACGGCCATATCATGAATACTTTGTAATTCACTCAAATTTCCCCACAATTGCCCTTCAACCGTCTTTGCGTTTTTAGAACATACAACTTCTCCTAGTACTTTCTCAATGGGAAACTTTGATTTCAAACGTGCGACTGCGAGTTCGGGCTCCCCAGGATGCAGTACTTCAAAATTTAGAAACTTCTGTACTTCTTCGTTTAACTCTTTCGCTGTACCCTCGCAAAACGCAACATCATAATTGTAATTTTCGTCCAGGACGTGAACTTGTCTTTTCCAAGAAACACCAGGCCCAAATAATGAATTTGTATTCCCTAATAAATCCCTCAATGGATAAAGAACCCATTCCCAAATCCTTGGAGATTGTCCAACTTTAATTATTGCCGTTGCTTCATACGAAACTAATTTGCCTGAACGTGATAACTCTTTAACCGTAGCAAATGGTGTCGTCTGAGTAGTTGTAAGACTTTTTAGCAATAAATTTGGTGTTTCAATCTCAGAATCGTCTGAGAGAATAAACCGAACAACAAATGATGCATCCGATTTTGAAATATCCTTAACGCCTAAATAGTCTATTGAAAAATCCACTAATTGTGGGGATGCTGTATCGCCCGCAAGAGCGTTTGGCGCCAAGGATACGCTCAAAACAAATACTGAGATTACGACCGAGAATATGCGCTTCATTTCATAACTCTACTCAACTGCACAACCGTTACCAAGTGAGCCTGCTGATGGCTTACCCGCAGATTATTTCTTTTTATAACCCTTAGGGCAAACAGGTTTAACAGCCGTTACCTTCTTGGTAATCTTTCCTTTTATACAGGTAATTGTGGTTTTCTTTTTTGCAGCAGCTATTTTCTCCTGTTTTGCCTTTAATACCGCAGCTAGTTGATCCAGAAGTGCTTTCGCATCTGCTTCCTTCTTAGCTTTTAAGTCAGCCACCGCTTTATCTGCCGCAGCCTTAGCATCTGCTTCTTGCTTAGCTTTTAGTTCTGCCGCAGCTTTGGCATCTGCTTCCTGCTTGGCTTTTAACTCCATGACAGCTTTTGCTTCTTTAGCCTCTGCTTCCTGCTGAGCTTTTAGTTCTGCCGCAGCCTTGGCATCTGCCTCCTGCTTGGCTTTTGAGTTAGCCGCAGCCTTATCAGCTGCAGTTTTCGCCGCAGCCTCCTGCTTGGCTTTTAAAATTGTGGCCGCTTCTAGAAATGTGGAATCAGTAAGATTGAAACGAATTCCTGACAAATTAACAGAGTCACAGACAGTTCGCCACGGTGAAGATCCTGAATACGCTTCAGGACATGGAAAAGGTGTGGAAGTTGTAGACCACAGACTCGCAGATTGGAGCAATAGTCTGGAAGTGCCATGATTTATAGTATTGATATTTTTGGTTCTATCTGCTTCATCCTTGAGATTTAAACCCCCAATGGAATATTCCCCTCGACAAAACTTACGTTTATTGAGAGAAACACCATCTACTAAGTCAGTTAAAAATCTCAACTTCCAAATATTGAAATCACCAACTTTAGATTTTTCTATAATTTCTGAAGGAAGAATTTGCCTACTGTTACCTCCACTTACACTCTGGCTCCCGTAAAGAATAGAGTCGCAAGGTTCAGATAGTGGATTCCATACATATCCCTCAATTCCTAAGTAACCTGACAGTTCAATTACTTTATTTACTTTCCACCGAACTGCAATTTCCGTAATAAGTCGTACAGCACCGGTGTCTGTTGTTATTTTAATGTCGACTGATTCAACGGTCGGCAAATCTGTGCTTGAATAATCGGGCGCTGCAATAGCATTTGGTAACAATGAAATGCTCAAAGCTAGTACTGTGACGATGACTGAAAAGCGGCGCTTCATTTCATAACTCTACTTAACTGCACAACCTTTACCAAGTAAGCCTGCTGATGGCTTATTAGTCGGTCACTTCTTCTTATATCCCTTAGGGCATAGAGGCTTAACTGCAGTTACTTTCTTGGTTAGTTTCCCTTTTACACAGGTAATTGTAGTTTTCTTCTTTGCTGCAGCAGCTTTTGCAGCCGCTAAGATCCGTGCTGCTTCATCTTTTGCATCAGCAATTATTTTTTCTCCAGAGGCTTTATCTGCCGCAATCTTCGCTTCTGCCTCTTGCTTGGCTTTTAGTTCTGCCGTAGCCTTCGCTTCTGCTTCCTGCTTGGCCTTTAGCTCTGCAGCTGCTTTATCTGCCGCAACCTTAGCTTCTGCTTCTTGTTTGGCTTTTAGTTCTGCCGCAACCTTAGCTTCTGCTTCTTGTTTGGCTTTTAGTTCTGCCGCAACCTTAGCTTCTGCTTCTTGTTTGGCTTTTAGTTCTGCCGCAACCTTAGCTTCTGCTTCTTGTTTGGCTTTTAGTTCTGCAGCGGCTTTAGCATCTGCTTCTGTTTTTGCCTTCTTATCTGCTTCCAGTTTTTGAATTTCCTCTTGGTATCTAGTTGACTTTTCGCTCGTCACCATCTCGAGAAGAAGTTTGCCTTCAATGTAATCTGGCTTTGCTGATGGAATTCCTAGTCTTAAACGATAATTCTCTTCTGCATCTGATTGAGGAGCGATACCAACTTCACCTAAAATAGTTGGACCAACTACTGTCACTTTATGGCGATTTTTCTTGTTTTTTATGGCGCCGCCAGATCCGACGTAAACATTTGTAAAATAATCCGTTACGCCATCTGGAGTTTCTCCGATCGTGGGCCCTATTGCCATCGAGCGCTTACTAAAGGGGGTTGGAAAACCAAAATCCTCAATAAATCCATAGCCGCCGCCAAGACCATATTTATAACGGGTAGGAATCAAATGCGAAGCAAAGAACTCCCATGGTTCACCCTCTAATTTGATTGCTACCGAAAGAAGTGAGTCTGCGCCAGCCGGCTCCAGTGAAACTAACCACGAAATTTTCTGTCCAACTTTCCAATTAAGGTCGTTTATGCGCGATGTCATGCCAGTTCCTTCTCCACCATATCGTTGCCCAGTGGCTCTCGCGCCTTTCGCAAACAATGAAATCTTATTTTTTTGTTCTGCATCTTCTGGTTTGCAAGAGAAATAATCACAATTTGATGTTCCAAGGTCCCAAGTTGAAAAGAGCGCAATTCGACTACCGTCTCCGAGTTGCTGCACGCCTCCATAGAAGTCAGGAAATCTTGGGTCGCCATTTAAACCATTAATCATAAAGTAGGTAGAATTAACACTGTCTGAAATAGTTACTTCTTTATAAATATATCTATATTGTTTACGGCTAATTACGTCGAAATAAGTTTCTCCTGATTTTGGGTCCGGGTCAAAGAAAAAAGCCATCCCATCTGTTGAGCCATAATCAGTAACATCGCTTGCACTGGACGCTGCCGTTTGTGAACTCATAAGTAAACCTAAGATTAGAAAAAAGGACTTAAGATGTAGCGAAACTTTCATATTCTAAGCGCTCCCATTCAGTCGTCTCGGCTCGTTCGAGATTAGATTAGAATTTCTTCGTGCCCTGCCCAATAGTAGGGATTTTGTTTCAATTCGACTACGTATCTCATGCCCAAATTTCTCTGAACCGCACTCGTTAGGAAAATTTCAAAGAACGATAAGTTACCGAGTGATTATAAAGAATGGTGGCAAGGGTCTGCTCAGGCTCTGCGTGAACGAAATTTGCCTAACCAACTCTTAATCAGTGGGCAGCTTCATCCCAGCTCTTGCCCACGCCAACATTGACATCAAGAGGCGCCTTTAGCGGATATGCGCTACCCATCTCTTTGCGGACTAAATCAGTGAGTTGATCTAGTTCACCCTTGGCTACTTCGAAGATCAGTTCATCGTGCACCTGTAGCAGCATCCGTGACTTCAACTTTTCCTTAGCCATTGCGGCATCAACGTTAAGCATCGCTTGCTTGATGATGTCAGCAGCTGAACCTTGGATCGGTGAATTCAGAGCTGCTCGTTCGGCAATCTCACGACGCATGCGATTGTCATGAGTTAAATCAGGTAGGTAGCGGCGACGGCCCATGACAGTTTCGGTGTAGCCGACTTTGCGGGCTTCTTCAACAACATTTTTTAAGTAATCGCGGATTCCACCGAAACGTTGGAAATAACGATCCATAAGATCACTAGCTTCAGGTGGAGAAATTGATAGCTGTGCGGACAAACCAAAAGAAGATAGTCCGTAAGCCAAGCCGTAAGACATAGCTTTAATCTGTCGGCGCATTTCGGGATCAACATCTTTAGCTTTTACACCGAAGACTTCAGCAGCAACTGTGGCATGCAGATCTTCGCCACTTTCGAATGCTGCGAGCAGTGCAACGTCATTAGACAAGTGAGCCATGATGCGCATTTCAATCTGGCTGTAATCGGCAGTTAGTAAAGTTTCATAACCTTTGCCGGCAACAAATGCGGCACGGATCTTGCGACCCTCTTCAGTGCGCACAGGGATGTTCTGCAGGTTTGGACCTGTTGAAGAAAGGCGGCCAGTGGCAGCAACTGTCTGTTGGAAGTGGGTATGGATGCGACCGTCTGCAGTAGTTTCAGCGAGTAAGCCTTCGACCGTTGTTTTTAACTTATTAGTTTCGCGTATACGTAGCAGGGATTGAAGTAGCGGATGCTTGGTCTTTTCAAAGAGCCATTCAAGGGATTCGGCATCGGTGGTAAAGCCAGTCTTAATCTTTTTAGTCTTAGGAAGTTTTAGTTCATCGAATAGGACAACTTGTAATTGCTTAGGTGATGCCACGTTGAACTCGTGGCCGGCAGCCTCATGAGCGGCCTTGCTTTCGCGTGAAACTTCGCCTTCGAAGAAGTCACGCAAGCTTGTTAATTCTTTTTCATCTACTGCGATTCCGCAATTTTCTAGACGAGCGAGCAGGTTGGCAATTGGTAGTTCGAGTTCGACGAAGAGTTTTGTTAAGGATCTGGAATCAAGTTCTTTCTGCAGTGAGTCGCGCAGCGTGAATAGCGCAGCTGAATTTACTTCAGTTGAACCACTTCCCCAACGTTCAAGTAATGAAGCAATATCTTGGTTGCGTACGCCTGGATTAACTAAGTAAGCAGCGATCTCGGTATCAAAGACCAGGCCAGCAACCGGATATGCCCGGGCTAGCGCTTTGGCATCGTGCATCAGTTTTGGGATAGCGGCATCGCTGAGCCAGTCGCCGATTTCTCCACTGTTTACGGTGAAGGAATCACCGCTAGCAAGTGTTACGGAATAACTGGTTAGGGCGCCATCTGTAAATTGCGGCAGTAAAGCTATCTCGTCTTTAGCTGCCATGATTTTCTTAGTTGCAGCAGATGGAGTGATTTCTTCAGCTATGGAAAAGAGCGCAAGTGGTTCTTCAACTTTCTTGGCTGTCTTGGAATTAAGAAGCGGGCCTAACCGATCTTTCAGGGTGCGAAATTCAAGGGTTGCAAATAGTGGCGCGATCTTGCTCTCTTCAATTGGTTGCCAAGCGAGATCAGCTAGCGATAGTTCGATTGGAACATCATGAATTAATTGAGTTAGTTCGCGGTTCTTGGCAATCGAATCAAGATTGGCACGTAAAGATTCGCCGGCTTTGCCCGGAACTTGATCAGCTTTATTAAGTAATTCTTTCAATGAGCCGTATTCAATAATCCATTTGGCTGCAGTTTTTTCGCCAACACCTGGAACTGATGGCAAGTTATCGCTGGGGTCTCCGCGAAGGGCTGCAAAATCTGGATACTGCGCAGGAGTCAACATGTATTTCTCTTCAACGGCAGCTGGCGTCATGCGCGCCATTTCGCTAACTCCACGCTTTGGGTAGAGCACAGTGGTTTTATCGTTTACTAACTGGAAGCTGTCACGATCGCCGGTACAGATTGCAACTTCGAAACCATCTGCCTCGGCTTGCTTTGCAATAGTTGCGATGATGTCATCGGCTTCAAAGCCTTCGCGTTCGAATTGGGTGATTCCGAATGAATCTACCAACTCATGTAAGTAAGACATCTGTGAGCGAAACTCATCGGGAGTCTTTGCGCGATTAGCTTTGTAGTCAGGAAAAATCTCGGTGCGAAATGTTTTGCGGGAAACATCAAAGGCCACAGCAATATGTGTGGGTTTTTCTTCTTTAAGAAGTGAAATCAACATGGTGGCAAAGCCATAGATAGCGTTTGTGTGCTGGCCTGAGGCAGTTGTGAAGTTCTCAGCGGGTAGGGCGAAGAAGGCGCGATATGCCATTGAGTGGCCATCAATTAGCAAAAGGCGCTTAGTCATGCGCTCATCTTAGGTTGATCAGGTTAGACTCACCGACTATGACGCAGAACGAATCTTTCGATTATTTATCAGCTATCCGTGCCCGTGGTAGCGGCCAACTCGATAGCAAAATGGGTATCGAAATTATTGAGGCTTCCCCGCAGCGACTAGTTGGCACAATGCCGGTTGAAGGTAATCGCCAGCCAATGGGTTTATTGCACGGTGGCGCGAATGTTGTTCTGGCAGAAAGTTTAGGTTCGGTCGGAACTCAATTACATGCAGGTGCTGATCGCCGCATCGTTGGTGTCGATATAAATGCGACTCATCACAAATCTGCAACTGAAGGAATTGTGACCGGCGTAGCAACTGCAGTTTCATTGGGAAAAACAATGTGCTGCTATGAAGTAGTAATTACTAACGAGGCAGGCGAAAGAACCTGTACCGCTCGTATTACCTGTTTTATTTTAGCTAAGCGCGATTAGTTAGTGAGCGCCAGTACCGAGGTATGCCTCGCGTACTGCTGGATCATTTAGTAGATCAGAAGCCTTTGCTTCTTTCACAATGTTTCCAGTCTCTAAAATATAAGCACGGTGTGCACGTTGCAGAGCTTGCTGCGCATTCTGCTCAACTAGCAAAATCGTTACACCAGTCTTATTAATTTCAGTGATGATGCGGAAAATATTGGCGATCATCTGTGGCGCAAGACCCATTGAAGGCTCATCAAGTAGCAACACCTTTGGACGTGTCATTAGCGCGCGGCCAATGGCAAGCATCTGCTGCTCGCCACCAGAAAGAGTTCCGCCAGCTTGGCTAACGCGCTCTTTCAAACGTGGGAATAGGTGATAAACCTTCTCGAGATCTTCGTGCATTTCAGCTTTGCGATTCTTGCGGTGGAATTTACCCATCTCAAGATTTTCAAGAACTGTCATGCCTGGGAAAATTCCGCGGCCTTCAGGGGCTTGAGAGATACCAAGATCTACGCGCTCGTGCGCAGGAACCTTTGAAATATCTTTGCCATCGAAGATGATTTGGCCAGAAGTAACTGGGCGCAAACCTGAGATCGTCTTTAGCATCGTGGTCTTACCGGCACCGTTAGCACCGATCAGCGTTACGATTTCACCTTCATTTACGACAACTGAAACGCCTTTAATCGCTTCGATCTTGCCGTAGTGAACGTGTAAGTCTTTAATTTCAAGACGCATCTGCTGGTACTCCTAAATACGCTTCGATAACTCGTGGATCATTTTGCACAACAGATGGAATATCGTCGGCAATCTTGGTTCCGAAATCAAGAACAACTACGCGATCAGAGATTCCCATGATCAGTGACATGTCGTGCTCGATTAGTAGAACTGTGTAGCCCGCATCGCGAACTTTCTTAATAGTCACTGCAAGTTCAACCTTTTCGGCTGGGTTAAAGCCAGCCGCTGGCTCATCAAGCAAAACTAACTTGGGAGAAGTTCCGAGTGCGCGAGCAATCTCTAGACGACGCTGTACGCCGTAAGGGAGATTCTTTGCCAAGCGATCTGAATATTCATCAATACCAATGAAGCGCAAGATCTCATGTGCGCGTTCGCGGTTTTCGGCTTCTTCGCGACGTGCTCTTGGTAAACCAAATAGCGCTCCGACTACCCCACTCTTTTTATGTACATCAGTTGCAGTGATGACATTTTCAAGTGCAGTCATATCGCCCCAAAGACGAATGTTCTGGAAAGTACGCGCGACGCCAAGGGCGGTAACTTGATAGCGCTTTTGATTACCAAGTGAGGTTCCGTCGAAAATAACTTCCCCGCTGGTCTGCTTGTAAACACCAGTGATTACGTTAAAGACCGTGGTCTTGCCGGCGCCATTTGGGCCGATAAGTGCAAGAATCTCGCCTTCTTTAACTTCTAGGTTTACTGCATTTAGTGCAGTTACGCCGCCGAACTTCATAGTGACGTTATCAAGCTTTAATAGAGTTTTTCCGGTGCTAGCCATTATGCGTTCGCCTCTCTCTTGACGATAGCTTTCTCGCGCTTCTTACGTGGCAACAAGCCATCTGGGCGGAAGTTCATGACAATTACTAGAACTAATCCGAATACTAAAAGTCGAGCATCTGAGATAAATCGGATTCGATCTGGCAAGTAGCCCAAGATTGTGGCTCCGACTACTACGCCCCAAATATTTCCGATTCCGCCGAACACCACGCAAGCCAGAATCAGGATTGAAACGTTCAGTGTGAACATTTCAGGAGCGATGTAAAGATTCTTTGATGCATAAAGAACACCAGCTGCGCCGCCAACGGCTGCACCTAGTGTGAATGACCAGATCTTGTATTTAAGAGTTGGCACACCCATTAGCTCTGCGGCATCTTCGTCTTGGCGAATTGCTTCCCAGGCGCGACCTGGGCGACGAACTGAAAGTCGGCGAATCATCCAGATCGTTAAAAGAATCATGAGCATAACAACCCAGAAGAAAACTCTCTGGTTTTCTAATTCAAATTTTAGAGGGCCGATATTTGGTGGCATCGGAATATTTGCAATTCCATTAGGACCCTTTGACCAAGTTGAGTTCAGAACAACTAAGCGGACAATTTCACCGAAGCCCAAAGTTACGATCGCTAAATAATCTCCGCGCAAGCGCAGGGTTGGGATTCCGAGCAATACGCCAGCTATCATCGCAAATGCGATACCGATCGGCATGATCTCCCAAGTGTTCAATCCGGTAGTAGTTCCCAAAATTGCCATCGTGTATGCACCGATTGCAAAGAAAGCCACATAGCCAAGATCGAGCATGCCGGACTTACCGACCACAATGTTTAAGCCAAGTGACATAAGCACGAACATGCCTACTGGATAAACCAGAACTGCATCAAAAGAAGCAATCGGTGTGGCCAGGATGCTGCCGCCCATAAATGGCAGCAGCCCCACTAAGACAATAGAGGTTAGAACGATTGCTACGCGTACAGGGCGACCAGCGTTTTCCCAAATGTTCGCACCGAAGTCACGTAGATTCCAGTAATTACGTATTTTCATAATTATGCCCTCGTAGTCTGAACGGCTTCGCCAAACAAACCATTTGGCTTAAAGAGGAGTACTAATACCAAGACGATAAACACCGTCACTGCTTTCCATTGTGTGCCAAGGACAGCTGATGCGTATACCTCGAGTAGACCAAGGAATAGCCCGCCATAGAAAGCGCCACGAATATTGCCGATTCCACCAAGCACAGCTGCGGTAAATGCCGCCATACCCATGGTGAAACCAATATTAAATTTGGTGTATTCAAAAACGGTGATGTAGAAGAAACCGGCAGCACCTGTTGCTAAGCCACCAACCAAGAAAGTTGTTGTAATAACTCGGTTTAAGTTAACGCCCATCAACTTTGCGGCGTCTTCATTCATGGAAACCGCACGGATGGCTTTACCCATGCGTGAAAGTTTTACGAAACGCTCTAGTAAGAAATAAATGAAAGCCGCTGCGAAAATTGTAATGATCGTATCGAGACGAAGATTTGCGCCCCATACTTCGCCTAAAATTATTTTCTCAAGCACTCGTGGCGAGCCAACGGGGCGAGAATCTGTAAGCAAACGCATTACCTCTGCAAGCACGATTGAAATACCGATTGCTGAAATCAGAGTTGCTAAACGGTTTGTACCCTTTGCGCGTAAGCGACGGTATGCAACAAATTCAACGAAGACTGCAGTAAGTCCAGCAACCGCCATAGAAATCAAAAGCTGGCTGACTAGAACGAGTGCTAATTTCGCACCAGTAGCTGGAGCCGATGTTTGGTTGTATCCAAAGATGTCGCGGGAAGTAACGATGGTTCCGAAGGTGCCCCACATGAAGATTTCGGAGTTCGCAAAGTTAATCATGCGAAGCACGCCGTAAACCATGGTGTAGCCAAGGGAAACTAAAACATATATAAAGCCCAGTGCAACTCCGGCAATGGTCAAAGACCAGAACTGGTCGATCAGTACTGTAAACATTTGTCTCCTCTTACCGTAAGACGGCGTTGGGTAAAGATAGTGGAAAAATCAAAGAAATGGGTGCTCTGCCCCTCATGACGAGAGTCAGAGCACCCATTTACTTTTGGGGTTTAGTTAATTACTTAACTGGACCCTTGTTAATTAGCACGCCTTTAACTGACTCAAAGCCGGAGAATCCGTCGCCCTTGATGTCGCCGTTAGCTGTGAACTGGTAGGTAGTTCCACCGATACCAGTGCCCTTGTAGGCCTTAACGTATGCAAGAACCTTCGCACGAGTTAGGTTGCCCTTAAGGATCGCCTCTAGGAAGATGTTTGCAGCATCGAATGATTCAACTGCGTAAACGCCTGATGAAACACCCATTGACTTCTTAAATGCTGCTTCTGCCTTTGCATTTGCATCCGCTAGACCAGATACACCAGTAATACGTGAACCTTCAGCAGATGCTCCCGCAAGCTTTGGGAACTCCTGGTTGAATACGCCGTCGCCGCCAGCAAATACTGCCTTTGAACCTGCGTCACGTAGTTGCTTGATGAATACTGCAGCTTGGCTGTAGTAACCGGTGTAAATAACAACATCAGCCTTTGAAGATTCAATCTTTGCGATTGTTGGTGAGAAGTCAGTTGTTGTATTTGGAACTGAATCTGTTCCAACAAGTGATGCTCCTGCAACCTTCTTAAGACCAGCTGTTACATAACCTGCTAGAGGTACTGCATATGAAGATTGGTCATCGAAAACGAATACCTTTGCGGCTTTGTTTCCATTTGTTGCCCACTTAGCAAGAGCTGGACCCTGCTTATCATCTGTTGCAACAACGCGGTGGAATACTGGACCGCCGAAGTCAGGTGATGCTGGATCAGTTAGTGATACGCGAGTTGCAGATGGAGAGATTAGAGCTAATCCGCCAGCCTTGTAGAAAGGAAGTGATGCGATTGTTGCGCCTGAGTATGCAGGTCCAACTACGCCAAGGATTGCTTTGTTCTTGCCAATTCCTGGAGCAACTGTTCCAGCTACTGCTGGGTCGCCTTGATCGTCAACTGAAACTAGCTTTACGTTGTACTTTGCTTTGTTCTTTGCATTGAAAAGCTTGATTGCATACTTAACTGCATTCTGCTCGTCAGTACCAGTTGATGCTTCGCCACCAGATAGTGGACCCTGGTATGCCAAGTAAACAGTCTTTGGTGCTGCGTTTGCTGATGTCTGTGCTGCTGCAACTCCGAATACGAGTGCTGCTGCTGAAACAACGGCAAGTGAACGCTGGATCTTCTTGTTCATTTATTGCCTTTCCTGTTCTTGTGTCCCGGGACAGGGAGGGGTTGAGCGTAACGGGAGGGGTGAGGTTTGGACAAGCCCAGATGGCAAAAATCTCGCCTTTTTCACGCTTGTTTAATTACAGCCATGTAACGATTTAATAGTCTGACGATCGTATGGGCCTCCACTTGCGAAGGCGTTGCAACTATCTGATTAGTCCTACTTATCAGGCACTGCCGATGGCGAAATTACCGCCTCAGCTACTTCTTTCATGGTGATGCGACGATCCATGGCCGCACGCTGAATCCATGAAAAAGCTTCGGGTTCGGTGAGGTTTAACGCCTTCATCAAAATACCTTTTGCGCGATCAATTACTTTGCGAGTTTCTAACCGTTCATGCAAATCAGCAACTTCATCTGCCAGCGAACGCATTTGAGTATGACGACTAATTGCTATTTCGATGGCTGGCACTAAATCAGAAATAGTAAATGGCTTTACGACATAAGCCATAACGCCAGCATCACGTGCTCGATCAACTAACTCTCGCTGACTAAATGCAGTCAACATAAGCACCGGCGCAATTGCAATAATTTTTTCAGCGGCAGAAATTCCATCGAGTACTGGCATTTGTACATCAAGAATTGCTAGATCAGGTTTATGTTCAATTGCTAGCGCAATAGCTTCTTCGCCATTGTTTGCTTCGGCAACAACTTCGTAACCCGCTTCGGTTAGCATCTCAACTAAATCCATGCGGATTAAAGTTTCATCTTCGGCAACTAAAATGCGTGGCGCAGGCACATTTGAACTCTTGCTGGTGCTCTGTGAACTCATGTGCCTCGAGTCGGATTCGAACCGACACTATGCAGTGTTTGAGACTGCCCTCTCTACCGTTGGAGTACCGAGGCTAGAACGGCAATTGTAGCGGTAAGAAAATTGGCTACGAAACGGAAATTAGTTAGCGATAGGCAGGCGCAGCGCCTGAAATTGCATCACCGATACGGTGCACACGCATTGCATTTGTCGATCCTGGAATTCCAGGAGGTGAGCCAGCCACGATCATGACATTTTCGCCCACTACCCCACGACCGCTTTCAACAAGCAGGGAATCTACTTGCTTAACCATTTCATCGGTATGGCTAACCATTGGCATGATCATTGATTCAACGCCCCAGGAAAGTGCTAACTGGTTATAAGTGGCTATATCTGGAGTCAGCGCCAAAATAGGAATACCAGAACGCAAGCGAGACATCCGGCGAGCCGAATCCCCGCTCTTAGTGAAAGCAATTAGAAACTTAGCGTCAACTATTTTTCCTACTTCAGCTGCAGCCTTTGTAATTGCGCCGCCCTTTGTTTTTGGCTGAGTACGCATTGGTCGAATTCGGTCCATCATATCTAGTTCGGTTTTAACAATGATGCGAGCCATAACTTGAACTGCTTCGATCGCAAATGCGCCAACACTAGTTTCGCCAGAGAGCATCAAAGCATCAGCACCATCAAGCACCGCGTTAGCGCAGTCAGTTGCTTCAGCACGAGTTGGTGTTGAGTTAACAATCATCGAATCAAGCATCTGAGTTGCCACAATTACTGGCTTAGCTGCTTCGCGCGCAAGTTCGATACAACGCTTCTGAACTAATGGAACATCTTCAATTGGAAGTTCAACGCCTAGATCGCCGCGGGCAACCATGATGCCATCGAAAGCGTCAACAATTTCTTGTAAATTTTCAACGGCTTGCGGTTTTTCAATCTTGGCAATAACTGGGCGACGAATTCCGACTTCATCCATAATCGCATGAACATCTTTAATATCGGCAACGTTTCGAACAAATGAGAGTGCAATGAAATCAGCACCTGCAGCAAGGCCCCATCGAAGATCTTCTTTGTCTTTTTCAGAAAGCGCCGGAACTGATACAGCTACACCTGGCAGATTAATACCTTTGTTATTGCTAACAGCACCTGGCTCAATAACTTTTGTAACAACATCGTTGCCCTTAACTTCAACAACTTCAACTGTAACTTTTCCGTCATCAATCAAGATGCGATCTCCCGGCTTGCAATCTCCTGGCAGACCTTTATAAGTAGTGCCTACACGCTCTTTGGTGCCTTCGACTTCATCGGCAGTAATTGTAAAAATATCGCCGCGAGCTAAATCATGAGGGCCATTAGCAAAACGCGCTAAACGAATCTTGGGGCCTTGTAGATCGACCAAAATCGCTACTGGTTGATTGATTTCTTTGGCAACGCTACGCACTAAATCTAGGCGCCCTTGGTGCTCGTCATATCCCCCGTGCGAAAGATTAAGTCGAGCCATGTTCATACCAGCTGCAATTAATTCATGGACTTTTTCGGGTGATTCAACAGCAGGACCCATCGTGCATACAATTTTGGCGCGGCGCATATCTCTAGCCTATCTAATTAGGGTTGGTTTACTTAAACCATCATTGGGCGTGCGGTGGGCAGGATCGGTGCCGGCAATTGAGTATCGCCAGTTAAATACTTATCTACTTCAGCCGCTGCACTGCGACCTTCTGCGATCGCCCAAACAATGAGCGATTGTCCGCGACCCGCATCGCCGGCCACAAAAATACCTTCTTGTGAACTTTGGTAATCCAAGCCGCGCTTGATGTTTCCGCGCTCATCGAGTTCGACCTCAAGTTGATCGATAAGTGCAGACTTTTCTGGCCCAGTAAAGCCCATTGCCAAAAAGACAAAGTCAGCAGGCAATTCTTTTTCAGATCCAGGAACTGGTTCGAATTTTCCATTTTCAAATTTAGTTTCAACAATCTTTAGCGCGCGCAAGTTTCCATTTTCGTCACCTAAGAATTCTTCGGTGCTAACGGCGAACATTCGGTTATCTAATTCTTCGTGCGCACTAGATACGCGATAAATCATTGGATATGTTGGCCAAGGTTGACCCGCCGGACGTTCTTCAGTTGGGCGAGGCATAATCTCGAGCTGAGTGACACTTGCCGCACCTTGACGAACTGAAGTACCAAGACAGTCAGCTCCGGTGTCGCCGCCGCCAAGAATTACCACATGTTTTCCGGCCACATTTATTTCTGGATTTTCAATTTCACCTAAGCCTTGACGATTGCCCCAAGGCAAAAATTCCATCGCTTGGTAAATACCTTTTAGCTCGCGGCCAGGAACATTAATGTCACGCCACTGAGTCGCACCCACTGCCAAAACTATGGCGTCATACTTGGTGCGCAATTGTGCGCCAGTTAATTCAACTCCCACATTTACGCCAGGGCGAAAACGAGTTCCTTCTTTAGTCATTTGATCTAACCGGCGATCGAGAATTGCTTTCTCCATTTTAAATTCGGGAATTCCGTAACGAAGTAAGCCACCGATTTTGTCGGCGCGATCATAAACCGCAACGGTATGCCCTGCTCTTGTTAATTGTTGCGCAGCTGCTAAGCCAGCTGGACCAGAACCAATAACGGCCACTGTTTTTCCAGTTAAGCGATCAGCAATCAATGGTTCAACATTTCCATCTTTAAAAGCTTCTTCAATCGTACGTAGCTCAATTTGCTTGATAGTCACTGCGGTTTTGTTAATCGCTACAACGCAGGCGGTTTCACAAGGTGCCGGGCAAAGGCGACCGGTGAATTCCGGAAAGTTATTAGTAGCGTGAAGACGATCAATGGCTTCGTGTTTATCGCCGCGCCACATCAAATCGTTCCACTCGGGAATTAAATTTCCGAGTGGACAACCAGAATGGCAGAACGGGATTCCGCAATCCATGCAACGACCAGCTTGCTTCTGTAAGTCAGGAAAAGCTTGTTCTTCGTAAACTTCTTTCCAGTCTCTAATTCGAACGTCAACCGGACGCCGAGTAGGCAGAGCACGATCAGTAGTTAAAAATCCCTTTGGATCAGCCATTTGCTGCCACCTCCATTACGACTTGATCAACTGGTAAACCTTCGCGAGTAGCTCGCTCGATTGCCGCCAGCACTCTTGCGTAATCGCGTGGCATAACTAAAGTGAAACGAGTTAGTGCTGCTGGCCAATCCGCCAATAACGTGGCGGCAACTTCAGAGCCAGTTTCAACCTGGAAATCTGAAACTAGAGATTTTAAGATTTCTTTCTGGTCTTCAGGTACGGCCATCAAATCAACCATCTCGGTATTTACATTTGCGCTATCGATATCGAGCATAAATGCCCGACCACCAGACATGCCAGCGGCAAAGTTGCGACCTGTTGCACCCAAAACAACCACAGTGCCACCTGTCATGTATTCGCATCCGTGATCGCCAATGCCCTCAACAATTGCGGTTGCACCAGAGTTGCGAACGCAGAAGCGCTCTCCTACTTTTCCACGTACATAAATTTTGCCTGAAGTGGCGCCGTAACCAATAACGTTTCCGGCGATGACATTTTCTTCAGATCTAAAGGTGGCTTTCTCATCAGGGCGAACCACAACGGTGCCACCTGAAATACCTTTTGCTACGTAGTCATTGGAATCACCGTAGAGACGAATCTTTAGGCCGCTTGGAATAAATGCACCGAGTGACTGACCAGCAGAACCATGTAAAGTCACATCGATTGTGCCAGCAGGCAAGCCATTGGCTCCGTGACGACGAGTTATTTCGGCACCTAACATTGTGCCAACTGTTCGATTTACATTTCGAACCGGCAGATCTATCTTTACAGCTTCCCCTTTAGAAAGTGATGCATCTGCTAATTCGATCAATTTGTTATCAAGAGCTGCAGCTAAACCATGATCTTGAATAGATGTGTTGTGTAGCGGACTATCAACATCTGGGCGAACTAGAAGTGGTGCTAGATCTAGACCTGCTGCTTTCCAATGGTTAACCGCATCACGAGTATCTAGAGATTCAACGTGGCCAACTGCTTCTAGCAATGTGCGGTATCCGAGCTGAGCAAGAAGCGCGCGAACTTCTTCGGCGATGTATTCGAAGAAAGTTTCGACGAATTCTGGTTTGCCGCTGTAATTTTTACGCAGCTCAGGATTCTGCGTTGCAACACCAACTGGGCAAGTATCAAGATGGCAGACACGCATCATGATGCAACCCGAAACAACTAGTGGCGCAGTAGCGAAACCAAATTCTTCGGCACCAAGCAGTGCTGCAATAACGACATCGCGACCAGTTTTTAACTGACCATCGGCTTGAACGACAATGCGATCGCGTAGATTATTTAGCAAAAGGGTCTGCTGTGTTTCAGCCAAACCGAGTTCCCATGGCGCACCTGCATGCTTTAGCGAAGTAAGTGGCGAGGCACCAGTACCCCCGTCGTGGCCCGAGATAAGAACAACATCTGCATGTGCTTTAGAAACACCTGCGGCAACTGTGCCAACACCTACTTCGGCAACTAACTTCACGTGCACTCGAGCATTTTTATTAGCATTCTTAAGATCGTGAATCAGCTGAGCCAAATCTTCGATTGAATAAATATCGTGATGCGGTGGTGGTGAAATTAAGCCAACGCCAGGGGTTGAGTAGCGCACTTTGGCAATCCAGGGATAAACCTTGTTGCCGGGTAGCTGGCCGCCTTCGCCAGGCTTAGCACCTTGCGCGATTTTGATTTGAATATCATCGGCGTTAACTAAGTAATCTGAAGTTACGCCAAATCGACCTGACGCAACTTGCTTAATTGCCGATCGCTTTGAATCACCATTTGCCTCTTTTTTATATCGAGCTGGGTCTTCGCCGCCTTCGCCAGTATTGGATTTAGCACCTAAGCGGTTCATGGCAATTGCTAGCGTTTCATGTGCTTCTTGCGAAATTGAGCCGTACGACATCGCGCCAGTTGAAAAACGTTTTACGATCTCTGAAACTGGTTCGACTTCATCAATAGAAATTGGTTCGCGCACACCATCTGCAAATTTGAAAAGGCCCCGCAGTGTCATCAAGCGATGACTTTGTTCGTCAACACGATTGGTGTATCGCTGGAAAATATCAAAGCGCTTATTGCGAGTTGAGTGTTGAAGTGCAAATACGGTTTCTGGATCAAATAGGTGTGGCTCACCATCGCGACGCCATTGATATTCGCCACCAGTTGGTAGTCGTTTAGACCCTGGTACTTCTCCCCCTGGCGGATATGCAATGTGATGACGAGCAATTGTTTCTTGCGCGATGATGTCTAAACTGATTCCGCCTAAGCGAGATGTTGTGCCAACAAAGAACTCATCGACAACTTCTTGGCTAATACCAATTGCTTCGAAAACTTGAGCTCCGGTGTAGGAGGCGATGGTTGAAATACCCATCTTGGACATAACTTTAAGTACGCCTTTACCAAGCGCCTTAATCAAGTTACGCACTGCTTTTTCTGGCGCGATACCTGTAATTACGCCTTGGCGAACTAAATCTTCAGCCGATTCCATAGCTAGGTATGGGTTTACAGCAGCTGCGCCATAACCGATGAGTAGTGCCACATGGTGCACTTCGCGTACATCGCCTGCTTCAACAACTAAACCAACTTGGGTGCGCTTCTTCTCGCGAATTAAATGGTGATGAACTGCTGAGGTAAGTAGTAGCGAAGGAATAGGGGCATCTTCGGCATCGCCATCGCGATCAGAGAGGACGATTAAGTGAGCGCCATCATCGATTGCCTTAGAAACTTCGCGCTTAATTTCATCAATGCGCTTACGTAGTGCTTGACCATCGCCGTTTACTGGAAATAATCCACGGACCACATAGGCGGCAAGTTCTGGATATTCATCATCAGCATTAACGTGAATGATCTTGGCTAATTCATCATTATCAATTACTGGGAATGCCAATGAAATTTGTCGGCATGAAGCTGGGCCTGGATCAAGCAAATTATGTTCTGGGCCAATCGAGCCACCAAGAGATGTAACTAGCTCTTCGCGAATTGCATCTAGTGGTGGGTTAGTAACTTGGGCAAAGAGTTGTGAGAAATAATCGAAGAGCAAACGTGGCTTGGCTGAAATAGCTGCAATTGGTGAATCGCTACCCATCGAACCAAGTGGCTCGCCACCACTTCGCGCCATCGGGGTAATTAAAATCTTCAAATCTTCTTCGGTATATCCGAATGCACGTTGACGACGAACAACTGATGAGTGTGGGTAAACAATATGTTCGCGTGATGGCAGATCAGCTAACTTAACAATGCCATCTTGTAACCACTGACCATAGGTTTCAGCATCTGCCAATGAATCTTTAATTTCTTCATCTTCAATAATGCGGCCAGCTGCGATATCAACTAAGAACATTTTGCCCGGTTGTAGTCGGCCTTTACGAACAATATCTTCGGGCGCAAAATCAAGTACGCCAACTTCGCTAGCTAAAACAACTAGACCATCTTTAGTAACCCAATAACGAGATGGACGTAAGCCATTGCGATCTAGAACTGCACCGACTTGATTTCCATCAGTGAAAGTTACGCATGCCGGACCATCCCATGGCTCCATTAATGAGGCATGGAACGCGTAGAAGTCACGTCGTTTCTGCGTCATCGAGGCATGATTTTCCCAAGCTTCAGGAATCATCATCAAAACAGAATGCGGCAACGAGCGACCACCTAAGTAAAGCAACTCAAGAACTTCATCGAATGAGGCCGAGTCAGAACCAGACATTTCAACGATTGGGTAAAGACGCTTTAAATCACCAGGAATCAGGTCGGATTCTAGAAGTGATTCACGAGCACGCATCCAGTTGCGATTTCCCTTAACGGTATTGATCTCACCATTGTGAGCGATGAAGCGATAAGGGTGAGCAAGCGGCCAAGATGGGAAAGTATTTGTGGAAAAACGTGAGTGAACAAGGGCCAAAGGAGATTTGACACGGGCATCACTTAAATCTGGGAAGAATTCTTCTAGCTGACCAGTTGTAAGCATGCCTTTGTAAACAATGGTCTGCGCAGAAAGAGATGGAAAGTAAACATCTAAAGAGTGTTCGACTCGTTTACGTAAACAAAAAGCTAAACGATCTAAAGCGATACCAGATTCGCCATTAGCACCGGCTAAAAAGATTTGTTCAAACTTAGGCATTACACCTAGCGCGGTCTTACCTAGGGAAGATGAATTAATTGGGAGTTCGCGCCAACCAAGTACAAGTAAGCCTTCTTCAGCTGCAATTGCTGCAATTTCATTTTGGAAATCAAAACTTTGGCCTACAAAGGCGATACCTGTTGCGTAACTTCCGGCAGCAGGTAGCTTAAAACCTGCGACAGCTTGATAAAACTCATCTGGCACGCGAATTAATATTCCGGCGCCATCACCACTATCTGGTTCAGCACCTGATGCACCGCGGTGTTCGAGATTACGTAGCGCTGTTAAAGCTTGGGCAACAATTTCGTGTGTGGCAACTTTATTTAGAGTAGCAACCATCGCAACGCCGCATGCATCATGCTCGTTTGCAGGGTCATAAAGACCTTGTGCTGGTGGAAACTCTTTTGGGATTGCCATGTGAGTGGTCGCCAGTTCCTTTGCTGCTAGTTGTCTTGCTCCGTAAAATTCACGGGACAACTTTGGCCCTGGTCTTGCTTAATCTCACTCGCGTGCGAGTTGGCTAAGGGTAGCAATTAAGCCTACGAAAAGGTAAGCCAGTTTGAATGAATTTAGGGAAATTGGTGTGATCTACGTCGGCAGATTTAGATGCCGCTGACGTGAGCGAAGTGCCCGATGCCAGCGGTGATTGCCATACCTAGGCAGCCACCAATTAAGACTCGGATGGTCGGCTTTAGAATTGCGGACCCAGAAGTGCGAGCGCTGATAATGCCGGTAGCCAAGAGCCCAACTAGCGTGAAGCTAACAATGCTCACCGCCACTGCCCCTGCAGTTGGCGCGAAGGCGCCAGCAAATGGAATTAACCCGCCCATTGTGAAGCTAAGCGCCGAAGCCACCGCCGCTTGAACTGGACGCGCTCTGGTGTTTTCAAATTGACCAAGTTCGTCGCGTAGATGCGCTTCGAGAGGATCTTTGGCATGCATCTGCTCGACAACTTCACGTGCGAGCTCTGGTGTCAGACCACGATTTACATAAATCTCAACTAGTTCAAGAAATTCACCTTCAGGATCTACTGCTAAGTGTTCAATTTCAAGTAAGCGATCAGATTCTTCGACATCATTTTGTGCGCGCACTGAAACATATTCGCCAACTGCCATAGACATCGCACCTGCAGATATTCCGGCGATGCCAGCGGTAATTAAGAAACTATCGCTAACTCGAGCCGCGGCAACACCGATCATTAATGAAGCAGTTGAAACCAAACCGTCATTTGCACCAAGCACGGCAGCACGTAACCAACCGGCACGATGAGTGCGGTGGTGCAAGTTTCTTTGATAAACATCTTCCAGCGCCATATTTGGATACTACCCGATCTCTTCGGATTTCTGGCGAGCAAAACGAATTGCCACGGTGCTTGCGAAAAGTCCAACGATCAGCGCTGTCCATAAATTCAGTCGTAGCCCCAAAACCGTATTTGCATCATCAATGCGCAGTGACTCGATAGCGAAGCGGCCAACGCAATACAGCGCTACATAAATTGAAAAACCTTGTCCAGCTTTTAACTTCGGCGTCAGCCAAATCAGCAACGCAGCAACGAGCAAGCACCAAATCGCTTCATAAAGGAAAGTCGGATGAAAAGTTTCATACTGAAGATAACCGGTTGGGCGCTTAGAAAGCGGAATCTCAAGTGCCCAAAGCCCAGAAAATGGCTTTCCGAAAAGCTCGCCATTAAACCAATTTCCAATTCGCCCAATAGCTTGCGCAATCAGAATTCCAGGCGCAAGAGCATCAAGAAATAAGCGAAAGCTTGGCAGTTCAAAACTTTGAGAACGCTTGCGATATGCCACCCAAGCAACTAACGCACCTAGAGATATTGCACCCCAGATTCCAAGGCCGCCTTCGTAAATCTTTAACGCATCGAGAGGGCGACCATTGGCGCCAAAATACTGGGCTGGTGAAGTGATGACGTGATAAATCCGACCACCAATAATTCCGGCTGGCACGGCGTAGATTGCAACATCGGCAACCACGCCGATGGACTGAGGGCTGTTGCTTGCAAATCGGCGAAAGCGCTTATCGCCTAACCAGATTGCAGCAGCGACACCGAGAATTATGCATAACGCATAATAATGAATGGTCAGTGGCCCAATTCCGATAACCGAATTACTTGGCGTTGGAATTGAAGAGAGCATTAATTAGCCCTTGATTGCGTTAGCGAATGCCTCAACGTTGAAGTATTCGGTATTGCGATCAATCTCTTTTCCATTAACGAAAACTGTAGGTGTTGAATTCACATTTGCTTTGGAACCAGCTTCAGCAACATTTTTAACCCAGTCAGAATATCCACCTTTATCAACGCAAGTTGCAAACTTGTCTGAAGCGATTCCGATAGATGCGCCAAGCGCCTTCAGGAACGTAGCATCAATCGCACCAGCATTTTCAGCTGGTTGGTTTGCGAAGAACGCTTTATGGAAAGCTAAGAATTTATCCTCATCAGCTGCACATGCCGCTGCGTTAGCTGCCAAAACTGATTCTGTTCCGAGAAATGAGAGCGTGTGGAACACAACTTTAGCTTTCTTCTCTTCAATGGCTTTCTCGATTGTTATGCCATTGATGCCAGCAAACCGGGCGCAAACCGGGCATTGAAAATCTTCATAAATATCAATGGTAGGAACATTTGGCACATCGGCATTGAAAACAATTCCATAACCATCGGTTTTGGAGACACTTGCTGGAATTGCCGCAGTTGTCGATCCCTTTGATCCGAAATACGAGAAAGAAGCGCCTACGACAACGACCAAGGCAACCATTCCAATTACTAAGTTGCGGGTGACTTTATCTCCACCAGATGAACTTGTTGCCATGTACTTACTCTCCTTCGGTTTTCGTTAATTTTTCTAGTGCAAATCTGGTCAAAGGGTAGCGAAATAAATATAAACCCAACAATGCCAAGCCAGTGTCACGCAAGATTTCGCTTAAATACTTGGTTTCACTTGGGTCTACGGTGCCGCCACCACCAAAGCAGCCACAATCAATTGAGAGGCCGCGTGCCCACGCCTGAGAAATTGCTGCGATGAAGAGAACCATTAGGCCCCCGCCAAAAATTGCTGAAATGCGAACCGCAATTCCCAGGATTAAGAGAACCCCCAACCCCACCTCTAACCAAGGCAGAGCGATTCCGAGAAAATTAGCTATTGAAATTGGCAGCACTTCATACGCACGAACTGCCATCTGTGATTTAGCAGGTGTGAAAATTTTCAACCAGCCTGCCGCAAAAAGCACGCCACCTAGAATCAAGCGCGACAGTAGCCCGAACCATTTGCCATATTTACCTGCTGCGAATTTATCAATCAAGTTAATGATCATCTTGCTTCACGAACTCCTTTGGCTAATTCGGTTGCTAGATGCGCAACTGCAGCTAATCCGCTTTGCTCATCGGGCGCATCTTGAATTGCTTTAATAAATGCGGAACCGACAATTACACCATCGGCAAATGCGGCAACTTCTTTTGCTTGTTCGCGATTTGAAACCCCGAGGCCTACGCTAATTGGTTTATCACTAACTTTGCGAAGTCGAGCTACTAATTCGCCGGCTCCACTTGAAATTCCAGTTCGGGCACCTGTCACGCCCATCAAACTAGCGGCATAAATAAAACCACTACATTGATCGGTCACTTTTACTAATCGCTCTGGCTTGGTGCTGGGTGCTACTACGTAAATTGGATTAATTGCACTGGTGTTTACTGCGGCACGCCATTCATCGGATTCTTCAATTGTTAAGTCGGGCGTAATTACCCCGGAGCCACCATTGTCGGCAATTGCTTGGGCAAATTTTGCTACGCCGTATTTTTCAATTGGATTCCAGTACGTCATTACAACTGCGGCCACACCTTGATCAGTTGCGTGCTTAAGAGCTGCAAAAACTTCAGTTACGCCAGTGCCATTTTCAAGTGCTTGAGTTGCAGCTGCTTGAATTGTGGGGCCATCCATAACTGGGTCGCTATATGGATAACCAATTTCAATTGCATCTACCCCAGCTTTTGCCAGAGTCTCAATAACTTTATGACAGCCTGCTTGTGATGGAAAACCAGCTGGAATATACGCAATTAGCGCTGCGCGATTTTCGGCGCGGGTTTTAACAAAAAGTTGATCGAGTGCGGTGTTGGTACTCACTAAAGTGGAATTCCAAAATAGTTGGCTGCGGTTTGCACATCTTTGTCGCCACGTCCTGAGAGATTAATCAATAATGTTGCATCAGGACCTAACTCTTTGCCGACTTGAATTGCACCAGCTAGTGCATGTGCTGTTTCAATCGCAGGAATAATTCCTTCGGTTTTGCAAAGAAGCGCGAATGCTGCCATTGCTTGGGCATCAGTAATTGCGCGATATTCAGCGCGGCCAATGTCATGAAGATATGCATGTTCTGGACCAACGCCTGGATAATCTAAACCAGCGGAAATCGAATGAGATTCAATGGTTTGACCGTTTTCATCTTGCAAAACATATGAGCGAGTTCCGTGAAGTACGCCGCGAGTACCGCCAGTGATCGTTGCGGCATGACGACCAGTCTCAACGCCATCACCACCTGCTTCAAGGCCGATCAAGCGAACATCAACATCTTTTATAAAGTCATGAAAAATTCCGATGGCGTTTGAACCGCCACCAACGCAAGCCAAAACTGCATCCGGAAGTTTTCCGGTTAATTCAAGAACTTGTGCGCGAGCTTCTTCGCCAATAATTTTATGGAAATCTCGCACCATGGTTGGGAACGGGTGCGGCCCAGCCACTGTGCCTAATAAGTAATGGGTATTTTCAACGTTGGTAACCCAATCACGCATCGCTTCGTTGATTGCATCTTTTAAAGTGCGCGAACCTGAAGTAACTGCAACAACTTCGGCGCCTAGTAATTTCATTCGTGCCACATTTAGCGATTGACGCTTTGTGTCTTCTTCGCCCATGTAAACCACGCACTCGAGCCCCATAAGCGCAGCTGCTGTTGCAGAAGCAACGCCATGTTGGCCAGCGCCTGTTTCGGCGATGATGCGAGTCTTGCCCATGCGTTTAGTTAGCAGTGCTTGGCCTAAAACATTATTTATCTTATGGCTACCGGTGTGATTTAAATCTTCGCGCTTTAAAATTATGCGCGCACCACCGGCATGTTCTGCAAAACGCTTAGCTTCTGTAATGATGCTTGGTCGGCCGCTATATGTGCGATGCAGTTCAGCAAGTTCCGCCTGAAAGATCGGGTCTGCTACCGCTGAAACATGCGCAGCCTCAAGTTCCTCGAGAGCGCCGATTAAAGCTTCAGGTACGAAACGGCCACCATAGGGACCAAAGTGCCCCAAGCCATCTATTACCAATTTCGGATCGAACATGGGGTAAGCCTACCTTTGGCCTAATAGTTCGCGCATCGCCAAATTTGGGTCGCCAGCTTTTACGAGTGCTTCGCCAACCAAAATTGCATTTGCACCATATCTTTGTGCGAATTCCACATCACTACGCTGGGAAATTCCTGATTCAGCCACCCGAATTAACTCACTTGGAATCTCGGGCAATAATTCGGCAAATGCTTTGGGGTCGACTTCGAGAGTTTTCAGGTTTCGTGAATTGATCCCAATTAGTTCGGGTTTAATTTCTAATGCTCGTTCTAGTTCTTTCTGGGTATGCACTTCTACCAATGCTCGCATACCTAGCTCATTGGTCAAAGCTGCAAATTCATTTAACTGGCTATCGCTAAGTCCTGCCACTATTAGCAGAACTAAATCTGCGCCGTGTGCCCGTGCTTCGAAGAATTGATATTCATCGACCATGAAATCTTTTCGCAGAATTGGCAAAGTTACTCGCTTGCGAACGGCATCAAGATCTGCCAGCGAACCACTGAATCTACGGCGCTCAGTTAGAACGCTAATCGCACTCGCGCCAGCTTCTTGGTATTGCTCTGCCAACGCTGCTGGATCAGCAATTGTTGCAAGTGCGCCTTTGCTCGGTGACGAACGTTTTACTTCAGCAATTACCGCCATCTCTTGGGCACGCATAATTGGTAAACAATCAATTACTGGGGCGGCCCCAAAAGCTGCTGCTTCAATTTCGCTACGCGGAATTTTACGATCGGCCAGATCTTCTTTAACACCTGCGATGATTTCGTCGAGAACGCTCATCGTTCTGATTCAATCTCTTGGGTTGGATCTATACCTTGATCTTGGGCGTTCCAGTCAGAAAGTTTTTGAGGCTTTCGTTCATATCTAGTTGATAACTTAAATGAGCGACCTAAAAACAAAGTTAGCGATAAGACAATTACTGCAGAAATTAGAAGTTCGACCGCGCGATTCATTTACTTGCCAAATCATTTGCAGCGCTGACCGCACCTAATACCGCTGCAGCTTTGTTGTGACATTCTTGATTTTCAGATTCTGCATCTGAATCAGCCACTACCCCAGCACCTGCTTGTACGTACGCTTTTCCATTCTTAATTAATGCAGTTCGAATTGCGATGCAGGTATCTATATTTCCAGTGAAATCGATGTATCCAATTGCGCCACCATAAAGTCCGCGTCTAGTTGGTTCGAGCTCTTCGATAATTTCCATCGCACGTGGTTTAGGCGCCCCAGATAATGTGCCGGCTGGGAAAGTTGCAAACAACGCATCAACTGGCAAAGCATTACTTGCCAGCTTTCCGGTGACAGTAGAAACGATATGCATTACATGTGAGTAACGTTCGATATGCATGAAATCGACAACTTCAACACTGCCTGCAGCACAGATGCGACCTAAATCATTTCGGCCAAGATCAACCAACATTAAATGCTCAGCACGTTCTTTCGGATCAGCAAGTAATTCAGTTGCCAATCGAGCATCTTCTTCGGGTGAATCAGAACGTTTACGAGTGCCTGCAATCGGATGAACCATAACTTCGCCATCGGTAACTTTGACCAGCGCTTCAGGGCTAGAACCAACGACTGAAACACCGTCTGCGAAATGGAATAAGTACATGTACGGGCTCGGATTATGTAAGCGCAGCATGCGATAGACATCGATCGGTTCAGCTTTGCACTCAATCTCAAAACGCTGCGAAAGCACAACTTGAAATGCTTCACCTGCCAAGATCTCTTCTTTAATTGCAGCAACTTTAGTTAGAAATTCTGGGGTTGAAATATTAGAAGCAATTTCACCAGCAGCTGGCTTGCTTAATTCTGACAAGTGTCCTGCTAAAGGTGCTGCTAAATCTTTCGCCATTTGATCTAATCTTGCGACAGCTGCGTAATAAGCCTCATCTACTCGCTCGTCGCTGCCATCCCAGTTAATTGCATTTGCGATCAAAGTTATCGTGCCATCACTGTGATCAAGAACGGCAAGATCAGTAGTTAACATAAATGCTAATTCGGGAATCTGTAAATCATCAATTGCCAAATTAGGTAACTTCTCTAACCTGCGCACGCTGTCATAACCAAGGTAGCCCACTAAGCCACCAGTTAGTGGCGGCAATCCGGCAATTTTTGGTGACTTCAAATGATTTGCGCTTTGCCGAAGCGCTGCAAGTGGATCTATGCCTGAAGGCGCACCTGCAGGTGGTTTACCGAGCCAAGTTGCTAATCCATTTTCTACAGTAAGTGTGGCTTCGCAATTAACGCCAATAAATGAATAGCGCGACCAAGCACCACCGTGTTCTGCGGATTCCAATAAGAAAGTAGCTGCTCGGTTAGCGCCGAGTTTGCGATAGACCGCAAGCGGAGTTTCGCCATCGGCTAGTAATTTACGGGAAACCGGAACCACGTTGAAATTACGCGCATACTCCCGAAATTCATTGAGCTGCATCTTGCTACTCACTAATCAATTCAGTATGAAAACAGGTGCGATCGCCGGTATGGCAGGCGGCTCCAACTTGTTTTACTTTGATCAAAATTGCATCGCTATCGCAATCTAACGAAACCGAAATAACTTCTTGGGTATGTCCAGAAGTTGCACCTTTAACCCAAAGTTCATTTCGCGAACGTGACCAATAAGTGGCTGCTTTAGTCGATAGCGTCTGAGTTAGAGCGGCATGATTCATATAGGCGAGCATCAATACTTCACCTGTTGCGGCATCTTGGGCGATCGCTGGAATCAAGGCGCTTGGGTCACTTAACCGATTAGCTAACTCGGCAGGAAACTCAATTGCGCTCATTGGGCAATTCTGCCCTACGAAAGTGCGCTGGTGCGAACCGAATAGCCTTGCTGGCTCAAATAACGCTTAACATCACCAATGCGATGAATACCGAAGTGAAAAACACTGGCTGCTAATAACGCATCGGCCCCGGCATCGAGCGCGGCGGCAAAATCAGATAGCGCCCCTGCCCCACCACTTGCAATCAATGGGACATTGGCAACTTGGCGGACCGCTTTGATCATGCCAATGTCATACCCGGCTCGCGTGCCATCAGCATCCATTGAGTTCAACAAAATTTCGCCAACGCCAAGTGCGCAAGCTTTTTCAACCCAAGCTAAAGCATCAAGACCAGCGCTCTCGCGACCGCCATGTGTAGTGACTTCAAAACCAGATGGCGTATTTGCGCGCCTGGCATCAACTGATAAAACTAAGACTTGCGAACCAAAGCGATCAACGATTTCTGAGATTAATTCTGGTCGAGCAATTGCGGCCGTGTTTATTGATATTTTGTCGGCACCGGCGCGAAGCAAATTATTTACATCAGAAACGCTACGGATGCCACCGCCAACAGTAAGTGGAATAAACACTTCCTCAGCTGTGCGAGCTACGACATCGAGCGTTGTGGCTCGATTCATATTGCTAGCTGAAATATCTAAAAACGTTAACTCGTCAACGCCCTCTAAGTTATAAACCTTTGCCATCTCAACTGGATCACCAGCATCGACGAGGTCTGTGAAATTAACCCCTTTAACAACTCGACCATCTGTGACATCGAGGCAAGCAATTACCCGACTTGCTAGCGTCATTTAATTCAACTCACCATTTGCAATTTTCAGTGCGTCAGGCAAAGTGAAAGCACCAGCGTAAAGAGCTTTACCCACGATTGCGCCTTCTACCCCAAGATCAACTAGCTGTGCGATTGCAGCAATGTCAGCTAACGAAGATACGCCACCACTTGCCACGATTGGAGCTTTAGTGGCAGCACAAACTGATTTCAATAGTTCGAGATTTGGGCCGGTTAACATTCCATCCTTCGCCACATCGGTAACGATGTAACGAGAGCAACCATCGCGATCAAGTCGCTCAATAGTTTCGAATAGTTCGCCGCCTTCCTTAGTCCAGCCGCGAGCAGCTAATGTTGTTCCACGTACATCGAGACCAACGGCTATGCGATCGCCATATTCCTTAATTACTTTAGCTGTCCAGTCTGGATCTTCTAACGCTGCAGTTCCTAAATTAACTCGGGTACAGCCAGTTGCTAGAGCACGTTTTAACGATTCATCATCACGAATACCGCCTGATAGTTCGACCTTAATATCTAGCGCGGCTACAACTTCGGCTAACAAGGTCGCGTTACTCCCCCGGCCAAAAGCGGCGTCGAGGTCAACTAAGTGCAACCATTCTGCGCCAGCTGCTTGAAATTCCAACGCCACTTCAAGCGGAGCACCGCAAATACTTTCCTTTTCGAGCGCACCTTGCACCAAACGAACTGCGCGACCATCTTTAACGTCCACGGCTGGTAAGAGTTCTAACTTTTTCATAGGCTCTTGCTCCAATTCGAAATCAATTTAAGGCCAGCTGTGCCAGATTTTTCTGGGTGAAATTGTGTAGCAGTTAGCGCCCCATCTTCAACTGCTGCCAGAAATGGCTCGCCGTATTCAGCCCATGCTTGATATTGACCAACTGGCGCAGTGGCAGCATAGGAGTGCACAAAATAAAAACTCTCATTTTCAACGCCGACAAAAATAGTTGAACCCGGAGTTGTTGAAACAGTGTTCCAACCCATGTGCGGCAAAATTGGCGCGTTTAATTTCTTGACCATACCTCGCCAAATTCCGACGCCTTGGTGGGCACCATTTTCAGCATGTTCTAGCCCGCTTTCAAAGAGAATCTGCATACCGATACAGATTCCTAGAGTTGGACGACCGAGCGCAATTCGTTCGCGGGCAATTTCATCACCGTTGACACTTTTCAGCCCATTCATACAGGCAGCAAAAGCTCCAACACCTGGAATTACTAAACCAGTTGCTTCGAGCGCTATTTTGCGATCGGAAGTTACAACTACATCGTGACCGGACGTCGCAAATGCACGTTCTGCTGAACGCAGATTTCCAGAACCATAATCAAGAATTGCAATCAATGACGACCTACAACGAACCCTTAGTTGATGGAATTCCGGAGACGCGACCATCTAGTGATACCGCATCACGCAATGCACGGGCTACAGCTTTGAATTGCGCTTCGAAAACGTGGTGCGCGTTGCGTCCTTCAAGTACGCGGATGTGTAGCGCGATGTGCGCTTCGGCGACGATTGATTCCCAAATATGTTTTCCAAGCGTGGTATCAAAAGTACCAATTAGCTCAACAATTTCGGGTTGGCGATGTACTAAATATGGGCGACCAGAAAGATCGACTGCAGCTTGAACTAAAACTTCATCGAGCGGCACCATGGCATCACCGAAACGACGGATACCCGCTTTATCGCCCAACGCTTCGCGCAGAGCTTGACCAAATGCCAGCGAGGTATCTTCAACAGTGTGGTGTGAATCAACATCAACATCGCCAGTGGTCTTGACCGTTAAATTAAAACCAGAGTGCTTACCAAGTTGCGAAAGCATGTGATCAAAAAATGGAACGCCAGTATCTACGCTGATTGAGCCATCACCATCGAGATTTAACTCAACGAGGACATGAGATTCTTTGGTTTTACGTTCGACGCGGGCAGTTCTCATTTACTTGGCTCCTTCTTTTAAAACTTCGGCGAGCGCCGATAGAAATTCCTGGTTTTCGGCGGCAGTGCCGATGGTTACTCGAAGTTGGCCTAATAATCCCACATCTCGAATCAAGATGCCGCGATCTAGTAATTGTTGCCAGATCTGGTCGGCCGGTTGGTTAAACCCGCTAAATAGCAAGAAGTTGGCCGCACTTGGCGTAACTGTTAAACCTAATTTAGTTAACTCGGTCTGCACAATCTCGCGCTGTGCAATCAAAGTATCAACGCCAGCTAAGAGTTCATCTGAAAAAGAAAGTGCGACTTCAGCCACTGCCTGAGTTATCGCGCTTAAGTGATATGGCAAACGCACCAGTTGCAGAGCCTGGATCACGGCCGGATCAGCGATTAAATAACCTAATCGAGCACCCGCAAAAGCAAATGCCTTACTCATGGTGCGAATGACAATCACATTTGGGTATTGCGCAATCAAAGTTGCAGCCGATGCTTCTTCTGAGAATTCGGCATATGCCTCATCGACAACAAGTAAGCCGCCGACAGAACCCGTGGCTTTAGCCAATTCGACAATCTCAGAGATTTTAACAACTGAGCCCGTTGGATTATTTGGCGTAGTGATAAATGCAAGTGTTGGTTTAGATTCCAGAATTTGCTGAGCAGCTACCGCAACATCGAGGGAAAAATCTGCTAGACGTTTTCCATCTAGCCAATTAACTGAAGTTACTTTGGCTATTAGTGGATGCATCGAATATGAAGGAGTAAACCCAAGAGCGCTTTCGCGACCAAAAGCTAAGAAAATTGATTGAATAATTTCATTGCTGCCATTTGCGGCCCAAAGATTATTCTCGTCTAAAGCTACGCCAGTTTGAGCAGTTATGTATTTTGCTAGACCCGCTCTAAGTGCGATTGCATCACGATCAGGATAACGATTAAGGGTTGCACTAACTTCGGTTACTCGTTTAGCTATAGCGGCTACTAATGCCGTTGACGGCGAAAACGGATTCTCATTGGTATTTAGTCGAGCACTCGCAGCGACTTGTGGGGCGCCATAAGGTGACATTGGTTTTAACGGCTCGCGCAGTGGCAACCAAGCCGGCCAGTTGTTATCGGTGCTCATAAATTCTCAAATCGCACAGTCATGGCTTCACCGTGAGCAGGTAGATCTTCAGAATTAGCCAGCGTGACAACGGTAGGTGCAATCTCGGTAAATGATTTTTGATCGTAGGAAATAAAGTGCAACCCACGCAAGAAAGTCTGCACTGATAGGCCGCTGGAATGACAGGCGCAGCCACCAGTTGGCAGCACGTGGTTTGAGCCAGCTGAGTAATCACCCAATGAAACTGGTGCGAATCGACCAATAAATACTGCGCCTGCATTTCGAATCTGTTGTGCATCTTGCGCCGCGTTCTTAGTTTGAATCTCTAAGTGCTCGGCTGCGTAGGCATTAACAACATCTAGACCTTGCGAAACCGAATCAACTAAAACAATCGCTGATTGAATCCCAGCTAGCGCAGTTGTAATTCGATCACTGTGTTTCGTTACAGCAACTCTCTTCTTTAATTCAGCTTCTACCTCGGTTGCTAGTTCAGGCGAAGTTGTCACTAAAACAGCCGCTGCAATTGGGTCGTGTTCAGCTTGGCTAATTAAGTCAGCCGCTACATCACTGGCATAAGCACTTTCATCAGCCAAGATTGCAATTTCAGTTGGTCCAGCTTCAGAGTCAATGCCGATGACGCCACGAAGTGCTCGCTTTGCAGCAGCCACATAAATATTTCCAGGCCCAGTTACTAAATCACATTTTTCACAGAAACCTTCGATGCCATAGGCAAAGAGGGCAATCGCTTGCGCTCCCCCGACGGCATAAACTTCAGTTATTCCTAGTAGTGCACAGGTAGCCAAAATTGTTGGATGCGGCAAACCACCGAATTCACTTTGTGGTGGTGAAGCAACTGCGATGCTTGGAACTTTTGCGATTTGGGCTGGAACAACATTCATCATCACACTACTTGGATAAACAGCGCGCCCACCTGGGACATATAGGCCAACACGATCTACCGGAATCCATTTTTCAGTAACACTGCCACCGTCAACAACTTGCACAGTTTTATCAGTTCGAACTTGGTCAAGGTGCACTTTACGAATTCGTGAAATAGAGAGCTCGAGCGCGGCTCGGATTTCCGGATCTAGTTGCGCTAAAGCCTGATCAAGTGCGCTCTGCGGAACTCTGATATCAACTGGCTTAACCCCATCGAATTCTTGAGCTAATTGGCGCAAAGTTTCTTCAGTACCATTTTTGACTCGATCAAGAATCGGCGCTATTGCAACCATGGCGGTCTCGACATCTAAGCGAGCACGCGGGATCTCGCGGTTAATTTCCGCTTTGCTTAAGTGGCGACCACGCAGGTCAAGGGTCCGAATCACAACCCCATTCTACTTCTAAGAGCTATACGTTCTGCAGACAATTAGCCCCAAGGATGGCTTTGAGATCAGCGCTCAAACTTGGCGATGAAGTCACCTTAAATTCCAGCTTCATAACTGTGTTACCTGTGGGTTCTTCTAATTGCAGATGGACTTCACGCTTTCCAGGATGAGTGCGCAGAATCTCTTTCAATCGATCAACCACTGGTGGCGTGCACTGAGCAATTGGCATCGAGATTATCAGCGGACCTGCTGGGCCTTGAGAAATCTCTGGATAGGTAACTTCAATAGCAGTAAAGCGTAATTTATCTTCGCGGCGATCGACCCGGCCACGAATTAGAGCAACTCGATCAGTAGTCAAAGTAAGGGCGTATTGATTATAAGTATTTGAGAAAAAGAGAACTTCAAGAGCACCTTCTAGATCTTCAATGTTTACCACTGCCCAGTTAGAGCCAGTCTTAGTTATTTTGCGCGTGATGCCGGTGATTAAGCCACCGATTGTGACGACCTGTTCGTGATCACCGCCTTCATCGATTAACTCTGAAATTGATTTAGAAACGTTGGCCCGCAGAATATGTTCGACTCCCAGAAGTGGATGATCGGAAACATATAAACCAAGCATTTCACGTTCGTAATTTAAAAGCAGCGCTTTATCCCATTCGCCCTTTGGTACTTCAACTTCCATTGTCGCAACCGAGGTAATGCTGTCACCACCAAAGAGATCAAACTGCCCGATAGCTTCGGCTCGCTTGCTTTCAATCACTGAATCAATCGCTTCAAGGTGAATGCTCATCAGGCCTTTTCGAGATTCACCAAGTGAATCAAAAGCACCGCCCTTGATTAAAGATTCAATTGTTTTCTTATTACAAACTTGGGCATCTACTTTTGCCAAGAAATCTCCGAAAGAAGTGAAGCGACCCTTGGATTCGCGCGCTGCTTTAATGGATGCGACAACGCCCTCACCCACATTACGAATTGCTGCTAAACCAAAACGGATATCGATTCCGCGCGGGGTGTACTCGGCATCTGATTCATTAACATCTGGCGGAAGAACTTTGCTGCCCATGCGTCGACATTCGGATAAATAAAGTGCTGATTTATCTTTATCGTCACGAACACTAGTGAGAAGTGCTGCCATGTATTCAGCCGGGTAATTAGCTTTTAAATAACCAGTCCAGTACGAAACCATGCCGTATCCAGCACTATGAGCTCGGTTGAATGCATAATCCGAGAACGGAATTAGGACGTCCCAGAGCCGTTTTATCGCAGGTGCTGAGAATCCATTTTCACGCATGCCACTTTCGAAGTGCACATATTCCTTATCAAGAACATCACGATTTTTCTTACCCATCGCCTTACGTAAAAGATCTGCGCGTCCGAGTGAGAAGCCCGCAACTTTCTGGGCGATCGCCATTACTTGTTCTTGATAAACAATTAAGCCATAGGTGTCACCTAAAATATCTTCGAGAGGTTTCTCGAGTTCAGGGTGAATTGGCTCAACAGCCTTACGTCTATTTTTGCGATCGGCGTAGTTGTTATGTGCGTTTTCACCCATAGGACCTGGGCGATACAGAGCAATTACTGCAGAAATATCCGCAAATGAATCTGGCGCCAAACTCTTTAGCAGTGCGCGCATTGGCCCACCGTCGAGTTGAAACACACCCAAGGTGTCTCCGCGCGCAAGGAGTTCATAAGTTTTCTTATCATCGAGCTTTAGAGTTTCGAGCACAACATCTTCGCCGCGATTTGCTTTGATATTTAATAAGCAATCATCTAGAACTGAAAGATTTCGTAGTCCCAAGAAATCCATCTTAAGTAAACCAATTGCTTCGCAAGCTCCCATATCGAATTGGGTAATGATTGCGCCATCTGCGTCGCGACGATGAATTGGAATCACATCAAGTAATGGTTGGGCTGAAAGGATGACGCCAGCTGCGTGAACACCCCATTGTCGTTTTAGCCCTTCGAGGCCACGCGCAGTATCAACTACCACTTTGCTATCTGGATCAGTTTCATAAAGTTGGCGGAATTCGCTAGCTTCGCCATAACGTTCATCTTGCGGGTTAAAGACTCCACCTAAAGAAATATCTTTACCCATAACAGCGGGCGGCAAAGCTTTTGTTAAACGCTCACCTATTGCATATGGGTAACCAAGGACCCTTGTTGAGTCTTTGATCGCTTGCTTAGATTTGATCGTGCCATAAGTAATAATCTGAGCAACACGATCTTCACCATATTTAGTGGTGGCATATCGGATCATCTCGCTGCGACGACGTTCATCAAAGTCCAGATCAATATCAGGCATAGAGATACGTTCTGGATTTAGAAACCGCTCAAATAAAAGTCCGTGCTCAATGGGATCAAGCCCGGTAATACCTAAGGCGTATGCAACTAATGAACCAGCTGCGGAGCCACGACCAGGGCCAACTCGAATTCCTTGGCTTTTCGCATGGGAAACTAAGTCGGCAACCACCAAGAAATATCCTGGAAAGCCCATCTTGTTCATTACTTCAAGTTCATAATTCAAGCGCTCGGAGTACAGCGCTGGCACTTCGCCATTTAAGCGACGCATTAACCCCGCTTGTGATGCTTTAACTAGCCAAGTTACTTCAGTTTCACCGGCCGGAACTGGGAATACTGGCATTAAGTTCTCATTTTCGCGTAACTTAACATCGCAACGAGAAGCAATAAGCAAGGTGTTATCACAAGCTTCGGGTAGCTCTTTGAAAAGTTCGCGCATTTCAGCTGGCGTCTTTAAATAGAACTCATCATTATCGAATTTAAAGCGCTTGGGATCAGCCAAAGTTGAACCTGACTGCACACAGAGCAGCGCCTCATGTGATTTAGCATCAGCTTTTGCTGTGTAGTGCAAGTCATTTGTCGCAAGTAACGGCAACTTAAGTTCTTTAGCCAACTTTAAAAGATCAGCTTTTACTTTACTTTCGATTTCAATACCGTGATCCATTAATTCTAGAAAGAAATTTCCAGCACCAAAAATATCGCGGTAATCACTGGCGGCGCGGAGCGCTTCTCTGTAAGCACCCATGCGCAGCCGAGTTTGGACTTCGCCACCTGGGCAACCAGTGGTCGCAATAATTCCATCGGCATATTTCGAAAGTAACTCTCGATCCATACGTGGCTTGTAGTAAAAACCTTCGAGAGATGCCAGTGAAGATAATCTGAAAAGATTTCCTAGGCCTTCGTTATTTTCGGCCAGCAAGGTCATGTGCGTATATGCGCCGCCACCTGAAACATCGTCATCGCCGCCATCGGCCCACTTAACTCGACTCTTATTGAATCTAGATTCGGGAGCTACATAGGCTTCGATACCGATAATAGGTTTAATGCCTGCTTTATGTGCTTGCTTATAAAATTCAAAAGCTCCGAAAACATTTCCGTGATCGGTCATTGCAATCGCCGGCATCTCTTGTCGAGCCGCTTCTTCGACTAACTCGCCAACACGCGCCGCACCATCGAGCATCGAGTACTCGGTATGTACGTGTAGATGAACGAATGAGTCAGACATTTAAATATAGATCTACTTTCCAGAGTTGATTTTTAAGGAAGAACCGCATCGCTGAGCAGCCCCAATGATGCTTGTAGGTCACTTGGATAAGGTGCCTTAAACGACATTGGTGCCCCAGTAATCGGGTGGGCAAATCGTAGTTCTAACGCATGGAGCCAAGGTCGCGCCATGCCTAAACTTTTGGCTAATACTGGGTCTGCGCCATAAGTCGTATCGCCAACTAGCGGGTGATGCAGCGCTGAGAAGTGAACGCGAATCTGGTGCGTACGGCCAGTCTCAAGTTCTACTTGAACCAGGGAAACTGATCGATAATATTCAATAACTTCGTAGTGAGTAATGCTGATCTTTCCATTAGCAACTACTCCGAATCGATGATCTTCTTTGGGGTGACGATCAATTGGAGCATCGATCGTGCCACTAGAAGGATCTATATGTCCTTGAATAAGTGCATGGTAAATTTTTTCAACGGTACGATCGCGAAACGCATCTTTTAATACGTGATACGCCTGATCAGATTTGGCAACAACCATTAATCCTGAAGTACCAACATCAAGTCGATGAACAATGCCGGCACGTTCTGCTGGCCCAGTTGTGGTAATTGTGTAACCGGCAGCTGTTAACGCGCCGACGACAGTTGGGCCATTCCAACCTGGGCTGGGATGAGCTGCGCAACCAACTGGTTTATCAATAACCACAATTGCATCATCGTCGTAAACAACAGTTAGACCTTCAATTGGTGTTAACGGAATTGGATCAGGATTTAGCGGTGCCGGTAATAACACTTCAATTATTTGGCCAGCTTCGACTCGCTCAGATTTTAAAAGCGCTCGACCATCAGTAGTTATGTCACCATCTTCTAGTAATCGCACAACCGCAGTTCGAGATAAGCCAAGTACTCGAGTTAATGCGCTATCGATTCGTTCGCCGGCTACTCCTTCAGGAACAGCCAAGGTCCGCAATTCGCGATTGCTATTACTTTGCGACATTTATCGGACCAACATTTCTAATGGATAAAACTATTGCTAGGAACGCAGCAACTACGATCGCACTATCGGCCAAATTAAATACTGGCCAATGGGTTAACTCAAGCCAATCAATTACTTCGCCTTTTAAGAAGCCTGGGCTTCGAAATAGTCGATCAGTTAAATTGCCTAGAACCCCACCAAGAAGTAATCCCAGTGCAGTTGCCCAGCCTAGCGAAGTGATTTTAACGCTGTAGTACACGATTGTGATAACTGCCGCTATGGAAATACAGGTGAACACAATTGTGGCCCCGGTTGCAAAACTAAAAGCTGCCCCAGGATTTCGAACTAAGGTAAGTTGGAAAAAAGAGCCGAGTAGTTCGACCGGATTACGAGCGGATAAATTGTTAACTGCCCAAATCTTGGTTGCTAAGTCCAGCCCCCAGGTCAATGCCGCAACTAAATAGAGGCGGCGCACGTTAGCGCCGTTCTTCCTTAGCTTTGCAGATCATGCAGAGCGTTGCGCGAGGGAAAACTTGTAAACGAGCTTTACCAATTGTGTTGCCACATTCTTCGCAGAGACCATAACTTTTAGAATCAATTCGCTCGAGTGCGCGCTCAGTTTGAAGAACCATGTCACGCGCATTGATAACTAGTGACATTTCATGTTCGCGTTCAAAAGTTTTTGTACCGGCATCAGCTTGATCATCGCCAGCTCCTTCAGATGAGGAGTGAATCAAATCATCCATCTCAAGTTCAACTTTTGCTAACTCGTCCTGCAAGCGAACTAGTTCTTTAGCGATTTCGCTGCGGATAGCTTTAAGTTCAGCCGCAGACCAAGCGCTTTCATTTTCACCTGCAACTAATGGAGATGGCGCAGCTTTCAACGGCTTAAGTGGGGCAATTTTTTTGCCACTCTTATTAGGACGTGGAGGAGGCGGCATTACTAAACGGCGTTCTTCAACAACAACTTCAACTGGTGCAATCACAACTGTGTTAACACTTACGGTTTGTGATTTTTCATCAACGCTAATAGTTGTTTTGGAACCAGCTTTTGCTGGAAATGGCTTACCAATAGTTTTGCTCGATGCCGGCTTAGTAGGGGCTGGACGAGGAATGCTCTTCTTAACTGGCTTTGCTGGGGCCGCCTTCTTGGCTACTGCTTTCTTGGCTACTGCTTTCTTAGCCGGCGCCTTTTTAGCCGGAGCTTTCTTGGCTGGGGCCTTTTTAGCTGGGGCTGCCTTTTTTACTGCAGCCTTCTTGGCAGGGGCAGCTTTCTTAGCTACAGCTTTCTTGGCAGCAGGTTTTGCAGTTTTTTTCGTAGGCACGCGGGGCACCTTATGCCCAATAGGCGCTAAATGCCACTCACGCCACCGTGCCCAACTCAAATATTGGATACGAGCGTGCGCTTCCAATAGAATAGCCAAAGGTTCAAAACGCAATGACAAGGCCATCACCTTCGAGCGTTCCAGAAGAGGCGGCTTAAGCTGCGGTAGAACTGGGAATTGAGCGCTAGTAAATAAGAGATCTATCGCATAGCTAAAGTTTTTTAGGCATAGCAATAGATAAGGCGGGTGGTACCGCGGCGATCGCTAAGTAGCGAAACCCGTCCCTCCATTTTCGAAAGTTATGAAGATGGAGAAGTAAATGACATTTCGCGCAATCCCAGCAGCTATTGATCTGCCTGCCATGGAGCGTTCCATCCTTGCTTTCTGGAAAGAAAATTCGGTCTTCGAAGAGTCGGTAAGTAATCGCGACGGCGCCGACACCTGGACATTCTATGAAGGCCCACCTACTGCCAACGGTCTACCTGGCACTCACCATATTGAAGCTCGCGTATTTAAAGATGTATTCCCACGTTTTCACACAATGAAGGGCAAGCAAGTAATCCGAAATGCTGGTTGGGATTGCCATGGCTTGCCGGTTGAAATTGCGGTTGAAAAAGAACTTGGGTTTGCCGGCAAAGGCGATATCGAAAAATTTGGAATCGCTGCATTTAATGACAAGTGTCGCGAATCAGTACAGCGTCACGTAGGCGCATTTACCGATATGACCAATCGCATGGGCTTCTGGGTAGATTTCGAAGAAGCTTATTGGACTATGTCACCGCAATATGTCGAAAGTGTTTGGTGGAGTTTAAAAGAAATTTGGCAAAAAGGTTTACTGGTTCAAGATCACCGCGTTGCGCCTTACTGCCCTCGCTGCGGAACTGGTTTATCTGATCACGAGTTGGCGCAAGGCTATGAGACAGTTACTGATCCATCAGTATTTGTGCGCTTCCCAGTTACCAGCGGTCCATTGCAAGAGCTAAATGCAGCGCTGTTAGTTTGGACAACGACACCTTGGACTTTGGTATCAAATACAGCGATTGCTGTCCATCCCGAAGTGACTTATGTGGTTGCAAAAGTTACGACTGTGCAAGATGAAGTTTCAAGTAGTGAAGTTTTAATTGTTGCCGAGAATCTAATCTCTGCCCTTAAAGGTGAAGTTGAAATCTTGCAGAGCATGCCAGGTAGCGCTCTTGAACATACCAAGTACCAACGTCCATTTGATTTCGTAGAAATTCCAGATTCACATTTTGTAGTTTTGGCTACATATGTAACCACCGAAGATGGCACCGGTTTAGTGCATCAATCCCCCGCTTTTGGAGCCGATGACTTAGCGGTCTGTCGTGCTTACGGTTTACCAGTCGTTAATCCGATTGCGCCAGATGGCACTTTCTTGCCCGAAATTAATTTAGTTGGTGGTCTCTTCTTCAAAGATGCTGACAAGCCTTTAGTTAAAGAGCTCAAGTCGCTTGGCGTTTTGTATAAGCATGTGCAATACGAGCACTCTTATCCGCACTGCTGGCGTTGCCACACCGCGCTTATTTATTACGCGCAACCATCTTGGTATATCCGTACAACTTCAATCAAAGATGCGCTCATCCGAGAAAACGAAAAAACTGATTGGCATCCAGAAACCATTAAGACTGGTCGCTATGGCGATTGGTTAAATAACAATATCGATTGGGCGCTAAGCCGTAATCGTTTTTGGGGTACACCGCTACCGATTTGGCGCTGCGAGAATAAACATGAAATTTGTGTAGGTTCCCTAGCTGAATTGGGTGCTCTTGCTGGTCAAGAACTTTCCAATCTTGATCCACATCGTCCATTTGTAGATGACATTTCGTTTAATTGTTCCGAGTGCAGCGAACCAATGACTCGTACCCCAGAAGTTATCGACTGCTGGTATGACTCGGGCGCAATGCCTTTCGCGCAATTTGGCTATCCACATAAAGAGGGTTCGAAAGAAAAATTCGCTGCCGCTTACCCAGCGGATTTTATCTGCGAAGCAATTGATCAAACTCGCGGATGGTTCTATACCTTGATGACCATCGGTACTTTAGTTTTTGACGAATCTTCATACAAGACAGTGTTATGCCTAGGACATATTCTTGATAAAGATGGTCGCAAAATGAGCAAGCACCTAGGTAATGTGCTTGAGCCAATGGCGCTAATGGAACAACATGGCGCCGATGCAATTCGTTGGTACATGTTGGCAGCGGGTTCGCCATGGTCTGCGCGCCGTGTTGGGCACGAAGCAATTACTGAAGTAATTCGCAAAACTCTACTTACCTATTGGAATACCGTTTCTTTCCATGCGCTATACGCACAAGCTGCAAACTTTGAGCTATCACAATCACCGGCCATGGCCGATCGACCACTGATGGATCGCTGGATTAATAGCGAACTGCAATCTTTGATCATCGAAGTTGACGAAGCGCTAAGTGATTTTGATTCTCAACGAGCTGGCAAAGCCCTGGCTGCCTTTATCGACGATCTATCTAACTGGTATGTCCGCCGCTCGCGTCGCCGGTTCTGGGATGGCGATGTGGCAGCAATGGCCACTTTGCATGAATCACTTGTTGTTCTTACTCAGTTAATGTCACCGATGGTGCCGTTTATTACCGAAGAAGTTTGGCAAGTTTTAGTTAGACCGGTAAATAGCGAAGCGGCTTCCTCTGTTCACTTGACGGATTTTCCAGTTGCAAATCGCACTCAGATAGATGCCGAACTTTCTGGCCAAGTTGCTTTGACTAAACGAATCGTTGAACTTGGTAGAGCGGCTCGCGCTGAAAGCGGCGTAAAGATTCGCCAGCCACTCCAACGTGCACTGATCTCAGCAAAAGGTTGGGCGGCACTTCCAACTGCGATGAAAGACCAGATTGCTGAAGAGCTAAATGTCTTAGATCTAGAAGATATTGCAAGCGCTGATGGCGAATTAGTTGATATTTCGATCAAAGCAAACTTCCGCACATTGGGTACCAAATTCGGTGGCGCAGTTCAAGAGATTGCTAAAGCGATCTCAGCGCAAAATCCAGCAGAATTAGTTACAACTTTGCGCACTAGCGATTCGACAAAAGTTGATCAATGGGAAATCACGCTCGATGATTTAGTAGTTACTGAGACTCCAAAGAGTGGCTGGAACGTGGCCAGCCACGATGGCGAAAGCGTTGCTCTTGATCTAGCTCTAAGCCCAGCCTTAATAGCTGCTGGTTTAGTGCGTGAAGTTATTCGCTTTATTCAGGATGCTAGAAAGACCAGTGGATTTGATATCTCAGATCGCATCAACGTTTCATACAACGCAAATGTTGATGTGATGTCAGCGATTGCCGGTGATCTCTCACATATCCAAAGTGAGGTACTTGCTACAGAAATGCAGCCAGATGGATCACTGCAGCTAGCAGATAACGAACTTGGGTTGTCTGTTAACTTGGTAAAAATCTCTAACTAAAAGCCACGAAGCAGTGGTGCAATTCGTGAAATCACGATGAAGAGAATCAGAAATGAAAGATCAATGCTGATGCCACCGATTCGAAGCGGCTTTACAAAACGACGAACAAAGTTAAGTGGCTTATCAGTTATGGCGTAGATGAAATCTGCGGCGATTAAGAGAACCCCGCGTGGACGCCAATCAGGCTTAGCCATACGGACATAGTCCAAAACAAGTCGCAGGAACAAAGAGAAGAGAAAAAGTTGAAGAATATCGGCGATTAATCCGCCAATGCTAAACATCTAACGAATCAGCTCTGGTTATAAAATGAAGCTTGAGCAGCTGCAGTTTTAGCATCGTTGCTGACGCTTACATTTGCAGGCGAAAGTAAAAATACTTTTGAAGTTACTCGCTCGATACTTCCGTGTAGTCCGAAAACCAAACCGCTGGCAAAGTCAACTAAACGCTTGCGTTCAGATTCTTCCATGTCGCTTAGATTCATAATCACAGGGTTGCCTTCGCGAAAGTGCTCGCCAACTGTGCGCGCTTCGCTATAGGTGCGAGGATGCAATGTAACAATGCGATCCATAGCTGAAAGTTCAGGTTGCATAGCAACTTCTACTGGTCGCACACCACGAGATTCTCGAATAGCTACGCCAGAAGTAACGCGCAATGGTTCACGTACAACCGGAGCTACTTCTTCTATCTCGGGACCATCTTTTAGACCTAAGAAGGTCGCTAACTTCGCTGCTGAAAATGCCATGTGGACAAGGTTACTAGTGGGGTGATCTGGAACCGAGGATTGAACTACCTACGCGGATATGTGTCGCTCCATGCAAGATAGCGGCCTCGAAATCACCACTCATGCCAGCCGAAAGATACTTGGCACTTGGGAAATCTTTCACAAACCCTTGATGAATCTGGGCTAATTTGGCAAAGGCCATACCGGGTTCTACTCCAAGCGGGCCAACTGCCATTAGCCCCATGAGTTCCAAGTTATTACTTTGATTTACTACCTCAGCCAGATCCGCCAGATCACTTGGGTTGGCTCCCCCGCGCTCTAACTCGCCATCTAAGGAAACCTGCAAGAAAACTTGGTGGCTACGTGGACTTTGGGAAAATTTTAAAATTTCTTTGACGGTTGAAATCGAGTGAATCACATCTGCCCACTGACTAATCGATTTAATTTTATTGCTTTGAATTTGACCTTGGAAATGCCAGGTCGCCGAGATTTCTAAAGCTTTGGGGGCAGCTTCCTGGTCCCGATTTTCGCCAAAATTACGCTCACCAAGTCCACTTAGTATCTCGATATCTGTGATCGGGAAAGTCTTAGTTACAACAATTAGTTGGATCTCAGCTGGATCTCGATCTGCCAAATCAGCTGCGCGGTGAATTCGATCTTTGACGTCTTGCAGATTTGTAGAAATTTCAATTTTTCGATTGCTCATAATTTAATCACACCTGCCTGACGACCAGTAACTTGATTTCGGCGGAACGAAAATAAGTTTTTATCTTCATATGTACATCCTGGATTAACTGTGACAGCTACATCAACAGATGCGAGGGCCGAAATTAAAGCCTTTGTTAGATCCAGCGCCGGGGTACCAGATTTAGTTTCACTTTTTGCGGTTGGGTGCAAGGCTACAACTTGATCTTGCAAATCTTGTGGGACTTCGTAGCAACTACCGCAGATTGCCGGACCAATGTATCCAGTAATTTCTAAGGCCCCAAGCTCGCGCATCATGGCAATCGTCTTTAATGCGATCGAATTAACCAAGCCCGCTCGGCCTACATGTACTGCCGCAACCATTTTTTCACTCCGCAGTAAAAGTGGAATGCAATCAGCAATCATTACGACTAACGACAAGTTTGGATTACTGGTGATTAAAGCATCTGCGATCGGAACATCAGACGGAACTTGGTCTACGACTACAACAGAATCGCCATGAACTTGCGACATAAAAACTAACTCGCCAACTTGCTCTTCTAACTTTGCTCGATTTAAAGCTACATGAGCAGGGTCATCACCGACATGCGTTGCTAAGTTCCAGGAAGCAAAATCGCCATGGCTAAATCCACCATGGCGATCTGTAAAGAAATTTTCCATCTTTACTTTTTGCTCTACTTCATAAAGTCAGGGACATCAATATCATCGTCAGTTGAGAATTCTTCAAACTTAACTCTTGGACGCAACGGACGATCATCGCCTAGATCTAGCGCAACTGAAATCGGATCATTTGCTGGAACTGGATCAGCTTGCCCGGAAAGAGTAGTTGCATCAATTACCGGCACTGATACCTTCTTTGGCTCTCCCCCTGAGAAACCTGCTGCAATAACCGTGATTCGGACTTCATCGCCCAACGCATCATCGATTGTAGTTCCAAAGATGATTCGAGCTTCTGGATGCGCAGAAGCCTGAACAAGTTCGCATGCTTCGTTGATTTCGAAGAGTCCAAGATCTGATCCGCCAGCGACTGAAAGCAAGACACCCATTGCGCCATCAATTGATGCTTCTAATAGCGGGCTTGAGATAGCCAGCTCGGCGGCACGTCGCGCACGATCTTCGCCACGAGCAGAACCAATGCCCATAAGCGCTGAACCAGCATCTGTCATTACAGTTTTTACATCTGCAAAATCCAGGTTGATCAAACCTGGTTGGGTAATTATCTCAGTAATTCCCTGAACTCCGGAGAGCAGTACTTGATCTGCAGATCTAAATGCATCGACTGCGGTAATGCTGCGATCGCTGATTGCGAGTAAGCGATCGTTTGGTATCACAATTAATGTATCAACTTCGCTGCGAAGTTCTGCGATTCCAGTTTCAGCTTGTGATTGACGAATCTTTCCTTCGAAACTAAATGGACGAGTTACTACACCAATTGTTAGTGCACCTAAATCGCGTGCAATCTTTGCCACGATTGGCGCACCTCCAGTACCGGTTCCGCCACCTTCACCTGCAGTAACAAAAACCATATCGGCGCCACGCAAAATTTCTTCAATTTCATCTGCGTGATCTAAAGCTGCTTCACGACCTTTTTCTGGTGCTGCACCTGCGCCTAATCCTTTAGTTGATTTGCGACCAATATCTAATTTCACATCAGCGTCACTCATTAATAAATGTTGCGCGTCAGTATTGATTGCAATGAACTCAACACCTTTTAATCCAACATCAATCATGCGATTGATTGCATTAACTCCACCGCCACCAATTCCTACGACTTTGATGACTGCTAAATAATTTTGTGGTGAAGCCACTTTTTTATCCTCCTAAAGAACAGTAAACCTCCAGTTGAGAATTACTGTTATGCCTGATATAGGGCAAAACTATTCTTTGTCGGGGTCGTAGACAAAGACCGCCACGCATCTTTTTAATTTTTATTTTTCGTATCACCTAACCGAAAAATCTATTTCACTATTGGTGAATATGGTTCAGTTAAATCTATTTTCGTAATTCTTTTATTTTCCGGAAGTGCCAATAAAGCCTTATATACCTTTAGTTTCAACTCAATATCGGTTCCAGCTCCCCACACAACTCGCAATGTTCGTTTGCCTTCTGAAATATTAAAGAAAATGTTTTCGGGTGATTTCGCGGTAAAGGCTGAAGTACGGGTTGAGAATTCTGTAGGCAACTTAGTGAAAAGAGCGATCGCGGCAAGCCCACTTTTTGGATCTTTTGCAAATACCGACGGTACTTCCAATTTAAAACCGCCTGGCAAATCAAATCGTTTACCTGTGGCATCCATTAATTGGCCATTAAATGTTGCAATCGGGACTCGCGAAGTAACAGAAACAGAGACGTTACCTGAAATCCAATTACGTGAGATATCAACACTTTTAACCCAAGGCAAAGTATTTATGCGGCTAGATATTTTTCGAACTTCAATGCGGGCCAGACGTTCACCAATGTTCAAATTTGTCAGACCTTTAACAGTTTGCTCACTACTTTTTGTTGGAGCACCCTGATAAGAAATAACTTTAATAGTGAATACATTTGACCAGCCAAGCAGATACGCCAATCCTGCAATCAATAAAATTGCCAGAATTTTAAAAAGTCGATGTTTACGTAAAAACATTTATTGGGTTAGCCCCTGAACAATTATCGGAGCTAGCGAACTAACATCGCCAGCTCCTAGAGTCATAATGACATCTCCAGGTTTGGCTACCGAAATCACAACGTCAACCGCAGCCATAAAGTTTGGTAGGTAACGTCCATGCTTCATTTTTTCTACTATTAATTCAGAACTTACGCCTGCGATTGGTTTCTCACTGGCCGCATAAATTTCGAGAACTATGACTTCGTCTGCAATATCTAAGGTGCGCGCAAAATCACTGATGAATGCTTTAGTTCGTGAGAAACGGTGGGGTTGAAAAACCACAATCAGCCGACCATCTCCAGCGAGCCTTCTGGCGGCAGTTAACGTCACTTCAATCTCAGTGGGGTGATGTCCGTAGTCATCAATAACCCGGATGCCATTCACGGTTCCTTTAACTTCAAATCGTCGACCGGCCCCTTTGAAAGTACTTAGCCCAGCAATTAATTCATTCTGTTTCTGGTCCAATACCATTCCGGTTGTAAGAGCTGCGGCGGCGTTTAGCAAGTTGTGGTGGCCCGGAACATTTAGCTCGAGGTTGCCAATCACTTTGCCATGCCAGATTGCGCGAGCGCTAGAACCTAGCGGCTGCAATGAGATCTGATCAATAACTAAGTCAGAATCAGGTGACGTTCCATAAGTAAAGGTACGAGTCGTAGTTACAGCACTTCCGATTTTGCGTGATCCTTTATCGTCGTTGCAATAAACCAGGAAACCAGCTTCCGAAATTGTGGCGATAAATTCAGCAAAGACTTCAAATACGGCGCTCTCATCTGCAAAGTAATCAACATGGTCATATTCAATATTTGTAATAATTGCGCCGTATGGATGATAGGCAACGAATGAACCATCTGATTCATCAGCTTCAGCTACAAAAAAATCACCAGTCCCACGATGAGCATTAGACCCGGATGCGGTAATCGTTCCGCCAATTGCAAATGATGGATCAGCACCGGCTGCTTGAAGAGCAACGGTTAACATCGATGAAGTCGTAGTTTTTCCATGTGTACCTGCGACCGCAATACTTTTTGAGTCTGACATTAATAGTGCCAGAGCGGTTGCTCGAGCAATTAAAGGAATTCCTAATTCTTTTCCTCGTTTTCGTTCCGGATTACTCTCAGATATTGCAGTCGAGAAAACAATTAGATCTGCGCCATCAACATTTTCAGGTTTATGGCCAATTTCAACCAATGCCCCAAGTGCTCGCAGAGCAACAACTACATTGGAATCATTGGAGTCTGATCCGGAAACTTTTATTCCGTGCGTTAGAGCTATGCGAGCAAGCCCACTCATGCCCGCTCCGCCAATGCCGATGAAATGCACGCGCTTGCCAATTAACTCTGGCAATTTATAATTCGGCGTCATTTACCAATTCTGGCATGACGACGCATTAACGCCACAATATTTGCAGCGGCGGCGCGGTCACTTTCATTTCCAGCAGTGAATTCTTTAGATTTCACGACTGCGTTCACTATGTTCTTGGCTATCCATTCTGCTTTAAACTCAGCTTGCGCTACTAAAACTGCTCTGCCTTGAGCAACCAAGAAATCAGCATTGCGAGCCTGCTCTCCATTTCCAATTGCCAGTGGGATGAATACTGCGTATTTGCCAAGAGCGTTTACCTCAGCGCAAGTGATAGCGCCACTTCGAGCAATAATTAAATCTGCAGCTAGATAGGCAGTTGCCATATCTTCAATGTAGGGCACTGGCTGATATCCCTCGGTAGCCAAAGGAACCAGATTCTTACCTCCTACAGAATGTAAAATCTGATACTCACTTAACAAATTTGGTAGTGCCGAAGCAACAACTGAATTGATCGCGACTGAACCTTGCGAGCCGCCCATGATAAGAATCAGTGGTTTATTGGGTTTAATGCCAAGTTGCTCTCTTGCAGCTTTTCGTGCGCCCGACCAATCAGCTTTGGCATGATCTAGAGCTGCAGCTATTGCTGGTTTTAAGGGAAGTCCGACAACTTCTGCGCCTTTAAATTTACCGTTTTTTACTGGTTTACCAACTGCCATGGCTCCACCTAGAAACGCACCCAATTTATTTGCCCAACCCGGGATTGCATTCGCTTCGTGAACTACAAATGGAATTCTGCGAATAGCTGAAGCTAGATAGATAGGCGCCGATACATAGCCACCGAAACCAATTACACAATCAGCATTTTGAATTATTCGTAGCGAGTTCATTATCGCCTGACCAAATTTAATTGGGGTAAACAGAATCGCAGGCGATAGAGAACGCGGCAACGTCACTTTTGGTATTTGCCTTAACTTATATCCGGCGCTGGTTACCAAAGAGTTTTCGAGGCCACTGGATGTGCCAACAAATTCAAACACACAATTTGGATATTCTCGGCGCCAAGCATCAGCAACCGCTAACGCAGGCTCAATGTGCCCAGCAGTTCCAGCTCCGGCTAAAACTATTTTCATTTACGATCTGACTTTCTTAATTCTCTTATTCCACGAGCGACTTCTGGGTCCCGCAAGGCTGCACCTAGTACAAAACCCAGCGCAATATATGTTGCAATCAGAGATGACCCACCATATGAAATTAATGGAAGTGTTACGCCTACTACCGGTACTACGCTAATCGCTGAACCGATATTAAATATACATTGGACCGCAATCCAGATACCGATACCTGCGCAAGTAAAACGAACCATTGGATCAGTAGCTCTCATTGCAATCCGGAAAATTGCAAAAATCAAACCAGTAAACAACAAAATCGTGGCAAGCGTTCCTAACAAGCCAAGTTCTTCGCCAATTACCGAGAAAATAAAGTCGGTATGAGCTTCAGCTAAGTAGCCCCATTTTTGCCTGCTGGCACCGAGGCCAACGCCTACTAAGCCTCCAGTAGCCAAGCCCATCAAACTATGCGCCGGTTGCCAGCCAAAATTTTTGTAGTCACCTTCGGCGAATGGATTAAGGACCACTAGGAAGCGTTGTGCTCGATAAGGCGCAGTTAATATAAGCGCACTAATTCCAGCCATGCCAATCGCTGAAATCGTTCCAAATAATCGAAGTGGAATACCTGAAACAAAAAGAAGCCCTGCCATGGTTGCGCCGATAACGGCAGCGGTGCCTAAATCTTTGCCAGTTAAGACAAAAATAAGTACGCCAAAATATCCCGGAACAATTAACTTTAAAACGTTTGTACGTACGATTCCCGCACTTTCATATTTAGCCAACATGGCCGCCGCCCAAAGAATCATTAAGAATTTAGCAAACTCAGAAGGCTGAATTACAACCGGACCATAACCAATCCAGTTGAGGTTTCCGTTTACCTCATGGCCGAAACCCTTAATGTGTAAAAGTGCCAATAAACCAATTGAAATTACAAGTGAGTAGCGAGCTATCATGCGCCACAGATTGAGTCGCAATTTAGCGGCGAGCCAACCTATAGGTAACGCTGCCAGCAAAATCAAGAGTTGTCGCAAGAAAGTTCCATAAGTATTGCCGTTAACTTTGGTGGAATAAATGGTTGAGGCAGAAAAGACCATCACTAATCCCAATATGCTCAAAGCTGTTAGGCATATAGCGAAAAGCGCAAATGTATTGAATGGTTGAAGTAATTTGCTGCGCTTAACGTGTGTTGACATTTTTACCCACTATTTCTCGTACTGCTTTGGCAAAGCGATCGCCGCGATCGCTGTAGGAAATAAACTGATCCATCGAGGCACAGGCAGGTGCTAGCAAAACTGCATCACCGCTTTTAGCTAAGCGAGCCGCCTCGATTACTACCCGATTCATAAAATCATTATCAGCCGAAGTTCGATCGTGATCGCTCTTTGGATCGACACGAATTAACGGAACGCTTGGATAATCTCGTATCAATTCATTTGCAAATAACTCTCGATCTGTACCAATCAACACAACGCCGCGTAATCGTGAGCCAACTTGTGCAACGAGATCACCCATTTCGGCCCCCTTTGCTAATCCCCCGGCCACCCACACCACACTGAGTTCGGCCATTACCGACGCTTGTGCTGCATGTGGATTAGTTGCTTTGGAATCATCGATCCAGCGGATGCCATCGCTTTCTAAAACTAGTTCGATGCGATGGCGACCCGGCTTAAAACTTTTTATTGCTTCGCGAATAACTTCGTGGCTTACCCCAATCGATCGAGCTAATCCAGCGGCAGCAAGTGAATTCGAGACGGTATGTGGCGCAGTTGGCTGTACTTCAGCTAGCTCGCAGAACATGGCTGCTTCCATCGGATCTGCGACAAAGGCGCGATCCACCAAAAGATTTTCGACTAAGCCAATTTCGCCAGGCTTTGGTGTTTGAAGAGTGTAATAGATTTTCCGGCCCTGCCAATGCGTGCTGCCCTCTACCACCATCTGATCATCACCATTTAAAACGGCTGTTACTGATCTGCTCAATAGGTCTAGTTTTGCTTTGGCATATTCCGCCATTGATCCGTGCCAATCGATGTGATCTGCCGCAATGTTTAGAATTCCACATGCTACAAATTCGGCTGCTTCTGACCAATGTAATTGAAATGATGAAAGCTCCAAAACTAAATAATCATACTTAGCATCAGAAGTAACGGCATCAATTACCGGTGTTCCAACATTGCCGCATGCAAAAGCGTTAATGTCTGCCGCCTTAAGAATGGACTCGGTAAGTTCGACAGTTGAGGTCTTTCCATTAGTTCCGGTGATTGCTAACCATTTTTGGTTTGGGGCAACTTGTTGCTTTATCTCCCAAGCAATATCAATCTCATTTAAGAGTGTTATCTCGCGGTTACGAAGATCAGCAATCACCGGGTGGCTTGGCTTCCAGCCTGGTGAAACAACGGCCGCTGCCCAATCAATTGTTGCCAGTTCACTTAACGAAACTTGCGGGGAATCAAATTCAGAGTTTTCATTTTCGTCATAAATCGAAACGAGTGCACCCATTTTGGTAAGAGTGCTAGCTACAGATCGACCTGTTACTCCACCACCTAAAACCAAAAAGCGCGACTGTTCAATAGCTACGCCGCCCAGAGTTAGAAGTTTAGGAAAAGTTGGCATTTAATAATCGCTTAAAGCGCTACCCATTGCGCATAAAAAAGGCCTAAACCGACTGCCACACATAGACCTGCGATGATCCAGAATCGCAGCACAATAGTTACTTCTCCCCAACCCTTTAATTCAAAATGATGATGCAGTGGCGCCATGCGAAAGATTCTTTTGCCGCCAGTTACTTTGAAGTACAGAGTTTGAATAATTACTGACATCGTAATAATTACGAATAATCCACCAAGTGGAATAAGGAGAAGTTGTACACGCAAGGTACAAGCTAACCCAGCTAAAGCACCGCCAAGTGCGAGAGAGCCAGTGTCGCCCATAAATATTTTTGCGGGTGAAGCATTCCACCAAAGGAAGCCAGTACATGCACCGGCTAAGGCCGCTGATAAAACAGCTAGGTCAAGCGGATCACGAACTGCATAACAGCCGGCAGCTGCAGAAACAGAAATTGCGCAACTCTGACCAAACTCCCATACACCAATTAAAATAAAAGCCAAGAAGGTCATCACCGAAGCGCCTGAAGCTAATCCATCGAGACCATCGGTTAAATTCACACCATTACTTGTTGCTGTCACCATTAAGGCAATCCAAATGACCACTAAACCAGCACCAAGCACAATACTGGTATCGCGTACTGCCGAGAGATTTAGAGAAATTGGCGTTAAGCCATCACTATCTGCAAATCTAATTCCAAAATATCCAAAAGTCGCGGCAACGAGAACTTGACCAACAATCTTATGTCTTCCTTTTAAGCCAAGTGATTTTTCGCGCGCTATCTTAAGCCAATCATCTAAGAAGCCAATAAAACCCAAACCGGCAATTAGAGCGATAACTAGTAAGGCGGATGCGGTTACGGCTGTTTGAGTAATTCCGTGACTAATGAAATATCCAGCGAAAGAGGCGAAAATAATTATTAAGCCACCCATAGTTGGGGTACCGCGTTTTGTGTGATGTGAAGTTGGCCCGTCATCACGAATGATCTGGCCATATCCACGTTTAGCTAAGAGTCGGATAAGTGCTGGGGTACCAAATAAGGCAAAGAAAAGCCCTATAGCGCCCGAGAGCAGGATCTGTTTCATTTACTCGTCATCCTTCTTTCCAGCACCAGTTTGCCAGTTATTAACTACTTCTTCTGCGATTTCCTCGAAGTGTTCAGCGCGAGAAGCTTTAACTAGAAGTACATCACCAGCTTGTATCTCATTTAAAAGTAACAGCGCATCACTCTTGCTAGAAAGTTCGTGAACTTTGGTTTCGCTCTTTCCGGAAAGTCCGGTTGCATAAGCAGGCATGGAAACAGTAACTAAGTGATCTATCCCTAAATCGCTTACTAATTTCCCGATTGCGGCGTGATCGCTTTTTTCTGACGGTCCTAATTCATGCATTTTGCCAAGTACTGCCCAAGCAGATCCACCACGCTCTTGTGCAAATAGCGCCAATGTTCTTAGTGCAGCAGCCATCGACTCAGGATTAGCGTTGTATGAATCATTAATCATTAGGCGATCATTGGCTTCGAAAATTTCCATTCGCCACTTGCTAGCGAGTTCGGCCATTGAGAGCGCACCTGCAATCTGCTGACCACTTAACCCTAATGCACTTGAAATAGCAGCTGCTGCGAGAGCGTTTGGAATTTGATGAAGCCCAACCAACCTCATGCCGACAGCCGCTCGGCCATCTTTAGTAACCAAATCAAAGTGCGGACGACCTTCGCGAATCTCAACATCGGCTGCTCGCACATCGCAGTCGCTTCGCTCTCCAAAAGTAATTACTGTTACACCTTCAGCAACTTGCATAGCAGATGTGAATTGATCGTAGGTTCCTAAAACGGCAGTGCCACCACTGTTTAGTGCGGTAATCAATTCTGACTTTGCTTGCGCGATCGCTTCGCGAGATCCAAATTCACCTAAGTGCGCATTGCCAACTTTTAGAACAGCACCGATATGAGGTTTGGCGATCTCACAAAGGGCCGCGATATCTCCAATATGTCGGGCGCCCATCTCGACAATGCAGTACTTCGTCTTCTCATTGCATTGGAGAATTGTTAGCGGTACGCCTAATTCATTGTTAAAGGATCCAACCGGGGCAACAGTTTCATCAACTGAGGAAAGAATAAAATTGAGAAGATCTTTAGTGGTTGTTTTACCCTGTGATCCCGTTATGCCAATCACCTTCAATTGGCTCAGTTGAACTCGAACAAATTTCGCTAAATCAGATAGCGCCTGCATAACATCTGAGACAACAACACAAGGCTGGTCAACTACTTTGGTAGTTAAGGCAAGTACGGCACCATTTCCAAAGGCATCTGAAATGAAGTTATGCCCGTCAGTATTTTCACCGATTAAGGCCAGGAATAGGGATCCTGCCTGAGCTCGACGTGAATCAAAGACTGGAGCTTCGGTTACCAAAATATTTTCATCACCATGAAGAGAGCCATTTACGATTAAGGAAATCTCGCGGGCGGTTAACTTAATCATGGGGTCGCCTCAATTGCAGCGGCTAGTACCAGCCGGTCATCAAAGTCATGCTTAACACCATTGATTTCTTGGCCTGGTTCATGACCCTTGCCCAGTAAAACTAGAACATCGCCAGCTTGTGCGTTCGCAACAGCAATTTCAATTGCTCGCTTGCGATCAAGTTCAACCACACTTGTACTTGTTAGATTCAAGCCAGAGAGCATGTCTTTCATAATTGCTGTTGGATCTTCGCTACGTGGATTGTCACTAGTAAAAATAGCTACATCAGATCCAGCAAGTAGCGCTGCTCCCATAAGTGATCGCTTGCTCTTGTCTCGATCGCCACCGCAACCAAGAACAGCGATAACTTTGCCATCCGCGCTCTGGCGTAAGGTTTCTAAGACACGCTTTACCGAATCAGGCGAATGAGCATAATCAACTAATGCTCTGTATGGCTGGCCAAGATCAACTTGTTCTAATCGTCCTTCTGCGCCCACTAAATTTGGCGTAATTGCTGCGATATCAATTGGATCGATTCCACTTGCAACAGAGATTGCAATCGCCATCAGAAGATTATCTAGATTAAAATCTCCAGCGAGTTTGGTTTTCGTTTCAATTAATATTCCACCCGTTCCGCGTATTGCGATTTCAGTGCTTCGCACTCCGCTTTCAATTCGCTCAAAGTACCAATCGGCAGATGTCATCGAACGTGAGATTTTAACTACCGGTAATTCTTGAATAGCAAGCAGTCTTTCACTCCACTCGTTATCAATATTTATATAAGCAATTTCGGCATATTTATGGCTGAAAAGTGCCGCTTTTGCGGCAAAGTACGCAGCCATATCTGGATGAAAATCTAAGTGATCCTGGGACAAGTTAGTAAAGGCTGCGATATTAAAGGTTGAACCACCTACACGGTTTAGTGAAACGGCATGGCTAGAAACTTCCATAAAGAGATTACGCATATGACGTTCCCGCATTACCGCAGCAAGTGACTGTAATTCGGGCGCCTCTGGAGTAGTTCGGTCTGAGGAAATAACCTCATCGCCAATCCGAGTTTCTACTGTTCCGATTAATCCACTTTGCCGACCAGCTGCCATTGCAATTTGATAAAGCAAAGTAGTAACGGTTGTCTTGCCGTTGGTGCCAGTAACCGCAACACTGAAAAGATCACGCATTGGTTCGTTGTGTAGCCAAGCGGAAATCACACCAGCTACTGAACGTGGGTCCGAGCAAATCAAAACCGGTAGATCAGTAACTAGTGCAGCACCAACTTCATCCGTTAGGACCGCAACAGCGCCATTTAGTTTTGCACTACCAGCATGAGTCGCACCATGAGTTTTTTCACCAGCTAAGGCTATGAAGAGGTCACCAGGTTCTATTTGATGAGAATCAATTGATACTCCAGTAACTTTGATTTTCTCTAAATCTGAAAAACTTGAAGTTGCAGAGACTAGTTCAGAAACCTCACGAAGGCTTCGCCCAGAAATAATTTCGTGAGGTCGAATCATTTTAGCGGTTGCCGCTCGCAGAGTTAATTTGGGCGGTTGTTTTGGCTTCTGCTTTTTTTAGTGCTTTCTCATTCAAAGCAATCGGAACAATTTTGGTTCCAGTTGGTGGAATGTGCTTGGACTCAAGAACAAATGACATTACCTTTTTAAATACTGGACCGCCAAGATAACCACCCCAGTGCATTCCCTTAGGATCTTGAATGGTTACTGACACTACATATTTAGGTGAATCAGCGGGTGCGAACCCAATGAACGATGCGGTGTATCCGCTATAGCAACCACAGATATCGTTATAACGACTTGCAGTTCCAGTTTTGCCAGCGACTCGATAGCCCGGGATTGCAGCTGATGGTGCGGTTCCATTTCCAGATACTACGCTCTCCATCATCAAGCGCAGTTTGTGAGCTGTTTCAGCACTCACTACACGTTCTGTTGAGCGAGGTTTTGAAGGTGTGAAATTTCCGTTTGCTTCATTAGTTCCGGCAATCACAGTTGGCGAAACGCGAACGCCATTATTAGCAATCGTGGCAAATACACTCGTTGCTTGCATCGCAGTTACTGAGTACCCCTGACCAAATGCCACGGTCGGAGCCGTAGTGCCTGACCAATCTGAAACTGGGCGCAGGATTCCTCGTGATTCGCCAGGTAAACCAGAGCCAGTGCTAACGCCAATTCCAAACTTAGTTAAGTAATCATGTAATTGATTGTTAGTAAGTTTCTCACCAATCATGATAGTTCCGGTGTTGCTAGATACAGCTAGAACTCCAGAAGTTGTTAAACGTTGTTTTGGGTGAGGTTCGTGATCATGAAAAAAGCTTCCAGCTCGTTTAATTTTGTAGGGAATGGTAAAAACTGTAGTTGGTGTTACTTTCTTTTCTTCAATTGCGGCAGCAATCGTCATAATTTTTCCAGTCGAACCTGGTTCATATACATCTTGAACCGAAGGGTTACGCATTGCGGCTAGTGAAATACTGTCACGATTATTTAAATCAAAAGTTGGCGCTGTTGCGTGAGCTAAAATCGCGCCAGTCTTAGGATCCATAACAATTACAGTTCCGCTACTCGCACGAGAAGACTTAACTACTTCCGCAATCGCTTTAGATGCAACCCACTGAATATCTCGATCAATTGTTAATCTAATTGAAGTTCCAGCTTTGGCTGCGATTATTTCAGATTGTGATCCAGGAATTTCGGCTCCGTAGCCATTGGCATACGAATACTTTCCGTTGGTTCCGGTGATTAACGAATTCATACTAGATTCCAAGCCAGTGGCACCGGTTCCCTCTTGATTAACGAAACCAATTAGCGAAGCCACCAGCGAGCCAGATGGGTATTCTCGAATATAGGCGCGTTCTGGGTAGAAGGCAGTAATACGTTGATCAAAATCCTTAGGTTCAAGCGATTTATTGTGTTCGGAAATTGCGTTCTTTAGCTCTGTCCAGATTGCTGGCTTGGCATTTCGATAGATTAATTTCCACTTGAGTTCGCCGGTAAATAGTGTCTGCAGTTCCGAAACTGGCATACCCAGAATTGGCGATGCAAATTTGGCGGTAAATGCTGGATTTGAAATGGCGCTTTGATCAACCACGATGTTTATGGCATTAACGCTCTTAGCCAGCGCCACACCATTTACATCAGTAATCGTGCCCCGTGGTGCTTGTAGCGTCGCTACATTCTCCATCTCGTTAACAGCCCAGGTACGAATTGAGTTGGCGGTAATTACTTGTACCCAAATTACTTTCACGGCAAAAATCACCATAATAACTAGCGTCATTGCAATAAGGATTTGAATGCGCTTGCGAGCTAATGCGAAATTACCCAATTGATCCTCCAGCAACTACATCAACAGCAGGAACAAGGGCTGCATCTAGATTTAAAAATTGTGGGTTATCTGATGGCTTCATGCCCATTTCAGTAGCTGCCGCAGCCAAGGACATTGGTGATGAAATTCGATCTAGCTGACGTATATAGGCTTCACGTTGATCAGTTAATAGACGAGCCTCTAGTTGTAATTTAGAAAGTTTAAAAGCATCTTGCGCAAGTAGCGTATTTACGAATAATAACGAAACTAGACCCAATACCCCGATACCAGTTAAGAAGAGCATGAAAACTTTTTGGTCAGCTCTTTTATCGGTGTCAATTTTTGGAACCAAGCGAAGAACGACTTCTGATGAACGCTCAATTACTTTCTGCTTGGAGCGAGTGATCGCTGGAGCCAGTGCTGTCATTGCCATTATGCGGCCACCCGTTCTATTGCACGTAGACGTACAGATTGCGCGCGTGAATTTGCGGCAATCTCTGATTCACTTGGTAGAACTGAGCCGCGAACACAAAGTGCGAATTTCGCGGCAAACTCTGGAAGTTCCATTGGCAAATCTCGTGGAGTGCCTGAGGTAGTGGCTTGAGTAAAAAACTCTTTAACGATGCGATCTTCTAGCGATTGGAAAGACATAACCACGAGTCGACCGCCGACTTTGAGAAGTTCAAGAGCTTGTGGAATTGCACGGTTAACTGCGCCAAGTTCATCGTTAGTTTCAATACGTAGCGCTTGGAATGTGCGCTTAGCGGGGTTGCCTCCGGTGCGACGAGTCGCAGCTGGAATGCTCTCTTTAACTAAAGTGGCAAGCTGGGCAGTTGAATTCAATGGTGCTTTAGCGCGCTCTTTAACAATGTTTTCAACGATGCGAGTAGCAAATTTTTCTTCGCCATATGTGCGCAAGATTCGCACTAGTTCACCAGGTGCATATGAATTAAGAATTTCGCTGGCCGTAATACCAGTTGAACGATCCATGCGCATATCAAGTGGCGCATCTTGTGAATAAGAGAAGCCGCGATCACTTTGATCTAGCTGCATGGATGAAACTCCAAGATCGAAAAGAATCCCATCGACTTTTTGAAATCCGAAACCATTTACTACATCTGTTATTTCGTCAAAGATTGCGTGACTAATGTTTGTACGATTTTCAAACTTCGCTAATCGCGCTTTAGCTTTAACAATTGCATCTAAATCGCGATCAATTCCAATTAAAACAAGATTTGAATTTGATTCAAGAAGTGCTTCGCTATGTCCACCTAAACCAAGAGTTGCATCAACTACAACAGGGGTTTTAGATTTATTAATTGCAGGGGCAAGAAGTTCAATGCAGGTATCTCGCATTACTGAAATATGTTCTTGCATCATCTCCCCCTTTCGTTAACTTGCTCTCGTGCCCTGCTTTACTGCCTGTGTTCCATGTCTTGTTTTTCGTTATCGCTATCTGCTCTGGTCACCGCCGGCCGACGGATTTTCATAAACGGCACCGGGGAAGGGGCGCCGTTTTCGTAGGGTCGGCGGTGGCCAAAAGAGATAGTGGTTAGATCAAAAGAGACCCGGGAACACCTCCTCGGAAACTTCAGCGAATCCCTTTTCGCGATCGCTTATGTATTTGTTCCAAGAAGTTGCATCCCAAATTTCGACGCGAGTATTTACGCCGATAACAACGCAATCGCGATCTAGTCCGGCATATGTACGAAGTGCCTGCGGAATAGTTATGCGACCTTGGCGATCAGGAATTTCATCGTGGGCGCCTGCAAACATCACGCGCATGTATTCGCGGGCACCTTTAACAGTTACAGGTGCTTGCCGAAGTTGTTCAGTAAGAGTTACAAATTCATCTGATGGAAAAACATAAAGACATAGCTCTTGGCCTTTAGTAATTACTAGGCCAGCAGATAGTTCTTCGCGGAACTTGGCAGGAAGGATTAAGCGGCCCTTTTCATCAAGGCGAGGCTCGTGAGTGCCGAGAAACATGAGCTCCCCCTTCCCCAAGGTTTGAATGCTCTAGTTCCCCACTTTACTCCCTTTTCCTCCAATTACAACCACTAACCGCCACTTATTTCCCTAATCCCCCCTTTTGCAAACCACTTCCCTCCACTTATTGGCAGGGGCCTGGGAAGGGTTTTGTGGCATAAAAAAAGACCCCGGCGAAGGGGTCTTAGCTAGCTTTTTAAAGCGAAATTAATTGCTCGGGTCTTGGCCCCGGTTATCCCAGCGCTCATCTAGACGATCCTTATAACCCTTTTTAGCAGGCTTTATAGGGCGCTCACCTTTTGCCAACGCCTCGACTTTGCCCTTTAGCCCACTGGCCAAGATAGATAAACCAGTTAAGCAGATCAGGAATCCGACCCAGCTAATTGGGTAGATCTTGCTAAAAACGCCACCGAATACCGCTGCAAAGCCAACGAAAAACATGACCACCGCTAGACCTAAATTACGGCGACTAGATTTCGTTGGCGCGCCAGTTAAAGCTGAGACCAGACGTGGATCATCAGCTAACAAGGCCTTTTCCATCTGGGCCAGTAGCTTCTCTTCGCGATCGGAAAGTGGCATAAGCCCACAATAGAACAAACGCGCCTTACTCGCTACTTTTTTCTTCCTCTGTCTGCTTGGGATCTACTGAGGATTTCCTAATTAGCCGCCCAGGGCGAACGCTGCCCCCGCCAAAGCGCAATTTCGCCCGATCAATGGCGGTATCAGCCTCGCGCCAGCCTTTTTCGCGGGCGCCAAGGAGTAATTGCTCAGGGGCGGCCTGACTTAAATTATCAAGTGAGATGCCAACTAAGCGAAGCCGAGCCCGGTCAAGGTTTAGCGCTAAGTAAAGTGATTTAGCAATTTCGTAAATTTCGTGGGTGCTATCTATTGGTAGTGGCAAGGTTTTTGAGCGCGAAATAGTTGAGAAATCTGCAAAGCGAACTTTGATTGAAATGGTTTTGGCATAGTAGCCATTTTCGCGTAATCGGGCCGCAGCTTTTTCGGTAAGACGCAAGAACTCTTGCAGAATTTCTTCGGGGTCATCTAAATCTTGCGCAAAAGTTTCGGCGGCCGAAATACTTTTATCTGGTTCATTCGGAGTTACATCACGATAATCACGACCCCATGCCAACTCATAAAGTGAAGCTCCACTTGCTTGACCAAGTGCGCGAATTAAAGTGGCGCGTGGCAAGTTGGCAATATCGGCAACAGTGCGCAAACCTAATCGTTCGAGAGTTTCAGCTGTCTTTGGCCCTACTCCCCAAATTGCATTTACTGGCAAGGGATGCAAGAAATTTAAAATGCGATCTGCTGGAATTTCAAGGATGCCATTTGGTTTGCAATGACCCGATGCTAACTTTGCAATGAACTTAGATGGTGCGATACCAACTGAACAAGTAATACCCTCGCTAGCTTCGACTTGGCGACGAATCTCAACTGCAATCTCGCGGCCAGTACCTAGTAATTTACGCGCACCAGTTACATCAAGAAATGCTTCATCAAGTGAGATCGGCTCGACGAGTGGCGTAAATGAATCGAAGATCTCCATGACCTTTGCCGAAACTTCGGAGTATCGCGAATGATCTGGTGTTACGAAGATTGCATGTGGTGCCATTCGCTTTGCTCGGCCAACTGGCATCGCTGCGCGAATTCCATATTTACGTGCCGCATAATTTGCTGACAGCACTACTCCGCGAGCACCTGCCCCAACTACTACTGCTTTGCCGCGCAGCGAAGGATCATCGCGTTCGGCAACTGAGGCATAGAAGGCGTCCATATCAACGTGCAAAATCGTTGCGGTGCCCTCACTTGGCTCGGTACTCATATCGCCACCTTATTAGATAACCATTGGTTATAGACATCAGGTAGCGACCAAGCAGCATCGGCGCGGAGTGAGACTCCCCTGGCACCAGTACGACGAACTTCGCCACGAACTAATAGCAACTCAGAGTTGTAAATCGTGCCCGCATAATCAGCTTGTGCATCAGGGAAGAAAGTGGCATCGCTACATCCATAACCATCATCTAGCGTTAAGAAAATTACTCGCTTGCCAGAACGAACTGGCGGTGTTTGCAACGTGACTTTTACGCCAGCGACCAAGATCGCACTTCGTGAACGTTGTTTTAAAAGTTCGCACGACCGCACTGCACCAATCGCATTTAAGAATTCGCCGTAGAACTCGATCATATGGTGGGTTACATCCATGCCCAACCGTTCTATCTCGTGTTGCACTTTCTCGTTAGCGCGCAGTTCGGGTAAGCCACTTGGAATTAGCGCAGGGGGCGCGAATCCGAAAGTTAATTGCGAACCAGAAATTGCTTGCACTGGCCCTTGCTTTAAGTCACTTAAATGCAATAAGAGATCGCGACGATTTAATTCGGTGCTATCTAAATTATGAATTGCATCAAAGGCACCAGTAAGAATTAGTGATTCGATAGTTGGCATTGCCGCCCCAGAGCGGCGGAAGAAATCAGCTAGATCTACATATGGCCTAGCCGCAATGATGCTTTCGATTTCGCGATCACTAATGCCGCCCACTGTTGAAAGTGAAATGCGAATCGCGTTGCCGCTATCTTCGACTCGATAAACCCGATCAGAATAATTAATATCAAGCGGTGCAATCGTTAAACCTAATTGGCGCACCTCATCAAGAATTAACCGCTTCGGGTACATGCCTGGGTCATGAGTTAAGACGCCAGCTAAAAATGCAGCTGGATAATGGGTTTTCAGCCAGGCTGATTGATAAGTGGGTAGCGCAAAGGCCGCAGCATGTGCTTTACAAAAACCAAAGGATGCAAAAGCGCGCAAGACTTCCCAGACCTCATTAATTACTGGCAGCTCAAAGCCCGCATCGGTTGCAGCTGGAAAGAACCAATCACAGACCTCTTGCTGGCCATCGCGATCGCCAAGTGCGCGCCGCTTTTCATCAGCTTGTGCCAACGAAACCCCAGCCATTTCAGCAATGATCCGAATTACCTGCTCGTGAAATACCACTACGCCTTCAGTCTCAGCCAAAATATCGTGCAGTCGCGGATGAATTAATTTAGCTGGCGACCAACCATGTCTGGCCTTTAGAAATGGCGTGATCATGTCGCTCTTTACTGGCCCTGGGCGAAAGAGTGAGATTTCGATAATCAAATCGTTAAAAGTATTTGGTTCGAGTTTGCCAACTAGTTCGCGCTGCCCCGGGCTTTCAATCTGAAATATGCCAAGAGTCTTAGTCGATTTAATCAGCTCGAAAGTCTGCGCATCATCTAAGGCAACTTCATCGATCTCGATGCTTTTATTTTCGGTACGTTCGATTTCAGAGAGTGCAAATGAAATACTCGATTGCATTCGGACACCCAAAATATCTAGCTTGAGCAACCCAACTGCTTCGACATCATCTTTATCAAATTCGACCATTGGATATCCGCCGGCATTTAGCGTTAACGGTGCGCGATCTAATAAGCCACCATCAGATAAAACAACGGCGCATGGATGCATTGCTAAGTGACGTGGCAAGCCATCGAGGCGTTCAGCTAATGAAATAGTCATAGCGGTAAGGGGCGCTGATAAATTTAAGCTTCTTAGTTCGGGTAAATTTGCAAGCGCTTGTGAAATATGGCGAGCTCGCACATGAGGCAATGACTTAGCAATTAAATCAATCTCGCCCAGCGACATTCCCATGGCAGCACCGGTATCGCGAATCGCATGCCTAGCTCGATAGGTATCAACCATTGCCACAGTTGCGCACCGTGATTTATTACCAGGTTTGCTCCAGTCGCTATCGCCATAACGTTTGAAAACTAAATCATAAATTTCGAGCCGACGATCAGATTCGACATCAATATCAATATCGGGCAGGGCTCGACGAAGCGGTGAACAGAAACGTTCCATTAATAAACCGTGCGTCATTGGTTCGACCCCTGAGATGCCAAGTAAATGACAAATCAATGAGCCGGCACCTGAACCACGTGCTGCAACTCGGATCGAACGTTCGCGCGCCATATCGGTTATGTCGGCAACGGTTAAGAAATATGACTCGTAACCAAGAGTTGCCACAGTTGCGAGTTCGTCATCAAGGCGCTGTTTGGCTTGAGCAATCGTGGTGCTATCGCGATATCGCCAGTTAAGCCCGCTTTCGCAACGACTACGCAATAGCGTGCGCATCTCTTGTTGATTAGCGGCGCCAACTACATGCGCTTCAGGTAAATGAATACCACCTAACCCAATATCACGCGTTGGCGAAAGCAGAGCGCGTTCGGCCCATTTGCGGGTGGTCTTTAATAAATAACGCGGAGTTCGCTCGCCCGCAGCTAACGCAATTTCGGCAGCCAGCGCCGCCATCGCATCAGTTGATTTTAAGAATGCTTCGGCATTGCGACGCTCGACATGGCGTGGATGCAGCGGCACTAACTGTCTGGCAGCATCAAGAATGTCAGCAATTGGCCCATCTTCGCGGTCGCGCATACGAACTGCATTAGTTAGCACTGCATCTAGATCATGATCACGTGCAAAGATTAAGGATCGTGCCGCATGCGGAGTTGATCGTGGGCCACTGCCAGCGACTAAGTGCGAAACAATTTCAATCGCATGATCGCCAAAGAAATCGCGGGTTTTATTAAAAACTTCAATTGCTAAATCAGGGCGCTTATCGGCGATGGCATAGCTAACTGGCGATTCGGGGCCATGCAAAACTTGTAAACCTAAACTGTATTCACTAAATCGTTCGAGCAGCTCTAAGGTAATTACTGGGGTGCGATCGGTTGCATTTAAATTTAAGCTAGTCATGAAACGGCAGAGTGATCGCCAACCACCGTCGCCATTTGCTAGCAGTGTTAACCGGGGCAATTTCTTATCTTCAAAGCCAGGTAACTTAATTGCTAGATCAACCCCGATGATTGGTGCGATTCCTTCGGCAACACAACTTTGGGCAAACCGAATTGCACCAGCTAAACCATCGCGATCAGTTATGGCTAACGCCGGCATATTAAATTCGCGGGCACGGGCAACTAAATCGGCAGGTTGTGTTGTGCCGTACTTAAGTGAGTAGGCACTAGCAACATGTAGGTGAATGAAACTCATAAAGTTAAGCGCAGCTAAACGCTACGAATAATCCATTGACCCGAGATCTCATCGCGTTCGAGTTCGAAGGTAGTTAGCGCCCCAATTGGTGCTGCTTCAACCCGCCAAAGTGCCCGGGCTTGATCATCAGGACGATAAATGCCATCGCTGATGCGATTCCACCAACCGCCAGCTTCGCACCACCTAGTAAGGACTGCATGAATTCGAAAACGTCGACCGCGATAAGTAAATTCAATTGGCGTTGCTGCGCCATCAGTCATGACTTCTGGCCCGGCAACGACGATAGGTGCGGTATTGGCTGACATTTTGCGAGTGCTCCTGGTTTTCCTGTGGATATTCGAACAGATGTTCGAAAAGTACCGCCCCCTACCGACAGGCGCAAGTGGCTGCCAGCGAGCGCGACACGCACTCAAAATAGTTTAAGTTTCAACTACTTTTGCCCTATTCTTAGCACGTTAAAAGGAAAACACAACAAACTAAGGAGTCTCATGGACGTAGTACTAGTAATCGGCCGCGTACTTTTCGCGCTGATCTTCATCAATTCAGGCATCGCACACCTCACCAAACTCGAGGCAATGACTGGTTATGCCAAATACAAGAAGGTTCCAGCTGCCAAGTTAAGCGTGATCGTTTCTGGCCTCATGATCCTCGTGGGCGGTCTTTATATCGCACTCGGTATTTATGCTGACCTAGGTGCATTGCTAATCGCTGCCTTCTTGATTCCAACTTCATTCCTAATGCACGCTTTCTGGAACGAAACTGATGCAACTGCAAAGCAGAATGAAACCATCGCATTCTTCAAGAACTTTTCAATGGCTGGTGCTGCCTTAATCATCTTCGCACTTGTAGCAACTGGTACTGAATTTGGACCAAGCATCACATCGGCTTTCTTTAGCCTATAAATAACTTAAGTAATAGTCAGAACGCCCCCGGAGATATCTAGCATATTTCCGGGGGCGTTCTGCCATTCTGTACCAGTGTTAATCATCGAAGGCCTAATTGCTGGCGTTCTAATTGGTTCGGTCTTAGGTTTTATCGGCGCTGGCGGCGCGATGTTGACGGTACCGATCCTGCTTTACGGTTTTGATTTCAACGCTAATCAAGCATCAACTGCAGCCTTGGCGGTAGTTCTACTTGCCGCAGCTTCAGGCTTGATTCCCAAATTTAAAAGTAAAGATGTTTTAATTAAAGAGGCGCTTGTAATTTGGGCAATTGGCCTCTTAGCAAATATTCCAACTTCACTAATTGCCCATAACTTAAGTGAAAGATTTATTCTTACCGGCTTCTCACTTGTTCTATTCATCGCCGGCATTTCAATGTTAATTAAGCCATTTAGCAGTGGACCAGAACGCAAATTGCCGACCTCGGTTCTAATCTTGGTTTCGTTAGTTATTGGTTCAATGACTGGTTTATTTGGAATTGGCGGCGGTTTCTTAGCGATTCCAATTCTGGTTCTCTTCTTTCAAGTGCCGCAAAATAAAGCAGCTGGTACTTCATTATTTATAATCGCTATAAATTCGATAACTGCATTCTTGGGTCACTTCCAACTTTGGAACGATGTTAATTGGGTAGTACCGATTGCTATGGCGGTCTCTGCCGTAACTATTGCTCAATTAGCTTCAGGTAAGAGCGCTCATATTTCACCTTTAATCCTTAAGCGCGCCTTTGCATTTCTGCTTTTTTCTATTTCCACCATAACTCTAATTAATGCCTGGATTGCATAAGGTATTTTGTACCCATGGATGGCGTACTTGAGAAAGCGGCAGTAAAGCGAGTGATCGCTGCCCTTGACGAACATGGCTGTGCTGGGCAAATTAAAGTTTTATCCGATAGCGCACGAACCGCAGCCGAAGCCGCGGCGGCCCTTGGCATTGAAGTTGGCCAGATTGCATCATCGCTAATTTTTAAATTGCCCGATGGCTCACCACTTTTAATTATTACCAGTGGCCGGCATCGCGTTGACACTGATTTAGTGGCAAGTGCTTTAGGAATTGAGAAACTAGGTCGAGTAGATGCCGATTACGTTAAGGAACAATCTGGCTTTTCTATTGGCGGCGTTGCGCCGATTGGCTGGGTCTCCCCCGCAACTATTCTGATTGATCAGGCTCTTAATGATTATGAAGTTGTTTGGGCAGCAGCTGGACATCCACATGCGGTGTATCCAACCTCGTTTGCTGAGTTGTTAGCAATTACTTCTGCAAAGCCAACGATTGTTGGCGAATAATTGATTCTTAACTATAAAGAATACGGATCTGCCAATTCTGGCCTGCCACTAATTCTGATTCACGGAATGGGTTCAGCAGCTACCGCTTGGCAATTAGTTGTGCCTGAACTTGCTAAGAGTTATCGAGTAATAACTGTTGATCTGCCCGGACATGGAGAAACGGAATTACTACCCGAAACAGATATGAGTCCGAAAGCCCTTGCTGATTATGTTTTTGAAACTCTGGATTCACTTTCGATAGAAAAAGCGCATTTAGTAGGAAACTCTCTTGGCGGCTGGACGGCCCTTGAGATGGCTGCTGCAAAGCCAGAACGGGTAGCAAGTGTTTTGGGCTTAGCCCCTGCAGGCCTTTGGTTAGCGCCATTTAATGTGCGTTACCCGGGCACTGCAATCGCACGAAACTTGGCGAGCAGTTTGAAAGTCGTTTCTCCGTTTGGGCTTAAATACGAATGGGGTCGCAAACTAGGTTTTGGCGATGTCAGCCCGCAATGGCGAAAGTATTCATACCAACTTTGCTTGGATGCCACTTTGGCACTTGCTAATTCAGCCGGTTATTTTCCGGCTTGGGATGCGCTGCTAAAAAGACGCTTTGATGAAAAAGTTTCGCCGACGGTGCCAGTAACTATCGTCTTTGGTGATAGCGATAAAACTTTGCCGGCCAGTTCTTGCCAAGAAAAATCCTTAGCACCAGCACATTCCACTTGGCTTAATTGGGAAAGCTGTGGCCATGCACCAATGTGGGATTACCCGGAACTTGTTATTGCCGAAATTGAAAAGCTTGCAAAATGATCACGGTAATTTACTTCTGGAAAATCAAACGTAAGCATTTACTCTTTGCGCTCTTTCGCATGGCCATTGATCGCACTTTGTTGAGACGTGCAAGCGGAGTCACTTTCGCAAAAATGTTGGGTTGCGGCAAAGGTGAAACTTTTACGCCGCGTGATGCTGACCCATCTCGTTGGGGTTGTTTGGTAGTAATTCCAGAAAATCAATTGGCGACATTAGATAGTTCCAGAACGATAAGAGCATGGCGCGAGAAATCGTTTTCCGAATTTCGAGTTGTACTTGACCCAATTGCGGCAACCGGATTGTGGTCAAAACAAAAACCATTTGAGCCAAGTGCGCCAGCTAATTTTGAAGGTCAAGTTGTTGCAATTACTCGCGCCCGCATTAAAGCCAGCCAGACTGCGCGCTTCTTTAAATCTGTTCCGCCGGTAACGGCTAGTTTGCATTCAAGTCCTGGCTTGATTTCAACCATAGGCATTGGTGAGGCGCCGATTGGTTTGCAAGGTACTTTCTCGCTTTGGGAATCTATGCAGGCAATCAAAGATTTCGCTTACAAAGGCGCTGCGCACCAGAAGGCAATTGCCCAAACCAGCGAATTTAACTGGTATGCCGAAGAGCTATTCGCTCGATTCGCCGTGCGCGAGATCAGAGGAACTATCTAAGTTGCCGAAATAGGGCAGACTACGCATATGTCCATTCGCAACTACTCTCCTCGTCGGCAGCGCCGAGGCGTTTCGGCTTTTGCAAATGGCATCCAAGTAGGCACCATGGTCGCCGCCCTCTTTCTGCAAATGACCTACCCACTTCTTTCAGGTGAAGCGCTTCGAGTTGTCACAATTGCAACAGTTTATTTCGGTGCAGCTGCCATGTTTGTTCATGCCCGGCTCTCATATGGTTGGAAGTACTTCCGCCGTTATGTATCAATTACTCTTTTATTCGCATTCTTAATTGAGTTAATCGGTTTAAATACTGGCTGGCCATTTGGTACTTATGAATATGACGCATCACTTGGGCCGCAAATATTTGGAATTCCACTAGTTGTACCTTTTGCTTGGGCCATGATGGCTCACCCACTTTTAATTGTGGCCCGTCGAATGACCAAAACTTTCACATTTCTATACGGCGGATTTGCACTAATGGCTTGGGATTTATTTTTAGATCCGCAGATGGTTGGCGATGGTCGCTGGAAATGGGAAGTAACTGGTTCGCATGTTCCATTTCAGCCAGATATTCCGCTTTCCAATATGTTTGGTTGGTTGCTGGCGGGTATCGCCTTGATGGCACTTCTTAATTTCTTCTTACCTAAAGAACAACGTAAATATGGTTCCTCACTTATTGCAACAGATGTTTTCCTGGCCTGGAGCTGGTTTGGCGGAATTGTTTCTAACCTATTCTTCTTTAGTCGCCCTGGTGTTGCAGTCTTTGGCGGTCTTTTGTATTCCTTGGCGCTAGGTCCATATGTATTTGCCCGCTGGCTCGGACGTCCCTAGCTTTTTTATATGTTAACTATTTCCTTAGTACTAACTTTCTCGCTCTTTTTGCTGACCCTGATTAATTCGCAGTTAATTCGAATTCCCCGTAATGGCCGTGACTTAACCGCATCCGTTGCAGTTCTGCTTCCGGTTCGTAACGAGGCCGAAAATATTGTTGAATTGGTTGCCTCGCTTAAAGCACAAGTTGGTATCTCGGATCTAAAGTTCTATTTTCTTAACGATAATTCTGAAGATGAAACTGCGGAACTTCTTCATGATGCAGTATCTGGTGATCCCAGATTCGCAGTTATTAGTGGATCTGAACTACCTGATGGCTGGTTAGGCAAACCTTGGGCGCTCGAACAATTGCGAACTAAAGTGAAGTCAGATTACTTAGTAAACATTGATGCCGATGTCCGGTTAGAGCCACGAGCTATCTGCGCGGCAGTAAATTTACTTGTTGATCAAAACCTCGATTTTCTCTCCCCTTATCCAAAGCAGATAGCTAACTCTTTCGGAGAGCGCATGATTCAACCGCTGCTGCAATGGTCTTGGCTTTCAACTGTGCCACTTCGCATTGCTGAAAAAACAGGGCGACCTTCACTTGCCGTAGCTAATGGTCAATTCTTTGTAGTTCGAAATAGTGCGCTAGCGAAAGTGAATGGATTTTCAGCAGTTAAAGGTGAAGTGCTCGATGATCTGGAACTGGCCCGTGCCTTATTGCGTTCTGGCGCTAAAGGAACAGTTGTCGATGGTTCGCATATCGCGTCATGTCACATGTATAGCTCATGGCCCGAAGTTAAAGCTGGCTACGGTAAATCACTTTGGGCTGCCTTCGGTTCTAGGTTTGGTTCGATTATGGCCATCGCCTTTATATTCTTAACTGGAATCTTGCCGCTACTAGGCGTTATGGCTGGGTTTACAGCCGGCTTCTACGCATTGGAATTAGTAATAGTCTCGCGCATTATTTCTGCTCGAATATCTGGCGGTCGCATTATTGATGCGTTATCGCATCCGATCTCTTCTGCACTTCTGATCTATTTAATTATTTACTCCTGGCGCGCTCGCGGAAAAGTGCAATGGAAAGGGCGCACCGTATGAGCAAAGTAGTTGTGATCGGCGCTGGTATCGGCGGCATGAGTGCAGCAGCGCGTATTGCTAAAGCTGGCCATCAAGTTGAGATTTATGAAGCTGCCAACTTTGTCGGTGGAAAATGTCGCACTGAATGGATTGGTCGCTACGCCTTTGATACTGGGCCATCACTATTAACACTGCCTGCGGTTTATCGGGACTTCTTCTTGAAAACTGGCGCACTTATGGAAGATGTTCTAACTCAGATTCCAGTTAATCCAGCATTTGATTATCGATTCACCGACGGCACCAGCGTTAAGTTTGCCAATCTCTCGCGCTATCAAACTTTGCAAGCTATAACTAGCTCTTTCGGAAGTGCGGCTGCTGCCGAATGGGATCAAATCATGAAACGTGCAGAGGCGATGTGGGATGTATCGCGCGAACCTTTCATTGAATCAGAACTTACTTCGATTGCTGCACTATTTAAGCGGGTAACTTTGATTCGAGACCTGCTCGTAATTGCACCGCTGAAATCCCTTCGTGATCTAGCCACAGAGAAGTTAACTGATCAAAGGCTACGTTACATAGTTGATCGTTACGCTACTTATAGTGGGTCAGATCCGCGTAAAGCGCCGGCTGTATTACTAAGCATTGCATTCGTTGAAGAGGCTTTCGGTGCATGGCATTTAGCGGGCGGAATTGGCCAATTGGCAGTCGCCATTGAAAAGCGCTGTTTAGACCTGGGCGTAAAAATTCACCTAAATTCTGCAGTAACAAAGATCAAAACAACTGGTGGAGTTGCAACGGGAATCACCTTGGCTGATGGCACCGAGGTGCCATCTGACTACATAGTCTCGAATAGCGATGCCAGCCTTACCTATCAATATTTGATTAGCCCATCTGAAAAGCGGGCGAAAAGCGAACGCAAGAATCTAGCAAAAACCGAAAGTTCACTTGCTGGTTTCTCGCTACTTTTAGGTTTACGCCCGGCTGAGAATTCAGAGAAGTTAAATCATCACACGATTCTTTTCCCCGCAGATTATGATGCTGAATTCGAAGAGATCTTTACAAGTAAAAAACCAGTTGAAAACCCAACGATCTATATCTGCGCACCAAATGATCCGCTTATGGTTAAAGATGCTGGACATGAAAGTTGGTTCGTATTAGTTAATACCCCTCGCCACGAAGAAACCGGCAGCAACGGATTTGATTGGCGTGATGAGAATTTCAAATACAAATATGCCAATTCGATTATCGATCAAATCGAAGCCCGCGGGATCAAGATTCGCGAACGTCTCGATGTACTTGAGATTAGAACTCCCCTAGATTTACAAGAATCAGTAATGGCACCTGGTGGTTCGATATATGGAACTTCGAGCAACAGCGCATCGGCTGCTTTCTTGCGAACTAAGAATCGTTCACCGATTAAGAATCTATTTTGCGTAGGTGGCTCAACTCATCCAGGTGGTGGCTTACCGCTAGTAGGGATTAGCGCTGAAATTGTGGCAAATGCAATTGGGCGTGCGCGTTAACGAAGTTGCTTATAACCAAAGCGCATGACCTGAAGAGCACCAATAATTTGCATCACTAAGAAAGCGCCCGCGATTGCTGCAAGGCCAGGAATATCTAATTGCCAAGCAATTAAAATAATAAATAACAGACTGGCCCGCATTGGTCGTTCAGCAAAGGTAACCACGCCTAAATCTTTTACTTCAAAGGCAGCTAATCGTGCGCGGGCATATTCCTGGACAGATGCGGCGAGCCACAAACCGACCGCAATCTCGAGTGGGATTCCGACTTGATAGAGCGCATATGCCCAAGCAGCTTCGCTGATGCGATCGGCAACTGCATCAAGAGTGGCGCCCCATGCGCTTTCGCGACGTTGGAAAATTGCCACGCTGCCATCAACGCCATCAAAAATTAGTGACAGAACTACTAACGCAATTGCCCAATAAGACTGCGGAATCAATGCAGTACCGATTGCTGAAATTAACCCTAGAAGTGTTAACACATTTGGTGAAATGCGTAGCAAAGTTGCAATCAACGCAAATCGATAAGAGATGGCAAGCCAAGCATGAACAATTCCAGCTATTTCGGCATTGCCGTGGAGTTCGCTCCAGCGCTTATAAAATTCTTTCTTAGTAATCACTTAGCCACCAATTTCCGATATATCTCAAGTGTGGCAGAAGAAGTATTCATTGTGTAGAAGTGCAAGCCAGGAACCCCTAGTTCTAGAAGTTGTTCGCAAAGTTCAGTGGCAATTTGAATTCCTAAATTGCGAACTGCCTCATGATCATCTTCAATCGCTGAAAACTTTGCCAATATGTCAGCTGGAATATCGGTGCCGCTAAGTTCGGACATTCGCACCAATTGTTTAACGTTGGTTACAGGCAAGATGCCCGGAATAATAGGCAAGCTTGAACCTTTAGCTGCAAGTGCATCTACTAAACGTTGATATTTTTCAGCAGCAAAGAAGAATTGAGTAGTGGCAAAACTTGCGCCAAGGGACTCTTTGCGAATTAAGACTTCAACATCTTTCGCTAAATCCCCATGTGAAGCTGGGTGCCCGTCGGGAAATGCAGCAACACCTACTTCAAATCCGCCAACTTCCATAGCTAGCTCGACTAATTGATCGGCATGGTTAAAGCCGCCTGCAGTGGGCACCCAAGGCGCACTTGGCCCGCCAGCTGGATCGCCGCGCAAAGCTAAAATGCTATGAATTCCGGCCTCTTTGTATTTCTGCAAAATCTCGATTAACTCGCCGCGAGTTGATCCGACACAAGTTAAGTGGGCAACCGTTGGGATTGAAGTCCGTTCAGTGATCTGCGAAGTGATTCGAATAGTGCGATCACGGGTTGACCCCCCGGCACCATATGTAACCGAAATAAAATCTGGGGCAATTGGTTCGAGCGCTTCCATGGCAGCCCAAAGTCGTTCTTCGCCCGCCTGATCTTTAGGCGGAAAGAACTCAAATGAGTATTTTGTCGCGCGGATTCCCACTAGGTCAGCGTATCGTTACGCGCGTGAAACCTGAGGCATCTTTGCAACCGCTCGAGCAGCTCAAATCTTTGCGTGTGCAAGTTGAGGCCGAACTCCAAGATTTCCTCACTTCCCAATCAAATTACTTCACCTCAATAGCGCCAGAATTGAAACCAGCTGCAGGCAGTTTGAGCGCTTTTGTAATTAACGGGGGGAAACGTTTTCGTCCACTCTTTGCCGCCGCTGGCGCTATGGGTGCTGGATCAAATTTATCGCAACCAGAGATTCGCGCATTTGCAAGCCTTGAATTATTGCAAGCATGCGCACTGATACATGATGATTTAATGGATGCATCAGATACCAGACGCGGCGAACCAGCAATTCATAAACTTTTTGAATCAATGCATGAAACTGAAAAGTATCAAGGCAAGGCAACTCAATTTGGTTTATCAGCATCTGTCTTAGTTGGCGATCTAGCACTTATCTGGTCAGATTTAATGTTAAATAGTTCTGGCATTAAAAATGAATCACTCCTTGCCGCCCTTAGTGTGCATGACGAGATGCGAGTTGAATTAATTGCTGGTCAATACCTCGATGTATTCGAGCAAGCGCGTGGCACTCAAAGCGTTGCCCAAGCACTTAACATTGCCCGTTACAAATCGGCCAAGTACACAATCGAGCGTCCGCTGCATCTGGGCGCCGCAATTGCCATTCCTGATGCGGCTAAGCGCGCACAGATAGTTTCAATCTATTCTGAATTCGGATTGCCACTAGGCGAAGCTTTCCAATTGCGCGATGACTTACTAGGCGTATTTGGTGATCCAAAAGTTACCGGTAAGCCGGCGGGCGATGATTTGCGCGAAGGAAAGCGCACAGTATTGATGGCTATGACGCACGATCGAATCTCTGGTCCCGCCGAAGCTGAATTTCTTCAAGAATTCGGAAATCACGATATCTCTGAAGGTGCTATTGCGCGCTTACAAGAGATCATCATAGAAACTGGTTCGGCAATGCACGTTGAGGATTTGATTGATGAATTAACTTCCACCGCGCTAGAAGCACTAAATCGTGATGAAATAGTGCCCCAAGCTCGAGAATTGTTAACAGAAATGGCAATAATCGCCACTAAAAGAAATACGTGAAAATAAATGGTTAAGCAGATTAAAGGTCCAAGTGATCATATTGTTGTAGTTGGCGCTGGCTATGCCGGATTAAGCGCTGCACTTCGCTTGGCTGGAGCAGGCCGTAAAGTAACGATTATCGAACGTGAGTCAGTTCCGGGCGGTCGCAGTGGTTTATTGCAACGCGATGGCTATTCATTTGATACCGGGCCAACTGTGCTGACCATGCCTTCGTTAATCAATGACGCATTTAATTCGGTCGGCGAAGAGTTAAAAGACTGGGTCGACTTAATGCCATTAAAGCCGCTCTATCGCGCTTTCTACGATGACGGCTCACAAATCGATGTGCATGCAAATACCGATGAAATGGAAGCCGAGATTACTCGTACCGTAAGTTCTTCAGAGGCTGCCGGCTATCGCAAGTATGTTGATTTTGTAACTAAGTTATACAAGTATGAAATGAATGATTTCATTGACCGCAATATCGATTCGCCTTTGAATCTGTTAACCCCTAACTTGGCGCGATTGGTAGCTCTAGGTGGTTTCCGCAAATTACAACCAAAAGTTAATCAGTATTTAAAGGACCCACGTCTGCAAAAAGTTTATTCATTCCAGGCAATGTATGCCGGCGTCAGCCCTCAACAAGCACTTGCGATCTATGCCGTTATTGCTTACATGGATTCAGTAAACGGCGTCTTCTTCCCAAAGGGTGGAATGCATGCCGTACCTGTCGCACTAGCTGCTGCGGCACAGAAACATGGCGTCGAAATTAAATACAGCACCACGGTCACGAAAATAGATTTTGAGAATGGCCGCGCAAAAGCTGTTATTACCGACAAAGGTGAGCGAATTACCTGCGATGCAGTGGTCTTAAACCCTGACCTACCTGTGGCTTGGCGCGATTTATTGGGCCAGACGCCTCGTTCGGTTAAGCGTCTACGTTACTCGCCATCTTGTGCGACCATGCTGATCGGATCAAGTAAGAAATATGACCATATCGCCCACCACAATATTCACTTTGGTAAATCTTGGGATGGCGTCTTTGATGAATTAATCAACAAGAAACAATTAATGAGTGACCCAAGTGTTCTAGTTACCGTGCCAACTCACGATGACCCAGATTTAGCACCCCCTGGCAAACAGAGCTACTACGTTCTATATCCAACCCCCAACTTAACGGCTGATATCGATTGGCGTAAAGAATCTAAGCCTTATCGTGATCAAATGATTCGTACTCTAGAAGAGCGTGGATATGACGGTTTTGGTGATGCTATCGAAGTTGAACATTTAACAACGCCGCTTGAATGGGAAGCTATGGGCATGGAAGCAGGTGCACCTTTTGCGAGCGCGCACACTTTCTTCCAAACCGGACCGTTTAGACCAAGTAACTTAGCCAAAGGTTTTGAAAATGTGGTTTTCACTGGCTCTGGCACTCAACCAGGAGTTGGCGTGCCAATGGTTTTAATCTCTGGTCGCTTAGCAGCTGAGCGAATTGTGGGCCCAGTTAAGTAATGGATGAATTAACTGCTGCCGGAATTACTGATCCGCAGTTACGGGCATCGTATGAAGAATGTAAACGTCTTAATGCGCTACATGGCAAAACTTATTACTTAGCCACTTTGCTATTACCAAAAGCTAAGCGCCCATTCGTGCATGCGCTTTATGGGTTCGCTCGCTATGCTGACGAGATCGTTGACGATCTCGCATCGACTTTATCTGATGCTGAAAAAGCTGCTGAATTAAAGACTTGGGGCGATGGTGTTCTTGCCGGGCTAAAAAGTGGCGAATCCAATGATCAAGTTGGTCGGGCGTTAATTGATACAGTAAATAGGTTTGCTATCCCCCACGAGCATTTTGTGGCATTCCTACATTCAATGACCATGGATTTAACCGTTACTGAATATGCTAATTACGAAGCGCTGATGGAATATGTCTATGGCTCAGCAGCAGTAATTGGCCTCGAAATGGTCCCTATTTTGGGCGCTTTAAGTGATGCCGCATACGAACCAGCCGAAAAATTAGGAGTGGCTTTTCAGTTAGCAAACTTCATCCGAGATGTTGGTGAAGATTTAGATCGTGGCCGGGTTTATCTGCCGCAAGACGAGTTAGCTCAGTTCGGTGTAAATCGCGACATGTTAGAGGCGCGAAAGTTAACTCCAGAAATTACGGAAGCGCTGAAGTTTCAAATCGAACGCGTTCGCCGACTGCAGCGCGAAGCAGCACCAGGCATTTTGCAGCTAGCACCATCTAGTCGACCATGTATCGAAGCAGCTAGCGAGCTTTATTGTGGAATTGTTGATGAAGTTGAAGCAATTGGTTACGACATCTTTAATAAGCGGGCAAAAACGTCTACCGCCCGCCGAATGCGCGTAGCCGGCAAAGCTTATGTAAAGGCAATAGCTGCTCGTTAGTTTTTATCTGCTTTGCGACCTAAATAGACCCAGTTAGCCATTACCGAAAGAATTAAGGCGAAACCAAAGAACAAATCTTCTAACGGTGCCGATGCAATGCGGATTCCCAAAATAGCATCATCGCTATACATGACAATTTCTCTTGAGGTAAGCCACCAATTAGTTAGCAACTGAAATGGCAAAATAATTGCATACGAAGTCCAGAAAACTTTTCGTTTAAGCAATCCGGTCTTTAATACTTCTAGGTCAAGGAAGGCCGCAATAAATACCGCAATCAGCGCAATTTGCGTATAGGTCATGACTCGTCCCCTACTTCCCAATGCTTCTTAACGGTTCGAACCGCTTCTATAGTTAACAGCGCAGCTAGTGGCACAATTAAGAAAAATAAGAACTCTTCGAGTGGGATACCAAGCGGGCCAAAAATTCCTAAAATTTGATTGTCATCGAAATGCCAATGGCCGCGATTAATTGCATAAGCATCCCAAATTAAGAAAAAGATTGCTGTTGGCAAAATGCTTAATATGACTCGTTTAAACCTGCGAATTACCCCGACTTTTAAAAACACTTCAAGCCAGATTGATCCACAAAGCGTGAAAGCCAACATTGCCAGATATCCATATTTCTCCACGACTCAATTCTCTCGTAAAGCAGCGCTAATTGCTGACTTAATCGCTATAGTTTGCGATGCGGGAGCCGAAAGAAATTGGCTGAGAGGATCTGTAATTCGCAGATCGACCGCTTGACCGGTCCGGTAATGCGGACCTGGAATTGGGGTTCAACGTGTCATACATTTTATTTACCGCCTGGAGTTACGAAGTATCTATCCTGGAATTTGTTGCATCGGTAACATCCTTGATTGGCGTCTGGTTAGGCACAACGGGCAAACGTATAACTTGGCCTTTTTGGGCACTTAGCAGCGCCTTATATGCGATCTTTTTCTATCAAGCTAATTTAATTGCAAGTGCTGGACTGCAATTGGTATTTATTGCAGCTGCTACCAGCGGCTGGAAAGGTTGGGCGCCTACTGGTGCCAAGCCTGGCAAGTTAGTTTTGCGTAGTCGAATTTATACCATCCTTTGGATTCTCGGGCTCTGGCTTGTATTAGCGCCGTTTCTTTCTAAAATCGGCGCAGCGGCAACAGTCGTTGATTCATTTCTCTTTGTTGGGTCACTAATCGCACAGATTCTGATGGTCTTAGAAAAATACGAGAGCTGGGTAATTTGGTTAATTGTTGATCTAGTTGGAACAGCTCTATATTTCCAACAAGGTTATTACTTCACTTCTTTCCTATATGGCATATTCACTTTAGTTGCCCTTCAAGGTTGGAGACGCTGGTATGCAGATCAACGAAGCGCTACGCGATCTATTTAGCCAATCTCCCAAGCCGCTAGTAATTTCAATTGACGGGCCAGCTGGTTCTGGCAAAAGCACGCTTGCTGGCGAAATCGCCCGGGCATTCGCTGGCACCTATTCAATTGAAGTGATTCATCTAGATGAACTTTATAACGGCTGGGATGATGCACTTTCAGATGCACTATTTGAAAAACTACTCGGACTGATTAAGTCTCAAAGTGCAAACGAAACTGCCGAACTAGCGATCTTTGACTGGACACTTAATTCCTATGCCGGATCCCGTCAGGTGAAACCAGCAGAGCTTCTTATTATTGAAGGGGTAGGCAGTTGCAACAAGCTGCTTCGCGACAAATTATCAACATCAATCTGGCTAGATATCGATCAAAGCACTGGATTAGCAAGGGTTTTGGAGCGCGACGGTGACGAACTGCAAAGCGAGATGGTTAAGTGGCAGAAGATGGAAAGTGAATACTTCATACGCGACTTAACTCGCGAAAGTGCGGAATTCATCCTTTCTACGCAATAGCTAGCCTAAGATTTAGCTGTGTCTGATCTAACTGGCGAGCTAATTGATGACCGCTACCAGTTAACGTCGCTGCTTGCGACAGGTGGCATGGCCACAATTTACAGTGCAATCGATACCCGGCTAGATCGAAAAGTCGCTGTAAAAATCATGCACCCTCATTTAGCTCAAGATGAAGACTTTGTAGGTCGCTTTATTCGTGAAGCTAAGGCAGCAGCCTCACTCTCTCACCCAAATATTGTTGCCGTGCAAGATCAAGGTTGGAATCAAAGTGGCGTACCTGCAGTTTTCATCGTCATGGAACTTGTCGAAGGTCATACTCTGCGCGATTACATTTATGAACGCGGCAAACTAACAATTGAAGATGCGCTCTCATTTATCGACCCAGTTTTAAGCGCACTCTCTGCCGCTCATGCCATTGGAATTATTCACCGCGACATCAAACCTGAAAACATTTTGATATCTAAAGAAGGCCGAGTCAAGATCGCTGACTTTGGCTTAGCGCGAGGCAATATGCTCGGCACCACCATGACCGCTGAGTCGAGTGTCATTTTGGGTAGCGTTTCATACTTATCGCCTGAACAAGTTCAACGAGGCGTTGCCGATTCTCGTAGCGATGTTTATGCCACTGCAATTGTGCTTTTTGAGATGATTACTGGTGAGAAGCCTTTTGCTGGTGAAACTCCGATACAGATTGCCTACATGCATGTTAATGAAAAGATTCCGCTTCTGAGTAGCAAGGTTAAAGGTGTACCTGAAGCGTTAGATGAACTCGTGGCAAAAGCAACTAGCACTAATCCGGATGAACGACCACGCGATGCCGGCGCCTTCTTGGCTGAACTAAATCGAGTACGCACTGAGATTGATCCAAAACGTAAGCAGCTGAGCCTGGAACTCGATTTACCAGTAGCACCAATCCGAGAAGAGGTGCGAGATAAATCTCGCTTGGCTAAGCGTGCCGAAGCAGCTAAAGCACCACAAGCAACCGAGATAGTTACTCCCATGACTGAAAACACTGCCAACACCAAGAAGGACCGCGCTGAAGAACGCCGCCGCGTTAGCAAGCGTGTTCGCCGCAATCGCATTATTGCCATTCTTCTTGCAATCAGCGTTGGTGTTGCAGGCTGGTGGATTGTCCTTGGACCAGGTGCAAAAGTAAGTGTGCCCTCAGTAATTGGTGCCTCATTAGATAAAGCTAATTCGCTTTTCTCGCCACTCGGATTAAAGAGTGAAGTTGCCAAACGCGTCTACAGTGAAGAAGTTGATGAAGGTTTGATCATTGCGCAAAACCCAGTTGGCGGTGACAAAACTGATCCAAATGGCACCGTTAGATTAACCATCTCTAAAGGCCCGGAACGTTATGTAGTTCCGCAATTAATTGGTTTAACCCCAGAAGCCGCGGTAAATGCAATCGCTAAGTTCCCACTTAAAACTGGCACCATAACTGAAGTTTTCAATACACAAATTCCGAAAGGTTTTGTGATCTCAGCAGAACCTGAACCTGGCACAAAAGTACGTCGCGACGTTGCTATCAATCTAGTAGTCAGCAAAGGTATTGAAACTTTTGCCGTCGCCTCATTTGTTGAAAAAAGCGGTGAAGAAGCGCTGACTGAATTAACAGATGCGGGTTTTGATGTCACAGTGACTTATGCCTTTGATGAAAGAGTTATTCCAGGTGGCGTCATTTCGCAGAACCCTGCAGCGGGTGATGTTCCAAAGGGCGCCAAGATTGAGCTAGTTGTTTCAAAGGGCTCGGCCTATACAACTATCCCAACTATGGGAATTATTGGACAGACTCAAGCGAAAGCAACTCAGATACTTAAAGACTTAGGGCTGGTAGTTAAAGTAAAGACGCTTGGCGCAACTAAGAATAAAAAGGTAATAAATGTTTTGCCTAAGGCGGGTACTAAGGTCAAACGTGGCAGCACTGTGACCATCACAGTAGGCTAGCCAAATGTCTAAAGCGAAAATTAACGGTCCCCGCCTCGGCGCCCACACCCCAACTTCAGGTGGCATGGCCAAGCGTTCTATCGCTTATGCCGAACTAACTGGCGCTGAAGTAATTCAAGTATTTGCTTCAAACCCCCGTGGTTGGGCAATGCCAGAGGCAAATCCAATTGCCGATGAAGAATTTCGCACTAAGGCCGCTGCCTTAGACATTCTTACCTATGTGCATGCACCGTTCCTAATTAATTTAGGTTCACCAACAGTTGGAACTTACGAAAATTCTGTTGCTTCAACAGCTTATTCACTCAAGCGTGGTGCAGAAATTGGCGCTCTAGGCGTTGTTATCCATACTGGCTCTGCGGTCGATGTTAACCATGTCGAGAATGCCTGGAAACAGATTCACGAAGGAATGATGCCGGTACTAAACGCACTTGGTGACGATGCACCCATGTTGTTACTCGAACCAACAGCTGGCCAAGGTCAGTCACTAGTTAAGAAACTAGATGATCTTACAAATTATCTAAAAGCTCTTGAGTACCACCCAAAGGTTGGTATCTGCCTTGATACTTGCCATGTCTTTGCTGCCGGCCATGACATCGCCAAAAAAGGCGGTATGACCGAAACAATTGATTTGTTAATTGAAATTGCTGGCGCCGAACGATTCCAATTAGTACATGCGAATGACTCAATGGATGTTTGTGGCGCTCTAAAGGATCGTCATCAAAATATTGGCGAAGGTCATATTGGTTTAGCTGCCTTCCAAGAAATGCTTGATCACCCAGTTATGAAGAATGTGCCAATGGTTCTAGAAACACCTGGCATGGAACCCGAGCACGGCAAAGAGATTGCGATGCTAAAGAAAATGCGCGGATGAACGCGCGCCATCAACTGCAATTAAAACTAGCACCTTGGGCTCTTCTAACTGTCTCAGCAGCATGGGGGCTTTCATTCGTAGTGATGAAATCAGCCATCGAGCGACAAAGCGTAAATAACTTTCTCTTCACGCGTTTCGTGCTTGCGGTAGTCGTCATGATTTTGATCCGCCCTCAAGTTGTAAAGCACTTCGATAGAGATTTACTTTTACGAGGTTTCGGCGCTGGCTTCCTGTTAGGCGGAGGCTATATTTTTCAAACGATTGGTCTTGCCAATACAGGCGCGGCCATCACTGGCTTTGTAACTGGCTTGTATGTAATTCTTACTCCTTTATTTGCCGCTTTAATTTTCAAAGAGCGAGTAAGCAAAGCCACTTGGCTCTATGTATTTATGGCAACAGTAGGTCTGGCGCTTCTATCTCTTAAGGGTTGGTCAGTTGGATTTGGCGAGCTTATGGTCTTCTTTAGTGCTATCGCATTTGCAGCGCATATCACTGCACTTAGTAAGTGGTCATCTGGTCGAGATGTTTACGCCATGACAATTACGCAATTAATGATGTGTGCCATGATGACCGGAGTTGCCTCGGCATTTGAAGGCTATTCATTGCCGCCAGATAATGGCGTTTGGGGTGTGGTAATTTTTACAGCAGTCTTTGCAACTGCAATTGCCTTCATTGTTCAGACCTGGTCGCAAGCGCATATGTCAGCAACTAAAGTGGCAGTGATCCTGACAATGGAAGTAGTTTTCGCGGCAATATTTGCCATCATCTTTGCAGGTGAGCGTTTAACGCTTCAGGCTGCACTCGGTGGAATATTGGTTGTCACCGCAATGTACTTAATAGTTCTAAAGGAAGCGTGAGAGACTTGCACCATGAGAGTTGACCTACGTTCCGACACTGTCACTGCCCCATCAGCTGCAATGCGCGAAGTAATCGCTAGTGCACCAGTGGGTGATGATGTTTACGGTGATGATCCAACAGTTAATTCACTTGAAGAACGAGTTGCTGCAATGTTTGGCAAAGAAGCTGGTGTGTTCACGCCAACTGGTTCGCTTGCAAATCAATTGGCTATTCGCATGCTGGTTGCACCTGGTGAAGAACTTTTAGCTGAAACAAATTCGCATATTGTCCGGGCCGAACTTGGCGCAGCTGCGGTTTTCTCTGGAATCACAACCCGTACTTGGCCAGCAGTTAACGGCCAACTAAAGGCTGAAGATGCACTTGCAATCGCTCGCCCAGATTCCGGGCCATATCTAGTTTCAACTACAGCAATCGCAGTTGAAAATACCCATAACTTTGGTGGCGGCACTGTGCAGCCAATCTCAGAGATTGCTGCACTTCATGCTGGTGCGCAGAAACTCGGTTTAGCGCTGCATTTAGATGGTGCCCGCATCTGGAATGCCCATGTTGCAAGTGGGGTTTCTTTCTTGGAATATGGAAAGTATTTCGACACCATCAGCGTCTGCTTATCTAAGGGTTTAGGTGCACCAGTTGGTTCAGTAATGCTTTCCACAAAAGAGCGAGTTACGAAAGCTCGGGTTTGGCGCAAACGCTACGGAGCCGGCATGCGCCAAATTGGAATTCTTGCTGCCGCCGGTCATTACGCCCTTGATCACAATATTGCGCTCTTGGGCGAAGATCATCGTCGTGCCAAAGAAATTGCAATTGCGCTCAACGCAGTTGTTCCTTCAGTTATTGATCCCGCAACTGTGCAAACAAATATTGTTGGTCTTGATCTTGCCGAGTTAAAAATTACTGCAGCAGAACTTGCCACAAGGTGCAAAGCTGAAGGTTTACTAATTGGTGCGCTTGGACCAAAGTATGCGCGCTTAGTTACACATTTAGATCTCGATGATGCTGGTACTGCCTATGCAATCGAAGTCTTAAAGCGCGCCCTCGTGGCGTAGTAGCCACTCTTTCTTGTTCACGCCATAGGCATAATTTCCTAAAGCCCCGCCGCTTTTAACAATGCGATGGCAAGGCACAACTAACATAATTGCATTTTTTGCACATGCGCTTCCGGCGGCTCTTACAGCGGCTGCTGAGCCAGCACGATCAGCTAAATCTGCATATGAAATAACTGCGCCAGCTTTAACCTTTCGCATCGCTTTCCAAGCTGCTTGCGAAAATGCTGCACCAGGCTGCCTTACAGATATTCCATTGATGGCAGAGATATCACCTTCGAAGTAATCAGAGATTAAGTCACTAATAATTGGAATACTTTTCACAACTTTAACTTCTCGAATTTGATCGGCTACATCTAAGCCCGCTTTTAGTGCCGAAATGTTCGAAAGATTCGCACCCAACAAAACATGCTCGTCAGCAATTAGATTCAAGTTGCCGATCGGGGTTTTGCTAGTGGTAATAAAAAGTGTCACGGGTAAAACTTAACGGTCGCGCAACATCTCCGCTACTAAAAATGCCAACTCAAGTGATTGCGAGTGATTAAGCCGTGGATCGCACGCACTCTCATAGCGTGAAGCTAGATCCTCGTGCGAAATCTGCTCGCCACCGCCTACGCACTCAGTGACATCATCGCCAGTTAGCTCGATATGAATGCCACCTGGGTGTGTGCCGAGCGACTTATGTACTTCAAAGAAGCCTTTAACTTCATCGAGGACATCATCAAATTTGCGAGTCTTGTAGCCACTTGGTGCTTCGTAAGTATTGCCATGCATTGGATCGCAGACCCAAAGTACTTTGGCACCTGACTTCGTTACGCCATCGACTAGTGCAGGTAATACTTCGCGAATCTTGCCTGCGCCCATGCGAGTAATAAATGTTAAGCGGCCTGGTTCACGATCTGGATCAAGTCGATCGATCAGAGTTAAGGCATCTTCAACAGTAGATTTTGGCCCGAGCTTTACGCCAATTGGATTGCGAATTTTTGAAGCGAAATCAATATGTGCACCATCTAGTTGACGGGTGCGCTCACCGATCCAAAGAAAGTGCGCTGAAACATCGTAAGGAAGATCAGTGCGTGAATCGATGCGAGTAAGCGCCTTCTCGTATTCCAGAATCAGGGCTTCGTGGCTTGAGTAGAAATCTACCGTCTTAAATTCTTCGGGGCTGACTCCAGCAGAAGTCATGAATGCCAGCGCACGACCAATTTCTTGCGCCATTGCTTCGTATCGCTCGCCGACTGAACTATCGCGAATGAAACCCTTATTCCATTCGTGAACTTGGCGCAGATCTGCAAAACCACCTTGGGTAAATGCACGAACTAAATTTAAGGTTGCTGATGAAGTGTTGTAAACACGAACCAATCGATCTGGATCTGGCGTACGTGATTCGAGAGTGAACTCGAGATCATTTACCGCGTCTCCACGGTAGGCCGGCAAAGTTACATCGCCACGGGTTTCATTGTCATTAGAACGTGGCTTAGCAAATTGCCCAGCCATGCGACCAACTTTTACAACTGGCAAACTTGAGTAGTACTGCAGAACTGCCGCCATCTGCAAAATAGTTTTAATGCGATTGCGAATTGAATCAGCAGTTGCTGCTACGAAAGTTTCGGCGCAATCGCCACCTTGTAACCAGAATGCTTTTCCTTCAGCCGCAAGGGCAATCTTTGCTTTTAAGTTATCGCACTCGCCCGCAAAAACTAGCGGCGGGAAAGCTTTTAACTGATTTACGGCCTTAGTTACGGGTTCGCCATCTATCCCACCTGGCCATTGCGGTTGTTGGGCCGCAACTAAGCCAGGTGTGAATAGATCGTTAAGCGAAGAAGTCATGGGCTAAGAGTAGAGAATCTAAGGTAATGGTGGTGACCAATTATCCGAAGAAGACCTCAGCCTCTGCGTAAAGTGAAGGATCAACGGTCTTTAGCTTGTCGGTTGCAGAAGCCAGTGGCACGCGTGCAATCGAAGTTCCGTGGAGAGCAACCATCTTGCCCCAGTCGCCTTCGCTTGCCGCAGTAATTGCCATCAAGCCAAAGCGAGTAGCCAATACGCGGTCGAAAGCACTTGGTGTTCCACCACGTTGTACGTGACCTAGAACAACAGTGCGAGCTTCGTGACCAGTCTTGGACTCAACTTCTTGAGCAAGCCATTCGCCAATTCCAGAGAGTTTTACGTGACCGAATGCATCAAGAGTTTGATCCTTGATCACCATGTCGCCATCTTGTGGAATTGCACCTTCAGCAATAACGATGATTGGGGCTTGGCCTTTATCAAAGCAAGAATTTACATATGCGCAAACTTTTTCCAGCGAGAACTTAACTTCTGGAATAAGTACGCAAGCTGCGCTACTAGCCATACCTGAGTGAAGAGCGATCCAGCCAGCATGGCGGCCCATAACTTCAACGATCAGAGCACGGTGATGTGATTGCGCAGTTGTATGCAAACGATCGATTGCCTCGACTGCGATATTTACAGAAGTATCAAAACCAAAGGTGTAATCAGTGTTATTTAGATCGTTATCAATTGTCTTTGGTACGCCAATTACTTTTACGCCAAGAGCATCTAGCTTGGTTGCAACACCAAGGGTGTCTTCGCCGCCGATTGCGATTAATGCATCAAGGCCAGCTGCAGCTAGATTCTCTTTAATGCGCTCGACGCCGTTTTCAATTTTAAATGGGTTGGTACGTGATGAACCAAGAATGGTTCCGCCCAAAGGCAAGATGTTGCGTGTGTTTTCAAGCGTTAGCGGCATGGTCAAACCCTCAAGTGGGCCTTTCCAACCGTCGCGAAAACCGACGAACTCATGGCCATATGTTGTGATGCCCTTTTGAACTACACCGCGAATAACAGCATTTAAGCCTGGGCAGTCTCCGCCGCCGGTGAGGATTCCAATACGCATTTTGTAAACTCCAATATCGCTGTCAATTAGATTTGCTAAAGATTTAAGTTGAGAAATCTAAATATTCATATGGTCAACGTTGACTGTCACAGTCTAGCCTTGCCCTATGAGCCAAAGCGAACAAAAGCTAGTTGCCGGCGTAGATTCTTCGACCCAATCTGTGAAATTGGTTATTCGCGACGCCGTTACTGGGGAGTTAGTACGTAGCGGCCGAGCCAGTCACCCCGAAGGCACCGAAGTGAATCCAGCACATTGGGCAACGGCGCTAGATGCAGCGATTGAATCAGCTGGTGGAATTTCTGATGTTTCAGCGATCGCAATCGGCGGGCAGCAACATGGCATGGTGGCACTCGATAGTCAGGGCGCAGTAATTCGTGATGCCCTTCTTTGGAATGACACCCGATCAGCACAAGCTGCCCAAGATTTAAATAACGAACTAGGTGGCGACGCTGAAACCGCACGCAAAGTTGGATCAGTTTTAGTTGCCTCCTTTACCGCCACAAAATTACGTTGGTTGGCAGATCACGAACCAGAGAATGCAAAGCGCGTTGCAGCTGTTGCGCTCCCCCACGATTGGCTCTCTTGGCAATTACAAGGTGGCAAAGATTTTGAAAAACTCTTTACTGATCGCAGTGATGCATCTGGTACCGGCTACTTTGATCCAACTACTTCGCATTACCGATATGAGATATTAAGTCTGGCACTTAAGCATGATTCAGAAATTTACTTACCGAGAATAATTGCACCAAGTGCTTTTGGTGGTTCAACCCTAAGTGGAATTCCAATTGCAGCAGGTGCTGGCGACAACGCAGGTGCCGCTCTTGGATTAAACGCGCAACCTGGCGACGTGATTGTTTCTCTTGGTACCAGCGGTACTGCATTCTCCGTTTCAAATACGCCGACTCATGATGCAGCCGGATTAGTTGCTGGCTTTGCCGATGCCACTGGCCATTACTTACCACTGGTTTGCACACTAAATGCTGCCCGAATTCTTGATGCTGCCTGCAAAATTTTAGGAAAAAACCATGATGAAGTTGCAGCCCTTGCTTTATCAGCAACAGCTGGTGCTAATGGCTTAACGTTGTTGCCATACTTCGAAGGCGAACGCACTCCTAATCGACCTGATGCCACTGGCGTTTTTGCGGGCATGACATTGAATAACTCAAACCCCGCTGATATCGCTCGCGCCATGATTGAAGGAATGCTCTGCGGCTTAGTTGATGCAGTTGGCGCATTACAAACACAAGGTGTTGCAGTAAATCGAATCCTCTTAATTGGTGGTGCAGCAAAGAATCCAGCAGTTGCGCAAATCGCTAGTTCGCTATTTGGTCGCGAAGTTCTGATTCCACCAGCTGGTGAATATGTGGCAGATGGTGCGGCGCGCCAAGCCGCTTGGGCGCTTTCTGGCAACGCTGATGCACCAATCTGGAACTTTGGTGATGTCGAAAAGGTCAGCGCTAAATCTACGCCTGCAGTTTTTGCTAAGTATCAAGAATTGCGCGACCGCACCGCCGAATGGAATTAACTAGCGGAGTTAAACGGTAACGCGCACGCCTTTGCCGACAACCACTATTCCGCCTTCTGAGATAGTAAATCGCTCACGATCTCGTTCTAGATCAACGCCAATTTGAGCACCTGGCTCAACAATTACGTTCTTATCAAGAATCGCATTACGAATTACCGCGCGCTCACCAATGCGCACACTTGGCATTAATACCGACCCATCAACAAATGCGCCTTTTTCAACTAAGACATCGTATGAAGCAACTGTGCGATTTACATGTCCGCCAACAATGATTGAACCTGCGCCCACAATTGAATCCTGCGCAAGGCCGGCTTCGCTGAATTTAGCTGGTGGAAGTGAAGGCGGATTAGTAAGCAAGGGCCAATCGCGGTTATAGAGATTAAAAATTGGATGGATAGAAACTAGATCCATATGGGCATCGTAATAAGCATCAATTGAACCTACATCACGCCAATAGCCCTTATCGCGCGCAGTCTCACCTGGGACTTGATTTGTTGCAAAGTCATAAACTTTTGCTAAGCCATTTGCAGTCATCATCGGAATTATGTTTCCGCCTAAATCATGGCGGCTCTCTAAATCTTCGGAGTCAAGAATTAGCGCTTCTTCCATTACATCGCGCTTGAAAATGTAATTTCCCATTGAAACTAAAGATAGATCTGGGTGCCCTGGCATTGCAGGTGGATCACTTGGCTTCTCGTGGAAAGCTTTAATGGTCACGCCATCTTCGGCTAATTCAATAACCCCAAAATCATGCGCCTCAGAACGCTTCATGCGAATTGCCGCAACAGTTACACCAGCTCCAGTACTTAAATGGAAATCAAACATTTGGCTGGAGTCCATACGATAAACGTGATCAGCACCGAAAACCACAATGTGCTTTGGGTTCTCATCATGAATTAAATTGAAATTCTGCAAGATTGCATCAGCGCTACCGGTATACCAACGTGGGCCCAATCGCTGTTGTGCCGGAACTGGAGTTACATAGTTTCCTAGCAATGTAGACATGCGCCATGTTGTAGTTATGTGGCGATCGAGTGAGTGCGACTTATATTGTGTTAATACTGCAATCTTACGCATCTCGGCATTTACTAAATTTGAAAGTACGAAATCTACGAGGCGATATGAGCCACCGAAAGGCACTGCAGGTTTGGCTCGATCAGCCGTCAATGGCATTAAACGCTTGCCTTCACCGCCAGCTAAGACGATTCCGAGTGGTTGTTCAAAGCGTGCCATGCGCTAACGATACCCTTACCTAGTGAAAACGACCAGAGTTGGACTAGTTACTAAAGAGTGGCCACCTCATGTCTATGGTGGCGCCGGCGTTCATGCCGTGCAATTAACTAAAGCACTTCGCGAACTCGATGGCGTTTCAGTTGATGTTCATTGTTTTGGTGGCGCACGCACTGATGGCGCAAATGGCTACGAAACACCAACATCATTTGAGAGCGCTAATCCAGCTATTCAAGCAATTGCCACTGATCTTGAGATCGCGAATCATTTGCAAGATGTCGACGTAATTCATAGCCACACTTGGTATGCCAACATGGCGGGTCACTTTGCTTCAATGCTTCATGGCATCCCACATGTACTAACAGCGCATTCACTCGAACCACTTCGTCCTTGGAAAGCTGATCAACTAGGTGGCGGCTATCAAATTTCATCATGGGCAGAAAAAAGTGCTTACGTATCTGCCGATGCGATAATTGCTGTTAGTGATGGCATGCGCGCTGATGTACTTGCCGCTTATCCGAATGTTGATCCGGCAAAAGTTGTCACAATTAGAAATGGCGTAGATGTTGATCGCTTTAAGCCAACTTCAGACCCTGCGCTTTTAACTGAACTTGGAATTAGTGGGCCTTATGCAATTTTCGTTGGACGCATTACACGTCAAAAGGGTTTGGCTCATTTGTTACGTGCTTGGCAAAACGTGCCAGCTGAATATGGATTAGTGCTTGCAGCTGGTAGCCCAGATGAAGAAATCATCGGCAATGAAGTTAAAGCCCTCATTGAAGAGTTGCAAAATACTCGAGCAAATGTAATTTGGATTCCTGACATGTTGCCACATGAAAAACTCTGCGCACTTCTAACCTCGGCAGATCTTTTCATCTGTCCTTCTATTTACGAACCACTCGGAATTGTGAATTTAGAAGCGATGGCCTGTGAGACCGCGGTACTTGCCACTCGAGTTGGTGGAATTCCAGAAGTTGTGGCAGATGGCAGCACTGGCAAATTAGTTGATTACTCAGGTGATGGCGCGACCCTTGAACACGATTTAACTGCTGCAATTATTGAATTAATGAAAGCACCCGAACTTCTTAAACAATATGGTGAGGCAGGTCGCAAGCGCGCAGCTGCTGAATTTGGCTGGCCGGCTGTTGCTCGCGCTACCCTTGCGCTCTATCGCTCGCTGATCAAATAGCTTTAAATTCTCAACTAAAGGAAACCATGTCCCGTCGCGCGTATTTTCACTTTGCTGTATCTGGCCTTTTTTGGGGTATTCCATATCTACTAATGAAGGTCGCAGTACGTGATTTCGAACCTGCTGTAATTGTCTGCGGGCGCGTTTTGATCGGTGCAGCAATCTTGATTCCACTTGCTATCCATCAGAAAGTCTTAATGGATGCGATTAGAGGCTGGCGTTATGTATTGCCTTATGCGATTTTTGAAATGATGATCCCTTGGATTCTAATCACCAATGCTGAAAAGAAGATTTCATCTGGTCTAGCTGGCCTACTAGTTGCAACGGTACCAATTTGGTCAACAATATTTGCATCCCTTGCTGGCGATAAAACGGTTTGGCATAGCAAGCGCCTGGTCGGAATCGCAGTTGGCTTTGCTGGTTTAGTTGGCCTAGTTGGCTACGAGAGCATTTTTGGTGAAACCGACATCATTTCTATTTTGATGATGCTAGTTGCTGCAATTAGTTACTCATTTGCCGTAAATATGATTTCCATAAAGTTGCCTGACGTTTCTGGAATCGCGATCAACGGTGTGGCTATGTTCATTACTGCCGTTGCTTATGCACCGCTAATGATTATGCAATGGCCAGCCGCCAACACCGTATCTACCGAATCTGCGCTCTCGCTACTTGCGCTCGGTATTTTCTGTACCGCTTTGGCATTTATTTCCTTCTTCATTGTGATGAAGGAAATTGGGCCAGCTCGCGCCTCAATCGGAACTTATGTAAACACGGCAGTCGCTGTGGTCTTAGGTGTAATCATTCTTTCGGAACCACTTACTTTGGGAATCATTATCGGATTGCCGCTAGTAATGATTGGTTCGTTCTTAGCTAGCCGCAAGCCAACTGTTGCCCCTTAGCCAATACAATAAAGATATGAAGGGCCTGACCTCAGTAATTGGAATTTCAATTGTTTTTGTATATGCGATTGGTTCTGGGCTCTGGGTTAATACAGGTGATAACTGGTATCGCAGTTTAAATCCACCTTCATGGCAACCACCAGACTTTATCTTTGGAATTATCTGGCCATATAACTTCATAGTTCTTGGAATCGCAGCAGCCACAATTGCCCAGAAAGCATCAACTACAACTGGCTTTATCTATCTAGCATTCTTTGCGTTATCAGTTGCCTGCGCGCTTACTTGGGCATACCAGTTCTATCGTCCACATAATCTGCAATTCGCAGCTATGGCACTTGTCGCTACAGCTTTGCTTACTTTGCCTATGATAATCATTGCTTTTAGAACATCAACGCCTATTGCTTTAGCTCTACTTCCTTATCAAGCATGGGTGGCAACTGCTGCGACTTTGAGCTATTCATACAGTCGTCTTAATTAAGGCATAACCAATCCGCCATCAACTGGCACTGTAATTCCGGTTACATAACTTGAGGCATCGCTAACTAACCAAATTAAAGTAGCTGCCAATTCTTCCGGCTCCCCTAAGCGACCAGCCGGTGCAAACATCTTGATCATGTTGACCATATCTTTAGGAAGTTCATCGCTCATCTCAGATGGAAAGAATCCTGGCGCAAGCGCATTTACTCGAATGTTTTTACGTCCAGTCCACTGAGCTGCTAAATCTCGAGTTAAACCGATCAGGCCGGCCTTGCTTGATGCATATGCTGCTTGTGGCAGGCCTTGCGGTTTTAAGCCAAGGATGCTCGAAATATTTACAATCGCGCCACCATTTTTATTTGCTTTAGCAAATGCTTGCGCCATCCAATATGCCCCAAACAGATTTACATCTAAAACAGATCTGAATTGTTCTGGTGTCTCGTGAGTTGCAGGTACAGCTGTGCCAACGCCAGCGTTATTTACCAAGATATCTACTCGGCCGAATTTTTCCATCGCAAATGCGATGAGTGCATCACATTGTTCTGGCTGGGTTACATCTGTTTGCAGTGCAGCAAATTTACGACCGGCGGCCTCAACTAGTGCGCCAGTTTCAGCAAGACGATCAAAGCGGCGAGCGCCAAGAACAACATCTGCTCCTGCTTCGGCGAGTGCTTTTGCAAATGCAACGCCAAGACCTGAAGAGGCACCTGTAACCACTGCGACTTTTCCATCTAATTTAAAGCGGTCAAGAACACTCATACTCACTCCTCAAATTGGCTTTCTTTGCGTAAGGTTAAGGCATGGACTTCGCACTTAGCGCTAAGACAACCGAATATGCTGCCAAACTTCAAGCCTTTATGGACTCTGAGGTTTTCCCAGCCGAGGCCATCTATCACCAGCAACGTGAGCAGTTAATTGCCGCCGGAAAGCCACATGATTTACCAGCAATTGTCGAAGAATTAAAGGTTAAAGCTAAAGCCCTGGGCTTATGGAATCTATTTTTGCCCCATTATGGGCACGGCTTATCGGTTACCGATTATGCAACCTTGGCTGAAATAACTGGCTGGTCTCCTGAGATCGCACCTGAAGCAATCAATTGTGCAGCGCCAGATACTGGCAATATGGAATTACTAGATATGTTCGGAACTGATGAGCAGAAGAAGCGCTGGTTGGAACCACTATTAGATGGTCAGATTCGTTCAGGGTTTGCCATGACCGAACCTGGCGTTGCATCAAGTGATGCTCGCAATATCGAAACCCAAATAATCAAAGATGGCGATCACTATTTCATCAATGGCACGAAGTGGTGGACCACTGGTGCCATGGATGCACGTTGTGAAATTTTAATTGTGATGGGAAAAACTAATCCAGCAGCCGATGCTCATCATCAGCAATCAATGGTGTTAGTGCCAATGAATACCCCTGGTGTAAAAGTGGTCAGAAACTTAACCGTCTTTGGTTATGTCGATCAACATGGTCATGCCGAAGTTTCATTTACTAATGTGCGCGTACCTGTTGCAAATCTTTTGGGTGCCGAAGGCGAAGGTTTTGCATTGGCTCAAGCACGACTAGGCCCAGGCCGAATTCACCATTGCATGCGTGCAATTGGTATGGCCGAGCGCGCACTCTCCTTAATGATTAAACGAACTGTCGCACGTGAGGCTTTTGGTAAAGAGTTAGTACGACAAGGCGTTATTCAGGAATGGATTGCACAAGCTCGCATTGATATTGAGCAAGCTCGCCTCTTGGTATTAAAAGCTGCCTGGATGATTGATTCAGTTGGCGCAAAAGGTGCTCGTAAAGAGATTGCCGCAATAAAGGTGGCTGTGCCCCAGATGGCAGAGCGAATTATTGATCATGCTATTCAAAGTCACGGCGGCGCAGGCGTTAGCCAAGATACCCCGCTTGCCTCAATGTATGCAGGCATTCGTACATTGCGCATCGTTGATGGCCCAGATGAAGTACATATTCGCGATATTGCGCGCCTAGAAATCAAGCCATATTTGTCATGAGTGATGTAACTGCGGTCCGCGAAGAGGATCGTTTTGATATCGCGCGCATGCACGAATGGTTGCGCCCTTTCATAAACGAGGACCAGCTTCCTGAAGTGCTGCAGTTTCGAAGTGGCGCTTCGAATCTAACTTATTTACTTCGCTATCCAGATCGTGATCTAGTTTTACGCAAACCACCAGTTGGCACAAAGGCAGCGTCTGCCCACGATATGAAACGTGAGTTTCTAATTCAATCCAGATTGCAACCTATTTATCCGCTAGTGCCGAACATGATTGCGTTGTGTGAAGATCAATCAATCATGGGTTCTGATTTTTATGTAATGCAGCATATCGAAGGTCAAATATTTCGACGTGATATCTCAGCTGGAATAACGGCAACTGATATTTCGGTGATGGCTGATTCGCTGATTAATGGGTTAGTACAATTACATGCCGTTGATTCTTCAATTTTGCAAGAACTAAATAAAGGCCCGGGCTATGTGCAGCGCCAAGTCGAAGGTTGGTCTAAGCGATATCGCAATGCGCTAACTGATGATGTGCCAACTGCCGAAAAGTTGATGGCATGGCTTGCTGCAAATCAACCAGCTGATGTTGATTCCTGCATTATTCACGGTGACTGGCGAATAGATAACGTGGTCTTTGATTTAGAACATGCGCGTATCGCAGGAGTTTTAGATTGGGAACTTGCAACAGTCGGCGATCCCCTAATGGATTTAGGTTCAGCCCTTGCTTATTGGGTAGATCGCGATGATGACGAAGCGTTTGCTTTCCTGCGTAGACAACCGAGTCATTTACCTGGAATGCCTACCCGTGAAGAGTTTGTGCAGAGATATCTACAGCTAAGTGGCCGCAAATGCAGTGACTTCACCTTCTACGAAGTGTTCGGACTGTTTAGATTAGCTGTGATCATTCAACAAATTTGGGCTCGCTATCGGGCCGGACAAACAACTAATCCGGCTTTTGCCGGGTTTGGTGATGCGGTAAACACGTTGATAAACCGAGCCGAAGGAAAGATTTCATGAAAGCTGGACGTATCTCGGTATCTACTCGTAAATTTGAAGTTACCGATGTGCCGACTCCTGACGCAGGTAGTAATCAGGTGCGAATAAAAGTAGGTGCGGCTGGTGTCTGTTTATCAGATGTGCATTTTCTTGAAGGAATTTTATCGCCCGGGTATTTAGCCGGAGATCATGTAACTCTCGGACATGAAGTTGCCGGGACTATTGATCAAGTGGGCGAAGATGTTGAGTCTTGCTCCGTAGGTGAACGCGTAGTTGTGGTTGCCGGCGAACGTAATGGCGCAAATCAAATCATGACATTAGGTTTTGATTACGACGGTGGTTGGGCTGAATACTTAGTTGTCGATGCCGAACAGGTGATGCTGATTCCAGATTCGCTGCCATTTGAGCAAGCCGCAATTATTCCTGACGCAGTTTCAACTCCGTGGGCTGCAATTTCCTCAACTGGAAAAATTCAAGCCGGTGAATCGGTTGCTGTCTTTGGCGTTGGTGGTTTAGGAATTCACGCAGTTCAATTACTGCGAACAATTGGCTGCGGCAAAGTAATTGCAATCGATCCCCGCGCAGATGCTCGAGCTAATGCGATCGCACGAGGTGCAGACTTTGCTTTTGCACCTGATGATCCAGAGTTAAAAGCCCATCGCGGTCTACATGCCGCATTCGACTTTGCCGGCGTCTCTCCTGTGCGCAAACAAGCGCTTTCATTATTGGGCGAACAAGGCCGGTTGATTATTGTCGGAATTGCTAATGAACCAATTGTTATTCCAAGTGACATGGCATTTACTTATATGCGCACGCAAATCTTGGGTCATTACGGCTCAGAGGCTCATCACGTTCGAGAATTAATCGAATTTGTGCGCCAAGGCAAGTTAGATCTTTCGCATTCAATCTCTGAGGTGCTTCCGCTAGCAAGTGCTTCAGATGCGCTTGATAAGTTAGCTAACAAGGTAGGCAACCCGATTCGGATTGTGTTAAAGCCTTAAAGCTTGAAGATTAGTACTGCCACCCCAAGAGCAATCAGGGCGATAGCAACAATTATTGAATTACGGCTGCCCAGCCTTTGCGGCAAGCCACGAATACCACTCTTTTGATCGGCTTTCATATCCTTTAAAACATTTATGAAATGTGCAGCCATTCCAAATAGCGCTCCGCCCAGCCACATCCAAAGTGGCGGTGTCACATCTTTAGAAATCGCTACAGATGAAGGAAGTGCTGCAAAGGCAATTGCATAAGGTAGCGGCGATAACCAAGAGAATTTAAAGTAGAAGTTATACGCAACTCCGCAAGCGATGCCGAGCATATAAACCAGTCCGCCTTTGATGCCGAGTGGCCCCAGGAGATTAGCTACAAATGAAAATGGCAACATTTTCATGATCCATTTTCTTAAAAACTCTTGCGATATTAAGCCAGCTACTAATGGCTTATTGCTTCGCTGGTGCGTTAGATCATCTTGGTAGTCGTAGAGATCGTTACTCCAACCAACTACTAGCTGCCCAGTGAAAACTCCGAAGGCTATTACGTAAGCAGGGCCTTCCCACCAGTAATAGTTAGCAAATCCAAAAGAGATAGCGGTAACCAACAAAGTCGGCCCAAAATGTGAGGCTTTGCGCAGTCCGCGGAGTTTTGATCGAGTATTCATTTTGGTTAACTTCTTAATTCTCGGCAAAGCCCAATTTATCGAGCATCTTAGAATCGCGCTGCCATTCTTTAGATACCTTTATGTGTAGCCCTAAGAAAATGCGAGCTTCTAGTTCGCGTTCAACATCTGCTCGTGCGCGCATACCAATATCTTTTAGCTGCGAACCTTGGTGGCCCAGCAAAATAGCGCGTTGTGAGTCGCGTTCTACGTGAATTGTTGCGTGAATATCAAAGAATGGCCGGCTGCCAGTTTTCTCGCGCTCTGACATTTCGTCGATAGTTACCACGATCGAGTGCGGCAGCTCTTGGCGCGCATCACGCAGTGCTGCTTCACGAATTAACTCGCAAATCAATTGTTCGATGCTTTGATCACTACGCATATTGGTTGGATAAAACTCTGGGCCCGGCTTTAACTGTTGCCCGATTAACTTCTTCAACAAATCAATTTGTTCATGAGTTGCTGCAGAAACGGGCACGATTTCATCCCAAGTAAATCCTTTAGCCATTGCCATGATGCTGGCCAAACGAGTCGCCAGATTGGCTTTGCTAATCAGATCGGTCTTGGTGACTAATGCAATTTTCTTACTACGCGGGTGCTTGGCGATTTCATCAATAATGTATTGATCGCCTGCACCTGATTCCTCATCGGCCGGCAAGCAAATAATAATTACATCAACTGAGTCAAGGCTTTCTTCGACGACGGCATTTAAGCGCTTGCCGAGAAGAGTTTTAGGTTTATGAACACCAGGGGTGTCAACCAAGATAGCTTGAAAATCAGGTTCGTTAACGATGCCACGAATAGCGTGACGCGTGGTATTTGGGTGCGGTGAAGTAATTACTACTTTGCTGCCAACAAGTGCGTTAACCAGAGTTGATTTTCCAGTATTCGGGCGGCCAACGATGGCAACGAAGCCCGATCGGAATTCATTCTCTGCGCTCATTGGCTAATCATCTCATTACATTGGTGCGAGGAATTCCACCGCATCTGCAACCGAAGTAACGATTTCCGCTGCTCGCTCGCCAATTAAGCGATGACAGCCTTCGCTAACTGGCGAAGTTATTGGACCTGGAATTGCCATCACTGGTCGCATTAATTCAGCGGCATCACGAGCGGTTCGAAGTGATCCGCTACGAAACGCGGCTTCGACAACTAGCGTGGCATTTGAAAGTGCAGCAATTAGTCGATTGCGGGTTAAAAATCGCGATGGAATAGCCGGGGTTCCTGGTGCAACTTCACTGACCAAACAGCCAAGTTCCGCAATTTCAGCAAATAACCTGGCATTGCCGGCGGGATAATTAATATCAATTCCGGCGGCAATAACTGCAATCGTTATTCCTTCAGCAACAAGTGCTCCTTTGTGTGCTGCGGCATCGATGCCATAAGCACCACCACTAATAATCGACCAGTCGCGATCGACAAAACCAGCTGCGAAATCTTGGGCAATGCGAACGCCATATTGAGTCGGATTACGGGTGCCCACAATTGCTAACGAATCACCAGTTAGTAGTGCAGGGTCTCCTTTAACCACGAACGCAATTGGTGGGGCTGCTAAATCATTTACTGACTGTGGCCAAGTCGAATCAGCCGGCGTAAGAAATGTTGCTTGGGCATCGCTAATGCTTTGTAAAAGTTGATCTGCGCTGCTCGCCCGCAATTTCTCAATAGTGCGCGCGTATTTAACTGGGTCGTATCCCCCAGTTAGCGCACGGTCTAAAACGTAAGTTGATCCATTGGTAAAAACTTCGCGTGCCCAAAAAGTAGAACCGCCCTCAACAGCGCTAAATAATCTGGCCCGAGATATCAATTCACTCATAGTTCGACTCCGTCACGTAAGGCATAGGCTTGTTGAACATCGGTCAGCGTTGCAATTGCATGGCGATGCAAATCTGCCAAAGTCCAGGCAGTGCGAATGACTTTATGTAAGCCTCGCGCAGTAAGACGTTCACGATCTAGCTCATCATGTAAGAAATTCATGGCTGCTCGCTCAGGTTGGTAAGTAGTACGCAAAGCACGAGAAGGGATCTGACTATTTAATTTCCAACTCTCATTTGCGAAACGTTTCGCTGCGATATTGCGGGCCGCAATTACCCGATCTCTAATAACTGCACTTGATTCGCCTAATTCATTCTGAGCCATCTCAACCCGGCTAACTGGGTCAACGATTACTCGCAAGTCAATGCGATCTAATAACGGACCAGATAACTTTCCTAAGTAACGACGTACTTGTTGCGAAGTACAAGTGCAATTACGGCCGCGACCCGAGAATTTGCCACACGGGCAAGGATTTGCAGCCAATACCAAGAGAAATTGCGCTGGGAAAGTTAGGTTTCCAATACTGCGGGCAATGGTGATCTCGCCAGATTCAAGCGGCTGTCGTAATGAATCCAAGATGCCCACGCCACATTCGGGAGCTTCATCAATAAAGAGAACCCCATTGTGCGCAAGTGATGAAGCACCTGGTCGAATCACATGCGAACCACCACCAACCATCGCAACTCGAGTTGTGGTGTGATGCGGTGCGACAAATGGTGCCAATAAAGATTGCGGTGCCCGATTGCCTAATGTGCCAGCAATTGAATGAACTGCAGTGACCTCGAGTGCTTGCGCAATAGTTAACTTTGGCAAAATCGTCGGCAAGCGTTGGGCGATCATGGTTTTTCCAGCACCGGGTGGCCCGATTAAAAGTAAATGATGTCCGCCAGTTGCCGCTATCTCAGCTGCTAATCGTGCCCGAGGTTGACCCGCAACATCAGCGAAATCAAGTAAATCTTCTTCACTCTCATATTCCAGATCAAGTGGCTCAGCTTCGACTCGTTCGCCGGTGCGCAACCAACGCAAAACTTCGGCAAGTGTTTCCATCGGAATTATCTCAAGATCCACCATTAACTTAGCTTCGGCGATATTTGCTCTCGGAACTACCGCTCTTGCGATACCGGCTTTCGCTGCCGCTAGCAGAGCTGGCAATACTCCACGCACACTTCGCACTTTTCCATCGAGTGACAATTCGCCCAAGAAAACAGTGTCTTCGCAGATTGGCAAAGATTGATTCGCCATCAAGAGCGCAACTGCTATTGCTAAATCAAAACTGGGTCCACTCTTTGGTAACCAAGCAGGTGATAGCGAAACGGTAACTTTGCGATTAGGCCAAAGTTCGTTGCTATTTGTCAGTGCTGATCTAACTCGATCACGTGATTCTGATAGCGCAGCATCAGGCAGCCCCAATAAAGTGTAAGCAGGTAGCCCATCTGCAATATCGACTTCGACCGTAACTAAATTGCCAGCTAAACCTTGCAGGCCCACCCCGAAAGTCATGCCCAGGGTCATTGGCTAACCAGCGTCATAAAACGTTTGCTCTAACTTCAAGCGTGTGCGAGCCATCGGTGCTAATCAAGATGGCAATTGCATCGATTTGATAATCGCAACCAAGGGCACCATTAGTAGCTAACCAGGCAAGCGCCAACCGCTGAATGCGATGAGCTTTAGCACTATCAATTGCTTCGAGCGGGTGACCAAAAGCGGCTGAAGACCGGGTCTTAACTTCGACCATATGAATCAAGCCGCTGCGATCTAAGGTAACAAGATCAAGCTCGCCTTCGCGCACACGCCAATTACGCGCCAATATTTCATCACCACGTTTGACCAGAAAACTTGCCGCTAACTCTTCGCCAGCATCGCCTAAACTTTTATTGTTTCTCTTCATAAGTCGAGAGGCTAAAGAGCAAGCCTGACTTAATTAGTTTGGATTCAAAGCCTTGTGGCTGACTAACTGCTGTGGTTATTTAAGTAGCGCTGCCACATTTGCAAATGAGCGTCGATGTTCTATGCACGGCCCATTTGCAGTTAATAACTGGCTATGGCTAGCGGTGATATAGCCCTTATGTCCGGCGAAACCATAGGCCGGATATTTTTCATCTAATTGGCGCATAATGCGATCTCGATAAACTTTAGCCAAAATTGAAGCAGCGCTAATTGTGTGCACTACTTGATCGCCTTTCCAAACGGCTAAGTTTGGTAACGCTAAACCAGCAATTGCGTATCCATCGGTAAGCACATATGCCGGCGTCACCTTTAAAGCTTGCACAGCTCGTCGCATTCCATCAAGGTTTGCTGCATGCACTCCGCGTGAATCAACTTCGGCGGCTGGAATTTCAATGATGCTGTAAGCAAGTGAATGTTCAATAACTAAATCAAAAAGCAGTTCACGTTTATTTTCTTTGATCTCTTTGGAATCTCGTACTGGCGCTAAATCAGGATGAAATGGATCTTTTAAGATAACGGCTGCAACTACAAGTGGTCCTGCACATGCGCCACGGCCGGCTTCATCGACGCCAGCAATCGGTGAGATACCAGCTTCAATTAATAGCTGCTCAATCACCTTCATTAGCGCTACTTAGTTTTTGTTTTAACCGCTGGCTGATTTAACGCATCAACATTTGGTACTAGTGAAATATTCTTGATTGGCCATATAACGGCGAGCACTCGACCCGTTACTCGATCTACTGGTACAAAGCCCTTATTTATATCCTCTTGGTGGTAGCGCGAATCAGCACTGGCGCCACGATGATCGCCCATTACCCAGATTTTGTTTTTAGGAACTGTTACATCGAAATTCATATCACTTGGAACATTGCCTTTAAAGATATATGGCTCAACCATCTCTTTGCCATTAACTGTGATTTTTCCAGTGTTAGTGCAACAAATTACGTGATCGCCGGCAACGCCAACAACACGCTTAACTAAGTACTGCTTAGCTGGGTTGGGAAGAACACCAACTGTGACCAAAGCTGATTTCAACTTGGCGATTACAAACGGCGCGCTTTCGACATCGGCAGCTGGCAACCAATTATCTGGATCACGGAAAACAACTACATCACCGCGTTTAATATCATTCGAGAGAAATGGGATGCGATTTACTGCTACTCGATCATCGACTTGCAAGGTGTTTTCCATCGAACCTGATGGAATAAAGAAAAATTGAACGATAAAGGTTTTTATGAAAAGTGATACGACAAGTGCAACAACAATTAAAACTGGGAATTCTTGTAAGAAAGTCCGCTTGCGTCTCATCTGCGCAAACCGCGTTTAACTTTAGAAGTTATTCGGCTGGCTTGTCTTCGGCAGCTGCTTCTGCAACAACCTCAGCAGGAGTTTCAACCACAGTTTCTTCAACAGCAGGAGTCTCAACTGTTTCAAGCACAACTTCTGGAGTCACAACTTCAGCTGGAACCTCGGACACAGCAACTGGCTCTGGAATAACTACAGGTTCTGGAGTTGAAAGAATTCCATCGCCGTAACCTTCAACGCCATCGCGCTTTTCGCGAATCTTGGCAGCCTTACCGCGAAGATCGCGCAAGTAGTAAAGCTTGGCGCGACGTACATCGCCCTTCTTTACAAGTTCAATCTTTTCAATGACAGGTGTGTGAACTGGGAATGTACGCTCGACACCAACACCGTATGAAACCTTGCGGATGGTGAAAGTTTCGCGCACGCCATCGCCTTGACGACGAATTACGATTCCTTGGAAAACCTGAAGACGGCTCTTGTTACCTTCGATAACGCGAACAGAAATCTTGAGCTCATCGCCAGCACGGAATTGCGGGATGTCTTTGCGCAGGGATGCTGCATCAACGGCGTCAAGAATGTTCATTTTCGTCCTCTTTTATCTAGATCTAGTCGCGGCTTAAATAACCACGGCAGACTGCGTATCTTGCCACAGGTCATCGCTTAAGCGTAAATCGAGCCTGAGGCCACTTTCGGCCCAGGTCTACAGGCTCAGGCGGAAAGTAAGCGTGGCATGCAGGCTGGGGGCAGCTGCAATCGTCGTGCCCGCCACTGTCGTGACTTTGGCCCCGGCTTCGCTGGCAATTAAGCCTCCGGCAGCTAAATCCCACTCCTGCAGACCCTTTTCAAAGTAGCCATCGAGTGCGCCCATTGCCACATGGCAAAGGTCAACGGCAGCTGCGCCATTTCGGCGGATGTCACGAATTCGGTTAAGCAACTCGGAAAGTTGGGCCAACTGGGCAGGTCGCGCATCAACGTCATAGGCGAAGCCAGTTGCGATCAGGGCGCGATTTAGCTCGACCCCGTCGTTGCATTTGATCGGCAGCTCATTTAAGAATGCGCCGCCTGCGCGACTGGCGTACCAAGTCGAATTAATTGTCGGCGCAACTACCACGCCAACAACAATGCCCTCGGAATCTTTTGCCGCAATGCTGACATTCCAGCCAGGCAGCCCATACAAATAATTAACAGTGCCATCGAGTGGATCGATCACCCAAGTGATGCCGGATTTTGAAGTTCGCTCAGAACCTTCTTCACCGATGATGCCATCGTTCGGGCGTGCTTTGAGAATCTCGGAAACTATGTGGGCTTCGCTCTGCGAATCCATCTGGGTCACCACATCGATCGCTGATGATTTAGTTGAAACTTCAAAATTAGCTGGTCGCTTTTGTAGTAATTCGCCCGCTTCGCGCCCTACTCGTTTCGCTAGTTCGAGAAGTTCGGCAATTACTTTTGCATCAGTCATTTCGCAATTCTACTCCCCCGAAATCCCGCTAATGTCACGGCTCATCGGTTAGGCTCTGAAAACTATGAGCGAACTGCGCGTTAACGGTAAGTCTGAAGATGGCCAATATCTATCTCTTTTGGATAGTGAAGGCAAAGAATTTAGTGTCCGCATCAGTGACACTTTACGTTCGACCGTTAATCAACCTCGCTTAATGTCTGTTCAAGATGATGAAGCTGCACCGATTTCAGTGAAAGAAATTCAACGCCGACTACGCACTGGTGAATCACCAGAATCAATTGCGCAAGATGGAAATACCACAGTCGAAAAAGTAGAGCGCTTCAGCGGCCCAATTCTGCAAGAGCGTCAATTTATTATTGATCAAGTTGGTTCAGTAATTGTGCGCAAAGAACCTGGTCGCGAACCAGTTAATTTCGGCGATGCATTGGTTTTACGGTTAGCTCCTCGTGGCGTAGATATCACTCAAATTAATTACAACTGCTGGCGTATTGAAACCGGCATCTGGACAATCCAAGTTTCTTATCCGACATCTGATCGTCCTGGCGTTGGTCAATGGGAATACGACCCAACCCGGCGTTCGCTTAATGCACTTGATGACAATGCCCGTTGGTTATTGGGTGAAGAAACTCCTGCCCCTCGTTCACCGCTTGAACCAGGTTTGATTTACACCGAACAAGTCGAACGCAATCCGCGCGCTTCCGAACCTGTGCGCGAGACACCACGATTAGTTTCTATCCGCTCTGATGTTGATGCTGAATCAGCTAAAGATGGTGTTCAAGGTCGTGCGAAAGTTCCGAGCTGGGATGAAATTATGTTCGGCCAAAAGAAAGATGAAGATTAATTAATCGTCTTTTGTAGCAACGGCACGAAATTCTCAATCTCAGTTAGTGCGCCATGATGGCCAACCATTGAACCTTCTAAACTTTCGCGTTCTTCCTCGATTAAAATCACGCCGCCTTTGGCGATTGCAATAATTTCACCCATGCGATCGAAGGTATCCGCACTGGGATTTGGGCCAAATAAGCCAGCAGTTAGTGCATCTTCACGGGTATAGATATCAGCGCGATTGCCTAAGAATTCTTCCCATCTTGATTTAACTTCATTGCGCGCAGCTACTGAATCAAGTGTTTCATCGAGGTATAAATGTCGGGCGCGCGGCTCGCCGGCAATTGTGGTAATACCTTCAAGCAATTGGTTATCGCGACCCATCACTATCTTCTCTTCAACATTGATCATGCCGTGATCTGCAGTTAGCCAAATCCGAGTTCCTTTTGGAAGTTCAATTATTAATTGCTTCGCCATCTGATCAAGCATTGTCAAAGCAGCTAACCATTTATCTGAACCAACACCATCGCTATGGCCGGCTGAATCAAGGTCATTCATGTATAGATAAACCATTGCCGGTGATTTAGCTAAAGCTAACTTAGTTTGGGCAACCAAATCATCAACCACATTCGCGCCCCGATAAGTTGCACCGCGAAATACAGCTTGCGTAAAACCGGTGTTCTCGTAACGCTTTGCTGCCACATGCGAAACATTTATTCCAGCCGCTGTTGCGCGTTCAAATAAAGTCGGAACAGGTTGCCAATAAGTTGGATCAACTCGATCATCCCATTTCAGCGCATTTAAGATTCGGCCATTGCTGCGCGGAACTCGAACTGTGTAACCCAACATACCGTGAGCGCCAGGCAAAGTTCCGGTGGTTAAAGTAGCAAGTGAAGTTGCAGTCGTTGAAGGAAAAGCAGTTTGTACACGACCGCTACGAATAAAAGTAGAAAGCGTCGGAATATATTGTGCATACTTTTCAATTACTTCATCACCTAAGCCGTCGATGAGAAAAAGTACTTCGCGGCCTTTGGGAGATTCGCCAGCGCCTATTTCATCGGTGATATCAGCTAAGCCCAGGCCGGCGAATATCGCGGGCATGATTTGCTGAAGATGCATGCGTTAAGGTTAGGGCATGAAATCCGCGCTTGTCTTTTCGCCTGAAGTTGCCGCAGCGCATGCGAGTAATTCACCAATTGTTGCCCTCGAATCTACGATTATCAGCCATGGATTACCGCGCCCATCTAACTTAAATGTGGCTCGTGAAGTCGAAGCAATTGTGCGCGAGCATGGCGCGACCCCAGCAACTATCGCAATTCTCGATGGCGTTGTACATATTGGCCTGACTGATGAGCAGCTAATTGCGATCGCAAACCGCGATGACATCAGCAAGGCATCTAGTCGAGATTTAGCAGTTCTGGTTGCGAGCAAGAAATCAGCTGCCACTACAGTCGCAGCAACTGCACATTTAGCAGCCCTTGCTGACATTAAAGTATTTGCAACTGGCGGCTTAGGTGGAGTTCACCGTGGCGCCAGTGAATCTTTTGATGAATCAGCCGACTTAACCGCTCTTTCAACTTTAGATATCACAGTTGTTTGCGCAGGCGTTAAATCAATTCTCGATGTTGGCGCAACTCTTGAGCGCTTAGAGACACTTGCTATTGGGCTGGTCGGTTATAAAACTAATGCTTTCCCTGGTTTCTATTTAACAGATTCTGGTTTCACGATTGAGCACCGAGTTGATTCCGCTGCAGATATCGCCGCCGTAATCAAAGCTCGCGCATCAGTTGGAACAAATAATGCAGCTTTACTAGTTGCAAACCCGGTAGCCAAAGAGATGAATCGCGCAAAGCATGATCAGATTTTAGCTACTGGTTTAGCCAAAGCAGAAGCTGCGCACATAACCGGTAAAGATGTAACCCCATTCTTACTCGAACATTTCCACACGACTTCACAAGGTGAATCGCTTTCGGTAAATATCGAAATTATTAAATCAAATAGCGCACTTGCGGCTGATATCGCAGTTGCTAGCAAGTAATTAACATGTCAAAAATTCTCTGCATCGGTGAAGTTAACCTCGATGTAGTTGCGGTCATCGCTGCTGAGATTAATTACGGTAGCGATACTGCCGCAAAGGTTTCTACTCATGGCGGTGGCGCTGGTGGCAATGTTGCCGCGTGGTTACGCATAGCCGGCGCGCAAAGCCATATGTTGGCGCGCATGGGCCAAGATGCCGCAGGCGTTGCGGTGCGCAGTGAATTCGATCGCTTAGGTGTTACTTACTCTGAAATTGATGTTCATGGTGCGCCAACCGGAATCGTGGTTGTAATTGTAGATAAAGATGGCGAACGCAGCATGTTTCCTGACAAAGGTGCAAACAGCGGATTAACTCTGGCCGACTTACCTGAACTTGATTCTTTTAATGCTGCCTATATTTCAGGTTACGCATTACTTGATCCGAAATCTCGGCAAGGGATTTTGCAGATGATTGGCAAGATTAAGGCTGCTGGTTTAAAAATCTATTTTGATCCAGCAACGGTTGGCGGAATGGCAGGGGTGCCAATCGCCGAAATTCGCGCCTGGATCAATCAAGTACATTGTTTACTTCTCAATGAAGAGGAAGCAAAATATTTATCAGCCGCTCTCGATTTAGATTCGGCCATCGCTGACTTAATTCAGATCTGCCCAACTGTTGTTGTAAAGCGCGGATCTAATGGCGTAACTGCGACCAATCGTGGATCTGCACCAATTTCATTGCCAGCGATTACAACTCAAGTAATTGATACAACAGGTGCTGGCGATAGTTTTGCGGCTGGATTTATTGCAGCCGATCAAGCCGGCCTTGATTTCACTGCTGCTTTAGGTGCGGCTCTGACCATTGCAGCCAAGTGTGTTGTAATCGTGGGGGCGCGCCCAGCCCTAGATGCACAGGTTTAGCCCAACTTATTGGCAGAATCACCGCCATGGCTACGGCAAAGACACCCTCTAAGAGCGCCGCAAAATCGAAAAAACCAGTTGGTCCTAAAGCTGGCGAGTATCCCGGCAAGATCGTTGACGTTGATGTTTCATCTGAAATGTCAGAATCGTTTCTCGAATATGCCTACTCAGTTATTTACTCACGCGCACTTCCTGATGCTCGCGATGGATTAAAGCCAGTTCACCGTCGCATCTTGCATCAGATGTCTGAAATGGGTCTACGTCCAGAACGCGGCCATGTAAAGAGTGCTCGTGTAGTTGGCGAAGTAATGGGTAAGTTGCACCCACACGGCGATAGCGCAATTTATGACGCACTAGTTCGTATGGCGCAAAGTTTCTCAATGCGTCTGCCACTAATTGATGGTCACGGAAACTTTGGTTCACTCGATTCTGGCCCAGCTGCAATGCGTTATACCGAATCTCGTTTAGGTAGCGCTGCAATGGCGATGGTTGCCGAGACTGACGAAGACACTGTAGATTTTGGCCCTAACTACGACGGCCAATTACAAGAACCACTAGTTCTACCTGCCGCTTATCCAAACTTATTAGTTAACGGTGGTTCAGGAATCGCAGTTGGTATGGCTACCAATATGGCGCCACATAACTTAGGCGAAGTAATTGCGGCCACTAAATATTTAATTGATAACCCAAAAGCCACACTTAAGCAGCTAATGAAATTTGTGCCTGGCCCAGATTTTCCTACTGGTGGCGAAATTGTCGGAGTCGAAGGCATTCAAGATGCTTACGAAACTGGCAAAGGTTCAGTCAAGGTGCGCGCTAGCGTTGAAATTAGCAAAGTAACTACTCGCAAGATGGGTATCACCATCAAAGAGTTGCCTTTCAATATTGGCCCAGAAAAAGTTGTCGAACGCATTGCAGACCTAGCTAAAGCCAAGAAGATTCAAGGCATTTCAGACATCATCGATTTAACTGATGGCCAGACCGGTACTAACGTAGTAATTGAAATCAAAAATGGTTTCGAGCCAGAAAAAGTTCTAGAACAACTCTTTAAGTTAACTCCGATGGAAGATGCATTTGCCATCAATAACGTGGCACTTGTAAATGGTCGCCCACAAACTCTCGGCCTAAAGAAATTGCTTGAAGTATTCATCGAGCACCGCATTGAAGTTGTGCGCCGTCGCTCAGAGTTCCGTAAAGCAAAAGCCACTTCACGTTTAACTTTGGTCGATGGCTTGCTCAAGGCAATTATCGATATCGATAAGGTAATTAAAATCATTCGCGGCAGCGATGATGCAGCTGCTGCCAAAGAGAAGCTAATTAAAGACTTTAAGTTAAATGATGAACAAGCCACATATATTCTCGATATGCCTCTTCGTCGCTTGACCAAGATGAGCAAAATTGAATTAGAAACCGAGAGCAAGGAACTCAAGAAGACTATTGCTGAATTAACAGCGCTCTTGAAGTCAGAAGAGACGATAAAAGCTCAAGTTTCACTCGAGTTAACCGAGGTCGGCAAAGCATTTGCTACCCCTCGTAAATCTCGTATAACAGCCGCCTAAACTTCAGTTAGACTGCGACGTGATTTCAACTCAAGCCCTTGAACTACGCGCGGGCGCACGTCTGCTAGTTAAAGGCGTAACTGTGCGAATTAACAATGGCGATCGCATCGGATTCGTTGGTCGTAACGGTGCTGGAAAATCAACTCTGGCCAAAGTCCTAGCTGGTGAAAATATGCCCGCAGGTGGCGCGGTAAATCGCACTGGCAAGATCGGCTATTTGCCACAAGACCCACGTGTTGGCGAAGAAACCGGCAGCGTAATCGAGCGCATCTTGTCAGCTCGTAACCTTGATCAAATTTCACATCGTATGCGCGTTGTTGAAGAAGAAATGGCAACCTCTGAAGGCGAAGCACTGGAAAAAGCCATGGATCGCTACACCCGCGTTGAACAAGAATTTAGCGCCGCCGGTGGTTATGCCGCAACGGCAGAAGCCGAAGCAATTGCTACTTCACTTGGTGTTTCGCAAGCCGTTTTCGATCACGAGTTAGCCACGCTTTCAGGTGGCCAGCGTCGTCGTATTGAACTTGCCCGTATTCTTTTCAGTGGCGCCGAAACACTGCTACTCGATGAGCCTACTAACCACTTAGATGCTGATTCGATCAACTGGTTACGTGATTATCTTGCTAAGTATTCCGGCGGACTAGTAATCATCTCGCACGATGTTAACTTGATCGAAACAGTTGTAAATAAAGTTTTCTACCTTGATGCTAATCGCAACGTCATCGATGTTTATAACTTAGGCTGGAAAGCATATTTATTGCAGCGTGAACAAGATGAGCACCGTCGTAAGAAAGAACGCGCAAATGCTGAAAAGCGCGCTGAAATTCTGCAGAAGCAAGGCGAGAAAATGCGCGCTAAAGCATCTAAGGCAACCGCCGCTCAAGGCATGTTACGTCGCGCTGAGAAGTTACGTTCTGGCCTCGAAGATGTCCGCGTTGCTGACAAGGTTGCAAAACTTCGTTTTCCTACCCCTGCCCCATGTGGCAAGACCCCGTTATCGGGTGAAGAACTTTCAAAGTCTTACGGTTCACTTGAAATCTTTACCGACGTTAGTTGCGTAATTGATAAAGGTTCTCGCGTTGTAATCCTTGGCCTTAATGGCGCTGGAAAAACAACCCTTCTTCGCATTTTGGCTGGTGAACTTGAATCAGATACTGGCACCGTCGAAGCTGGCCACGGTTTAAAGATTGGCTACTACGCCCAAGAGCACGAATCACTTGATTTTGATCGCACTATTCTGGAAAACATGATGGCTGCAACACCTGATATTCGCGAACCTGAGGCGCGTAATGTGCTTGGCTCATTCTTATTCGTTGGCGATGATGTTCATAAGCCGGTTAAGGTTTTATCTGGTGGCGAACGAACACGTTTAGCTCTCGCCGTTCTAGTTGTATCTGCCGCAAACGTTCTGCTGCTAGATGAGCCAACTAACAACCTTGACCCAGCATCTCGCGCTGAAATCTTGGCGGCCCTTGGTGAGTATCAAGGCGCAGTAATCATGGTTTCTCACGATGAAGGCGCAGTTCAAGCGCTAAAGCCTGAGCGCGTTATTTTGTTACCAGATGGTGATGAAGATCTTTGGAAAGAAGATTATTTCGATCTTGTTGCGATTGATTAATTAAGCGTCGATGCTGTCGCGATCGATTTCGGCATTAGCAATAAAATCTTTACGTGGCGCAACATCGCTACCCATTAGCAGTTCGAACATAGCTTCAGCCGCAGCGCCATCAGTCACCGTGATGCGACGAAGCGTGCGTGCATCTGGATCCATTGTGGTTTCACGCAGCTGATCTGCATCCATTTCGCCAAGGCCTTTATAGCGCTGGATTGGTTCTTTCCACTTCTTGCCAGACTTTGTAAGTTCAGCCGTTACCTTCTTCATTTCATCATCTGAATAGGTATAGATGTACTCGCCCTTTTTGCCGCCGCCGCCCATGGTTTCAATGCGGTGCAGAGGTGGGATTGCAGCAAATACGCGGCCAGCATCAATTAGTGGGCGCATATAGCGATAGAGCAGGGTAAGAAGTAAGCAGCGAATGTGCGCACCGTCGACATCAGCATCTGACATCAAGATGATGCGGCCGTAGCGAGCATCTTCAAGTTCAAATGAGCGACCAGAACCGGCACCAATAACCTGAATAATTGAGCCGCACTCTTTGTCATCGAGCATCTGCGACAGTGATGCTTTTTGAACGTTAAGAATCTTTCCGCGAATCGGCAGGATTGCTTGGAATTCTGAGTTACGAGCAGCCTTTGTGGTGCCTAATGCCGAGTCGCCCTCAACGATAAATAGTTCGGTGCGATTTACATCTTCAGATCGGCAATCAGATAATTTAGTTGGCAGTGATGAAGATTCGAGAGCGTTCTTACGACGTTGCAGATCTTTATGTGCGCGAGCTGAAATACGAGTACGAGAAGCTGCCGCAACTTTTTCAAGGATCAAGCGACCATTGGCTTTATCAATGCGCTTAGTTGTTGCAAAGAATTTCTTTAACTCTTCGGCGACTACTTCACCAACGATGCGGGCAGCTGCTGCAGTTCCCAGAACTTCCTTAGTCTGGCCCTCGAACTGTGGTTCGGACATGCGAACTGTCACAACCGATGTCAGACCTTCGAGGATGTCATCCTTAATAACATCGGCTTCGTTCTTCTTAAGCGTGCTGGTGCTGCGCAGGGTCTCGTTAAAGGCCTTGGTCATTGCCTTCTCGAAACCAGTCATATGCGTTCCGCCCTTTGGCGTTGCAATAATGTTTACGAAAGAGCGATTAGTGTGTGCGAATTCGTTACCCCATTTAAGAGCGATATCAACCAACATATCGCGCTCAACTTCAGTTGAAACCATATGGCCTTGATCATCTAGAACCGGCACAGTTTCTTGGTAATGGCCCGAACCAGTTAAGCGAATTACTTCGCCAATACCTTGATCAGGTTGCAAAAATTCGCAGTATTCGGAAATGCCGCCCTTATGATAAAAAGTTTCAGTCGTCTTTGTCTTTGTGCGATTGTCATTAACAATTAAAGTTAAGCCCGGTACAAGGTACGAAGTTTGGCGAGCGCGAGCATAAATTTCTTCGATATCTAGTTCGGCATCTTTCAGGAATATCTGGCGATCACTCCACCACTTGATGCGAGTACCAGTAACTTTTGCAGAAACTTTTCCAATTGTGCGCAAACCTGAGGCCGGCGTAAATGGCGCCTTAGGGCCATCGCCATCGAAGATGCCAGCTACTCCGCGCTTAAATGACATCCAATAAATTTTGCCATTGCGATCAACTTCAGCATCAAGACGTTCAGCTAAAGCGTTAACTACTGATGCACCAACACCGTGCAGACCACCGGAAGCTGCATATGAGCCGCCACCGAATTTTCCGCCAGCATGTAATTTTGTTAGAACAACTTCAACACCAGTTAGACCGGTCTTTGGTTCTTTATCAACTGGAATTCCGCGGCCATCATCGTGAACTTCAACAGAACCATCGGCTTCCAGATTGATATCAATTTTCTTGCAATACCCAGCCAGTGATTCATCAACTGCGTTATCGATAATTTCCCAAAGACAATGCATTAAGCCACGCGAATCGGTCGAACCGATATACATACCTGGGCGCTTGCGAACGGCGTCGAGACCCTCGAGTACGGCTAGATCTTTGGCGGTATAGGAATCTTGCACGCCTTCTTCATTAGTAGCCACGGGGGTGAAGATTATCTGCGACCTGGGATTTCGCCCGTTAAGCGCGCCGCAATGGTCTCAAATAGTGAATTTATGGCTCAATATTCAGAAAATTAACAGGTATTTAACGAATTAATATTTATTTTAACGAGCGGGGAATAACCAAGGTGTGGTTTGCTGTTCCCCTAGATGAAGTAGTCACCAAGAACGACTAGTCGTTTACCGAATGGAGAGAACATGACCGAACAGCTAATCCTCGAAACAACCCCTCTTAATGCGGTTGATCGTTGCGATCGCTGTGGCGCCCAGGCTTATGTGCGCGCGGTTTTGCTATCTGGTGGCGAACTCTTGTTCTGTGGTCACCACGGCAAGGAATATGCTGAAAAGCTAAAGCAGGTATCAGCGAAGATCCAAGATGAGACCGACAAATTAGTCGACGTCTCCTCTAACTAATTTCTTTTCTTATTAAAAAGAAATCTTAGATTTAATCTAGATAATCGCGTAGTACTTGGCTACGTGATGGGTGGCGCAACTTAGACATTGTCTTTGATTCGATCTGACGAATACGTTCGCGAGTTACCCCGTAAACCTTTCCGATCTCATCAAGGGTCTTTGGTTGACCATCTGTTAATCCAAATCGCATTGCAACTACGCCGGCTTCGCGCTCTGACAAAGTATCTAGCACTGAGTGCAATTGCTCTTGTAGCAATGTGAATGAAACCGCATCGGCCGGAACAACGGCTTCAGAGTCTTCAATCAAATCACCGAATTCAGAATCGCCTTCTTCACCAAGTGGAGTGTGAAGTGAAATTGGTTCGCGGCCATACTTCTGAACTTCGACAACCTTTTCAGGAGTCATATCAAGTTCTTTAGCTAACTCTTCTGGAGTCGGTTCGCGACCTAGATCTTGCAACATCTGGCGCTGAACACGAGCCAACTTATTAATAACTTCAACCATGTGAACCGGAATACGAATTGTGCGAGCCTGGTCTGCCATCGCACGAGTGATCGCCTGACGAATCCACCAAGTTGCATAGGTTGAGAACTTGTAACCCTTTGTGTAGTCGAACTTCTCAACTGCACGAATCAAGCCTAAGTTTCCTTCTTGGATTAGGTCGAGGAATAACATGCCGCGGCCGGTGTAACGCTTTGCTAGCGATACAACAAGGCGCAGGTTTGCTTCAAGCAAATGGTTCTTAGCGCGCTTGCCATCTTCAACAATCCATTCGAGCTCGCGCTTTAATTTCTTATCTAACTTCTTTTCGTGAAGCAGCATTTCGCCAGCAAATAAACCAGCTTCGATACGTGTTGCAAGTTCTACTTCTAGTTCAGCATTTAGTAGCGCAACGCGGCCAATCTGCTTTAAATAATCCTTAACTGGGTCAGCGGTTGCACCAGCAGTCATAACTGTCTGTGCAGGTGCATCGTCTTCTTCAGAGGCCTTTAGCGTGAACGCATTCTCTTCGTTACCAACGGCTGAATCATCAGTTAAATCAACAACGCGAGGCTGGTTGGTCTTATCTTCAGCTTCGGTATCGATAATTTCAGTTGCTTCAGCAATTAAAGTTTCGACATCCTCTAATTCAACTTCTTCAAGTTCAACTTCTTCGCCATCAACTTTAAGTACAGCTACTTTGCCAACTGCTGCTGGCTTTTCAGCTTTTTCTACAACAACTGGCTCAGCTTTAACAACTGGCGCAGGAGGTGGAGCGATCAGGGCAAGTTCAGTTTTCTTCAACAAGCGGAATGGTGAACCCAGACCAGCTTTGCGAAGTTTTTCAGTAACTAATTCAACTTGTGGCCCTAGTGCTTTTGCTTCATCTACTAATTCTTTATCAATTTTCTTAGGAATTCGATTAAGCGAAGTTACGCCACGTGCTTCAAGTTCGGCTTGTACTTCCTTCAAACGTATCGCTAGATCGCGCGCTTCAACAATCTGCGAAACATCTTTGGCAGTTAATACTTTTTTAAGTTCAATTTTCTTTGCTGGCGCTACCTTTTTTACTGGAGCGGCTTTCTTTGCTGGAGCGGCTTTCTTTGCTGGAGCGGCTTTCTTTGCTGGCGCGGCTTTCTTAGCAACGGCCTTAACTGGCGCTGCTTTCTTAGCAACGGCCTTAACTGGCGCAGCTTTCTTTACCGGTGCGGCTTTCTTGGCAACTGCTTTTTTCGCTGGCGCTGCTTTTTTCGCAACAGCTTTCTTAACTGGAGCTGCTTTAACTTCAGGTGCAACTTTTTTCTTCACCTTGTTTTTGAGCGCACTAAATACAGCCACAGCAGTCCTTTGTTTGATTCGCGCCCCGAATTTTTTAACTTTTCGGTCGCGAAGGCGATGCCTATATTATAATTTGTCCACAGGGGTAAATGCACATCCAAAAGCCCTAATTCACCGCTTTTCGCGATTTTTTTCTTCAATCAGTTGGTTTTATTTAAAATCCCGCGGATCACATCGCCGACCGCATCGACTTCTACTAAGAATCCATCGTGGCCAAATGGTGAAGAAATCTCGACCACAGGTTGAGCCGTAGGCGTAAGTTCGGCGATTTCGGCCTGTAGTCGGGGCGTAAAGAGGCGATCGGAATCAATTGAGACAACAGTGACCGGAATTCTGATGGTGGCCAGCGCCTTATCCACGCCCCCGCGTTCGCGGCCAATATCGTGTGAGCTCATGGCATCGGTCAAGATTATGTAGGTATTTGGGTCAAAGCGATGGGCCAACTTATTGGCTTGATGATCAAGGTATGACTCAACTGCATAACGGCCGGTGTCATCACCTTGCATTTGGCGACCAAAACGAACATCCATTTCTGATTCGGTGCGATATGTCAGGTGCGCAATTCGGCGAGCAATTCCCATGCCTTCATACGGTCCCTGCTCTTGTTCATAGTAATCACCACCATTGAAATACTGATCGCTTTTGATCGCGCGAATTTGAATCGAGTGAGTACCAATTTGATCGCCAGTTGCTACGGCGCTTGATCCGATAGTGCAAATCGCTTCAACGCGCTCAGGTAATTGCACAGCCCATTCAAGTGAACGCATTCCGCCAAGGGATGGTCCAACAGCTAATTTATATTTCTTAATTCCAAGTGCATCGCTGAATTTAACTTCGGCCGCCACCATGTCGCGCACAGTTAGATAAGGAAAACGTGAACCCCAACGTTTGCCATCAGGTGCAATGGAAGATGGCCCAGTACTTCCCTGACAACCACCAATAACATTTGGGCAAACCACGAAAAATTCATTAGTATCAAAAGGTAAACCGGGGCCAACCATTTGCGGCCACCAACCAGGAACATCTGACCAACCAGTCATCGCATGATTTACTAAAATTACATTGTCGCGGGCGTCGTTTAATTGGCCCCAAGTTTGATAAGCAATAGTGATATCAGGTAAGACTTCACCTGATTCCAGAGTTAAATCACCGATCTTGATAAATTTACGATCGCCCGGATCATCGCCTTCAAGCCATGCGCCAGTAACCCACCCTTTTGTTGCCGAGTGTTGATGTTTGCCGACTTCGTTATTCGCTGAATGATCCATAGTTAATCCTTAACGCACTTGCTCTAATCCTTAGATCAGAACCAGGTCGTCACCCGGAGCACCCCGCCGCGGTGGAGGGTTGCCGTCTAGTAAGCCGGGGCTAGTACCTAGAACTCGTGACCTGGGGAAATTGTAACTTGCGGCGCTCGCTGTTGCGAACCCTTTTTACTTAGCGAAGAGCTGCTAATTAGCCTCAAATATCGCTGCTTTTACCTTTGGATGTAGCTGTTCGCGCATTTGAATAAAAGCTGTTGCTGGCCAGCCGGCACTAAATACTCGACGTAAGAGCAGCGCAAGTGAGTAGCCAGGATTATCAATCAATGCGCGATCAAGTGCTTTATGAGCAAGTGCGCCTTGGCCAGATTCATATGCCACCGCTGCAAAAATCGAGGCAATCGGTGCGACATAACCAACGGGTGCAATACGCAGTAACTCTTTCCACATTGTCCAATGTGCCTCAATAGTTTCGGCACTATGAATACCTAGCGCGTAATCACGAACTTGAATATCAGATAGCCGTCCGATTACTTGTGCCACTAAATCAGGATCACTGCTGCCACGACCAGCTTCATAGAGCAGACCTAAATCAACTACCGCAGTTGCGCCATCTCGCTGTTTCTCATTTAGATCAGCTGCATCTTCGTGCACAAACCAGCTTTCAACTTCAGCTATGAAGTCATTACCGATATTGGGAAGTGCGGCGATTGAATCAGCTAATTTGGAAACATCAATGAAAGGCATTGTGCGCCCGGCCATTACTTGTTCGGCGGCAACGCGCGAACTATCAAAATCTGGAAGTGGATTTCCTTCGGGTGGGCAACAAGAAATATCTTCGCAAATCACTGAACGCCAACGTTTGCCAATTACTTCGATTGATTCCCGGATTTCAATTGAGTTCTTTAATAACGAGATCGCCATGTAACCCAGAACTTCGGCCCCAGTTTCATATAGCTCGGGCTTATCACTTGGCACATAAGCGATCATGAGTGCGGCATCTGCGCCATCGAGTTTTAGGTGATGAGCAAGTAGATCATAAGCATCGGTGTTTTCATTATTCGGATAATCAACGCGCATCGCCATCGAGACGGCGCCTTCTTTGATTGCGACTAAAACCAGCGAATCACTGGGGTGATAGCCAATTAGAAATGGAATTGCGGCCAATAAGTCATGCGGAGAAGTTAATGTTGTCATGTCGGCGAACTTAAATTAGCTCGCCGACTGATCTGCAAAGAGCGCTAAATGCTGTGGATGACTAGAACATAAAGCGAGTCGGGGCAATTACCACAGTGACTACTGCAAAGACAGTGGTCTTAATCGTGCCCGTTATTGCTCGCGTGGTGCCGTTATGGGTCCAGTTGCCATTCCAGGTTTGTACCAAAGTGACCGGATAGATGCCCGGGTTCTTATAGGTATGTTTGATTTTTCCATATGGATACGGCCCACCCGCATCGGTGGTACTTAAAAATGTGCCGTCCCCAAAACTCCAGACAAACCCGGGGCGCAACAGCACATCGACAACTTCGCCCACGATTTTTACTCGGGTTGCGAATTGAGTTGGCAGATCACTCCAAAAATAAATCGGCACATTTACCAGCGGCTCGAGTTCGGGTTGATAAGCGATTCCGCCAGTTGGTAACAATTTAATTAGCCGATCATTTAAGGAAACTGAAGTAGTGGCCTTGGGTTTTAAAGTTGGCTTAACCGTTGATTTAACTCGTGGTTTATAGGTGCGTTTTGGTTTCGGGGTAGCGGTTGGCCGCGGAATTAACTCCGGAAAAATTGGCTTAACAACTTTCGGTTTCACAATGCGAGGCTTAGGTATCGCTTTAGCAGTTGGCCCGCTCCCCTTCTTTCCTTCAATAATTATCTGGCCATCTTTGGTGTAAACATCGATGCATGCACTCTTGACGCAATCTGCAGCAGTAGCGTGAGGTAAAGCGAGGAAAGTACTTAGAACTAGGCAAATCAGAAGTTTTCGCATTCGAGCAGGCTAGATATGACCGATAGCCCCACCGCACAGGCTCTGCAAAAGTGTGGATGATGTGAGAGCCTAGAACTGTGGCAATGCGCGATGGTGATGGCTGGGTCGAATGTGACTGCGGTAATCGCCATTGGGGAAAATATGGTGCTGCCGGCTTATTGCTAATTCGCGATCAACATTTGCTATTGCAGCATCGTGCGCCATGGGTGCATAACGGCGATACCTGGGGTGTTCCGGGTGGTGCTCGCGATTCACACGAGACCATTATCGAAGCGGCAATCCGTGAAGCAGTCGAGGAAACCGGCATTGACCCACAGTTTGTGCAGCCGCTAACTACTTTTGCAGATCTACATGGCAATTGGCGCTACGACACTGTCGTAGCAAGCGCTACATCGGAATTAATAGCGCATGAATTAAATGATGAGTCCCATGAAGTTCGCTGGGTGCATTGGCAAGAAGTTACGACTTTAGATTTACATCCGAGCTTTGCAAAAACTTGGCCCCAGATTTTAGAAATCCTTAATGATCTGATCACACCAGCTTAATTCTGATTCCGGTAAGTGCGCTACGAAAATTACGCTCTTGCCGCTCTTGGCTGCTTTTTGCAGCAGCTTAATAACTCGTTCGGTGCTTTCAACATCTTGGGCCGCAAAAGGTTCGTCTAATAATAAAATCGGGGTATCGATTGAAAGTGCCAGCGCGATTGCTACTCGTTGTTTTTCACCACCAGATAGCTCGGTCACTTTTCTTTCAGCCAAATCGCTAATATCTAAATCATGTAGAGCTTGATTTTCAGAAGCTAACGTCGAACCGGCCAAACGCGCCATTTCTAGTACTTCGCGCACCGTGAAAGCTAAGTTAAATATTGGTTGCTGCAGAACTACGCTGCGGATCTTCGCTAATTCCAGCGCTGCAAATTTACTCAGATCAGAACCATTAATAAGAATCTCACCACTTGCGATTGGTAGATCACCAGCCATCGCCAATAGCAAGGTGCTTTTGCCACACCCATTTGGCCCAATAATCGCGGTGACTGTGCCAGCTTTAAATTCAGCGTTAAAGCCCTGAATGACGGGGTTAGCGTCGCGAGCTACTGAGATTGATTTAATGGAAATCATCATTGGCTCCAACTGCTCTTACGGTTGCGCACCAAAATAGCCAGTACGGGAGCGCCAATAAGGGCCGTAAATAAACCTACGTTTAACTCATTTGGCTTGGCGATAGTGCGCGCCAAGGTGTCGGCAACAAGTAGCACCGTGGCGCCTAATAAGGCACTTTGAACCATCAGCGGGCGATGTTTCGGGCCACTAATTAAGCGCACAATATGTGGAACTGCTAAACCGAGGAATGCGATTGTGCCGACCGTGCTTACAGCAGCACCGATTAGTAGCGAAAGTGCAACTAACGAAATCAAGCGAACTCGACGGGGATCTATTCCTAAATGTTTGGCAGTTAAATCGCCTAACGAAAGCAGGTCTAATTTAGGCGCCACGGTGATTGCTATTGCGATGCCAATGGCAGTAAAAGTAAATAACGGCAAGATGTCACTTGAATTAGTTAGCGCTAGCGAACCAAAGTTCCAGAACGAAATAGATCTGGCATCAGCTCGCGTTACCGCCGTGGTCAATATTCCAACAATGGCTGAAATCGTGGCCGAAATCGAGAGCCCAATAATTATTAAGTTAAGTGGCGAAACTTGGCGAGATAGCGTGGCAAAGCGAAACGTTAAAAGCGTTGCCAGTAGTGCGCCGATTGTTGCTACGGCCATTGCTCCGACTGAACCGATCGTGATGAAATTTGTGAGTACTCCGATTACGACAGCTAAAGCAGCACCTGCTGAAGTTCCCAGAATTGTGGGTTCAGCTAATGGGTTACTTGTCGCGCCTTGAGCAATCGCGCCGGCAACACCAAGTGCGGCACCGATAAATAACGATGTGGCAATTCGTGGAATGCGAATCTGCCAAAGAATTTCCGAAGCGGCGGTATTTGCTGATGGATTAATTAAGGCCGAAACCAAGCCATTTAGTTGGCTAGCGCCAACGCTGATCGCAATTGCAATCGCTCCGATTAGAACCAATATATTAAGGAGAATAAAGAGGTTTCGTTTACGCATCATACGAAATCCGTAAAAGCTATTGAAAGTTGCTCAATCAGCGATGGCGTTCGGGGGCCAAAACTCAATAAAAGCGAGTCATCAACTGCAACCACGCTGCCGCTTTTGCCTGCCGGCGTCTGCGCAATCCCGGGCAAATCTTTTAGCCCGGCTAGCCCACCAACTGATTCCAGCCCACCAATCATCACCAAAATAATATCTGGGTTTAACATGGCCATAGTTTCAGCAGTTAACGGGTTAAACGGGTTATCCAAAACTTGGGCGCCAACATCGATTCCACCGGTTGCTTCAATTAAATAATCAGCACCTGAATCTTTGCCACCAACTAAATAAATCGAACTAGTTCCACGCAAATATAGAAAGGCGATTTTTGGGCGCTTATTTGAACTGGTCGAAATTTTACTTCCGGCCACAGCTGCTTCGAGTTTAGCAATTAATAACTCAACACTCTTTGGAGCTTTTAGCGCGTCCCCGAGTTGTGCGACTTTCTTGCTCACATCACTCATATTCCAACTCTGCAAAACTGTAACGACTTTGATGCCAGAGTTTTGAATCTTAGTAATTGCACTTTGTGGACCAGTCGCAGAATCAACTATTACTAAAGCTGGGTTCAACGCAATTATAGTTTCAGGCAGAACTTGATGACCAGAAGTTACGATTGGCACATCTTTTAGCTCAGGTGTACTACTGGCGATATCTCGACCAACTAAATTATCGCGATAACCCATCGCTGCAATTAACTCGGCAGCACCATTTGCAAGTGCGACAACTCGAAAGTTGCCGATATTTTCTATTGGAGATATCGAAATACTAGAAACATCAGATTGCGTGATTACCGTTGCAGATTCGGTGCGACGAATTTCTTGGGAACATGCTGTGAGCAGTAAAATTGGCAGAAGTGTGAGCGCCATTACTTTTAAATTTGGCACCCCACGCATTTGCGTATTGTGCCAAAAATTCACCCGACAGATACGAAAGCACTGTCGGCTAACCTTTAACTGCTGCGGCGCTAAGGTTTGAATATGCGTAAAGTGCTTGTTTTGAGCCTACTTTTCTGCCTTGCGCTGCCTTCAGAAAGCTATGCCGCGAGCAAAACAATCACTGGTTCAGCTGGCCAAAACTTAAGCGTCTCTGCAACTTCAGTTTCAAATAATTCAGTTATTACAGTTACTGGAAAACGATTCGATGAAAGCGTTGGCCTTTACTTAGCAATTTGTGTCGTACCCAAGAAAGGTCTCGCACCAACACCATGTGGTGGTGGCGTTAATAAGGCCGGGGTTGGCGAAGGTTCCTTCTGGATTTCCTCTAATCCCCCACCATACGGAGTCGGCTTGGCTGACCCATTTAAACCAGGTGGCAGATTCACTTACAAAATTCGAGTGCCGAGAAAAATCGGTAGCTTCGATTGCAAGAAAGTTAAATGCGCTGTCACCGTTCGCGCTGACCATTTAAGAAGCACCGACCGAAGTTTTGATCTTTATCTTCCAATCACGTTCAAATAGGAGAAAAAAATGAAGAAGCTAATTGTGGTATTCGCAGTATTGGCAGGGTTGTTGGTAGCACCAGCTGCGGCCAATGCTCAGGCAAAAGTAACTGGCGGCCCACTAAATAATCTTGCTGCTAGTCCAACCATCCATTTGATGATTAGCGATTTCCCTACCAAGGCTGGTCTCTATCTTTTGCAGTGCACCGCACCTACTGGGCCGACTCGTCCAACTACTTGCAACGATGCCGCACAACTTTGGATCTCGACTCAACCAGGTGCAAGCTTTGCGCCTAACGCCGATATCGTCTTCAAGCCAACTGCCACATATAAGACCCGTACTGGCGAAGAGATAGATTGCACCAAAGTTTCGTGCGGTATCTACGTCAGATATGACCATACAAATGGCACTGATTTCAGCGAAGATAACTTCTTCGCTTTAACATTTAAAAGCGGCGACCTGGCGCCGGTAAAGCCGGCAGATGAAATCATGGCCGCAATAGGTGGCGTTACCTTGAGCCAAAGTAAGCCAATTACTATGGCTTACCGCGCCCCTGGCTTATTGATTGCTAGTGCCAAATCAGGTGCCGCTCTTACTTATCAATCATTTGCCCCAGCTTGTACGCTGGAAAACAACATTGTGATTGCTCTAAAAGGTAAAGGCGCCTGCGATATTGCAGTTACTTCACCGGGTAATGAGAATTACGGCCCAATCACCATTCACTATCCAATTTATTTAACAGTTGGCACCGATGGAATTCTGCATAAGGCCTACCCAACGAAGCTAAAAGTTGGCAAGAGCACTTCGCTAAAGCAGGATAGTTTGTTTGGCGAAAACCTTAAGTTTAAGAGTTCAAGCAAGGCTTGCTCAGTAAAGGGAAATAAAGTCAAAGCCCTGAAGAAAGGCAGTTGCTCAATTTCAATAACTGGAGCTAGCGTCGTAGATTTATTTGCGGGTGTTAAAACCACTCATAAAATCACGATTCAATAAGGGTCTTTATTCCAGCAATACAGAACGCAGTTGTTTTAGAAATCTCGCCCTCGGCGTCGTTTCCATTTTCAATTCGTTTTGTTGCAGCATCGGTCAAAGACTGAATCATGCTAAGTGCGTAATTTAAATCTTTGACACCGAACTGAGTTAGCGCTGAAGTTAGCGGGGCCAGTAAGGCACGGTGGGCGGCGCCAATTTCAGCGCTGCGATTAATCGGCAACGATGTTGCACTTAGTGCTTTAGCTAGAAGGTGGCGACCATCTGCGATGTAGAGCAAAGCTGACTTAATCCAATGTGCAATCGCCTCTTCCGGCGTATCTGCTGGCTCGATCGCTGCATTTAAAATATTGGTAAATCCAGTTAACTCTTCAATGATTAGGTCGGCAACTAATTCGGCGCTGCTGCCGAAATATTCATATACCGAGGTTCGGGCCAGGCCGGCTCGCTGCGCCACTGCCGAGACCGTTATCGCTTCACTGCCAGATTCCAGCGCAATTGCTGCGGCAGCACCGATTAACTGGCTGCGGCGCCATTCGCGTTGTTCCACCAAGTTGCTGGTGTTAATTCTGGGCATGGGCAATCTTTACATTTCTTGCGCTAATCGGCGCAGTGAATCTCGCACGATTGCTGGGTCAGAGGTGCGCCAGAGCGGTGGCATTGAGTTCAAGAGCACACTGCCGTAACGCTTATTAACGATGCGCGAATCAAGAATGGCAACTACGCCGCGATCAGCTTCGGAACGAATTAAGCGACCGGTGCCTTGGGCCAAAAGCAGGGCTGCACGTGGCATCGAAACTTGCATGAACCCACTACCGCCCGCTTTATCTGCTTGAGCTGCGCGCGCTGCCATTACTGGTTCATCTGGGCGCGGAAACGGAATGCGATCAATAATTACTTGCGAACATGCCCGCCCCGGAACATCGACGCCTTGCCACAATGACATCGTGCCTAACAAGATTGAAGTTTCATCGGCGGCAAATTTTTCAACGAGTGGACCAACTGAATCACCACGTTTTTGGGTAATGATTTTGATTGGTAGTTCGGCCAAAACTTTTCGCAAATGCGCATCAGCTGCTTCGACTCCGCGCCACGAACTAAAGAGGGCAAGGGTGCGACCACCTGCTGCATCGATTAGCTCGCCAATTTCATCGAGCACTTCTTGGCTTAAGCCATCGCGCCCTGGTTCGGGTAAATGCTTTGGTAAATAAAGCACGCCTTGATTGGCGAAATCAAAAGGTGAGCCAACATCTAGCATCTGCACATTGGCTGGATCGATTTCATCTTTAGCAACTTCGGCATCTGGATCGTTGCCCACTAAGAACCCAATTGATTTAGCCATGGCATCAAATGAGTTACCAACGGTCAATGTTGCTGAAGTCGCAATTACTGGCGTCTTAGTCAGAAGGTTCGACCGCAGAACTTCAGAGACTGAAAGTGGTGCTAAGTAAAGAGTTGAGAACGTTGGCTCGTACCAAAGCACCTGGTTATTACTCTGCTTAAGTAATTTGCCACAAGTAGTTGAGATCTCATTTACCGCGCCTTTTACCCGAGCCCGCTCTGCAATCGTGTCTGAATCAACGATTTCTTCATCGACTGCGATCAATTGAATAATCGCCTTAGCGGCCTCTAAAACCTTACGAATAGGGGCTTCTAGCGATGATGGAATATCTTCTAGTCGTCCACTCTTGGTGAAATCACCACGAATATCTTGGCCATAATCAGCCATCGCATCATGGAAATCATCGGCCACTTTCACAAAAGTATCTGCGATTTTTCCAGGCAAGTGTTTACGCGCCATAGCCGCAGCCCTAATAACCCGTGCGCTCGTTAATTCTTCAGTGACGGCTTGTGTCGTGCGATCCATGAATTCGTGAGCTTCGTCAAGAATTACCGCATCGCGCTCGGGCAGGATCGGATGCGAATCAACAATTTCAATGGCAAGCAATGTGTGATTAGTAATTACTACATCGGCAGTCTGGGCTTTAGCTTTTGCTTTCGCCGCAAAACATTGCAGCCCATAAGCACAAACATCGGCGCCTACGCATTCGCGACCCGACAATGAATTCGCTAACCAAACTCGCCGATCAACTTCGGGTGCATCATCGCGATCACCGCTAACTCCAGGTGTGTTAGCCCAAGCAGTTAAGCGATTGGCATCTTTTCCTAAACTAGAAATTTCTAGAAGTACTTGGCCATCTGGGTCAGCATTTTCCGAATTCATTTTCTGCAAGCAAACATAGTTTCCAACGCCTTTATAAACTGCGTAAGTAATTTCGCGACCCAGCGCTTTTTCTAGCGCAGGCACCACAGCTGGCAGATCGCGTTCAACTAACTGTCGCTGCAAAGCCAGAGTCGCAGTTGCCACTAAAACTTTTCGGCCATGAACTAACGCCGGCACTAAGTAAGCCAAAGATTTACCGGTGCCAGTGCCAGCTTGCACCATTAAATGGTGTTGATCGCTAAGCGCATTAGCTACTGCTTCGGCCATTTCAATCTGACCTTCACGAGTTTGCCCGCCGATCGCCGCAACAGCAGCCTCAAGGGCTTTGCGGGTTTGGGTCGATAGCGCGTTACTCACTGCGCCACCTTAGCCAATTCCATTTAGTTGAAATTTCAACTAAATGCGACTATGATCGAGCTATGTCTCAGATGCCTGCTCTCTACATCGGCCACGGGGCGCCCATGTTGCTAGATGATGCGCTCTGGACTTCCGAGTTAGCCGGTATCGCGGCCCAGATAGCCAAGCCGAAAGCAATCTTGATCGTAAGCGCTCATTGGGAAGCCGAACCGATTACTTTGAGCAGCCCGGTTTCTGGCACGCCATTGGTTTATGACTTCAGTGGCTTTGATCGCAAATTTTATGAGATGACATATCAAACTCCCGACGCCTCAGCTTTGGCTTCTCAAGTTGCAGCCCTGATGCCAGATAACCAGCCTGTCGTACTTAGCAATCGCGGTCTTGACCACGGTGCTTGGGTTCCGCTTCGCATCATGTACCCAGAGGCCGATATTCCGGTTCTGCAGTTATCTATGCCGACTTCTGACCCTGGCTTATTAATGCAACTTGGTGCACGTTTAAAGCCACTTCGTGATGAAGGTGTATTAATTATTGGTTCGGGTTTCTTAACTCATGGGTTGCGCTATTTACGCGATTGGCGAATCGATGCCGTTGCACCAACTTGGTCATCTGAATTTGATCAGTGGGCAGCTGATTCTTTAGCAAGTGCTGATTTTGATACTTTGGCAAACTTTAAAGAACTCGCACCTGGAATGCCTTATGCGCATCCGACGGTGGAGCATTTCACTCCCCTATTTGTGGCCCTTGGCACCGGTGATCATAAAGCGCCGCAAACTTTAATTGAAGGTTATTTCATGGGGCTTTCGAAACGTTCGGTAATAGTTTCCTAATTCAAATAGTTGGCTAGCCAATGCCCTAGCTTTTCGAGGGAGGTATTTTTGGGCAAAGAAAAACCCCCGCGAACCGGATAACCCGCGAAGGTAGTTTCTTTAATGCGTGTAGTTTACGGGCTTTTAAACCCTAAACCTGTGATTTAGATCAGCGTGTCTTATGAGCAACCTGAGGTGTTGCCACAGCCTTCGCAGACGTAGCAGGCGCCTGATGCACGCATCTTCACGCCGCAAGTCATACATAGCGGAGCGTCGGACGCGATACCGGTGATTGCTTCCATAAGTTCAGTTGAAGAGTTGTAAGCACGTGGTGCTTCTTCGATCTTCACATCTTGAACCTTTGCAGGGGCAGCAGGTGCTGGGGTTGCAACGGCTGCAGGTGCTGCTGACTGCGAAAGGGTTTCGGTCACTGCTGCAACATCTGCGGTGTATTCGCCGCTTTCAAGTGCGCGTGCGCGCTCTGCAGTTGTGTAGAGACCCATTGCGCTACGTGTTTCAAATGGCAGGTAATCAAGGGCTAGACGACGGAAGATGTAATCCATCATTGATTGCGCCATACGAATATCTTGGTCATCAGTCATACCAGCTGGCTCGAAGCGCAAGTTAGTGAACTTCTCGACGAAGGTCTCTAGCGGTACGCCGTATTGCAAACCAATTGATACTGCGATTGAGAATGCATCCATTACACCGGCAAGTGTTGAACCTTGCTTGCCTAGCTTTAGGAATACCTCACCAAGTGCGCCATCGGCATATGCACCTGAGGTCATGTAACCCTCAGCGCCACCGACTGCAAATGATGTGGTGCGTGATGGACGAGACTTTGGAAGGCGCTTACGTGTTGCAGCAGCAGGTGCTGCAGCTTCGACTTCAACTTCCTTCTTCTTTGCCTTGCCATCAGATAGCGGTTGACCAACTTTGCAATTGTCGCGATAAACAGCAAGTGCCTTGATGCCTAGTTTCCAACTCTCGTAGTAAACCTCTTCGACATCTTCAACAGTTGCATCTTCTGGCAAGTTAACGGTCTTTGAGATCGCACCAGATAGGAATGGCTGACATGCAGCCATCATGCGAACGTGGCCCATTGGCGCAATTGATCGTGCACCAAGTGCGCAATCGAATACGTCGTAGTGCTCTAGCTTTAAGCCAGGTGCATCAATGACGTGTCCGTTGTTTGCAATGAATTCAACGATTGCTTCGATGGTCTCATCTGCATAGCCAAGCTTCTTAAGAGCTGCAGGCACAGTCTGGTTAACAATCTGCATTGAACCGCCGCCAACTAGCTTCTTGAACTTAACTAGTGAGAAGTCAGGTTCGATACCAGTTGTATCGCAATCCATCATTAGGCCGATAGTGCCAGTTGGTGCAAGCACAGAGATCTGTGCGTTACGCCAGCCGTTTTTATCGCCAGTTGAAAGACATAGATCCCAGGCCTTATTTGCTTCGGCCCAAACATCTTTATCAAGAGTTGTCATTGACTTTGCAGAAGATGATGCAGCAGCGTGCTTGCGCATTACGCGAGCATGTGGCTTGGCATTCTGTGCGAAGCCATCGTATGGCCCAACGATTCCAGCTAGTTCAGCTGAACGCTTGTAAGTAACACCTGACATTAGCGATGTGATCGCACCAGCTAGGGCGCGGCCACCTTCTGAATCGTATGCAAGACCTGATGCCATAAGTAGCGCGCCAAGGTTTGCGTATCCGATTCCAAGCTGACGGTATGAACGTGTTGTGTCACCGATTGCTTGAGTTGGGAAATCTGCGAAACAGATTGAGATATCCATGGCAGTGATGATTACTTCAGCTGCGCGAGCAAATGTCTTCGCATCAAATGAACCATCAGCCTTTAGGAACTTCATCAAGTTAAGTGAAGCCAAGTTACAAGATGAGTTATCTAGTGACATGTATTCAGAACATGGGTTTGATGCATTGATGCGACCGGTCTCAGGATTGGTGTGCCAATCATTGATGGTGTCGTCATATTGAATTCCTGGATCAGCACATGCCCATGCAGCTTCGGCCATCTTGCGGAATAGCGCACGTGCATCAACTGTCTCGATAATTTCGCCAGTTGAACGAGCCTTTAGACCGAACTCGGTGCCGTTCTCGTATGCGCGCATGAATTCATCGCTTACACGAACTGAGTTATTAGCGTTCTGGTATTGCACAGAAATAATGTCTTTGCCCCCAAGATCCATGTCGAAGCCAGCATCGCGAAGTGCGCGAATCTTGTCTTCTTCAGCAACCTTGGTCTCAATGAATTCTTCGATATCTGGATGATCAACATCTAGAACAACCATCTTTGCAGCGCGACGTGTTGCGCCACCTGACTTGATGGTGCCAGCGGACGCGTCAGCACCGCGCATAAATGAAACTGGGCCAGAGGCTGTGCCACCTGACTTAAGCAATTCCTTTGATGAACGAATGCGTGACAAGTTAAGACCAGCACCTGAACCGCCCTTGAAGATCATTCCTTCTTCGCGGTACCAGTTAAGAATTGAATCCATGGTGTCATCAACTGACAAGATGAAACATGCTGATACTTGCTGTGGCGCATTTGTACCTACGTTAAACCAGACTGGAGAGTTAAAGCTAAAGACCTGGTGTAGCAACATGTAGGTAAGTTCGTGCTCGAAAATTTCAGCATCTTTATCAGTGTTGAAATAACCGTTTTCTTTTCCGGCCTTTGTGTAGGTAAGAACGACGCGATCGATTACCTGTTTCAAGGACCACTCACGGTTTTCCGCGCCAACTGCGCCACGGAAATACTTTGTTGTAACAATCATTGACGCGTTTACTGACCAGAAGTCAGCGTATTCAACGCCACGTTGTTCGAATACTGTTTCGCCAGTTTTCCAGTTGGTCTGGACCACATCGCGGCGTTCCCAGGTGACTTGGTCATATGGGTGCACACCATCGGTGGTGTAAATACGTTCGATCGTTAGGCCCTTCCCAGGCTTTACTTTCGCTGCTGCGCGGTTGATAACCGTATCTGACATTTAAATCTCCAGTTTCTAATTGCGTCGTTTTTTATAAATCAGTTCTGCTGACTCGAAGTGAGTGCTATGAGCCCTGATTTTTAATGCTTTTACTGCTTATTAAATTGTTACTAGTGGGGTTTCTAGTTTTTCGAAAGTGCCGAGCGGTTAGCGGTAATAACTATTGCTAGTTAAAACCGCTATTTACTGGGCGTTGCCGTACGGGAAGGTGCAGTTAAAGTTTTTTCTGAGGAAGAAACTTCACTTGCGTTTTGTATTAAGGAAGTCTTTGAAGCGGGAGTTGAAGGAGCGGCGCGGAGAAGTGCGATCTCACCTTCAAAATCTTCAAGGGAGGAAAAACTACGGTATACCGAGGCAAACCGTAAGTAAGCGACCTCATCTAATTCACGAAGTGGCGCCAAGATGGCTAGACCAACTTCTTGAGCTTCGATTTCGGCTTGGCCGGTAGCGCGCAAGGTTTCTTCAACCCGCATCGCTAACAGAGCAAGATCATCGTTATTTACTGGGCGGCCCTGACAGGCCTTTGATACGCCGGCGATAACTTTCTCGCGGCTAAATGGTTCAGAGGCCCCAGATCGCTTAACAATGTTAAGCAAAGTGGTTTCCTGGGTAGTAAAGCGAGCGCCGCATTCGGTGCATTCGCGACGACGGCGGATTTGTGAGCCATCATCAGCTGGGCGAGAGTCGACTACGCGGGAATCGTCATGTCGGCAGAATGGGCAGATCATGCGGCGTGTCTCCTTTCGAATGCGATGTTTTTCTAAATTTAGGTGTAATGGACTTTCCTGAGAAAACCTGTAAGTAGGGCTGAAAACCACTACTTATGGAACTATATCTCATTTCGACCACTACATCTAGTGGTAACTATAAGTTAAGACTTTAGGGTTTTTTGGGATGAGGAGTGTGTTGGGCTTACTCCGCGTGTCGCTTGGCAGTCCGGCGTCATCAACTCGACCGGCGACGACCCAAGCCCATGCAGTTAATCGGACATATCCCCCAAATCAGGCGATCAGCCTGGCCCTATCGCCAGCCTTCACGTTCTTTAGCGAGATCAAAATTCTTAAATGCTTTTGAATATTTTCCGGCTAATTCAAGAACAGGATTAAGTTCACTTACAACTGGCTTTACCTCGATAAAACCAGCGTCATTCAATGAGAATTCGGCTTCATCGCCTTCTTGCAAATTCAATTTTTCTATAATCTCAATAGGTACCAATAAAGCCTTATTTTCTTGGACTTTAGCGTTATATGACTCGGTCATGTTCGGCCCTACTTAACTGGGATGCGAAGCTTTTGGCCAGCAGTTACATCAACACCACTTAGCGAATTAGCTGACGCAATATCTCCAACCAACGCCTGCACATCGCCACCATCGGCCATTTGCGATGCAAGTGACCAAAGTGTTTCACCACTTGCAACTGTTACGACAACGTATGACTTAACTGAATCGCTAGAACCATTGATTTTGGCTGCTGATAGCGCATCACCGGCACCAGCGTTCATTGCAAACCCAGCACCTAATACAACTGAGAGAGAAAGAACCAAGAGCGTGCGCGCTAATCGACCACGACGGGTGAGGCACACACCGGCGGACGGACGGTCGAAGTTATATGTGCCAGCGGGGAAGGTTGCTGTGCTCATGGTCTTACTCCTTCAAGTTGTAGATACTGTTTCTATTCGAACACTTGTTCGTATATGTCATAGTAAACACCCCACCACTGACAAAAAGCAACCCCAAAGCGAACAAATGTTCGACATTATCGAAAATATGTTCTACTCTTATCCCATGAGCGAAAAATCCAATGTTTCAGAGCTGCCCGACACCCCTGGCCCACATGGCCTAACTGGGCGCCAATTAAAGATCCTCGAAGCAATCAAGTCAGCCGTTGAGACCCAGGGCTATCCCCCAACGATGCGCGAACTCGGCGTAGCAGCCGGGCTAACCTCAACTGCCAGCGTTTCCTACCAGCTTGAATCGCTCGAGAAGAAGGGCTTCATCCGCCGCGACCCAACCCGTGGCCGCGCCATCGAAGTCCTCATGCCAGAAGATAAAACCCTAGAGAATTCAGCCCCCGTCGATAAGACCAAATACATCCCGCTTGTAGGTCGTATCGCAGCCGGTGGCCCAATTACCGCCGAACAAGAAGTCGAAGAGACCTTCCCGCTACCTGAATCCCTGGTCGGCAGCGGAGATCTATTCATGCTTCGCGTTGTCGGAGAATCAATGATCGATGCCGCAATCTGCGACGGAGACTACGTAGTAATTCGCTCTCAAAAGGATTGCAACAACGGCGAAATTGTTGCCGCCATGATCGATGGCGAAGCTACCGTCAAAACATTCTCACGCAAGAACGGCCAGATCTGGCTACTGCCTGCCAACGACAACTTCGCACCTATCGATGGAAACAATTGCGAGATCCTGGGCAAGGTAACAGCTGTGATGCGGAGTGTTAGGTAGGGTTAAGTAATCCTTAATTTGGATGTCTAACTAGCATTAAATGTCAGCAACTCCGGGTAGCCTTTGCTGAAATCAACACAGGGAGTTGCAAGTGAAAACCTATAAGTTCATAGATCTCTTCGCAGGGATCGGTGGTTTTCACTTAGCCTTTCATAAAGTCGGCGCTGAATGCGTTTTCGCCTCCGAATGGGATGAAGATGCGCGGCTAACTTATGAACGTAATTTCACCAAGGTGTCGCCTAAACTGTTTAAGTCAGGTAACTTCGTAGGAGACATTACAAAAGTTAATAAATCTGAAATTCCAAACTTTGACATTCTCACTGGTGGATTTCCTTGCCAACCTTTCAGCCAAGCTGGATTCAAAAAAGGTTTTGAAGATACAAGAGGGACTCTCTTTTTTGACATTGCCCAGATAATCAAGGCTAAGCAACCTAAAGCATTTTTCTTAGAAAATGTACGTGGACTTTATAGCCACGATTCGGGCCGAACATTTGAAACGATCAAGCGCACTTTGACTGAAGATCTTGGTTATTCATTCCATCATGCGATTGTTAAGGCATCCGACCATGGCTTACCTCAACACAGACCTCGCCTTTTTATGATCGGGTTTAGAAATCCAGAGACTGTATTTAATTATCCAAAAAAGAAGCCACTAAAGTTTGATATGTCTGAAGTAATGAAAGGCAAAGTAGATCGTGAAATCGGATTTACGTTGCGCGTTGGTGGAAAATCATCACCTATTGATGACCGCAGAAACTGGGATGGTTACAGAGTTGATGGAAAAGTAAGGCGCTTAACGCCAATTGAAGGTCTTCGCATGCAGGGCTTTCCAAGTACATTCAAATTTCCAGTCTCTGATTCTGCCGCCATGAAACAGCTCGGAAACAGTGTGGCTGTCTGGGCGATTCAAGACTACGCAAAAGAAATAATTAAGTCTCTGGAAAATCCACGTGGCTGACGTAACACAAACTCGTGGAAATATTGGGGAATGGAGTGAACTACTAGCGTTGGCTACTTTGCTTGTAAACGGTGGAGCCTTCGCAGCAGATGAAAATCAGAATCCGATAGATGATCTATATTTCAAAGTTTTGCAAGTGATTATTTCTGCTCATGATCTGCAGGGCGAACTTAAATATGATATACAAAAGGATAAAGTCCAAATTTATGAGAATAATTCACTTATTGATGAGCTAGAAAGAACTGCCATTTCTAATCATCTTGAATTTTTCTTTCAAGAATTGAATAGTGATAAAGCCAGAAAAACTTTTTCACTTGAAAGTGGCAATAACCTACTAAAGCTTCTGCATAAGCGGACAATTAGCGCAGGTTCGAGCGAGCGCGAAACAGACATTTCCCTCGTGATTGCAGATCCTGAAACAGATGGACCTACGCCTAGATTTGGTTTCAGTATAAAATCGCAACTCGGACAAGCTTCGACACTGTTAAATTCCTCTGGATCGACAAACATAATCTACGAATTAATTCCAGAGAAAACAGATGCTAATTTACAGATCCCTGACATTTCAAAAACACCAAGTAGTCACCCACAAAACATAAGAAATATTATTGACTCTGGATTTAAACTGAAATACAGCAGCTACCAAAGTCAAATTTTTGAAGAGAACTTAAGGTATGTCGATAGTCAACTTCCCGAACATTTAGCCAGAGTTCTACTTGAGTCTTACATCAACGACCACATAAAGAGTTTTTCAGAAATCTCTGAGCGAATATTCCCAGTTTCTGAGAAATCGTCAGAGCAACCATTATTTAAATTGAAGGAATTTCTTGGTGCGGTATCGATGGGATTAAGACCAAGTACACAGTGGAAAGGTAACGCTTCTAAATTTAAGGGGCTTATGGTTGTAAAGGATGATGGTTCACTTATTTTCTACTACATGAATTCACGCCTAAACTTCGAGGAATACCTATTTAGAAATTTGCGATTTGAAAGACCCTCAACAAAGCGACATAAATATGGTGCTCTTTACTCGGTTGGGAAGTCAACTTTCATAAAGTTAAATATTCAAATCCGATTTAATCGCTAGGCTTGAGCGCATTCTCCCAAACAGAATGTTCTAAAATTGGTAACTCATCTTTATCTAAGTCTTTAGACTCTTTGACTACTTTGTAGTCAACATTTATGGCCTCAAAGTGTCTGCGGCCAAAAGTGACCTTCCAAACTTCGCTTTCTCGGAATAGCTCGTCTAAATTTGCAGTGCCTTTAGTCTCGCGCACTAAGTAAATTTTTCTCTCATTTCTTAAATCTCGTCTTACTATTGCCCAATCTGGGTTATAGCCTCCCACAGGTGTATCAATTTTGAACCAGGACGGTAACTTAAGAAATAAATCAACATCCTCTCGTGCGTCTAATCCTTCAGCAAATCTTCGTTCGATAAGAGAATCCACAGGAATTCGCTCAAATATGCTTTTTGACACTGAAATTAAGTTATCTTCATAAGATTCTGCAAAATGATTTTTGAAGAAATCAAGTCTCCACGAAGAATTCTTCTTATCTTCAATCTTTTCATATTTAATTCCGTCATGTTTCATGAGTGTCGCTGCTAATGCACCAAAAAGGGCTGAGTGTACTTGTGATACAAATTCTGCAGGATTTACTTTAGCCTCATCTAATCTGCCACTTTCCATGATTACCCTATGAATAGTTGATCTAGAAACTGGCACATCGCTTGAGAGCTGTTTCAGAATATCGGGAAATTTTCTGCTTATCCCAATTGTTCTCGGCTTTTTTATCAAGGCCGAGCCCTTAGAAATTCCTCTTTCGGTACTTATTGAAGCGATACTTTGTTTTTCGATGTTTAGCAGAGGGCTAGCGATGCGCTCGTAGCCTTTCAGTCGCCTAACTGCCTCTACCACTAAATCATCCGTTTTGAAATCTAGATGGTACTTAGTGCGGATTGCTATTTTGGCCCAAAGTTCACGGAAGCCATCCATGGCTTCAAATCCCTCTTTTGGCTTTAGTACAACGCGATCACGCTTATTCTTAATTAGTCCTGCAAATTCTAAACCAGTTTCTTTCTGAATTTCTTCCTGCAAACCTTTTGCATATTTTTCGAATGTTTCAGTCGCTATAACAGTTAAATGATTAACTTCTTCAACTCTGCAACGCTCGCCCGATACCATCACTGGAAGACGAAGTCCTCGACCAATTTGCTGACGTCGTTTCACCTCCGAATGAGTTTCCTGCAGATTGCAGATTGTAAAAACATTTGGATTATCCCAACCTTCCGCCAACGCTGAGTGACTGAAAATAAACCGGACCGGCTCCTCAGGTGATAACAATTGCTCTTTCTTTGACATGATCAAATCAAAAGCCTCTTCATCCTCCTTGTTGCTCCTACCTTCAACGGAGTCCTTTGCCCCAGTCTTTGACTTGGCGAAATACCCTTTATGCGCAGAATGAGCGGGAGGCATTTCCAAATTCCGATACTTACTCATCAATGCCACACCTTCATACTCCTCTTCAAACCAGAGCTTGAATTTGCCATCATCGGGTGCATAGTTGGCAACACGGTCAATGAAGAAAAGAGTTAGCGGCTTGATTTGCAAAATCACACCTAGCGCTGCTTTCTGTTTGAGCTTGAGCTCTGTTTCAAAATGATCTTCAATCGTTGCTCTAATTTGGGCTCTTTGCCAGGAATCCGTATCAACGCCCGTACTAGATCCTTTTCTTAGGACACGTCCATTGGCGAATTCAACCTTGGCAACCGACGAATCGTCGCCTACGTGAATATCCTCAATAACCCAACCTTCGTAAATCTGCAGCCCAGTTAAATCGTGTAAATCGGAATTTCTCTTTACCCTCAATTGTTTAACTGAATTACCTTTCGTAACTGATAACACAGCTGTGACTGATGCCGTAGAACTCGAAATAGAAACAACTTCAACATAAGGGACATTCCTGTCAATTTCTGATGTCATGGAAAGAACATTTATTCGTTTAACTAGACGCATTTCATAAGCATCGACTGGAGTAAGTCTATACATGAGGTTATGAAGCTCAGTATGGGTAGCGGAATATCGGATATTAAAAATAGAATTTAACTTCCTAATCGCTAAAGTATTTAGCTCGCCACCCAATTTTTGAGGCTCATCCATAATAACTACGGGTCTTACAGCATGAATGAAATCAATAGGCGCTTGGCCATTTAACACGTCTGATTCACGCTTAATTATATTGTCATCTCTATTAAATGATGCGATATTCATAACTAGAAATTGTAAATGTGATGCGGTAGCGAATTGCCGAAGACGATTTGTATTTTTAGAATCATAAATAAAAAAATCGTATTGAACACCAGAGAAAAGTTCTTTGAAATGTTCGCGCGTCAACTTGAGCGTAGAAATAACTCCCTCGCGAATTGCTATAGAAGGTACTACGATGACAAATTTACTTAGTCCATATTTAAGATAAAGTTCAATTGCAGTTCGTAAATACACATATGTCTTGCCTGTACCTGTTTCCATTTCAATGGAAAAATCAGATGGCCACTGGTCATTTTCGATAATACTTCTAAATTTCTCAGGAACAATAGGCTGCTCCTCGCCCAATGAGTTAATTCTCGTTCTAGACTGGACTCGTTGTATGTTCTCAATTAGAGCATCACGAGAAATGTTGAGCATATTAGAATAAACACCATTGCTAAATAAGTCTGCGGCATCCCGCAATTCGGATTCAAGTTTAGAATCAACAGCATTCAAGGTCGCTATGTTCGCGCCGTCAAAGATGTCTACAATGCTGTCAACTGCCTGAGATTGGAAGTCGAGGTTGCTTTCGAATTTAATTTCTACTGTCAATTTAAATCGTTTTCATGACTAAATTAGCTTGCTTGAATGCGAAGTGTAGATTCACCTTTTCAGCGTCAAGTCCAGCAAATGCATCTTCTAGAAATACAAAAGTATGAGCGGATTCAATATTCTTAAGCTGGTTAAACAAATCTTTAGTTATAACTTTAGACAGATAAGCAACCAATCCGCCACAGTACACCGCCTCCCCTTCGCCAATCTTGATTCGTACCCATTCTTGATCGAGTCGAATTCCTGACTTCAGGAAAATCTCAGTAGCGAGTGCATCAGGGTCTACATCAGAAACCAAGGTATTTGCATTCAAGGTTAGCTGGCCATTTTTGTCTTCGCTAACACCCGACAGAAAACAGGATTGTGAAAGTTTTAGCCAACGCAATCCTTGTATTTCTGAATTCTTAATCTCGGCCATCGCCGATTTAATGCGGAGTTTGGCTATCTCCGTAATTTGCAAAATTCCATCTTCGCGTGCACGAGATTTCTCTGCTGTCTCCTCAGGAATGCTAACCAAAATATATTTACGTTTTTCCAAAGCTTGCGAGTTTTCAAGGAGTACTGCATGGGCGGTTGTACCAGATCCACCAAAAAAATCCAACACTATATCGCCTTCATTGCTTCCGATTCGGACTAGGTGTCTGATTAATTTTGTTGGTTTCGGATTATCGAAATAATTAGCATTCAGTAATTCATTTACTTCAGTGCTTCCAGTCCTAGTGCGCCCAAACCTTTCTTCAATTAAAAGGCTACGGGGAATAGCTCCCTCTTTCTTATAATTCTTTGTATAAATCTTTCCCTCTTTGAAGACAAGCTCATTCATGCGTGCCTGAACTGTTCCTTTTCCCCACCTCCAGGTTGCATTCGGCTTACCTGGTGTCCTATGTTCAAGCTTATAAGTCAGACCATCTGGTCCTGTAATCTCGTAATCCATGGATTTGCTGTACTGCAAATTCTGCTTGTCCAGTCTTTCTAGTGCGTATTTGCCATTTTCATCCGATAGTGGGTAGCTTGTTGTTACTTCCGCCTCTTTGTCTAGATTTAGTTTATAGGCTTTCGCGTTGCGGGCGTAACAAATAATGTATTCATGGTCAATTGCAAAATATGCACTGTCATTAGCTCCGCCGCTCTTGCTCTTCCAAATAAGTTGCGCAATGAAATTTTCTGGCCCAAAGATTTCATTTAGCAATAAACGAAGGTGGTGCACCTCGTTGTCATCTATGGAAATGAAGATCGCCCCATCATCCTTTAAAAGGTTATGAGCTAACTTGATTCTCGGGTACATCATAGAAAGCCATTTGCTGCTTTTTCTCCCAGAAGTATCAGTATTTGCTACAAGTCGGTTGCCCTCTGAATCAACTTGACCAGTGACTTCCAAGTAATGTCTTACTGGCTCATTGAAATCATCATTATAAACAAAATCATTGCCAGTATTATAAGGCGGATCAATATAAATAAGCTTAACTTGATCGTTATATGATTTCTGCAGAAGCTTAAGAACTTCAAGGTTATCGCCTTCAATAAAAATATTTTCGGCATTGTCCCAATTAACTGATGCATCTGAATCAGGCGCAAGAGTTGCCATGCTTGGAATCAAAAGAGCTTGAACTGCCTCCTTTTTTTGTGCCCAAGATAAGCCAAAGCGTTCTTTACCGTCTCGAACGCTAGCCAATGGAAATCCAACTAAATCTGCTATTCGCTGGGCATCAACAATGCCATCCGCAAATACACCAGGAAGTATCGTCTTCAGTTTTTCCAAGACATTCACGTTTGGTGGAGTTGTCTCGATGTCTAATTTCTCTGGTTGATCTGGCACTTCGTCCCCTTGCTATTTAGAGGGATACTACTAATTATGCTTATGAATTGAAAGATCTTAAATTCACTAAATCAGGCGCGTCAGGGAGAGAAATAGTCTTCGAATCAAGGCACAATTCACTAATGACTCAAAGTGATTCGAGTTTTCCAACACTGACTGGCCAGGCGCAAGCAGCTGTAGATCATCGTGGCAGTCACCTTCAAATAATTGCAAGTGCTGGCTCGGGAAAGACAGAAACTGTATCTCAACGAATTGCTACCTTAGTTGCAGAGGGCGTTGATCCGTCAGAAATAGTTGCCTTCACATTTACAGAAAAAGCCGCCGAGGAGTTGAAGGCAAGAGTTCGAGATAGGGTTGAAGTTTTCGCAGGAAAATCAGCGGCAGACAAGCTTGGGAACATGTATGTTGGCACGATTCATGGTTTCTGTTTCCAAATGCTCACTCGGTATGTAGGGAAATACGAGTCTTACGACGTCATGGACGAAAATCAACTGGCAGCCTTTGTGCAGAGGCAGGCACATTTCCTCAAAGTCAAAGATTTAGACCCAACAGGAAAGCTCTTTCGAGGAATGAGCATCTTTCGTGAGAACTTAGATGTAGTTGAAAATGAACTACTAAATACTGAGGACCTGCCTGACAATTTGAAATTCAGTATTGAGCGATTTAATCAATTTATGGACGAGTACCGGCTTCTCACCTTTGGCCAACAAATCGCAAGAGCTGTTGAGGTGCTACAGGATGCTGACGTGCACAAGAGGATCACCTCTGACATTAAACATTTAATTGTTGATGAATATCAGGACGTTAATCCCGCACAGGAAAAACTCATTTCCTTACTGGCTAAACCAATTGGGAAAGCCGATCTAGTTGTAGTTGGCGACGATGATCAAGCAATTTACCAGTGGAGAGGGTCATCTGTAGATAACATCACAACATTTGCGAAGAGATACAAAAAGGTCACTAAGTTCGAACTGCTTGCGAACCGCCGTTCTCGGCCACCAATTGTCGAAATTGCTGATAAATTCGCCAAGACGATTCCAGGCCGATTAGAAAAAGAAATGACGGCTGCTCGCGAACATAACGGTCCTGCTCTAGATATCGTGAGTGATTATGAAAGCGAAGAACAAGAGGCACTTGAGCTTGCAGCTTCGATAAATAGCCTTGTGCGGCGAGGATTTGAATACAACAAGATTGCTGTTTTAGTGCGAGGCAGAACTTCATACCCTGCAATTATGAGAGCATTCGAAGCTCATGCTATTCCAGTGCAACCTGGCGGTCGCATGGGATTGTTTGACCAGCCAGATGCAGACTTTCTAGGCAGAATTTTCGCTTGGGTCGCTGACTTTGAATGGAAGCGCAGATTCGAATACACAAGAGAGTCTGTCGATCTTGCCGACTTAGAGTTACTCGCTAAGAGTGTTTATGGCATAAAAGGGAGCGCGTGGAAAAAGTTTGAAATGTATTTGATCGAGCTTAAATCTAAAGTTGGCACTGATTCGAGAAAACTAGATTTAGTTTCAGAAGTGTATGAAATCTCATCGATGTTAGGCGTCAGAGAATGGGATATAAAGGATCCGGTATTTGCATCACGACTAGGAACAATTGCACGATTCCAAGGATTTATCGCTGATTTTGAATCTGTACAAAAACGTTCAAGGCAAAACCCAGACGCGCCTGAACAACAGGTAGGCGCATCCGACCAAAAGTCCTACTACTTCACAAATTTGGCTTCTCTGATGATAAATGTTGCCGTAGATGAGTACATTGATTTTGAAGGCGAAAACGACGTTAAGACAAACTCTGTTGAATTAATGACAGTGCACGCCTCTAAAGGCCTTGAATGGGATGCTGTTTTTTTGCCTTCCTTAACGGCTAACCGATTTCCGAGCAGCAGATCAGGAAGAGCTAAAAACTGGCTTGTGCCAACAGAACTTTTTGATCGGATGCGCTATGAGGGATCAGATGCAGACGAGAGAAGGCTTTTTTATGTGGCGATGACTCGCGCTCGAGAATGGCTATCACTCTCTGCGCATCTGAAAGTAAAAAAAGGAGCTGTTAAGCCATCACTTTATATTGACTTTATTCAGTCACAGTATGATGAAGAGCTTGCTTATCCTAAAGATTGGGTAGGCGATAAAAATGGGAGCGATGATCAAGAGTTGCAGATTTCATATTCTGACATCGCGGCTTACTTGGAATGCGGTCATAGTTATTGGCTTAGAAATTTAATTGGGTTCCCGCCTGTAATTGTTGAAGAAATTGGCTATGGCAAGGCAATCCACCACCTAATGCGAGCAATTGCGGAACAGACGATGGCTAAAGGAAAACCGCTTAAGCCAATCGATATTGATCGCATTCTCGCGACTGACTTTTTCTTGCCGTATGCGAACAATTTAATTGCAACTCGGTTCAGAGAAAGTGCAAAGAAATTAGTGCTCAAATACATGAAAGATCATGCCGACGATATGAACCGTGTTTGGGAAGTTGAGAGACCTTTTGAATTAGCCCTTCCTGGTGTTGTCGTATTTGGCCGTGCTGATGTAATCCTGGATAAACATGAAGGAAAGCCAGATAGCCTGGCGATCGTCGATTATAAGACCAGCACAGAAGGTCGTGAACTTGATCTACAACTTCAGATTTATACAGTGGCAGGTCAACGTGAAGGATTAGATGTGCAAGGTGCATTTATCCATGACTTAGGTTCGGCTGACAGAGCGCCGGTTGATACTTCGAAGAAGGCACTAGATGCAGCAGTTCAGACTGTAGTGGCCGCCGCTGAAGGGATTAAGAACCGAGAATTCGAAGCAAAACCAACAGTGCCTAAATGCGGTAGATGCGATGTTCGACCAATTTGTAAAGCTGCAGCAAAAGCTAAATAAGTTCGAATATTCGATTTGCCAACTTTAAAGAATTCCAAAACTTATGATGTGCAGCATGGCCGCGGCCCACACTGTCAGGTTGACCTGGCGCTTGGGATGCTTCAGGAATAAATCCGGCCAAGGTAGATCCAACATGGTCACGAGTAATAATTATCAGAGCTACCTGGTGTCGTGACGCCATTACGCAAAGTCTGCCAGTTTCCAAATCAAAATCGCCTGGATCGATCACGCTCGAAAGCGGGTGCACGACGATCATTATTGGTCTTTGCAAACCTTGCCAACGTTCTGGCGTATCGACTGAGACAGTCAAACTTGAAGACTTTAAATTTCTGGTAATTTCACCATTCATTGAACGGTGCGTTGCGCAGACACCGATATCGCTAGCTGAAATTTTGCGGAATTTGCCATCCCCCAAATCAATTTCGGTATTGGAACTTAGGAGAAATTCGATAATTTCAGTGGCCTTGATAGCGAGCTCTGTATCTACTTCAAGCGCTGGGCCATCAGCCGGTGTTGGTAGTGTCGCAATTGCAGGTTGACCAGAGCTCAAATGCGAAAGAAGTGCGTCAAGCTTTACGTCACTTTTTGAGTCTGAAATTCGAATCTTGCGCTCTCCAGGTTTTGAATAAGCGTCAAAATCAAAAGAGTAAAACGGTTTAACAAATTCGACTGATTCAAAAGGTAAACGTCTACATGCTGGCAAAGCGCCGATAAATGCGTCCTTTACTAAATCAGGATCACTCATAACAACTTCTGGTGCTGGTTTATGAGGTGGTCTTGGCGCAGTTTGCCAACGTCGTACATCGATTGTCACAACAGGCGCAATTTGGCCCGGGTCACCGATCATGTAATAACTTGCGCTTAAATTCGCACACTGCATTAGATCTGCCCATGCCATTTGCCACGCCTCATCAACGGCCAATAGATCAAAAGGTTCAGGATCTCGCAATGTTGTCCATTTGGCAGTTGTTGAGATGTAAAGACCTGGTTCCCTTCCAAGGTTTTTAGATTCAGTTTCCCAAATAACTGATGTTGGAAAATTGGCAGGGGGCTGACTTCCCTTACTTCCTAATCTTGTTGCAGGAAGGTTTGGGTAATCCTTTGCCCAACGTTCGGCAATGTCATCAGACTGCCGATTAGTTTGAGCAGCTAACGCAACACATTTTCCTTCGGCAACGAGCTTTGCAACTACGGTCAATAACATGTGTGTTTTTCCCGAACCAGGCGGTGCCTGCACTAATGCTAAGCGTCTACCGTTTAGAAGTTCGGTGACTAAGTTATTTTCTAAACTTGAGTAGAGCTGATCTAAATTGTTCATCAATTTCCGCCTGCAAGTTGCGTGATGTCATCAACAATTGATGGTTCGACTTTCGCAGGAGCAGAGCCATGGGTCAACCAAGAACCAGGACCACTTCTTGCAGACCAGACTGCGCGGCTCCTGGACTTATCAAAGTCGCTGCTATCGTTTGGTACAAACATCATTCTGTGACCGATCCAGTTAGGCTCAACCGGTTTAGCAACTATTGGATAATCCAATTGAACGGTCTTGCGGTCTACCCATTCAGCGTTAACTTCGAGCGTTTCACTGTCAATTACTTCAACTGATCGGATATGGATGACGTGCTTATTTGCTTTAAGTGGCGAATATTTCTCACCTTCACGAATACGTAATTTCTCACCGATTTGAACACGAAGAGTCCACAAAGGAGTCGTTGTGCGACCTGAACCTAAATTCTCAACATTTACTACGTCGGCAAAGAAGGCTTTTCCAGAAGCGAGTGCTTCTGCTTGAAGTTCCTCATCATCATGGACGAGTTTTGCGATGTAGGCAGTATCAGAAGCTGTCATTACAAAGTAATTTGAAGCCGCGGCAGATCCATGAAAATCGGTTTCCGGATGCTGTGTGTATGCAGGACCCATATCTGGATCTTGCATATCTTCTTCAATTCGTTGAAATTGAGAGTAAAAACTTTCAGAGGTCGCTCGCGCCAGGTCGGTTACTCCAGGATTTATATCTCTCGAGTCGTTTTGAAATACCTCATAACTAGATTTAACAAGTTCCCATCTTCGGGTAACTTCGGCGGCTAAATTTTCGTGAATTTGTTTATCTACTTTTGAAGTGTCCTTAGACTCTTCATTCAGCTTATTTCTCTTTTCAATCAGTGGGGCAAAAATCTTGCTATCTAATTCTGGATCCAATGTTGGAGAATCGCGGAGCAAAGTTGCCTCTCGCACAGCAAATCGTGCGCTATTTAAATCCTCATGTTCATCGAACCACTTTAAACAAGTTCCGAGGTGTCCAAGGCTGGCTGAATCTGCTGGGAAAACATACGACTCGCGGAAAAGTTTGGCAGTGTCAACAATTACTTGTTGGCCAAGTCTGGTGCTTTCTCTGAAAAGCCAACCAGATAGGCGCGCAAAGACGGTAATTGGCTGAGTCCGGTCATCGCCTTTTCTGACTCGCCAATATGCATATTGCAAATTATGAAACATTTCGACATGTCTTGAGCTAGGCACCCAGACTTGCGGCATGAGTACTTCATTGAAATTCTCTTTTGTAATCGGATCCCATGTGTAGCCAGCTACACGGAAATATTCGAGCATCTCTTCAGCCAATTCAGCGCACATCTCCATGACGGCATTTCTATTTCTACCATCTGGAACTGAAATAACTTTTGGTGTGCCATCACTGTATTTCCCATATGCGATTGCCCAAGGTCGTGATTCACCGGCCATGCGAACAAAAGCTATTAACATGGGATCTTCATCTATGCGCATATGGAGCGTGGAATATCTATGAATCGGGCCAATAGCCTTAACCGCATTTAACTGTCGTACTAATTCACGAACACTCATTTGTTTAGCTCCTCCCAGTTAGATTCTTGGAGTTGCAATTGCAATGATTTCTCAAAATCTGTGTTTGGGGCAGCGCCATGAAGAAGATCAAGCGCCCTAGTGACCGTCACGGTGCCAAGTAATCTAGCTGCGTCGCGACCAAGAACTATTGCGCGATCCTCCTTTATTGCGATGTCTTGGCATCTCGCGGCGAGATCGCAAAATGCCCAGCATGCCTCCTTGTACTCGGTTCGCGAATGACTTATCCATTCGAAATGATCCGAGAAATCTTCTGGTTTGTTTGCTACTAATTCTGAAGCCATGGCATCTAGTTTTTCGAAACCTTGTTCGGCTCGAAGCGCTTGGAAAGTTAAATCTTCATTAGGTCGGATGACTGGGCTGTTTGAACCGGGCCAGGTAAATACCAGGAATCCTGTCGTGTCGACTAATGGCGGATTATCTAGGTTAAGGGCATCTACTGCGAGAGAAAGTGCATGTTGATAAACACCAGCCTGTGCTCTTGCGGTTGAAATCTCAGAAGGATCTGTATGGCCGCCACGATCGGGAAAAACTTTAATTTCACCAACTCGGATTCGACTACGATTTTCAACTTTAGTAATTAAAGCTACATCAATTATGAGAGTGGCCTCGGGAAGCATTACACCTTTAGGAATACGGACTGCTAAACCGGCAACAATCGCCAGCGTATTATTACTCTTGGTGCTCCCTAATGACTTGATCAGCTCAAGAGATTTTTCAAGCGCTTGATCTATAGATTTAATCTTAGATCCACCGTTCATAGTTAGGCGCAGATCAGTTAAGCCAGTTTCTGATTCATCAAGCATTCCAGTTTTTATCAATGAGCTCTGTAAGACTTTGGCGTCTTCTTTAAAAAGCCAACCTTCAAATTGAAGGCCACGGGTAATAGCAAACGGTGACTGTCCGTATTCTGGGTTGTAGCCCAAACTCTTTGCGACTTCATTCATCTTCACATTCAATACAGCGCTTAAAGCATTAGCTTCGCATTGCGGGTTCTTTACCCATTGCTCAAAACGCGCACGAGTATTTCGTTTATCGTCGATGCCCAGCTCGTTCAGTTCAGGCATAAGTTACCGATTGCTCCCTAAAGTCTTGACCAAAAGTAAAGCATCTGACTCAGACAAAACAGGCACATTGAGCTCTAGGGCGCGACGAATTTTAGACATTCCTGGCCCGTTATTAGACTGAACAACGAAAGCAGTGCTTTTCGTTGGTGGCGTTTCACGGTATTGCAACCCCACTTTCTTAACAAGACTTCCGAATTCTTCTTTCCCAATATCTGGCGTGCCCGTAACTACAACAAGACTCAGGCCTTGCGTCTTTATTCTGGCCTTTGCGGTGGCTATATTCGCTGAGTTCCCATTTTCTGTTTGAAATCTCTCTCTTACTAAAGGCTGCACCTTGGCCGGCGCAGTACCTTTGTAAGTAACAGTCTGCCCCTCTAGTCTACGAATCTCAGTTTTGAGCGCAGGACTCAAAGCCACGAGCTTTCCAAGTAGCAGAGCTGTAGCTCGCGCATCAGAAATGGCTTCATGGGCATGAACTAACTCGATATCAAAATAATTGCAAAGTGTGGCTAATTGGTGGTTACTAACTTTCGACCCAAGTATTCGGCGTGACCATTCAAGAGTGCAGAGAAATGGGGGAAGGTTTGAGATAGAAATCTCAGCCAATTCATTCTGCAATACATTTATTTCATAAATCTTATTATGCGCAACAATAACTTTTCCGTTGAATAGATCACGCACATAGGGCCAAAGCGCTGCAAAATTTGGAGCTTTGGAGATTTCGCGTACGCTTAATCTAGAAACCTGCAGCGCCATTGATTCTGGTGTTACCGGCGAATTTACTAATGTCTCGAATTCTGACTTAATTTGCAACGAATTCCCAAGGGTAACGAGGCCTATTTCTGTTGCTCTCGCGCTCGCCAAACGAGATGTTCCTTCAAAATCAAGCACAACCAATGGTGGCATCTTGTCCTCTCAATTAGGCAGCATTATCACAGAAGAATTATGGATTGAAAAGATATCCTTCGCAGAATTTCAAGTTTACTTATTCTTCTATCTCATAATGGTTTCGCACGGCATCATGAAACAAGTTGTTATATTCAATTAAATCATTTTTAACTACCTCAAGTGCCACTTGAAAAGTAGAGACACCTAACATTGCAGCTATCTCAGAAATTTCAAAATCTGCATTCCACGATGAATTCAATTCCTCTAGTTTGGATTCATCCCAATCTGCGTCAGCCAATAGGCGCTGTGTAGTCTCTTCTGAACCCGCTCCATAGACACCTTCAACAAGCCATCTAGCCAAACGAGAGCAGATTGCCAGGTCACTTCTCTCTAGATCTTCTGCAATATCCATAAAACTTTCTCCATTAATGGCTTTTGTTACGAGCAATAGATCTTCTTCATAAAGCCAACGGGCACCACTTCGATTTGGTTTATCCCCATCTATGGAATCCAATTCACTTTTCTCTGCTGCAATATCTTCGAAGTTGGCCAGTTCATGATCGTAATCATCCTTAGGGCGAATCAACGCCCATTCAGACATATCTAGCTCTTTGATTGCACGAGTAACTGACACATAGGCAAGTCTTAAATCCTCTTCCTCCATGTCTCTGGGGTGCAAGAAATCGCCGGCAAGTTTTACTGATTCCCATTCGCGCCCTTTAGCTCTATGTGCAGTAGAAATCAAGACGTCAGAATCGCTTTCTGGGACAACTTTTCTAATTGCCTCGAGCAGGCGTACCGCTCCAAATTTATCTATTAAATCAATCATTGTGCGAATCTCTTGTGCTTCATCTGGATAGTTCTCGGCATACGCCTTAACTTCATTCCAAGTTTCAAATGGAGCCAGCTCAGGGTGTCCCGTTCTTATTCCATGCTGAAGTTTCTGACAAGCTTCTGTAAAAAAAATTAATTCCTCTGTACGACCTATGACCGATACTCGGCGACCTTTTTGTAATTCAAACAGTAACTGCTGAATTACGCCTGCATTTGTACGACATAAAATTGCTTTTGGATTTATCACTTGCTTCACTAAAGAATCTATCTTTGGTGAACCCGCAACCTTTACTGGAGCCTCGAGAAAATCCAAAATGTCATTTGCCTCATCGGCAATCTTCTTGCCAAATCGAAAACTCTGTGTTAACCAAAGAGTTTTATCAGCATCGACATTTGCGAGTGCATTCTTGGCACCTCGCCATTCATATATTGCCTGGTACTGATCTCCGCAGAATATTCTCTGTGCATGAGTTTGCGACTCTATGATGTCTAACATCACTGGATCCGCGTCTTGTGCCTCATCGAACAAAATAAAGTCACCTTTAATTCGCGGAGAGCTTAGCTGCCACATTTTCAGATAATAATCATGGGTAAATTTAAGAAATCCCTCTGTGCTCTGCAAATCATCCCAGCATTTCATTGCGAACGGGAGCATTAATTCAAAATATTTGTCTAGATGTTTCTTTCTCATATCAATATAGAACGGAAGCTCAACGTGTTTATTACTTACTTTTAAATCGGTGCTTTTACAAAAATTAGTGACGGTTTTCAAAACTAAATCTGCGACTTGATCTGATTCGACAAAAAGCTTGGATTTCGAAGTGCTCAAATTCAATCTAGGCGTGCCTAACCATTCAGCGACTTGATGGACAGTAACTCTATTCGCAAGAGTTAATCTGTCTTTATACTTATACCCAATTGCCCCATATGCAAGTGAATGGGCAGTCTTACATCTAACATTTTCAGGAAATTTTGACGCAGCCTCATCAACTATTGCTTTATTGAAGGCAATATAAGTACCACTCTTGTCAAACAAAGATTCGGCAAGAAGTCTTAAGGTGGTGGTCTTCCCCGTGCCAGCAAGGGCTTGAATTACTAAATCATGTCCGGACTTTGCTTCAGAGATTATTTTCTTTTGCTCTGAAGTGGGTTCAAAGTCTTGCACTGTCTTTACCCTCATGTTCAAATTGTAGTTTCCTAAGAAGAAGTAACCTATTTTCCCTCTTTTGTCACCCCTCTCCCCTAGATTCCGAGTATGAGACATTTAGATTCGAATTATTTTATGGCGGCTTCGGCCATGATTGCCCCTCCATTTGCGTAGGGTGCCTTCATGTTGGCGTGTGCTCCGGCGAGTCAATTTTCAGCTGAGGATCCCAAACTATGGACTTTTGGAGAATAAAAAATGAGCGAAGAAGAGATGCAAGAGCTTCAAAACCGAGTTGCAGATAGCATTCAAGATTATTTTGATAGTTACGACTGGGATGCAAAGTTTATTCAGCACTTTGGCGTATAACAATGTTGAAGAAGCCTTTTTGTCACCCCTCTCCCCTAGATTCCGACTATGAGAGATACAGATTCGAATAAGTTTGTGGCGGCTTTGGCCATTATTGCGGCTCCATTTGCGTTGGGTGCCTTCATGTTGGCGTGGGCTCCGGCGGGTCAATTTGCGGCGCAGAATCCCAAACTTGATGGATATGTGCAGCCGCGCAGTGTTAGTGATGTGATTGCCAAGGCCGAGCTATCGACCGTGACGGTTTGGTGCGAGATAAGTAAGGATGACATTTCGCAGGGTACGGCGTGGGCGATAGAGCTCGAGAATGATTTGGGTGATGTGTATCCGACGACGTTGATAACCAATCATCATGTGATTGAGGATTGCATTGGTGGTAAGGGCAAGGTGACGGTTGCGTTGCCGCGGCAAGATGAGCAGCGTGCGGTGATCGTGGAATGGGATACCGAGAATGATTTGGCGGTATTGGCGACGAAGGCGAAGTATCCGGCGTTTGAGTTGGCGGAGTCTGCTCCGTGGGCCGGGTATTGGGTGATGGCATTTGGTAGCGCCGATGGGTATGAGGGGTCGGTTGCACTTGGGAATGTGTTAAATGTTTCGGGTAATAACTTGTTGATCACCAATAATGTTTCGCATGGCAATAGCGGTGGGCCGCTGATCGACAACGAGGGCAATGTTGTTGGTTTAACTACCTGGGGTGCGATTGATGAGCAGTACAACGTGGCTGTTTCGTTGGATGGGTTCTGCGCCAAGATCTTGGAGTGCGAGTATGAGTACAAGGGCGATAAGACGTGGTGGGATTATTCGTAGCCATAATTACTAAAGCGATCTAGGATTATGCGAATTAAAGGAGAAGGCAATGAGTGAGATTGGTTTATGGCATGCGGTAAAGGATCAGTTACCAACTCGTCTTCTCGAAACTGCTTTGAAATACGAAGAGTACCTAGAGACTTGGCTTTATGAAGATCCTACGCTAATTGCCCCTTCACTCCTACGAGTAAGACGTCAGGTAAATCTTTCTGGCAAGAAAATGGATCTACTTGCTATTGAAGAACCTGGTGTTTGGGTCGTCTGTGAGATAAAGAAGACGCCTGTTTCTCGCGACGCTTTATCTCAAGCAATCGATTATTTAACTCGAATGGACATGTTGAACGTAGATGAACTTGAAAAAATCGTACTTACTGAAAATAGTAACTTCCAGCCTGGCGCTAAAGAGCTAATAACCAAAGCGCTTGATCGCGAGCGCAAGGGTGAAGCGAGAAATATCCGAGTTGTCCTTGCTGGTATCGGTGTAGGTGAAGACCTTAAACATATGGTCACCTATCTGAATGAGAAGCATTCGTTCCCTGTCAGCATTTGCACATTTTCGGCCATGGAAGCGCCGGGCGATGATAGCGGCATTATTTTATTGAGAGACATCTCCGAAGATTCGGAAATGGGGGCAAGTCAAGAGCAAGGCTCTATTTCATATATCGACAAGCTAAACTCCGTAAAATTGAATTTTAGAACTCCTGAGCAAATAAAGATTTTTGATTGCTTAGTTACAGAGTTTCAGTCACAACCAAATTTCTATGTCCGGCCTTGGACTAAGTCAATAATGATTTCGCCAAGTCAGCATCATGGTAGATATCTTGCCTTCTTTACAGCTCTGCCTTCAGGTGAAGTTCGCGTGAGTTTTGGTCATGAAGCATTGCACGAATTCTTTCCTAATGCAGTAGCAAGTGGTCTTAAACCAAATGATGAAGACATGATTTTATCAACAGCAGATGAAGCGCTAGCTTGGGCAAAGAGAATCAGCGCAACTGTTGCGGGCCTTCAACCAGTGACGAAGACTATTCAAAGTACTTGGAATGGGAAAGATTGGTACTTTGTTTTCGGCACCCGAAATGATAATCGTGAATTGGAAGATGCCCTGAAATACGGTTTTGTCTCTGCCGGCGGAGGTGATTGGTACTCACGCACTGTAAAGGAATTACCGATTGGTGCTCGACTTTTTTTATACATCCCTCAAACCGGATATGTAGGGGTCGGTGTTACTACTGGGAAAGCCATGAAGTTTGAAGAAAGTGATTTACTAAAAGGCAAAGATCTAAAAGGTAGATACATCCACGATAACGGCGAACCTGAGTACATCGTCCCTATAAATTGGATTAAAACGGTAGCGCCCGAAGAAGCAGTTTATGGAAATGGACTATTTGCTAGCCAGTTATCTACGTGCAAACTTCGCCATGAAGTGACTCTGAAAAGGCTCTGCTCTGAATTCGGCGTCGAATTCATCGAGAGTTAAAATAGCTAAAGCTAATCGTCCCAGTTAGTCTCATTCCAAACAAAGGAATCGGTTTGGTTTTTGCAAACTTTGGTGTGGAGATTGACCCATTCTTCTTCACTTTTATAGTCACCAATGGCAGTCATTAAATCTTCAAGGCATGCAGAATTCATAGCTTCCAAAAACTCTGAAATCTTTACCAATCCAATGGTGTGATTGCATTCTGTTCCCGCACCACCAGTAATGCTGCCCATTAAGTAGCATTCCATTCTGACTGTGCCATCGATTAGTCGGATTGAATAACTAGAACGATCCTTGGCTCTAAAATCTATCGAATCACTCAAAGTTGCTCGCCTTCTTGGCCATCTTTAAGTGAGTCAGATATTCTTTTGCTTAACTCCGCTGCAAACCCTGCCCACACCTCAGGTGTTCTTGTATCGGGCAAGTATCCCCCAGCTCCACCCATCAAGATAGGTGTATCGCTGTAGTGCTCGCGAATTAACTTAGCGACTTCGCGGTATCCGGCAACGGAGTACTCAAGTGAACTAAGTGGATCTTCACGGTGACCATCTACTCCACATGCGATGAAGATGAGATCGGGTTTGAACTCGCTGGCTTTGTGGATGAAGTCCGAGACTGCATGGATAAGTGCATCGTCACCTTTACCAAGGTCTGATCCGGATTTCTTAGTAACCAATGGAGCGTTAAAGATGAGCTTTTCAGGCTGACTTTCGTTACCGGTTCCAGGGAAGATTCCTTTCTCGTGTACTGAATAAGTCAGCACCATTGGATTATCTGCAGTTAGATTTTCAGTGCCATCTCCGTGATGAGCATCGATATCTAAGATCGCGACTTTGAGGCCATGGTCTTTTGTTGCGATATCAGCTGCCAGTGCGAAGTCAGCGAAAATGCAGAACCCTGATGAGTAGTCGTATTGCGCATGATGCTTTGCACCTGGGAAGTGAATTGCTGTTTTCGTTGTGCCATCAAGGAGTGCTTGAAGTGCGGTTAATGTGCCGCCGGCAAAGAGTGCTGCGAGCTCGGCGAGGTCTGCTCGATCCCCTGCCCATTGGCTGGTTCGGTGATCGATCATGACTTCGTTGATGTAGTCGAATGAATGAACCCGGATTAACTCTTTTGTTGTTGCGGGCCTTGGAGCGATTTCAATTACTTCTTGGCCAGATTCAGCCATTTGCGTTTTGAACTGTGCGTAGGCGTTAATGAAGCGACGCCCTTGCGTTGGATGTGATGGATCAAAGATCCAGTTTGCGTACTGGTCACTGTGAACCAATACCGCAGCGTTTGTCTGTGTTTTTGCGGTTTCTCCTTCTTATTTTGTGTATTGATCGAAAAATGAATGAAGTTCGTCAACTACCCGTGGTAGTTCTTCGCCAGAGATGTAGTGACCAGGGAAAGGTTTACTACATCCGAGCGCCAGGGAACCGTTTGCCGATTCACCTTGATAGCAAGTTAACTCTCGTGGGGCACCTGACTTAGTTTTATAGTGAATTACCTTGCCTGCTGGTGCGGCAGTGATAATTCCATTAGAAGTCAGCTGCTCAAAGACAGATTTGCCATTCAAGTAAATAACTTCGAATTTCTTACTATTTACTTGATATCTTAAAAAATCAACATCATCTTTGAGTAGTTGAACTTTGGTTGCTTCATCTGTGATATTTCCCCACACAGGATCCGTTGCCCATTGGACTAGATCCAAGTGCGCAGCGGTACCGTCATGATAGGAATACCCGAAGTGCGAATTTATATGATTGTTTAGGTGGTCAAACCAATCGTATGGATTATTTCCCTCATCAAAATATGAGTAACAACCATTGATTACCCTGATCGCTTGTTCTTGGGTTAAGGCAAGTGGTGCTTCGATTCCAAGTATCTGAGTGTCAACCAAGCGTTTCTTGCCTTCGGCAAGAACCTTGCTTGGCTTGCTCTTGGTTTGAAACTCAACACTGCTCGGATTGATTCCGACAGTTACCATTTTGGCATTTGCCGGATATCCGAAAGCAACTACAGGCGTCGAGTATTTAACAATCTCTGGAATAACCGGATAGGTTGCCATGGCGCGTTCTATAACGCGTTCCTCGATCACGTATTCATCCGACATTAGGCACTCTTTCTATTTTGGTAATTGCCGATGACTTCAGCAGCTTCGGTTAACAACCAATGCTCGAACTCGCCGTTGCACAATGCGTAAGTCGATCGCTTCTTACGCAAAGTGTCAATGGCTTGATCGGCGCTCATGCCATCGATCATCAGAGTTAGCGCTGTGACAATGCCACTTCGGTTTAGTCCGGCTTGACACCGAATGTTTACGCGCTTGCCGGCCTTCCACTTGGCATGTGCCCAGAAAGCTAGATCAACGATGGTGGGAATGTAATCAGCGATTAGATCTGCATCGGGAAATCCGAAGCGTCGTTCTTCAACGCCCCAGTTGGCAGGTGCTGCCCAGGCATAAAGCGTTACGACGCAATCGAATTCGTTCTTGCCATCGAAGTGTTGCAGACGCTGTGGCAAGTTAATTACGGCGTCATCATGGGTTCCGCCCATGAATAGATTTGGGGCAACTTCTGAGTAAAGCGGGGTTTCATCAAAGTACATATAGATCTCCTTAGTTCAAGTCTTCGGGTTTGATATCGCGCTCTTTGCGAGAACGAGTTTTGCGTGAGAAATCTTCAGTTAAACGCTTTGAGGAATAAGCAACATCTTCGTGCTTTGCCATTTCAGCGAGTGCTTCGATTTCATCGGCTTCGGTGCGAATCAGGATTAGTGATTCAGCAGTTTCTTCATCGGTAGCTGGGATGTTTGCAGCTTCACGACGTAAGGTTGCAGCAGTTCTCTGCAGACGCTCGGTAGCTTCTTTCGATTTACCAGAGCGAAGTTCATTAATCGCTTCGGCTTTCTCAGATTGCGCGTTGATTATTAAACGTTCGGCGCGAATAACTGGGTTAGCGATGCGACCTGCAGCTTCATCACCCGGAACAACGTTTACGTTAACCGGCAAGGTTACTGAGATCTCTTGGCGATCTGCCAAGTTGAGATATTCGATCGTGATATCTGCAATCTTGCAGAGACCAAGTGCCTTAATACCAGGCACTTCAATGTCGATCATAAAGCGGCGGTTTTCACCGGCGTAGAGATCACCGAGTTGAAGTACATAGGTGTCGCCATCTTTCCAATGCGGCATGCGTTGGAGAACTTCGATCTGAGGTTGGCGAGTTAGCGCTGCATCAGGTGTTACACGCAGAACAGTGTTAACGATTGCTTTATCGAGTAGATCTTCAACTTCAGCTGCGATTGCACCGATTGCTTCATCGATGGTGCTGGCAAAACGATGTGCTCCACCGCCACCTTGGGCGAGTGCTTCCAGAATCTTTTCGTCATAGCCATTGCCAAGACCAATTGATGATGTGGTGACTTTGGATTGCGCGCTCTTGGCTGCAACTTCGGTGAAGAACTTTGGATCTTGTTCACCAGCATTGGCATGACCATCGGAAATCAAGAGCAGGGTCGAACCGCCTGAAGCTGGCGTGCGAGTTAGCTCGCGCAGACCAAGCAAGTAGCCAGCACTGATATCGGTTGATCCGCCGGTATGCATTTCGCGGATTGCGCGGCGCAGTGCGGCCATGTTGTGATCGGCCATCGTGCGAGTTGGCGCGATTACAAGGGCGGTGTCATCGAATGCGACTAGGCCGAAGGAATCTTGCGGGGCCAGACGATCGATCAGTTTAAGAATCGATTCTTTAGCAGCTTCGAGTGGTTCACCGCTCATTGACCCGCTGCGATCTAGAACAACTTGCACAGCTTGGCCGGGGCGATCTTTGCTCGCTTCGGTAATTGGCGCAGTCAGATCGAGCATGAGGGTAACGCGGTCATCGGATTCAACGGCGACCATATCGAGGTCGAGATTAGCTTTTACTATCATTTAGGACTCCTTATTGAGCTAGAGGGCTGTCTGGTTAACCAGACAAATAGGTCGAAAGTATTTTTGAGAATTCAGATATCGCTAGAAAAGCGGATGACTGAAATGCGAGTTACTTAGCGAGGTCGGCAAAAAGAGAAGCGAAATAAAGGGTTTGAAGCTTCTTTTAATTGCTTAACGAGGGCTTTGTGGGGATTCCCCACGTGATCTGCCTCTGCGGGGATTCCCCGCATTAATTGGTAAGGCCTGGATTGGCGGCCTTGCGTGTAGCGAGCTAGCTGAGAGTAAGCGGGTTGAGCGTGGTGAAACGGTGCATGGAGCGCAGACGAGTAGTTGTTGAACTCATTTTTGCCTCCTTTGTTAACTGTATGTAGCAATTATAGCAGAGGCGACTGACAAAACTTTAAAAGTTATTAACCCTTTAGGTGGCGTGCAATCTTTTGTTTTTAATCCAAAGACTTTACGGTTCTAGTTCCACAAAAAGGACATACACCAAATGCCATGCGACGGCCCGCATCATTTAGCTTTATACGCCCCTCTACCTGTCGATCATCTCTACATTTAACGCAATACATTTCACCAAGCCAGGAAGCGACTTGATCACTACCTGACTCTTTTGAGACAGTTCGAAGTGCCTTAGGAAATTCTTTATTTTTTGGCTTTCTTTCTTCAAAAACCCAGCTGCCATCTGCAGTCCTTGTATGAGTAATAATTCTTCCACCTTCGTCTACAAATGGATACTTTGCTCTTTCTTCTTTAAACTTATCGTTACTCACAACGCGACCAGAATGCGACTGAACCGATTGTAAGAAAATATCGTCTGCCCTTACCCCACCAGGGCCTTCCGTAATTTCCCTTGCGATAGCCAAATCTGAATACATTTTCTTTTCATGCTCTGTGCGTAAATGATGTCTGAAATTAGCATCTACAAATATTTCTATATTCGCTCCTACATACTTTTTCTTCAAGGATTGAACACAACTTAAAAGAATTTCTAAATTCGTCGCTTTATTCGTTCCTCCTAAGTTTAAAGTGGCCACATTAGAGCCATCTACCGCGATGTATGGCGCATTTGGATTCATAAAGCCCTTTGCAACTAAATCACCTTTACGAGCCAGAGAAAACGCCTCTGGTTCACGTGCTGAAACAGATTTAGCAAACTCAGAACCATTCTCGATAATAAAGCGAGTGTATTCAGTAACTTTAGCTCCAAATATTTCAAAATCTCCTTCCTTCACCACGGTTGGTTTCTTTGTGAGGTTATCGAAATATCCGCTTATTGCTGCAGAGCGCTGCTCGGTAACTTCTGGAACCATGTTGAATAATTTATTGATTCGATCTGAAGTAACGTTTACCGCTTCCGTAATTTCTTTTGTTACTCTCTCATAAGTTTCTGGGGCAAAGTTACCTGCGCCATCAACAAGAAGATTGATCATTCGTCCTTTCATACCAGGACCACGTTCTTCAGCTGCTCGTTGAATAGCTGGCGACAGGACTTTGCCTACCGACGCAACTATGAGATCGATGAGTGTTTGTCTCCTGCTTTCAATCTCATGCTTTATCGCCTTTTTTAATTCTGATATGTCACGATCTAGCAAATTTTCAACCGCATCAAGTAAATTGTCTAAACCTGAGACAAACAGGAGTTCATCTGAAACATCCTCTTGGGCAACACGTATTAATGAAACGTATTTATCTCCAAGCCCATCAAGACGTAATTCCAGGAATTGCAAAATATCAATTAAATTTGTTGAGAATAATTCAACCCAAGGTCCGAGAAACTTCTTAATTATTGGTTCAGCAGCACCTTGAATTAGGTCAACTTCTTTTCCTCGTGAATTTAGAAACCATCCCCCTCTAACAGCTGTTGCCCTCAATGTCGCCCAGTTCAGATCTTCCAAATAGTTTGAATAATTCCCAAGTACTCTAGCTATCGCCCTTTGATCCACATTCGTGCTCAAAAAAAAATCTTTGACTCCACTCTCCAAGCGATTTTTAGAATCGTAAATCACTTCAGATGTTGCAGAGTTTAAATCCACGGTGAACTGAGCTATTTGAGTTTTTAACTTTTCAATTCTCTCGTCATTTAAAAGTTCTCGGCCAATATATTTAACAAATTCCCCGTTATAAATTAATCTAAAATTATCATCTACTCCCAATAACTTATTCCAAAGATGCCTGTAATGTGCCTTTGGTCCTTCTTCTAAAGTCAAGGAATCTATATGCGAAGCAACATAAGGGATGCCTGTGTCACCTAATGTTTTATACTTATCAGATTGGCTTGAAACGTAATTTTCGGACTTCATACGGGTGTACTCGCTCGATGATACAAAGAAGCAAGCGCTTGCATTGATGGCGTCTGCAATTTCTCGAGCCTTGCGCTCATCGGTAACATTTTCAACTACTGATTCTGCGAAACTTTCGAGCTCCTCAACCAGTGCCTTCTTTCGCTGCTCCATAACGTATTGACTTTTCTGCTGGAGAGTAGGGTCCGTGCCAAGCGAATTAAACTTAGGGTCGTCGACTCCAAAATCATCTGACTTCGTAGCTATGAATGTAAGTGCGCTTTCTTTGGCATCAAGCAAGAGTCGATCTTTCAGCAAGCGGCTTGACCTAAATATCTCCTGAATTACATCACTAGGTGGTCGTTTAGCTTCATATGCGATGAAAATGAACTTTGCGGAATCAATATACTTAATCGTCTTTTGCGCCCGCGCTTGATTGGAATCGGCAACGCCGGGTAAATCAACGAGTTCGCATCCATTTTTAAGCGCATCAAAAGGTCCTTCAACAAGTACATCAACGACTAATGGCCAATTCTCATCAATCTCGCCATTTTTAATTAAATATTTTTGTAATAGCGGCATCACCTCATCAGCGCTCTGAATAACATGCTCGGCATATCCATTATCAAGTATCTTCTGAAGGTTTGGTCCAGCTTTGAGCACGTCAATATCCAATGTTTCCAAAAACTCTTTATAAGAATCTGGACCATACAATGCCTTAAGTTTCGCGCGCTGGTCTTTACTGTCAGGTTCTAGAGTTTTCCTAGAATGGTTTAATCCATCGTCTTCACGAGAAGAATTAGCTGCTTCCAATTCTTTTTTTATACCTTGTAGCTCCTCTTGCCAGGTGGCAGCGCTTTCAAAAGTAATTGAAATTTTATATTCTGAATTTGCGTTGTATTTCACGCGTGTAACCGCCGCGGTACAAACATTGGAATTAGACCAAGGAAGGAACTGGCGTCCCAGCAAAGTGTTGATCAAAGTGCTTTTTCCAGCCCCCGCTTCGCCAAGAATCGCTATGGTTACTATTTGAGGTTCATTTATCTCTTGAACTATGCTTTCGATTTCCGTCTTGATCGATACTGTATCGGCCTTGATTGCGTACAAAAATTCATCTGATTCTTGAACAATGCTTAAAGCTTTATCTGCAAGCGAGCTAAGGGTGAGCTTCGGATCAAACATTTCTCCCCAATCGTCTAGAAAAGCCTATTTTCCAATATCTAAGTTGTCCAATTGTGCAGGTAAAGAATCATTATCAAGAAATCAATCCGAAGCCATCAACTTCGCGAACTCGCCTAAATCCCAGGTAAGCGAACGGTTGCCACCCTGAAAATTCTTCTCGGTCGAAGCCTTCATTACAAGGTTTGTTAGATAAATCTTATTACCGGGCATGGCTAAGGTACTAATAGTTAAGTTAACAGGGGCCTCAACTCGATACCCATCGGCACAATCTGGCTCACAAACTTTCTCTGAATACATTGCAGTTGCCTTGGCTTCGGTTTTGCCCCAACTTTGCCACTTAATGTTGTAGACATACCAACCGCCATCGGCGCAGGTTAGGTAGAAAGACTCCGGTAACTGAACTGGAATCTCGCAGTTATAGGTCCAGATATTTCCGGCAGGAAGATTCTTAGGGTTCGGATCTTCCAAAACTTCAGAGGCTTCAGGTTCTGGCTCAGCCGTCGGCTGGGTTGAAGATTCGGAAGAGGTACGGGCGGTTGGAGCTTTGCTGGCGGTCTGATTGCTAGCACCAGATATTTGCCATCCGATAAAGCCAAGAATGACCAAGCTGGATATCGCAATAGCGGTGGCTAGTTTGCGACCTTGGTCCAGCCGAATATGCCTCTTGCCGTTCATATAAGCTCGCCGTGTTTACAGTTTCTAAATCTCATAATCCTAATTCCAGTTTTTGAATTACTCACTAATTTTTCTCAGCAATTTCTTGAGCCTTGGCGATGAGTTCTTCCAAATCTATAAAAATTGGAGAGCCCTCGAGAATAGGTTCGGCTTCTTTTAATACTGAGAGTAAAGATTTTGCAAGATCTCTACATGCATTCTTATCTCCACGAATAATTGCTGATTCGATGGAATTTGAAGCTTCGGCCACGCTTCGTTCAACTCTTTCATATTCTGCATCCTCAGTACTTACAGTCCTATTTAATCTCCGCCTATGGGCAGTTAAACGTTCAACTCCATAGAAAGTTTGCCCACAATGTGCGCATTCATATGCGCCTCTTCGGCGCGGTGCAAGTGAAGCACTAAGTATCAAAACTGGTTTTCCATTGTGGATTTGAATCGGTCTTATTTCGCTAGCAGGCGTTAAGTAATCAAGCCATTCATGTAGACAACTCAAGCAACCTGTTGAGGACTCATTTAGCTTTACTGGTCTTGGCCATTGATAAATTCGAGCAATTTTTGCGCAAATTAAACATTTCTCAGTAACGACATAAAATAGATGTAGCTCTACCCAAGCTGTCACGATTTCTCCATTCCAGATATTGCTATCACGGAAGCTAAGTTGCGATTAATCCCCATCTTTCATCGTCTCTTCGATCGTAGCAATGCGGCGCCGAATCTCATCTGCTTCCTCAACACGACCTTTGATAACCAAGATGTTTGCGATCTCTTTTTCAAGGTCAATCGCAAGCTTCCAGTCAGGGCTGCAGGCATTAACGGTAATACGCAATGACTTGCGAAGAAATTCTTCGGCTTCATCTACTTCGCCTAGTAATACTTTTGCGCATCCAAGGCGATAGCGAGCCCAAGCTTCGAGACAATCATTCTGCGCAGTTAGCGCGAAATCCAAAGACTTCTGCGCATGCGTTGTTGCTTCAACACCGTTGTTAAGTGCGATATATGCAACCGCTAGATACTCATCACAGTAATAAACTTTCTCAGGTTCTTTAGCTTTCTTTAAATAATTGCGGGCCGCAAACATGTATTCGAGAGACTCGGCATACTTTTCCATACGGATGAGCGCGAAGCCACAGTTATAAGAATCAATACCCATTGTGAAATCTGTGGTGTCTGGATCAATTTCAGCAATTGCATTTTGGTGACATTGGAAAGACTTTTCATATTTTTCAGCCGCAAAGTAGAACCGGCCAGCATCGCGCATCATGTCGGCGGCTTGCATTGGATTATTCTCTTTAAGAATATCTACGGCATGTAGTGCAACTTCAGCTGCTTCTTCATCGCGATCTAATTTACGAAGCGACCAAGTGATTCCTTCGTAGACATGCATTAAAGCTGCAGTGCTTGTTTCGGCACCTAGTTGTTCGTAGATCTCGCGGGCACTTTCGCAAAGTGCCAGACATGCTTTGTGATCACCACGGTCAAATGCAATATGACTAAGGGCTACAAAAGTTTCGGCACGGTCAGTGCCTTGAGTATTTGGAATGCGCTGCCAGAGTTCTTTCTCGTCTTGCTTTTCATTATTTGACACTTATTTCCTTACATCTTGCTAGCTAGTAACGGCTAAATTACTTGCAGTCACTGACAAAAAAGTGGCTCTAAGTAGCGGTATTGGCTGCTTTCAGAGTCGAGCGGTGACATGAACTTCGGGTTGCGGTAGTGGGGCTGCTGCGGCCTTTAGTGCGATTGGCTTTGGATCTAGATTTTTGGGGGAAGCGAAACCTAGCACAAGATTTTCGAACATGCGTTCGGGGTACTAGGGGCTTCGCTAGGGGCGTGTTGGGTTTATGGGCTCAGATCGAGCCTGGTGACCTATGGCGGGTGGGCGTTGTCTGGGAGCTCAGTGGGTAGCCAAGCCAGGCAGTGGCAACCACAATTCGGTGGTGGCCGCCTTCATCTATCCCCCAGAACCGATCTTTCGATCTGTGGGCGAGCGACAGGTCTTTGAAGCTTTAAAGCCGTTGCTATCTGACGGTGATGCGCTTTTCGCGAATCTAAATCTGACTGACCCGGTCGAAGGTGACATCGAGATCGATCTGGTTTTGCTTCTTAAAGATTATGGCGCGATGATCATTGAAGTTAAAAGTGCTCACATCACTTTCGAGCGAGGGCGCTGGATGCAATCTGATCCTTCTGGCTCTCGTGCAATAGAGCCGGCTGGTCAAGCTCGACGAAATACTTATGCGCTTCGTGATTACATTTATAAGCATTGGTCGCTGGGCACTCCGAGAACAGATTGGATGGTTGCTTTTCCCCATAGCAATATTGTTGATGTTAGAGATCCAAATTTGCCGATCGATAAAATTATTCAGAAAAAAGATTTGCCATATGCGATGAGTGCGATTCGCAATCGATTAGCTAATGTGCGAAGTTTCCCGCTGCCTTCATTTGATGGTTGGGTTGAAGTTGCAACCAGGATTTTGATTCCGTTATCTGCGCAAAAAACTGATCGCGAAGGCGTACTTGGAAATAATTACGAATTCGTTCGCGGGCTAACACATGAACGCGAATTAATACTTGATCAATTAGCAGATAACAATCGATATTACGTTAAAGGACCTGCCGGTTCCGGAAAAACTTGGTTAGCTTTCGAGCAGGCCAAACGTTGGACTAAAGAAGGTTTGCGAGTTGGTGTGCTTGCCTTTAATCGCGGCATCGTGACTTATATGAATACCAAAAATGCCGAACTTCCTGAAGATGAGCAGGTCGCCCTGGTAGATACCATTCATGGTTTTGCCGAATGGATCGGTTCAAGTGCTGGCGACCCAAAGAATTACAGTGATCCAGTTGATCGATATCGTGAAGATTTAATACTTCGGGCATCCCAATTAGAGCCAGATGAGAAATTTGATGCCTGGGTTATTGATGAAGCTCAAGACTTCATGCCCTCTTGGTGGGAAACTTTAAAAATTGCGCTTAAAGACCCAGTTAACGGAAAGATGGCGCTGTTTGGAGATGATCAGCAAGCGGTATTTGGCCATCGCCCTCCGCCTGAAGGATTCTTTGCTTCATTGCGATTAACCGAGAATTTGCGTAATTCGCAGCAAATTGCCAAGGCGGTTAGTAAGTTCATCGAACGGCCAACAACTTCGCGCGGACCATTTGCATTTGAAATTGAGTATGTGGTCGCGGGCGAAGAAGGTGTAATGGATGCGGCCGAAGATGTCGTTGCTAATCTGACTGATAACGAGCATTGGTATCCTGGTGAAATCGCATTGCTAACAACTAAGAAACGTCACGGCGAGCATGCTGCGCAGGCTGATTCAGATGTTGATGCCTACTGGGAAGATTTATGGGCAGGCGAAGATGTTTTCTACTGCACCATCGGTGGCTTTAAGGGACTAGAACGACCAGTAATTGTTTTGGCGATCAACGGTTTCCACGAAGATAGCGATCAAGATGACGTGCTCTATGTCGGAATGTCACGGGCAAGAGATAAGTTAGTTGTTGTCGGCGATGCCGAGATTATTGAGAAACTAAAAACTTTAAATTCTTAAGTTTTATTATCAAACTTTTGTCATTTCCCTATGCTATATTTTTCCTAGGTTAAGAAATAAGCGTTAAGCCCTTTAGCTTGCTTATTGCCCTCCGCGCAGCACGACCCGCGTCCGGTGGCCCTAAAGGAAAACCTGCCGGCGATGAAAGACACCGCCGGAAGTAGCGGGTCTTCTTTCATTTTGAAGGCCCAGTTAGGGCTAATAGCTATGTCTTATTCAGTTTGTACTACCTGTTTTCATTTAACCGACCTCACTCAGCAAAGCTCGCAGCGCTGTCTCTGTCCGACCGAAGTTCATGTTGAGCGAAACGGAGTTGATTGCCCAACCGGCTTTCATCTCTGCGATCTTTGTGCGCGAGCAGAAGCTGGCGGCACTGGCCGTTTCTCTTGGAATGCGTGTAAGTGTTGTCTAAGCGTCAATGCAAATACGCAGAAGCGTTTGGGCTTTAGTTTGCCGCTGGGACGTCATTCGATCATGAATGGTTTTAGCGTGCCGGTCTCTGCAGTGGGTGACGAGCTTGCTGCAGGCGCTGATGCGCTGGTGGCTTTCATTGCCAAGTCAGTGGCGATCTCAGATTGGGGGTTATTGCAAGCACGCGAGTTGTTTGAGTCAGTTCCAGAGTGGGCTAAAGAAGATCATATTCCGCTTGAAGTATGGCAAAAGAAGTTTAAAGCTTCTAAAGAAAAGTCTTTAGTGGCCTTGCAAAACTACTATGGCGTAAAGAAGTTAACCGACCTTCTAAAGAAGGTTAAGTAGATGGCTAAAGAACATTCCACTGTTCTTTTAGAGGCTGAAGAAGGTTACTTTCAAGCTTTATGTTTATGCGGCTGGTTTAGCCAAACTTCTTTTAAGGAGGAAGTTGATTTACTGCGAGCTATTCACGCTCATGAGGTGGCTGTCTTTGGTGGTGCCGCATGAGCGCACTATTCGAAGACGATATCGAAATGCTGGTTACAACGTGCGCAGTGGATTTTGGGCCAGTGTTATGGGCAGTGTTCTGCGAGATCTGCAATAAGCAGTTAAACGAAGGCACGCAAGATGAAGCTTTGGTCGGCAAGATCGAAGCCGAGCATCAGGCGTTTCATTTAGATTTAACTGTTGAGCAAATGCGAGCGCTACGAAAAAGTGCGAAGCGAAATAAAAAAGTTAACGACATTAGGTAAATGATTTGACAATGTTAAATCTTGGTTGTAATTTATGTTCACTTCGTAAGAAGTAAAACTGTCCTAACCGCCACTGTCATAGGTGAGTAGTTAGCAGAAGAAATTAGATCGAAAAGCACTTCAGGCCTGATCTAAGCCAACCGGGAACCCTTCCACGGTGGAACTGAAGAAGACAGGAAAAGAGAACTGAAAGTTTTCTTTTAATTTAAGGAGTTTAAATGAACGCAATTCGCGCCTTATAGGCACCAGCTAAACCCGCTAACCAAACACCCATAGGTGACTTGTCGATCCATTCGGCATATCACTTCGGGTGTTGTGACGACCTGTCATGCCTTGAAAACTAAATAGAGCTGAACGAAGAAATAGCGCGAGGACGCCACCTCGGTTGCGTTATTTCCAACTGCCCAAAAGGCAATGAGAGATGGAGATTTAGCGAGTACTTAAACGAAAGGTGTTTATATGAGTGAAGAAGTTGAATACACGGCCGAAGAGTTATGGGATCTGATACCAAGGACCAGTGGCAAAGTTCGAGCAGATGTGATGATGTCACTGGCAAAGAAGGTGACGTATCGAAGTAAGCATGATTCGCTCTCGCTGATGGAGGCAGCGAAAGAGATTTATGAGGATCCGGCCAATGGGGCGCTGATTTCGGATAAGGCAAATGTTTATTTGGGACTGGCATATGCATACGACCAGTTAGAACAAGTGCCCGAGGCGCTAGTTGAAATGGCCAAGGCGATTGAGTTATATCGGCAAGATGGGTTCTCGTTTCAGGATGATTTACTGCGAGCTCAGGCCGAAATGTTTAGCAAGGTTGGCAACTGGCAAGCGGCGCTGGAATGTCAGTTGGAAGCGGTTAGATTAAATGAGATCGAAGGGGATGAAAAGTTCCTGGGGCTCTCATTTCAAAATGCCGCGAATTGTTTAGGCGAGCTGGGCCAGTTTGCGCAAGCGATTGAGTATCACAAGAAAGCGGTGGCGATCTATACCGAGATTCAAGATCTCGAAGAAGTTGGGAATTGTTTTCAAAAGTTAGCTGAGTTCAGTTTTGAAATCGGTGAAAATATTGAAGCAATTGCATATGGTGAAAGAGCCCTGAATCTTTCTTCATACATCTATCAACGTGAGTCTCAAGCCCAGACTCATTTGATTTTAACGAAAGCATTCTTAGCAAATGGTGACTTAGATACTTCGGGCCAACATCTGATGGATGCGCAAGCGCTCGCGAATTACGCAGATGAGAAGAACTGGAAGTTGATCGCCGAGGTTGAGCAAACCCGCATCAACCACTTAAGAGCAAGCGGGTTGGCAGATTCGGCAGTTGAGGCTGAGGCTCGATTAGAAACACTACGAGAGTTGGTGAAGTAATGGGAAATACCGCAAATAAGCAATGTCCGATCTGTCGCAGTACAGATATCGATCAGAAATATGTCACCACCGAGCCCTACTATCAATGTAATCAGTGCGGAGAGAGGTTTAAAAAATGAAGAAATTTTCAGCAGTTTTAACAGCTGCATGTTTGGCGGTTTCGGTTCTAGTTGTTGGTCAGGTGCCGGCGGTTGCCGAGCCTCTTCCATCAATTGTCGTGATCGATACTGGCACTAACAGTTCGATATATACCAATTCGTATGCGACTGAAGTTTGTATCGTCTCGTCTTTCGCATGCGCCAATGGCAAGATGTTTATGGAAGGAACAGGGGCGGCAAATCTGTCTGCAACAACTAATAAAGATCTAAGCCACGGAATTGAGATGATTTCGATCATTCTGCGTGTTAATCCGGCGGCGAAGATTATTCCGATTCGCATTGTTGGTGTTACGCCCAAGGGCAATCCAAGTTTGTATTCACTCGATGATGTTAAAGCCGCTCTCGATTGGGTAGTTGCTAACCGAGTTAAGTACAACATTGCCGCAGTCTCACTTTCACAAGGTAGAGTTTTTGCAAACTGCAAAGTGCCAGTCGGAATGGCTGCGCAGATTGCAACGCTAAAGGCCGCGCAAGTTCCTTTGATTACTTCAGTTGGTAATGATGCCAACCGAACAGCAGTATTTTCACCAGCTTGTTTAACTGACACCGTTGCAATTGGTGCGACCGATAATCCTGATCCAGGCGTGAAAGGTCTGCCATATGATCCAAAGGCAGCGCCATATATTGCTCGCTATAGCAATGGTGCGCAGGGGCAAACTGATTTTTTCACAAATGCCCGTTGGTATGCAAAGCAACTTAACGGCACCATGCGCTTTATCGTTGGCACCTCAAATGCCACAGCCGCCATGAGCGGATACTGGTTGCTAAATCGTAAAGCGACATTCGATGAAACTTATGCCGCAATCTTGGCTGGCACTACTGCTACTAAGAACGAATTTCAAAGCGGGCGCTATGTGATTATCGATTCGATTCCGTTAGGAAATACAAAATAATGCCTAAACCAAAACTTTCTGAACTAGTTTGCGCCGATTGCGGAACAGCCGGCAAGATGAAGAAGATCATCTATGGCTTGCCTGATGATGACTTCGACTTTGACAAGTATGCCGTTGGAGGGTGCATCGTGGAAGAAGATGCCCCCAACATCGCATGCGGAAAGTGTGGTGCCAGATCGAAACAATAACTAGATCTAAAGTTGTAATGGATGTCGAGGCACTGAAAAGACTTGCTCACTATTGCCACTCCATTCCTCTGCTAGGTGGCCAATCTGTAGCCTATGTAGCCAAGAATTATCCTGGCTGGGATTGGAATGACTTTATTCCTAGACTTTGGAGAAAAAACATTATTCAATCTTTGAAATTAGGTGACATTGACTTCATAGACATTGGCTTTGGGCAATTCATTTCTACCAGCATAAAATCAATCGAGTTTATCCCGCAGAAAAATGGAGTCAGAGTTAAGATCAACTCATGACTTTTACGCTGTATTCAACATCCTGGTGTGGCCCATGTAAGCGACTTAAGGGACAACTGGCAGAGCTTGAGATCACCTTTACTGAGGTTGATATTGAGCAATCCCCCGAAGCCGCTGCCCTGGTTGAGTCTTTAAACAATGGCAATCAGATGGTGCCAACTCTGGTTTTCTCAGATGGAACATCGATGACTAATCCATCTGCGATGGCTGTCAAAGAGAAGCTCAGCACGATCTGATTGAAGGTTGCTTTTAGGATCTGCCTTTGGTTCGATGAGCCAATATTTATTGAGGCATGAACCGGGCCGGAAAGGAAAATCTCATCAAAATAGAGCGTCGAGATTTTCTTAAGCTGGCAACTACATCGCTTGCATCAATGATGCTCATGGAGTCCATGGCACAAGGTGCTCAAGCTGACAATAATTCAAATTTGATTTCCTATCTGCCAAAAAGTGATTATCCACAAATGGCATGGACCGTTGATGATGGTTGTAGTGCAGAGTCGTTAGAGAACTACATAAAAATTGCTATAGAACATGATTTAAAGCTGACATTCTTTGTCTATTCTGCAATGTCACCTTGGAAAAGTCAGGCTAAGTTGTTGAGACCTCTGGTTCAAAGCGGGCAAATTCAATTAGCAAATCATTCGCATACTCATCGCAACTTAGCAAACTTGAGTTCCGCTGAGATAAAGAGAGACTTAATGAATTGCCAAAACTTTATTGAGAAAACTTATGGTGTCGATGCGCGGCCGTATTATCGAGCCCCGTATGGCGCTTTGAACCAGAAGGTAATGCAGGCTGCCGAAGACATTGGGTACACAAGACCGGTTAGCTGGTCGCACTCCTTGGTTGATATGCCAACCCAGAAACCTAAGCGTTTACTTCATCACGCAAAAGAGGGTTTTGTAGATCGAAATATTGTGCTCTCGCATGCCAATAATCTCGTAGTATCAAAGAATATTGATGCGCTGCTGAAAGTTATTAGCGATCGTAATTTGTCGCTAGTGACTTTAAACGATGTGTTTTAGGCGCTCTAGCCAGTTTCTACTTTTCCAGCTTACGGGCAGCCATCATCACTAACCCAATAACAACTAGCAAAAAGCCAACTGGCAGAGTCAAGAACATCAGCCAGATATATCCGCCGGTGCCGCTGCCTTCATTCCACATTGATCCCCCTTGGAACAGTGAGGTCACAAAGGCGAGCGCGATTGGTGAAATCGCAACGAGTAAGCCAGCGCGAATAAACTGAAAGTTCTTCAAAGACAGAGGTTTTAGTTGTTCTTCACGTATTCAGATGCGTGAGGAAAGCCATTTGCTTCGAGCTTTTCGGCAATTTCAGCTTTTACTGCCTTAACGACCTTATGTGTTCCGTCGCAATTCTTCTCTTCATCTCTGGTGTAAGTACAAGTACAAGCTCCCATGACATCTCTCTTTTCTTAGTAACGTAGTCGAAATCTTATAGCAGGCCAACAGTAAAAACATTTTGACATGTCGATTGGATTTCAAAGCATCTTGGTTCCCCAGTATGCGAGGTATGGAGTCAACTTTTGGTAGAAATCTGAAACTTCTAAACCGAATGTAGCTAGAAAATTCGCTTTCCAATCTTTTGAATTTTTGAAACTAGTCATAAACGCAGCAATTTTCTCATGACCGAAAGAAGCAGTAAGAGCCTCGAATGCAAGACCGCCTAATAAGTAACAGCTACTTGGACTTCCACCACTTCCCGGGCTTTCAATTGCGTTGTAGAGCGCAGTAGTTTTCGCAACAGAACCTTCCATCAAAATTTTTGGAAGCGTACGGGCGCTCTGCGGATTGCCTTTATCTCGATCGTAATTGTAGGTCTGCCCTGTGAACATGTTGAGTCGTTCTTTTCCATTGGGATCTTGAGGTGAATACCCCACAGCATTTCCATAAAAGTGGGCCATGCCTTCTGTTATCCAACATGGAGAATAATCTGGCAGCGAGTTATTGGAATACTGGAAAAAGTGCGTGTATTCGTGTGGCCCGGTTTGGAGATTTCCAAGTCCTTGCCCCGTTGCCAAGCATTGAATATTTGTATAAATCCCATTTGGGCGAGCACCGAGGGCAAACCCGCAACCATTTTGAGTGATCATCAATGTCATTGATTGATACAACATTGATTGGAGTTTTTCTGAAATTACGACCTGTTCAGCCCATTCAGAATCTTTTTCACTAACATAAATAATTCTGACATTTTCTGGTTTGAAGTAGGGGCTCCAGAGGCCGGCAATCCTATCAATTCCTACTTTCTCAACTGCAAGCCTTTTTGGGTCAACTCCTGGAGCAACAATGTAAGCAATGTTTAACGTTGATGAATCAAAAGAGATTACCTGATCATTGACTTCTTTAAATGCAATTACATTTGTCCAAACTGGGTCAAGATTATCAAGCGTGATTTTATTGGCCGGGCCAGTTGGTGTCGGCGTTGGAGTTGGCGTTGGAGTTGGCGTTGGAGTTGGCGTTGGAGTTGGCGTTGGCGTTGGTGTTGGTGTTGGTGTTGGTGTTGGTGTTGGTGTTGGTGTTGGTGTTGGTGTTGGTGTTGGAGTTGGTGTTGGAGTTGGAGTTGGTGTTGGTGTTGGAGTTGGAGTCGGAGTCGGAGTTGGAGTCGGAGTTGGAGTCGGTGTTGGCGTTGCAATAGGACCACGAATAACATCGCCCCGAATTTCCTTATCGCCTACCGCGAGAGTGATTGTAGATTTAGCTCGCGAGGTGATCACAAAGTTATAGATGCCAGCCTTGGCTACTTCGCTATTACGGGCTAAATACAAGTAGTTAGTTCTGCCGTATGGCTCATAGAACTTCGTTCGCTCATCGATTTTCATGGTTAACTTAAATCCGCCAGGACCAGTTATTAAAACTGCTGGTAATTGCGAATTCTTCAAACCATTCTCAGGTTTTTTATCAACGATTAGATACTGAACATTTAACGCATCACCCGCTTTAAACTGTGCGCGGAATGCCTTTTTCTGACCTGCTTTAGTAAATGAAGCTCGAATTGCAAACGAAACTGTTCCATCAACTAACAGCGGGCCCTTAGCAGCGGTTATGTCAGTGTCGAGCAAAACGACAGGTTGATGCGCGACGGCTGAACCTGAGCCAATTAGAAGAGTTGCAAATATGGCTATCGCTAATTTGCGCATGTGAAAACGCTACAGCAATTTACCAATAACGAGCCAAGTACCCGCTAGATGTCAGGACTCGAAGTCGCCGCCGCGGCCAGTAATTTTCTTTCGGCTCTTTCCTGGGCGCTCATATGCAGCAATAAACGCTCCAATGACAAGAACGAAGCCAGCGATGATTAAAAACTTTTCCATGTAGTTACCCGAGCACAGCCCAAACCACAAGTGCGAACACACCAATTCCAAGTCCGACCATTGCAATAGCCGACAAAGACAATAGCCCGCGTGAATCAGCAATTTTCTTAGAAAGCGCTGTAGGCTTTTCTAACTTCTTCAAATCAAGAAGCAAAACTTCGGCTTCACGGATAGTTGCATACTGAGAAATGATGGCAAGAATTCCAGTAGCTGCGGCAACGCCAACAGTTAGATACTTAGCGGCATCTGTTGCAGTTTCAAATTTACCGAAAGCAGCCACGACGAAGACGCCAATTAACATCAGAGTTGGTGCGATTTGAGCATTAATAACCTGTGTGCGCTTGGTGTTCCAAAGATCTAATAAACCTTTTTCGTCCATGGTCTCTCCCCCATAATTGTTGCTTTTGCAACTAGGTAAATGGTAAGTCAGGACTCTGGGCTTTGCGCGTCCAAATTAGTAACGATAGGCAAACTTGGCTGCTTTTTACTTGCTTCTGCGAATACTGCGCCAAGCACCGGTTGACCAAAGTGCCCAGATAACGAGCAGCGGCTGGAAGAGCAACCTAATGGCGCGGGCACGATCGGTATCTAAACCGAAGGCATCGATGCCATTGACGTATTGTGAAATGTTTCCGGGAAAAATTGCGATAAAGAAAAGTGCGGTAGCAATACCAACTTCTTTTCGATTACGCAGTGAGGCAAGAGCTAAACCAAGAAGTATTTCAACGACGCCTGAAGCAAGCACAACAAAGTCGGCAGAGAACGGAACCCAGCCGGGAACTTGGGCTTGGAACTCAAGGCGGCTAGTTGTTAAGTGCGAGATGCCGGCATAGATCAGGGCAGCACCGAGCATGACTTGGGTTGCTTTGCGGATTAGTTCCATGGCCAGCCTTCGTTTGGCTAGATTTTACGCTAGCTATGATTTATCTGAAAAGGGCTTAACGAGCCCACTTAACGATGTACTTCTGAAGTTCGGCATGCCAGGCATCTACATCATTTGAGTAAATCTCTCTAATGACTGATTCATATGATGAGCGACAGATTCGATAAGGGTCCTGACAAATTTCACCATCGCCAGACATCTTACTCTCCAGATATCTAAATGGCGCCAAGAGATCGCCACTCTTTGCGACCATGTATTCAGAAGCAAGAAATCCACCACTGTATTCGCAAAGTGAATTCGAAGTACCGAACATCAATAGATCTGTTAATGGGACTTTGCCGCAATTGAGAGTATTAAAGTGCTGTAGAGCTAAATTTCGAACTGTTGAATATGGAATGTTCATATGTTTTGCATAGGCCATAGCACTATAAAGAACTGTGGGGCCTTCGCGAAGCCATGCTGGGAAGAAATTAAATGATTGGTGTCCGAATTTTTCACCATAAGTTTGTTGTGCAAAATGAGCCACTTCGCCAGCTGTTACTGCAGATATTCCGTACTTATCCCATTCATTTGGGTACTTCTCAAGAAAACCATCTTTTGGATACCACTGTTGATACGCTTCAAAGAAAATAAAGATGGTACTTGGCCGGCAGTAACCCGCCCCCACTGATTTAACATCGAAGTATCTCGTATCTTTTGCCCAACAATTTTCGGGCAACTTTGGCACCAAACTTTCCAAGTCCCACCAAACATACCAATCAACGTTTCGAGTTAGTGGAGCGCCTATGCCATCTAAGATCCGAGTGATCGCGGGCAACACTGCGGCATTATCGTTTGCCCAAGTAGTACCTTTCACGCGATCGCTTACGGTGCTGGTAACAAACTGAGTGGCTGGTTTTCCTTTTTCCCAAGCAATATCAACTAATTTGTCTATAGCCAGCGCTTCTTCCGAAGTCGGGGTTCCAAAAATGTCTCGCCGTCCTGTGTATTTTGGCGTCGGTCTAGGGGTAGTCAATTTGACGCCCTTACTCCAACGCAATTTTGAGCCACTCTTGACGCAGAAATGTTTGAAATCTGAATAGTTTATTGTTTTGCCGATTTTGTCGCAGTCGCTACCAGCGATAACTTCGTCAGGCGAAATCGTATTTGTGTTAACGCCAGGTATTACTTCAACTGAACCTTTACCACCATGAGCCTGAACCGTCTGCGGAAGAACTATCGAAATCGTAGACCCGGCAGCTATAACTATTACTGCCAGTAAAGTTCGCAAACTTCTCATGTCGAAAGTGTAGGTTGGGTGGGTTGCTATGGGAATAGAAAAGTGCCAATTTCACAGTAAATTTGTATAGGTCAGATCTGTGGACATCGTTACCTGTTATTGTTAAGACTCCTTAGTCAGCAGATTGCAGCTCGTACGTGAGTTACATACGAAAGCCCCGTTGTTAATAGCAGCGGGGTTTTTGCTTTTCTAACTTTTGGGACGAGGCTAGGAATATCTATTTCGTGATTGAAAGATTAATCTGATCACCATCATGTAACTGTTGATCAGGTAACCCTTTTAAGACATGAACTTTAGCCTCACCGACAACAACCCAGTGGGTATCACCCGAACGTTTAACGATCGCAGTTAGCTCGTCAACGCCGATTAATACTGAATCGTCAGGCACATGTAACAATACTTTTGCAGCGCTCTCTGGAATCCATTTAAAGAATTTATTAAAGTGTGGAATCACGCGAATTTCTGGCAACAGATTTAAACCTGCAGTTGGTGATTTCTTAAGCAATCTAAAGTTTGGAATCTGCGCACTAAGTACCATCGCACCTGCGCTGCAACCAGCCAGTGATGCGCCGGTATTCCAGTTTTCAATAATGGCCGACCAAAGCGGAGTATCAATTAGGGTTTCAGCGAGATGATGCGGGTCTCCCCCTGACATATACATCAAAGCGCTGTTTGCTACGGCATCAACGTATTCTTGATTGAAAGCATCTTCGCGTGTAAAGATCGGCAGATAAGTACATGGCACACCTAAAGCGTCTGCTTGCTCTTGACCAAGGCGGCGCCAGTAATCTAAACGATCCGCACTTTCGCGGCCAGCAGCAGTTGGAATCTGTAGGTAGCGAGCCTCTTTACCATTTTTAACACCATCAGCAATTAGTGAGCCCTCAAACTTAGCCATGGCAGGTAAGTATTCACCTGAACCAATTAATGCGAGTGAGCCATTCATTTTGCGAGTCTAAACGGATTTACCTTTATTGCACCAAGGTTCCAGCGAATATTTGCCAAGCTAGGGCTGACTTAGCAACGAGTGAGAGCGTTATATAGGTCTTCTCGCCACGTAAGTATTGCGCCCACTTGCCAACCTTCTTGTATTGCAGAAACTGCACAACGGCAAAAGTATTAAAGAGAACGAATAGTGAAACCACGATGCCGTATACAAAAAGTGGAGCCGATGCATCGCCGATGCCCCCGATTGAAAAGATATAGAAAACTAAGCCAACCCACGGAACTATTCCGGCGATGCAACCAAAGATAAATGGGAGCCATCCGCCATTACCTGGGGTCTCATATTTTTCTTGTAGCCAACCGAAAAGAATCATCGAAGCGTTAACACCAAAGAAGGCAATTATTGCCGCGACATCTGAGACGCCCACGATTTGCGCAATTAGAACAATCATTACTGAAGAGCTAATTGAGTATTCAACCCAGCGGAAATAATTTCGGTTCTGGGCTAATCCACTTTGGTAGCGATCAAAGAACTGTGGTGAGGCGACTAAGAAATGAAAGAAAGCAGACAGACCAAGGAAAAGCGCAACAGTAAAACCGACTGGGGTGTCGAGCAATGTGATTGGCTCAGCAAATGTGCTGCCGGGTGGGCCGGTCATATATCTAGCCACGATTGGTAGTGTGAAATCATTTGCTAGCGCGATTACCGCAAACATCTGAATCAGATGGAAGATGCCGGCAATTACGTTGTAGCGGCGGATAGTAGATGAATTGATCTCTTTGCTCATGCCGATATCTTCCCATGAAAGTTCTTGAACACTGATCTACTATTGCCTAATGTCACGCATTGCTAAAACAAAGAACGGATTTGCGCCAAAAACATGCGTGCGTTGTGGCCTTGATTTTGAATGGCGTAAGAAATGGGCCAAGAACTGGTCAGAAGTTAAGTACTGCAGCGAGCGTTGTCGAGAGAATAAATGAAACGGATCATTTATCTACCTTTTGATCATCTACATCGTGAGTATGGGGCGCTTAAAGGTGCTGACCCAAAGAGTGATCTGATTGTTTTAGTGGAAAGTGCCCGCATGACCACGGGCCGTAATTGGCATAAAGAGCGTCTTTTCTTTCTAATCTCCAGCGCGCGCCACTTTGCTAAATCTTTAAAGGCTGAAGGTTTCACGGTCGAGTATATGAAAGCTGCAACCACTGTTGATGGACTGATATCTATTAAAGCTAAATACAAAGACTTACCAATTATCTGCGCTGAACCTTCATCTTTTAGACAGTTCGAAGCGCTAAAGGAATTTGGAGTTGAATTTGTTGCTAATGATTTCTTCTTAACTCCTCGCCCGCTCTTTAAATCCTGGGCGGATAGTCAAAAAAGTTTTTTGATGGAAAGTTTCTATCGAAAGCAGCGAGTTCGATTAAACATTCTGATGGATGGCGGTGAGCCAACCGGTGGAGCTTGGAATTTCGATAAAGAAAATCGTTTACCGCCGCCCAAGAAATATGACGGGCCTAAGTATCTAGAGCATGCCCGAGATGAAATCGATACTCAAGTAGCTAACGAAATCGGGCATGTTGCCACAACGACTTGGGCGACTACACGACAAGGCGCATTGGCTCAGTTAAAAAACTTTATTGATAACCACTTTGCTGAATTTGGCCCACTTGAAGATGCGATGACCACCGATAACTGGGCGCTACATCATTCATTGCTCTCGCCCTATTTGAATAATGGCCTTTTGCATGCAAGTGAAGTGATTGTGGCCGCCGAAAAAGCTTTTAATGGTGGCAGCATTCCGATCGAATCCGCTGAAGGATTTATCCGCCAAATTATTGGTTGGCGCGAATATGTAAATGGCATGTATTGGTTTCTTGGCGCTGACTATCGCGATAACAATCAATTAGGCGCTAATCGCAAACTACTGCCACTCTTTAGTGACTCTGGTGCAACACAAATGAATTGCTTGAAAGAAACTGTCAGCGATATCGAGGAGCGTGCCTGGGTGCACCATATTCCGCGGCTAATGCTGCTCTCAAACTTAGCGTTGGTAACCGGCACTAATCCGCAAGAATTTCTAGAATGGATGCGCGAAGTATTTATTGATGCCAGCGAATGGGTGATGGTTCCAAATGTAATTGGAATGGGCGTACATGCAGATGGCGGGCAGTTGATGACAAAACCTTATGCTGCAGGTGGTGCCTATATTTCGCGAATGTCTAATTACTGCAAGCCGTGTATTTACAACCCGAAGTTGCGAACCGGCGAAACAGCTTGCCCGTTTACGACTTTGTATTGGGATTTCCTAGATCGTCATAAAGAAACATTTGCGAAAAATCACCGAATGAGTCAGCAGGTGTTTGGCCTTAGCCGATTGAGTGATCTACCGGAGTTAAGGGTACGAGCCCAAGAGGTACTAGAAGGTTTAGAAGCTGGAACGATTTAAACTTTCACAACTATTCGCACAATATCTTCAGGCGTTGCGCTAGAACCTAATTCGGCGCTGACATTTGTTGGAATACCGTTAATTTGGGATGCCGCAAGTAGGCAGAGTTGCGCAGAGATTTCAGTCATCCAGTAAAAGGCAGATGGGCCGGCACGATCGAGAATTCCTTGGGCTTGATTAATGCGAGGGTCAGAAAATTTCTCGTGGTCATTCTTGGCATCATTGATTAGATCGAGCAGAAAGGTCTTAATCTCGACCGCAATGGCAGTGTTATCACTTGAGCTCTCAATGAGTTGGCGTAACTCGGCATCAAGGCTGCGAGGCTTGCTAATACGAGCTGCCAGCTTTGTAAATGTTCTAGCCAGCGCCCGGAAGAACAAATAGAAGACGACCGTTAATACGAATAATTCGACCATGGGATTGAAAATACTCTGCGTAACTGACAATTCTTATTTTTACGCTCAAATCCCCTTGGTAATTGCAGCGGGGTTATTACTCTATGTCAGAGATCGGAACTAATCTTTAGCCATGGGATTTTTCGCAGACTTTAAAGCAAAGCGGGCCGACAAAGCCGCAACTAGATTATTTCAAGCACAGATGTCACTTTGGCATGAAGATGTTTCGCAGCTCGATAAGTTAATAGAAGTTTTTACAGCAGCGGCAAGAGGCGAAGATTCAGTGTCTAATACTTTGATGCAAAAGCCCGGCGAAATTGCGCTCTGGACTGGTCGCGCCGTTTTTCATGAAACTGGGCGAACGCCTACGCGATACGTTGGTGGTTCAAGTGGGGTCAGCATTCCACTAGGTGGTGGCGTTCGATTTCGTGTTGGTGCCATGAAAGGCACTGCCGTACCAGGTGACTCATATCAGATGGATAAAGACGAAGGCGTTGTTATGTTAACAACCGAGCGCTTGGTTTTTGCCGGGCCTGTGCAAACACAAGAATGGAATTTCGACAAGTTGTTAATGATCTCAACTACCCCTGATGAGTCAGATTATTTCCTTAGCGTTTCTAATCGCAAAACAACATCAGGTGTGCGATTTACACCAACCTTAGGTCGCGAATTCAATCGTTTCCTAGGCTCGGCAACATCAGCGCACGAGTCAGGTTATGAGGCAGTGATCAAAGAACTTAAATCGATGCAGGCCGAAGCTATTAAGGATGAACCGAAACTAATTCTGCCTTCTATCGTTCAAGGCTAGAATTAACTTATGCCTACAAAGGATCCGAGTCGCGAAGCGCATTTTCCAGCGATTGAAAAGAAATATGGCGAGAAGATGTCATATTGGTTCAAGGTTATGGCCCAACTTGAGGACCAGAAATATCCCGAACAAATTGCTCATTTGCGCGAAAACTTTGGCTTCTCGCAAGCCCACGCTAATGCATTAGTGATGTATTCACGTGGCTCGGTTTCAGCTCGCCGCTTTGAGACACCAGCGCAGTTCTATAAAAGCATTGATGCAAAACAGGCTAAAACTGTGCGCGCAATCATGAAGGCGATTACAGACAAGTATCCAGAATTGGAATTGGTAATAGCTTGGAATCAGCCGATGCTGCGAAAGGGCACCTTCTATGTTTTCGGCGCTTCGGTTTCTAAGAACCATATTTCGATTGCACCCTGGAGCACCGATGTTCTCGATAAGTTTCGCCCCAAGTTAAGTGAGTACAGGGTTACTAAGAAGACCATAGCTGTGCCAAATAATTGGCAAGTCGATGTTAAATTGCTTCAAGCTATGGCAAAGGCTCGATTAGCCGAGGGCTAATTTCGCTCGTAATGAAAACGAGCTTGAGTTATAACCAACGTGTCACCTTCAACAAAATATACGAGACGATCTTTGGCAGTTATTCGCCGTGACCAGGCGCCGGCTAGTTGTCCAGTTAGTTGCTCAGGATGTCCGACGCCAGATTCAGGAGTCTGGATTGCAGACTGAACTAACTGATTTATTTTGAGTAAGACTTTTGGATTCGATTTTTGCCAATGCTTTAAGTGCGCTTCGGCCATTGGGGTTAGGAATATTTTTACTGTTTTGTTTGCCACTTTGCGTTTTAGGACTTAGCTTTTAGGCGCTTGGTTTTTACCGGAACTAATGTCCCACTGAGATCGAATACGTATTCAGAAAGCTTGCCCGCGCGTGCTTGAGCAAATGACTTTTCTAGGGCTTCTCGGTTTGCAGGGGTCGAGAGCAGATAGTTAGTCTCAATGATTGATTCGTACTCGCTCTCTGAGATCAAAACGGCATTGCCATTCTTTGAAGTTATTAATACCGGCTTAAGATCTTGATTTACCTGCTCGATCAAAGGAAATAGTTTTTCGCGTGCCGTTGATGCGCTGATTGCCATATTGGCTCCCTAAATAGATAACCGGACTTTAGCAGACTTGTACGATATTTCGTACGTGTCTGTGGAAAGTCTCAATGTCAGTGCCCGCCTTTAAAGTTTTGGCATGGATATTGAGTTCATTGATTTCTCGGTTGAGCGCGCCAAGATGCTTTACCCAGATCTTGATAATGATGAGTTAATTCTTGAAATTGCTTTTCTTTATGACCGCACAGTTAAAGCTGGCTCGCAGGTACCGGTTCTAGATTTAGCTAAAGAACTCGACTGGGCGCCTGAAGAAGTAGGCGATGTTGTTCTAACTGCCATGGATTTCAAGTACCTGACTAACCCAAAACGGGGCGTAATCGGTGCAACAATTACCAATAAAGCGCTACGCAAATTAAAACTAGTGGGCAAGCACAAAGTTTAGAATTATTGAGCTAGAAACTTCAGTCCCATAATGCACTCGTTTGCATCCTCTGTAATTTCCTTAAAACCAAACTTCTTATAAAAGTTTCGAGCACGGTCATTGCTTGCCGACATATGAAGATGAACCCCCGCTGAACCAGCGCTCTTAAGTTCATCCAGAAGGAACTTGATCATTGCTTTTCCGTAACCAGAGCCTTGATGTGATTCAACAATATCGATATGTAAATGCGATGGAAACTTTGTAATTAGTTCATCACTACTACTGCCCTGTTTATCTAACTCATTTAATAATTCTTGGTCTGCCGGGGTTATTTCAATCGCCAATTGTTGATATTTTGCTTTTGCTTCTGGCCAATATTTCTTGGTTAATCTATTCTCAAAAGTTCGGGTATCTAGAACGCCGAGTAAGTATCCGACAATCCGATCCTGGGCTAGCAATGCATAAGCAAATTCTGGTTCATGCAAAACATATGGAGCTACATAGATATCCCCGACAAGTTCCGGCAAGTTATGTAGGGTAGTTGCATCTTTGCCAGAGTCGCCAGTCTCTAGGCAAACTCGCAATAATTCGGGCAGATCGGCAACATTTGCGCTTCTTAGCAGTACGCCGCTTCCTAAATATTGCTCTTTCACGCCATAATCGTACCTTCGTAAGTCGAAAATTAGAGGCGTAAAGGTGGTGGCGTAGTTGGCAAGCAATGCTGGTAGCTACATTGCTATCGATGCCGGCGGCACTCGACTTCGCGGATACGAATCGTTAAATGAAACCGAGTTTTCAGGTTTCGGCGTAACGCATACAAATTCATTAGCTCTCGACTTGGCGCACATTATTGCCGCTGCCATACCTGCGGAAGTTTTAGAAGTTGAAACCATAGTCTTGAGTTTGGCCGCAATTCCACAGAAAAGGTCTGATCTCGAATTATTGGCGGCGGCTATTTTGCAGCGAGTGCGCTTTGCAAAACTAGTTATTGCATCTGACACCAAGGCAGCAGCGCTTAGCAGCAAAAATCATGCTGACTTTACTATTGCTGTCGGAACCGGCATCACCGCGCTAGTAAATACATCTGAACATAACTTTGAATTAACTGGCCACGGCTATTTGATTGGTGACGAAGCAAGTGGATTCTGGATCGGGCGAAATGGATTAAATGCCGCACTTCGTGCCGATGAAGGACGCGGGCCAGAAACATCCTTACTTAAAGCAGCGATCGATTTTTACCAAGTGCCTGCCATGCAATTAGCCGACCACATTCATCAATTGCCGACTCCGGTTGCACAAGTTGCTGCATTTGCGCCAAGTGTTACTCAAGCTGCAATTAATGGTGATGCTGAAGCGCTCTTTATTATTTCGCAAGCCGCCAATGAGATTGCCGTACTTATCGAGGTGGCAATTGAGCGTGCTCAGATTAAGACCGTTGCTTTAGTTGGCGGCGCAATCCCGCACGGTGAGTTACTGCATGCCCAAGTACTCGCTACAAGCCAAAGCTTAGAAGTTGAATTCGTAATTCAAACAGCCGAACCGCTACAAGGGGCGCGTAAGATCGCCGAAAACTTAGACCTATATAGCGACTTAATCGCAATTTCTAGCTCTGAAATTTCCACCGAAATCTGGAGTGATCTCTACTTGCTACAGTCCCAAGCTTTATTGGGTGAGGTCGCTCAGACTCAAAGATCAGCAGTATCTGCAAGTATTGATTTATTTGCGAATGCGCTATCGAACGGCAAGTTAATTCATACTTTTGGAACTGGACATTCGCACTTGCTAGCCGAAGAGATCTTCTATCGCGCTGGAGGTCTAGCAGCCATCTACCCTATTCTCGACGAACGTTTAATGCTGCATAAAGATGTTGTCAAAGGTAGCCAGAATGAGCGTTTGCCTGGTTTGGCGCAAGAACTTTTAAATCAACACTCTATTTCAAATGGCGATGTTGTGATTGTGATTTCCAATAGTGGCGGCAATCAAGTAACTATCGATCTAATAAAACTTGCGCAAGGGCTAGGGGCAAAAGTTATTGCTGTAACAAGCCTCAATCACGCAACAAGCAAGTCTGCTCGCTCGAGTGCTGCTGAAAAGATTCATCAATTGGCCGATGTAGTTCTTGATAATTCAGGCGTAGTTGGCGATGCGCTAATCCAAGTTACAGGTTCGCGTATGGCGGTAGGACCTACCTCAACCGTTATCGGTGCTGCCCTACTGCAGGCTGTAGTTGTCGGAACAGTGGCTGAATGTCTTAAACGCGGCATTGAGCCCGAAATTTTCTTGAGCAGCAACTTATCTGGTGGCGATGAAAATAATGCCGCGATCTTCGATAAATATCGCTTACTAATTAACTTGTATAACTAAATTATTTGACTGCGCCTTCAGTAAGGCCCTCGATAACTTTCCGATTGAAAATAACATAAACGATAATCATCGGAATAGTTACGATAGTAAGCGCGGCAAACAGCAAGTGATAATTAGTCGAATATCTAGTCGAGAAGGTCAATAAACCCGTAGGAATAGTCTTTAAATCATCATTTTGAATATAAACCAAGGCCAGTAAGAATTCATTCCAGGCGCTTAGCGCTGTAAAAACAGCCACTGTAGCAATGCCTGGTTTAAGCATAGGCAACAAAATAGTTTGGTAAACCCTTAAATCTCCAGCGCCATCGACTCGAGCTGCTTCGAAAATTTCCTTCGGTAAGTTTTGGATATAGGCACGGAACAACCAGATCGAAAGTGGTAAGCCCATCGCGGTATACGGCAAGATTAAAGCTAGGCGGGTATCTTTAATTCCCATTGCATCAAAGAGCGCATTTTGTGCAATGAAGTATGACTGCAACGGCAGAATTAAACCTAAGGTGATTAGCGCCAAAATTTGTTTTGAAAATCTAAATTTCAAGCGCGTGAAAGCAAAGGCTGCCATTGAACCAAAGAGTAAAACGGCAGAAGTGCATGTGCTCGTAACTATCGCGCTATTAATTGCGTACTTTCCTAGACCGCCGACGGTAAATGCCTCAGCAAATACTGAAATGTCCCAAGAGGTTGGTAGCGAAAGTGGATTCTTGGCAATTTCGGCATTGCTCTTAAGCGCCGAAAGTGCCATCCAAAGTAGCGGCACAAAATAGATAAGCGAATACATCGCCATTGCGATATGAAAAACCGGATTGCGTTTCATTAGTACTCCACCACCGCATCATCTTTGGTGCGTACTTTGTTATAGATAAGTCCAACCGAAACCACCACTACCGTTAAAATTACTGCAAGAGCTGATCCGTAGCCCATCTGCTGATCACGAAAAACTACGCGAACTAAGTAAGTTGTAGGCATTTGAGTGGTGTCATATGGTCCACCATTTGTAAGAACATAAACCAGATCAAATACTTGGATGCCACCAGTGAAGCAGAGCAAAATGGCTACTTCAGTTAGGTTTTTAACCATTGGAATCTTGATGTTACGCAGCAACTGCCATTCGGTGGCTCCATCTAGGCGTGCTGATTCAATAATCGTGCTGGGAATTCTTTGAAAACCAGCATAGAAAATTGCCATGTAGAAACCTGCATAAATCCAACCTGAAATTACTGATAGCGAAAGCAGCGCTGTTGATTGATCTCCGAGCCAGATGCGTTGCCAAGATTCCAGACCAAATTGCCCCAATAGGCGATTTAGAATTCCTAGATCAGGATTTAGCAAGAATGACCAGAGAACTGAAATCACAACCAGCGGCAACATGACTGGCGTAAAGAAAGCTACTCGATAGAAAGTTGTATTTCGTTTAGCACTTACTAACCCGGCAAGTAGTAGCCCGATTGCGACTTCTAGAAACAAGGTTAAAAAAATGTAGATGGCTGAATGCAGATAAGAATTCAGGTAAATCTTGTCTTGGAATGCGCGTTCGAAGTTTTCGAAGCCAACAAAACTTGGGGTGCTAAATCCATCCCAGTCGGTAAGGCTTAAACCAAAGGTTGCCAAAATTGGTCCGAGAATTGCGGTTGAAAATATTGCAAAAGCAGGAGCGACCAGGAAGTAAGGGATCCAACGAGCTGTCGGTTTCATTCCCCTACCATCCTGGTCGCTTCACTACTTAACTACTTTTACTGCCCAAGATTACTTAAGTGCAGCAACCTTTTCTTGTGCTGCATCAAGTGCGGCTTGTGGTGTCGACTTGCCGCCAATTGCCTCAGCTTGTGCGGCATTTAGAGCATCAGCAACTGGAAGTTCAAAGCCGGTATCAGGTGGAGCAACTACAACAGTTGCACCATTTAATAGGGTGTTGATCTTTTCAGTTAGTGGATCAAGTGCTCCGCCAGCCAATGACTTCACAAGAAGCAGAGTTCCGGCATCTGCGATCGCCTTGGCATTATCAGCGCTGTATAGCTCCTTGAAGAAGTCCATAACTTCGGTCTTCTTGGTGCTCTTAGCATTGACGATATATCCAGTGTAAACAGCCATGATGCTGTTCTGGTCGCCAGCTCCATCGGCAATTGCAGGCAAGTTAATGAAGTCCATCTTGAAATCTGGAGCTTCGCCTTGCTGGGTACCAATTAACCATGAACCAATTGGGTGGAATGCAGCCTTACCTTGGAAGAACTGGCTAGCAGCTTCGTTGTCGGCAATGCTGTTTACAGATTCGTTTACATAACCAGCCTTAGCAAGATCTGCAAGAACTGTTAAACCTTTAACGAATTCTGGGCTGTTCATTGGCTTCTTCTTTTGTAGCGTTTCAGCATACAAAGCTTCACCAGTTACGCGAGAAATAATATGTCCGCCCCAGTTTCCAACTGTCCAGAGATCTTTATTTCCCTGAACAAAGCAGTTGACCTTGGCAGCAACGAACTTAGCGCATGCAGCGTTTAGTTCATCCCAAGTTGTAGGAGGTGTAACACCATTCTTCTCAAACATATCTACGTTGTACCAAAGTACATTTGTCACGTCGCGTGCACGAGGAATCATTGAAAGTGCGCCATTTGAATCGTAACCAGCGAATGCACCTTCAGCGAATAGATCCTTTAATCCGCTTGATTCGATGTCGCCAGAAATATCTGCGGCGTAACCTTCCGCAACACGTTGATCTAGTCGAGCGCCAGACCATTCAAAATATGCATCAGGGCTGTTCTTGCCATTTAATAGTGTTGGTAGACCAACTGTTGAATAAAGATCATCATCTTGTTGAATAAACTCAACTGTCCAGCCTTCGTGTGCGGCTTCATATGCAGCTTTCGCGGTTTCCCAAACTGGAAGTTCTTTCTCACCCAAACTTGGTGTAGCAATGCGCAAGATTTTATCTGCGCTATCACTACTTGAGCAGCCTGTTACGACAGCCAGGCCCAGCAAGCTACTTGCGATAACCGCAACTAGCTTCTTTCCCTTAAACATAAACCCTCCCCAGAATAGTTGCGCCGTTCGTGGCGTTGGTAGAGATTATGGGTGATAGTGAGGGTGGGTCAATGAAATTCGGCAGAATTTAAGTCATCGGCGAGTTCGCCCAGGAACATATGCAGCGAATCGCCAAAAATGCGGCTGCGCCAAGTTAGCACCTCGGCTGCCAGAACTTTAACGAAATTTCCATCAGCTTTCTTAGCCAAATTATCAGCCAAGAGTTCCAGGATCTGCCCGCCTCGTTGATAGTCCTGTATCCAAGGAGCCGATTCGGCAGCTAACTTGGGGTTTGCGAAGGAAGGCGACTGAATTACCAAAGATGCGATAGATATTTCGAGGGCTAGCGATTTTAGCTTCGTAACTGCAGTAGCCATCTGGCCGCGACGATAAGAAAAAGCAATCTCACCAAGAGCTGCTGAAAACTCTGGCGAGGAATCATCATTTAGACAAGAGCCAAGAGATGTGCGAGCGAATTTTCGATAAGCAGCGCAGTCATCACTATTCGGAATAATCTCTGCAAGCGCTCTATCCCAAGCTGCTTCTGGATCATAATTTTTTGGGTTGTTTAAATATTCGGCAATTGTCCAGAGTGGAATCTTGGAAGCTTCGGCTTGGGTCATTGGATTAGCAAGTAAGCCTTCGCTGTGATCAACTAATCCTGACTCGCGCGCACGAAGCGGGCCAATATGCAACTCATGAACCATCGCAACATCATTAACCGGATAGTTATCCCAATAAAGTGGTTTACGTTTTGCGCTCTCTTGAAAAATCAAGGCATCACGAACATCTAACCTAAAGGAACAGATCTGAATTCCAGTCCAGAGAAGATGCACCTCTGGGTTAAGCAATTTGCCAATCTCAATTAAATATTCTTCATGGCCTGTTCCGCGATAAACAGTCGGGCAAATAACAAGTTGTGAATCTGGATAATCTTGTTGCAGCCATTCATAGAGTTGATTTCCTAGTGTGGCATGGGCTTGGGCAAAAGATGTAAAGGCTTTAGCATCAGATTCTGATTGAAAATCATTTGGAATATCATCGAAAAAGACGCCGACTAGATTTATGCCAAGATCTAAGTACTGAGCCAAACGAGCCTTAAGGGCTGCTAGTTCAGATGGCTCTGAATAACTAATTGTTTGGCCAGGTGAAACTGCAGTGCCAAAGGTGATTTTCTTACTGGTTGCATGTGCGACTAACTCTTTTAACTTAACTAATTCAGGCTCTGGGCGCAGATCTTGCCAGCTGCGGCGATGGCCGGGCTCATCTTTGGGGGCTAGGAAATAAGTATTTAAGCCCGATTTTTCGAGAAAGTTGAGCATGTCAATGCGCTCAACATGGGTCCATGGCTTTCCATAGAAACCTTCGATTACGCCACGAATACCAAAGCTGCTCATGGCGGTAAGAGTATTGGGTTGTCTTCTAAATTTCTAGAAGCCGCTAACTTGGCCGGTCCAAGTTTTACTTGTAGCTGCCCGAGTGTAAGTGCCGCTAAAACTCCAGGTGATGCTGCATGTGCCATTAGAAACACCTTGCAAGATGGTCTTGTTCTTTATGCCACCAGTTAAATCAGCAAGATCATTTGAGACTACCCTGCAGACAGTTGGAGTATTTGATGTGACTGTTAGCAAGTGACCCAAACTAGTAAGACCCCAATTTAATTTACTCTCTACATGAAGAACAGTTTCGTAGAAGGTGTAAAGAGTTGCTTTATTAAACGCTGATGCTCCAGAGACTCCGATGACCATAGGTTGTTGAACTGGATTTGGGTTTGGCGATGTGACGGTAATAGAAGTAACAGTTTTCCAATCACTTAATTTCTTCCAATCATCAGTGCCCCGAGCCTGAACTTGATAAGTTCCTGAAGGCCAATGACATGGAATTACATAATCGTTTCCATAGACGCCTTCTAATCTGGTGCCAGATTTCCTATAAAGCGTATTTGTTGCTTTAACTTCATTCCAAGGATCAACTAAACGATACTCAACTTTTGCTAACCCGGTGTCGTCCTTTGCCGATACATCTACGCCTGCAAATGTCTTGCAAACTTCAACTGTGCTGACTAATGCGGTACCTGAAACAATCACTGGGACTTGGGTATCAACAATTATTGGTGCGGTACCGCTAAAAGTTCCAATTGTTTTCCAGGCCGAAATATTGTTCGCGCTATCTCGCGCTTGAGCCATAACTGTGTAGGTGCCATATGGAGAGCCACAAGGAATAACCCAGTCATTAGACCAGTTTCCGCTCCGACCACTTCCATCTATTCGATACGCACCATAAGTAGTTGCTATTCCACCACTTGGATTCAAAATTCTAAACTGCATAGACGCAGTACCAACATTGTCGGTAATTAAAGCCTTAATTGTTGAAACAGTCTTACAAACTTCGATCGAGCTTGGAGCGACAACTCCACTAACTACAACAGGCGCCGTGACGTCAGGCCCTGGAGTTGGAGTTGGAGTTGGAGTTGGAGTTGGAGTTGGAGTTGGAGTTGGAGTTGGAGTTGGAGTTGGAGTTGGAGTTGGAGTTGGAGTTGGAGTTGGAGTTGGAGTTGGAGTTGGAGTTGGAGTTGGAGTAGGTGTTGGAGTCGGTGTCGGTGTTGGAGTCGGTGTTGGAGTCGGTGTTGGAGTAGGTGTTGGTGTTGGTACTACCGGTGTAGGTGTTGGTGTTGGTGTTGGTGTTGGTGTTGGTGTTGGTGTTGGTGTTGGTGTTGGTGTTGGTGTTGGTGTTGGTGTTGGTGTTGGTGTTGGTGTTGGTGTTGGAGTAGGTGTTGGTGTTGGTGTTGGTGTTGGTGTTGGTGTTGGAGTAGGTGTTGGTGTTGGTTCAGGAGCTGGTACTACCGGTGTAGGTGTTGGAGCCGGTGTTGGTGTTGGTGTTGGTGTTGGTTCAGGAGCTGGTGTTGGTTCAGGAGCTGGTACTACCGGTGTTGGAGTCGGTGTTGGAGTCGGTGTTGGTGTTGGAGTTGGAGTTGGAGTTGGAGTCGGTGTTGGAGTCGGTGTTGGAGTAGGTGTTGGTGTTGGTGTCGGTGTTGGTGTTGGTGTTGGTGTTGGTGTTGGTGTTACAACACGTAAAGTCTCAAAACTTAATATCGCGCTCTCGACGGACTTCCAACCGCTACTTGCTGCATCTAATAGGAAGAACCTGTAGTAATACTTAGTGCCTGAATTAAGGCCGGTAACGGTGTACTTTGAAACGGTATCGACTGCGTTAGCAACCGCAAATGGCGTTCCTTGAACAGTTGTGCCGTCTGCTAGCGTCGGATCACTTCCATATCTGAAGTAAGTGCGCGTGTTACTTCCCATCGCGTTGAATTGTGAGTTCAAAATTATGGATGAGGCCGTGTTGCTGTTCGCATACGTGTTCTTAATTATCGGATCTTCACGATTTAAAATCGCAAATTTAATCTCGCCCTTAGTTACGCCTGATGTATTGAGGGCTACAAATTGATAGTAGTAACCAGTTCCGGGCAATAATCCTGAAGTTATAGTCGCTGAAACATCTACAACTGCACTGCCAGTTAATGGGCTCTGCGGGATAACTACAGTTGTCTGGCCCGAAGTAAGTGACTTTTCGCGCCCATAGACGAAGCTAACTTTTGTGGTCTGACTCTGAGGATCTACCGTTCCAACAAAAGTCGCTGAATTATATTTGCGGCTAGTTGGAGTTGGATTAGTCGTGACAACCGGTGCTAATCCTGGAGCCACCGGTGTTGTAAATGAAATGACGTTAGATTGAACGGTAGCTGTTGAATTAATTGCTACCACTTTATAGTAGTAATTTTTGCCACCATCTAAAAAGGAAATTGGGAGAGATACAGACACCGCAGAGTTGCCACCAAATTGGAATGGCACAGCTGCGATTGAATCTACATCTGTAGAAAATGTTGAATCAGAGCTATACATGAAGGTAACTGTTGATGTCGCATTTCCGGCCATCACGGTTCCATTAAGAACTGCGCTATACGCAGTTAGATCAGTTACTGCTGTTGCAATTGGAGTTGGCTTAGTTGCTGGTGCCGCTAGCGTTGTAAAGGAGCCAACTTGGCTCAGAGTTTTACCTGATTCATTTACGGCAGAAATTCGGAACGAGTAGTTCTTTAGCGGGGTTAAACCTGTTAATGCAACAGAGGCTAAAGTTGCAGTGCCTCCACTAACGGTCTCTGGATTCACTGCGGCCGTTAACACGTTAGTTGCAAATGTTGAATCTAAAGAATATTCAAAACCTAAAGTTGTCGGAGCGAAACCAGCATTAACATCGATTGTTATATTCGCACTCTCGTGAGTTATATCCAATATTTTATTTAGCGCAACAGTCGGCGCAACTACTGGTGCGCCACCATCGGTTGGTGAAACATAAAGCAAGTTGTTTACGGTATTTGGCTTGAGCCCCGTGATGACATTCTTGGTTGACTCTGAAGCAAGGTATGAAGCAACTCCAGATGGAGAAGATCCGGTTAGGCCAACGTAGATCGCAGCGGCGCCAGCAACATGCGGTGCCGCCATTGAAGTTCCGCTAATTGTGGCTGTCGCCGTTGAAGAACCGACCCATGCGCCAGTAATGCCTACGCCAGGAGCGTTTATGTCTACGCACGATCCATAGTTTGAAAATGAAGCGGCGCCTTCACTGCTTTGAGTTGCACCAACGGTTATTGCACTCGGTGCACCTGATGGAGAGCGAGTACAAGCATCGGCTCCTTCGTTACCAGCGGCTGCTACAACTGTAATTCCCGCATTAGTTAGTCGTGCTATAGCGTTATTTAATGCAGCTGAGGATGTTCCACCGATTGAGAGGTTTAACACCGCTCTACTCTTTGAGTTCGGATTTAGCGGACTTAAAATCCAATCAAGACCAGCTAAAACTTGTGAATACATACCAGAACCAGCACAATTCAAAATTCTAACTGGAACAAGTGTTGCTTTCTTTGCTAAACCATATGCAGTGCCTGCGGCAGTTGAAGCAACGTGAGTTCCATGTCCATTGCAATCAACGGTTCCATTTCCATCAGAGATGGCTGAGTATCCAGAAGTTGAAAGTCGTGTTCCGAAATCAGAGTGCGGATAAATTCCAGTATCACCAATATAAATAGTCGCGCCTGCACCAGCGGAGCGATATCCATAAGAACTTACATAGTCAGTTCCTCCAACTGGATTGCGCTGATCTACTCGATCAAGACCCCAAGATGGTGTAGGAGTTTGAGTATTCTGAATATCTAATCCGACAGCTGTTTGATCTAACTCAAGGCTTAAAATATTTGGAATCTTCTTGACTAGCGATACCACCAACATTGGAAGTTCTACGGCGTAGCCATCAAAAGCATAATTGTATTTAGTACTGATTTTTCCGCCCGCTTTAGTAATCGCTGTTTCGACAGCAGCGCGCGCTATAGGATTAATCGAGATTATGTATTTGGCTTTAGCTCCAAGGTCTAACGCTTCAGAATGCGCTGAGGAGCCCAACAACATAAATGTTGAGAGAATAGCTATCGCAGAAAGTCGAAACTTCTTCTGTGAAAAGCGCTTCATTTTGGCCCTTTAGCTGGAGTCTTAGGCTGCCTATTAGAGGCTCCTATTTCAACGCAAATATTACGGCACTGTTGGGTTATCCCCTAGATCTTTGGCGAAATGACTTGCAAAATTAAGGGAATTTAGCCTACATCTACGCTTGTAATGACCCCAAGGACAACCATTACCGTCACTCGATTCGTACGATAATCCCGAGTCATTGCAAACATCTCGCTATCGCGCTGGCCAACTCTAAATATCCATTCCAGAGATTTCGCACATTCTTCAGCTTGACTCTCTGACATTCCGACAAGTGCATCTGCTCGAATTTGCGAGATGCCTTCGAGATCGGCAGCATCTGGAGTTGAGCAATTAAGTGAAGATACTGGGCCTCCAATGGCGCCAATCGGATCACCAATTGCAACTGGCGTAACGGCGGGTGTTGGTTTTGCAGTTGGTTTGGCAGCTGGCTTTATGGCAACGCCTTTGTTCCAAATTAATTTATTGCCAGATTTTATGCAGGTGTACTTCTTGCCTTTAACAACTGAAGTCGCCTTTATCTTTGTGCATTTTGCACCCGCCTTGACGGTCAAAGCGCTCGCATCAGGGACTACCGCAACGAATAGAGCAGTAACCAATAAGAGTGAAAGCGAGCGTTTGATCATGCTCAAATAATACAAGCCTGAGATGAATAAACCTAGCCGGTTAGCTTTTGATTTTAGGCAGATTCCAGTTGCGTTTAATCGAAATTAGGCGGATACCTATTACTAGTACAAAACCAATAGCTGAAGCCAGTTCTTGGGTAGCACCAACCTCAATCGCGATTACTAAAGCGCAGGCGCCAATAAAAGCGGCAGTGCCATTAGTTTCCCGGTGCAGTAAAATCGGAGGAACCTGGGCGAGCAAATCTCGAGTCAGTCCACCAAGTACTGCGCTTAATAAGCCGAGCACGATTGCCGGAATCGCTGGCGTATTTAAATCAAGAGCCAGAGCGGTGCCTGCAACAGCTGAGACACCCAATCCGATTGAATCCATGAAAAGTACAAAAGCGCCAACTTCATTTGCCCACTTAAAAACAATTGTTAGAACAACTGCTAGCAAGACAGCAAGTAATAAGTAAGGCTTTTCAACCCAGGCAAGTGGAATATCTAGAACTAGATTTCGAAACGTTCCACCAGTAAGCGCCGCAATTGATGCGACAAAGAGGATCCCGCCGTAATCCATAAAACGACTTGCAGCTAACCGCGCCCCCACCATGGCAAAAGCAAAGGTAGAGAGAAAATCAAGGATTACTAGAAAATCATTCACAAGCGAAGTTTACAGATGCTATTTAATGAAGGTTGGTTTTAAAACACCCAAGCCAATTGCACTTTCGATCTTTGCCATTGCAGCGACCAACTTGCTTTCATCATTTGCGCGGGCGACTACACCTAAACCAACTGGCAAACTTTCAGTAATGCCCATTGGAACAGTGCCAATTGGGTATCCCGCAATTGCCGGCGCCATCGTGATCCAACTATTTTTTCCGTAATCATCGCCCTTGCCTAAAGTGCTCTCCCAAGCTGGTCGGTAAGAGGCGCCAATTAACACATCAACATCAATTAGCGCAGTGTCTAGAGTTTTCTTCGCCCATTCCAGGTTACGAGATCGCTTTCGGTTATAGGCACGTGCTCGGCCACCTAATTCAAGTGCGGCATCGAAAAGTTCCTGGCCAAAATACTTAAGTTCAGTATCACTATTTAGCAGGTTGAATTTCACGACTTCGGCTAATGAAACTATTGCACCATCGGTGCGATCAGCCATATACGCAGCTAAATCATCAACTAATTCATGTAATAAACATTCATACTCATCGTTGCTAATCGATTCAGCGGGGGCCGACACTTTTATTTCTACTAACTTGGCATCTGTTTTTGAAAGCGCATTAACTGCCGCTTCAAACAATGCATCGGTGCCAGCATCACCTGAGAGCCAAGATTTAACAATGCCGATACGAAGCGGTTCTGTTGAATTCGCGGCCGCAACTAAGTTAGGAATTCCAGAGAGAACTTCGAGCAATAGCGCTGCATCGGCAACGCTACGAGCCATTGGGCCGGGCGAATCTTGCGCATCGCTAATTGGTACTACGCCAACGCGAGAAACGTTGCCAACTGTTGGTTTAATTCCAACGCAACCATTTAGTGATGCGGGGCAAATAATTGAACCATCTGTTTCGGTGCCAACTGCCAGAGTTACTAATCCAGCTGCAACCGATGAACCTGAACCTGATGAAGAACCGCCAGCACTATGTTTGTGAATCCAAGGATTTGCAGTTAGCCCTCCAACTGCTGACCAACCGCTAGTTGATGTGGTGGAACGAATATTTGCCCACTCGGATAAATTCGTGGCACCAATTATGTTTGCACCAGCTGCACGTAAACGAGTAACTAGTTCAGCATCCTTCTTAACTGGATGACTCTTTAGGGCTTTAGATCCAGCTGTTCCCGGTAGCCCAGCCGCTTGAATATTGTCCTTAATAAATATTGGCAAGCCGGCAAGTGGTAAATCTTGATTAATCGTTAGCGCATCACTTAGCGCGCTTTTTGAAACTGCCAATACGCTATTTAGCTCATAACCAGATTGGTCAATGCTTTGAATCCGCTCAAGTGCCTCAGTGGCTAATTCAGCAGCCGTTGTCTCGCCGCTTCGAATTGCGGCAATGTTTTCGTGGGCTGATACGAATGAACTCATCTGCGCAGGTTACTCGTACTGCATAAATTTGGCATGCCTATTACCCTTTGCAAATGCTAGGCGGAATCAATAATGCGCTATTTCTCTCATCCTTTGGCGGCTTTTTTGCACTCGCTTTTCTGGCCCTGATTCTGAAATGGGCTTTCGCCAACCGAACCAAAAGTAAGAAATTTGTAACGACTCCAGATATGGCTGGCAAAAAGGATCAATACGGATTATTGGTGGCGCTACCTACACCTAAGAATTACATTGAAGCTGAAATGCTAAAACAGAAACTGATCGCCGCGGATATCCGAGTTAATCTAACTCAAACATACGATGGACCAGCGCTAATGGTTTTTGAATCTGATTACTCAATTGCGCAAGCGGTATTAAAAAGTTAACTTGCGCAGATAGTCGCGAACCGCAAAAGTTGCTCGCACATCGTCAAGATTATAAGAATAAAGCCAAGCGATCGCTTCGTCGCGTTCGGCCTTAGACTTCGATTGATCCACTGCATCTTTATATTTTAAAAGCGAAAGAGCGCCTCCCGGATCTTGTACTTGCCAAGTAAAACCAGCTTTCGGAGCTAATTTCTTAATCCCATATCCTGTCGTTCCGAGTGCAACTTTTTTAGAGTAATCAAGTAGATCAACGAAATATTCTTCGGTGAAATTTTCGACTTCTTCAAGCGTGGGCACCCCTGGCTTACCTTCGTGGTTACGAGCAAAATTACGCCACCAAGTTTTTTCATGAACGCTGTAATGAAATATGCCAATTGTTTTTCCGGCAGTTTCTGCGCTAGCAACTTGCTCTTTAAGAAAATTCCACATTTTAAGAAGTAACTGATATTCGCCATCTTCGGTATTGGAATAATCCGAAAATGAATCAAAACTAACGCTATGCCAATCTTTATTGACGGTGCGATCATGAATTCCGAATCCGTATAGATAAACCCGGTCCTGGCCTTCAAATTCTGCTAATCCATTATCAATAAAAGCTGAAAGACTATTCTCTAAATCGATATCGATTTCGATGTCGAATTCTGGGATTGCAAACTCTTGTTCAGGATCAAGCAAAATAGCCTTATCCAATACTTTTGCTTGAGCCTGAATCTGGAATTTCTCAGCCTTTTTAGAAAGCCCAGTTGCCGCCGCTAATTCTCGGATACTAGTTATCTCTGGGAAATGTTTAGCCTGAACGTTCTTGGTAACCCCAGCTAACAAAGTCACGTGCCCAGCACCGTTGTCGTGATTTTTTAGTTCGCGTTCGCAAATTATTTGGAAAGTACAAGCAGAGCAGCCAAATTTGGCATCTCCATCAAGTGCTGAATAAGCAGCAGGAGGCAGTGAAGGATCTTTTAGTCGTGCTTGTGCCGCAGCAACTATTTTTTTAGCAATATCAAATTTCATTAAATAATCGGTGTCAGCATTTTCACCTGAACCAAGAACCGTTTCGGCAAGCGATGTCCATGCAATAGTCTCAATATCGCGGCCAATTACGCCAACATAACCTTCAGCCGTTGCTAACCCTAAACTGCGAAGGTGCTCGTAATAGTGTGCAAGCTGGGTTGCATCTTCAAGATTTAGTCGCGCAATGGTCTCAGTTGCCTCAGTTGGTAAGTGCGCATCCAAGGTAGCTAAATAAAGCTTGCTCGACTTATTGTCACTGATCGGATCGTGGCTTTTGATGTCTACTGGCGCCCAACGTGGTTTGCCATCAGGGCCTTCGCCAACTCGTACTAGTAAATCGGGTCGACTTACGCGATCAGGATCACTTGCAGTTGCTTGACCAGTTAGTTCGGCTATTTTTTCTTCGCAAACTGAACTAATCCAGGCACCAATAATTATTTGTGCCGTTGAATTAATAAGTGCTTCGGCAGTTGTTAATTCTTTCTCAATCTCGCCTTGATTCTTATCAATGACTAGAACATCAAGGTTTTTGGTGAGCAAGTTTGCAATTGTGCGTGCTTCGTGAAGATCGCCTTGACGCTTAAGCTCGCGCATCATTTCGGATTCTGGCGCACGTTCGGTTAAATCAAAGGCGGCAGGCGCAAATGATTTATGCAGGTATTCGTGGCACTGCAAAGCGGCGCGGGCATCTAATCTCATTGCGTTGATCTTACGGGTAGCCACTGACATTCCACTTTATTAAGGCAAAGCCAACAGGCTAGAGATCAGCTAGTACAAGCCGTTCCGTCGCCATCGGCATCTAACCCGTGTGGATCAAGGCCAGTTGATGTTACGGGCGCTAATCCCAAGGCTTTGATATCGCTGCAATTTAAATCTGGTGGATAGAGCGGAACGCAACCGCCGTAGTTTGGGTCGCAAGTAGTACTCGGATTCGCAACCGGGGCTTCGACTGCTTTATATGTAGTGATTGCTTTGGTTGGGGTTAATTTTGTACCTGGGCAATCTTTCCAGAGTCCGACTTTGTATAGCTTTGCATTTTCAGCAGCTTTTAGCATAGCCGCCGAATACTTACCTTTCTCGCCCTGATAAAAATAGGGAGCTGCGGCCCCAAGTTTGACCATCTCGAGATTTACGTTTACTTTGCCAACAAAAATATAACGAAGCGCTCTGCCGTAGCGATCAAATGAAGCAGAGACCGGATCAGCTTTTAGTGAAATGGTTCCTTTTTTGGATAACAAAGTTACGAGCGTAGCTTTTGCTTTATCGGCATAGCATTCGCCTTCAGCCAATTCAGGCGCATCTATCTGTATTAATCGCACTTTCATGCCATCAGCCATAGTCACAGTGTCGCCATCATAAATTTTGATAACTTTTGGAGCGCCTTGGGCCGGAATCAATCCAACAACCAATAGCGCTGCGATCGCTATTGCATATCTGGATTTACCGGCCATGAGCCAATCTTATCTAAGTTGTATAGAAATAGATCTCTTCGGTGTTCTTTGGCGCATCCCAGCCTTGCGCGAAGCTGTTTTGGTTTAGAACTATTTGCGAGCTAAACGCCAGTGATAAAGATAAAGCGGACCAGCAATAATTAAAGTAGTGAGGGCATCAATCATGCTTTTAACTGCTTGGCGTTGGTTCTGATCTTTAAGTTGAGCAGCAACAGCTGCGGAATTAACTTTTGGCTCAGCTGCGTATGGGTCAATGTATGCAGGATCAGGATAGGCGATATTAACGCCACTTCTGATCACTGAGACTAATGAGAAAAGACAGACCATCAAAGTTATAAGACATACCGCGTAGAGATACAAAGAGCGCCAATCAATTTTTGGCTGCTCATAGATCGGCTGAATAACCGGAGCCTTTGCCGGTGCTTTAGTTACAGCTTTCTTGCGGACGGGTGCTTTCTTAGTGGTTGCCATACTTAAATTATGCTCTTTAAATCAGAGAATTCGCCATATATCCGCGCAACTTGGCTCTATTCTTTTCACATGAGCACCGTAAAGAGCGTTTTCCTAGTAATTCATATTCTCTCGGTTTTAGGTGGTCTGATTCTCCTATTGCTAGCTCTTCCAAAGCCAACCAAGAGTATTCATGTCGGCTTCTTGCACTCGATGCTAACTGCGCTAGTTGCTGGAATCGCGCTGGTTGGAATCAATACTTCGTTACATGCTTCAGACCCGGCTAAATATGATGCGCCAGATCATGGCAAGGTTGGCATTAAGTTCCTTATCCTTTTAGTAATCCTTGCACTAACTATTGCGAACAAGAAAAAAACAGAAGTTTCTTCGTGGATCTGGGCTGGGCTAATAGCCCTCACTTTGGCTAATGTTTTTATAGCCACTTCGCTTTAATTCACCTAGAATTACCCAGTGACTACCAAGACCTCTACGCGCAGCTTAGAAGTAACGATTGATCTAGTTGCTGAAACTGCAGGTGTCAGTCGTGCCACTGTTTCGCGGGTAATAAATGGCAGTGCAAAAGTTTCGCCAGAGACAGAAAAAGCTGTTCGCAAGGCAATTAAAAAATACAACTTTGTACCGAACACCACGGCCCGCCGACTAGCAGGCGGGCGTAGTGGGTTAGTTGCACTAGTTCTTGAGGAATCTAGCGAGGAATTCTTTCTAAATCCTTTCTGGGGCCTGGTTGTGCAAGGTTTTACAACCGCGATCTCTGATGCGGGTATGCAACCGCTACTTCTTATTCGCCCAAAAACCGGAAGCGAAGACTCCCTCTTTGAATCGCTTCGGAAAGCACAAGTTGATGGCATAGCGATGTTCAGCTGGCACAGATCGGTAAGAAGTTTTGAGCGCCTGCTTCCTAAGGGCGTGCCTGTTGTATTCGGTGGCGATCTTGGTGGTTCAGATAAGTTCCCATACGTAGATGTCGATAACGTACAAGGTGGTTACTTAGCTACAAAACACTTAATTTCTCAGGGTTGTAAAAAGATTATCACCATCACTGGTGATTTAAAGTTGCAGTCAGGTCGTGACCGTCTGGAAGGTTTTGAGAGAGCTATCTCTGAGGCTGGTCGCGAAGTTTCTCCCGCCTCAGTGCTAACTGGTGACTATTCCATGGCAACTGCTGAAGAAGTTATACGTGAGTTTTTAAAAAAGAAGATTCCTTTTGATGGCATCTTTGCTGGAAATGATCTAAGTGGCGTAGGCGCAATAAATGTTTTATTGCAAAACAAAATCTCAGTTCCAAAGCAGGTAAAGATTGTTGGCTTTGATAATTCTCCAGTTGCCACAAGATCAGTTCCGGCTTTAACAAGTATTCACCAGCCGATTCGCGAACTTGGCGCCGAAGTAGCCAATATGCTTGTTGCAGCCCTAAGCGGTATTGAAGTCAGTAAGAAAATGCTGCCTGTTAAATTGGTGGCAAGAGAATCAAGCGCTAAAAACTAGTCAGCGCTATTAGCGGCAATAATCTTCTTATAAGTTTTTGCGCTTAACTTCGGCGTACGTTCCAAAGTTTTATAGTCAACACGCACTAAACCAAACCGCTTTGCATAGCCTTCGGCCCATTCAAAGTTATCCAGTAGCGACCAGGCAAAATAACCTTTAACTGGAACTCCGGCAGCAACCGCCTTTTGTAAAGATTGCAGATGTCGAACTAAATATGAAGTTCGGCTGATGTCATTGATACTGCCATCGGCCTCAACAACATCGTCATAAGAAGACCCGTTTTCGGTAATCATCAAATATGGGATCTCGGGGTAATCACGATGCACGCGAGAGACCAATTTTCCTAGACCTTCTGGGGTAACAACCCAGCCCATCGCAGTTAGCGAATCAGCTAAATGAGCGGGAGGTGCGTTATTTCCCTTTTGCGGGAAGGGGAAAATGCCAGGCTCATTATTAGCTAAATCTGCAGCCAATGGATTGCGCAAGAATGAATCTGCGTAGTAATTAATACCAAGATAGTCAGGTGCGCACTTCAAAAGCTCGTTATCGCCAGGCAAAAATACTTCTTTGAGCGGCTGGCCGTAGTAGTCCAAAATATTATCTGGGTAGCGACCATAAAGCATCGCTTCGATCCACCAACGATTTATGTTTGAATCTAATAAACCATTCAAAACGACAAGATCGACATTTTCTGGATTTTCAAGATTATGGTTGGTCATGTTAACCGTTAAGCCAACTTGAGCATCAGGTCTAATGCTCTTAACTGCTCGCGTTGCGGCTGAGTGTGCAAGAGCGGTGTGATGAGAAGCAGCAATTGCTAGTGCGTGGTCTTTCTTGCCAGGTGCATGCACTCCGATTGAATATCCTAACCAGGCAACACACCAAGGTTCATTTAACGTGATCCAGTTATTAACTCGATCGCCAAATTCTTCGGCACAAGCTTTGGCGTACTTTGCAAATGCATCGACAGTTTCGCGATTTGCCCAACCACCAGCATCTTCAAGTTTTTGCGGAAGATCCCAGTGATACAGAGTAACCATCGGTTCGATACCGGCTTCAATAAGTGCATCAATCAAATCATTGTAAAAATTAAATCCACGTTCTTCGCGAACTTCATCGCCGTTTGGAAAAAGTCTCGGCCAGGCAATTGACAGTCTGTAGGCCTTAACGCCTAAATCTTTCATGATCTCAATGTCTTCTGGATATCGATGATAGTGATCGCAAGCGATATCGCCATTGTCGCCACCAACTACTTTGCCTGGAGTTTTACTAAAGGTATCCCAGATACTCACGCCGCGACCATCAAGTTGCGCAGCACCTTCGATTTGGTAACTAGCTGTTGCGGTTCCCCAAAGAAAGTCTTCTGGAAAAACGTTAGACATAAAAATTGATCTCCAATTCGGCGATATTTGCCCCTATACTTTCGCATAAGAGCCCTATAAACCGCCCGTGAAAGCGGTTTCATATACTCAGACCTTACACTATTAGGAGGCAGAAGTGGTAAGCCCAAATGAGAAAAAACTACTTTGGTCTGAAAATTTTGAGGCTACCGCAGACAAAAAACCTAACCCTAAGTTTTGGACAACTGATCTGGGCGATGGCTCGCAACATGGATTAATTGGCTGGGGTAATCATGAAAGGCAGTACTACACAACTGATGCGCTCACTGTTGATAACGGTTTAGTAATTAGTGCCACCCGCGAAAAAGATGGCTCAAATATGGAAGCTTTCTATGGCCCAGCCGAATGGACTAGTGGAAAGATTCACACTGCCGAGAAGGTTAATTTCAAATACGGCTACTTAGAGATATCTGCAAAGATGCCGATTGGGATTGGAACATGGCCAGCACTCTGGTTACTAGGTCAGAGTATTTCTGGAGACTCACCTTGGCCCAAATGTGGCGAAATTGATTTATTCGAAGGCAATGGTGCTAAACCAAAAACTATTCAAAGCACTTTGCACGCAGAAGGTTATGCCGGCGAACATGGCATTACTGGTTACCTGCAATCCCCCGAAATACTTTCCAAAGAATTTAACACTTTTGCAATTGATTGGCGTGAAAACTCAATTGAGTGGTTCTTCAATGGTGACTCTTACCTGCACTTTAACGCTGGAGTAGCTGAATTTGAGGGTCAGCAATGGCCATTCAATGACTACTTTTATTTAATTTTGAATCAGGCAATCGGTGGCTGGTTCGTAGGCGAGGTTGATCCAGAACTAAAATCAAGCAAACTCGAAATTGCATACATCAAGTATTTCCAAATAGATGGAATTGGTGAAGTTCGGTTGGCTTAATGCTTAATTACTTCGCCTATTCCATTAATTGAATAGACCTTAATGTAATCAAAAGCCATGGTTGAATCAGTGAGCTTAGGATCAATTTCGCCGCCCAGATTTCCACCCATCGCCAAGTTAATGATGATGTAGAACTCATGGTCAAAAACCCAGTCCTTATCGCGCTTATCGAGGGTTACAAAAGGAACACCATCTAAGTAATAACGAATTTGATCGGGTAGCCAATCAACAGCATATGTGTGGTACTCCGTTGCATGTGGAGTTTTCATTTCAACTCTGTCGCCTCGGCCACCACCACCGGAAAGCGGTCCATGTATATAACCGAGATTTGTGGATGGAAGATTTCCTAATAACTCAGTTACATCGATTTCGCCACAACCCGGCCAGCCACGATCATCAATGTTTGCACCAAGTAACCAGAAGGCACCCCAGGTGCCGGCACCAACTGGACCTTTAATACGTGCCTCAATGCGCCCGTATTTAAAACCAACTTTATCTTTTGTTACAAGTTTCGTACTCAACCATTCGCATGGTCCTTTGTAATAACAAGTATTGGCTCCAGCTCCAGTAGTTGTCGCCCTAATTACATAGGATCCATCGCCATTCGTCGATGAAATATTATCGTCGTACCACTGCAGTTCGTTGTTTCCCCAGCCGCGATTTCCGAAAGCAACACCGTCGCCATTTTGAGGAGACCAAACGGCAGGATCTGCTGGCGCTCCGGCTGGGCCATTGAATTCTTCAGACCAAATTTGTTCGTACTTTCTTTCAAGCGCTGCGATCGTTACGACATTTGAAGTTTGTTTGGTAGATAGGTGACCTTTTGTTGCGAAAGTTACCTTTACTGAGATATCTGCCCCGATATCAGATGTTCTTAGATTGTAAGTATCTTTAGTTGCGCCCTTGATCTCAAAATAACCAAGAAACCATTGATAAGTTGGCTTGGCCACGCTCGGGACACTTTGGGGCAGAGTAGAAATCTCCATCATTTTATCGTTTGCTGGATTAACGCGAATCACGATCTTATCCGCAAGATAAACCTTGCCAACTATCAATTCTGCTGAAGTAGTTTTTGAGGATGTTCCGTTTTCAAGTTGATGAGTCTCGCTAAATTTAAGCTTTGAGCCCTTTTTAGAAGTTGGAATTTTTACGCTCAAAGATTGCGCTCCAGCGATATTTTTGCCATCGAGAACCCAATTGAAGGAACTCAAGCCATTATCAGACCATTTTGCTGGTGTAGCTTTAAATGAGAACCCGTTTGATGAATAAGAGATTATCGGTGCACTAATTGGCTTAACTGATGTTGCCGCTTCTGCAGACACCAAGGATGTTCCAGCGGTAACTAATACTGTTAGCAGCAGAACAACTATTCGATTTCGCATCATTTAATAATCCCTATTTCTAATTGATGAGGCCCACCGAGAGATTTGACTCTCTCGGTGGGCTTAGTTCATCCCTACTTAACGTTAACTTTTGAGGTATACGTCTTGCCCGCAATTACAACAGAAACAGTTTTTGTTCCGGCAGTTACGGTGTACTTAAAGGCTTGATTAGCAACTGAAATTCTTTCAGTAACTTTCTTTAAGCCAGTGATAGAAATTGCCGCAGATTTACCTGAAGCATTCGCAATTGCTACTGTGATTGAGCGGACAGTCTTGCCCTTGACGGTAGCTTTTGAAGCAGTTGCTTTAACGGTAGTGACGATTGCAGGAGGCACAACTACCGCTGCTTCTTCACCGGTGAAATGGAACTCGACCATGTCGGCAATATCAGTTGCCTGTCCTGAAATTTCAGGATAGATCTGGCTGAATAGCACATCTGTTTTAGGAACTTCAGTTGTCGCTGTTGCTGGTACTGCCTCGCCTTTTTTGTCAGTGTTCTTTAAAGAGAAGAGCACAAATCCGAATCCATCAGTAGTTCCAGTTAAAAGTAACTGGTCATTGTTTTGTGTACTGTCCTTTTTAGGATCTGTGGCGTTTGTTCCATCTGTAAGCGCAGCCTTTGAACCACTATAAGCCTTATTTACATGTAGCTTTACAGTCGTATTCGGAAGCGCTTTTCCGTTGTCATCAGTTACCTTGTAAACAAGATTTAAAGCTGAACCAACTGGAGCATAGGCCTGGCGGAAACTAATGCCTTTGGCATACCATGGATTATCTACGCTGAAAGTTTTTTCTAAATCTTCACGATGAATAGAGTTAGTGTCGTTTAGAATCGGTGATACCAAGCGAATAGTTGGCTTAGTTACCGGTTGAACAACTGGAGACTTTGGATCGTAATAGTGGAATTCAGTAATTACTGAATGATCTGGTTGCTCTCCTGCGATCTCAGGCAAAAATTGCGAATGAAGATCAATAAGCTTTTTGGGCCCAAAATCTGGAGCAGCAGTCATTGATTCAGGTTCTGGCTCTCCTGTTCCTGGCTTATCCAGGTTCTTAACTACAAAAGTAACATTTCCGAAAGCATCGGTTTTATGAGTTACTTGAGCTTGATCGGCTGAGGCTGGTTTATGCACACCTGCTGTGACTTTGTCGTCAACTTGAACTATTGCAGTGCAAACACAGTAGCCCTTATTCATTCTCAGTTTTACATCTTGTCCGACCAAAATCTTTCCATCCTTATCAGTTACGTGATAAGTCAATACAACCGTTGATCCAGTTGGGACAAATGCGCGTTGGTAAATAAGGCCTTTTCCGAACCATCCGTTGCCAACCCAATTATCTGCCTCTTTTTGATTTGCTGCTGCTTCGCTAGTGTTTTCAGCTGTTAGCACCGGGCTGATCAATTTGATTACAGCGTCTTGCGGTGGATCACCGGCTGCCATCGCTGGAGCTGAGACTGTACTTGATAGAGCAAGCACGACAATTGTGGCGGCAAGACCAGCAAGTACTTTCTTTGCTTTGATATTCATTTAGCTTCCTTTTCCCCTGTGTTGAGTGTGCTTACTTTTCTCTTGTCCCAAGAAAAATTCTTAACCTTTAACCGCGCCATCCATGACTCCACTAACTAACTTACGGCCAACGAAAATGAAGAGAATCAGCAGTGGTGCAGTCGCCAAGAAAGCACCACCCATTTGCAAGGCATAGTCGAGGCCGTACATTGGCTTGAGCTGTGTTAGTGCTACCTGCAGCGTGAAATTGCGTGGACTCTGAAGCACGATTGTGGGCCATAGATAGTCATTCCATGCTGCCAAGAAAGCAAAAAGCCCAAGTACAAATGAGCTTTGCCGAATGATTGGTAAAACTACGCCAAAGAAAATACGAGGGATACTCGCGCCATCAATACTGGCAGCTTCTAGCAACTCATTTGGAACTTGGGCGTCGATAATCTGACGCATCCAGAAAACACCAAAGGCCGTTACTAAGGCCGGCACAATAAGTGCGTACAAAGTATCAATCATCTGCAGATTCTTTACCAGCATAAATAGCGGAATGATGCCCAATTGACTTGGAAGCATCATGGTTCCAACAATAAAGAGAATAAAGAATTTGCGGCCTCTAAAGTTAAGTTTTGCAAATGCAAATCCAGCAATAGCCGAGAACACAACTTGGGCAACTGCGATTGAAATACCCACAATAAAGGTATTGATGAGTGCGCTATTGAAATAAACACCCTCGGCGCTCATGACTTTTTCAGCGACAATTAAAAATCGACCGCCAGGAATAAAAGATGGCGGACTCTTTGATATCTCGGCATTGGTATTAGATGAAACCACAAACATCCAGTAGAACGGGAAAATAGATAGGAAAGTGATGGTCGCTAAGGCAAGGTAGCTAAGTGGTGAAGTGCGTTGCCAACGTGGAATCGTACTCAATTGCGGACACCCCCATCGTTTGAAATTCGACGGGTAATCAGGAAATTGATAACTGAAATGATCAAAACAATGACCGTGATCGCTATACCAATTGCTGCGGCATAACCATATTTATTGTTTACGAATGCTTGGTTGTAGAGGAAAAGCGTCAAAGTTAGGAATTGCTTACTTGAGCCACCATCTGCGGCTAGCTGTTGTGGCTCAGCAAATACTTGCAAGCCACCAATAGTGCCGACGACCAGAACGAAAGTAATAGTGTTTTTCAACTGTGGAAGTGTGACGTAAATGAACTGTTGCCATTTGGTTGCGCCATCAACTGAAGCTGATTCATATAGCTCATCTGGAATCGCGAGCATTGAGGCCAAGAAAATGAGCGTGTTATATCCGACCCAGCGCCAAGTAATCATCGCCGCAATCTGAATATGGCTAGGCACTACACCTTCAATAAAGTCGATGTTATCCACGCCAAAGAGACCGAGAATGCCGTTAATAATTCCGAAGTCACGACCAAAGAGTTGCTGAAACACAATTGTGATTGCAATTACTGAGGTGATATTCGGAACTAAGAAAATTGTTCGCCAAAAAGAAGCACCTCGAAGTCGCTTGCTTCGCAAGATTGCCGCTAGCCCGATGGCCATTGCCATCTGCGGGAAAGTCGAAAGCGCCCAAATGCTAAAGGTGTTTCGAATCGACAACCAGAAATCGGAATCTCCCCAGAGATTTACAAAGTTCTGAAAGCCATTAAAGGTCGACCCGCCGAGTGGATCCCATTTATAAAAAGATATATAGATTGAGTAAATAACTGGAGCCAAACCAAAGATCAAGAAAATAATGAAGAATGGCGCAATCATCGGAATACCGAATCGATGATCTAAAGATGCAACACCTTCGATTGGTTTATTCTTTTTCTTTGCTACCTTGTTCGGATTACTCGATTTCCAAGGCGAGAGAGGCGTCTTGCGACGCCCCCCTCGTTCCTTAACTTGGCTCATATTTATAGTACCTAGCGATACCTAGTTAGTAATAACTTTTTTGATATCGGCCAGTACTTGTGCCCAAGACTTTTTAGCATCCATCTTCTTGGCTGCTACACGTCCTAGACCGGCACCGATCGCTTGATCAATTGCTCGCTGCAATTTACCTTCGAAGATCGGCTTAACTTTTGCAACTCCGGTTGCGTAAATTTTTCCAACCGGTGCGTCGTTAAAGAATGGATCTTTGTAATTCAACAGAGCGGCATCATCGTAAAGAACAGAAGCTGCAGGGAATAATCCATACACCTTAAATACCTTTAGCTGTTGCTCTGGCGCTAGATACCAGGAAATGAAGTCATATGCTTCTTGTGGATGTTGCGCATAAGAAGGAACTGTTAGCTGAGTTCCACCCTGATTGCCACCGCCACCAGGCAAGCTTGCAATATCCCATTTACCTTTTGTATCTGGAGCCTGTTGTTTGATGTAATCCATCATCCAGGCCGGCGCCAGAATCGTTGCGAAAGTTCCCTTATTCATGCCGATATTCCAGTCAGATGTGTACTGACCGATACGAGTTCCAATACCAGCTGTAGTTGCCTTGATAGTGGTATCCCAAGCCTTTTTAACTTGTGGATTTGTATCGTAAATCAATTTACCTTGGTCAGTTCCATCGTTCTTGTAATACTTTTCAGTTCCTTGATTCATAATCGCTGCATAAATGGTTCCAGCATTATCAACGAAGCCTTTGCCTGCTTTCTTATCCGCAGCACTTAACTTCTTGTTGTACTTAATACCTGTCTCAATGAACTTATCCCATGTTGGCCATAGTTTGCCTACTGCGCCACGTTCGGTTGGTAGACCAGCTTTCTTAAATAGGTCAACACGGTATGCAACTTCGAGTCCACCAACATCGGTTGGGAAACCGATAACGCTGTCGTCATAACCAACGCCTTGTTCCCATCGCCATGGCAGGTAATTCTTCTTAAAATCTAAAGCGGTCTTGCCTGCAGCAACTCCGGCTACAACGTTTGTCTCTGATGTTTTCATCTTGCGCAAATCTGTGAAGCACTTTGGATATGAACGCCAATAACCAGAGTATTGAACCTCAACGGCCACAATATCTGGGCCAGTCTTTGAGGTACATGCCGTAACCATGTTGGTTCCGTTTAGCGGATCAAGATCAGACTTCTTTATTTCCAGTGTCACTTCTGGATGTAGCTTATCGTATTCCAATATCAAATTGCGTTGGATAACATCACCAAAGGTCCAAATCTTAATTGTTACAGGCTCGCCGGCAGCACGAGCAGGGGTCCCTAGGATTCCCGCGGCTAAAATTGCGGCAGTACTTAAGGCGATTGAGCTCTTAAAAATAGTCTTCTTGCGCATACCTGACTCCTTCATCCGATAAAGCCTTATAAAAAAGTTATCGTTTCGTAGTGCAAACTTACCATTTCAGGAGGTAGGCTCTTATGCACTATGAAAGCGGTTTCACACTACAGTATCTAAGTGAGTAATTGCTAGAAACGCAACACCAAACCATGGGGTCAGCGTTTCGTTATATAAGCGTGACCATTTGAGGCGACCAGGAGGACATTGAGATGGCGGTAAACCGGATACCCCGATTGCGAATTTTGGCGGTCTTTATGTCCTCAGCGATTGCTTTTTCATCTGTGGTTGCTGCTGACATAACTCCTGCCAATGCCAACGAGCCAAAAATTCTAAAACTTTTATGGTCTGATGAATTTAATGGCAAGAAAGGCACGTTGCCTTCTGCCAAGAATTGGGGCTACGACATCGGAAATGGTTACGGCTGGGGAAATGCCGAAGTCGAGTACTACACCAATAAAGCAGCCAATGTCTCTACCGATGGGAAAGGTAAATTGGTAATCACTGCTAACCGCATCTCCGACGCTCAAGGAAATGCAGTTGATAAGTCAGCGGGTGCAACTCAGATTTTGAATTCCTGCTGGGAATGTCAATTTACGAGCGCCAAGTTAAAGACGGCGAATAAGCTTGCGTTTAAGTATGGTCGAATCGAAGCTCGAATGAAAGTTGCCGCCGGTGAAGGAACTTGGCCAGCATTCTGGATGCTCGGTAATGACTTACTTGATGGCAATCCATGGCCCGAATGTGGCGAAATTGACATCGTTGAAACTCGAGGGGTAGAGCCTACTTTGGTGTCAGCAGTCCTTCATGGTCCGGGTTATGGAAAAGGTCCTGGCGTTGGGGGAAGTTACCAAAGCCCAACTGCCATAAGTGATAACTACCATGTATTTGCAATTGAGTGGAAGAAAAACAAAATAGATTTCTACTTCGACGATCGCTTGATTTCAAGTGAAACGCCGGCTTCAGTCAAGCCCGGAAGATGGGTTTTTAATCAGGAATTCTTCCTCATTCTTAATCTAGCCATGGGCGGAGAATTCGGTGGTGATATTGATCCAGCGATAACGCAAACCAAGTTATTTGTTGACTACATCAGGTATTACTCAATTGATGGAGTCGGCAAGCTATCAAAGCAGTAAACTCAGTCAAATCAGACAACCGATAGAAAGCATAAGGGAGATGAAAGTGAACTTAAGTAAATTTCTAAAAAAGACTGTGGCTGCTGCCACACTATCCGTGCTTTCTATTGGCATGTTAAGCACGCCTTCTTACGCTGCTACCAGCACTCATGCAATTAGATTAGTTAAGGCAGAATCCGCAGGCTTTGCCTGGATACTTGAAAATAAAGCGGCACAAGCCGATTACACAAATTTTGTTCAGTACTACACTCCGGCCGTAAAATTACTCATGGTTATCGCTCCAGTTGGCGGAACTCTAAATCTAAAATGGAAAGTTACCGACGCGCAAGGTGCTGCTTTACCTAACGCGGATGTGACGTTAGTACTAAACCCTGCCTACACAAACGGGGATGCAAACACTCTTACCGAAGATGGCCAGAAAATTCCACTTACAAAAAATGGAACTAAAGACTCTTTGGATTTACCACTCAAGACAGATGCGAATGGTTTTGTAACCTACACAATTACTAATATGGACACGACCGGTGATAAAAATATTCCGAATGATGGTGTCACGGTACCTGATTGGCAATCTGCATTCAGATATACACAGATACAACTCTGGGTTGGAAAGTTCGCGTCATTTGATCAAAGAAATCCTGTTCAAAAGACACAAGACCAAGATATTCTCGAAATCCACTTCACTGAGGGCGTCAAGGCAGAAAAAGCTGGCATGACAGCAGCGGAGAAGGCTGCTGCGGAGAAGGCTGCTGCGGAAAAGGCAGCCGCAGATAAGGAAGCTGCAGAGAAGGCTGCTGCGGAAAAGGCAGCCGCAGATAAGGAAGCTGCAGAGAAGGCTGCTGCGGAAAAGGTTGCTGCGGAAAAGGCTGCTGCTGAAAAGGAAGCAGCGGAAAAAGCAGCTGCAAATATGACACAGGCTGAAAAAGATGCTGCTGAAAAAGCAGCAGCTGAAAAAGCTGCCGCAGATAAAGCAGCAGCTGAAAAAGCTGCAGCAGATAAGGCAGCTGCCGATAAAGCCGCCGCAGATAAGGAAGCTGCAGAAAAAGCTGCAGCAGATAAGGTAGCTGCCGATAAAGCCGCCGCAGATAAGGAAGCTGCAGAAAAAGCTGCCGCAGATAAATTGGTTAAGCAGACAATATCTTCGATCGCATCTTCGATCAAAGTTGGTAAATCTTTGACACTTCCTGCTCGTAGCGTGAGCGGTCTCGCCATAAAGTGGGTATCAAATACAAAAACCACTTGCACAATTTCTGGTTCGAAATTGACCGGAAAGAAAAAAGGTTCCTGTTCTATAACAGGTAAAAATGCCGGCAATTCAAACAATGCCGCGCTTTCAATAACTAAAAAGCTAACAGTAAAATAGATTAAATAAGAACTGCCCGCCTTGACTCTTAATTGAGTTAAGGCGGGCAGTTCTTTTTGTAGCCCCGAAGGGATTCGAACCCTCGTAGCTGGCTTGAGAAGCCAGAGTCCTAGGCCGCTAGACGACGGGGCCCTAGTTTCTTCAAAGTTGATCGCCTGTGGCTTTCAACTTTTTTCCTACCAAAAACGATTGCCTACGGCTTACGTTTTCTTTTACGTTTTCTTACTGCTTTGTCTTGCGCTGGGGTACCAGGACTCGAACCTAGACTTACTGAACCAGAATCAGCAGGGCTACCAATTACCCCATACCCCATTAAGGCTTTCGCCCAAATGCGTTGACCGCTACAGCCAACGAGGGCTAAGAATACCTTAGGAATTACCGCACTTCTAACGCCAGGTTTTCCCTTATTTTTAAGGCTTAAAGGGCGAGTGCAAACTTAATGCGTTGCAAACTAACTTCTTTACCAAGTAACTCCATAGATTCAAAGAGTGGAGGCGAAATATTGCTGCCAGTGGTTGCGATTCGAACTGCGCCAAAAGCAATGCGTGGCTTGAGCCCCATCTCTTCAATCAAAGATGAGCGAAGTGCGGCTTCAATTGAATCATGGGTCCAAGTTGAAAGCTTTGCTAATTCACTTTCACTACGAGCCAGAACTGCTTTAGCTGATTCATCATTAACTTTGCTGATGCAATCTTCGGCAACGGTAAAGTCTTTAACAAATAAGAAATTAAGCATCGCAGGAACTTCGGCCAAGGTGACAATGCGCTCTTGGATAATTGGTAGCGCTGCTTTAACGACAGCTATCTCGGCTTCAGATCCAGAAATTACGCCAGCTTTAGTTAGAAATGGCAGCGACCAATTAAAGAACTCATCAAGAGTAAGTGCTCGAATTTTGTCGCCGTTAATGGCTTCGAGTTTCTTCATATCAAATCGAGCCGGTGATGAATGCACTTTATCAACCGTAAAGAGCTCGGTTAGCTCTTTCATAGTTACATTTTCGCGATCATCACCAGGTGACCAACCAAGTAGCGCCAAATAATTACAGATTGCTTCTGGTAAGAAACCTCGTTCGCGATACCAGGCAATTGAAACTTCGCCATTGCGTTTGGAAAGTTTGGCATTGTCTTGACCCATCACAAATGGCAAGTGCGCAAAAGTTGGGTAGTCCTCTGGCTTAACGCCCATCGCTTGATAGACCCGAATTTGACGTGGTGTTGATGAAAGCAAATCTTCACCACGCAAGACATGGGTAACTTTCATCATGATGTCATCAACTGCGACTGCCAAGGTATAAAGCGGCGATCCATCACCGCGAACCAGCACAAAATCAGGGACAAATTTGTGATCAAAAGTTACATCGCCACGAATTTCATCGGTAAAGGTTGTGCTGCCATCTGGCATTCGCATGCGCACAACTGCTTCGCGACCTTCAGCTTTATATTCGGCGATTTGAGCCTCTGTTAAGTCGCGACATTGACCGTCATAACCTGGTGCCACATTTGCTGCGCGTTGTGCTTCACGTCGAGCTTCTAGTTCGTCGGGTTTGCAATAGCAGTGATATGCATCTTTCTGATCAAGAAATTTCTGTGCCCACTTCGCATAAATATCTAAACGTTGCGATTGCAGATACGGACCATTTGGCCCACCAACTTCAGGGCCCTCATCCCAATCAAGGCCCAACCACTTCAAAGTATCGAGTGCGGCCTGAATATACTCATCGGTTACACGAGTTGTGTCAGTATCTTCAATACGGAAAATAAATGTGCCACCGGTATGCCGGGCATACGCCCAATCAAAAAGGGCGGTGCGAATATTACCGACATGTAGATCACCAGTTGGTGATGGTGCGAAACGAACGCGAACTTCTTTACCCACGAGCACTCACCTTATTTGTTAATTCACCTAGACCGTCGATTGCGACAGTAATAGTTGATTTTTCTGGCATTGGACCAATACCAGCTGGAGTTCCGGTAATAATTACATCACCTGGTAGCAAAGTCATTACTTGTGAAACGAATTCGATAATTGTAGGAACATCAAAGATCATCTGAATTAGCTTGCCATCTTGCTTAACTTCGCCATCAAGTGTTGCGGTAATTCGTTGTGTTCCTGGAATAAAGTCGGTATCAATCCAGGGCCCAAGTGGGCAGAAAGTATCGAAGCTTTTAGCGCGAGTCCACTGGCCATCTTTTTTCTGCAGGTCTCGGGCAGTCACATCGTTAGCAATTGTGTAACCAAAGATCACATCATTAACGCGCTCTTTCGGTACATCTTTACAAATGCGACCGATAACAATTGCTAACTCTGCTTCGTGATCAACTTGCCCGGCCATCTTCGGCCAAACAATGCTGTCGCCCGGCCCGATTACCGAAGTATTTGGCTTGATAAAAATGATTGGTTCATCAGGTACTACCCCACCCATTTCGGCTGCATGATCGGCATAGTTTTTGCCGATACAGACAACTTTGCTTCGGGGAATAACTGGGGCCAATAGGCGAACTTTGCTTAACTCAGTAGTTGCGCCAGTTTTAGTGATGCCGTGATAAATCGGATCACCCGAAATCACGCTTACCGAGTTATCATCTTCGAGCAACCCAAATAGCGGGTCGGTGCCTAGACCAGTATCTGGACCAGGGCTAAATCGAATGATGCGCATTAGGCAATCTTATCGGGCGCTGCCCCATCATTTGCAAAGAAGATCGCAGCCGATGGCGCAAACTCGGTAATAACTGCAGTTTTCGCAGTTGAATCACCAGTAAATACCACCGCTTCGATACCAGTTATTTGTGAGGCCATAGCAACGGTGAATACTGCTTCGATCGCATCTAGCGAAAGTGATGGTGTCGAAACAGGCACAGCAACGTATGTGCGACCAGTTGAATCGCGAAGAGCTGCAGCTTGTTTAGCGCCGCTTCGCTTAAGAGTGGCTTGCGCCAACGTAACTAACTTTTGATCTTCTGGATTACTCAACATTTTTAACTGGCTCCGCTAGCTTTTCGATAAGTACGCTACTAATTCTACGACGTCGGCCTATTGGTCGCTCTGATGTAATTGACCAGCCACCTAAATCTACAGTGCTGCCCGTAATTGGTACGCGACCGAGCTTTTGCGCCATCAAGCCACCTATAGTGTCTACATCTTCAAAATCTTCGGCTTCGATTTCAATTTCAAGTTCTTCGGCCAAATCTTCAATATGAAGTGCTGCTTTCGCACGAGCTTTATTTTTCTCCTCATTTAACCAGGTAAATGATTCAACTCCATCGTCGAATTCGTCAGCAATTTCGCCCACGATTTCTTCAATAATATCTTCGATAGTTATAAGACCGGCAGTGCCACCGTATTCATCGACCACAATCGCTAAGTGGATTTGATCGCGTTGCATCTCCTTTAAAAGTTCGGCCGCAATCTTGATTTCGGGCACAAATGTGGCTGGGCGCAAGTGCTGCTCAACCCGCTCGGTGGTCTCGGCCTCATGATGATCAAGTGCGCGACGAGCTAAATCCTTAACGTAAGTAATTCCAATAATGTTGTCGATATTTTCACCAACGACAGGGATTCGAGAGAAGCCAGAGCGCAGGGCAAGTGATAAACCTTGACGCAGGGTCTTATCTTTTTCGACCCAAACCATGTCGGTGCGTGGAACCATTAGTTCGCGCACCAATGTGTCGCCTAATTCAAAAACCGAGTGAATCATTTCGTGCTCATCTGATTCCACTAAACCACGTTCGTGTGCTTGATCTACTAAGTCGCGCAACTCTGCTTCATTAGCAAATGGGCCGCCGCGAAAGCCTTTACCTGGCGTAATCGCATTTCCAAGTGCAATCAGAAGCTTGGTAACTGGGCTCAGAATTAGCGCTAAGAAATATGCAACTGTGGCTCCCATAAGCGCCCAGTTAATCGGGCGTTGCTTGCCAAGTGTGCGAGGGCCAACGCCAACCATCACATAAGAAATTACCACCATGATGGCAACGGTTAACGCCATTGCTTGAGCAGATGAGTATTCGCGAAGCAAAATAACAGCCAGCAAAACAGTGGCAGTTAGTTCACAAGTTTTGCGAACTAAAAGAACTACATTTAAATATCTGGCTTGGTCAAAGAAAACTTTCTTTAGAATTCTTCCGCCGCGCTTGCTTTCGAGTTCTTCAATTACCACTCGAGAGATAGATGCAAGAGCTGATTCGGTGCCTGCTAAAAAGCCAGCAAAAGCTAAGAGCAGGACAATCGGGATTATGGGGAGGGGGTTCATTTACTTTCTTGGCTCCATTGCTTTACTAGTGATTCTTGCAGGGCAAACATTATCTTCTCTTCAGCTGCATCGGCATGGTCGTAACCCAAAATATGAAGCAGGCCGTGCGTAGCCAAGATAAACATTTCATGTTCTGGCGTATGGCCTGCTTGGTTAGCTTGAGCCGTTGCAAAATCTGGCGAAATTACAATATCCCCCAAGGTGACCACATCATTTTCCGAATCAGGTAAATCCATTGGAAATGAAAGCACATCGGTAGAACCAGGTTCATCCATCCATTTGATATGTAGTTCAGTCATTTCGGCATCATCGACAAAAGTTACATTTAAATCGCAATCTGGATGCAGATCTAACTTGGTCATCGCAAAAGCCAATAGCGATTGAATTTGATCACCTGGTGCCAGTGCGCCTGACTTATTGTTTATTTCAATGGTCATGGATTGCGAATCGAACGCGGGGTTTGGCGCGCTTCATTAAAACGGTCATATGCCTTAACAATGTCGCCAATTAAGCGGTGGCGCACAACATCTTCGGCAGTTAACTCTTGGAATGAGATGTCATCAATGTCCTGCAAAATATCGCGAATAATTGCCAGGCCAGATTTAGCGCCATTAGGTAAATCAATTTGAGTTACATCGCCAGTAACCACCATTTTTGAGCCAAAACCCAAGCGAGTTAAGAACATCTTCATCTGCTCAGGTGTGGTGTTCTGCGCTTCATCCAGAATAATAAAAGCATCATTGAGCGTACGGCCGCGCATGTAAGCAAGCGGTGCGACTTCGATAACCCCAGATTGCATCAAGCGCGGAATCGAATCGATATCGATCATGTCATGTAGTGCGTCAAAGAGTGGGCGTAGGTATGGATCAATCTTTTCTGAGAGTGAACCTGGCAAGAAACCTAAGTGCTCGCCTGCTTCAACAGCTGGGCGAGTTAAAACAATGCGATTTACTTTCTTCGCTTGCAAAGCAGCAACTGCTTTAGCCATTGCTAAATAAGTTTTACCAGTACCAGCTGGGCCAATACCAAAAGTAATTGTGTTCTCATCAATTGCATCGACATAGCGTTTTTGATTGGCAGTCTTTGGTCTAATTGTGCGACCACGATTGGAAACAATATTTAGAGATAAGACTTCGCCTGGATTATCTTGTGGGGTCTGGGCCAACATGCCAATCGAGCGAATTACGGCATCAACATTTACTGGTTGCCCAGAGCGAATAACCACCATTAATTCATTGAAAAGTTTCTCTAATTGTTGGCAATCAATATGTGGGCCGCGCAATGTAATTTCATTGCCGCGCACTGTGATATTTACCGATGGGAATGCAGCTTCAACCGCCAACATATTTGCATCATTTGCCCCAACCAAGGCAACCATCGGAATTGCGGGCGGGATCGTAATTAAGGTTCTCTCCATGTGTGCAGTAAGGCTACCTTTAACCGGGCGGCCAAGCCAGACCACGCCCACCTAACAAATGCAGGTGAGCGTGAAAAACGCTTTGGCCAGCGTCGGTGCCAGTATTAAAGACGGTGCGATAACCAGTTAGGCCGGCAGTCGCTGCCAAATCATCGGCAGCGGCAAATAGTGCGCTTAAAGCAGTTGGTGATTGGGCAGCAAGTTCTGCGGCATTTTCAACATGTAGCTTTGGAATTATCAAAAGGTGAACTGGTGCTTGCGGATTAATGTCAGCAAAAGCAATTACGTGCTCATCTTGAAACTTGATCTCGGCTGGAATTTCACCAGCGATGATTTTGCAGAATAGGCAGCTCATAGTTATTAGTTTAGAAGACTTTTAGTAAAGAGTTAACGGCGCTAAGAGCGGCAAGTCCGGCATGAGCTGAGCGCAAAATTGGTCTGCCTAGGCCAGCAATATGCCCACCTGCTGCTGCAAAAGCGGCTAGCTCTTCATCAGTTATTCCGCCTTCAGGGCCAATCACAATTACTATGTTCTTGGCTTTAGTTTGCGGTGTAATTATTTCGCTTAACTTAACTGTTGCACTTTCGTGGAAAACCAGCGCTAGATCAGCGCTCTTGATTAACTCAATTACACCTTTCTCTTTTACGGTTTCATGAAGTTGTGGAATAAAGAGACGTCGAGATTGCTTACTTGCTTCTCGCGCAGTTGTTGCGAATTTACTAATTACCTCTGTGCGACTAATTGAACGATTTGCAAGCCAAGGCACAATTAGATCGGCGCCAGCTTCGGTAAGTAGTTCAACTGCCTCTTTGGCGCGATCACTTTTGGGAAGTGCTTGCACAACTGTAAATTGAATTTCTAGTGGTTCTTGGCGACCGATTTCTAAGACTGTAGTTTCAAGTGAGCGCTTTGTAACTTCAGCAACTTGCACATTAGCCCAGCCACCGTTGCCATCAGATACTCGAAAAATCTCGCCAACTTCGATACGTAGCACTTTGATTGCGTGATTAGCATCTTCAGAATTAAAGGAGTACTTAGCGCCTACTTGAGTTGGTAGATCTGGCACAAAAAATAGCGTTAACATTTAGCGGCCGAATGCATCGCGCAGTTTATGGAAGAAACCTTGGTCGTGATCTTTAATTTCAACTTCGCCGGCTTTCTCGCCACGCAGCTCGCTAAATTTACGCATTAACTCTTCTTCGGCCTTATTCAGCTTAGTTGGGGTCTTTACTTCAACGTGCAGGATCAAGTCCCCACGAGTGCCACGACGTAAGTGGGTCATGCCCTTACCTTTAACAGTAATGGTGGCGCCACTTTGCGTGCCTGGCTTAACTTCAACATCAACTGGGCCATCTAGAGTTTCGATCTTAACTTTGGTGCCCAAAGTAGCAGCAACCATCGAAACAGCTAAAGCTAAGTGCAAAGTATCGCCATCGCGCATTAGCGTTTCATGCGGGGTTTCGACGATTTCTACATATAAATCACCAGCTGGGCCACCGCCAGCACCTACTTCACCGCGGCCAGACATTTGAATGCGATTGCCGGTTTCAACACCTGCTGGAACTTTAATATCAATAGTTTGGCGTGCACGCACTCGACCATCGCCAGAACATTCGCGACAAGGGTTTGGAATTGTTGATCCATATCCCCCGCAATTATTACAAGGACGTGAAGTCATTACTTGGCCAATGAAGGATCGAGTAACTTGTTGAGTTTCACCGCGACCTTTACAAATTGGGCAAGTTTGCGGCTGAGTGTTATCGGCACAACCGCTACCGGTGCACTTTGAACAAACAACAGCGCTTTCTAAAGTTATGTTTCGTTCAGTTCCAAAACATGCTTCATTCAAATCAACTTCAATTCGAATTAACGCATCTTGCCCAGCACGCATACGTGGTCGTGGCCCGCGATTAGTTGTACCGCCACCAAAGAACGCATCCATGATGTCGCTGAAACCTCCAGCACCACCGAATCCACCAAAGCCACCCATGTTGCTACCGCCCATGTCATATTGCTGGCGTTTTTGCGGATCGCTCAAAGTGTCATAGGCGGCAGTAACGTTTTTAAAACGCTCTTGAATTGCTGGATCTGGATTCACATCAGGATGTAATTCACGAGCAAGTTTGCGGTAAGCCTTCTTTATTTCATCGCCAGATGCATCGCGCGAAACACCCAGCGCTTCGTAATGATCTGCCACTTATGCACCCTCTGTTAAATATCGACTGATGTATCGAGCAACGGCGCCAACTGTTGCCATTGAACCTGCGTAATCCATGCGAGTTGGCCCCAAAATACCGAGCGCACCCAAAGGAGAATTATCTATGCCATAGCCAACAGTTACCAAACTGGTTTGCTGCAAATTAGCTACTTGCTGTTCGTGGCCAATGCGCACCTTAACGCTCTCATTGGCATCACCAAGTAGGCGTAATAGAACCACTTGCTCTTCTAGAGCTTCTAATACTGGGTGAATCTGAGTTGAGAAATCCTCACTAAACCGAGCCAAATTCGCGGTTCCAGCTAAAACAATCTTTTCTTCCGGGCGTTCCATCGACATTTCTAGCAGTGCTGAAATAAGTAGCGCTACATCTTTGCGATCTTGGGAAGAGTAGACATCCATTATGCCCGTGATGCGATCAGCAACTTCAGGTAAACGATAACCAGCCAATGCGTTATTAATCTGATTGCGCAAACTTGCAATAAAAATGTCATTTACTTCGTTATTTAGTTCAATTACTCGTTGTTCGACTCGACCTGAGTCCGTAATTAAAATCATCATCATGCGAGATGGGTTTAGCGAAACCAACTCAACGTGGCGTACTTTCGATTTGATCATTGATGGATACTGAACCACCGCTACCTGCTTCGTGACATCTGCTAATAAACGAACTGTGCGCATCACTACATCATCTAAATCAAGAGCACCTTCAAGAAATGTTTCGATTGCACGTCGTTCAGCAGATGAAAGTGGTTTAACTGTTTCGATCCGATCGACGAATAAGCGATAACCCGCATCAGTTGGAATACGTCCGGCACTGGTATGAGGTTGCGCAATTAAGCCTTCTTCTTCAAGTACAGCCATCTCGTTACGAATTGTGGCTGGTGAAATTCCTAAGCCATGTCGATCTGCAATTGCCTTCGAACCAACTGGCTCTTGCGTGGCGACATATTCATCGACAATTGCTCGTAAGATTTCGAGTCGGCGATTAGACATTGGAGTAAATTTCTACTTAATTAATTACGAGGGTAATCGAAATCAAAGTTAACAAGAAGAAGGCCGGAAATGCAGTCTTTGCTTTATCAGCACGGAAGTGGAAGAAAATTGCACCGGCCATGATGCACCAGAGCGAAACTAGCGCTGGGTATCCAAATGCTGACCATTTGAGCGCCAGAACTAAACCAAGAGCCGCAGCTGACTCGAACACGCCAGTTACGCGGGCCAGCCAATCTGGCACATTCACATCGCGAGTCCCGCTCAAGCCTTTCTCGTTACCGCTGGCTTTTGAGAGGCCAGAGATAAGGAAAATAAGGGCTAAGAATGAAGTTAGTACGAGTTTTGTGGTTTCCATAGTGGGTAAAAGGTACTACATAACGATTTCGCGCACGATCCGATCAGCGATCAATCGACCCGTTGGCGTTAATTTAATGCGATCTCCTGAGATATCTAAGTAGCCCTCTTCACGATAGCTAGCCAATCGCTCAAGTTCATGAGGCTTTAACATCTCAAAACTTAAGCCTTCGCGCATGCGAATCGCCAACATTATTTCTTCATCGCGCAACTGCCACTTGTCCATAGTCTCGCGATCTTGCACCGGAGATTCACCAGCAAATAACTTTGTCTTATATGCAGTTGGATGCTTAACATTCCACCAACGCTGCCCATCAATATGTGAATGAGCACCTGGCCCTAGCCCCCACCAATTAGCACTCTTCCAGTAAGCAATGTTATGTAAACATTCTTTGCCCGGCTTCGACCAATTACTTAGCTCATACCAACTTAAGCCAGCGCTCTCACAAAGCTGATCAACTAACAAATACATATCAGCCATCAAGTCGTCATCAGGCATGGTTAAGTCACCACGTTTAATTCGTGCGGCCAACTTTGTGCCAGTTTCCACAATCAAGGCATAAGCACTTATGTGGTCGATATCTAACGCAAGTGCAGCAATGACTGTCTCGCGCCAATCATCAAGTGACTCACCCGGTGTTCCATAAATCAAGTCAACGCTAATTGATTTAAAGCCAGCCGCACGAGCCATACTTACGGCTTTAGCCACATTCTCTGGATTATGGGTGCGATCAAGTGCTGCCAATACATGTGGCTTAGCTGACTGCATTCCGAAAGAAATCCGATTAAAACCAACTGCTAGATATTCAGCGAGCTTTTCTGCAGTAACTGAATCAGGATTGGCTTCTAAAGTGATTTCGGCATCAACGGCCAGTTCAAAGCGTTTGCGAATAGCAGCAATAACTCGACCTAGATCATGAGGTGGCAAAAGTGAAGGAGTTCCACCACCAAAGAAGATGGTCGGAACTGGCGAAGTCGGAGCACTCTCAAGTTCGCGTAGAACGGCATCGATATAGTCATTTGAAACGATTTCTAGTGTGGCACCATCTTGTAGCTCGGAGGGCGTATAGGTGTTGAAATCACAGTACCCACAGCGCTTTACGCAGTACGGGATATGAACGTAAAACGAGAGCGACATGTGCGTATTGTAGGTGAGATTACGTAAAGACAATAACTGTAAAGAATTTAGTTTTCAACTAAAAGTGAAATGGACTTTGCAATCATTTTAACGGCATCATCCCAAGGTAGGTCAAAATGAGACTCAAATGATTTCTCAAAAGTCATTCCATTAGATATATCAGTAAAAATCTGGATATTTATTCCGGGACCCTTAATAGCTGTAAATACTTCTGAAACCAGCATGCCCAAATCATAAAGATGCCAACTTTCCCTTCCATCTTCTCGCCACGTTGAAGTATCGGGAGGTTTAATAAAATTTGCGATCCACTTTTCTGTGTATTTCTTATCTCTATTAGTTAAAAGATCGTTGGCTTCATATTTTCTTTCCTCTGAATATTTCTCAAAGGAATTTGCATAAATGATTGCAAGTTGTGAAAAATTTGCCCCGCCTTCGACAAACCACCATGGGGAAAACGCCTTGATGCAACACATTGCTTGATTTTGATTTCCCGTGCCAAAGAAACTACTTATTTGCAGAACATGTGTATATTCGTGAGCTTCTAAAGTGCCAGAAGTGTGATTTTTATCAGGATTGCTGGTCATAACCGCAGAGAGAATTACTCCTTCGCCTAAGCTGTTAATAGTTCCAACTGCGCCCCAGCAATATTCAATTTTCTGGCAACCATTCTTAGCCTCTTGGCCATATGCGTTTGTATACACCTCGGCATATTTCTTTTGCGCCCAATCTATATCGGCATAAGAGTAGTAAATTACAAAGACTTTTTCTGGGCTTTTAAAGTCTGGATACAACTTTGTCGCTGCGGAGATAGCGCTTGCGGGATCAGGATTAGAAAGCTTTGTATTTGGCCCAACCATTAACTCAACAATTGGACCTTTGGTGTTATTACTTAATACCTGATCGCTGCTTTTCTTCCAAGCCCAATATGAAACATCTTTTGGTCTATCAACGGCATCCTGAAAACTCTTAATTTCTTTCGGCACAACAACCGGTGGCGGCGGCGTAAGATTTTTAATCTCGATAGTCTCAAAATCTCCAGTGCCAACTAGCTTTATTTGGATTCCATCGATTAAAAAGGAGTCCCCGAGAACAGCAACTGCGTTATGCATATCTGGGCGCATTCCGAGGGTCTGTTCATACTCCGTGGACTTTCCGCCCTCAACCTTTTGCCACATTGCCCAGGCATGCTCTTCATTCGAAAGGGATCGACCGTCGGCGGTAACAGGTGGCGCAGCCGTCTTATCGAGATCAACCACATATGCCATCACACCGTAAAAACCTGGTGGATAAGATCTATCACCCTTATTAAACATGCTCCACTTATCAATGCCATGTGACTCAACCACAATAACTCGGGTCGGCGAAAGCTTTATCATCGCCATTTTTGTCTGACTATCTTCTCGCTCCATGGGAGTCAAAGAAACTGTTGCTTCGGTCAATGTTTTTGCATCCGCACAATAAATTTGATTTTCCGGTAGCCAATCGAGCAAGAACTGTTCATATGGATTCATCGCCATACTTATTCCAGATTGATTGGTGAAAATTCCAAAGGGCCAACCATTACCTGGTGCGTGACCGATGATGTCGAAATCGTGAAGCGTTTCATGAACGTAAAAAGCCCAACGAAGAGTCTCCATGAGTTCGTTATCGTGTCCCCAACCAAAGAAATTCAAATTCATTTCGCCTTCTTTGATTTTGAACCTTTCATTTCTAACGATCAGGTCCATGTCAAAGTTAATTTCACCATCTGGGAACATCATGTACACAGTGTTGAATTTACGTAAATCAATTTTTTGTGTGATTAGGTCAACGAAAGGTTGTGAGGCTTCAGCTAAGAATCTATTTGATGTACTGGAGTTGCCATCGTTTCCGGTGACGATGTAGGAAGCCGCACTCTTTGGCGCACTAATCCAGCTATCAATAGTTGTGACATTGAACTTAGATTGATCGTTACTGTAATAGCGGAACCAATCTTGCATCCACTTCTTATCCTCAGCCATTGTTGCTTTTAGCGTGCCATCGCCTCTTAATTCGGGGAAATCAATTCCAACAATCAACACCTCATTTGTGCCTTTTGCATAAACGCCATGTTTGAAGGTGTTATCGAAAGGGAAACCAACTTTGAGTCCTTGGCTTCTGATATCACCTTGAGCGACAGTGACATTCTTGTTTTTCAATTTGCATGGTTCGATGCCTTGTGGGCTTACTTTGTTTGCAAACGTTTGCTTAACATTGTTTATTTTGATCCAACGTAAGTTTTTCCCATTTACCCAACGGCACTCCAAATAACCTTGCGGCACATCAAAAGTGTCACCGTAACTTTCACAAGACTGATCAGCGATCGGCGTAATCTTGTAGTTATTCGACGCTGAAGTGGAAATTTTCTTTGACACCAATGGAGTCCAAACTCCCTTAGATTGCGCACCGCCCATCCAGTTGCACTTGAGAACCGTCTCACCTTCCAGAACTTTTGCGCCAACTTTTTCACAGATCGTGTTTACAAGTGAAATTTGTGTGAGGGTTGGAGTAGGTGTTGGAGTTGGAGTAGGTGTTGTTGCTGGAGTTGCTGAAGGCGTTGGTGAAGGTGTTGGAGTTGGAGCAGGTGTTGGAGTAGCTGAAGTTGTTGGAGTTGGAGTAGTTGTTGGAGTTGGAGTAGGTGTTGGAGTTGATGAAGTTTTAACTACGCTTACGCCTTTGCTCCAGACCAATTTCTTGCCCGATTTAGTACAGGTGTAAACCTTCTTTTGATAGGTAATTTTCTGTTTTAAAACTTTACAAGTAGCTCCCGGAGTAATTTTCTGTGCTGAAAAGGCTGAAGTTGGTAGAAGAGTCACCAATAGCGCCAAAATAAGACCCTTAGAAAACCTCTTAGTTGCTAGCACTTTGCGATTCTAAGCCAAGCAAGATCAATTAGGAACAGAACTGCTGACTTTAAAGCCTAGTTTCCAGCTTTGCGTGCGGCCTTAATCTTTTCGATGTCAGCATCTGTTGCAAGGGCTGCGACGAATGCTTCTTGAGGCACTTCAACGCGGCCAACCATTTTCATGCGCTTCTTGCCTTCTTTTTGCTTCTCGAGCAATTTACGCTTACGTGAAATATCGCCGCCATAACATTTAGCAAGAACATCTTTACGCATCGCACGAATTGATTCGCGGGCGATAATTCTTGAACCGATAGCAGCTTGAATAGGAACTTCGAATTGTTGACGCGGGATTAGTTCACGTAACTTGCCGGTCATCATTACGCCATAGGCATATGCCTTGTCGCGGTGAACGATTGCGCTGAACGCATCAACAGCTTCGCCTTGTAGCAAGATATCAACTTTAACTAAGTTGCCTTCTTCATCGCCTTTTTCTTCGTAATCAAGAGAGGCATAACCCTTGGTACGAGATTTAAGTTGATCGAAGAAATCGAAAACAATTTCAGCAAGTGGCAAGGTGTAACGAATTTCAACGCGATCTTCTGAGATGTAATCCATGCCAAGTAGAACTCCGCGACGATCTTGGCATAGTTCCATGATCACACCGATGAACTCAGATGGCGCCAAAATAGTTGATTTAACGATTGGTTCAAAAACCGCGGCAACTTTTCCATCAGGAAATTCTGATGGGTTAGTAACACGAACTTCTTTGCCATCTTCCATCTTCACGTTGTAAACCACGTTTGGCGCAGTTGAAATAAGGTTTAGCTTTGATTCGCGTTCTAGTCGCTCGCGCACAATTTCCATATGAAGCAGACCAAGGAAGCCGCAACGGAAACCAAAGCCAAGGGCTGCAGAGCTTTCAGGTTCATAAACTAATGCGGCATCGTTAAGTTGTAACTTATCTAGCGCTTCACGAAGTACTGGAAAATCTGCACCATCTAGTGGAAATAGCCCAGAGAAAACCATTGGCTTGGGGTCTTTGTAGCCAGCCAGTGCCGTCTTAGTTGCATTGTTATAAGTCGTAACCGTGTCACCCACGCGTGATTGGCGAACATCTTTAACGCCAGTAATTAAATAACCTACTTCGCCCACGCCCAAACCCTTGCTTGGCATTGGTTCTGGCGAGATAACGCCGACTTCAAGCATCTCGTGACGCACGCCAGTTGAGAACATTTGAATTTGATCGCGTGGTGAAAGATGGCCATCTACAACACGAACATAGGTAACTACGCCGCGATAGCTGTCATAAACCGAGTCGAAAATTAATGCGCGAGCTGGTGCGCTGGCATCGCCTTGTGGTGCCGGGATTTGGGCGATGATCTGATCAAGAAGTTCTGCTACGCCATCGCCAGTTTTACCAGATACGCGTAAGCAATCTTCGGGTTGGCAACCAATTAAGTTAGCAAGTTCTTTAGCAAATTTTTCTGGTTGCGCATTAGGCAAATCAATTTTATTTAGTACCGGAATAATGGTTAAGTTATTTTCCATCGCTAAGTACAAGTTAGCTAGCGTTTGTGCTTCGATTCCTTGCGCGCAGTCAACGAGCAATACAGCGCCTTCGCATGCTGCAAGTGATCGCGAAACTTCGTATGTAAAGTCAACGTGACCAGGTGTATCGATCATGTTCAAGATGTATTCCTGACCATCGATACCGCTGCGCCAAGGCAAACGAACTGCTTGCGACTTAATAGTGATTCCGCGTTCGCGTTCAATATCCATGCGATCTAAATATTGCGCGCGCATATTGCGGGCTTCTACAACTTCGGTGATTCCCAACATGCGATCGGCAAGTGTTGATTTACCGTGATCAATGTGGGCAATGATGCAGAAGTTACGAATCTGCGCGGGATTTGTAGCGGCTGGTTGCGGCGCCTTGGCAAGTGAAATTGCAGGCATCGTTAAGCCTTAAAAGTAACTAGTTGCGAATTAACGAACGCCGGCTTTAATGGCAGCTTTTGCCATTGAAGACTTCTTGTTTGCAGCAGTGTTCTTGTGAAGAACACCCTTAGCAACGGCGATATCGAGCGCCTTTGAAGCGTCACGAAGTTCGGTTGAGATAACTGCGGCATCGCCTGCGGTTACAGCGTCGCGGAATTTGCGAGCAGCTGTCTTGATAGAAGAGCGCACTGACTTGTTACGTAGGCGTGCCTTCTCATTGGTCTTGATCCGCTTGATCTGCGACTTGATATTTGCCACTTAAGGTTTACTCCGAACTAGATTGATTGAACGCTAAATACGAACCCGAAGGCTACCAGCGGGGCACCATTAGGCTCAAATCGAGGAAATCTAGTTATCGGGCCGCTTTTGCGCTGGCGATCTCGGAAATTGCGTGTTCGAGCGCGTAGATCGGGTCACTTGCAGCGCCTTTTACTTGAGCATCGGCCAAGGCGATTGCCCCAACGGCGGCCACGATTCCGCGTGGAGTCCAGCCTGCCAACTGGCGACGAGCCTTATCGATCTGCCATGGCGCCATACCAAGTTGGCCAGCTAGCTCGAATGATTTGGCATTTCGGTTAGCCCCTGAAACTTTAGCTAAGGAACGCAGAGCAGAAGCGATCGCACTGGTGACCATAACTGGGTCAGTGCCGGTTTCAATTGCACTGCGCAATTGCAAAAGTGCAACTGGCAGATTTCCATCGAGTGCGGCATCTGCCACATCAAAGCCAGTAGTTTCAACGCGACCTAGGTGATACTTATCAACTTCTTTCTCATCGATATTTCCGGCAGGCGCATCGGCAATGATCTGACTGCAAGCTGCGGTTAATTCACGTAAGTCGCCACCGATTGCATTTACTAAAGCTGCGATTGCACCTGGAGTTGCTTTGCGGCCAGCATCAAGAAAAAGGTTCCTAACGAATTCTTGTTTCTCAGCTTCTTTCTTAAGTGGCTCACAAGAAATTATTTCGGGCTTAATCTTTTTGATTGCATCAAGAAGCGCTTTTCCTTTTACGCCACCTTTATGTAAAAAGATCACGGTGGTAGATGCATCTGGTTCGGGCAAATATCGAATAATTTCTTCTTTGCTATCTTCTGGCAAATCTTGTAAATCGCGAATAACTAATGCGCGACGTTCAGAGAAAAGTGATGGTGCTAAGGCATCTGAGATATCGCCCACCATGGCATCGGCAGCATAGATCGAAGTAATTTCGGCGCTCTCACTTTTTAACTCTGCTTGTAACTTTGTTAGCGCGCGATCGGCTAGGGCAGCTTCGGAACCTAGAATTAGATAAAAATCATTCATCGCTCACCCCCACTCCCAAAACTTAAATGCCCGATGGCTCTTGCGAACTTTAACCTGATGTCTGCGCGCATTAATCGCAAGCGCTCCATCTAGATCAGTTCGGTAAACCGTGCTGCCGATCCTACTCAAGGCAGCGATTGTTTGGGGCGCCGGATGGCCGTAGGAATTGTCTTTACCCACACTAATTATCGATATTCGTGGCGAGAGCGCCCGCATGAAGTCGAGATCTTGATAGCGCGAACCATGATGAGCCACTTTATAAAGGTCAACTTGGCTTAATTGCTGCACTAATTGTGCCTGCGCAATAGGTTCGATATCCCCTGCTGCTAATAATGAAAAATCCGCCGAATTAATCTTCATGACGATGCTGGAATTGTTGGGCGTATCTTGCGCCCCAAGTTTCGGCCAGATCGCCTGCAAATTTATCGCACCATGCTCTCCTTGAATCTGAGCAGTAAACCCAGCCGTTACCGGAATTTGCGGAATCTCCCCTAGCCAACTTTGTACCCGTGCACTTTCAAAAGCAGGATCAATTTGTGGGCTAACCCAAACTTGCCCAAGGCTGCGCCCTTTAAGCAAACCCGGCAAACCTTCAACATGATCGGCGTGGAAATGTGTGAGGATCAATATTGAAACTTGTTTGATTGAAAATTGTTTTAAACATTTATCAATCAATTGCGGATCTGGGCCAACATCTATCACTACTCCGCGATGTTGGCCTAAGTTAATTACCATCGCATCACCTTGGCCGATATCGCAATTTCCTACTTGCCAATCAATGCCCGGGAATCTGGTGGCCCAATTACTTGCGACCAATAATGCAACTAGGACTATTGCAATTGCTTTTCGATGTCTGCGAAAAAAGGTTCTAAAGATCCAGATGCAGCTGGCAATAACCAGGATCGCTAAGAAACCGCTCGCCCCTTTACCAAGTTCGAGAACTGAAAAACTCGCTGACCATTTAGCAACAAGGCCAATAAAGGCTGCAGGTATGCGAATTAATAGAATTAGAACTGCGGCAATGCCAGGTAAGAATGGGTGAATCAAGGCTGCAATAAATCCCAGTACCGTAATTGGCGCAACGGCTGGCGCTGCCAAGAGATTGGCGATGATGCTCATCGGTGAGAGAAAGCCAGATAACGCAACTAGTACTGGGGCGCAGAAAAGCACTGCTGCAATTGGTGGTGCGAGTGATTCGGCTAATTTCTTGGGCATGAAGCGCTGTAAAAGTGCGATTATCTTGGGCGCAGCAAGTAAAAGACCACCTGTTGCTAATACCGATAACGCGAACCCAGCATCGCGAGCCTGCCAAGGATCGGCGATTACAACAGCTGCCATTGCAAAACCAAGCGCGGGCAACGAATCAGCTGCGCGACGATGGCTCATGGCAAAAAGAACAACGGCAGCCATCGCAGCAGCTCGCAGAACTGATGGCGATGGGCGCACCAGTGCAATTAAGAAAATTAGAGATAGCGCAGTCGCGCTAATTCGGTATTTACGGTTGCGAAATATGAATTGCATCAGCCATAAAACAAAGCCCGAAACAATTGCAAAATTCGCACCACTTACCGCAACTAAGTGCGTTAACCCCGATCGCTTCATGGCTAACTTAAATTCAGCAGTTTGTTTCGAGGTATCTCCCAAAACCATTCCCGGTATTAGCGCACCTGCATCGCCATCTCCACTTGCATCGCGTAAACCAAATCGAAGCGCACCAAGTGAACGGGCCCAACGCGACGCCGTCGTTTCAATCTTTACTTCGCCGTGAAAAAAAACCAGAGCTGCAACTCGTGCTTCCTTACTTTTTACTAACACCGCTCTTCCACTAATGGTTTGTCCGGGCAATAAACCATTTAAGTTTTTAGCTGGCGAAAGAACTCGGATCGGTATTTTCAATTTGTATTTGCCGGCGCTGCTCTCAAGTTCAATGGCACTTGCTAAGAAGGACCAACTACTTTCAACGTAGTTTCGGCCAGAGACTTTCGGTGAGGTTCGATTGGGGTCAGTGATTAACTGGGCAGTTATCGAAACTTCGCTACCAAGGTATTGAGTAAGAATGGTTTGCGTAAGTGCTTGTGCCCGAAATGACATGATGGTCGAACCCAACAAGAGCGCCAGAATTAAAACTATTGCCCGTTGTCGTTTTCCGAAGAAAATGAAAACCGTAAAGGCCAGCACCAGCAGTGTTATGCGCCAAGGTGCCACATAACTTTGAGTTAGCGCTCCTAGCCAAATAGCGCCCCCGATAGATAAGGCGCGATAATCGATTAAACGGTGATCTGGCTTTTGAATTGTGCGAATTTGGCTGGCCCAATCCCGGAAACTTTGTCGAGATCTTCCAACGTAATGAAAGGACCATTTGCAGCCCGATAAGCCACGATGCTTTTTGCTAGTACTGGCCCGATGCCATTTAGAGTTTCGAGCTGTTTAGCAGTAGCCCGATTTATATTAAGCGGCCCTCTAGGCGTTGCTTTTTTAGTTGCAAATTTGCGCCCAGCTGGAATTTTTGTTTTCTCAGTTGGTGATACATAAATTTGCTCACCATCTCGAATAATGCGCGCTAAATTCAAATCACTTAAGTCTGTGCCAGTTAGAGAATTACCTGCCGCTTTGATGGCATCAATTACTCGTGAATCACCGGGCAGTGCGTAAACCCCGGGGTTAGCAACTGCGCCAGCTACATCGATAGTTACAAGTGGTGCTGCAATTTCGATTGGTTCGGCCATGATTACCGCTTCAGATTTTCCAGTAGTAACCCAGAATCCCGAGATCGCAATTACCAGGCCTGCGAGAATTAGCAAGCTGCGCTTTTGCAGGGCGGAGAAATTTAGTTCGTACCACCAGTCGGTGATCCGTTGAATCTGATTTTGGAATTCATTCATGCCGACATTCTCGGCGGAGATTTAGGGATTAAGCGCTAGCCAATAATTAATTGGGGATAACGATATTTACCAGCTTCGGTGCGCGAGTAATTATCTTTACTGGTGTTACTCCGCCTAATTCAGCCGCAATCGCCGGAAGTGCAAGCGCTTGTGCTTCAAGATCAGCATCGGAAATAGTTGGTGAAACTTCTAGGCGCTCTTTGATCTTGCCGTTAATTTGAATAACAGCTTCAACTGCATCGGCAACAAGTAGTTTTTCATCCACAGCTGGCCAACCGGCAAGTGCGACAGCTGGCTGATGGCCTAAGCGATCCCACATTTCCTCAGCGGTATATGGCGCCACAAGAGACAACATGATCGCGGTGGCTTCAACTGCTTCGCGAACGGCTGGGTCAGCTGGGCCGCAGCCGCTATCAACAGCTTTACGGGTGGCGTTAACAAGTTCCATTACGCGGGCAATTGCAACGTTAAAGCGGAAAGACTCAACGGCAAAGGCCGCATCATGTAGCGCTTTATGTGTTGCTTTGCGAAGTGAAATCTCACCGGTACTGAAATCAACACCTGGCTTACTTGTGACATCGCCCGATAAACGCCAAGCACGAGTTAAGAATTTAACAGAGCCAGCTGGTGAAACATCAGACCAGTCAACGTCATCTTCAGGTGGGCCAGCGAAAACCATAGACAAACGAATTGCATCAACACCGTGATTGGCAAGTTCATCAGAGAGGCGAACTAAGTTGCCACGAGATTTAGACATCGCAGAACCGTCCATCAAAACCATGCCTTGATTTAGTAAACGGGTAAATGGTTCATTGAATGAAACCATATCCATGTCGAATAAAACTTTGGTAAAGAAGCGGCTATAGAGCAAGTGCAAGATTGCGTGAGTTACGCCGCCAACATATTGATCAACTGGCAACCAAGTATCAACATCTTTGCGACTAAATGGTTCGTTGTGATTTGTAGAACTTGGGTAGCGCAAGTAGTACCAAGATGAATCTACGAAAGTATCCATAGTGTCGGTATCGCGCATTGCTGCAGTGCCGCACTTAGGGCAGGCAACATTTACCCAATCAGTTGCAGCGGCAAGTGGTGATTGACCCTTTGGCTTTAGATCAAGGCCAGCTGCATCAGGAAGGAGCAACGGAAGTTGATCAGCAGGAACGCCGACTTCGCCGCACTTCGGGCAATGAATAATTGGAATCGGTGTACCCCAATAGCGTTGACGCGAAACTAACCAATCGCGCAAACGATAATTACGAGCAGCTTTTCCGAGGCCATCTTTTTCAAGTTGCTCATTTATTTGGGCAATAGCTTCAGCTTTAGAAAGACCGTTTAACGAGCCTGAATTAACTAGTTTTCCGTCGCCCCCGGTAGCAATGCCTGTTTCATTTGGATCTTCTTCGCCAGTTTCAACAACTACGCGCACCGGTAATTTCATGGCGCGCGCGAAATCTAAATCGCGTTGATCGTGCGCGGGCACAGCCATGATCGCGCCGGTGCCATAGTCAGCTAATACATAGTCACTTGCCCAGATTGGCAACTTCTCGCCATTTACTGGGTTGATGGCATAACGCTGTAAAAACACACCAGTCTTTGGGCGATCTGTTGCTAAGCGATCAATATCTGAGGCAGCTTTAACGCTATCTAGATACTGCTTGAATTCGTTTTCAACTGCGGTGCCGGCTGCTAACTTGGCCGCAAGCTCAGAGTCGGCGGCTACAACGAAGAAAGTTGCGCCATACAAAGTATCTGGACGAGTTGTGTAAATAGTTACAGGCTCTGGCATGCCCTCAATTTGGAAATCAACATTGGCACCAGTTGAGCGACCAATCCAGTTGCGCTGCATCATTAGAACTTTCTCAGGCCACTTGCCTTCGAGTTGTTGCATGTCATCTAACAAGCGATCGGCATAATCAGTGATCTTGAAATACCACTGGTTTAACTTTTTCTTAGTTACAGCGTTGTCGCAACGCTCGCAAAGACCAGCAACAACTTGCTCGTTAGCTAAAACAGTCTGGCAATCCGGGCACCAGTTAACGGCGGAATCTTTACGGTAAGCCAAGCCACGTTCGTGAAGTTGTAAGAACAACCACTGATTCCATTTGTAGTACTCCGGGTCGCAAGTGTTAAACACTCGATCCCAATCGAAAGAACAAGCAAAGCGGCGCATTGATGCTTTCTGCACGGCAATGTTTTCGTAAGTCCAAATCTTCGGATCTTCATTGCGCTTAATCGCAGCATTTTCAGCCGGCAAACCAAAAGCATCCCAACCAATTGGGTGCATGACGTTGAAACCTTTTTGCGCCCAATAACGAGCGATTACATCGCCAAGTGCATAAGCCTCAGCATGGCCCATGTGTAGATCACCCGATGGATACGGAAACATATCGAGAACATATTTTTTGGGGCGGGGATCATCGACTCGACCTGATTTAAACGGCTCGATCTTGTCCCAAACCGGCAGCCACTTCTCTTGCACATAGGCGAAGTCATACGCCGCATGCTCGCGTTCAGTGGTCATTAACTTAGTTTATCGGGCTTTAGCCCCAGGTAACGCCAGTGAGTTCTTCGCTTACCGCCCATAAATTGGTGGCTAATCCTTGGTCATATGCAATTGCCGCTGCGCGAGTTAACTTCGGGAAACCGCGCATTTCTAGGAATCCGTCGGGGCCGATATAGGAAGCACCAACTAGCGGTGAATGCGTCGCCGCACAAAGAGTTGGAAGCGCACCACGGCTAGCACTTTGCGCAATTAACGCATTAGCTGCCGCCGTTACTCGAGCTTCGGCAGTTGCGCCGCGCATTGCAGGGCTAACGTTTTGTAAGTTGGTATTGCTGTAACCAGGGTGAACCGCATAGGCACTTAGTTGCCAGTCATTCTTCATGATGCGACGTTGCAGTTCATTGGTGAAAAGCAAATTGGCTAACTTGCTATCGCCATAAGCACCCCAAGGTTTATAAGCACCAACACCTGTTGCACGGCGCAGAATTTCTTCTCTACTGCCATCGCCAAAATTTCCCATTCGGTGCGCTTGGCTGGAAACACTAACAATGCGGTCTGTGACTTTTGACTGCAGTAAACCTGCGAGTGCAAAGTGCCCAAGATGATTAGTGCCAAGTTGTAATTCAAAACCATCTTTAGTGTGAGACAGCGGTGTTGCCATTACGCCAGCATTTAAAATTAAAACATCAAAATCAGTTGTGATTGTTTTGGCAAAGTTATGAATTGATTCAAGTGAAGTCAGATCAAGTGAGCCAACTGAGATATTTTTAGAGCCAAGTTCAAGTGCAGTAACTTCACCTTTTTTGGCATCGCGGGCGGGAATAGTTACGTGTGCTCCTGCGCGGACAAGTTCGCGAGCAGCTTCTTTTCCAATACCTGATGTGCCACCAGTTATCAGGAATTTTTTACCGGTTAAATCGCCGATCTCACTTGCGTTCCAGCCACGTGGAATTGATGGAATAGAACTCACGTGGAGCTGAGGGGATTTGAACCCCTGACCCCCTGCATGCCATGCAGGTGCGCTACCAGCTGCGCCACAGCCCCGAATTTCTTTGAGAAGCAGACCCTACCTTATTTATTCGGGCGAAATCGCTCCGCTTTCTTCGCCCAATATTACTTCTGGAATAGACCCCGCGTTATGTTCAACTAAATGCCAGCCCCGCGGATTAGTCTGCAAAATTGACCAAGATGCATTAGATAGCCCACCTACGGCTCCCCAATTAGCCATTGGCAAATTAAGAAGTGAACCCAGAACGCATCTGGCTGTTCCGCCATGAGTGGTTACAACTAACAATTGATTATCTAAATCACCAAGTGCTCGCTTGATTGCATTGACTGCGCGATTTGCTACATCACTGCGTTTTTCACCAGTTGTACCGGCTGGGTTATCTTCGCCATCAATCCAGCGAACAAAGTTCTGTAGATCTTCAGCGCGATTTTCAGCGCCAGTTTTACCTTCCCAGAGCCCGCCATTGGTTTCGCGCAGATCAATATCTACTTCAACTTTTAAATTAGTTAAATCACCTAGAGCTTGAGCGGTTTCGCGAGCACGAGATAGATCACTCGAAATAATTTTAGTTGGTTGCATACCAACTAAAATATTGGCTGCATGTTTCGCTTGATACTGACCCACCGCATTTAGCGGAATATCAGAATGACCTTGAAACCGATTGACGATATTCCAGTCGGTTTGCCCATGGCGCCAAAGTAAAACGCGATTAGCCATTTGGGTTACTTATTTCTCATCAATCGGAATACGGACATCTAATTTAATTGTTGGGCAATCATTCCAGAGGCGATCAAGCATGTAGTAACGACGTAGTTCGGCACTTTGAATGTGCACTACTAAGTCTGAATAATCAAGCAGAATCCATTCCTGGCCACCTTCGCGACGAACTGGCTTATCGCCTACTTCACGCAACTTTTCTTCAATGAAATCAGCGATCGCATCTACTTGACGAATGTTTTGACCGGTGACGATTAAGAAAACTTCGCTCAGAACTAACTGATCAGATAGATCAATTGCGATCATGTCGGTACCGAACTTATCGGCTGCTGCTTGGGCCGCGATCTGGGTTAACGCTTTGACTGACTCACTTGCTGGCATAGAGGCCACGTTCCTTTATATAGGTAACTACTGCAGGTGGCAGCAGATCAAACTCTCCAGCGCGTACTTGAGTTGCTGAAATATTCAAAGCATCGATATCAAGGGTTGGTGACCCAGGAAAATCGGGGCGATCAATTACTAAAACTTCGACTAACTCCTTTAGTTCATCACTGCGATGCCACTTTTCGATACTTTCGTGAGCATCGGTGCCAAGTATCAAAACGATTTTGTCGTTTGGATAAGTCGCCTTTAACGCTTCGACGGTATCGATCGTGTAGCTAGGCCCGCTGCGACGGATCTCAATGCTACTTACTAAAACTTCATCACCTAGATCAAGGTCAGCTACTGCTAACTGACACATCTTCAAGCGATCTTCACCTGATGCAACTGGTTCGTTTTCACGTAACCAAGGCTGCCCGGCTGGTACCAAAATTATTTGATCAACCACATCGCGTTCGAGTAATTCAGTTATTACATATAGATGACCATTATGAATAGGGTCAAAGGTTCCCCCATAAAGACCGATCCGAATACTGCGACTCAAATTAGAACTTCTCTAAATTACTTGCCGAGGCGAAGTGTTAAATACAGAAGAATTGAGAGAACGCTAAATGCTAGAACGCCGAAGAAAACTGGCGGAGCTGGTAGTTCGCGAACAACTTCAGATGCAAGATTAATCATGGGGTGAGCCTACTACGACCCTGCGAGTAGTTTCTTAAAGGCGGATTCATCGATAATTGTTACGCCTAATTCTTCAGCTTTAGCCAATTTTGAACCAGGTTCGGTGCCAACTAATAGGTAATTTGTTTTCTTGGAAACAGATGAAGATGCTTTACCGCCATGCGCCGTAATTGTTTCGGCGATGCCATCTCGGGTAAAGGATTCGAGGCCACCTGTGACTACGAACGTAAGGCCAGCTAAGGTTTGTGGCGCAGTATTGGTATCAACAAATTCAGTAGTAACGCCCGCCGCTGTCCAGCGCTCAACAATGCGCTGATGCCAATCAACAGCAAACCATTCCGAAATGGCTTCGGCCATAGTTGCACCAACGCCATCGATTGCAGCGATCTCTTCAACTGATGCGGTTGCTAACTTTGCAAGTGAGCCAAACTCGGTAGCTAGTGCTTGGGCTGAAGTTGGGCCTACATGGCGAATTGAAAGAGCGACAATTGTTCGCCATAACGGACGCGTTTTAGCTACCTCAAGAGCGCTCATCAACTTATCTACATTGGCTGCTTGCTCGCCATCTTTTTTGGTAAAGAAACTCGACTTAACTAATTTCGCCGGAGTTAAATCAAAAAGCTCTGATTCATCTTCGAGAATTTTCTCAGCAAGCAGTGCAGTTGCGGCTTCGTAGCCAAGCACATCGATATCAAGGGCCGCACGCGATGCGATGTAATAAATTCGCTCGCGTAATTGGGCTGGGCAAGAACGAGTATTTGGGCAACGGATATCTACATCGCCTTCGGTTATCGCTCGAAGTTCGCTGCCGCAATCTGGACAATTGGTTGGCATGACGAATGCTCGCTCGCTACCATCGCGACGTTCAACTACAGGGGCTAGAACTTCAGGGATCACATCGCCGGCTTTGCGAATTATTACGGTATCGCCAATCAAAATCCCTTTACGCAGAACTTCTTGGGCATTATGTAGCGTGGCATTGGTGACGGTAGAGCCAGCGACTTTGACAGGTTCCATGAATGCAAATGGTGTTACGCGACCGGTGCGACCTACACTTACTTTAATATCTAGCAGCTTTGTGGTTACTTCTTCGGGCGGATACTTAAAAGCGATTGCCCATTTAGGTGCGCGCGAAGTAAAGCCTAATTTTTCTTGGGCGGCGATCTCGTCCACCTTAATAACTACGCCATCAATCTCGTGCTCTACATCGTGGCGATGAGCTTCGTAATAACCAATGAAATCAGTTACTTCAGCCCGGTTCTTGCAGACTTTAAAGCGAGCGCTGGTTGGTAAACCTAATTCTTTCAACAACTTATAGGCCTGGCTCTGAGCCGAGAATTCAATGCCAGCACGAGCGCCGATGCCGTGGACAACTACATCGAGTGGTCGACTTGCGGTAACGCGTGGATCTTTTTGACGCAATGAACCGGCGGCCCCATTTCGTGGATTAGCAAAGAGTGGTTTGCCGGCTTCTTCAAGCGCTTCATTCATCTCATTGAATTGTGCGATCGGGAAGAAAACCTCGCCACGAACTTCGATTAACCCTGGAATAGTTTTGCCACTTAAATTATGTGGCAAAGATTTAATGGTCTTAACATTTAAAGTTACATCTTCACCCGTAGTGCCGTTGCCTCGAGTAAGCGCCCGCGTTAACTGGCCATTTTCAAACTTCAAGTTGATTGCCAAGCCATCAACTTTTAGTTCGCAAAGATAATTCGGATTAGGAATTTCTTTCTCAACTCGATCAAACCACAAAGCTAGTTCAGTAAGATCAAAGACGTTATCCAGGCTCATCATCTTTTCGATGTGATCGTGCTGCTCGAATTGAGTTGAGAAACCGCCACCGACATGCAAGGTTGGTGAATCAGGTTCTTTTAGCTCCGGGTGCTTAGCTTCGAGCGCTTCAAGTTCTTTTAGTAATGAATCAAATTCAGCATCGCTAATTGTTGGGTCATCTAATACGTAATAACGAAATTGATGGTCACGAATCTGTGCCGAAAGTTCAACGATGCGATGGCGCGCGGTGTTACTCATGACAATTACTCGGTCTGACAGATCGTGGCCGAACCAACTACCCGATCGCCATCGTAGATAACCATTGCTTGCCCAGTTGCTAGCCCCAGCAGAGGCGAATCAAGTTCAGCAATAAGGTTGGTGCCATCGAAGTAATAGGTGCAATCAAGCGCGCTTCCATGGGCTCTAATCTGCACAAAGCCACGCTTTTTCTCAGCAGTTACGTCGGGGCCGCACCAGATTGCGCGCTCGCCCCACATCTTTGAAATTGCTAATTCTTCACGCGAACCAACCACCACGGTATTTGTGACCGGTTCGATCTTTAAAACAAAACGAGGTGAACCGTCGGCTGTCGGAACTGTTAAACCCAAACCTTTGCGTTGGCCGATTGTGTAGGTGTAGGCACCTTTATGTTCGCCAATCTTGGTGCCATCTTGATCAACGATTGGGCCAACTTCACTACCTAACCGATCATGAAGCCAACTAGCGTTATCTCCAGAAGGTACAAAACAAATATCGTGACTATCTGGTTTTTGTGCAACTGCTAATCCACGCGCTTCAGCTTCTTTACGAATGTCAACTTTTTCAGTATCGCCCAGCGGAAAGATTGCGCCGTTAATTTGTTCGCGAGTTAAAACAGCTAAGACATATGACTGATCTTTCGAGATATCTATTGCACGATGCAGAGTTTTACCATCATCAGAAATTCTTGTATTGGCATAATGACCGGTAACAACGCCATCGAAACCCATTGCTCGAGCCCTATCTAGCACTGCAGCAAATTTAATTTTCTCGTTGCAACGCAAACATGGATTAGGTGTGCGACCTGCCGAATATTCAGCTAAGAAATTTTCAACTACTCCATCGTGAAACTCTTGCGCCATGTCCCAGATATAAAATGGAATACCAATTACATCGGCCGCACGACGTGCATCATGTGAATCTTCAACGGTGCAACAACCACGAGCACCTGAGCGATACTTTTGTGGGTTTGCCGCAAGCGCTAAGTGAACGCCAATAACATCGTGGCCTGCTTCAACTGCGCGGGCAGCAGCAACTGCTGAATCAACGCCACCACTCATGGCTGCGATTAACTTCATGATGCCACCGCCGCTCTCCCGCGCTCAATTACACCTGGCAACACTGACAGCACATATTCGATCTCTGCTGCCGTATTGCTTGGTCCGAACGAGAAACGTAACGAAGATTGCGCTGAAATATCATCATGACCCATCGCCATTAAGACATGGCTTGGTCGATGCACGCCTGCACTACAGGCCGAACCCGTAGAGCAAGAAACTTTCTCGCTATCGAGCAGCAATAACAAGGTATCGCTCTCGGTGCGCGGGAAAGTGATATTTACAATTCCTGGCAAACGATCAGCTTCGCCACCATTTATATAAGCATCAGGAATCTGGGCAACAACTCGCTGGGCAAAATCATCACGTAACTTTGAAATCGTTTCGCTGTCATAATTTTTTGCTTTGACGGCTGCGGCAAATGCCACGATGGCAGGTGCATTTAAGGTGCCACTTCGAATTTCACGTTCTTGGCCGCCGCCATGCAAAAGTGCTGGAATCTCAACGGCTCGTCTGAGAATCAAAACGCCAATTCCAAGTGGCCCACCAATTTTATGAGCACTTAACGTCATGGAAAATAGACCAAGTTGGTTATAGTCCAACTCAACTTTTCCAAAACTTTGCACTGCATCGGAATGCACTGGAATCTCGCCAGCTAACTTAACAACATCCGCGATTGGTTGTAGAACGCCAGTTTCGTTATTGGAATGCATGACAGAAATAACCGCAATCTCATCACCACGTTTAGCGATTAAGTCAGCCAAGACTTTTAGATCTAGAACCCCAGATGACGAAACCGGTAATTCAATTACTTCGGCGCCTTCGTGTTCGGCTAACCATTTTGCTGGATCCAAAATCGCATGATGTTCAATTGCTGAGATCACAACAACATTACGACCGTTCTTGCGACCTAACCAGTAGAGGCCCTTTAGCGCGATGTTATTTGCTTCGGTGCCAGATGCGGTAAAAATAATTTCACTAGCCAAGCAACCAGCAGCTTTAGCAATTGATTCACGGGCATCTTCAAGATCTTTGCGAGTAGCGCGTCCTTGAGTGTGCAAGCTAGATGGATTGCCTAGTTTGCCGGCTTGAGCAGTAAATGCAGATAGCGCATCAGCCAATATCGGCGTGGTTGCCGCATGGTCTAGATAGATGCTATTCATGCGGGTAAGTCTAGGACTTTTGCGCAGTAACTCCTTGCGTAGCTTGAGGCAGCACCGCAAATAGGTCGCCCACTACGCCGAAATCGGCCAAATCAAAGATTGGTGCCTCGGGATCTTTATTAATTACCGCGATGGTCTTGCTGGTTTGCATGCCAGCTCGATGTTGGATCGCACCTGAAATTCCGCAAGCCACATAAAGTTGTGGGCTAACCGTTTTACCAGTCTGACCAACTTGATGTGAATGTGGATACCAACCGGCATCTGTTGCTGCGCGAGATGCACCAACTGCTGCACCTAAGGAATCTGCGAAAGCTTCAACCGCCGAGAAATCGCCATTAGTGCCGCGGCCACCAGATACAACAACCTGCGCCTCGGTAAGTTCTGGTCGGCCACCTTTAACAGGCGGTGTCGATGAAGTTGTAGTTGCTAATTTAGCTGAATCAGAAATACTCAATGAAAGATTTTCAACTGCTGGAGTTGCATCGGAGAGATCTGCTTCAACTGAATTTGGGCGAACCGTAATAACGGGAACACCTTTAGAAACTTTTGAATGCACAGTTGTGGACCCACCAAAAACTAATTGCGTTGCAGTTAGGTCTGCGGCCACATCAACCGCATCAGTGATAATTCCGGAATCTATTGCGACAGCAACGCGACCAGCTACTTCTTTGCCAAAAGCGTGAGATGCAACTAGAAGTGCACTTGGTGATTTCTGCGCAATTATTTGGGCTATCGCATCAGCTGCAGCGGCTACGCCATAAGTAGCAAAATCAGCAGATTCAACTACTAATACATTCGCAATTGGGCCTTGCTTAACTGCTGCCGCAAATGCAGCGCCTGCACCAGGTGCGGCCAATACGATTGCAGTGACGCTGCCACTACGAGCACCAGCAGTGGCTAGTTCAGCTGTGGTTTTCGTGCACTTATCGCCAGCGAAATCGGCGAGAATAAATATCTGGCTCATATGAATTTCTTCTCTACTAGGAACTTAGCTAAATCATTTCCGCCATTACCTTCATCGGTAACTTTCACACCAGCCGCACGTGGTGGTCGTGGTGCAGAATCTGCAACCAATGACCAAGCCGCTTCAGCCGAAACTCCAACTGCCACTAAGTCACGGCTTTCAATAGTTTTTTTCTTAGCAGCCATGATTCCTTTAAATGATGGATAACGTGGTTCGTTAATCTTTTCTACAACGCTAACAACTGCCGGAAGCTTTGCAGTGATTGCATCAACGCCAGCTTCTGTAGTTCGAGAAATTGATATTGAATTTGCTGCAGGATCAACAGTGACCGCTGAAGCAAAAGTTAATTGCGCCCAGCCAAGACGTTGGGCCAACATCGCTGGCACCACACTCATGCGAGCATCAGTTGATTCAGTTCCGCAAATTACTAAATCAAAGCCACCATTTTTAATTACTTCAGCTAATACTTTTGAAGTTGCCAGCGCATCAGAGCCAGCAAGTGCCGCATCGCTAACCAAAATTGCATCATTAGCACCCATTGATAACGCTTTACGGATTGCTTCAGTTGCGCGCTCGGGGCCCATCGAAACAATGGTGACGCTATTTGGTGCGCCTTCTTCGTTGCCGCCATGAGCTTCGGCGATTCGCAGCGCTTCTTCAACTGCATATTCATCAAGATCATTTAGGACAGCATCGACACCTTCGCGGTCGAGAACGCCATTGACCATTTTCTTCTCAGCCCAGGAATCTGGCACCTGTTTTACGCATACGGCAATCTTCATAGGTAGATGTTACTGGCCAGTATCGGCACTGCCAACTGATAACCCTGCACGGGCTTAAGATTTCTTCATCCAAGCGTCACTCGGAATTCACTTCTTGGCTGTCGTATCGTTGAAACGCCTAGCCATTATTTGGCCATGAGAATCGCTCACATCACTAATTTCTATGGCCCAGTCGCAACAGCCCAGATCGAGCAAATTCGCAGATCTGCTTCTACTTACAAGAGCGCTGGCCATGAATTCATCGCATTTATTCCGAGCTATCAACTAGCAACAGTTGAAACTGAAGATGGCAAAATTATCAATTTACCTTCGCTGCGAATCCCCTTTTCTGGTGGCCGCAGAATCATTACTAATAAAAAAGCGCTGAAAACCATCTTGGTGGCCCTTGATGTCGATCAAATTGAAATCATTAATCAACCACTTTTAAACGGACTGGCAAAGTGGGCAGCGGGGCGCAACATAAAGGTATTGAAAAGTAACTCACCCGTAGAAGTAGTTGAAAGCACAACGTTGGCTCGCCGAGGTTTAATCTCAATTCCTGCTTAATCCAAATCTATCGGGCAAGATAGCCCCATGTTGCCAGCAGATCCGAGATACCTAGGTGCAACAGTTACCGAAGAAGGTACAAATTTTGCGATCTGGACTTCAGGTGCCGATGCGGTCGAACTCTGTTTATTCGATGAAGTAAATGGCGAATTAGTTGAATCGCGTTACTCGTTAAGTCATCGCAATGGTCCAATTTGGCATGGCTACTTAGCTGGCGTTCGACCTGGACAAAAATATGGTTACCGGGTTCATGGCCCTTGGATTCCCGAACAGAATCTGCGATTTAATCCAGCAAAATTATTACTTGATCCATATGCACACGAACTTTCTGGTGAACTGCAATATGTGCCAGAGATTTACGGCCATCAAAGTAAAGATGGTTGGGGCGATGGTGACTTAACGATTCGTGATATTCGAGATAGTGCCGGCAAAGTTCCATTCTCTGTTGTTACCGATCACAAGCCGCGTCAGATAAATCGCATCGATCATCGATGGGCACATACCTATATTTACGAAGCACATGTAAATGGACTAACTGCTAATAATTTAGAGATCCCGGCTGAAGAACGTGGCACATATAAAGCACTTGGACACCCGAGCACGATTGCACACTTACAGAATTTAGGAATTACCGCACTAGAGCTACTTCCAATTCAGGCTTTCATCTCTGAACCAACTACTGCGCAACGCGGGCTACAGAATTACTGGGGTTACAACACCATGTCGTTCAATGCGCCCCACCCACAATATGCCGCAACTGATGATGCAGTCAGCGAATTACAGTGGGCAGTTTCGCAATTACATGGCGCTGGAATAGAAGTAATTCTTGACGTGGTTTATAACCACACTGCCGAAGCCGGAATTGGTGGGCCAACTCTTAGTTTCCGCGGCATCGATAATCGCGATTGGTATCGTCACAATAAAGAAAGTGCTTACTTAGATTTAACTGGATGCGGAAACACTCTCGCTGCAGCAAAGCCGCATTCGGTGCGCTTTATTATTGATTCGCTTCGATGGTGGACAGATGTAATTGGCGTTGATGGTTTCCGCTTTGATTTAGCAACTGCGCTCTTTAAAGATGAAAGCGCCCGTCACTCTTCACTATTTGCCGCCATTACTGCCGAACCGGTCTTGCGTGATCGCAAAATGATTGCCGAACCTTGGGATGTAACCCGATATGGGTTAGGTGAGTTCTCTTACCCATGGCGAGAATGGAATGATTTTTTCCGCGATAGCGTTCGCCAATTTTGGTTAGGCGATTTAGCCCGTGGTTATGGCGAGGGTGTTAGCGATTTAGCTTCTGCGATCAGTGGCTCTAGCGGCATCTTTTATCATCGTGGCCCAACAGCTTCAATTAACTTTATAACCGCCCATGATGGTTTTACATTGCGCGATTTAGTTTCGTATAACGAGAAACACAACGAGATCAACCGTGAGGAAAATCGAGATGGCCATTCTTCAAATAAATCTTGGAACGTAGGCGTCGAAGGCGAAACCGAAGATTTGGGAATTCAGCATATTCGCCAATCTCTAAAGAAATCCATGGCTGCCACGTTATTACTTTCGGCTGGTGTACCGATGATCAATATGGGTGATGAAGTAAATCGCACGCAAGCTGGTTGCAATAATGGCTATTCGGTCAATGCAGGCGAAAACCCTTGGGCACAGCCATGGGAACTAGATGATGCAGCCACAGATATGCAAAATGCATTCCGTGAGTTAATTAATATTCGAAAAACTTACCTTTCTGATGTAACCAGTAAGTTCTATACGGGCGAAGTTGACTTAGGTACTCAACGAAAGGATCTAGCTTGGTTTGACCTAACTGGTGAAGAAATGATCGATCACCATTGGCAGATTGGTGAAACCCGAACTCTCTCGGTTTATATTGAAGTAAGTCCTGAGCGCGCCTTGCTTTTAAATTTCAACTCTGATCGTGTTGAACATGAATTCAAATTACCTGCTGGAAATTGGGCAACTGCTTACCGTTGCATCTTCGATGCATCGAAAGTCACTGCAACATATGAGCCCGTGATTTCTCAGCCTGGGTCAACGATTAAAGTGCCCGAGCACACAGCACAAATCTGGCTCGTTACTCGGTAGTACCTAACTCATCGCATAACATTTAACTCGTGTTAGCAATCATTGCACCCGGACAAGGTGCTCAAACTCCCGGCATGTTGACTGCGTGGTTAGAAAATGACGAATCAGCGCAATCACTAAGCCGCTGGTCAGAAATTATTGGCAAAGATTTAGTTGCTCTTGGCACAACGGCAGATGCTGATGAAATTCGAGATACTGCAAATGCGCAGCCGCTTATTGTGGCTACTGGATTAATTGCGGCTAACTTACTTGGAGTTTCGGCACCTGTGATTTCCGGTCATTCGGTAGGTGAAATTACAGCCGCTGCAATTGCTAATGTATTAAGTGAATTTGATGCCATGCGATTTGTTAATGATCGCGCAAATGCAATGGCGAAAGCCGCCAGTTTAGAAAAGACAGGTATGTCAGCTGTGTTAGGTGGCGAACGCGAAGAAGTTCTAGATGCCATTTTGAAATTAGGTTTAGTTGCTGCAAACGACAATGGTGCAGGCCAAATTGTGGCAGCAGGATTAATTAGCGAACTTTCACTTTTCGCGGATAATCCCCCAGCAGGTGCTCGTATTCGTCCACTTGCAGTGGCAGGTGCTTTCCACACTCGTTATATGGCTACGGCACAAGAAGCGCTCGCAAAAAGTGCTGCGACTATTTCACCAAATGATCCAACTGGTTCAGTGATTTCTAATCGCGATGGTTTTGCCGTGGTCGATGGCGACGACGTGCTCGAGCGCATTGTTAGCCAAGTAGCTAACCCAGTTCGCTGGGATCTCTGCATGAAGAGCCTGCAGGAACTTGGTGTAACAGGTGTTATTGAGTTAGCACCAGCCGGAACTTTAGTAGGGTTGTTAAAACGAGCAACGCCTGAGATCGAGACATTTGCTTTTAAGTCTCCTGCCTACTTGGCAGCAGCGAAAGAGTTCGCGGAGAAACATAAATGAGCATCAAAGTAAAAGCTGGCAGTAACTCGCGAATTCTTTCAGTTGGCACTTATCGCCCAAAGCGAGTAGTTCCTAACTCAGAAATTGTTGATCGCATTGAATCTAGTGATGAATGGATTCAACAACGCACTGGAATTCAAACTCGTCGCTTTGCAGGTGCAGACGAGACGGTAGTAAGCATGGCGCAAGCAGCCTGCGAGATGGCCCTTAAGCGCGCAAACTTAACAATTGCAGATATTGATACCGTAATTCTGGCAACTATCTCATATGAGTTTCAAGCACCAAGTGCTGCAACTGCACTAATTCAGCAGATGGGAAATCCGAAAGCCGCAGCATTTGATATCAGCGCTGCATGTGCAGGTTTTTGTTACGGCGTAGCAATGGCTAAAGATTTAATCGCTGGGGGCACATCAAAAAATGTTTTAGTTGTTGGTTCTGAAAAATTGTCAGACTTCACCGACCCGGATGATCGCGCAACTGCATTTATTTTTGCCGATGGCGCTGGCGCAGTTGTGATTGGCCCATCAGATGATGCCGGAATTGGCCCGGCAATCTGGGGTTCAGATGCTGATTCCCGTGATGCAATTTTATTAAACCCGGCTTGGACAGATTTTAAAAGCGCGCCAACAAAAGGTGTGGCAGATCTAGGTTGGCCAAATATCGCGCAACAAGGTCAAGCTGTTTTCCGCTGGGCGGTTTATTCAATGAGTAAAGTCGGTGTGCAAGCACTCGAGGCTGCTGGAATTACTGGTGATCAACTCGCAGCATTTATTCCACATCAAGCAAACTTCCGCATTATTGAAACTATGGCTAAAGAGATGAAGTTGCCAGCATCAGTAGTAATTGCTGATGACATTAAAACCAATGGCAACACTTCATCGGCATCAATTCCACTTGCGATGGATGCGCTGCTTGAGTCTCATCCTGAATTAAGTGGCGGACTTGCTTTGATTATTGGGTATGGCGCAGGTCTCGTTTATGCGGGACAAGTAGTGCAATTGCCATAATTTTCACCGCAATGTGCGCTCATACTCGTAAGTAAGAGCCCTTTTGTTAGACAATTACGCCTTACCGATTTAGACCCGTTTATCGAAAGTGAAGGACATAACGAAATGGCACTAACCCAAGCAGATGTATTAGCTGGCCTGAAAGAGATCGTTGAAGAAGTTGCCGGTATTCCAGCTGCATCTATCGAGCTAGATAAGAATTTCGCAGATGATCTAGAAGTAGATTCACTAAGTATGGTTGAAGTTGTCGTTGCCGCTGAAGAGCGTTTCGGCGTGAAAATTCCTGATGATCAGGTAACTGAACTTAAGACTGTTGGCGATGCAGTTAATTTCATCGTGAATGCAGCTGCTTAATTAATTCGGCAGCTTAAAAAATGTCAGCTCAACGACGCGTAGTCGTAACTGGACTTGGCGCAACAACTCCAATCGGAGGCGATGCGTCAAGTACTTGGGCTGCCTTGCTCGCAGGTAAGAGCGGTGTTCACACTCTTACTGAAGATTGGGCAAATACGATTCCAGTAAATTTCGCAGCCCGTGTAGCGGTTGATCCAAGTGAAGTTATGGAAAGAGTTGAGCTTCGCAAATTAGATCGCTCTGAAGCATTTGCAGTTATTGCATCACGCGAGGCCTGGAAAGATGCCGGCTCGCCCGAAGTAGATCTTGAACGACTTGGCGTTGTAATTGCCTCCGGTATTGGTGGCGTTACAACGCTGCTTGATCAATACGATATTTTGAAAGAAAAAGGCGCTCGCTCAGTTAGCCCTTACACAGTGCCGATGTTGATGCCCAATGGCCCAGCGGCACATGTTGGTTTGGAATTTAAAGCCCGTGCTGGTGTTCATACCCCAGTTAGTGCTTGTGCATCAGGTGCCGAAGCAATTGGTTACGCCTTTGAAATGATTCGCAATAACCGCGCCGATGTAATTATCAGCGGTGGCGTCGAAGCAGCTATTCATGCACTACCGATGGCTGGTTTTGCTGCCATGAAAGCTTTATCTACTCGTGCCGATGCACCTGAGCGCGCTTCGCGGCCATATGACCGCGACCGTGATGGTTTTGTATTAGGTGAAGGTGGCGGCGTTTTAATTCTTGAAGAGTACGAGCATGCAAAAGCACGTGGCGCCAAGATTTACTGTGAAATTGCGGGCCAAGGTTTAACTTCTGATGGTTATCACATTGCTGCACCAGATCCTGATGGTGGCGGCGTACAGCGCGCAATTAAATTTGCACTAGCCGATGCTGGAATTTCAACTAAAGATGTTGTGCATTTAAATGCACACGCAACTTCAACTCCAGCTGGAGATGTTGCTGAAGCAAATGCGCTCCGCTTAGCTCTTGGCTCAGATGCTGATCACGTTGCCGTATCTGCAACTAAATCAATGACTGGGCACTTGCTAGGTGGCGCAGGTGCGATCGAATCGGTATTCCTAGTTAAGGCAATTCAAGAGCGAATGGCGCCACCAACAATTAACATTGAAAACCTAGATCCAGCTGTAACTGTTGATGTTGTTCGCGATAAACCTCGCGCGCTTCCAGCCGGGGATATTGCGGCGCTTAATGATTCCTTTGGCTTCGGTGGACACAACGTCGTATTAGTTTTTAAGTCAGTCCAATAGCATGACGATCGACGAGCGCGATCCAGAACTACGCATCGCACGTTTAGTAGATAACGGAAAATACGAATTACTAATCCCCCGCACTGATTGCGGCATGATCGCTGCAACTGGTGAAATAAAAGGCAATCGGGTTGTTGTATTCGCATCAGATGCAACGTTGCAAGGCGGCGCACTTGGGGCCGATGGCGCACATGTAATTGTTGAGGCTTACAAATCAGCGATGGGAAGCCAGTTGCCGATCATTGGTATTTGGCATAGCGGTGGCGCACGACTGCGCGATGGTGTTTCATCGCTAAGCGCGTTCGGCGAAGTTTTCCAATCAATGATCACCGCTAGTGGTCGTATTCCACAGTTATCACTTGTGCTCGGCCCAACTGCTGGTGGCGGTGCTTACGGCCCAGCGCTTACAGATGTTGTGGTTCTTGCGCCAAACGGTCGCATCTTTGTAACCGGACCCGATGTAGTTAAAAGCGTTACTGGCGAAAAAATTGATATCGCCACTCTTGGTGGACCTGATGCTCATCGTAAAAATAGCGGTGTTGCACATGTAATTGCCCATAGCGAAGATGAAGCATTTGCAGAAATTCGTGATTTAGCTTCACTCTTTGCTGATCAAGGTTTATTAAACACCGATCTAGTTGATGAAGATTTATCGAAGTATGTGCCGCCTGTAACCAAGCGCGCATATGAAGTACACCCATTAGTTAGCGCAATTCTTGATAGCGATGGCGAAAAGTTAGAGCTGCTGCCGATGTGGGCCGAAAATATGACAACTGTTTTGGGTCGTCTCGGTGGCCGCACAGTTGGCGTGCTTGCTAATAACCCACAACATTTAGGTGGCGTGCTTGATTCATCAGCTGCCGAAAAAGCTGCTCGTTTTGTGCGCACCTGCGATGCCTTTGGTATCCCACTAATTGTGATCGCTGATGTTCCAGGCTTCTTACCTGGCGCTGGCCAAGAATGGGAAGGCGCAGTTCGTCGTGGCGCAAAACTTTTACATGCATTTGGCGAAGCGGTAGTTCCGCGCGTAACGCTAATTACTCGTCGCGCATATGGCGGCGCATATGTTGCGATGAATTCAAAATCCCTTGGCGCTACTCGAGTCTTTGCTTGGCCAACAGCTGAAGTATCGGTAATGGGCGCAGTTGCTGCAGTTCGCGTACTACACCGCCGACTACTGGCTGATATTCCGCAAGAGCAACGCGAAGCAATGGAACTTGAATTAGCCGCTGAACATGAACGTGTATCAGGTGGTGTAGAGCGAGCAATTGAAATCGGCGCAGTCGATGAGATTGTTGAACCGACGCTAACTAGAAGTGCGCTAGCAAAAGCAATTGCCGCGGCGCCTCATCGAAGAGGCAACCACGGCAATATTCCGCTTTAATTAAAAGCGGTTACTTAGTTTTAAAGGTAACTGAAACAGTTGAAGTAACAGTCTTTTCAATTGTGCTGGTGTCATACGCGCCATAATCGGCAGTCTGAGTTGAATCTTGGGTGGTTACCTGGAATGGACCACTCTTCACATTTATGACTGCTCCGACTGAACCACCGGCTGCTTTAGTAATTGCTTCAGCGCGTACGCGAGCATCTTTCATGGCCTCGCCTAATAACTTAGGGCGTAGATCAGAAAGTGTTGAGATGTAGTACTGCGGACCATAGTTATTTACTGGCACACCGGTCTGAAGTAAATCACCAATGCTTTGGCTTAATTTTGAAACTAAATTCACATCAGTCGTGCGCACTGTTACATCGCGGCTAGCCCGATAAGAAAGAATGCGCCCGGTGCTGTTGCCATTTACATATTCTTCGTTGGCATAAGTTGAAACGGCCCCCAAAGTAATTAGATCACTAGAAATTCCACCTTTAGTTAAATAACTCGAGAGAGCTTTAACTCCGTCTGCGACTTTACTTACCGCAGTACCAACTGTGGCAGATGATTGCGCAACAGATAAAGTCCACACCACATTATCTGCAGTAGCTTCAACTTTGGCCGAGCCTGTAACTGTGATTCCATCACTTGCGCGCGAAGCAAAACCGGCGCCAACTTTCATTAATCCGCCACCAAGTGCGATAGAAAGAATTACGGCGGCAGCAATTAAAACAATACCTTTATTGCGCTCGATGGATACTTTATTATTTTCTAGGTTTTGGCTCATGGCGCTATTCTACAGATTAAATATGAATGGCGTGATTACTCAGATAGCTTTAAGCGGAGCCATCTCTCTTTGATCGATTGCCCGCAGTGGCTCAAGTACATCCTCCCAAGGTTTGCCCAGGATTCGATTAATCGCTTCGCGTAATTCATCTTCCTCGAATGAATTAAGTAGAGCGTTACTAATCTGTAAGTCGGTTAACAAAACATTGCCGGCGCCATCTGTTTGATTACGTAAAATTCCAAGTTCTGGCGTGTAGCGAATTAGCTCGCCAGAGTCGGCACCAGCTTCGAAAATCTCAAAGCGCACGTAGTGCCAACTTGCTAGGGCACTGGCTAACTTCGAACCGCTGCCGGCTAAATCTCGCCAAGAGATTTCGGCGCGATAGGTGCCAACAAAATTTGGTTGCACTCGCCAATTAATCGCCAAGGCAATTCCCAAAATATCTTTGACCGCCCAATCAATATGGGTACGCAAAGCCGAAGGGGCGCTATGAATTACTAGCGAGCCATGGCTAATAGATTTCGGGACAGCGTTATAGGTGGGCGAAATTCGCTCCATTTATTCATCTCCTAGCAAGGGCGCTTGATGCGACCTTCCCCAGTCCACCTGCACCTGCTAGTGCCCTATTTCTACACCTCAGGCGCCATTACTGTCTAGATCGGTGCTTAAAACCATGATTTGAGCGTGATCTCTGAAAAAAATATTTAGGTGAACTCGCAAGTAGGAGGTACTCTTTTCCCTAGTCGGACGCTTTATCAGTACCCGTTTCATGTTTTACATATTCGGTATAGCTGTAGCAAGAGGAAGACCGTGATTCGAGGATTTCTCGGAACCCCCCCATATCGAAGGATAGTAAAAGATGGCAACAGGTACAGTTAAGTGGTTCAACTCTGAAAAGGGTTTCGGTTTCATTGCAGTTGACGGTGGCGGACAAGATGTATTCGTTCACTACTCAGCAATTCAAGGAAACGGTTACAAGTCCCTTGAAGAGGGTCAGTCAGTTTCATTCGAGGTCGTACAGGGTCCAAAGGGTCCTCAGGCCGATGCAGTGAACGCTAACTAATTTCACTTAGTTTAAAGATGGCCCTCGTCGCGAAAGCGGCGGGGGTTATTTTTTTGGTGCAGGTGGAACATCGCCTAACTTCTTGCGCATCTTCTCGACTGCTTTAAATGGTGACTTATCAGTTCCAGCTTTCCAAGCATCTAAGTAAGACCATGGATATAAAACGCCGCGACGTACCCACCAAATATTTGATTCAACTGGCGTTGGCCAAGAAATTCCAAAGTGCACATGTGGTGCGGTGCCTTTAGCGGAACCAGTTGCGCCTACATATGCAAGTGTTTGTCCCGCGACTACAACTGCGCCAGGTTCGATTCCGGGTTCTATTTTCTTAAAGTGCGAACCGTAATAACGAACTCCATCATCACCAACTAAAGTGACTGATAAGCCACCGCGGGTATCGCCAAAATTATTTTTCCAACTCCAGACATCTTTTGCAGAAACTTCGGTAATGGTTCCGCCAATTGGCGCTACATATTTACATCCCGCTTTTGCTTGAATATCAGTGGCTTGATAATCATGGTGCGCTTTTGTGTAGGTGGCTTTGCAGCCAACTACTGGAAAGACATATACGGGAGCAGCAGAAGCAACTGGCAGCGAAGTGGCCAGAACAGCTAATGCCGTTAGTAGTACAGATTTGATGCGCATATCCGGAATTCTAGGTGCGGCCTAGCGATAAGTTTGGGAGATCAAAGACTCTCCCACTATTCTTTACATCTCTACTGGTCAGATTCTGAGAAGCATCTGATTGCTGGGGGCGGTAGCTCAGTTGGTTAGAGCCCAGAACTCATAATTCTGTCGTCGTCGGTTCGAGCCCGACCCGCCCCACTGTTTTTGTTGAATGCAAAACTCGAATAAAGGATGATTGCGCCATGACGTTGGCAAATAATCCGATCTTGCCTGGCTTCTATCCAGATCCTTCAATAATTAGAGTTGATGATGATTTTTATATTGTAAATTCGAGCTTTGAGTATTTCCCAGCAATTCCAATCTGGCACTCTCGAGATCTTGTTAATTGGCGCCAAATCGGAAATGCCATTGATCGCGCTGATAAAGGCCTTGATTTATCTGATGTCGCGCCATCGGGTGGCGTGCAGGCAGCGACCATTCGACATCACAAGGGAGTTTTCTACATAACTTCTACCCGAGTAAAACGGCAATGGCCTGGTTCTGACTATCACTTTGTAATTACGGCAACTGACATCAATGGGCCCTGGAGTAAATGTCACTTCATTGAAAATGCCTACGGAATTGATAGTTCGCTTTTCTTCGATGGCGATAAAGCTTATTTCTTAGCGAACCGAGAAAGTTCAAACCCTAGATTTGAGAACGATGCTGAAATTTGGATCAGCGAAATTAATTTAGAAACTTTTGAGTTAGTTGGAGAGAAGCGCACACTCTGGAATGGTACTGGCGGAATCTTTCCAGAAGGCCCGCGCATGTATAAACGCAATGGTTGGTATTACTTACTTATCGCTGAAGGCGGAACACTTCATTTTCACACCACATCAATTGCCCGAAGTGAAAACGTAATGGGTCCATATATTTCAAGCCAGCGAAACCCGATTCTTACTCATAAACATTTGGCGCGTGAATACCCGGTTCATAATGTTGGTCATGCCGATATGGTCGAACTAAAAGATGGCAGCTGGTGGGGCGTAGCTCTAGCTTCGCGCCCACGTGGTGGTTTCTATGATGGCGGAAATGTTAAGTGGTCCTTTGGTGGTTATTACCGAAACTTAGGCCGCGAAACTTTCATCTTTCCTGTTACTTGGCCTGCTGATAACCAGAGCCCGCTATTTGCACCAGAGACTGGTCGCGTAGAAGATAGCTACGAAGTAACTGGTTTAGCCAAGTTTCCGCAAAGCGATGTAGCAGTTGATTTCACTGCCGAATCTTTAGCGATCAAGTGGGTAACTATTCGCAATGAGAAGCTCGATCACTTCAATTTAATTGATGAGAGCTCGCTCGCATTGGAGTTACAGGATTCATTTGAGAAAACTTTCCTAGGTACTCGCCAAACCGCATGGAATTTCAACTCCTCTCTCACTGTTGATTTAAATGGGTTAAAGAGCGGAGATGTCGTTGGGTTAGCCGCCTACATTAAAAAAGGTGCTTATCTTTCACTCGAGATTAAGCGAACTCAGGCTTTTGAAATAAGCGTGCAAGCTGCATCAGGTAACCAGCCAGTTGGCTTTATTTCAACAGAAATTTCAGAATTACTCATAGAGCTAAATGGCAATGATCAGGAATACACCTTTGCAATTCCAGAACTAGGCTTTTCGCATACGCTTGATGGCCGCGAAATATCATGCGATATGACTGACTCTCATACCGGGGTAATGATTGCTTTAATCGGTAAGAGCACAATTAAGTCGACTGTTAACTTCAAGAATTTCAAATACTCCTAATTCCCGATTTCGAATCTTTAGAATTTGAGAGTAGCCTTGGGAGAATTAGGTAGAGATAAGTGGGGATTCAAATGAGCGAAGAGCGCACATACAAGAAGTGGACTGCCCGCGATGTTAAAAAATCGATCGTGGTTCCAACTGATCTTGATAATAAGTATTCGCGTGGCGTTCTCGGCATCATCACCGGTTCTGCGCAATATCCAGGTGCAGCCGTGCTTTCAACTGCGGCCGCGTCGGCAACTGGTGTTGGCATGATTCGTTTCCACAGTTCATCAGGGTTAGCGCATTTAGTTCTGCACACTTGTCCTGAAGTTGTTGTGCAACCCGGAAAAGTATCTGCCTGGCTATTAGGTTCAGGGATCTCTGATCAGAAATATAAAATGATCACAACTTGGTTGCGCCATCGTTGGTTTGAATTAGCCAAGCGACAAACCGTTCCCACCGTTTTAGATGCTGGTGCCATGTATTTGGCGGGCAAACTATCCCAGCCAGGACTAATTACTCCCCACGCTGGCGAGCTTGCTAAATTACTTAAATCACGCGGGATGACCGTAAGCGCTGAAGCTATTGAAGGTGATCCACGCAAGTGGGTACAGATTGCTACTGATACCCTGAAAGTAACAGTTCTACTAAAAGGGGCCATCACATTTGTGGCCGATAGCGAACAATTGATTGAGCTACCAAAGGCAACACCATGGTTAGCCACTGCAGGAACTGGCGATGTTCTTGCAGGAATAGTTGCCGCACTTGTAGCAACAAATGAAATTGAAATTCTTAACGATGCATCTGCCTTAGCGCGAATTGCGGCGAGTGCAGCATTTATCCATAACCAAGCAGCTCTTTCTGCTTCCGGCGATGGCCCTATTTCGGCAACGCAAATTATTGAATTCATTCCGCAAACTGTTGCAAAATTTATTTAAGTTCTTTAGAAACTCATTATTTTCTTCTAGGGCTATCCCGACGTATTTGTCTAGCCCTAGGGTGAGAATTAAGTTACCTTGAAGCATGACTTACCGAGTGCTCGTAATCAATGATGATGCATTCGAACTCGCAACTCTTAGCGCAGCACTTCGATTACATACAATTAATGTAATTGGTGAAGCCAAGAATTTAGCAGTGGCTGAAAATTTATTCCGTTCGTTACAACCTGAGGTTTTGGTAATTGATATTCAATTTGACGGCCAAGAAGCGATTTCATTTCTAAAGAAGTTACGCAAATTAAATCCATCACTTGGAATTGTATTAACAACGGCTTGTCCAGATTTACGACTTCTTGGTATCGCAGTTAAAGATGTCCCAACTGGCACGCAATTAATATTAAAGAAATCAATTAGCAGTTTAGAAGTTATCGCCGAAACAATTCGCACTTCAGTTGAAATCGCCGAAAGTAAGAAACCTATGCTTTGGGTTGATAGTCATGGTTCGCTACATGAGAACGCATTTGCATCAGTGCTAAGTGCAATGACTGATACCCAGATTGAAACTCTTCGCCTGGTTGCAACCGGTCTTAGTAATGCCGAAATTGGTCGCGTTCGCTTTGTTAGCGAGAAATCGGTAGAACAGATCGTTGCTCGTATCGCCGGACACTTCACTATCGCCCCTGATCGCACTCGAAATCTGAGAGTTTTGATAGCTGGTCAGTACTACAAGTGGATCGGCGCACCTAGACACTAGAATTGCGGGCATGGATCTCGACCAGTTACGCCAACAGTGGAACTCGGTTCTAGATCAACTCGAGCGCATCGATCGCATTGCCTGGATCTCTTTTTTCGATGCTCGCCTGGCCAGTTTCGATGGGCATACCCTGCAGTTAGATTTCTCTGATAGCCGCAAATTCGGTTCAGCTCATGAGTACTCCGAAATTCGGGGGCGCCAGATCGCTACCCTTAAATCGGTAATTCTCGATGTCGTAGGGGTTGAGATTGAGATTGTTGAAGCATGAGAAATAAATTAACCTCGCTTTTAGTCGCCCTAGCAGTTGGCGCACTAACAATTTCCTTGCCTGCGGCTAGCGCGGCTACTTCAAAGCTAACTTTGACGGTAAAGCAGACGCCAAATTTGGCTGAACCACTTCTGACTTTTTATGGCACTTTAACTCCCAAAAAATCTGGCGTAACAGTCAAGATCCAAAGTGAAATCAATGGCAAATGGTCAGATACCAGATTTAGTACCAAGACCACAAAATTAGGAACCTGGAAGTTAGAGGCTGTAGTTACTGCGCAAATATCTAAAATTAAATATCGTGCAAAAGCCGTGGTTAAAAGTAAATCTATTTATTCAACCACCAAGACGATCACTGTGCAGCCTGCATCTGAAATTTCTGAACTGGATCCTGCTATGGCAGTAGAGGCACTTGGCCCAGGCGGACGCATACATGGTGTTGATATTTCAAGATGGCAGCATCCCAACGATGCGCGCATAGATTTTGCAAAAATGTACGCCGCTGGAATTCGCTTTGCCATGATTAAGGCATCAGATACTCGCGATGATGCCGATGCGTTAGCTTTAAAGTATTTGCTGATCGATCGCCCGGCAGCACAAGCAGCAGGCATCTACACTGGTTTTTATCATTACACGATTCTTCCCAACACCAGTGACAGTGCTGCAATTATTAGAGATGCCACTGCGCAAGCTCAAAAAGTTATTTGGCGAGTATCTGCGATAGGCGGCTTAACTGCGCGCGATCTGCCTTATGCCCTTGATCTTGAAAATAAATGTGTGAAATACAATAGCAACGGTAGCTGCGCCACTTATGCAACGAGAGCATCAGTAACGCTATGGGCCGAAACTTTCTTAGGAATCCTGAGCGAGAAACTTGGCCGTAAACCAATATTTTATTCATACCCGAGCTTTCTAGAGGGTTCCATGAATAAGAGCGCCAAACTTAGTAAATACCCACTTTGGCTGGCGCAATATGCGGTCAACCCATTCGATCCTATTAATCAACCTGGCTTAAAACCAGCTGGTTGTTATGTGCATTCTTGGACATCAAGTGCCTGCCAATCACAATGGATTATTTGGCAATACTCATCATGCGGAATTGGATCAAAGTACGGAGTTCCTAGTACTCGAGTTGATTTGAATGTGTTCCGAGGTACTGCTCAAAACTTCCTTGATTTAACAACTGGAACTTGGGTGCCAGAGCCAATTGACTTAATGCCAATAAATGAAATAACAACTATGTTGATTACAAGACAGCGGGCAACAGATACGAGTAAATCCGTGATTTTCGATGTTGGCGTGAATCGACCAGATGGCTCTCCTGCTGTTACTGGCACGGTGCGCTTTGAATATGACCCACTTTCAATCGATAAACCTAAATTAACTCAAACTGTTACTCGAGCAGCAAGTGGGTTATGGACGCTATCAATTAAAGGTTTTACTACTGGAAGTTGGGTCGGCTCGATTGTATTTTCTGACCAAACCAAGACCCATGCAACTACCGAGTTACCGGTGGCTTTCGATCTCTTGCAGGGGCCAGCGATAACGCCAAAGCCAACACCAACTAAGACTGCAAGGCCTACAACAGATGGTTGCAGGAATCAGATTAAGAATTAGAGTAGCCACATGAGCGAAGCTTTTATTGGCAGTCTCGATCAAGGCACTAGCAGTACTCGCTTCATGATTTTTGATCACAGTGGAAAAGTTGTTGGGCAGCATCAACTAGAACATCGCCAGATCATGTCGCAAGCAGGTTGGGTCGAACATGACGCAACTGAGATTTGGGCACGAACTCAAGAAGTCATTGCCGGCGCACTTAAACAAGCCGGAATTCTCGGATCACAATTGCGGGCAATCGGAATCACCAATCAACGCGAAACAACCGTGGCCTGGGATAGCAAAACTGGATTGCCGCTTGCAAATGCAATTGTTTGGCAAGATACCCGCACGGCTCAGTATTTAAATGGGTTCAGCGAGGAAGTTAAGTCAGACATAAGCCATAAAACTGGCTTAGCGATTGCACCTTACTTCTCGGCCAGCAAAATGAATTGGTTGCTTACTAATGTTCCAGCAATAAAGAATTCCATCGCTGCCGGAACTGCGCACTTCGGCACTATTGATTCTTGGTTACTTTGGAATTTATCTGGCGGTTTAAACGGTGGGGTACATCTAACAGATGTCACAAATGCTAGCCGTACTATGTTGATGGATTTAGAAACTTTAAATTGGGATTCACGGTTGCTAGAAATTTTTGAGATCCCAATTGAAACTCTGCCAGAGATTCGTTCATCTGCGGAAGTCTTTGCCCTAACTGATCCGCATGGCCCATTTGGTACCGCAGTTCCGATCGCAGGAATTTTGGGTGATCAACAAGCGGCGATGGTTGGCCAACTTTGTTTTGAACGCGGTGATTCAAAAACCACTTACGGCACCGGAAACTTTGCATTATTAAATACCGGTAATGAGATTGTGCGCTCTAAAAATGGATTGCTCACAACCGTGTGCTTTAAATTTGGCGATCAACCTGCACAATATGCACTTGAAGGTTCTGTGGCAGTTACTGGTTCGGCAATTCAATGGTTACGCGATCAACTTGGAATAATTTCGCATGCGAGTGAGATTGAGAACTTAGCTGCTTCGGTACCAGATACTGATGGCGTTTACTTTGTGCCTGCATTTTCAGGATTATTTGCACCACATTGGCGCAGTGATGCCCGAGGTGTAATTGTTGGCTTAACCCGAGCCGCAACTAAAGCACATTTAGCTAGAGCGGCCCTTGAAGCGATCTGTTATCAAACTCGCGAAATTATGGATGCGATGTCAGCTGATAGCGGTGTTCACTTAAATCAGATGCGCGTCGATGGCGGAATAACCAATAATTCACTCTGCATGCAGATGCAAGCAGATATTTTAGGAATCGAAATTTCGCGACCAGTTATTGCTGAAACAACAGCACTTGGCGCTGCATATGCAGCAGGGCTCACTGTTGGATTCTGGAAAGACCGTGGCGAAATATCAGGTCAGTGGAAAGAGTTTCATCGCTGGTCCCCAACTACATCACCTGCTGATCGCGAAAAAGGCTTTGCGAACTGGCGCAAGGCGATCGATCGAACCTTGAATTGGGCACAGTAGACTCACCTACATTATGAGCGTTGCAAAATTGCCGGCGGATATTACGCGCACCGATCGCCAGATGGCCGATGGTCGCACTATTCGTTATTACGACAGCAACGGTCAGAGCCGTACCGCGCAAGATAAGCGCCCAATTGAAGCGCAGCCAGAAATTGGCGAACTTCGTTATGACGCACTTGTTGGCGAATGGGTTGCGGTTGCTTCGCATCGACAAAACCGAATCTTCTTACCTCCCAAAGAACTTTGCCCGCTCTGCCCTACTGGTGAAAATCCCGGCGAGCTTTTAACTGAGATCCCAGAAGCTGATTTTGAAGTCGTGGTATTTGATAATCGTGGCCCATCATTTCGGCCACCAAGTGGTAATTTCGAATTACCTGATGCCCTAAGTACAGCTACTCCTGAAGGACAAACTGCAGGTAAATGTGAAGTAATTTGTTTTGCAGCGGATCATGGAAAATCACTTAAAGATTTAACTTCATCACAAGTTCGCATCATTCTTGAAGCTTGGAAAGATCGAGTTCGCGAGCTTTCACAGGAAAGCTTCATTGCACATATTGCACCCTTTGAAAATCGTGGTGAAGAAGTAGGTGTCACCTTGAGCCACCCGCACGGACAAATTTACGCATATCCATTCTTGCCACCACGAGTTGAAAAGATGTTGGCAGCTGCGCAAGAACATAAAGAGCGCACTGGGCGAGTTCTTTTCGATGATGTAGTTTCTCGAGAGCTAAAAGATGGCGACCGAGTAATTGCGAAGAATGATCATTGGGTAGCTTTTGTTCCTTATGCTGCGCGCTACCCGTTTGAAATACACGTTGCTCCACTTAATCCAGTTGCCGACTTGGCAGAGCTCGATGAAGCAGCCTCTGCAGCATTTCCTGAGATTGCCCTTGAAGTTTTAAATCGCCTCGATGGCGTCTTTGGCATCGAAATGGCATACATAGCCACTTGGCATCAAGCACCAGTTCGAGTTGGGCGCGATTTGATGCGACTACATTGGCAGATAACAAGTGTTCGTCGCCAACCAGGAAAGTTAAAGTATTTAGCAGGTTCGGAATCTGCGATGGGTGTTTTCATTATGGATCTAAAGCCAGAGCAATCTGCTGCGCAATTGCGCGAAGTCAATCTCTAATTAATTAACGGGCGTTACCGAAATAACTTCAACGCCACCAATTGCGGTGAGCACTTCAATCAGATCACTTGGGTCTGAGCCAGGCACCGCAACTGTAATATCGTCATAGCCGCGACCATCTTCAGATTTCATAACTACCAAGCCGCGAATATCGCCGCCAGCAAAACCAATTGCTGAGGCTACGGCGCCGAGCGAGCCCGGGCGATCCGGAAGTACTACCTGCAATCTGAATTGAGCCATGGTTAAACCATACCCAAAAAGTATTTCGGTAGCGTGCTAATTAGAGACTGCTGACCCAAGAGTTACTTTGAAAGTCTTAGATCCACCTTTATTGGGCAGGTCAACAATCACAGTAACTATGGTTCCGGGTGCGTAAGACCTAATCCGAACAATTGCAGATACGTTATCAATAATCTTGAAGCCTTCAATAGATCTAACTACCGACCCGGCTGGGATGCCAGCTTTCTCCGCGCCTTCGCCCGGAGTTAACGACTGAATTCTGGCACCAATGCCGGTAAAAGTTTGATCGAAATAAACACCTAGAACTGGCCTAGTTGATTTTCCGGTCGCGATAATTTCATTAATAACTCGCTTGGCCTCATTAATTGGAATCGAGAAACCTAAACCAATCGAACCACTAGTTGAACCAGATGAAAGGGTTGCAATTGCAGAGTTAACACCGATTAATTTGCCTGCTGCGTCAATTAAAGCACCACCTGAATTACCAGGATTAATTGCCGCATCAGTTTGAATTGCATTTACATAAGATTCCAACCCGGTGCTGCCAGTAATAACTGGTCGGTTAAGAGCTGAGATAATTCCTGAAGTAACGGTGCTGGCTAAGCCAAGTGGTGAACCAATCGCAATAACTGGATCGCCCACACTTACTTTTGCAGAGTCACCAATTTTGATTGCTGGCAAATTTCCAACTTTAAGTTTAATAACTGCAATGTCGTATGCGATATCTCGACCGACGATTGTCGCTGGATAAACCTCACCATTTAGAAGTTCCACTTCAATGGTGCCACTTGTAGCTGCATCTGCGACAACGTGATTATTCGTAATGATGAAACTTTCAGATGCGCTAGATGAATAAATAGAGCCTGATCCGGTTCCGCCACCTGCACTAGTAGTTACTTCAATCGAAACAACAGAGGGAGTAACCGCTGCAGCTAGAGTCTTGGCATCTATGCCATTGCTAGAAGGCGTGCTGATATCAACCAAGGTGCGAGTCTTGCTGCACGTGCCGTTTGCGGCTAAATACATTGCCTGAGTGCGATTATCTACGCATGCTTGCACTGTGCCTGTATTTGACGTTGCTGCAGTTGCAATTCCACCAGTAATTAGTGCACCGGCAATAAAACCAGCAACTACTTTCTGCGATCCTTGGAATTTCATGGTTATACCTTTCATGCTAGAACTACCCAGTCACCGTCTATTTTAACTTTGACTGTCGGTAACGCATCTCGAGCAGGTCCCGAGATAGCGCCACCATTTGTATAGGGATCAAACTCTGCCCCGTGACATGGGCAGTACAAACTTTTGCTTGAATTTTTGTAAGAAACGGTGCAACCTTCATGGGTGCAAGTTGCCGAATATGCAAATACTCCAGTTTTAGTGCGGAAGAGAATTGCAGGCATTCCATTACTCAGAGCAAACTGATGAGTTTCGCCAACTTTGATTTTGGCCAATTCAATAACTTGGCTAGAACCTGAGACGGTAGTTGCTGGAACTTCAGAAACTTTCGCAAATGCTTTTCCGACAAGTGCTGAAGCAACTGCGGCTGCACTTAAAATTCCAACTCGAATTGCCCCGCGACGATCTAGCGACACATCAACGGTCCGGCGATTTCCAACTAGCGTTAAGAAATACACCAGCCAGAGAACGGCATACGCAGTGTCGCTACCTAAGAAATATGGCGACACATAGAAAGTGCTTCCGAGCCAAAGAACTATTGACATCATGAAACCACCGAATGCAGCACTCGTTGGCGCGATCCAAAGTAGCGTTGCTAAACCAATTGCGAATTCCGAGAAAATTACAAAAATGCCAACAGCTGTTGCTTGTTCAGCTAAACCATTAAAGAGCCAACCAACTGGTGAATTAGTTGAGTAGCCAATTAATTGATCACCAATAAAGCCAGTTGAACCTTTGGTTAAGAAACCAGGGTCTGTCGCTTTATCCCAACCGGCATAAATCCAAGTAAAAGATAACCAGGCTCGAAGAACTCGAATTGCCCAACTTTGAGCACGCCAAGAATCGACAACACTCTTTTGGGCCGATCTGCGGTAAGCCATGTGAAAAAACCTATCTCTTAAGCAATGAGAAGAAGGCTAGTTTAGGCTGAGAGTCCGATTAGAGCTCCCTGACTTGGATTCGAACCAAGAACCTGCCGGTTAACAGCCGGCTGCTCTGCCATTGAGCTATCAGGGATTGCGAAGGCCAAACTCTAGCGTAATTATCGCAATCGGTAAAAATGGCCGCTGAAACCAGCCAATTAAAGGCCGCCCACCGCCAGATCGTGGAGCCCGCGTCTAGTGCTTTCCAGAGAAACTAAAGTAGCAAATGCGGCGTTGTATTCGTCCTCATTTTCTACCGGATTAAGGCGCTGCAAACTAGATTTTAAATCAGCAATAGCACGAGAGACTGAGACTTCACGCAATCTAGCGATGATGCTTGAAACATACCCCTGCGAAATTTCGCCATCGGTGCGAATCGGTTCAACTGAAAGTTCAGTAAAAAGTGCTTTCATATTTTCATTGGTTATTAACTCAATAGTTAATGGGCGATCAGCAGCAACAACATCAATTACAGCTCGCAACTCTTTGTATGCCGGATGCGTAAATGCATCAGCTTCGATTTGAACCCAGCCACTTGCAAGTTCCGGCATCTGCACTTTTGCTTTTAGAACTTCGCGCTCTAACATCAAACGAGGATCGCTTGGATCTGGTCGCCAATATTGTTGTGGCACTTCTTCAGATAACGGTTCGGCGCTATTTGCAGCGGTTGGCTTAAAGCCACGAGCAACGGCCTTGCTAACAACATCTGTTTCTAAGCCAATCCAGCCGGCCAACAATCTGGTGTACTCAGGGCGTAAAGATTTATCGCGAATCTGAGCAACTAAAGGCGCTGCTGCGTTTAACGCATTGACTCGACCCTCAGCGGTTTCTAACTTATGTTTTGCTAACTCAGCCCTGATGGCAAATTCAAATAGCGGAACTCGTTTAGCAATAAGATCACGTAGGGCTAGATCACCTTTATGTTGACGTAGTTCAGCTGGGTCTAAGCCATCGGGTTCAACAGCCACAAAAGTTTGGGTAACAAATTTTTGATCATCGCTAAATGCTCGAAGTGCAGCCTTTTGACCTGCGGCATCGCCATCGAAGGTAAAGATAACTTCACCGCGAAAAGCATCGTCATCCATTAACAAACGGCGCAGAATACGAATGTGGTCAGCGCCAAATGCAGTGCCACAAGTTGCTACCGCCGTTGGAATTCCAGCTAAATGTGCTGCCATTACATCGGTATAGCCTTCAACAATTACGGCTTGTCGGGTTTTAGCAATTTCTTTCTTCGCCATATCTAAGCCATATAGCACTTGGCTCTTTTTATAGATTGGCGTCTCGGGAGTATTTAAATACTTTGGACCTTGATCTTCAGCATCGCTAGCTAATTTGCGGGCACCAAAACCAACAACATCCCCAGAAATATCTTTAATTGGCCACGTTAAGCGATTGCGGAATCGATCGATTGGGCCACGCTCTCCCATTTTGGAAAGCCCAGCTGTTTCAAGTTCATCGATAGTAAAACCTAAGGCGCGTAAATGTTTGGTAAGTGCATCCCATTCATTTGGCGCGTAACCGACACCGAATTGTTCGCAAGCAGCTTTATCAAAGCCGCGTTTGGTCATTAGCTCGCGACCAAAGGCGGCACCTTCAGATTTATTCAGCTGCTCTTGATAAAACTTTGCCGCCTCAGCATTTGCGGCGATCAATCTAGAACGTTGACCAGCGGGAGCAGCAGTGCCGGTAAAGCCTTCGTCGTAGCGCAAGGTGTAACCAATGCGATCTGCTAAACGTTCGATGGTTTCGGTAAAAGTTAAGTGATCCATCTTCATGACGAATGCAATTACATCGCCACCAGTTTGGCAGCCAAAACAATGGAAATAACCTTTAGATGGCGTTACATGGAAAGAAGGAGATTTTTCATCATGAAATGGGCACAAGCCTTTTTTCTGTCCGCCGCCTGCAGATTTAAGTTGCACATAGTCGCCGACTATTTCATCGATAGGTGCGTGATCGCGCACGTATGCAACATCTTCATCTCTAATTCGACCGCTCATGATTTATCCAGTCTAACCAGCCACACAGACGCGAGCATGTAGCGCGTATGCACCCGGGTCAGTCAGGCCAGCTACTTGATCAATAATCACGCGCAGTCTTTGCGCATCGGTTGTGGCCTTCTGCCAATCATCCAAAAAGACTGAATCTAAGTACTTCGGACCAGCGTTATATAGCGCCTCAACGAGTTCGCCGATCAAAGTCTGCTGCTTGGCATATCGCTCTTGCGAGGCTGCGGCATTAATTAGGTAATGTCCCGCAACCGCTTTTAGAAAATCTACTTCGACTAGTTGTTCACGTGGAATTTCTAAATCTGCACTGTAACGAGTGAGCGGGCCATCGCCATGTATTTTGCGAGTTTGGATTTCGGCAGATTGCACGAACCGGCCAATTAACTGGCTGGTGGTGTCTTTTAAGCGAGCCAATGCTCGATGGCTGCCATCGAAATTCTTTGGCCAGCAAGATAACGCTTCTAGTCGAGCTAATGCGGATTCAACTTCAGTTTCGGTGGCATCGCTACCGTAATCAATGCTCATTACTTTAAAAAGCTGAGCAAAATCATTTCGGAAATTAGAAACTTTAATTTGATTTGCAACAATGGCATCTTCAAGATCGTGAACGGAATACGAACAATCATCAGACCAATCCATGATCTGCGCTTCGATGCATCTCTTCCCTGCCGGCGCACCTTCGCGCATCCATTTATAAATCTCAACATCATCATCGTAAACACCATACTTGCGAGGGTTCTCACTTCGCGCCCATGGGTATTTTGTCGCCGCATCAAGTGAAGCGCGAGTTAAGTTTAACCCGACGGTTTTGCCATTTGCATCTACTGTTTTTGCTTCGATGCGAGTTAGTAATCTAAAACTTTGGGCGTTACCTTCAAAGCCGCCACAGTCTTTAGCGAGTTCGGCGAGGGCTTCTTCGCCATTATGGCCAAACGGTGGATGACCTAAATCATGAGCTAAACAAGAAGTTTCTAATAAATCTGGATCTGCACCAAGTGATTCGCCAAGTTCGCGACCAATCTGTGCGCATTCTAAAGAGTGAGAAAGTCTTGTCCGTTGAAAATCATTTTCCCAGGGAACGGCAACTTGAGTTTTAGCAGCTAATCTACGAAGGGCAGCAGAGTGAATAACCCGAGCTCGATCGCGCATAAATTCAGTACGACCAACTCGTTTTGCTGGCTCATCTAGGAACCGATCTTGATCACTCGCGGTGTAGCCGATCAATTCGCTCATGGCGTTACCTTATTGAGAATATTGTCGGAAGGTAAATGATCGCTGATGTGTACCCCGCGACGACCTAGCGTTATATAGGCTAAATAAGCGCCAGCTTCGCGCACTAAGTATTTAAAACCGCTCTTTTTCAAGGCGTTTGGACCACTTTGAACCGGCGAGCAAGTGGCAACTAGGCCACGATCATTTGCCATAGTCATTGATCGCAAACAATGGAAAGGATCGGTCACGATAATTACATTTCTAACTTTTCGATCACGCATTTCAGCGGCATATAACTTCGTTGAGTTTAAAGTATCGCGACCTTTTTCGAGAGCCTTAATGTTTGCGTATCTAACGCCATTTTGCATTAACCAAATGCGGCCAGCTGCAGCTTCGGTTGTGCGATCACCTGGCGCACCACCGCCGACCGTAATTATCTTCGTCGCTAAACCTAAATCATAAATACGTTTTGCTTCTTTTAATCGGGCCTCTAGAACTAATCCTGGCCGGCCATCTAATTGCGCGGCACCCAAAACAACTATGACATCGCCATTGCGGATGGTCGGATTATTTGCGGCATACCAAGTTTTTCCAAGTACAAAAACTGGAATCACAATCACTAATAGAAGTAGAAATGTTAAAGCGCTACGCAATAATTTAAAAATAAACATTAGCCACCCGAGAACATATCTTCGAGTTCAAGCTCGACAATTTCATTCGGGTCTAATAACCAGCCATCTGGCAAGGTAACTGGACGACCATGGCTAGTTCGACCACGAGGTTTTTCACTAACTTCGACTGGATATGGCTGATCATCTAATTTATCTAATAAACCACGTAGCTCTGCTAACGAGCCAACCATTCCGAATTGGCGACGTAGTTCGCTATTGACTCGGAAACCTTTTAAATACCAAGCCATGTGTTTACGTAGGTCACGACAGCCACGATCTTCATTTTCAAAGTAATCAACAATTAATTCGCCGTGGCGATACATAACTTCGCGCACTTCAAAAAGCGTAGGCAGGACTTTGCTTTGCGTGCCTGAGAAAGCTGCAACTAAATCTGCAAATAACCATGGCCGACCTAAGCAACCACGACCAACTACGACTCCAGCACAACCGGTTTCAGCAACCATCGCTAAGCCATCGGCACCAGACCAAATATCGCCATTACCCAAAACTGGTACGCCAGTTGGTTTTAAGTGCTCAACTAGGCGGGAAATCGCACTCCAGTCGGCCTTTCCTTCATACATTTGTTGCGCAGTGCGGGCGTGTAAAGCAACCCAAGCAACTCCTAAGTTTGCAGCAGACGTCGCTGCCTCTAAATAAGTTTCGTGATCACTATCGATACCGATACGCATTTTTACAGTTACTGGAATTCCAAAAGGTTTAGCTGCTTCAACCGCTGCTTCAACGATCGAAGTGAATAGATTGCGCTTGTATGGCAACGCTGCCCCGCCACCTTTGCGAGTTACTTTCGGAACTGGGCAGCCAAAGTTCATATCTATGTGATCAGCTAAATTCTCTTTACCCATCATCGTTACCGCTGCGCGCATCGTGTGTGGATCTGTTGAATAAAGTTGTACAGATCTTGGCCATTCACCCGCACCTGGTGCGATCATGCGCAAGGTGTCGGGACGTCGTTCTAAAAGTGCGCGAGCTGTAACCATTTCGGAAACAAATAACCCAGCTCCTTGTTCGCGACATAACATGCGAAAAGCAGAGTTGGTAATGCCAGCCATTGGTGCCAATACAACCGGTGGATCAATAAAGTGATCACCAGTTGCTAGTGGCAGACGCAGCGGTTTTAGCAACCCAGCAGACGTGGTGCTAACCATGACTCCACCTGATCGATGCTGATTCGCTCTTGCGCCATTGTGTCGCGATCGCGAATAGTCACAGCGTTGTCATCGATAGTTTCGAAGTCAATGGTGATGCAGTACGGGGTTCCGATTTCATCTTGGCGACGATAGCGACGACCAATTGCGCCAGCATCATCGAAATCAACGTTCCAATTCTTACGAAGCGCTGTTGCAAGATCGCGTGCCTTAGGTGACAGATCGGCATTACGTGAAAGTGGCAGAACTGCAACTTTCACCGGAGCAATGCGGTGATCGAACTTAAGCACAGTGCGCTTTTCCATTTCGCCCTTGGCATTTGGTGCTTCATCTTCAGTGAAAGCATCCATTAAGAAGGTAAGCGCACAGCGATCAACGCCTGCTGCTGGCTCGATTACATATGGTGTCCAACGCTCATTTTTCTCTTGGTCGAAGTAAGAAAGATCTTTGCCAGAGGCTGCAGAGTGCGCTTTTAAGTCAAAATCGGTGCGGTTTGCAATGCCTTCGAGCTCGCCCCACTCGGTGCCTGCGAATTCGAATTTATATTCAATATCTGCAGTGCGTTTTGAGTAGTGAGATAACTTCTCTTTTGGATGATCGTAGATACGAAGACGATCTGGGTTAATACCAAGATCTTTATACCAAGCAAGACGATAATCGATCCAGTATTGATGCCAATCTTCATCTGTACCAGGTACAACAAAGAATTCCATTTCCATCTGCTCGAATTCACGAGTACGGAAAATAAAGTTTCCAGGGGTAATTTCATTACGGAAAGATTTACCAATCTGGCCAATGCCAAATGGTGGCTTCTTACGCGATGTGGTCATAACTTGATCAAAGTTAATAAAAATTCCTTGGGCAGTTTCTGGCCGTAGATAAGCCAGACCAGATTCATCTTCAACTGGTCCAAGATAAGTTTTCAACAAACCACTGAATTGCTTTGGTGTTGTGAACTGACCTTTATTGCCGCAAGCCGGGCAATTAACATCGGCTAGTGACTCAGGTGCTTTCTTATGCTTTGCTTCGTAAGCTTCTTCAAGATGATCGGCGCGATAACGCTTATGGCAAGAAGTACATTCGGTTAGTGGATCACTAAAGGTTGCTACGTGACCTGATGCTTCCCAAACTTCGCGAGCCAAAATTACACAAGAGTCGATACCGACAATATCTTCGCGACCCATGACCATGGACTTCCACCATTGGCGCTTAATATTATTTTTTAATTCAACACCTAGTGGGCCGTAATCCCAAGATGCGCGCAAGCCACCGTAAATTTCAGAGGAAGGGAAAACGAATCCGCGGCGCTTGGCCAGACTTACGATATTTTCTAAACGATCTACGGCCATTGGGTTAAAACCTCATCCGGTAAATAAGAGCCGGTGAATATGGTTTTATCCATCCGGCTGGCTGTCGGCGCAACGCAACTGTCGTTGAATTACGTAAGCCGAATTTTACTCGCTAACTGGCAGTTCGTATGCACCTGGTTCATCAATAGCTAGCGCTAATACTGGAATCGCTTCTAGTTTGGCTCGGTTTGAACTAAGTGCCCGGCGATATGAACCCACATTTTGCCAACGAGTAACGATCGTCCAGAGCCCGAGTTCATCTAAATTCTGGCCAATTTCGCCATCGATATAGCCAGGGGCTGCAGCCAATGCGGATAGCGCTACGCCTAATTGCCCCTCAAACTGGGCAGCTTGGCCCAGCGGAACTTCAAATCTGGCGATTGCGATCATGGGATGAGCCTAACCCACGCCCAATTTACCTATGGAAATGAAAATCATTTTCATTTGTGATACATTTTCACTATGAATATCGCAATCGGCCTTGCCGCACTCACTGTCCTCGCCACAACTGCTGGTGGCTTCCTCGCTATTAAATCTCGCGATCGCTTGCACTTAGTTCTTGGCCTTTCAGCCGGTCTCCTACTCGGTCTAGTTGCCTTTGATCTATTGCCTGAAGTATTTGAGTTAAATACAAATACCTTCGGAAATGTGCCAGTAGTTTCGCTAGCTTTTGTCGGCGGTTTTTTAGCACTGCACTTTGCTGAACAGATCTTTGGTTCGCACGAGCCAGCTGAATCTGATTACGGCCATGAACATAAGCACTCCGCAAATATCGCAGGCACCTTGGGCGCACTTGCAATGGGTGGTCACGTATTCTTAGATGGAGTTGCTCTAGGTCTCTCATTTAAAATCTCAAATTCCCTTGGCGTTGCCGTCTTTATTGCAATCTTGTCCCACGCCTTTAGCGATGGTCTCAATACGGTCTCTCTGCTAATCAAGAGCGGTCACTGGACAAAGCGCGCAATCATGTTGCTTGGCATCGATGCCATCATGCGCATTGGTGGAGCCGCTCTCGGAAGTTACATAACAATCAGCGATCCTTCACTGGCAATTTACTTAGCCCTCTTCTCCGGCTTTGTAATTTATTTAGCTACCTCGCATATTCTTCCTGAAGCTCACTCTCGCCATCCTTCCAAGTTAACTATGGTTGCAACAGTCGTTGGTGTTGTGGCTATGTGGTTAATTGTTGGAAATATTGGCGAATAGGTTCTAGCTACATGAGTCGTTCCAATCCAAGAGTCCTTAGCACTCTTGAACGTGCTGGTGGCTTTGCTAGCGCTCAAGAGGTTTATCGCTTGATGCAACGCGAAGGCGAGAGCATTGGTTTAACTACGGTTTATCGCTCTTTACAAAGCCTAGTAAATGACAAAATTGTCGATGTTCTAAGACGTGATGATGGTGAGGCTATCTATCGTCTCTGCGGAGATGCCCACCATCATCACTTAGTTTGCAAAAATTGCGGCGATACTGTCGAAATTGAAGGTGGCGCTATCGAAAAGTGGGCCAAAGTTATGGCCGAGGAACATGGTTTTCGCGAAGTGGGACATACCGCCGAGATATTTGGCCTCTGCAGCAAGTGCTGAATTTTTACGCCTTTCCGAATCTTCGATCTCTAGTTGAGTACTCCTCAATCGCTCGCCATAAAACTTTGCGATCTACATCTGGCCATAAAACGTCAAGGAAAACGAATTCGGCATAGACCGATTGCCAAGGCAAGAAATTACTTGTTCGTTGTTCGCCTGATGAACGCAAGAACAAATCAACATCACTCATCTTGGGTTGATCTAAATATTTAGCGAAAGTCTTTTCGGTAATTGCATCTGCTTTCAGTTTGCCCCGTTTTACATCACGAGCTAATTCAGTGGCAGCATCGACAATCTCAGAACGACCACCATAATTGACGCACATATTCAAAGTTAGGGTCTTGTTCTTAGCCGTTAACTCTTCAGCAATCTCTAGCTCGTTGATAACACTTTGCCAAAGTCGTTTTGGCCGACCCACCCAACGAATACGTACACCCATCTCATTCATTTGATCACGACGACGGCGAATCACATCTCGGTTAAAGCCCATTAAGAATTTCACTTCTTCAGGTGAGCGGCGCCAATTTTCGGTACTGAAGGCATATGCGCTGATCTCTTTAACGCCATATTCAATAGCGCCTTCAACTACATCAAATAGAGCTGCTTCGCCTGCTTCATGGCCTGTTGTCCGCGGTAATCCACGTTTCTTTGCCCAGCGACCATTGCCATCCATCACAATTGCTACGTGATTTGGAATTTGAATCTTGCTCATACGCGCTCCACCATAGGCATGCTACGCAACCCTCTTTCTAAGTGCCAGTGTAGATAAGCAGTAATTAAACCGTTTGCTTCGCGGCGATTACGAAGTTCACTTGCACTCGCACTTTCCCAATCACCGGAAAGTAAGTCGCCCATAAGCTTTAACGTTTCAACTGCAGGGGTAGCCGAGGCCGATGGTCGGCAATCTAAACAAACTGAGCCGCCACCGACTAATGAGAAGTAACGGTGTGGTCCTGCTTTTTCGCAGCGTGAACAGTTAGTCATTGAGGGTGCGTATCCCCCGATAGCCAGTGAACGCAGCAAGAAAGCATCAAGTATCAACGAAGAGTCATAACGCTTCTCAGTCAAAACTTTCAGGGCACCGACAACTAAATTGAATTCTTGCAGAGCCGGTTCGCGTTCTTGTGGCGTGAAACGTTCAGTGGTTTCTAGAATCGCAGCTGCAATTGTCCAGCGCTGGTAATCATTTGCTAACTCTTCGCCATAGTTGGCAATCGCTTCGACTTGAGTGACTGTGTCAAAAGTCTTGCCAATGTGTAATTGAATATCAACATGGCTACCGGGTTCAAGACGCGCACCAAATTTAGACATAGTGCGACGAACACCTTTTGCTACACCGCGAACGCGACCATGTTCGCGAGTGAGCATGGTGATGATGCGATCGGCTTCGCCCAATTTCTGGGTGCGCAGAATTAGCGCTTCATCACGGTAAAGGCTCATAGGCTTACCGTAATGGGGTCAGTTAGCGAATGGCGCGATTGATAGCCGAAACCACGGCTTTTAGTGAGGCAGTGGTGGTATTCGGATCAATTCCAACACCCCAGAAAACTTCATCGCCAATTGCGCACTCAAGATAGGCAGCAGCCGAAGCATCGCCACCTGCACTTAGTGCATGCTCGTAATAATCAAGCACTCGAACATCAACGCCATAGGCCTGCAAAATATTGCAAAAGGCCGCAATTGGACCATTGCCTTGGCCACTTAGTTCAACTAATTGACCGCGATCAAGAATCGAAATTGATAGCTGAACATCTTGATCAAGAACTGAGGTTTGTGACAACCCTTTAAGGCGGAAGCGACCCCACTTTTTATCATCGTTGGCTGTTGGCAAATATTCATCTTCGAAAACTTGCCACATGGCATCACCAGTGACTTCGCCGCCTTCGGTATCAGTCTTTTGTTGCACAACTTTAGAGAACTCAATTTGCAAACGTCGAGGCAGATCAAGATGATGTTCGTTCTTCATCAAGTAAGCGACCCCGCCTTTGCCAGATTGCGAGTTAACACGAATCACGGCTTCGTAAGTGCGGCCAATATCTAGCGGGTCAATCGGTAAGTAAGGAACAGCCCAAGTGAAATCTTTTACTTCCTTACCAGCAGCCTTGGCATCTATCGCTAAATGATCAAAGCCTTTCTTAATTGCGTCTTGGTGTGAACCAGAGAACGCGGTGAAAACTAAATCGCCACCGTATGGATGACGCTCTGGCACGCGAAGTTGATTGGCATATTCAACAGTGCGACGAGTTTCATCAAGATTTGAGAAATCAATCATTGGGTCAATGCCATGGCTAACTAAGTTCATGCCCAGGGTTACTAAACAAACGTTGCCGGTGCGCTCGCCGTTACCAAACAAAGTGCCTTCAATGCGATCAGCGCCTGCTAAATAACCCAATTCAGCTGCTGCAACGCCTGTGCCACGGTCATTATGTGGGTGCAGTGAAACAATAACGCTGTCGCGATTATCTAGATGACGGCACATCCACTCAATTGAATCGGCGTAAACATTTGGCGTTGCCATTTCAACAGTGGCCGGCAAGTTCATGATTGTTTTCCATTCTGGAGTTGGTTTCCAGATGGCGTTAACCGCATTACAAACTTCAACGGCAAATTCTAGTTCGGTACCGGTGTATGACTCGGGGCTATATTCAAATGAGACTTTGGTACCTGGAACTTTGGCAACTTGGTCAAGGCAATATTGCGCAGCATCGGTTGCGATCTTTTTGATGCCAGCTTTATCTTGGCCAAAGACAACGCGACGTTGCAAAGTTGAAGTCGAGTTGTAAAGGTGCACAATCGCTTGCTTGGCGCCCTTGATCGATTCGAAGGTGCGATCAATTAAAGTCTCGCGAGCTTGGGTCAAAACTTGAATAACCACATCATCTGGAATCAAGCCATCTTCAATAATCTTGCGCACGAAATCAAAATCGGTCTGGCTAGCACTTGGGAAACCAACTTCGATCTCTTTGTAACCCATGGCAACAAGTAACTTAAACATCGCTAATTTGCGCGGAGTATCCATTGGGTCAATCAGAGCTTGATTACCGTCACGAAGATCAACTGAACACCATTTAGGTGCAACTTTGATCCGCTTGGTTGGCCAAGTGCGATCAGTTAAATCAACTGGGATAAAGGATGAATATCGATGCACTGGCATCGCAGAAGGTTTTTGCTTTGGAAAGTTCATTTTTAACTCCTACTTGAAATTGGTTTGTGGACTGGTTTAACCGGTACGACAAACCCCGCAGCGAGGGGACCGGTTACTTGTCCCCGCCACGGCGGCTAAGTAGGAGCGCCTTTTGGAAGGCTGACTTTGACATGGCTAAAGGGTAACCCTTTAGCGCTCAACCCAGCAAGTTTCCTGCGGATTAAAGAACTGGCAAGTAGCGATCTAGTTCGAAGGCAGTTACTTGGCGGCGATATTCCTGCCATTCTGCGCGTTTATTGCGAAGGACGAATTCAAAAACATCGGCACCTAGGGTTTCGCGCACGAGCTCTGATTTTTCCATCTCGATAATCGCTTCATTTAAATTACTTGGCAACGGGCGAATATCGGTTGAATCAGCTGGCGCTAATACATAGCTTTCTTCAACGCCTTTCAGTCCTGCAGCGAGCATTACGGCATATGCCAAATAGGGATTACAAGAAGAATCTGGTGAACGAAATTCAATGCGAGTTGAGTTTTCTTTCTTTGGTTTATACATCGGTACGCGTACTAATGAACCACGAGCACTTGGCCCCCAGTTAGCAACTGCTGGCGCTTCGCCACCACCATGTAAACGCTTATATGAATTAACCCATTGATTAGTAATCAAAGTAATTTCGGGTGCATGCTTTAACAGACCTGCGATAAATGAGCGACCAACTTTGGAAAGATTTAATTCAGCTGTTGCATCAAAGAAGGCATTCTCTTCACCTTTAAAAAGTGAAACGTGAGTATGCATTCCGCTACCGGGATGTTCGGTAAAAGGCTTGGGCATGAAACTAGCGTGGAATCCTTGCTCTAGCGCAACCTCTTTAATTACATGTCGGAAAGTCATGATGTTATCTGCAGTGCTTAACGCATCGGCATAACGCAAATCAATTTCCTGCTGCCCAGGTGCGCCTTCGTGATGTGAAAATTCGACGCTGATACCCATGGCTTCTAACATCGTGATTGCCTGCCGACGGAAGTCATGACCTACGACCGATGGCGTGTGATCGAAATAGCCACCTGCATCAACTGGCACTGGTGCTTCACCTGCAACTGGTTGATTCTTAAATAAGAAGAATTCAATTTCCGGGTGGGTGTAACAGGTGTAACCCATCTCGGCAGCCTTGTTCAAAGTGCGACGTAAAACATTGCGCGGATCAGTCATCGATGCCGACCCATCGGGCATTGCAATATCGCAATACATTCGCGCGGCCCCTGGGGCTTCAGTGCGCCAAGGTAAGATAGAAAAAGTCGCTGAATCTGGTCGAGCCAACATATCTGATTCAGTTACACGTGCAAATCCTTCAATAGCAGAGCCATCGAAACCGATTCCTTCATCGAAGGCATTTTCTAATTCAGCTGGTGCAATCGCAACCGATTTTAGAAAACCTAAAACATCGGTAAACCACAAACGAATGAACCGAATATTGCGTTCTTCAATAGTGCGAAGAACGAATTCTTCTTGCTTGCTGCGTTCAGGAGAAGTAGACATGGCTACATCTTGCCAAGGCCGCGTTACGGCTGTGTTACAAAAACCAGGTTAGTGGCCCTCGCGCCAGCGTGAAGTAATAGGAAGGCGACGATCTTTACCGAATGCGCGGGCTGAAACTTTCGTGCCTGGCGGATATTGGCGGCGCTTATATTCGGCCGTATCAACCATGCCAATTACGCGGGCAACAGTTGTGGCGTCAAAGCCGGCTGCAATGATCACGGCAATCCCCTGATCTTCATCGACATAGCGCCACAGAATTTGATCTAGTAATTCATAATCTGGCAGCGAATCAGAATCTTTTTGATCTGGCCGCAGCTCGGCACTTGGTTCTTTGTTAATTGAATTTTCTGGAATAGGTGGAACTTCGCCATCGGCAACTGCCTTGGCATTTCGCCACTTAGCCAGTGCCCAAACATCGGTCTTGTAAATATCTTTTATTGGGGCATAGCCACCAACAGCATCGCCATACAAAGTTGAGTAACCGACTGCGAGTTCAGATTTATTGCCCGTCGCCAAAATTAAGTGGCCCTCTTGGTTTGAGATACCCATCAAAGCAGTGCCGCGAACTCGAGCTTGCAGATTCTCTTCGGCTAAACCTTTTAAAGTCATGGAAGTTAAATACGCGTCAACCATTGGTTCGATTGGCACGATGCGGAAATGAATGCCTGTGTTTTCGGCAAAGCTTTTCGCATCAGCGATGGAATGTTCTGAAGAATATTTGCTTGGCAAAGCCACGCCATTAACGCACTTGGCGCCAATAGCATCAACTGCGATGGCCGCAACTAAAGCTGAATCAATGCCACCAGAAAGACCTAGCGCCACACTGCGAAATTTATTCTTATAAACATAATCGCGTAGCCCGCTAACTAGCGCTTTCCAAATTTCGGCTTCATCGCTAAGTCGGGGCGTGATAACTGGGGCTACTGAATTAACTGCTGAATTGCTTGTTTCCGAAATAATTAAATCTGGTTTGCCACTTGCACCAGCAGCTGCAATATCTAAAACAATTAACTCATCGGCAAACTGTGGGGCGCGAGCAACTACTGAGCCATCAGCTGCAACCACAATGGTGTCGCCATCGAAAACTAAATCGTCTTGGCCGCCAGTCATATTTACATATGCCAATGGTGCTCCAAATTCGCGGGCCCGTTTTTGTACTAGTGCTAAACGCACATCATCTTTATTGCGTTCATATGGGCTGCCATTTGGAACGACAACTAGACCTGGTTTGCGGGCCGCCAACGCATCGATTAAGCCGCCGTCTTGCCAAAGGTCTTCGCAAATTGCGATGCCCACATCAATGCCACCGACTCGAACTAATAAAGTTTCAGTGCCCGGAACAAAATTTCTAAATTCATCGAAGACGCCATAGTTAGGCAGATGTTGCTTCACATAGCGAGCTTTGATTTCGCCGTTTTGAATAATGGCGACCGCGTTTTGCGGTGCACCTACAGGTTGGCCTTGGCGATTTGGGGCATCGGCAATCTGATCTAAGTAACCAACCACGGCCACTATTTCGCCATTGCCTTCGACCTGCAATCGCTCGGCTAATTCGGCAATCGCAGCAATCGAAGCGCTCCGAAAAGATGGGCGCAGTGCTAAATCTTCAACTGGATAGCCGGTCAAAACCATTTCTGGAAAAACCACCAGCGCCGCACCTTCAGCTTGAGCAGCACCTGCATAGCGCGAGATTAAATCGGCATTGCCTACTAAGTCACCCAAGGTTGGGTTGATCTGAGCTAGCGCTACCCGCAACTTCATTACTCAAGCGTACTCGGGTAAAGTTCTGCTCGTACCCGGGGACCATTTTGGCTTCGAGGAAGGTAAGAAAATATGGCTCAAGCGACCTCTTTATATGGCGGCGCCCAACATCGTCGTGTCACGATTCATGATCTGGCCAGCGCTAAGGAGCGCGGCGAGAAATGGCCGATGCTCACTGCATACGAGCAGTTAACTGCTGAGATTTTTGATGAGGCCGGCATCCCAGTTTTATTAGTTGGCGATAGCGCCGGCAATAATTTCCTTGGATTTGAAAACACGATTCCGGTAACGGTCGATGAACTGATTCCGTTGACCCGCGCCGTTGTCACGGCATCAAAGCGCGCCATGGTCGTTGCCGACCTGCCCTTTGGCTCTTACGAAAGTTCACCCGAATTAGCGCTTGCCACTTCAACTCGTTTCTTCAAAGAAGCCGGCGCTATGGCGGTAAAACTAGAAGGCGCTCATTTAGAAACTGTTAAGAAATTAGTTGCAACTGGAATTCCTGTGATGGGTCACCTGGGCCTTACGCCACAGTCACTTCATCAACTTGGCGGCTACCGTGTTCAAGGGCGTACTGATGGCGATGTAATTTTGGCCGCAGCCTTAGCACTCGAAGCTGCAGGTGCCTTTGCAATTGTGCTCGAATTAGTTCCGGCCGAATTAGCTGCTCGAATTACCGCCGCCCTAAAAATCCCGACGATCGGAATCGGGGCTGGCGTCAATTGCGATGCCCAGGTTTTGGTTTGGACCGACTTAATGGGCATGGGAAAGAGTGCGCCGAAATTAGCCAAGGCTTATCGCAACTTGCGATCTGAAATGTTGGCGGCCACAGATGAATGGGCTAGAGATGTAGTCAACGGAGTTTTTCCAGGGCCTGCGCAAACCTTTAATTAAGGCAGTTCACTAGACTTTCCCAATGCGTAAATATGCAATGGATCTTTCGCCGCTAAAGAAATATCCCGATTTTCGCTATCTCTGGGCCTCTGGTTTCATCTCTTACTTTGGCTCGATGGTCACTTATGTGGCCGCCCCTTTTCAAATCAAAGAACTAACTAACTCATATTTAGCCGTTGGGTTACTAGGCGCAATTGAGTTGTTGCCGCTAATTTTCTTTGGTCTCTATGGCGGCGTTCTGGCCGACTACGTAGACCGCAAGAAAATGATTTGGGCCGCCGAATTTGGCGCTCTTCTATGCACCTCGATCTTGCTCTTTAACTCACTATTGGGTGAGCCAAAAATCTGGGTCATCTACGTGGTCACCGGATTATTTGCCGCAGTCGATGGTCTGCAGCGACCAAGTGCAAATGCGATTTTGCCACGGTTGGTTAGCCACGGTGATCTACCAGCAGCTAGCGCTTTGATGACACTTCGTTGGCAGCTCGGCGTAATCATTGGTCCCACCATTGGTGGAATTTTGATTTCAACATTTTCAATTTCAGTTGGTTACGCCTTTGATATCGGGACCTTCGTACTTTCTTTACTCTTGCTATTAAAAGTTGGAAATGTGCCAAGTAGTAAAGATGCCCAAAAGCCATCTCTGGCTTCACTTTGGGAAGGTGTGCAATATGCATTTAGCCGACCAGATTTATTAGGAACATACTTCATTGACTTAGCTGCGATGTTTTTTGCCATGCCTAACGCGCTCTTTCCATTTTGGGCAGATCAACTAGGTGTGCCTTGGGCCCTGGGAATGTTTTATGCCGCCGGCACAATTGGCGCAGTCGCAATTACTTTAACTAGCAAATGGACAACGACATATCGCTTCCATGGTCGGGCAGTAATCTGGGGAGCGATTGGTTGGGGCGCCGCCATCGCATTGGCCGGAATATCTAATTCGTTAATTCTGGTATTAGTTTTCTTAGCGCTAGCCGGTGCCGCCGATATGGTCAGCGCCCTCTTTCGCGGAAATATTTGGAACCAAACTATCCCTGATGAATATCGTGGTCGGCTAGCCGGAATCGAATTATTGTCCTATTCCGTAGGACCATTGGCCGGACAAATGCGTGCCGCCGGCATGGCCAGTGCTACTAGCCTGACTTTCTCAGTAACTTCGGGCGGCATTATCTGCATGCTAATCGTCGGAATTTTGGGAATTTTCATGGTCAAATTCCGGAAATATGACGTCGAAACCAACGAATTTGCCGTTGCTGAGCGTAAAAAACGGGCAAAAACGGCCGAAGAATAATCTTCTCGTCAATTTTCGATTTGCCAATAAATAAATTAAATATCATCAATTTGAAAATAATTTGCAAAAATTGCGATAACGCATAAATAAATCAAAAAAGTTATTTGCGACACGCGCCATTTTTTTTGCGCAAAATGTTGGCATTTTTTTCATTTACCTGTCACGCTTATCCACGAACAGGTTTGGGTGACGGATCCGAACCATTCCGATAGGAGTAACACGTGGCCGCAGCAAAGAAAACTGCTCCAAAGAAGCGCAAGAAGGCAGCTGCTAAACCAGCAGCAGCCCCAAAGAAGCGTAAGAAAGCAGCTGCTAAGCCAGCTGCTGCAAAGAAAGCCGCTCCAAAGCGTCGCAAGAAGGCAGCTGCTAAGCCAGCTGCTGCAAAGAAGGCTGCTCCAAAGCGCCGTAAGAAGGCAGCTGCTAAGCCAGCTGCTGCAAAGAAGGCTGCTCCAAAGCGCCGTAAGAAGGCAGCTGCTAAGCCAGCTGCTGCAAAGAAGGCTGCTCCAAAGAAGCGCAAGAAGGCAGCTGCTAAGCCAGCTGCAAAGAAGGCTGCTCCTAAGAAGCGTAAGGCTGCAAAGCCAGCTGCTAAGAAGGCTGCTCCAAAGCGCCGCAAGAAGGCTGCTAAGAAGAAGTAGTCATCAACAATTAAAAATCCCCGCCACTTTAAGTGGCGGGGATTTTTTTATATCTAATACTTAACTAATCTCATCTCTTAAATCATTTCCTACTCGCTCAAATATTTGCGCTAAAACTATTTGATCAGACTTGCTTAATTTATCTACAAATCTTGTTCGCACACTTGCCACATGATCAGGGGCTGCGGCAACAATTGCTTTCCAACCTTTAGTCGTCATGACTGCGAAAAAACCGCGCTTGTCATCTGGGCAAGCTTCGCGACGAACCCAGCCAGCTTCTTCCATAACCTTCATTCGGTGCGAAAGGCGTGAGCGCGAAAGCATGGCAATTTCTGCTAATTCGGCCATGCGCATTCGACGATCCGGGGCATCACTTAACTGAGCCAAAATTTCATAATCAGCCATAGATAAATCATGTTGATCTAAATCTGCATCTAAAGCCTCTATCAAACGTCTGCTAGCCACGATATATCTACGCCAAGCCGCCATCTCAGTTGGGGTCAACCAATTTGGTTCGCCTTTTTTACCGGCAGCCCCAGCTGACTTTTGATCTTGAGTACTTTTTTCCAGTGCCATAGGCTTCAGTGTAGATTAATGTTGAAGCTTCAACTACTTCTTAGGAGCCCTAAATAGCCATGGCATCACTCAACTCTGGAATTGCCTTCGAGCACTTTGATCGCCAAGTTCGCCCGCAAGATGATCTATACCGCCACGTTAACGGCACCTGGCTGCGCGACTTTGAATTGCCTGGCGATAAGGCAGTACACGGAGTCTTTCATGAGCTGCGTGATCTATCTGAAAAACAAGTTCGGGCAATTATCGAATCTAACGATGGCAAGATCGGTGCTCTATACAAATCCTTTATGAACGCCGATGCCATCGAAGCTTTAGGAATTTCACCGATCGTTGGTTATTTAGCCCAGGTCGATAGCGTCACTAATTTAACTGAATTTATTTCAGTCATGGCCGACCTTGAGGCAGCGGGTCTTGGTGGAATTTTTGCGAGTGGTGTTTTGCCAGATGCCAAAGATTCGAATACCAATTTGATGCATATGGCCCAAGGCGCAATCTCATTGCCAGATGAAGAGTATTACCGCGAAGCCGAACATGCTGAAATTCGTAGCGCTTTCGTAGATCACGTAACTGCCATGTTTAAGTTAGTTGGCATCGATGCAAGCGGGCAGCGAATTCTTGATCTCGAGACCAAGATTGCTTCACACCATTGGGATTCGGTAAAAGATCGCGATGCTATTTTGACTTACAACAAGTATTCCCGAGCAGAGCTGGAAACCCTTATGCCAGGCTTTGATTGGGCGCTCTACTTGAGTGCTGGCGATGTGCCTGAAAATGTCTTCGAAACCGTAATTGTGATGGAGCCGAGTTTCTTCACCGGACTTGCGGGCTTACTTCAATCTGAGCCACTTGAAGATTGGAAACTCTGGCTGAAGTGGGAAATCATCACGGGCACTGCGCCATATTTGACTGAAGTGATTGTCAATCAAAACTTTAAGTTCTACGGCACCATCTTGTCGGGCACTCCCCAACTACGCGAGCGATGGAAGCGCGGCGTCGCAGTAACTGAAGGTGCTCTTGGCGAAGAGATCGGCAAAGAATATGTAGCTCGCCATTTCCCACCTGCGGCAAAAGCGGCCATGGATGAACTAATTAAATATCTAATTGAGGCATATCGAATCAGCATCACTAATCTCGATTGGATGAGTTCTGCTACCAAAGTAAAGGCGCTAGAAAAATTAGCTAAGTTCACGCCAAAAGTTGGCTACCCAGATAGGTGGCGCGATTACAGCGCACTTGAAATAACTGCCGATGACCTAATGGGCAATATGTTGAAAGTGGCAAAATTTGATCGTGACTTCGAGTTAGCAAAAATTGGTAAGCCGGTTGATCGCACTGAATGGCACATGACGCCACAAACCGTAAATGCTTACTACAGCCCTCGGGCAAATGAGGTTGTCTTCCCGGCTGGCATCTTGCAATCGCCATACTTTGATCTAGCTGCAGATGCTGCCCTTAATTACGCCGGTATTGGTGCCACCATCGGCCACGAACTTGGCCATGGCTTTGATGATCAAGGATCTAAATTCGATGGCGATGGAAATTTAAATGATTGGTGGCTCGATTCTGATCGTGCCGAATTTGAGAAGCGGGCAAAATTATTAATTGATCAATTTGATGCGCTACACCCGATAGATGCCCCTGAAATGTCCGTAAACGGCGCTCTAACGGTCGGAGAGAACATTGGCGACTTGGGCGGCCTTGCAATCGCTTATCAGGCGTACAAATTGTCGCTACAGGGTCAAGATGCGCCGATTATTGATGGCTTAACAGGTGATCAACGTTTCTTCATCGCACATGCCATGGGTTGGCGCGAAAAGATGCGGGCTGAAACTCGTCGAGTGCGTATAACAGTTGATCCGCATTCACCTGATGAGTTCCGCTGCAACCAGATTATTAGCAATCTCGATACCTTCTATGAGGCTTTTGAAGTAAAAGAGGGCGATGCCATGTGGCTTGATCGAGAGTCACGAGTGAGTATTTGGTAAATCTTGGAATATCTGGCCACCTAAATCAATGAAAAGACGCTCTCAAGTATAAGATCTGCACATGAAAACAAATACTGTTATGCGCACAGCCGCTGTTGCACTCCTTCTTGTAATCGGTCTAACCGGCTGCGCTAAAGAGGAGTCCACTGGGCTAAATACAGATCCAGGAGATACTTCAGAGTTCGTAGATGAAGCCCCTGTAACAGCGACCACAGGTTTTGGCGCACCGCTAAACCTTGGAACTGACGCCGTAGTTACTTTTGCGGAAAACACCCCGTTTACTCCTGGCGAGTTTGCATCAAATTTCCAAAAGGGAATGGTTGCAAATAAGTTTGATGTGACGATTGAGAATAAGGGCACAACCGAACTTGATCTATCAGGTATTTCAATTACTCCTGCATCGGGTCAGAGCACCTGTACAGATATTCTTGATGGCGATAACAATATAAATGGCGCCCCAACAGATCCAATTGCTGCTGGTTCTTCTTCCACCTTTAGCTATGGCGTGGGCTGTATCGCAAAAGTTGGCGAACCACTTGATCTCAGCGTCTCAATCGGCGAAGACGTTGTATCGGTATCTGGAACGCTAAAATAATTTGTAAATTTTTTAATATAAAGAATTTACAAAAGGATTTAACTAGAGACTATTCAGGAAAGTGGCAAGCTAGCGTTTGTAGCGGGCTAATCTGAATAGTCTCTGGTATTTCAGTACGGCAAATGTCCTGAGCTTTCCAGCAACGAGTATTAAACACACAGCCAGCTGGTGGGTTCACTGGGCTTGGTAGGTCGCCCTGCAAAATAATACGTTCGCGTGTGCGACCAATCTTTGGATCAGCTACCGGCACTGCAGACAACAGAGCCTTGGTATATGGGTGGCGGGGGTTTTTGAAGAGTTCTGCAGTTGGAGCCATCTCCATCACTTTGCCTAAGTACATAACCACAACACGATCAGAGATGTGTTGAACAACAGATAAATCATGCGCTACGAATAGATAAGAAAGACCAAGCTCTTTCTGCAGATCATCGAGCAGATTTACTACCTGCGCCTGAATTGAAACATCGAGGGCAGATACTGGCTCGTCGGCAACAATTAGCTTTGGTTTTAGCGCAAGCGCACGGGCAATTCCAATACGTTGGCGCTGACCACCTGAGAATTCATGTGGGAAACGGTTAATGTGCTCAGGGTTTAGACCTACTAATTCGAGTAATTCACTTACTGCGTGATCGACTCCGCCTTCGGGCTTGATTCCATGAATTGTAAATGATGAGGAAATAATCGTTCCAACAGTATGGCGTGGGTTAAGTGATGAGAATGGGTCTTGGAAGATCATCTGCATCTTTGAGCGGACTGGTTTCATCTCTTTACGGCTTATATTTGTAATGTCTTCGCCATCGAAAATAATTTGACCTGATGTTGGTTCGTAAAGCTTCATTACAGTGCGACCTACAGTTGTTTTGCCGCAACCAGATTCACCAACGAGCCCCACGGTCTCGCCACGTTTTACGGTTAGCGATACGCCATCGACAGCCTTAACCAATCCTTTGGTGCCAGAAAAAAGTCCTTGACCTTTGATTGGAAAATATTTAGTCAGGTTTTTGAGTTCTAGGATATTTTCGGTCACTTCTTATGCCTTATCTTTAGCGAGATTGTTTAATGAATCTGTACTTAGGAAGCAACGAGAGAGATGGCCAGTACTCTTTTCATCAAGGGTCGGAACTTCAGTGGCACACTTTCCACCCTCGACTTTATTTGCATATTCGCAACGAGGAGCGAATGAGCAGCCTTTAGGAAGATTAATTAGCGAAGGTGGCTGTCCTGGAATCGCTTTCAGGCGATGCGAAGTACCTGAAGTTATACGAGGTACTGAATTTAGAAGTCCTAAGGTGTAAGGATGCTTAGGTCGGTAGAAAATATCTTCTACTGTTCCGTCTTCAACGATGCGACCGCCATACATAACGCAGATTCGATCGGCAAACTCGGCGACCACACCAAGATCATGGGTAATTAGAATAATCGCCATGTTGAACTTCTTTTGAAGATCTTTAAGTAGCGAAAGAATCTGCGATTGGACAGTCACATCTAGGGCCGTTGTTGGCTCATCAGCAATTAGCAGTGATGGATTATTAACTAACGCCATTGCGATCATGGCACGTTGACGCATTCCACCTGAGAATTGATGCGGGAAATCATTAACTCTTTTAGCTGCATCAGGAATACCGACTAGTTCAAGCATCTCAAGAGCTTTTTTCTTACCGTCGGCTTTAGAACCCTTGTTATAAAGATGCCAAGCTTCGGCAATTTGATCACCGATTGAGAAAAATGGGTGCAGGGCTGACATCGGATCTTGGAAAATCATTGCCATCTCTTTGCCGCGAAGCTTTCGGACCGTTTCTGCTTGTGCGGCAATCACATCAATTGGACCCGATTGCAGATTTAAAATTGCCTCGCCTGTAATCTCGGTGCGACTTGGGTTGTGAAGCCCCATGACTGCCAGATTTGATACTGATTTACCTGAACCAGATTCACCAACGATCGCGAGTGTTTCACCAAGGCCAACAGAATATGTAACGCCATTTGAAGCGCGCACCATTCCATCTTCAGTTGGGAATGAAACATTTAGATTATTGACTTCTAGGAATTTACTCATTCGGCACGAACTCTCGGATCGATAAACGCGTAGGTGATATCAACCAGTAAGTTTGCAACTAACACAAATGTTGAAGCAATCAGGGTTGTTGCCACAATGATCGGCAAATCATATGTTTCTGTTACGGCTTTGATACTTAACTTACCGAGCCCGTTAAGACCAAAGATTCCCTCGGTAATAACCGCGCCACCAAGTAGGCCGGCAAAATCTAGGCCAGCGATCGTGACGATTGGAGCAAGCGCCGCACGAAGAGTGTGCTTGCGCAGGATTACTCGCTCGGTCAAACCTTTAGCTCGTGCAGTTCGAATATAATCTTCACTAGATGTTTCAATTACATTCGAACGCGTGAATCGGGTATAGGTAGCGGCATAAGCCAGCGCCAAAGTTGCGCATGGGAAGAAGAAGGTATTTAGCCAGCCCAGAGGCTCGGTAAATGGGTTATGCCAGTCACCAAGTTCGAGCGGATTAACCAAATTGAATTTCAAAACGATGAACAACAAAATCATGATGCCAGAGATAAATGTTGGAAGCGAAGTTCCGACGAGTACGAAAACAGATGCTGCGCGATCAGCGAATTTGCCCTTTTTGCGCGCGGAGAGCACGCCAAGTGATACACCAACGCTGATCCACATTATGAAAGCACCTACTGCGAGGCTCAATGTGTATGGAAAAGCATTAGCCACAATTGTTGTAACGCACTCATGGCGTGGGAATGAATAACCCAACGCCGGAGCCGGGCAAAAGACACCGATGCCATCTTCACCAAAGGTACGTCCGGCAAATATGCCAACTAGAAAACGCCACCATTGCTCGAGCACTGAAACGTCAAGTCCTAACCGGTGCCGGTTTGCTTCAACAAGCGATGGCGTACATTGCTTGGAGCAAACTAAACGGGCTGGGTCGACCGGAATTAAATCAAAGATAAAAAAGATTGAGAGGCTAACGATTAACAGGAGAACTGACGTGTAGAGAATTCTGCGACTGATGTACTTAAGCATTCTAATCTCCTCTCAATTTCAGATTACTACTTCTTAAATTATTTAATATGTAAATTCATTACTGCGTTACTTGGATTGATCTCAGCACATGGTCGAGGTGTGCGGTTTTACCCGCACACCTCGATCTTGCGCTAGCTATTTACTTCTATTACGGCTTTACGTATAGCTGGCCGAAACCGAAGCTTCCCTGTGGTTCCCAGTAGTAAACTCCTCCTACTTTTGAACCCCATGTCTGCTGGTCTTTGCCGAATACAGTACGGATATACCAGTACTGATCCATGCCGTACTGAGATAGCTCATGCCACATCTTCGCTTGCTTCTTACGATCAAGCTCGACGAGTGCAAGATTTACCTTCTTGATGAAGGCTGCATACTCAGGTGTCTTTTGATTCTTTGTGTAGTTACAGCAACCTTCGCCCCAAAGTTCAGGAATAACGGTTGAAGCATTTGCCCAGTCAGCACCCCAACCTGAAGACAAGAAGTCAGTTTCGTTCTTGTATGTCTCTAGGTTTGCATTGTATGTACCGGCTGGCTTGTAGACAGTATTAATTACGATTCCTGCCTTGCGTAGACCTGCTTCTACAAGTACTGCAGCCTTTTTATTGGATGCTGTATCTGCGCGATAGTAGACAAGTCCCTTATCTGGGTTTGTCGCACGATCGTAGGCATCTGGACATGATGTCTTAGCCTTTTCAAGTAGAGTCTTTGCATACTCAGGGTTTCCTTCGATCTTGAAGTTCGGATCGTGAATATTTCCCTTTGTAGCTTTGTAATCCATACCAATTACTGGCTTAACTGGGTTATCGCCCATTTCGCCGTAATAAGTCAAACCACCAGCAAGGTTGATGAGAGCTTGATTATCGAAGGCAAAGAAAACAGCCTTGCGAACATCTAGACAGTCAAGGTGACCTGGTGAGTTGTTGGCAGCTAGGTATGAAGTGTAAGGATCGTAGTTGTTCATACGTTGATTAGCCTTCTTAGGATCTTCAAAGTACTTAACGTTGTTAGCTGGTTGTAGACCATCCATGTTAATTCCGTTTGGAATTGTGTCATCCATGTCAATCTGGTCACGGAGATCTTCATCCATGCCGAACTTAACTACGATGTCATTTGGATATGGGGTACGGATTGGGTCAGATGACTTCTTCCAATTTGGGTTACGAACTAGAACCATTTCATCATTGATTACATACTTCTTGATCATGTAAGGGCCTGATGCCATTGGGCGTAGGTCGTACTTATCGCCTGTGTCCTTAGCCTTTGGAACTGGTCCGCCTGCTAGGTAGGTTAGGTAATAGTTGAAGTCAGGTACTGAACGCTTCAAGTTGAATGTGATTGTGCGATTGTCTTTTGAACAAGTAATTGACTTGTCGAAAAGAGCTTGCCCGGTCTTCTTGTATGGACCCTTGTATGCAGATCCACCTGCTGAATCAGCAGGAATGTCTAACCAAGTTAGAGGATAAGCAGGACCTTCTACATATACATCTGTTGCGAATGTACGTGACCAACCGTACTTAACATCAGCACATGTAACAGGCTTGCCATCTTCCCAAGACACACCTGGACGAAGTGTGTACTTCCAGGTCTTTGCCTTGTTGCTTGGTACGCCGGTATTTGTAGCCATATCTGCTACTAGTGATGCTCCATCTTTGCCAGGAACTGGCTTGTATGAAACCAATGTACGCATCAAGTATGAACCTAAGAACGCGATATCGCGACCTGTGTAAATACGTTGAGGATCTAGATTTGAGAATTGCTCTGCGTGTGTATAGAAGAACAGCGTGCCACCTGTAACAGGCTTAGCAGTTGCTGCACTTGCTGAACTTGCGCCGCCAACGAGAACTACAGATGCAGCAAGAGCTACAACAGATGTAGTTGCGATGAGACGACGAGCAGTAATTTTCATTACTGACATGTGCCCTCCTTATAAGTGAGTTTCATATCGCGGCCGCGATATGAAGTACTTCTTCTTGTTGATGTATCACTTGCGAACAAGCTCTTCATCAACAATTCCCTTAATCAACTAGTCAGATTAAGGAATATTTATTCTGCTTTTGTATCTAGCGCGTCTCTTACGGCATCGCCGAATAGGTTTAGCGCCAGAACGATTGCGATCAGCATTCCAGATGGGATGAGCAAATAGGCAGGATCTGAGCGCCAATATTTGATGCCATCAGAGAGAACTAATCCAAAAGTTGTAGCTGGTGGGTTGATTCCGACACCCAAGAAAGAGAAAACAGCTTCAGCGGCGAGGTATCCCGGAAGCGATAAAGATAAGAAAACGATTGCCGTTGGCCAAAGGTTTGGAAGCATCTCTTTTGTGATGATTCGCCAATTTGATGCGCCTTGTGACTGTGCCGCCATGATGAAATCGCGCTCACGAAGTGACATTGCCTGTGAACGAACAAGACGTGCAAATCCTGGCCAGCCAAAGAATACAAAGAAAATAATTAGAACTGTTAGACGCGCACCGTTATCGCGCACAATTCCAAGTGATTCAACGCGTTCTACCATTGGAATACTTAAAGCGATAATCATAAAGAATGAAGGAAATGCAAAAAGTAGATCTGAGAAACGACCAATAACTGCATCGACGCGACCGCGATAGAAACCTGCGGCAATGCCAAGCAACATGCCTATGCCAATTGCTGACACGCTTGTGATGATTGCGACACTGAAAGAAATCCGTGAACCGTAGAGCAACATCGCAAATACGTCGCGACCAGCTCCGGGCTCGAGACCGAATGGGTGAGCCCAAGAAATTCCACCACCGAATCCGGTTGGCATAGCTTGATCGTCTAGACCTTCGAGATAAGTTTCAGTTGAACTAACCCCAAAAATTCGAGTCACAATTGGAGCGCCATACGCTAAGAAAACAAAGAAGATAACTGCGCCTAAAGAAAAAACTCCAGTTTTATTGCGGCGAAAACGTGCAATCGCAATTTGTTTAGGCGTGCGCAGAACAACTTCTTGAGCGCTATCTTCAGCTTCAAGCACAGCGTTGTCAGCCAATTGAAAACCTTTCCACTTAAATCATTCGCGTTCGTTACGCTTTTGCAACTAAGTCGCAAGAACGCAATACCGCACGGTAGTTCAGTCTGGGCAAAAGCCTCAGCAAGATGTGAACGGTACTAAAACTGTGGCTAAATAGAAACCCCATATGTCCGAATTGAGTATATTTTTTGGCTTAATTTAGATAACGATTCTTATCTATTGGGTCTATCAGGGATCGACCTAGGGCTAACTCGTAGGTTTCCTAGCTCGCAGCTCGGACACCCCGGAATAGCTGGATTGGGATCAGCGCTCCAAAAATCATCAAAACTACCCACAAAATTCCTAAATCTGCATCAATCATGGTGCCTGCCATGGCTGGCCCGATTACGCCAGAAATACCCCACTGCATCCCCATTAGCGCATTAGCCCGGCCTCGTAAATGTTCAGGTGAGAGTTCATTAGCAAGTGCTGGCGCAGTAGGTGACCAAACCATTTCGCCAAATGCAAAAACAATCTGGCTCACTGAAAGCAATATGACTGCAACGAATAGTGGTGCCAATGGTGAAACGCCCACGAATAACCAGGAAAGCGCCCAGATTAATGAGACTGAAACCAAAGCCTGTTGTTTTGAAATGCGGTCTAGTAATTTCAAAACTAGTGGTTGCAGCAGAAAAATTGTAATTGTGTTTGCGGCGAAAATTACACCCAGCCATTTGGGAGATAAATTCAAAACTTGGGTAGCGAATAATGGAATTCCCGACATGGTCGCGCCATAACCAAAAATCATTAGAACTAATCCACCGAAAGATAAGCGCATCAGGCTAGTGATTTTAAATAATTCAGAATAAGAGCCTGATTGTGGTTCGTGTGCTTCGGCTACATATTTTTCAACTTCGGGGCCGCGTAAAGATAAAATTGCCACGAAAAAAATTAGGTATGTACAGGCGTCAACTAAATAAAGAATTTGATAAGAGAGAAGAGAGCTATTTGAAACAATTAGCGAAGAAATCAAACCGCCCAAACCCAAACCCAAACCCAAATTAAGTAACATAAAATTCAAACCAAAAATCTTCTGTCGATCTTCTGGCTTAGTCATGCGAGTTAACATCACAGTTTGTCCTGGCCAGGTAGTGCTATCACCAATTGCGCTTGCTGTTGCAACGATGATTGCCATGGTTTTGTTATCGACAAATGCCCATGCAGCAGTTGCGCAGATTTTTAGTAACAAGCCGGCCAAAATAACTTTCTTAGGGCCGATGCGATCTATTAAGGCACCACTAGGGCCACCAATTAGTAGCGCCATAAATGCGCTCCAGGCCAGTAATAACCCTCCGAAGGTGGTCGTGAATCCACGCATATCGTGCAGATAAACCAAGATCAGCGACATAGTCATGCCGCCGCCAATAGCGTTAAATCCCACACCAAGAACTAGCCGGCGCGCTTTTGGAGTCAGTAAGTCAAAATACTGGGTGAAATAGCGCATTACGCGAGCCTATAACTCTGCGACAATACCTGTCATGTCTATTAACGCGAGCCCTGGTTTCAAATTTGAAATCCAGAAGTCGGCCGAGAATTCATTCGCCCGAACTGGCACGTTAACTACGCCAAATGGCATTGTCGAAACACCGGCATTTATTCCAGTTGGCACTAAAGCCACAGTTAAATCAGTTTTGCCAGAAGCGATGCGCGAACTTGGTGCACAAGCTCTGCTATCGAATGCTTACCATCTTTATTTACAACCTGGGCCAGAGATTCTCGATGCCGCAGGTGGTCTATCAAAGTTTATGAATTGGAATGGCCCCACATTTACAGATAGCGGCGGTTTTCAAGTTCTATCTCTAGGGGTTGGCTTTAAGAAAGTTCTAGCTATGGATGCCAAAACTTTTCGCGCAGATGATGTGATTGCGAACAATAAGGAACGTTTAGCTCATGTTGATGACGAAGGAGTAACTTTTAAATCGCACTTAAATGGTTCGATGCATCGATTTACGCCAGAAGTTTCCATGCAGATTCAACATCAAATAGGCGCCGATGTAATGTTTGCATTTGATGAGTGCACGACTTTGCACAACACTCGTGGCTATCAAGAGCGGGCGCTTGATCGAACTTATGCCTGGGCCATCCGTTGTTTAGACGAACATCAAAGATTGACTGTTGAGCGAGCTGACAAGCCATACCAAGCTCTCTTTGGTGTTATTCAAGGTGCACAATATGAAGATTTACGTCGCAAAGCTGCTAGAGATTTAGGATCTCTAGAATCATCAGGCATCTCCTTTGATGGCTTTGGCATCGGTGGCGCACTTGATAAAGATTCACTTGGCACGATTGTGAAATGGGTAAATAGCGAACTACCCGAAGAAAAACCCAAGCATTTGTTGGGAATCGGCGCCCCAGAAGACCTATTCGTAGGCGTTGAAAGCGGCATTGATACTTTCGACTGTGTTCTTGCTTCACGTATTGCTCGCTCTAGTGCGGTTTTTACGATGACTGGGCGCTATAACTTAACTAATGCCACTTATAAGCGCGATTTCAATCCGATTGATAGCGAGTGCGATTGTTATACCTGCAAGAACTACACCCGCGCCTATCTCAACCATTTATTCCATGGCAAAGAGATGATTGCAGCAACTCTGGCCACTATTCATAATGAAAGATTTGTCGTGCGCTTGGTAGATCAGATGCGAGCTGCGTTAAAGACAGGTCACTACTTCGATCTCAAAGAAGAATTCATGGGTCGCTTTAAACATAAGTCTGGCCAGCATCACGATTAATTAGAGTTTAAGTATTTTTTCCGGAACTCAGAGGTCGAAATTTCATAGACATTTTCTGGGCCATCTTCTTCATCAATCTGCACGCCCGTAAATGGAAAGCCAAAATATTCAATCACTTTTATCGAAGGTGCATTATCAGGGCTGACGGTGTATCTAAATGATTTAACATCAGGTTGATCTATCGCCCAAGACCACATTCCCAACAATGCTTCTTTAGCAAAACCTTGATTATGAAACTCAGGTTCTATGCCTAACCCAATTTCGATCATGCCATTTTCATCTGGGACGCCATGAAAACTAGTACTTCCAATAACTTCGCGGTTTTGCTTAAGTACAATTTGTCGGACAAACCATTTATTACAACTTGCGTCTGCTTTTACTTGCGGTACTCGCCATGCAAGTGGACCTTGGAAATCGACCAAAACTCGGTGTGGATTAGTGAAATTTGCGCCTTTAAGAATTGGTGAATCATCCCGCTGTTCAAAAAGCGTGATCAAATTAGCGCCGGTAATGTGATGCAGTTCTAAGCGCTCAGTCAAAATCACTGGCTGTTGCTTAGTTAATTCAATATCTTGACTCATCACTTAAAAGTCTAAATGATAAACAGGCTTTGGGCCTTCTCGACTGCCTGATCGCGCCCACTTGCTTGTAATTTACGATAAATATTTCGTAAATGAGTTTTCATAGTGTTATGCGAAATATGTAAGTTCTTGCCAATCGCTGTGATTGGTTTTCCAGAAGCTAAAGACCTTAATACATCTATTTCACGATTAGTTAGCGGCTGCATTAAGGCGGTATTCTGATTGTTCTTAGCATTCATTCGTTGTGCCGCAGCACGGGCAAGCTCCTCAAGATAAACCGTTGGTCGTTTAGAGGCACTTCGGATAATTAATTCTAAAATGGTCGGGTCTTGCTTTAGAAATGTCTCTTTTGCGCCAACTCGCGCACCAACATCAAGCCCGATCTTTAATGAATCCATAGCCAGGGATTCTTGCTCGATTTTTGCTTCACAACCCACTAGTGATTTCCAAATTACTTCTCGAGCGCTATCAGATTTCAAGATCTCTGGCACAGCTTTCTTCTTTGTTTCGTTCTTTGAAACCGCAGTTAGCGCCTGTCGGTATTGATATGTAAAAACAAGATCTTTTGGTAGGCGATTTAGAATTTGGCTAGATCGTTCATAATCCTTTACCGAGAATCTTAAAAACAACTCATTAATATCTATAATCAGACTAAGGCCATCTTCCCCTTTAAATTCTGAGACCAGTTTCCGATGATCTCGCACTACGGCGAATGCTTGCTCAACCTTTCCGCTCATCATCAGAATACGAGCAAAGTAACTTTCAGCAATAAATAACCATGGCCATTGCTGCCATTCTCGTGCGTACTTCGCAAGTTTCTCTAATTCATTTTTAGCTTTTTCTGTCTCGCAAAACTCTAAATGGCAGCGCGCCTTGATGTAGATAGCCTCGGTATAGCCAATAATCCCCGAGAATTCATTACGTTGACCAATTTCCTCAGACAATGAAGCTGCATCGAAAGCCTGCAGGTATTCGCCTTCTGAAAATAGCTTCATCGCGCGAATTGTTTGCCAGATAAATAGGTCCTCGGGCAAATTGCTGTTTCCAACTATCTCCTGAGCTTCGGTCTCAATTTTATTCAAAGTTACAGCATCTTCAAATATAAAAGATCTGGCAGCTAGGAGCCGAGCTATGCCCAGGCGATCCGTTGAATCGAGCTCAGGAGTCGAAGCCGGCGCATTCAGGGCTGCTTTCATGTGGTTATCGAATTCTGCTAATCGACCTCGACAGAACGCAATATGTGCCAAGGTGATTGCGTTAATTCGCTCAAGAAAGGCAGTCAACTGGGAATCTCTATAAGCAAACCGCATTTCTTCAACTAACTGAGTCGCACGATCAAATTCAAAACTAACTAAATTCCCCATGATTTTTGCGAGTTGAGCAAACACTCTGTTCCGGTCATTATCTAGAGGTAAATAGCTACTCCAGTAAAGAATATTTCTACCCTCGCCACGATTAATCAGTTTACGTAAAGTGGGCTTAAACATCTGCCGGAGATAGTCAGAATCACCTGACTTTATTGCACTTGATACCGCCATACTAACTTGGTCGCGAAGTTGGAAGTATTCTGATGCAGCAATCTGATTCTTTCTAAAGGTTTCGTTATCGTTTTGAGCTATTTCATAAATTACCTCACGGGCAGCGTTATTAAATATGTATGAGTCTTTTTGGCCAGGTGCAATCATTAGAAAAACACCTTCAGCGGCAAGTCTATTTAAACTTACTTCATTTACCGGTTTCCTCTGTAGGGCTTTAGCTAAATCTAGATCAAAGAATTCAAAAGCTGACATCGCGATCAATACTTCTTGAGTTTCTTTGGAGAGTTTCTTTAGTTTCTGCAACATTAGACTTTGCAAAAGATCGTCATCAACTTCAAGGTCAAATTTTATCTCTTCGCCACTAGCAAGGATTGCAACTGCAGATGGCCAGCCATGAGTTTGTTGAGTAATTTCAGCCAATCTCTTTTCTGTTACTTTGCTACCGTTTACTTGAAGCAATGCTTCAATCTCGGACTTTGAGAAAATTAAGTCTCCAGCGGTAATTACTGATAATCGACCAATACTTGAAAATCGTTGTAGCGAAACCGTTGGCATAACGCGTCGCAGTGCAAAAATGTGAATGTTATCTGGAATTGCATTCATATATGATTGAGCAATATTTAGTTGATAGGTGAATGCATCAACGACATTGTCTAGAACTAAGACAATGTCCTCTTTCAGATTTGCAATAGACTCGAAAATTGAAGTTACAGTATTTGTTTCTAAGTCAGGTTCAAAATTTGGAAACACTTGACGAATTGCGCTAATTAGATAAGTAGAGATTCCGACAGCGCTATCGGTTTCTGACATGGTGTACCAAACAACTTTTTTCTTACTTTGTGCCGCCCATTCGGCAATCAGCGAAGTCTTTCCATACCCCGCCGGCGCGACCACCATCGTGTAGCCGGGGGCTTGACCGTCAATTAGCTTGAAAAGATGGCGTCTAGACAAGAAATTAACTGGTAATTCAGGCGGCAGGATTCGAGAGAGGGTGATATCTAAGTCAGGCTCTCGCATAGGGCTAGGGTTACTTAGATGGGCAAGAAAATCTACCTCTAACCCCTAAATCGTGTTGATTAGGTTCTAAATAACCCCATCAACTAACCCACTCTCACGCTTGGCCGCGATGATCACAGGGCGGCCATTATCGAGCAAATGAACACTGATTCGATCATCAAATGCACTGCGTAGCTCAGGTGAGTGAATAACCGCCTGAGATTCACCATCTAGGAGTACTCGTCCACTTTGCATAATAATGATTCGTTCGGCATACATAGCGCCCAGAGTGATGTCATGCATTGTTGAAATAATTGTGACCCCGGTTGCTTTAACTTCCTCAACTTTATTTAAAACAGCAATTTGATGATGCAAATCTAAAGCACTTGTCGGTTCATCAAGCAACATAACTTCTGGCTCTTGTACTAGGGCTCGAGCAATAAGCACTCGTTGCATTTCTCCCCCAGATAACGTATTTACTAATTGGCCTTGCATTCCAAGAAGTTGAGTTGCTTCGAGCATCTCGTGAACAATATTGCGACTGTGCGCACTTTCTTTGCCCCAGCCATCTAACTTAGCGCGGCCTAGCATCACATATTCAGCCACACTCATTGCTGCCGGAATTGATGGGCGCTGTGGGACAAATGCAATATTTAGAGATTTGTTTTTAGCAATTTCGCGTCCGTCATATTTAATCGAACCGGAATATGGTTGCATACCAAGCATTGTGCGCAACAACGTTGTTTTGCCGGCTCCATTAGGTCCGACTAAACAGCTCCAAGTTCCTTCTGGAATATCTAGATTAATCGAATGCAAGACTTCGCGATCATCAAATCGGACTGAGAGATTATCTAGATTTATCATTGGTTTCCTCGGTTTCTAGATCGTAGAACAAATAAGAAGAATGGCGCTCCGACGAAGGCGGTGATTACGCCAATTGGAAGTTCGGCCGGTGATAGCAAGGTGCGCGCGCCGAGGTCGGCAATTACTAAAAATGCAGCACCAACAAATGCAATCGAAAGTAGCGATCTATTAGTTGCCCGTTTGGTTAGCCCTCTTACTAAGTGCGGAACCACGATTCCAACGAAACCAATCAAGCCACTGGCAGATACCGCTGTGGCCGTTGCCAAAGTTGCGGCAGCAACTGCAATCAGGCGAATTTTCTGCGGTGAAACCCCTAATGAATAGGCCTCTTCGTCACTTAGCATTAGCGCGTCAAGAACTTTAGAAATCCGTATCAAAATGAACAAAGCAATAAAGATGTAGAAGCCAGCCCACTTAACAACATCCCAGTTAGCAACTGTAAGTTCGCCTAGGATCCAAGAATAAACCGGCCGAAGCGCTGCGCTATTTCGTTGTTGTAAATAAGTTTGAAATGCTGTGGCAAAAGAACCAACTGCGATGCCGGCTAATAACAAGGTACTTGGGTCGGCAAATAATCTTCCCGCCACCAAGAAAGTCGCAGCGACCGCAAGTACTCCGCCGAGAAATGCAAAGATCGGAAGAAGGGCATGTAAATTCCCGCCGCCATTTGTTATTGCAATCGTGGCACCAAGACCTGCGCCAGATGCAGCACCCAGTAAATATGGATCTGCCAGTGGGTTTCTGAAAACACTTTGATAAACCGCACCGCTTGTGGCAAGAGCTGCACCGACTAAAGCGCCTAAGACAACTCTCGGTAATCGAAGCTGCAGCAAAAGAGTGCGATCTTCATTTTCTAAACCATTTGGCAAACCTAAGAGCGTTCTGATGATTGCACCGAAGTTTAAATTAACTGGACCAAAGCCAACGCCAAGTAAGCAAGCAATCAGCAACGCCGCAGCAGCGCTGGCAGTAATCTGCCAACGCCACACACGATCGATCTGATTCTTTTTCATTTAATTATTTCTTCATCTTGGTTAGTGAATTTGCAACATAACGATAGAAATCAACTAATCGAGGTCCCCATCTTGAAGGAAAATCATTAGGCAGAGCAAAGACATTCTTCTTGGCAACAGCTTTGATTCCAGACCAGCCAGCTCGCGCCTTTACTGTCGCTGCGCTTTCGCCATATTCCGCATCGGCTAAGAAAATAATGTCAGGGTTAGCTTTTACTAGATATTCAGCCGAGAGTTGCGGATACCCATATGAATCAGCGCCAGCAGCTTTATCTGCGATATTTACTAAGCCGAAGTCTTTGTAAACCTTGCCTATGAAGGTGTCTGAAGTGACCGAGTAAAGAGTGTTATCTAATTCGTGAAAGAAGGTAATTGTGGTTTTGACTTTAGCTCGCTTGAGAACAGATTTAATTAGCGAGGTCATCCGGAATGTAACTTTCTTAGCCTCTGCTGAGTGATCAGTTACTGCGCCAAGAATTTCAATCTCTTTATAAGCTTGAGCTAGATCCTCGGGCGCTTTTTCCATTAGAACTGGAATCTTTAGCTTCTCTAGCGCTTCCTTAACCACAAGGGACTTCATGGCATCTACCGATAAAACCACTAAGTCTGGCTTCATCGCCGCAATTGCTTCAACATTTGGTTCGAATGCACTCAAATCAGTGATCGGTGCAGATTTAGGAAAATTAGAAAGCGAATCCACTGCGAGAACTTGCTTGCCAGCACCAATTTCAAAGAGTGATTCAGTGGCACTCGGTGAGAGCGAAATAATGCGAGTTGGTTTCTTGGCAATAGTGGTTGAGTAACCACCAGATGTAATTGTTAATGGATATTTGGTTGCAGTGCTAGCCGCGCTAGCAGGTGAAAGTGGTGCCAGTAAAAGTGCGGTGACGAAATATGCAGTGGGTCGAATAAACCTTTTAAACATAAAAAACTCCCTCAAGATATTTGAGGGAGAAAGGGGGCAATTAAACGAGAGTTTCGCGTAAAGGCCCAACCTTCCTCCGAGGTTGGATAACACTTTCGGCGTCACGCCAGGCGACCTGGCTTAGATCTTTCGACCTTTACAGTTGCGGGACAGCACCGGAATCAAACCGGATTTCGCTAAACGCAACGCCACTTGAAATTCGACGGCCAAGACTTATATGGACTGGCTGTTTAGTTCAAGTGCGCTGAACTTATCACGGCCAATTGGAAGTGGCTATTAACCCCGTTTTCCTCGGAATTTCGCGCCTATCCCCCAGGCAGTTACGCGATAAATCGCCTCAAAAACGATTCTTTTCGACATCTTGCTAACGCCGTACCTACGTTCGATAAACGTAATTGGAACTTCCAGAATAGTTCCACCTATTTGTGACATGCGCTTTGTCATCTCTATTTGAAAGCAATATCCCTCACTCTTTACTGATGCTAAATCTATTTGAAGCAACTTTGAAGTTCGGTAAATTCGAAAACCTGCTGTCATATCTTTAACTTTACTGCCTAACATTATTCGGGCATAAACATTGGCTGATCTTGATAACCATTCACGACGTCGAGCCCAGTTCTGAACCGCACCACCAGAAATCCATCGTGAGCCAATTACCAGATCACTTTGGTTTTCCGTCATCGCCGCCATCAGCGAACGTAAATCACTTACTTGATGTGAGCCATCAGCATCCATTTCAATTAAAAACTTATAACCACGATCTTCGCCATACTTAAAGCCAGCTTTATACGCGCTACCCAAGCCGAGTTTCTTTTTCCGCTCGACAACAACTATGCGACCGCTTTCCAAACCAATCTGTCGACAAGCATCTGCAGTGCCATCTGGTGAGCCATCATCGACTATCAAAATATCTAAATTAAGTTCGAGTAGTTTCGGCAGCAAGATGCCGATACTTCTAATTTCGTTATAGGTCGGAACGATTACTAAATAATCGCGGCTCATCTTTCTAGCTCAATTATTAGTGAGTTAAAGTAACTTTTGAGAGACCCACTGGTGCATCTGGATCAAAGCCAGATTTTTTAGCAAATTCGAGTGAGAAGCGTTGCAGTGAAATTGCATCAACAATTGTTGATTCGATCTCATCGCTGCAATTAGAACCAGCAATCACGATATCGCCAGCTTCAGGTTCGCCACCATTGCCAACCCAGAAAATACGGCCAGTTATTGCACGAATCCGAGTGGTTGCTTCAGAGATTGAGTTAAGCGGCAGATGCGCTGGAGCCAGGATAAACACTTGGGTCTCTGGGGTCAGTGCAGAAATCGGACCATGTAAATAATCTGCAGTCGAAAGTCCCTGCACCGAAACTTTGCAGGTTTCCTGAATTTTAAGGGCCGCTTCGCGAGCATTTGGATATGCAAAGCCACGTCCCAGAACAACTGTTTCATTTTCGCGACTACAAGCATCTACCGCAGCGCTTACTAGAGTTTTATTGCTGGCTAACTTTTCGGCTTCAGCGATTAATGATTCGCCATTAATGGGCAGCTTTGCCCAGGTGGCAACAAGTAAAAATGAAGTCAAAAGTTGGGCTGAATAGCTCTTGGTTGCAGCTACTGCTAATTCGGCGCCAGCTTGTAGATCAAGATGGTGATCTGCAGCTTTTGCCAGTGGCGAATTTGCATCATTTGTTAGTGAAATTAATTTTGCACCAGCACGCTTAGCTGAATTTGCGAATGCAACTAGATCAGGTGATTGGCCACTTTGGCTAAGTGCTACGACCAAAACGCCTTGGTAATGAAGTTCGGCATCGTAAATCGTTACCGAAGATGGGGAGGTTAATCCGCAAGGAAGGCCTAGTTTGGTTTCCACTAAATACTTTAGAAAGTGTGCAGCGTTATCTGAAGTTCCGCGAGCCAAAATCAAGATTGAAGAGATCTTATTTGTTTTCAAGATGTCTTTGATTGGCTCAAGGGCGTCAAGGTTGCCCAAAATATTTCGGAAAACCTTGGGGGTCTCAGATATCTCTGATGCCATAACGGCGCCGAGCGTTTCGTTGGACATGTTCATAGTCCTATCTTCCCATAATCCTTAGTTGGCTTCCATCACCTCTTTTAAGCGCACTAAGGTCTTGGCAACGACTTTTTGAGTCCAGGGATAGGCCTTTCGAAACTTAAGCCAGGCTTGTGAAATTGATTTTCGCCCATCAAATGACTCAATAACCTCACATTGATTTGGGCTGATTTCGCGGATTTCATAGCGCCAACGCCAACGACCTAGGTGACGCCAAGCAATCAGCTTATTCTCCTCAAACTCAACAACTGTGTTAACAATTTTATAATCAATGCCCAGATGCATGGCCATTCCAAATTTTGCACCAAGTGATAGTCGCTCCGGCCCACTGATATTCGATTGGATGGTGCTTGAACCGTCAATTTCTTGATGGCGCTTTGGGTTTGCTAAGAGGTCAAATATTCTTGCAGCAGGTGCATCAATAATGATGCGAGCCGATTTTACTTTTGGGTCACCTGTTTCAAATATTTCAGCCCGAACATTCTTTGCATCAGCCATGCTTACTGAGCCCTCTCTAATAGCATCACCTAATGCTAATCCTCTTGCCCCCAAGTGAGAAGAAGAAAGCGGCAACAGGTCAAGACCAATTTAATCTTTCTCAGCTTTCCTTCGCAGAAGAGTTATCAAATGCACGCTCTGCTGGAATCCCAAACTTTGATCAATCTAAAACCTTAGCGGCTATTGAAATCTACGCTGGAGTTCTTTATCAGGGCTTAGGTTGGGATTCACTTTCGGAAATCGTAAAGAGGCGAGCCAACGAACAAGTCCTAATTATTTCCGCACTCTTTGGCTTAGTTAAACCTTTGGATCAAATATTTGGCTATAAATTAAAGATCGATAATAAACTTTGGCGTGAACCAATTAGTGAAGTTGCCGAAAGTTATGGTGAAGAGTTAATCATTGATTGTCGCTCTTCAACCTACAAAGGGGTCTGGCCTATCAAGCCAGAGTTCACAGTTGATATTCGCGTCTTTAGTGTTGCTGGTGCTGAACCTTCAGTTATTACGCATATGTCAAAGAAGTATCGTGGCGAATTGGCTAGGCATTTACTTTCGCACCCGAGCAACCCAAAAACGCCACATGAAGTGCGCCAGATAGCAGCGGAGCTGTTTGAGTGCGAGCTCCACCCGCCTGCCAATGACCAGCCGTGGGCTCTAGATCTACTGATTTCTTAAGGGCAAAGTAGGCGAGATACAATCGCCATGTGAAATTGCATAAGGTCATTTTATTTTACGGCTTCACGCCGATCTCTGACCCTGCCGCTGTTAAATTGTGGCAACGCACTCTCTGCGAATCACTCGGCCTAACTGGTCGCCTTATTATTTCTAAGCACGGCATAAATGGCACTTTAGGTGGCGAGATTGAAGCTCTGCGAACATATGTTAAGCAGACTAAGAAGTATGACGGTTTCCGCAAAGTAGATTTCAAATGGTCTGCCGGAGACGGAACCGAATTTCCTAAGCTGTCAGTAAAAGTTCGTAAAGAGCTGGTTGCCTTCGGAAATCCAGATGAGATTAAAGTTGATGAAAATGGAGTGATTGGTGGCGGTATTCACTTGCGTCCTGAGCAAGTTAACGAACTGGTTGCCGAACGTGGTGACGAAGTTGTTTTCTTTGATGGTCGTAATGCTTTCGAAGCCAAAATTGGCAAGTTTAGAAATGCCATTGTTCCTGATGTTGAAACATCTCGAGATTTTGTGGCAGAGATCGAATCAGGCAAATACGATCACTTGAAAGATAAGCCAATCGTCACTTATTGCACCGGTGGCATTCGCTGCGAAGTTCTCTCAGCCGTTATGAAGACACGTGGGTTTGAAGAGGTTTACCAAGTTAAGGGTGGCATTGCTCGATACGGAAATAAGTTCGGCGATGACGGACTTTGGGATGGTTCGCTATTCGTATTTGATGATCGGATGGCGATGGATTTCTCCTCTAAAACTAAAACTATCGGCGAATGCGAATCTTGTACTGCTCCAACCAAGATCTTTGTTAATTGCTCAAATATCGCCTGTCACAAGCTGGTTCTGCTTTGTGAAACTTGCGCCGCAAAAGATCGTTCAAATGGCTGCGAACATGACCTTTCAAAGAAGCGCGACTCTTCCCTAATCGGCTAAAAGCAACCAGCTATGAGCACTTTTAAAACTCAGGTTGTTAAGCAGTTACAACGCGAACTTCCTAAACTAGGTGATAGCAAAAAAGCCATTGGTGCGCAGGCTTACATGAAAGATATTGCGCCATTTCTTGGCGTGATGACCCCCGAGCGACGTAATTTCGTAAAATCGCTTTTGGCTTCCTTGCCGTTGCCCACATCTGATGAGATCGCTGAAACAGTTCGCGCTTTATGGAAATTAGAAGAGCGCGAGTATCAATATGCCGCAAATGACTTATTAGGCATATACAGCATGCAATTAGATAAGAACTTTCTAGCCGAGCATTGTGAATATTTGATCTCGACTAAATCTTGGTGGGATACCGTCGATGGGTTAGGTAGCGCCGTGGTTTCGCCGTTAACCATGAAGTATCCAACAATTTTATTAATGCGTAAGTGGAACAAGAGTGACGATATTTGGTTAGTGCGTGCTTCGATTCAACATCAACGAGGCCGAAAATATGAGACCGATATCGATCTACTATTTGACCTTTGTCAGCCACATGTTGCCAAAAAGGAATTCTTTATTGCCAAAGCGATTGGGTGGGCACTGCGCGATCTTTCGCGAATCGATAATCGCGAAGTTATTCGCTTTCTAAACGAACATCCGGATTTAAATTCTGTTGCAGTACGTGAGGCAAAAAAACTTACGCGATAACTGCATCGCGAATCATGCGTTGATAGTGCTTTCCTGGCACCCGGGTGCTCTCCTGCGGATCCCCCATCGCAACAAAACCTAATTTTTCATATGCGGCGATAGCGCTGTAATTATCTTCCCAAACGCCCAAACCTTGCCGCTGCCAACCTTTTTCTTGAGCATGCAGATCTACATAACTCATCATTGCTTTTAATAGTCCAGCACCCCGATATTCCGGAGAACTCCAACAGCCACCAACCCAAGCTGTTGCGCCAAAATCACCAACTAGATTTTCCACAGTCATAATTGCGCTATCAGTGCCATCAACTGAGGCAACTAAGTAGCTTAGTTTCTCAAATTTGGCCCGCCACTCAGATTCAATTTGGGCACTTTCAAGCTCTAGATTTCCACCAAAAGCATGAGCACTATCTCTCAAAGATTCAAGGCGTAGATTTTTGGCTCGAACCCATTGCTCAGCTGTCAGCAATTCAACTTTGATGTTCACGACGCAAGCATAAACCCTCAAGCAACGCACGAGTAGACTCAATAAGTGATGGCCAAATGGACGAGAGCGATAATCAAGCATCGTTTAGCAATTCTTATGACTTGGCTAATTCTTTTAGTTATCGGTGGATTTTCGGCTGCTAATTTAGATAAGCATTTAACAACTTCATTGACTGTACCAAATAGTGATTCAGCAAAAGCTGAAGAAATTCTGCTCACCAAATTCAATGAAAATCTTGAAGGCAGTTTCACTATCTTCTTCAAGTTTAAACAAGCTAATGACTCAGAAATTCTCGAGTATAAGAAGAGAATTTCTCAGGCAGTCGCTGAAATCCCAACTGCTCGGGTAACACAATTGAGAGCAGTATCTGGTGTGCTCTTTGCCAGCGTCACTACCAATTACGCTCTTACCGAAGCTGCTAAATACACCGATGAGCTACGTCTATCGCTTGAACAACAAGGGCTATCTGAAGCAATGGTTACCGGGCCGCCCGCCATAAATAGCGATGTTTCGCCCGTATTGGATCAGGATCTACAACGTGGCCAGCTAATCGCAATAACTTTGGCACTTCTCTTGCTTCTACTTGTTCTAGGCCTATCTTGGGCGGTATTACTGCCCTTTATCTTCGCAGCAGCCTCAATATCTCTCTCAATATCTTTGATCTACTTGATTGCCCAGCAATTCTTGATGGTTCTCTACATTCCAAACATTGTTGAATTAATCGGACTTGGGCTAGCGATCGATTACTCACTCTTGATACTTTATAGATTTCGCCGAGAACTGCTTGCGAATGAAGATTCCGATATTTCTTCAGCGATAGAGCGCACAATGCAAAGTGCTGGGCGAACTGTAATGACTTCCAGTTTAACTGTGGCATTTGGATTGGCCACTTTATTGTTGCTCCCAATTCCATTTATGCGCTCGCTAGGAATTGCTGGATTAATTGTTCCGCTATCTTCGTTACTTGCTTCTATTACGTTGCAGCCAGCACTTCTTTCTTACTTTGGGAAATATCTCGCTGCTCCAAATAGATTTGCCGGACTCCTAGCCAAAATTGATTTGCAAAATAGTGTTTGGGCCAAAGCTGCTCAACTCTCGATCAAGTGGCCGAAGCGAGTTTTTGCTATCTCCTTGACTTTTCTTTTGTTGCTTAGCTCCGGTGCGTTCTGGCTGCAATTAACTCCAAGTGCGCTTACCACTTTGCCTCAAAATCTTGAGTCGGCTAAAGCTCTTTCGCTAGTCACGAGCAGCGCAGGCCCAGGTGTTATTACGCCGGCTGTAATCATGGTTGATTTTGGTAAGCCTGGATTAGCAACATCTACCAGCACAACAGATGCTCGAAAAGCGTTGACTGCCAATCTAAGTAAAGATCCTGAAGTATTTATCGTGGCTACAGATGTAACCGCGACATTTGTTGATACAAGTGGTCAATTCATGCGTATTTTTGTGATTGGCCGGCATTCTCTAGGGGCTCCAGAAACCCATAATTTAGTTGATCGGATACGCGAGAAGTACCTGAAAAACAATGACTTCCCAGTCGGCACCAAGTTTTATCTAGGTGGGCCACCTGCCCAAGGCGTTGATTTAGTAGACCGAATAAGTACAAATTTCCCTTGGGTGATCGCCATAGGGCTACTGCTTACTTACCTTTTGCTAAGGCGGGCATTTAGATCTATTTGGTTGCCAATTAAAGCAATTGCACTTGGGTTGATTTCAGTTGGCGTTGCAATTTCAGCAGTTGTCTTAGTCTTTCGATTCTCAGTAGGCGCTTCGCTGCTTGGCACTTATCAGATTGATCAAGTTGAAGTTTGGGCTTTAGTTTTTCTATTGGTAGTTCTTTTCGGAATCTCAATGGATTACGAGGTTTTTCTGGTTTCTAGAATGCGCGAAGCAATCGATCGTGACGCATCTAATGATGAAGCTATCCACGAAGGAATGTCTAGCACCGGCGGAGTTGTTACTGCTGCTGCTCTGATTTTTGTGACTGCAGTTAGTGGTTTAGTTGGTGGACACTTTCTCGGATTGCAACAAATCGGTATTGGGTTAGCCGTCGGTGTCTTTATTGACGCAACTTTGATTCGCGGATTCCTTTTACCAAGCGCGATGGTTCTCCTAGGTAAATACAACTGGCAAACAAAGTAAAACCCCGCCTCTGTGCAAGACGGGGTATTACTTGTATTTTGTCCCGGTTAGAAAATTACTTCACAATCTCGATCATGAAGTGAACCGAAGGCAACTGGTATCCAAGTGCTAATCCAGCGAAATCACGATCCGAGGAAAGAATCGGAACCATTCCATAAGGTGTGTTAGCAAATGATGGTTGCTGGGTATACAACAATGGGTGTAAATCGATTGTGTGGAACCCAGGCTTGCCAGTTGCGGTTATATGAATGACCATAAATCCATTTGAGTTAAAGCCGCAGCCATAACCGATGTAGTTGTTGTCATAAGTAACTGCTCGAGTGTTATCTAGCTGTGTCCAGCCGATGCCTTTCATGCTGATAGTGATGGTCTCGCCAGCCTTGAATTTGTAGGTCGGAGTACCTGCACCACCTTTAGCAATAGCAGCTGCAGAGCCAGAAGTATCTGCCTTTGCGATGCCCTCGGTTATTACTTTGCCGCCCTTATCAAGGAATTTAACGATGCTCTCTTTAACGTAGAAGGAAGCTTGAGCTTCAATCACATCGCCTTTTTTGAGCTGAATAACATGCCAGCCACCGAGGTGATCCGGAATTGTCACTTCTTGGCTAATTGTAGAACCAGTAACATCAACTGTAGCTAGTGGAATTGAGTTATATGCCCAGCAAGTACCGCTGCAGTTAACTCGATTGCCGACAACTGAAGCCCAAACTAACTGATGTGTTCCGGTTGAAGTTAAACCAGTTGCGCTAAATGTGGTCTTGGTTAATACCGGACCGCGATCAGTTGAAAGAGTAGCAACAGCTTTCGTGTTTGGATCTAGTCCAGCATCAGAAAGCGTTGTGCGTTGTGAAACTGTTGGCACATAGCTCTTTGGCAAAACTAGGTATGGCTTGGTTGATGGAGTCCCTTTAGTAATTGTGAACTTCGCTACGCCGCCATTTGCAAATGGCACTGGCGATTGCAAGATGTTTAGATATTGAAAGGTGATCGCATCCTTTACGACCACAAAGTGATCGCCAATTTCACCCGATGCGCGAACTACTACTTTGGCAGTTCCGCGAGTCCAGAGCGCCTGCATCTCGCCGGCATATCCGTTATCCCAGTGAACAGCGGCACCTGCGGTATAAAGACTGGCGCCCATTCCTGTGTAAGTAATTGTTACTGGTGTGCCAATTGGCCCACTCTTTGGCGAAATAGATACTGTTCTAGTCATCTGGAAACCGCCATGTGCTACAGCGACACCATCTTTAACTAAATAAATATCGTGAATACCACCGAAGTCACTAGGGACTTTGCCGGCGAATGTGAATGCGCCATTAGCATCGCTCTTTATAGCGCCAATATTTACATTGAACTTTGTGTATTTCACACCTAAGTAATTGATGCTATTGGGTTGAATATCAGTCACCCAAGTACCTTCAGAAGTTCCCCAAGTAAGTGTGTAATCAGTGTTTGGAGTTAATCCACTGCCTGAAATAGATAGGGCTTGACCAACAACACCTTGCTGAGGGGAAACTGCCAGGTTGCTCATAACTTCAGGAGCGGTAAATGCCATAGATTTAACCGCAGTAAATGGAAGTGGCGCCACATCAGGAATACCGGCTGGCGCAACTAGATTTATTGGAGTTATTGGATTGGTATCTGCTGCATTAGCTGCAGACATCATTGCGATTGGCAAAATTGCCACTAGTGCTATCGAAAAAACTTTCTTACTCATTTTTTACTTCTTTCTCCGTATTGAACGCTTATCCTTGGAACTTGGTTTCTTTTGCCACGGAGGCTGCTGCAAAAGAAACCAAGTTCCGCGGAACTAGTTTTGGTTTTTAAGCTGTAGGTGCTGCGAAAAGTGTTAACTGTGATGCAGGCATGAAATTAGATTTCCAAGTACCTACGGGTCCGGCCATTGGTGTTGGAAGCTTTACAGTCTTGTAATAACTAATTCGCTCCATTACATATTTGCCAGCTTCCTTAACTTTCTTGCCATCAACAATCTTGTAAACTAATTTAGTTGCTAGCACTTTTACGCTGGTCTGAGGCTTACCAATAATGGTTACCTTGTAGCTGATCAAGCCAAGAGTGTTATAAAGAGGTGTAGCACCAGTTTTTAAGACACCTGTCCAGAATGAAGCTCCACTGTGGTTTCCGTAATTCATTGGAATTGGGTTTGCGACACCTGCAACTTCGATATATGCCTTTGCTACGTTGCTTGAGTCAAGAACAGCGCCGCCTTGATCAGAGTTGTTTCCATAAACTCGAAACACAATAGTTTGGCCGACAATGAACTCTGAAGTGATTGCACAACTAACTCCGAAACGAGGTGCTAATACACCTGTGGTTCCGCTACCAAGTACGGTATCTACATACATATGGATTGGTGAAATAACGCCCTGTACCGGAACGCCAACCTTGACTGTAAAAGGTGCGGAATCAACTGCTGTGAATGCAGCTAAATCAGTGGGTGTGAATGAGCCAGTCAAAACAGTTGCGCCGGCTGCTGCTGGCACCCAAGAACATTTTGCAACGAAAGGGGCAACCGTGGTTGTAGCTACTTCGGCGCAGCCTGTAACTACTAGACCAGCTGCCGAGAACTTAACTTTGCCGGGTGCACTTGCTGTGGCCACGATGATGGCTGGATCAAGACCAAAAGTGGCACTTCCGCCACTAATTACCAAGGTTGGCAGCGTTGCAGCGGTGGCTGAGGTGCTAGCGCTAAGTCCTGCTGCTAGTACAAGCGAGCCAATTGTCAGGCTTGAGATTATCTTTTTCATTCACTTACTCCTTTATATAGGTAAAACACTTTGAAATTACTTAGTTGTGATCTCGCCGGTAAGAGTTAGAGTCAAAACACTTGTCTCACTTGCTCCGGCATCGGCAGATTTAATGTTGAAAAAACCCACTGCTTTTAACTTTCCTGATGCGCCAGCGAACTTTCCAGTTCCGCTGTTTACAACTGCAAAGCCGGTGATGTTTATAGTTGTAGGAGCTGCGCCATCTTCGGCACAAACTTTGGCCGATGTATCGAAGGAGACTTTTATACTGCTTCCACCGCCACTTATTACACCTACGCCATCAAGACCTGCGCATTGTGTCGATGGCGAAGATTCGCCGCTTCCAGATAGTGAATCCATCCCGAAGATTGAACCTGTGCCATCTCCGCTAACTGAAGTTGCACGTACATCTGCATCGCTCCAGACAATAGACATTTTGCCTTTATAAGTTCCGTTAAATGCAAACTTATTTGAAGTAACAGCTGGTGTTGACGCAGTTGCAGTTGCAGTAGCAGTTGGCTTAGGTGTTGCAGAAGTTGAAGGCTTCGAAGTTACAACTGGTTTCTTTGTTGTATAACCCTTTGGACATTTGGGCGCCTTAGCAGTTACCTTCTTTACAATCTTTCCTTTGTAACAAGTAATTGTCTTGTTGGCAGCATTAGCAGTTGAGACTCCACCAAGTAATAGGGATGAAGTCGCAATAATCAAAGCTAACTTTTTTGATGTAGAAATTCTCTTAGATTGCATTTTTCTGCCTCATTCTCTCCGTAAATAACTACTTACTTACAAGAGAATCTTGGCAGGCAGAAAAATCAGGATTGATTAAAAGCTGAGGGGTAACACTTTCTAGAGTGATCCCTATGTCACAGGAGAAGAGTTATAAAAGAAGATTTTGAAGAATGAGAGTTAGCGCTCAGAAGAAATCTCTGAATATACAAAAGAAATTTATTAAGCCTTAGGCGATTTTTGTTTAGGCGGATTCTTTGGGGCTTTAGCAGGTTTAGTTGGAGGGGTTGGTGAAGGTGCCGGAACTGGTTTCATTGGTTGTGGACCAACTTTGACGACGGCTGCAAGTGCGGCATTTCGTGAAGAGATAGCATTTTGCATTTCAATTTTGCTGGCTACGTCAATTGCCTTCTTTTCTTTTGCATTAACAGCAGATAACCGTGCGATAGAAGTACGCGCCTTGATTGCTTCTGCTTCATTCTTGAATTTATCTGCTATTTCTTTTCTAGCTCGGTCGGCACTTATTTTTGCATCTTCCCAGGCTCTGAGAGAAGCTCGAAAGGCAGCTCGATCTGCCATATTCTTCGCATTCCAATTTTCAACTGCGACTATATATTGTTGAATTGCTAACTGATAATCACTTTGCGCATCTGCGATAGCTGAAGTAGAGGAAGTGAAGAGCGCACCACAGATCATTAAACTAACTGCAATGCACTTCTTCATCTTCGCCCTTTCGAGTACCCATCCCTGAGATGAGTAAAGGATGGGGTAAAACTTTGTGAAAACCATGTGAATATCAGTGATTTCGCATTCGAAAAGGGGGCCTAGGCCAGATTCCCTACCTTTTAAACTCAAATCAAACTAGCCTTGCCTACATGGTTGTGCGACCAAAAATTTTAGTAATTGATGACGAGCCTGGCGTCCGTGAACTTATCTGCGATGCCCTGAGCATCTCTGATTTTTTGGCAACTCAGGCCAGTGACGGTCTTGAAGCGCTCTCGCTGCTTCGGCGTGAAAAATTTGATCTGCTCATTCTCGATATAAATATGCCGAAACTAGATGGCCTGGCATTACTTGAAAAACTACGAAGCGAAGGTGCAGCTACCCCCGTTTTGATGCTAAGTGCCAGGGCAGATAAAACCGATATTAATCAAGGGTTGCGGCTTGGGGCGGATGATTACCTAACTAAACCTTTTAGTATTGAAGAACTTGTTCTACGTGTTAAAGCAATATTGCGTCGTAGTGGTTCAGATGCTTCAGATACAAAAGTTTTGTCGTGTGGTTCGATCTCTATGGATTTATCTAAATACCAAGTTAAATTCAAGGAAGAATTGGTTGAACTCTCTCCTACCGAATTTAAACTTTTAGAGCAACTTATTTTGAACCGTGGAAATGTTGTTTCGAAGGAAACTCTGCTTTCCGAAGTGTGGGATATTGATTTCAAGAGCAGCTCAACTGTTGTAGATACCTATATTTCATATCTTCGAAAAAAGTTAGGCGTCTTTGGCTTTGAAGGAATCAAAACGGTTCGCGGTATTGGTTTCCAGATTGTTCCGGATTGATGAAATTACAAACTCGCCTAACAGCTCTGGTCTCTACAATCATTATCGTAATCTCGACGGCAATTGGCTTGTTCGCGATCGTAATTACCGAACAGAACGAGATTGGCCGAATCGATAAGATACTTGGCAATTCGGTGAATCAATTAATTGATAGCGATGATGATCCACTTTCACTTGCACTTCTATTAGCCGATCAAAGTGATCAAAAGTTCACAGTTTCATATGTTTCTAAAGCCCGCGACATAACTTCGCTGAATCAAAGCTCTGGAGACCTAACTGTTGTTCCCACAAATTCGGAGCTTTCAGCTTCGTTGGCAGATGGGGTAACGGTAAATACTGATGGGCTAGATCGAATTAGGACTATGTTGCTTCCAAATGATGAATACGTGGTTCTTTCTTCATCTTTAACGGATATCGAAACTGCGAAAAGTGAGAATATTCGCTACTTATTCCTATTTACCTTAGCCATGGTTTTGCTAGGTATTTTAATTTCAAATTACTTATTCCGTCGAGATAACGAATTAAATGAAGTAGTTAATTCGCTTCAGAAGAATCAAGAGAATATGCGAGAATTCTTAGGCGATGCTTCACATGAACTGCGCACTCCCCTGACTGTTATAAAAGGTTATGTCGAACTATTAAGTAAGAATCAAGCGGCCGATCCCGAGAAAATTTCAGAGTATTACAGTCGAGTAGGGCATGAAATCGAACGTATGCAAGCGCTAATTAATGACTTGCTGTTGATTGCCGAGCTTGAAGATCAATCATCTAGTAATCCAGAAATCATTAATTTCTCGCGCGAAGTTAGCCATATGATCAATGATTTAGTTGCATTGCAGCCGACTCGGCCAATAGAGACAAATGTTGAGCCAGGAATATTAGTAAATCTCTCACATAACTACGCTCAGCAGATGTTGGCTAACATTTTCTCTAACTTGCGACGGCACACACCTGAAAATGCACAAACTAAGATCGCCTTAACCAGTAAGGGCAATAGAGCGATTTTGGTGATCTCTGATGCTGGTCCAGGATTACCAGAAGATGTTTATAAATCTGGAATTCAATATTTCCAAAGATTTGATCGATCTCGCTCGCGAGAATCTGGTGGCAGTGGTCTGGGCATGACAATAATGAAACGAATTATTGAAAATGGCAACGGATCAATTCAACTTCGTAAATCAGAGTTAGGTGGGCTAGAAATAGAGATTAGCCTGCCAATTAACCGCGACTAACGTTACTTCTCAATTACGATTTAGTTATGAATTCAAGCTACCTTGACTCGCTTAAGATCAAAAATGAGATCCGGATCGAAATGGTCTGCCTAGGAAATATTTGCAGATCTCCAATGGCTGCTGCCGTGCTTCAAAACAAAGCAAAATCAATTAAAAATCCGAGATTTACGGTTACCAGCAGCGGTACTTCAGGCTGGCATGAAGGTGAAGGACCAAATCCAAATTCATTGAAAGTTTGGCAGTCCGCCGGTTACGAATATGACCATGTTTCACGGCCATTTAGCACTTCAGTATTTAACGAATCTGATTTGATCTTGCCGATGGACTTAACTAATCGAGCCAATATTCTAAATGCTGCTCGCACCGCTGCTGATCGTGAGAAAGTCATAATGCTGCGCTCATTTGATCCAGCTCTTGCACACCTAGTTGTAACAGCCCCTGAAGCCGAAGCTCTACAGGTGCCAGATCCTTGGGGTGAAGATATTGCGGCTTACCGTGAAGTCTTTGAAATGATCGAAGCTGCTACCGATGGTTTGATCAACTTCTTTAAAAGTTAAATAACACCAGTTGCAAGCAGAACTAGCAAAAGTGAGCCAAGGCCAATTCGGTAAATAATAAACGGTGCAAAACTCTTTGTTGAAACAAACTTGAGTAACCAAGCAATTACGGCATAGCCAATGACGAAAGCGATACCGGTTGCAACCAACGTTTCTGGAATTGAAAAAGTGCCAGTTTGCCCACCATCTTGCAGGGCCCCTTTAAGCTCGTATAGCCCGCTTCCGAAAACTGCCGGTAGTGCTAATAGAAATGAATAACGCAGTGCTGCTTGTCGGCTGTAACCGAGAAAGCGGCCCATAGCAATCGTGGCGCCTGAGCGAGATACGCCAGGAATAAGTGCCATTGATTGCGCAACTCCGTATAGCAGGCCATCACGAGTATTTAAATTCGCTAACTCACGATCGCTCTTTCCATATTTATCTGCGATACCCAGAATCACACCAAAGATAATTAGCGTGCTTGCGATTAGCCAGAGGGATCGAAAATCATTACGTATGACATCGCTTCCAAAATAACCCAAGATCGCAATTGGCAAACTACCAACGATAATCAGCCATCCCATTCGTGCATCAGATTTTTCGCTCTCCGAAAAGCTTGCGCGCTTAGTAATTTGGCGAAACCAGGCTGAAATAATCTGTTTAATGTCATTTCTAAAGAAGATTAATACCGCAAGCTCGGTACCGATCTGAGTGATTGCGGTAAAGCGAGCACCTGGATCTTCAGTTGTGCCAAAAAGAGCACCGGCAATTCGAATATGCGCGCTAGATGAGATCGGTAGAAATTCAGTCAGACCCTGTAAGGCGCCAAGAAATACTGCTTCGAACAAGTTAGCTCCTAAAGGTATCTGTGCTTACGCCAAATCTTATCTAAGTATTTACTCTAAACTCTGTAACTATGAACGAGTACGAGCAAGAAGTTCAAGCCCAATGGGGCAATACCGACGAATACCGACAATCCAATGAGCGCACAGCTAAATATACCCATGCAGATTTCGCTGCGGCCAAGGTTGACCAAGAAGCAGTCACTGAAAGATTTGCAACTGCTTTTGGTAACGGCGTTGACTATCGATCTCCAGAAGTCCAAGAAATTGTGCTGGCTCACAGAGCAGCAATTTCTAAATGGTTTTATGAATGCAGTGTTGAGATGCAGCAAAACTTAGCTCTCATGTATCTCAACGATGAACGCTTCAAGAAATATTACGATGGCCGAGTCAGGGGCTTGGCGCAATATGTTCATGATGCGATCATGGCAAAGAGTATTTAGTTAGATATCGAAGCGATCTGCATTCATAACTTTTACCCAGGCGGCTACAAAGTCGTTTGCGAATTTGGCTTTGTTATCATCTTGGGCATAAAGCTCGGCGTATGAACGTAGAACAGAGTTTGAACCGAAAACTAAATCTGCTCGAGTTGCAGTGAATTTTACTTCACCAGTATTTCGGTTGCGTATGTTGTAGAGATTTACTCCGGCTGGTTCCCAGATGTATGACATGTCAGTTAAATTCACAAAGAAATCAGGGGTCAGAGCGCCAACTTGGTCAGTAAATACACCATGTTTGGTGCCACCGTAGTTTGTGCCGAGGACTCGCATACCGCCTAATAACACGGTCATTTCAGGTGCAGTAAGCCCCATCAATTGTGCACGGTCAAGTAGCAACTCTTCTGGGCTAACTACATAATCTTTTGCTTGCCAATTGCGGAAACCATCGTGAATTGGTTCAAGCGGTGCAAATGAATCTGCATCTGTTTGTGCAGCACTTGCATCTCCGCGACCTGGTGTGAACGGAACTTCTAGGTTCAAACCTGCTGCCTTGCCAGCTTGCTCAATACCAACACCGCCCGCAAGAACAATTACATCTGCAATAGAGGCGCCACTTTTTTGAGCGATTGGTTCTAGTACTGAAAGTACTCGAGCTAAACGCGCTGGCTCATTACCTTCCCAATCTTTTTGTGGTGCTAAACGAATGCGAGACCCATTGGCACCGCCACGTTTATCAGAGCCGCGATAAGTACGCGCGCTATCCCATGCAGTTGAAACTAAATCCGCAACCGATAAACCAGATGCCGCGATTGCTTGTTTAACTTCGGCAACGTTATAACTTGTATTGCCCGCAGGCACCGGATCTTGCCAAATCAAATCTTCGGCTGGAACATCTGGGCCGATGTAGCGAACCTTTGGCCCCATATCGCGGTGCGTTAACTTAAACCAAGCACGAGCAAATGCATCGTCAAACGCTGCTTGATCTTTTTGGAAGCGCTCTGAAATCGCACGATAAGCAGGATCCATCTTCATTGCCATATCAGCATCAGTCATCATTGGGTTGTAGCGAATTGATGGATCTTCTACATCTACTGGCTTATCTTCTTCGGCAATATTTATTGGTTCCCATTGAGTTGCACCAGCAGGTGACTTCTTAAGTTCCCAGTCATATTTAAAGAGAAGTTCAAAGTATCCGCCGTCCCATTTAGTTGGGTTGGTGGTCCAGGCGCCTTCTATTCCACTAGTTACAGTGTCACGACCAACGCCGCGAGTTGTGTGATTCATCCACCCTAAGCCAGCCTCTTCTAGTTCAGCTGCTTCTGGCGCCGGACCTAAATTCTTAGCAGAACCATTTCCGTGTGCTTTTCCGACGGTGTGACCACCGGCTGTAAGTGCCACAGTTTCTTCATCATTCATTGCCATGCGAGCAAAAGTTTCGCGAATATGGGCCGCAGTCTTAAGCGGATCTGATTTTCCATTAACACCTTCAGGGTTTACGTAAATCAAGCCCATCTGAACTGCGGCAAGTGGATTTTCCATTGTTGAGGCATCATTTAAATCGCCATAACGTGAATCACTTGGCGCTAGCCACTCTTTTTCAGAACCCCAGTAAATATCAGTCTCTGGATACCAGATATCTGGGCGACCAAAAGCAAAACCAAAAGTCTTTAGCCCCATTGATTCATAAGCAATTGTTCCGGCCAAAACTAATAGATCTGCCCAGCTAACTTTATTTCCGTACTTTTTCTTTATCGGCCAAAGTAGTCGGCGAGCTTTATCTAGGTTGGCATTATCTGGCCATGAATTTAGTGGAGCAAAACGATTGCTACCTGAACCGGCGCCGCCACGACCATCTGCAATTCGGTATGTACCTGCTGCATGCCAAGACAAACGAATCATCAATCCACCGTAGTGACCCCAATCTGCTGGCCACCAACTTTGGCTATTGGTCATTAACTCATGCATATCTTTTTTTAGCGCTGGAATATCTAACTTCTTCAGCTCTTCTAAATAATCAAAGTCAGCGCCAAGCGGATTGGTCTTAGTGTCATGTTGATGCAAGATCTCTAAATTAAGGCTCTTCGGCCACCAGTATTCATTCGCAGATTCGGCCGTGGTGGTTGCGCCGTGAGGTACTGGACACTTCGCTGAATCAGACATTAGTTAGACCTTTCAATTCATAAATAGATATAACTAGAGCATAAACGAGATCAGCAGAAGTGCAATTTGAGCGAGAAATTTCTCAAAATATGCGATTTGAAGGCGATCAAACCAGCCTACAGATAGGGTATTTCAATGATTTCACTAGATACCTCACTTCGCCATTTAGCTTGGTCTAATCAAAAATTCTTCGAGTCATTTCTAGGACAACCTGATGAAGTATTTGGTTTAAAGGCAGCCAATGGCGAATGGCCGATTGGCGAAATTCTGACTCACTTAGCCGGTAGCGGTGAGTGGTACCGGTACTGTTTAAATGGAACTACTTGGACTGATCTAAAGCCGATTGTTAATGGCGCAGTTGCCCGTGAGTATTTACCAATCATGGCTGAACTAGATTCAGTTCTAATAAATTTTTGTACACAATCAGATAAAGATTTAGAGATTGAAGGCGAAAATGGAATCATCCGTGCAACGATCTCGCTAATACTCTCGCAAGCAGTAATGCATGCAGCCGAACATAAAGGTCAGATCGCGGCGATTATGAAGCAGCATGGCCACCATGTAGATCTTGATTCACTTGATGTTTGGTCTTTCATTCACGAGACAAAGAACCAGTGAATAGGATTTGGCAATGAGCGATCTTTCTTTAATCAAGCTTTTTAAGCATATGTCCTGGGCTAACCATTTAGTTTTCACCAAGTTAAGCGAACTTCCTGAAGAAGCGCTTTCATATTCAGCTTGGAACCCAGAGTGGAATGTCAGCACCATTGCTAACCATATTGTTATTTCACAAGGGCGTTTACTTTCAAGATTAAAGAAGATCGAAACCCCTGCTGAGTTCAACTATCCAATAACCTCTGAAGGAATGAAAGCTCTCGCGGCGCAATCGCTAATAAATGATGCAGAATTCTTGGATTTAATCGACCAGCCCGAAGAAATGCTGACATTTGTCCGATATGGCGAAACTGTTTCTTTTCAAAACACAACAATCGTTGCACAAACAGTCAATCATTCGATCGAACATCGTGCTCAGATCGCCGACATTCTTGCCATGAATAAAATGGATGTAATCAATCTAGATGCGCTAGACCCTATTTCTTACGAGCGAGCAAACCGCTAATCAATCGAATTTTGTTACGGCGTAAGAGTAATAATCAACCGGTACATCTTTTTCTAGAAAGAGCGCCTTTTGAACGCCTTCGAATTTCCAACCGGCTTTTTCAAAAGCTTTTCGCATAGCAACGTTTGATTCTTCAGTAGAACCTTGAAGGCGATGACATCCGTTAGCAAAGGCATACTTGGTGCCAGCAATAAGTGCCTCGGTCCCAATCCCCTTGCCCCGGTCATCTTGCAGAAGTTCAAGCCCCATCTCCCAGCAGCCATCTGGCATAGTTTTTTCACACTTTCGTAATTGAAAATCACCAACCAGTTCGCCATCGTTTTCGATCGCTAAATGCAAATAGTGGTCAAACCATTCACCTGCTTTTTCAAATCTCAACTTAAAGCGCTCTCTGCTTTCAGGAGAACTGATCTCTCTTATTTCGCACGCACGTTCAAATTCACTTTGCAGATAGGGGCGAAGTTTTACGCTCATGGATTAAGTGTAACTGCGAAACTTACTAGGTTGATTTTACTTTAGCCAAAAATTAAGGGCATCGGGCACGTATCGCGCCCAAGTCGCATTTGAATGAGCACCGTGATTTAGAGTCCGATACTTTAAATCAGCGCTTTCGCGATAACCTCTTGCTTTTATCAATTTTGTTGCTAAGTCCTGTGGCTCTTCATATAAAGCATCTAGGCCTTTTGTGCCGCGGCTCATCCAGAGTTTGTGAGTTCCGGGATCTGGAAATGAATTCATTAAATTTTCGGCTAGTTTGTTTCCACCAATAATCCAATGTGGCGAGAAGCTAAGTGCAGTATGAAAAAAGTCAGGCCTGCGAATCACTCCGTAAATCGCAGCTAGGCCGCCCATGCTTGCACCAAGAATTGCGGTGGTTTCAGGAGAATATGTTTGACCAATTTTTTGCGTAATCGTTGGAACAATTACACTAACAATCTGTTCTATAAGTTGGTCGGCAGTTAAGCCACTTAAAAATTCATCAATGTTCTCTGGATACAAGCCATAACTAATAGGCGCCCAATCTTCCCGCTTTTTCATAAACGCAGCGGGCGTATATTCCTTTACCCGACCCAGATTATCTTCAACATAAGACGTGTGATAAACGCCAATAACTGTTGGCGGAGTTAGATCGTTTAATTCAGCAATTCTCGTTGCAGATTTTGCGAGTTCCCAAGTTGCTCTCTGATGGGGATTAATTCCGATATTGCGTTTGTCAAAAATGTTCTGACCATCATGAGCCACAAGAACATGGTGTCCCGGATTCGCAGGCGCCCAGTAATCAACGGTGCGAGAACCAAATCGAACTTTATGGACCATTCCAGAAAGTCCACGAACCTGAAATTGCTCAATCTCAATCATGGGCTAAGTATGCCTAGATCATTAAGTATTTAGTGGAAGGGGCGCAGCTCAACTTTTCGGTTGCAAGCTTTAGATGCTTCGAAAGCCAATTTTCGGGCTGTTTCAGCATCAGCTGCCTCAATAATCCAAAGGCCACTGAAATTTTCTTTTGCCTCAAAAAGTGGTTTGCCCGTGCTTACGTTTGCACCACCGCGATTATCAATGACTGTGGCTGACGCGGGTTCTTGAAGTCCCCATGCAAAGAACCAGTGACCGTTATCGCGAAGGTAGTCATTGAATTTATCGATCTCAACCATTTCATCAGGCGTACCTGAATTAGCAAGGTCATCAATTACCGAGATAAGAAATTTCATGCACAAATCTTACAAGATCGCTAAAGATGGATCGACTAAAGAGTAGAACATCTACTTACCTTTAAATGAATCCACTCGATAGCTAATTGCGACCCACTTGGCACCTTGGGCAGCCTTTGGTGCTTTAGTTGATGGGTATAGAACTACCTTTGTGATAACAGTTGGCTTCGCCTTCTTGATCATTTTGCAGACAGCGGTTGCTTGAGTAGTTGCAAGAGCTTTCGCTTTAGCCAGCGTCGTATTCTTGGTGTAGTAATAACCAATACAGGTCACGATCGCCTTGCTCTTAAGAGTCGAGATATATTTCTTTAAATACGCATTGTCGTAAGAGCTCAAGGTCAACTTGGATGAGATTGAGTAGAGCGAGATCTTAGGAACGATCTTTTTAGCGGCAAGTGCTGCCGCAGCTGCCGCATCTTGAAGGGCTTTCTTTTCAGCTGCAGCCTTTAGATCAGCATCTGCCTTTTCTTGCGCGGCCTTTAACTCAGCAGCAATGCGAGCATCTTCTGCAGCCTTGTCTTGTGCAGCCTTTAACTCTGCAGCAGCTCTGGCATTCGCATCTTCTAGTTCTTGGGCCGCCTTAAGGGCTGCTGCTGCAGCAGCTTCTGCCGCTGCTCTATCTTGAGCTGCCTTTAATTCTGCGGCGGCTTTTGCATCGGCAGCAGCCTTCTCTGCAGCGGCTTTTGCATCGGCAGCAGCCTTCTCTGCAGCGGCCTTGGCTTCTGCTTCCTGCTTAGCCTTTAGATCTGCAGCAGCTAATGCTGCGGCGGCTTGTTGTGCGGCTAATGCGTCAGCGGCTTGTTGTGCAGCTAATGCTGCGGCGGCTTGTTGTGCAGCTAATGCTGCGGCTGCTTGTTGTGCAGCTAATGCTGTGGCTGCTTGTTGTGCGGCGGCTTGTTGTGCAGCCAATGCTGCGGCTGCTTGTTGTGCAGCTAATGCTGCGGCTGCTTGTTGTGCAGCTAATGCTGCGGCTGCTTGTTGTGCGGCGGCTTGTTGTGCAGCCAATGCTGCGGCTGCTTGTTGTGCAGCAAGAGCGATCGCCGCTGTGTCTTCAGTAAAGATTGCAACAGAAGCCGCGCTAGGGAGACTTGTTGCGATTGCATTTGTAGCCGTCACAGTAAATGTGTAAGAAATTCCTGCTACCAAGCCGGTCATTACGCAACTAGTTGCAGTTGTTGATGTGCAAGTCTGAGTGGCATTTGATTGTGCCGTGTAGCCGATAATTGCAGATCCACCATTACTTACTGGCGCGGTCCATGAAATGGTCGCTGAGGTGCTATTAATCGCAGTTGCAGTTACACCAGTTGGCGCATCTGGTGCGACCATAGCTACTACAACAACCGGATCCTTTGAAATAGAAACCTGAACCTCGCCATCAATTTGTGCAACTCCCAAGATTTCTGGTTGGTTACCTACTAAGCCATAAACCTTTGATCCGGCCGTGATGCTTGAGTTGGTAACAGTCATAACGATTGGTTTACCATCAACCGTATCTGGCACAGTTCCATCTGGTGCAACCCAAGCAAGAATCAGAGAGAGAATTGGTGTTGCCGTAGTTTGCAGAAGTGAGCTAACTCGAGTTGTCGAGTCTTCTAAATATGCAGTAATTACTGTGCCATCAGGAAGGGCGCCTGCTGTGTAAGCAACCGTTGCCTTGCTGCCATTGCTGCCCGCAGTAAATCCAGTATCAAGGCCATCTCGAACTGTTAATTGTGCAATCAGCGTTGCCGGCCCCATGCCATATAGAGATCCCTGAATCCAGCGCGCATAGGCAGTAACTGAAGTAGTAGGTGAATAATTCGCACCGGCTTCACCAAGTAAATATCCGCCTGAGGCTTGCGAATACCAACCGTTAAATACATAGTTGGTACGACTTGCCGAAGGCAAAACTATTGGCGTTTGGACGTTGTAACTTACAGAGTCAGAGGCCCTTCCAGCTGTTCCACCATTGCCGTTATATGTAACAGTGAATATTTGAGCAACCCATTGTGCATACAAGATTGCATCAGCTGTTGGTGTGTAAGGGCTGGTCAATGGAATTATCGTTCCGCCAGTTTGTGCAACCGACCAACCTTGTAAGTTGTAATTTGTCTTGGTCGCAACTGGCAAGGTTGTCGATTGCCCAATAGTCACAGTTGCTGTTGTTGCATCACTGACGCCACTATTTGCATCAAAGGTTAAGCGATAAACCGAAGTGACCCATACTGCGTGCATCAAGATGTTTCCGCTTGGTGCAAAAGAAGCACTAACTGGTGCTGTCGCAGTAGGCGTTGTTGCCCAACCTAGGAAATTGTTTTCAAAGCGAGTAGGTCCTGATGCTGGCAAAGTTGCTGGGCCAGATCCGTAAGTGTAATTCTGCGCAGTAATTGGTGTTCCGGTACCACCATTAAAGTTATAGGAAATCTGATAAACCTGTGGCGTCCAGATTGCCTGAAGCACGACGTTGCTAATTCCAACCTGATAATCAGCGCCAGGGTTGTAATTACTGGTTCCATCACTCCAGTGCTCGAAGTCATGACCTACCTTTGAAGGCGCAGCTGCAACTGTAAAGATCTGACCGATAGTCTTATTTGACTGCATTGGAGATGAATTTCCACCATTTACATCGTAAATAATGGTGTAAGACCTGGCAGTCCACTGCGCGTATAACAAGTAGTTATTTGCGCGCACTTCATAGTTAGCACCTGCTACAGCAGTTTCACCGCTTTGATCTTTCCATGAGGCGAAAATGTATCCGGCACGCTCTGGCACAACAGAGCTAATAACGATTGTGTCTCCGGCAATCTTCTGCTGATCTGCAATCGGGGTGGTGACGCTGCCACCATTAAAGGAATAAGTAACATTATAAATTCGGGTCCATTGCGCAGTTAAAGTGACTGCACCTGCGCCCATAAGAATGCTCTGGCCTGGGGCATACGTCTTAGTTCCATCACTCCATGACACAAATGCATATGGATTAGTTCCATCGCTGCCGGTCAGCCCAGTTGCTGCTGCCACTGTAAAGCTGGTTCCGTAATTTACATTTGCTTGCGTCGGAACAGTTCCACTTCCGTAAGTACCTGCAAGATATGTAACTGCGAAGTTAGCAACTGTCCACTGTGCATAAAGATCGATACTGGCAGCAGTTGTGAATTGATCTGCAACTGGTGTTGAAACTGCAGTCAGTCCCCAACCATTAAAGTTATAGCCAGACTTTTCCAGATTACCTCTGGTGGCCAATGAAATTGCAGTGCCTGCTGTTGTGTAATCGTCATAAGCTTTACTTGGCGCACCCGTGCCACCATTTGCATCATAAGTAACTCGGTAGGTATTAGCTGACCAACGAGCCCACAGCGCGATGTTGTTTGTGCCAACCGTGTATGTGTTTCCTGAAACATATGGATTTGCCGTATCGGTTGAACTTAGCCCCCAGCCGATAAAGCTATAACCAGTACGAGTAAGAGTTCCGGTGTTTGCTGAAATTGGTACAGAGCCACCCATTGTGTAGGTATTTGAATCGACAGGTACGGAACCACCTGTTGCCAAATTCGAATTATAAGTAACGGTGTATTGCGTCAAAGTCCATTTTGCATACAAAGTGATGTTGACTAAACCAAGTTGCAGAGTGGCATTTGGTTGATAAGTCTGACCAGACTCATCAGCATTTAGACTCCAGCCAGAAAAATCATAACCATTTAGCGTCAAACCACCTGAGGCAGGATTAGCTAAAACGGTCGCCGAAGCATTTGAGGCATAAGAGATTGCATCAGTTGGTACTGCCCCACCTGTTGAACGAGTTCCGTCATAGAAAACCCTTAACAGCGCCAGAGTTGTAACAGTTGTCTGCGTTGAACCTGGGGCATATGTGGTGCGAGTGGCGTTAACAGTTAGTTGAACAGCAGTCGATGGCGCAACACCAGAAACGGTAATTCCGCCCTGCGTATTGATAATTGCAGTTCCAGCCGATGATGAAACGCCCCATGTGAATGCAGAATCGTAATTAGTAACTGCTGCAGTAAAGCCACTAGTAAGAGTGACAATATTTCCAATTACTGGGACTCTGGCGGCATTCAGCGCGCTTCCAGAGACCACTCCGTTACCACTTGCAAAACCAGTCTTCTGATTATCAATCGAAATTGTTGCTACCGCGCCAGGTGACATTCCGGTAACGGTGATCGGCAAAATACTTCCAGTTACAGTTCCGACTGTGATGGTTCCTGAGCCAGAAGTAAATTGCGGCACGCTGTAGGTATAACTTGAGTCGTAATTTATTAGATTTACGGTGAATCCAACTGCAGTCGAAGTGGATGGACCAAACGTTGGGTTTATTTGTGTACCAAGTGGTGTGGCAGTTGCGTTTGCTGAGTAGACACTTTCACCAAAGAGATTCTTTGCTCTTATCTGGAATGTGTAACTTGTTCCATTGCTTAGATTTGGAACTATTAACGAAGTAGCTGACCCAACAGCAGGTATTAGCGCTGACCAGGTTGAGCCACCATCAGATGAGTACCTAATATCAAAACCATTAGTAGGTGCTTCATTACGTGTTGCACCTTTGCTCCAGTTCAACTGAACCTGACCAGAGGCTCCAGCTGTAGCCGTTAAATTGATAGGGGCATTGGGAACAACTTCGGCGCACCAGATTGTTTTGCTGGTAAAGCGCGAATTAATGTAATTGGATAAGACGGTGCCGGTTGACCCGCAGTATTGAACGCTATTTATCGAAGTATCAAATGCAGTTGTATTAATAGAGGTAACGCTATGTGTGGTTGCAGTGCCAAATCGAATTGTCTTTATACCGGTGCCTTCAAAAGCTTGAGCATCAAATTGGGAAATTGTTCGTGGGAAAAGTGGTGCCCAACTACCGGCTGCAACATTGTAAAACGCTTTGCGCCCGATACTAGTTATTCCAGTTCCCCAATCAACACTTGAGAAAACTGTTCCTGTGCCAAAGTTTTCACCAATCTGAATTTTTCCACTGCCTAAGGTCAAGGCGATACCTGGGTTATTCGGGCAAACCAACGGCACACATTTAAATGCTGAATCCAATAAAGCTGTTGCGTGATAACCAGTACCTGTTCCAGCAACATAGACCGTGGTTAGGGGGTTATTCATAAATGAATATATGCCAACAGTTTCAACAGTTGCTGGGATAGAAACAGATGTGAGACCTAGATTCTTAAATGCACCTTGGTCAATGGTTCGGAGTCCAGTCGCCGGGAAATTAACTTTAGTTACAAGTAGATTGCTCGTTTCGGTGTTAACTGTAAATGCATTGCTATTTATCTGAACGATTCCTTGTGGGATCGTGACCTCGCCCTTGCAATTTACGCCGGCTGCAGAAGGTATTTGCACTACAGAAAGTGTTGAGTTTACATAAAAACTTCCGCTCGTAGAACACTCTACTAAGTAGAAAGATCTAACTGAAGTACTTGTTGCCCAGTTATAGTTCAAGTCTCCGGAACTATTAGTCGCTCTGACTCGGTATGTGTATGCAGTTCCGTTGTTTAGAGTTTCTATAGATAATTGCCTTGTACTTTCATTTGTCCCGCCCACGATAGTCCACGTTGTGGAATCCGTAGAGGCCTGAATTTCATATCCAGTAATAGCAGAGCCACCATTGCCTGTTGGCGCACTCCAAGTTAAATTAGCGCCCCCTCCTTGCGCTGTTGCACTCAAGCTCAACGGCGCAGTGGGGTTTGTCGCAAATACTAAGTTAAAGCGGTAATAGTTAACTGTTCCATCTGCTGCGGTTACCTGAATGATGAAGTAATCACCATTAGTAACTGTGGCAGTTGAGCCATTGGTAAAGGCTGTTGCAGCACTAAAGTTTGTTGAGTTCTCAGCTACACCAGATCCGAGTTTTGCAATCTTGGTAATTGTTGCGCCAGCATCTGTCTTAGTAAAAGTAGTAAGTTCAGTACCTGTTGCTTGAGATACCGACAAAGTAACACTGCCAGCTGCGAGCGATCCCAAAGCCGTACCAGCAGTTCCCAGGGTTGTGCTAAAACCTTTAATAGTTGCGGTCGAAAGTGTTGCAACATTTGAGTTAACGGTCACGTTAAAGCGTGTGTAGTTAACTGTTGCATCAGCTGCAGTGACCTGAACGATGAAGTAGTCACCGTTGGTAATTGGGCTAGTTGCGCCATTGGTAAAGGCTGCGGCAGCATTAAAGTTTGTTGAGTTCTCAACTGTGCTAGATGCCAGCTTTGCGATCTTGGTGATTGTTGCCCCAGCATCGCTCTTAGTAAAAGTAGTTGTGTTAGCACCTACTGCTTGAGCAGTGGTCAGAGTGACTGTTCCTGCCGATAGAGAACCTAGAGTCGAGCCCGCAGTTCCTATAGTTGCACTTTGGCCCTTGATAGATGCGCCAGACAAGGTAGCAACGTCAGAATTTACTGTGACGTCAAAGCGGTAGTGGTTATCTGTTCCATCTGCGGCGGTGACCTTAACAACAAAGAAATCACCGTTAGCGACAGTATCTGCTGCGCCATTGGTAAAGGCGGTATCTGTCTCAAAGTTTGATGTGGGCGCACCAGATCCATATTTGACGATTCTAGAGATTGCCGCATTGCTATCTGTTTTAGTGAAGGTAGTTGTTGCAGTACCTGTTGCTTGCGCGGTGGTCAAGGTGATTGTTCCCGCTACAACTGATGCTAATACTGCGCTCGGGGTTCCCAGAGTTGAGTTAAGGCCCTTGATAGATGCACCTGACAAAGTGGCAACGTTTGAATTAACAGTGACGTTAAAACGTGTGAAGTTGACCGTTGCATCTGCAGAGGTAATCTGAATAATGAAGTAATCACCATTAGAAACTGTGTCAGTTGCGCCATTGGTAAAGGCTGCAGCTGCATTAAAGTTTGTTGAATTCTCATCTGAAGAAGATGACAGCTTTGCGATCTTAGTAATTGTGGCGCCAGCATCAGTCTTAGTAAAGGTAGTTGTATCAACACCAGTTGCTTGAGCGGTAGTTAAAGTAATCGATCCTGCTGCTAGAGATCCGAGAGCTGAGCCCGCAGTTCCTAATGTTGCGCTTTGACCCTTAATGGATCCGGCCGAAAGTGTTGCAACGTTTGAGTTAACAGTTACGTTAAAGCGTGAGTAGTTCACTGTTCCATCTTGAGCAGTGACCTTGATGATGAAGAAATCACCGTTTGCCACTGTGCTGGTTGCACCATTGATAAAGGCAGTATCGATTTCAAAGTTTGCGGTAGGTGCGCCAGAAGCGTATTTGACGATTCTGTTAATTGTTGCGCCAGCATCTGTCTTGGTAAAGGTAGTTGCTGCAGTACCTGTTGCTTGAGCTGTTGTAAGAGTGATCGCACCTGGTGTTTCAGAGCCTAGGGTGGCGCTCGAAGTTCCAAAAGCTGATGGCGCTAAACCTTTAATGGTGGTAGAGGCAGAAAGTGTTGCAATATTTGAATTAACCGTGACGTTAACTCGATAGAACCTAACTGTTGCATCTGCAGCGGTGACCTTAACAATGAAGAAGTCAGAATGAGCAACAGTGGTATCTGCACCATTTATGAAGGCTGCATCAGTATCAAAGTTAGTTGTGCTTGCGCCAGTTGCATACTTAACAATCTTGGTGATTGTTGCGCCTGCATCAGTCTTAGTAAAGGTAGTTGTATCAGTACCTGTTGCTTGAGTTGTTGTAAGAGTGATCGCACCTGGTGTAGCAGATGCTAATACCGCGCTCGGAGTGCCCAGGGTTGAGGTTTGGCCCTTGATCGTTGAACCAGAGAGAGTGGCAACATCGGAATTAACGGTTACGTTAAAGCGTGAGTAGTTGACCGTTGCATCTTGAGCGATGACCTTAACAATGAAGAAATCACCATTTGCCACTGCAGTCGTTGCGCTATTAGCAAATGCAGTGTCAGTCTCAAATCCTGCCGTACTTGTGCCAAATGCATACTTAACTATCTTGGTAATTGTGGCGCCAGCCTCTGTCTTAGTAAATGTAGTAGCTAGCGCACCTGTTGCCTGTTCGGTGGTCAAAGTAATTTCACCTGCGATTACAGATGCTAATACCGCATCTGGAGTCCCAAGAGTTGCAGTTTGTGCCTTGATGGATGCAGCAAACAAGGTTGCATCGTTTGATAGTCGAGTTAAGACAATTGTGTAGGTATTAGTAGTTGTTTCGTCGTGAGCTGTGACTTTAACCAAAATCGTATTGGCGCCAACAACTAAAGGCAGATCTAGCGATGCTGACCCTGATGCAACCGTTTCAAATGCCCCAGAACCAACCTTGACCTGAACAGTGGCGTTGGCTTGGTTAACTGTTGGAGTCACAGTTACTTTGTCAACGGAGTTAATAACTGAAGAGGTGTAAGAAATAGTTGTGGGTGAAAAAGCGCTCACTAGGGTGCCTTGTGAAAGTGCAAGGGCAGATAGTTTTGTATCGTTTGATTTTGTGTATGTGAACTTGCTGGCCGCACTAGCAGACGATGATCCAGATGAGTTAACCAAGAAAATATCAATCTCACCCAAAACTGTTGTGGCTGGCGTGACTACTCTGATCTGCGTCGAATCAATAATTGAGACAGTTTGTGCCGCAATTGAACCAAATAAAACACCGCCGGTGATTAGCAGGTTGTTTAAACCAGTTCCAGTGATGATTACATCTTGTCCGCCAGTTAGCATTCCTGAAGAAGGTGAGATCGAGGAAAGAGTTGGTGGCGAAACATAGGTGAACTTGCCATAAAGCGCGACAGCTGAAGTTCCACCTGGCGTGATCACGGTGACATTAACTTCACCCGTTCCAGCAGGCAGAGTCGCGGTAATCTGAGTTGCGCTGTCTACGGTAAATATTGCATCCGCTGTTCCAAATTTCACAGCTGTAGCGCCAAGAAAATTCTGACCGGTAATAGTGACCGAGGTTCCGCCGGCAGTTGTGCCAGTTGTGGGCGAAATAGTTGTAACTGCAGGTATTGGGAAATAAGTAAAGTTATCTGCAACAGAATCTGCAGATGTTCCACCTTGGTTTGAAACCCGCACATCAACTGCTCCAGTACCAGCTGGAGAAGTTGCAGTAATTTGAGTCAAACTATTGATAGTAAAAGTAGTCACATTGTTTGCACCAAAAGCCACAGTGGATCCAGCTATGAAATTAGTACCGGTGATAACGACTGAAGATCCACCACCACTTGGGCCAGTTGATCTTGAAAGACCAGTAATGGTTGGTGGCGCGTAGTAAATAAATTGATTAGCTGTAGCAGTCGCCGATTGCGTTCCGCTAGTGGTGACTCTTACGTTAACTGTTCCCGTTCCAGCTGGCGAGGTAGCGGTTAGCTTGCCCGTGCCGCTGTTATAAGAAACGTTAGTCGCTGCCGTTGTACCAAATACAACGGTTGAGGCTGATGTGAAGTTTGTACCTGAAATTTCAACTACGGTACCGCCAGTAGTCGGACCAAATGCGACAGAAATTGCTGAAACGGCCACAGTAGCGGTGTACACAAATTGATTAGCTGCATCTGTAGCCGATTGTGATCCAGCAGTAGTAACCCTAACGTTTACTGTTCCAGTTCCGGCTGGTGATGTAGCGGTTAGCTTGCCCGTTCCACTGTTGTACGAAACGTTGGTGGCTGCAGTTGAACCAAACACAACGGTTGATGAAGAGGTGAAGTTTGTACCAGAAATTTCGACTACGGTACCGCCGCTAGTCGAACCAGTGGCAGGGCTCACTGAGGTAACCCTAGTTGCGGACGTGTATGCAAAAGTAGAAGCAGTATTCTCTGCAGAAGTGCCGCCAGGTGTTGTCACCTTTACAAAAGTACTTCCAATACCAGCTGGAAAGTTTGCCGTGATTTGAGTTGAGCTATTCACCGTAAAAGAGGTGGCATTACCTGACCCAAAGGTAACGGCTGAAGCATTTGTGAAACCTGTTCCGGTTATAACTACACCAATTCCACCAGCTTCAGCTCCAACTGCAGGGCTCAAACTTGTTATGGTTGGCGCAGCCACATAGCTGTACTTCGAGCCCGCCGATATTGCTGTTGTACCACCTGCGGTTTGAACCGTGACATCAAGAGTCCCCAGTACACCCGGAGGAACTTTTACAGTGATCTGTGTCCCGAAAGTGTTGATTGCGTAATCGGCCAGAGGGATTGCAGTCGCACCAAACTTTAAGCCGTTGGCAACTAAATCAATAAAGTTGGTTCCAGAAATCACAACAGTGTTTAGACCAGCAATTGGTCCACTATTTGCAACAACTGATGTAATTGATGGAGGCGCAACTGGGTATTCTGTTGAACACGCAGCAGTTGATGCACCATTACTCGCGGTAACAGTTGATGGCGCTACCGCCGTAGAGTTACATGACGTCGAACTCGGCTGGAATAAAGCTAAGGTATTTGCGCCGAATGAGTAGGTTGTCGCTGGTGAAAAACCTGTCAGTGGATATGCGGCAACACCTGATAAAACTTGAGTAGGCCCGATCTGGGTAATACCATTAAATGGTCCAATTCGAACACCAATACTTTTTTGTTGCGAAGTCGGATCACCCTGCGTATAGCCACCAGTACCAAACTGTGTTACCAAAACACCATTTATAAAGACGGCGTCGTATCCCTCTGAAGGACTGCCAGGGACAACTTTTCTTTGATAAACCACATTTTGCCACGTGTTGTTGGATGCAAAAGGGGTAGCCGGGACGGTGAGACCAATAACTGAACCACCTAAAAAGCCATAAATTCTGGAGTCGGTCCCATTAATTGAAATTGAGTTTCCACGATCAGCATAGAAGCCATCCCCGTAAAAAGCACCTAAATCTATATTTAGGATTGAGTTGTTAACCTTTACCCATGTTTCAATAGTGAAAGATTGAGAAGTAACTAATCCGGTGCCTTCAGGAAAATTCAACCGAAGTGCGTTGTTCGTAGCAAGTCGATTCTGAGTCTCCCCCGGGTAATTAGTCTGTCCGGTTGAAGTGAGCCTTAGGCTTCCGCGGATATTAGTAAGTGAAGGTGTGGATGTAGAAGTAGCTAACTCAGTATTAGTTGGCGTCAATGTTGCGTTCATTGTGAAGTAACTAGAGGTTGGGACCCAAGGACAAGTTGCCGTAAATGGACTCACGGTCGTTGTTGCAACAGACGAACAGCCTGGAATAACTCCCTGATCTGTTTGAAATGAGACATTTCCTGGTGTGGATGCGGTCGCGGTAAGTGTGTTAGTTACGCCGACCTGCACTGCACTGTTGGCCAAGGCAAGGGACACCGAGGTGACTAGTTTGTTTACAGTAATGGAAATGTTTGCCGTAGTTTGCAATCCCGAACTGTTTTGCGTACCAGCAACAACATATGTTGTGGTGGGGGAAGATAAGGCCGGAGTTCCCGAAATTTCGCCAGTTGTTGTATTTAGATTCAATCCACTTGGGAGTGCAGGGCTAACCGAGAAACTGTTGATGTCACCGCCCGTTGAAACTATGTTAGTTGTGGGTAGCGGCGAACCGGCAAAAATTGTGCGCGACGCAGGTGAATAACTAAATGCCGGTGGTGGCGGTGAAGCAAAGTCTGAGGAGGCTGCAATGCTGCCCCCTGTAACACGAGTGGACAGGACAGCTCCGTTACCCGTTAAATCGACTGCGTTTGAAGTAGTGGTATTGGTTTGCGGTTTTATCAATGCAAGAACGGTTCCACCGGATACCGTTGTCGAAAAATCATAGGACGGTGCAAATGCTGAAGTCCCATCTTTCGGATATAGAGCGACATTTGACAAACGCATTTGCCCGTAAAAGGCCTTACCCGAAGCGTTATCACCAAAGGGGCCAAATTTGAAAATTCGTAATGGGCTCGAAGGTGCATTGATAGACGTAGCAGACTGGGCAACTTTGCCGCCAACAAAAGCTGTCAGGCGCGCATTGCCGCCAATTATTGATTTCTGAAGGGCTATGTGGGTCCATCGACCAGTTGGAAACTCCACCTTGGGGCATCCCGTGGCTGCGCCGTCGCAACGAGCAACGAGGCCACCATTTGCCGCTGTCTTCATGTAGTGCGAACCGCCGCCGCCGTCCACGCGCTGGGCCCGTTGATTCCAACCCTCAAAGCCTTGGGTGTCTTCACCGTATCTTCCGGGGACCGCGGCACCCGTACCTACTTCTGCGCAACCTTGAACAGACAGAGCAGGGCCAGTTGCTGTGTAATTGGTGTTTGTTAGGGCATCAGTTTTTACCCATGCCTCAAGTGTGTACTCGACATTTCCGGATAGAGCCAGCGCACTAGGGATGTCTAAAGTCAAATAATTATTACCCGTTCCACACATACCGCCCCAGTTGCTGGTTGAAGTAATAGCAATACTTCCAGGGTTAGCGTTGTTTGCTGCTGCTGTTGGCAAAATTTGTGGCGCAATTATTCCGACAACCGGCACAAGGAGTGAACCCACGAGGGCAGCAACTACAACTCGCGCCACGTTCACGCGCAAATTCCGCTTTATCTGCTTAAAATCTAACGAAAACATGTTAAGCACGAGACCCCTTATGGCAGGAATGGAATAAGTATCCAATCTTGGGAAAGTATGCCATATTTGAGAGGTAGCACCATATTTAGAGTTTCGTTTCAAGTGTCGGGCACTACCCCAATCGTGTGGGTTAGTTCTAGAGTTGGGACATGGCAGCGAAGAAGAAGGCCGAACCAGCCCCTGGTGGGCGGCAAGCTGCCTACAGTGCACGCAATCGAGCCGCACTTATAAAGGATGCCCAAGAAGTTTTGGCCGAAATTGGGCCAACTGCCACAATTGAACAGCTATCAGCACACGCTCAGGTTTCCCCCACCACGATTTACAAATACTTTGAAAACAAGGAAGTTCTCTTTCTAGAAGCGATAGGTCAGCTCTGGGTCGAGTGGCTTATGTGGGCGAATGAATTAAAGGCCCCGGGCGATCGACTTGAGCGGACTTTAGATTCTGGCCGCAAGATTTTTTGGGCCAGAGAGACCCATCCGCAATTTGCCGAAATTTTGCATAATGCCTTGGCGGAAGACCCATATATCCTCGTAAAAATGGACCAAGGCGTAGGAAAAAAAGTTTTCGGTGAGATAGCGGCAAGTGGCGTGATTAAGAACGATGATTTTGAGCAGCGATTTGTTTTATGGACAAATATTTACACAGGTTTATTGACTGCAGTTTTTGTAACCGAAGAATTAACACCGGCTCAAGCTGATGTGGCTTTCGGAATCGGGCTATCGGTTTGGGGCATCAGCGAAGCGAAGGCAAAGAAAATAATTTCTCGGCCACTTGGATTTTCGCCAGTTAAATAGTTTTAAACTTTCTTTTTACTTTCCATCCCAATTAGCCAGCTCTACGGCAAATGGATCAAGACCCATTGGACCGATCTTTAGCGCATAAGTGTGGAACTTCTTCAATGAGAAAGCATCACCTAATCGTGCTTTGGCATCTTCGCGGGCTTTCATCCAAACGCGCTCGCCCACCTTGTAGGAAATTGCTTGGCCCGGCCAACCTAAGTAGCGATCTGTTTCGCTACGTGAATGAACTTCATCAAGCAGTGCTTGCTCATTTAAAAGTTTGCGCGAAGATTCGGCGTTCCAAACATTGCCATCGAAATCGGTGTAGCCAAGGTGCATTCCGATATCTACCACGATGCGAGCGGCACGCAATGCTTGTGCAGATAAATATCCCATTTCGATACCTGGTTCATCAAAAGCACCAAGTTCGTTCATGAAGCGTTCGGCATAAAGCGCCCAACCTTCGCCATAACCACTAATCCACGCTGAATTTATTTGAAAACGCGACAAGCGATCTTTTTCAATCGCAACGGTTGCGCATTGCAAGTGATGCCCAGGGACTGCTTCGTGATACCAAGTTGAAACCAAGTGCCAGCTACTGACTTCATCTTTGCCCAACATTGGAATCCAGGTTGTGCCGGGGCGGGATAGATCTTCAGATGGTGGGTTGTAATAAGGAGCAGATGCGCTGCCTTCAGGAGCAAGGCGGGCTTCGCAGATTTTAATGCGGTCATCAATTTCAAAGTACTCGCCATCCATGCGCACCATTGCGGCATCAGTAAAGTCTTGTAAGTACTTAACGACATTTTCGGCACCCTTGATTACATACTTAGGATCATGATCTAAGTGATCAGCAACTTCGCGAAGTGTTTTAGCGCCTGGCTTAATTTGTTCGGCAATCTCCCACATACGTTCGTTGATCGCTTTGAGATCTGCCATGCCCCACTCGTAAGTGGCGCGAAGATCTAACTTTGCGCCAGTGAAGTAACGTGCCCAAACTGCGTAGCGATCTGCACCAACTGCGTCATTTGGCGTTGCAATAGGAAGGTATACGTTCTTCAAGAAGCTTGCAGTTTCGGCTGCGGCTTTTTCGGCCAGCTTTGCGTTGGCATGCATCTCTGGATACTTGCCAACTGCATCAAAGTTTTTGCACATCGCGCTAAAGCCACCATTGGCATAACTTTCGAGTTGCTCGATAACTCCACGCACTTGCCGTTGCGCAGTTGTCTTACCGCTCTTAGCAACTTCCATAATCGCACCAGTCCAAGACTTATAAGCGCCATCGACTGCAGCCAATCGCTTTGCGATGTTGTCGAAATCTTGATCGCTTTCCTTTGGCATCAATTCAAAAATTGAACGCACATTAGAAGGTGGCGAAGTCAGCACATTCCAAAGCACGAATGATTCTTGACTCTCATGCAGGGCGAGTGATGATTCAAGGCGCTCTTGCATAACAGTCTGGGCAATTCGATCAATCTCATCTATCGGCTTTAGCGCAACAAGTTTTGCCAACGTTGCTTTAGTTAAATCAGCAGATTTCTGCGCACCTGCAATTGAAAAATCATCAAGTTTGTCTTGATTTAGGCCATTGCCCAAGTAAGTGCAATCCATTGGGCTAAGGGCGGCCGCTTCATCAACGTAGGTGTGGCTAAGTTCGAAGATAGGTGATCTAAATGTCATGGGAGGATCCTTTCAAACTGGCTAGTTTTTGTCGATATGGAAAGCAAAAGGGACCTGGTGATTAACCAAGTCCCAATTACTACCAAACATCCGTAAGAGAATTATGGCACAGAATTTATGAATCGGAATAGAAAGCAAAAGGGACTTGGTGATTAACCAAGTCCCTTTTGCTACCAAACCCGAAGTTCAGTACAAGTATTACCTAAAACACTGTTACTCAGAGTAACAATTCATAAATGACAATTATCTTTTTCATTGTATTAACTAATGTGCCCACCTTGATGGAAACCAGCTGATTCTTTGATTAATTCAACTGTGGTTTTGGGATGGTTCCACATAATCACATGAGCACAATTTGGTACTCGAATCCACTTGGCATGCGATGGAGCTACCGACTTATCCTGCGCCAAATTTTCTGGAAGAGTCAAATCATTATCGCCAAAGACGATTGCAACTTTTACTTCAGGTTCAATCTGTGAATCAAAACTTCTGCCACGGATTCCTTGCCATAATGGTTTGTAACCTTTCGAACGCGCCATTGCAATCACTGAATCTCTGCAAGATTCATAACTTAGTTCGCGCCATAAATGAGTAATCTTTCGATACCCCAAAGCTTTTAATGGCGGAAGATGAAATGCCAGTGGCATAAAGAATTGTGAAATCTTGGCCAAGATGCGCGAATCTATACTTGGTGGAATTTTCATGGTCGGAGCTTCAACCCATAAACCAGCGGGTGCCAAGGCAGTAACACTTGAGATTCGATCTGGTTCAAGAGCAGCCATCTCTAAAGTAATCCAACCACCGAGAGAATTTCCTGCCACGTGCATCTTGTGCACATTTTGAACATCTTTCATATATTCCAGAATCATTTTCCCAAGTGACCGTGGATCATGTTTTTCATGCGCATTTAAATCGGCATCACCATGTCCAGGTAGATTGATGGAATAAACCGTGAAATCTTTAACTAGTTCAGGAATCAAACTTTTCCAGATTGTCCCTGCCGAACCCAACCCGTGGACCAGTACAAGTGCAGGGTTGGAATCCTTGCTCGTAGAAACGGCTGAAGTAATGCTCACGGTGCAATTATGGATGAGAGTCAAAGATGTGTCCTATCAGAAACTTGTGCTCAGTAAGGAATACTTCACGATATGAGTACCCGAATTACACGAATACCTGGCGCTGACGGACTTAGAGCGATTGCTTGTCTCTTAGTGGTTTGGCACCACACGACCCAACGCTTTAATCCGGAAAGTGCAGCGGGTTGGATTCAAAACATTCACTTCTTCGGAATGCGCGGAGAAGTTGGCGTTAGCCTCTTTTTCGTTCTTTCGGGTTGCTTGCTTTCCCTGCCCTTCTGGAACTCTTTAGTACATGGTGAGAAATTTCCAAGTCTTCGGTTCTACGCAATAAATCGTGCCGCAAGAATCATTCCTGCGTTTTGGATTAACTTAATTTTTTGCACTGTAATTGCGTTCTGGGTTTTTGATCAAAGTATTAATTGGTGGCGATTAATCTCGGGTCTCTTCTTCATTAATAGCTATCACTATTCATCTTTCTTCCCGGCCGAACTAAATGGGCCGTTATGGTCAATCGGACTTGAAGTTTCATGTTATTTACTTCTTCCAATTGTCCTCTTTGCCATAATTAAAAGCACAAAAAAGCTTTTTTTCGCTTTCGCTGGACTAATAATTTGGATTTTTGCACTGCAATTATTGAATCCTTGGATCATTGATAACTTCATGACTGGTAAAGATTTAAAGGGCTGGCAATACGGCTTAACTGGTGGCGCAAAGCAATGGCTGCCATATTGGAACATCGACTCATTTTTCTCACAATTCCTCTGCGGATCACTTGCCGCCTTAACCATTGTGGCTTTGGCAACTCGGGGAATCAAGAAATCAATTGCTTTTGATCTTTCAACAATCCTTTTTGCAGTTGCTGCAATCTGGTTAGTTGCAGAACGTCTTGCGCCTGGAGCCCCTGATGGTTTCACAAAACAGCCTTATATAGCCCCGTTTTATGCGATTCTCATGGCCGCAGTACTCGTCTCAGCTTCAATGAGTACGCGTATTTACAAAATCCTAGATAACAAACTGTTCCGCTGGATCGCAAAACTATCTTTTAGTATTTATCTTTGGCATATGTTTATAATCGTAATTATTGAGCGTAAAGTTATAGATAATTATGTTTACTATGGGCTCACTAATACCGCGCAATGGGTATTGATTAGCTCAATCGTTCTAATGGTTTCAATAGTAATTGCGGCAACTTCTTGGCGATTCGTCGAATCGCCAATTTTGAGGTCGGCCCGCAAAATAACAACTACAAAATAGTTCTACGAGCCACTCATAATCGTAGTTTTGTAAGGTTTTCCTTTTGCGTCATAGGTGACCCAAGTTCCAACTTGGATACCGTTTTTGAAACTACCCGACCTCATGATCACGCCTGATTTTCTAAACCATTTCCAATCACCATGTAATTTTTCACTTTTGTACTTACCTTGAGATTTTAATATGCCATTCGAATAGAACTCTAGGAACTCGCCTGATTTCTTGGGATATGAGGAATTTATCTGATTAATCTTTTCGGAAAGAATCTTATTGACCAAGGGTTTTGGAATAGTTTTATTCAGTTCAAAGTGAATAGATCCTTTAGTTTGCTCATATCCGGCTAGCTCTTTTTCGAGTCGAGCATTAAATGAGCCGCTGTATGGATAAATACTGTAATAGTTTTTATGGCAACCAAAACCAATTACTGGGACTCCCTCAATTAGGACCGTCGGAATCCCGTATTTAATAACTTGCTCGGACTTTGGCAACTTTGTCGCAATATGGTCACGAAGATCAACCAATATCTTGCGATGAATAGGTGCTATTTTCCGTAAATGCGCATCTATTTGTGCCTTAGTCATGGCCAAATTGTAGTAAGCCGCACTTATTTCTCAAGTAGCAAATAGTTAAATCTGTGCGAAATTAAGTGATATGAAAAGGCCTTTTCAAGAGGCTCTAAGAGTGCTAATACTCCCGCCTTTGTCTGAACTCTCACATCAAAAAAGGGCATACCGATTCCGGCCATGTGGTTACTATCAATTGAAAGGTATATAGGAATTTTTCTTATATATATAGAAAGCTGGAAACAAAATGAAGGCACTCGTCTATGGCGGCCCTGGTATCAAAGAATGGAAAGAAGTTTCAAACCCAACAATTCTCAAGCCAACTGATGCAATCATCAAAGTTGAGACAACCACAATTTGTGGCACCGATTTACATATTTTAAAAGGTGATGTGCCTGCAGTAACGCCTGGGCGCATATTGGGCCACGAAGGTGTTGGCACAATTACCGAACTTGGTAGCTCGGTAACTAACTTCAAAGTTGGAGATCGCGTAATCATCTCTTGCATCAAATCTTGTGGTGCGTGCGCAAACTGTAAACAAGGCTTGTATTCACATTGTCTCGGCGATGAAGGAGTATCGGGCCTCGGCTGGGTGCTTGGTCACTTAATCGACGGCACTCAAGCTGAATATGTGCGAATTCCTTATGCTGATAATTCACTTCACTTAATGCCAGCAGGAGTAAATGACACAGAAGCTGTAATGCTTTCAGATATCTTGCCAACTGGTTTCGAAATGGGTATTCAGTATGGTGCTGTTAAGCCCGGTGACGTTGTTGCTGTTATTGGCACTGGTCCAGTTGGGTTAGCTGCAATCGTGACCGCATCTTTCTATGGTGCAGCTCGCGTTATTGCAATTGATCTAGATACCAACAGATTGGAAAAGTCCCGCGAATTCGGGGCAACTGACACTGTTGTATCTGGCTCTGCTTACTGGAAAGAAGAAGTACTGGCCATGACAGATGGTGCCGGCGTAGATGTTGCTATTGAGGCTGTAGGCGTACCGTTTACTTTCGAAATGGCAACAGAAATTGTTCGCCCGGGTGGCCATGTGGCAAACGTTGGCGTGCACGGCAAGCCCGTTTCACTTGAACTCCAGAATCTCTGGATTCAAAACATTTCGATCAGTATGGGGCTGGTAAACACCAATACAACTCCGTTGCTATTGAAATTAGTGATGAGCAAGAAAATCCAGGCCGAGAAGTTTGCTACTCACTTCTTTACCTTTGATCAGTTTATTGATGCCTATGACACATTTGGACGTGCGGCTGAGACCAAAGCTCTAAAGGTTGTAATCACCAATAAGTAAGGATTGGTTAGAAAAGGTCGGCCCCGTCATTGATGGGACCGACCTTGTATTAATCTACCGATTTCTAGTGAGTGAGCTGACCAATTTTTCGAGAGGTCCTTGGTCGAACCTCTTTAGCCACTGTGCTGCAAAGAAAGAAAGAAGCAGCCAAATTCCAAACGCAAGGATAAATACCTGCCAAGTTTGTAGATCTTGGAATAAGCCCAAGCCCCAAGGGCTAAAGATCAGCGAAGTGATTACTGATTGCGAAATATAGATGGTTAATGACATTTTTCCGGCCGGCCTCATCCACAAAACCAGATGTGGTCGTTCCTCAACGAGTTTGCGAATAACTCCTACATAGAACATTGAAAGCAGTGGAGCTGCCACAATTGAAGCAAAGAGCGAGAGGAGATAGATGCTTTCGGATGGCTGGGATGCTTGCTCATTTTGGAGAAATATCACCGCTGCAATAATTTGAATTGGTAATCCGAAAACTAGCCCCTTTTTCATTAGTCTTGAATTTGCAGCTTTATCTATCGGCGAGGATAGGAAATTAGAGCGTGCCAATCGCACACCAAGCAAGAAGGCTGCAAATGCCAAACCTCCTTGAAGAAATATTCCTGAAGAGATGCTGAGTAACCAGACTTCCAATCGTGCAGGAATTGACTCAAGATAGGTTCCATTCTGAAGAATCGCATCAAGGCTCGACTCTGTGCTTGAGCCAAGATCTTCCTCTAACAAAAACTCAAGAATGAAAGTCATTACGCCAATTAACAGGATAAAGATTGTTGAGATAGAAAATATTATTCGGGTCCAAATCTTTAGAGTCCGATCTGCTCTAAAGAAGAAAAAGGTAAGTAACAAGCCAAGTAGCCCGTACATAAAGATAATGTCGCCATGCCAAAGAAAAGTGAAGTGAATCGCTCCGAAGGCAATGAGTACGAAGCAGCGTTTGATCCAACGAGGTCTATTCGAATTATCGTTTCTAATTACGTAGTTTGAGCTGTAGCCGAAGAGGAATGAAAACAATAGGTAGAACTTTCCGGCAAAGAGAGCTGAAATAAGAAAGGTTGCAGATCCATTGGCAAATCCTTGAGTCCACTCTCCGCGAGCTCCCTGGTCACTGCTCAAGCCCATGAATTGGATATTTACGACAAGAATTCCGAGCAGTGCAAATCCTCGCAAAACATCTGGCGTTATATCTCTTTGCATTTTTCTAGATATCCCGTTCTCGCCAGGCCAAGACCATGGATGGCATAGACGAATAAGCAAAGAGGGTAGCAATTACTAGATAGCTTCCATCATTACCTTTTGATTGAAACATTTGCAGATCAGGGCCAATGAGCATCAGAAGCAAGAGCCCTAGAACTACATAGCCCATTGCGTAGTAGGCATATCGAAATGAAGTATCTCGCACCTTAATTTGGCGCTCATCTAGAAGTTCATTAGGAGCGTCACCTATACCTCTAACGCTAATGCGAAGAAACAAATAGCAAACTAGGACAGCAAAAATAACAAAGATCGCAGTAACACTGTAAATAACAATTTCAGCTCCGCTAGATAAGTTCATATTCGTTTTCAACGTTGGCCAGTAACTTCCCGTCATTAATGCAATAAGGCCCACGACCATTAGGGCAACTAGAAATCTGCGGTTTCGCTGAGATCGTAACCATCTGTACTTTGAGTTCTCATCAGTTAGTAAAGATTTAACACCCTTTTCAGTGACGCCTTCGAACCAATAAATTTTGTTCTTCTTAGACATTCTTACTTTCCTTTCTTGAACGGGGTAAGTGAAAATAACCCTGGTACCTCTTGGTTCAGTGACTTCGCTATGCGCAAAGCTAAAACGAGTGAGGGGCTGTATTCCTCACGCTCTAAGTAGCCGATGGTTTGGTAATGCACGCCAGCTTTATCTGCAAGATCCCGCCGTGATAGCCCTAAGGCAACACGTGCTTCTTCTATACGGTTATAGACCGGCTCTTCAGGATTGCGACTCATAGTTGTAGCATATATGCTATGTAGCATTAATGCAACATAAAAAGAAGAGTCGCCTATAAGCCGGAGACGACATAGTTATGTATGAGGCCATGCTCAAGAAAATGAATTGCCCTCATTATTGCCCCAAATAAATAATTGTTTTAGGGGCAGTTGAATTGGCTTCCAGTGCATCACGACGTCTAGGCAGTACGAACGAGACGCACAAAGTTCGTGATGCGCAATGCATCTCCCTGTGGCGCATTTCCAGCCTGTTGCTTAGTATCGACTTGTTTTGAATCTGTTCTTTGCGCTCCTGCCCCATGGACATCGAGCCACATTCCAAACTGCTTTCCCATAGCTCGCCCAAAACAAATATAAGCAGCTTCATTGCCTCGAGACTCACTTGTTCTTGGATCTACAGATGCGTGAGTGGTTGAAGACCAGTACCAAGGCCAATCTTTATCTCCGGCTTCGTTGACAATCGAGGTACTTGAAAACTTTGGATCTATTGCGGCGCTATCTGTTGCACTTGGAGATCTTGTGTAGTCCACGATGCTTTGCAGCTCTTTAACATCAGGTAGTTTCCAATCGGAGTACCCCAAGTAATTCTCTTTGTTCTTCTTCTGCACCCATTTCAGCGCAGTAGCCCAATCCATGCCCTTGAGGCTGTCTGACTGACTCCACATAAGCGAAGTTGCCTTATCCGTGATCGTGCCATTCTTGTTATCAATAAAGTTATTCACTCCATAATTTGTTGCACCTCGGACGTAATAAACATAGAACTTCGGTACTGACAAACCATTCATTCCGATGGCTGGTGGATATCCCTTAATTCGCCCATCTGCAAAATTGACTCCAAACATAGTTTGCAAGAACTTGTATACCTTGCCTGAATAGAAAGTTGTTGTAACTATATGAGCATCAATAAAGCGATCACCTACTGATGTATCGCCATAGCCAAAGTCGAAGAAGTTTGTATCAATAAACGGCTTGGGAGTTGTGGGCAATTTCGATGAAATTCCGACATCGACGCCCTCGAAATTAATTAGCGAGTAAGCCTCTTTAAGCGTTGGAATCCGCCAATCGGTGTAATCACCGATATTTACATTTTTAGCACTTGCAAGAGCATCGCCCACTGTCATCTGATCAAGGCTATTAATCTCTCCATCTTCATTTAGGTCCAAAGTTTTGGTCCAGATTAAACCTGTTACTAAGTCAGTAATGGTCCCGTCATTGTTATCTCTATATTTTGGGGCATTCCCCTGATAGGACGCATTTTGCCCATAAAGAGAGTCATCGACTGCCGGTTGATCAATCACGTTTCCAATTAAGTTCCAATATGTCGTTTGTCCGGTTCCAACAATGGGATATGTACCGACACCTGCTGCGGTGCTTGTAGAAGCCGGAACATCAACAGAGCGAGAAACATTTATAGCGAAGACGGTACCGGCCAATATAAGGATGAGAGAAGTGATGCCCGAAATCGTTATGAGAAGTACTTTCTTGATATTAAAGCGCGGGTAAGGGAACTTCTTCATTTAACACCAAGAGACTCTTTTAGTTCGGTTTCTGTAATCCCTAAATTCTTGGCTGCTGCAGCGATATCTGGTGGCATAGTTGTTCCAAAGGCCGCCTTCAAGGCATCTTCAGTAATGCCAAGTTTCTTGGCTGCTGCTGCGGTATCAGGCATCGGCATTCCTCCGCCGCCCATAGCAGGCATCGCTTGAATCTGACTTGCATCTACTTCTCCATGGAAGCAAGCAATTGATGAGCGCGCATCTGCTGTTCCTAGAAGTACGTAATGGTAGATACCTTTTGGAAATTCTGGTGTGGCACTTTTTACACCATTGCACTGATCTAAGTTCTTAGCTGTTACTTGCTTACCCTTATTGTCACGGTCGCCATAAATTGGGAAACCATCGAGTGCAAAACCAATGATGTGAGACGGCTTTGAAACCTTATCTACCTTGGCAGTTACGCAATTAGGTAGGCCGTGATAATGATATGCACCAATATCGGGGGTTGGATGACCAGCGCATTTATCTACAAATGATGCCGTAATTCCTGCTGAATTTGTGACGGTAAAGTTATTGGCCATCGCCACCGTCTTCCCATCTCCTTCAAAAGGATTGTAAAGAACAGCTCCTGAAATCATGACTCCAATTGAGCCTAAAGAAGTGCTGGTTACTTTGGAGGAATACTTTGGTGTAGTTGGGATGGTGAATTTATATGTCTGTGCTTTCGTAGGATCGGCAATGATGTTCGCTGTTGTCGCATCTGGCACAACAACTCCAGCTTTAGGAACTGCGTAGTAGGCATCTCGCGCATGGTTTGGAATGCCAGTAGGTTGCATGATGATTGATTTACTGGAGTAAGTGAGCTTCACCGTTGGATTCCATTTTGCGGCTTTAACCGCAGCAGTCGTCGAGACGGCTATAGAAGTTCCAGCCGCATTCGCCATATAAAACACAGCGCCGTTGAGTAAAGCAACTACTAGAGCGGTAATCCCAACGAGTGTTTTTTTCCTCATTTCACATCAAGTTTCGACTTAAGTTCAGCTTCTGTCATTCCAAGATTCTTTGCAGCGGTTGCAAAATCTGGTGGCATCTTGTTTCCAAAGGCCGCGGTCAACTCAGCCTCAGTAATTCCCAATTTCTTTGCCGCAGCAGCAGTATCAATCGCTGGACCGCCTGGACCGCCTGGACCGCCCGGACCTTCATTAGCCGCTAGCGGATCTACAGCAGTCAGACCCTTCACACACTTTACGACCAAGTTCTTCTCTGCGGATTGGGCGTAGTAGTGATAACCATCTTTCGCTGTTGTTCGACCATTGCATTCATCAAGTTTGATTGTGCTCTTAGAGCTCAGAGGTGCAAAAACAGCAACGCCATCCATCGCATAACCAATCATTTTTGTCTCTGCATTCGGATTATCGATATGTGATTCATATTCAATACCCTCACACCCGGTATACGCGTGTAAGTGGTATCCGGCAGTCGGGTTGAAGTGTCCGCCGCAATCATCAAAAGCGGCGATTGTGTAGGCGCCCAAAATTGCATCAACAGGTGCAGATGCAGAAATTACTAAACCATTTATTGTGACTCCCAAATTTCCGCGGGGAGAAGAAGTCTCACCTGCAAGAACGGGTTTTACAGGTACAAGAATTGAGGTTGGTACTGGCTTTGTTGTTTCAGTCCACTCCCATGTTCCTTCTACACAGTGGTACTTGTATGCTTCTTCGACATCCGGGCGAGCAGCACCTTGGAAAGCCTCTTTTGTATCTGTGACTTTTACATTGCCTGAATCATCATAAAGTTTCCACTTCACATCTTTGTAAATCGTTGATAAATCCATGATGAACTGGCCATCAGCGTTATACATTTTTTCGCCATCAAGCCAGATTCCTGAAACTTCAGCGGTTGAAGAAGTCGACTCAGGACAAAAAGGGCCAATCTTGGTATCTACAGGTGAGCCAGTAACTTCAATTCGATAGCAGGTTGTCTCTGTGCCATCTGAAATGGTGCAGTCCTCGGTTGTGATCGCCTTTGTAAGTGATCCCTCTAGAAAGTTAGCCGCAACAACACCCGGAGCGCCAAGTTCGGTTGAAGTCTCATCGGAACTAAGCAAATTCGCTCCTGCAAAGGAAATGGCTGCAGCTGCTACTAGTGCAGTTAAAGCTAGAACGTATTTTTTGCCTATCAACTTAAACATGAAAACTCATCTCTTCCCTACTTGAATTTTGCAACTAATGTGAAGATGATATTATTTACCTAGGTAACTAATTTAAGCAAGCGCATTTGATATATTCATGTCATGGAATACGCTGAGAAAAGGGCGAGAAAGGGACCGCGTAAGCCGCCGCCATCTGCCATTCGATTGATGCCAACCTCGCTTGCCTCTCTCTTTATTGCCGCAAGTGTCGGCAGACTGAGTCACCTATTTCCGCGATGGATGAGTGCCAAAATTGAAAAGGTGCACGATGTAACATCATCGCAAATTTTGGCAATCTTCATCATCTCTCAAGAAGAGCAGATCACCATGGGTCAATTGGCTCAAATGCTTGATCTAACTCCCAGAGCAATTACAGGATTGATGACTGGATTAGAAAAAAAGAAATTGGTTACTCGCACCAAGGATCAATCTGATGGACGAATAACCTGGCTATCTTTGAGCGAAGATGGAAGAGGGTTCTTGAAAAATGTTCGGCCTGATGCATCGAGGAAACTATCTGGATTATTTGAAGTTCTTACTAAGAAAGAGCAAATTGAGCTAGTTCGAATTATCGAAAAACTAACAGACCATATGAAAACGCAAATCGACGAATAAGAAAGAAGAGTCGCCCTATAAGCCGGAATTAATCGACTGAGTCGCCGACTCTTTCCCACATCTTTGCCAGAATCATCCATCGACCATCGATAAAGACAATGTTTAGGTAATCCTGCATAACTCCACCAAACATCTCTAGCTGAACACGGACTACGGCCAGTGTTGGAGAAATCTGATCGAACATTAAAACCTTGTCACGACGTGTGTTGCCGGTATCGAATGGAGACTTGCGATTTGCAACTACATCTCTATAAACAAGATATGGACGTAGTGAGATTTCACCGGTCTGGGCTGAATACAAGGCACAGTCCTTGTGAAAAACAGTGTCAAACAAGGTCATATCTTGCTTGTGCATTACTTCGAAGTAATCATCCAGCATTTTCTTAATAGCTGGGTCGGAAATATTTGTATTTGTATAGTCGGTCATATCTGAATTTTAGTACAGAGATTAATGAAAAAGAAGAGTCGCCCTATAAGCCGGATTCTGTCGTTCTTACGAACGGATCACCATCCATCTAGTTCTGCAATTGCTTGCAGAATCAAGCGACCTACCCGATAACTTGAACGAGCCGTTCTAAGCGCTATCTGTTTAGTCTTGCTCCAAGTGGGGTTTACATAGCCAACTGCATCACTGCAATTGCTGGTGGTCTCTTACACCACCGTTTCATCCTTACCAATATTGCTATTGGCGGTTTACTTTCTGTTGCACTTATCCCGCGGATTGCTCCGGGTGGCTGTTAGCCACCACTTTGCTCTTTGGAGTCCGGACTTTCCTCGGGGTCTCTAGAAAACTAGCGACAACGCGGTGATCCGGGCGACTCTTCTAAGCGTAAGGATACGGCAGATAAAGCAGCTCGAGCAATCGTGATTTATGCGCTCAAAGCGCCATGAAATAGGGGTTTGAGCAGATTAAAGCGTGATTGAAATTGGTAAGTGGTCACTAATCTTGCTTGCAACAGTAGGTTCGAGTTTTGCCTTGGTTCCGCGCTTAGCCAGGAAATGATCAATTTGTTGTTTTGGTGCCCAGACTGGAAACGTTAATTGTTTAACTAGCGAGCGCCAACGAAGTGAGTTAACAGATTCTTCCCAACTTTCGGCAATGTTTAGATCGCCAGCGATTATTACGCGAAGAGATTTATCTTTCGCAATCTTATTTGCCCAAAGTTTTAACTGCATCAGTTGGATATTTCGGAAAACTGGTTCCCACGAAAGATGAGTGTTGATGATTACTGTGCCATCTTCAAAATAAGCAGCTAGCGCGCATCGGGCATGATCTTTAACCCAATACTTTTTCGTTACCCCATCAGATGTATATGGCAACCACCAACCAACTAGAGCTTTAGATAACTCTTTGCGTTCCCATTTAATTACTGACAACTTAGAAATAATGCTGATTCCGTAGCCAGGTTGTTTTGAAGTAGAAGTTTTAGTGATTAAATCTGGGAAATCTGAACTCTGCGTCTTTGGCCAATCGAGCCACTCTTCGCCTTTGCGCCAAACACTTGGTGCGAATGCCCAAAACTGCGCACCCATAATTTCGGCAAAATCTTTGGTTTGCTCTTCAAGATTACTGCGCTCGTTTAAGTGATCAACTTCTTGCAAAATCAGCACATCGCAATTAAAAGCATTTACGGTGCGCTTTATTTCGGCGCTGCGGTCTACTTCAGTTCCAGCAGCGTAAACTTCGCCGTGCTGAATATTCCAAGAAGTAATCTTCATGGATACAGTCTAATTACTTTTAATAAGTAAACGGTGTCCAAGCTGGGCCAAGTTCTTGTTGATGGCTATTTATATCGCCGTATAGATCATCGACATTTACCACTTTTTCAGCGCGTAAATCAGCAATTACGAGGTTGTAGCCTCCTTTGGGAATGTTCACATCGCCGCTAACCAAGAAGATGAAATCTTTAGCATCTTGATATGGGTATGAATCTGAGGAATCCCAAGTGTCATTATTAAAGAAGAGATCAGTCGATGGACGGCCGTCGTAGTAACCCCAGCGGATACCGTCATGTTTTGAATCTTGCACTCGAGTAAATAGGAATCGCTCATTATCTACACCAATTGGGTAATACGAACTTTCACCACCAACGCCGGGGTCCATTACCTTGTCGCCGGTTGAAGTTTTTAACATAATCTTGCCTTGGCGTTCGAAGAGCAAGTCGGTGCCATTACTTCGGTAATAAGGCATTGATGATTCGGCTTCGCTAACACTCAAATAAGTTTTTGCCCCGCCAGTACTTGAAACGGTGGCAAGCACGCCATCTTCCTTATAGGCAATAGTTTTGCCATCTGGTGAAAACTTCGGATCTTCATCGCGTTGGTTATTTGGGCCCGTTAAATTAGTAGGGTCAGTCCACGAAGTTCCATCCCAATGTGAAATGAAAACATCCCAGTCATATTGAGCTTCGACATTTAGCGCAGGTAAACCAGCCGCCGAACCCATCAATGTTAAATATTGGCCATCGTTACTTACATGTGCGTTGATTGGCGATACGACAGTGGTCCAGTTCTTATTAATCTGATTGAAAGACCCTGACTGCAGATCAAGGCTCCACATGGTTGCATCCCATGATGCGTAATCCGAATAGCGGTGGAAGAAGAGTGTTCCGCTTAAACTATGGATATCGGCCTTTGCCGGTTTGACCATATATATAGTGCCGGTAATGAGCGTTGCAGCCAATAGCGCTGTTAGAACTCGAGCGAGACCGCTTACACGTTCAGATTGCGCCATTTCATCTCCAAATCGTTATAGAAATCGTTATCAAAAAAGCTATAAAAGCTCTTGACCTTGGAAATTGTATCTGTAAGGTTTCCTAACACAAAGAGGTAGGTTTCCTAACACAGCGTGGCTAGGGCCAAGCGTGGATCTACCAAATGACAGGAGAAATAATGCAAAAGAAACGTTTGTTCGCTTCTTTCGCAGTCACGGCGCTAGTAGCTGGCAGCCTCGTTGCCGCTTCAAGTGTTGCGACGGCGGCAACTCGAACAGTCACTGTATGGGCACCATATAGCGGTAACAACTTAGCTATGTGGAATGCGGCTATCAAGCGCGTTGAAGCAGCTAACCCAGGTTTAAACATCGAATCTGTTGGAAGCATCGATATGGCGAAATCACTTGCTGCTATCAACGCTGGCAATGGTCCTGATATCTCAGTTTCAAACGGTAACGGAAACCTTGGTTGGTTCTGCGGTTCCGGTGCTTGGCAGAGACTTAATTCATTGATGGTTGGAAAGAACGGCCTTGATGTTAAGAAGACTTTCACAGCTTCAGCAAATGCATCAGCTATTTCAAATGGAAATCGTTGTGCTTTGCCATTGGGCTCTGAAGTCTTTGGTTTCTATTCAAACAAAGATATGTTGGCTGCTGCTGGATTTAAAACTCCACCAAAGACAACAACAGAACTTCTTGCATATTCAAAGAAGTTAACAACATTTAATTCAGATGGCAGCATCAAGGTTGCTGGCTTCTTGCCATGGGCTGGTTACTACGGATTCGATATGGATTCAATGTGGCTTGGTCAAATGTTTGGCGCTCGTTGGTATAACGCAAATAGCTCTTCTGGCTTCTCATCTGATCCTCGCTGGGCTAAGGCATTTAACTGGCAGAAGAATTTCATTGCATCTGTTTATGGCGACGGCGACTTCGAAAAGGGCAGCAAATTGCTCACCAAGTTCGTTGCGGCTAAGGGCGGCGAATGGGGTACTGAACACGACTTCATGACTGGTCGCGTTGCCATGAAGTGGGATGCAAACTGGATGGGACCTATGTTCTGTACTGGTGATGACTGGGCTATGGCAGATAAGTGCACAGCCAAATATGAATTCACCATTTCAGGATTCCCTGTTTCACCAGAATTACTTGGAACAAACTATGGTTCAGGTGTTGTTGGACAGGCACAAATGGGAATCTCAAAGGGTTCTAAGAATCTACGAGATGCCTGGACTGTGTTGAAGGGTCTTGCAACTGATACCAAGTTTGCACAAGCATGGGATGCTGCAAATGGCGCACCTTCGTCACTATTGTCTAAGGATGCACGTCCGGCTAAGTACCCAGATTGGTATCAACCAATTTACGACATCGTGGCACACCCTGCATCTGCTTATCACATTGTGAAGAACACTGGTGAGCACCAAGAAGAAGCTCTATTGCAGAACTTGATGGCTTCTTGGCAGGCTGGCGATACCCCAAATCTCAAATCAGCTCTTGCTGATTTGGCAACGAAGGTTAACCAAATCGTCGCGAGAAATAACTAAAGAAAATAATGCAAATTACAAAAGCAGTGGCATCCCTCTCCCCGCGAAAGCGGGGAGAGGGTGCTCTTGCCCCTGCGCGTAAGAAGTTAAAGGTGCCTTACCTTTTCATATTCTTATGTATGTCTCCATGGATTTTTGGAATAATTATCTTCACTGCTTATCCGATGATTGCAAGCTTCTACCAAGCATTCACCAAATTTAATTTGATTGATAAGCCAGAATGGGTTGGTCTAGATAACTTCCATCGTATGTTTTATGAAGACTCCGATTTTTGGTTAGCTCTTAAGAACACAATTTGGATTTCTGCTATCAGTATTCCGCTGCGCATCGTTTTCGCGCTATTTACTGCTTGGGTATTGACCAAGCCAAAACGCGGTAGCAGCCTTTATCGAACAATTTTCTTCTTGCCATCTATGGTGCCAACTGTTGCTGCATCAATGGCCTTTACCTATATTTTCAATCCGGCATATGGCCCAATCAACCGCGGTCTTGAAGCAATCGGAATTAAAGAGCCACCATTTTGGTTTATGGATCCTAAGTGGTCTAAGTGGGGCTTGATTCTGCTTGGACTTTGGGGCATTGGCGACACCATGATTATTTACTTAGCTGGTTTGCTCGATGTGCCTAAATCTCTTTATGAGGCAGCAAGTCTCGAAGGTGCTTCACCATGGCAATCATTTAGATATGTAACGCTGCCAATGATGACCCCCGTGATTTTCTTCTCTTTTGTAACCGGCGTAATTGGCAGCTTCCAGTACTTCACGCAGGCATATGTGGCATCGGGCCAAGTAAACGATTACTCCCACGCTATGTATTTCTATGCGACTCATATTTACTTCACTGCTTTCCGCGCATACGAAATGGGTTATGCCTCTGCGTTGGCATGGGTATTGCTGGTAATCACCTTGGCATGCACGCTCGTAATTCTTAAAACTCAGAAGCGTTGGGTTCACTATCCGAACGGATCACTATTCAAATGAGTAACGTACTTAGTCATCTATCAGCTGAGAAAATCGCTGAGATCGAACTTCATTCAAAAGCAGCTCGCCGCAAAAAGAAGTGGCATGACTTCTTGGAAATGGTTAGAAACCACACCCTGCTGATCTCTTTATCGGCAATTTTCATCATGCCGCTCTACTTGGTAATCGTGATTTCGTTGATGAATAAAGGTCAAGCCGAGACTCGTTCAATTTGGCCTTCACCATTTATGTGGCATAACTACGTAGAGATCTTTACTGCGGTGCCATTCTTGAAGTGGACGCTAAATACTCTCTTCGTTTCTGTTATGGGAACTATCGGCGTGGTTGTATCCAGCGTTCCCCCTGCTTATGTGCTTTCACGTTTGCAATGGAAAGGTCGCAATACAACTTTCGTAATTATCTTGGGAACCATGATGTTGCCAGGGCAAGTAACCATGATTCCGGTTTATATTATTTTCTCAAGACTGCACTGGATTCCTTCATTCTTGCCGCTAATCGTGCCGACCTTTTTCTCAAGTGCTTTCTCAATCTTTTTATTACGTCAATTCTTTACCAGTATTCCTGATGAAATTTCTGATGCGGCCCGAATTGATGGCTGTAGTGAGTTCAAATTAATGACGCGCATCGTGGTCCCTCTTGCTAAGCCAGCTATTGCCGCAATTGCCCTCTTTGCATTCCTTGGATCTTGGAATGATTTCTTTGGGCCGCTGCTCTACTTGGTCGAAAACGAAGACCTCTGGACCCTTGGCATTGGCCTTAATGCTTTCCAAGGCCTGCACCACGTACAAACCAACATGATGATGACCGCCTCTGCACTATTTATGGCACCGGTAATCATTATCTTCTTTTTCAGTCAGAAAGTTTTCATTGAAGGCGTTACCCTCACGGGCGTAAAGGGGTAGCAGATCGAATGATTAACACAGCAGCCGGAGTCCCTGCGATTCCTTCACTTATGCGCCAGATTAATGAGCGTCGGGTTATTGATACCTTGCGCTCAAATGGTGCGTTGCATGCTGCTGAAATTGCTCGACATATTGGTTTATCTAGAACTACAACTGCCGAAATTCTCCGAGATTTAGTTGATTTCAGTTTAATTCGCGAAGTCGAACCTGGTGAAAGTGATTCAAAGCGGGCCCGTTTAGTTTATGAAGCGATTAGCGATCTTAAAGTCTCACTTGCAATTGATATTGGAACTCGTTTTATCCGTGCTGCAATTGGTGACCTGAATCTTGTTACTCGAAGCGAAGTTTCAATATCAGTTAATTCGCTAAAACTAAGTGATTTAACAAAGACTATTCATCAGGCAGTTGATAAAGCTCTAAAAGAATCGGGCTTCAAGTTAAAAGATGTTGCCGCAATTACAGTTGGCACACCTGGCGTAGTCGATCAAAAAACTGGCATCGTATCTATTGCCGGAACGATTGGCGCACTCGATGGAGTTAATCTCGCCGAATTGATAACTCAAGAGTTTGGCGTCTATCCAACACTTGAAAATGACATCAACTTGGTGACCGTGGGCGAACAGAGCGCAGGCCATGGTGTTGGTATTGATAACTTTGCCGTTCTATCTGTTGGCTCAGGTTTAGGTTCGGGCATAGTTCTAAATGGAAAACTTCACCGTGGTCACCGTGGGGCAGCTGGTGAAGTTTTCTATGTTCCATTCGGAGATCCACACGATACTCACCGCAGTGCAACTAACCCATCTGGTGACCGAATTGCTGAGATCACTCGTGAACTAGCTAAGAAGTTTAAAAAATCGACACTAGTTGAGCCATATTCCACAATTGAAATACTTAAAGCTGCTAAAGATGGTGATCCACTTGGACGCGCAGTTATCGAACAAGAGGCTGAACGGATTGCACTTTATATTTCAGCGATTTCGGCAATCGTAGATGTCGAATTAGTTGTCTTATCTGGTGGTATCGGACGCCAGGCGGATTTCTTCATAACCCCAATTCGTAAATTGGTAAACGAGATCCTGCCTTTCCCGCCAAAAATCGAAGTTTCAAAGCTTGGCGAAAGTGGAATTTTAGTTGGGGCCCTCCAAATAGCCACTGCGCAAGCTTGCAATTTAGTTTTTCAAACCCAGACTGGCGGTATCCCAAAACCAATAGCCGGGTCTATGTAGTGAAAGTTGCAGTAATTGGCGGTGGCTCGACCTATACCCCCGAACTAATCGATGGCATTTTGCAACGTCATGAGCGCCTGCCAGTTTCAGTAATCCATTTAGTTGATATCGACTTAACTCGACTGACGATAATTGCTGCTTTTGCGAAGCGAATGATCAAGGCTGCTGGCCGCGAAATCGATATTGAATTTTCTACCGATATTCGAAAAGCAGTTCGCGGTTCATCTTTTGTGGTTAGCCAATTTCGTGTCGGTGGCCAGAGTGCTCGTCATCGCGATGAAATGTTGGGGCGCAAATACGGTTTAGTTGGTCAAGAAACTGTTGGAGTTGGTGGGTTTGCTAAGGCGCTTCGCACAATTCCAGTTGCACTTAGTATCGCTCAAATCATTGAAGAAGAAGCCCCTGATGCGATGTTGCTCAACTTTACAAATCCGGCTGGGCTGATCACGCAAGCACTTAAGACACATGCCCCAAAAGTTAAATCAATTGGTTTATGTAATGTGCCCTGGAATACCCGCATTGAAATTGCCGGCGCGCTAAATGTGCCAGCTGATTTAGTTGAATTCGATTACGTTGGCCTAAACCATCTCTCCTGGATCCGCGGTGTAAAAGTCGGCGGAGTTGATCGTAGCCCTGAGGCCATTGCGGCATTTCGCGGCCTGACCATTAATCAAGCAACTAAAGGTGACTCGCCGGCATGGATTCAAAGCACTATTGATTATTTACAGGCTATTCCTAATTACTACCTACTTTATTACTATGAAGAAAAAGCTTGGATTGACTATCAATTAAATAATCCAACCCGAGCAAGTGAAGTTATGAAAATTGAAGATGTTTTGATGGAAAAATTTGCCGATGAGTCACTAGTTACCAAGCCTGAAGAGTTAATGGAACGTGGCGGAGCCTATTACTCTGATTCTGCTGCCGAATTAATGGCTGATATTCATTGTGATGCTGGCACAGTGCACATCGTGAATACCTTAAATAGCGGCGCTATTGCTGGCTTTCCTGATGATGCCGTTATGGAAATCCCGGCTGTAATCAGTAAAAAGGGTGCTCAATCCATCAAAACTGGCGAAATGCGCCCTGATATTGATGCCCTTGTGCGCGGTGTTAAAGATTTTGAAATGCTAACTATTGATGCAGCTGTAACAGGTAATGAGCAAAGCGCGCTACTTGCACTGTTAGCTAACCCAATCGGCCCTGATAGTTCGCAGGCGCGCGATCTATGGGCAGATTTACGTTCCGAAAACCGTGGTCTGATCGGAGCTTTCAATGAGTAAGGTCATTTTAGGTATCGATGGCGGCGGAACTAAAACGCACGCACTAATAGTTGATCTAGATGGCAATATCTTGGCCACAGCTGCAAATGGTGGAGCTAATTGGGAGCGCACCGGAATCGCTGCTACCCATACAAGTTTGCAAGAGATTGTAAATCGAGTTCTTAGCCAGGCAAATTCAGCTGCCTCAGAAATTACAGCAGCTACTTTTGCATTAGCTGGAATAGATTGGGAATCCGATAAAGAACTTTTCGATCCGACGGTAAAAGCGCTTAACTTACCCGCTAACACTGCATTTATAAATGATTCGATTGCAGCCCTTTTTGCCGGCAACCCATCAGGAATTGGCTGTGTATCAATTGCTGGTACTGGCGGAAAAACTTCGGGGCGTAGTTCGACGCAAACTTTGCAAACTATGGGCATGGATCTTGGCGAAGGAGGCGGTGCTGGTCAACTAGTTTCATTAGCACTTGATTACATTGCCCGCATTCATCATGGCATCGAAGCACCCAGTGGTTTAACTCAATTGATATTAAGCGATTCTGGGTTTCAAAATGAAACTGCCTTATTTAAAGCAGTTGCGCGAGAAGAATTCCGAATCAGCGAAGATTTAGCCCCAGAAATATTTGAACTCTGCGCAGCGGGCGATCAAGGAGCAATGGCAATTGCAATGACTGTGGCAAACCAACACGCAGTCGACGTTATAGCCATGCTTAAAAAATTGGACCTCGTTAATTCTCAAATAACTGTCATTCGAGCTGGTGGATTACACACTGCCGGTTGCATAGTTTTCGATCAAACCTTCGAAAATGCCCTTAAATCAGGCCATCCTGGCGCAGTTACTCAAGTCTTAGATATCTCCCCTGTGTATGGCGCCGTTATTCATGCCGCTCATTCCCATTTTGGCGAGATCCCCGCTGCATTCCTCACTAACTTATTTGAGCAAGCACGAGCAAAGGGCGATCTATGAGTATTAATGTCATTGCTGGAACCCCTGCACAATCTGCAATGGCGGCTGCGTTTATGCAGCGTCATGCCATATCTTTCACTGGTTTAACAGTCGAAATCACTTTAATCAAAGTACGCGCTGAAAAAGTTGAGGGATTTACTATCTCTGCTGCCAAGAATGGCAATAACATCTCTGCTCAAGTTGGTTTAACTCTTAATCATGTTTTGCGTTATGCGCTAAATGCTTTAAAGAGCTGGGTAGATTCTGGTGCAAAAGATTCACTTGAACTTACTGATGGACCAGATTTTCCAGTACGTGGCGTAGTCGAAGGTTTTTATGGAAAACCATGGACACATGCCCAGAAATTAAAGGGCATTGAATTCTTCGCTGATTACAACATGAATACCTATTTCTTAGCGCCAAAGGATGATCCGCTGCAACGTTTCAATTGGCGTTCACCATTTAGCCCGCAGTATTTAGTTGATACTCAAGAATTGATAAACCACGGAAAACTCCATGGCATCGATTTTGTTTTATGTGTCTCCCCTGGGCTCTCAGTGGAATATTCAAATGAAGCCGACGTTGATGCAGTAGTAAATAGGTTTAAGCAATTAACAGATTTAGGGGCAAGTCACTTCGGCATGCTCTGGGATGACATTGCCTGGGAGATGCAGCACGATTCAGATAATGCTAAGTATGCATCGACTGCACAAGCTCATGCCGACTTCACAAATAGGGTTTGGTCTAAATTAGTTGAATACAACGAACGTGCTCAATTAACAGTTTGTCCGATGCATTACTCGGGCCGAGGTAATGAGCCCTATTTAATTGATTTAGGCCGCGAACTCAAATCGCGCATTAACTTAATGTGGACCGGGCGAGGAATCTGTTCTGAGTACTTAGATATTGCCGATGCGGTCATCTTTGAGCGAAGCGCTCTGCGGCCAGCGCTTTATTGGGATAATTTCCCAGTAAATGACGGTGGTCTACAAGTAAATCTCTATATCGGGCCACTACGTGGTCGCGAAAAAGGTCTACACAAGTTCTCGGCTGGCCTGCTTTCCAATCCAATGCTGCAATTCGAAGCCTCATTGATTCCAATCTCAACTATTGGCGAATACTTATGGGATTCAAATAGTTATGATCCAGATAAAGCATGGGAACGAGCCCTAGAGCGAGTTATCCCGGTTGAACAAGATCGAGTTGCTCTGCGTAAATTCTTCCGCACTTCAATGGGCACAATAGTTGGCGGTGACCCAGCCCCAGACTTACGACAAGTTTTCCGCGCCGGCGTAACTGCTTGGCGAAGTGGCGAGATGGTTAAGGCTGCTGAAATTTTTGAATCAGAAGGTGCTGAGATATTTTCTAATTATGAATATCTAACTAGCGATGGGCTATCAGTTCCAGACCTGCTAACCGATATTAAACCTTGGCTCGCGAAATATCGCTTAGGTGGCGAAGCTTTGGTTGGTCTTGGAAAAGTATTACGAACTTGCTCATACGATAAAGAGAAGTTAATAATAGTTGGCCCGCAGGATGCGCCAGCTAAATTAGTTGAGTTAATTTCTTTGATGGAAAGCAATCGCAAAAACTTATTTGGTGATCAAATTGTTGGGCCGCTTAATGAACTTGCAGCTGAACTACAAACCTACAGTTCGTAACCAAAGATCAGCCATAATCTGATGGCCAAGCTTCGACGGATGTATTCCATCTTCTGCTAATTCACTCATTGACATTTCTTTAGCCAAGTCATTAAAGCGTTGATCAAATGGAACTAACTTTGCTTTGAATTCTGTGGCCAGCTTATGGACTACCGCTATTTTTGGATCTAAATCCTCGCGCCAAGTATTCATTTCATCGCGCACAGCAAGTAAAAATGGTTCGCATAGAACTAATTCGGGATTACCTTGAGCTTTTGTCGCAGCAAGAACTCGACGGTAACTATCCTCGAAAGCTTCAGCAGAAGTTGGGTCGTTGTCGTCATACCGTCGCCAGGTGTCATTAATGCCGATCGCAACTGATACCAGCGTTGGTTGATGGGCTAAAACATCGGTATTCCAGCGGTTTTCAAGGTCGACTAAGCGGTGGCCACTAGTGCCTACATTGATGATTTCGCCACTTAATCGAGTGCTGTTGGCAATGTTGAAAACGTACCCATCGCCAAAGGGAGGCACTTCTAGGCGGCCACAGTCAGTGACGCTATCTCCGATAAATACAGTTACTTTAGACATGGCCATATCTTAACTATTAATTGATGCGTAAGATAGCGCTTATGTCTGTGGCGAAACTTTCTAGTGATCCAAATTGGCCACGTGCAAATACTTTATTAACATCTACTATCTCTGAGTTGGCAATCATTGGTGTTCCGGCGTCTGCAACTGCGCTCTCTCCAACTTCAGCACATTTAACACCTGCCGCAATACGCGAGGCACTTGCTAAGTACTCAACCTACGCAGGTTCAAATGATACAGAATTGCAAGAATCTGGAATAACAGATTTGGGTGATATCGAGTCGCCTGATCATGAAGCTGGTGAAGCTCGGGTTGCTAGCGCAGTTGCAGGTCTATTAAATAAACATAAAATCTTGCTAGCTTTGGGTGGCGATAATTCAATTACTTATTCTGTAGCAGCTGGCATTTTTCCAGATTTAAGCAAAGTTGGGTTAATTACTTTTGACGCACATCATGATCTACGCGATGGAAATTCAAATGGTTCTCCAATTTGGCGGTTAATCGAGGCAGGTTTGCCTGGTGAAAATATCGTGCAGATAGGTTTGAGCGATTTCGCAAATAGTGGGACATATGCCAAACGTGCCAAAACTGCTGGCATCACAACTATTCATCGTGCTGAATTACGAGATCGCAAGATGAGTGATGTAGTTGCCCAGGCACTTGAAATTGCCGGTGCTGAGGGTCGCGAGATTTATGTAGATATAGATGTTGATGTCTGCGATCGCAGCGTTGCGCCGGCTTGTCCGGCATCAGTACCTGGTGGCATAAGCGCCGATGAACTTCGCCAAGCGGCTAATTTAATTTCGCGGGATTCGCGTGTACGGGCAATTGATATAACTGAAATAGATGCAGTAAGTGACGCTGCCGACGGTCGCACCGTGCGATTGGCGGCGCTTTTGGTGCTTGAAATTGCCGCTGGACTAGCTGCTAGCCAGCGTTAAATTAGCTCTTTAACCACTTCGCGCGCAGCTTTTACAACCGCACCTGATGCAACCAGTGCACTTGCTGCTTGAAGTTCTGGCGATAAGAAGCGATCTGGGCCAACGCCATCAACAACTTTGCGCAACTCTGCAATAACTCGCCCTGTTGCTGCAGCTGGCTGTAGGCCAGTGCGCATTTCAATCGCGCGAGCTGCTGTTACAAGCTCAATAGCCAAAATATGATTTAGATTTTCTACCACTTTTCGTAACTTGCGTGCAGCAGACCATCCCATTGAAACATGATCTTCTTGCATGCCAGAACTTGGAATTGAATCAACACTTGCTGGAGTTGCCAAGCGTTTATTCTCACTAACCAGTCCGGCTTGGGTGTACTGCGCAATCATTAGCCCGGAATCAACACCTGGGTCTTCTGCTAAGAATGGTGCTAAACCTGCGGAACGATTTTGATCAAGTGCGCGATCTGTGCGACGTTCGGCGATGGACCCAAGATCTGCTGCAGCAATCGCTAGAAAATCTAAAACATATCCAACTGGTGCGCCATGGAAATTTCCATTTGATTCAACTCGACCATCTGGCAAAACAACTGGGTTATCAATCGCACTAGCTAATTCACGAGCTGCAATAGTTGCGGCATGCGCAATGGTGTCGCGAACGGCACCAGCCACTTGTGGTGCACAACGAAGCGAGTAGGCATCTTGCACGCGAGAATCATTTTCACGATGCGAAGCCACAATTGCTGAACCTTTAAGCATTGCAAAAATATTGGCTGCACTTTGGGCCTGGCCAACTTGTGGCCGTAACGGGAAATGCAGATCAGGTGCAAATACTCGATCTGTACCAAGTAACCCTTCAATGCTCATGGCAGTTGTTATGTCTGCAACAGTACAAAGTTCAGTTAAGTCATTAATTGCCATAATCAACATGCCTAGCATGCCGTCGGTACCGTTAATTAGTGCTAAACCTTCTTTAGCTTCGAGCTCTATTGGTTTGATGCCTGCCGTTGCAAGTGCAGAAGCGGTATCCATTTCAACGCCGTTTGCATCATGGACTCGACCTTCACCCATAAGCGCTAAAGCGCAATGTGAAAGTGGGGCCAAGTCACCGCTGCAACCAAGTGAGCCAAATTCAGGCACTACCGGGGTTATTCCAGCGTTTAGCAGGTCGCAATAAGTTTGAGCCACGGTTAGACGAACACCCGTACGCCCTGATGCCATAGTGCGTAAGCGCAACAGAATTAGCGCACGTACAACTTCGCGTTCAACCGCGGGGCCAACACCGGCAGCATGTGATCGAATCAGTGACTTCTGAAGTTGGGAGCGATCCTTAACATCAATATGGCGATTGGCTAGAGCTCCAAAACCTGTGGAGACTCCATAAACTGGAATTCCACCAGCTGCATAATCCTCAATGTATTTACGGGAACTATTGATTGCAGTAACGCTATCTGCCGAAATACTTACTTTCGCACCAAAGCGGGCAACGGCGATCACCTCTTCGAAAGTTAACCCCGAAGTTCCTAGAACTACTTCAGTGATTTGATCAGCTGACTTGGTTGCCATTGCGCCATACCTGTTCTATTAAGTTAACACCTGGCCGGTATGCCAAATGTAGATAAGAGTCACTACTTAAAATTGCAAAGTCTGCTTTTGCGCCCACTGAAAGACGGCCAACATCATCACGTCGCAGAGCCAGCGCCCCACCTTTCGTGGCAGACCAAAGTGCTTGCTCTGGCGTGAAAAACATTTCGCGAACAGCTAAAGCAATCATCAATGGCATATTGGTGGTGTAAGAGCTACCTGGGTTGCAATCACTAGCAATTGCAACGCTAACGCCACCTTCAAAGATAGGGCGGGCATCCGGATATTTACTTCTAGTAGAAAATTCAGCACCTGGCAAGAAGGTGGCCACAGTTTTTGAATTAGCTAGCGCTGCAATATCTGAACTATCAAAGTGCGAAATATGATCAACTGATGCGGCACCTAACTCAACCCCAACTTTAATTCCTTCGCCCGGCTCAAGTTGGTTGGCGTGCAACCTCGGCAACAAACCTTTAGCAATGCCGGCTTTTAGAATCTGACGAGTTTGATCTGGGCTAAATGCGCCACGATCGCAGAAAACATCAATCCACTTTGCATACGGGGCAACGGCATCAAGCATTGGCCCGCAAACCATTGCCACATAGTCCTCGGGAGCGCTTTTAAACTCAGTTGGCACTACGTGAGCACCCAGGAAAGTGGTCTCTTCGGTGAACTCGCGGGCGATCTGCAGACTGCGAACTTCATCTGCTATTGAAAGGCCATAGCCAGATTTGATTTCAAGGGTTGTGGAACCGGAAGTTAAACCTTCAATCACTAGAGCTGCGGCATTAGCTCTTAGTTGTTCATTACTTGCCTTACGTGTTTGTTCGACGGTGTAGTTGATTCCACCTGCTGCATAAGGCTGGCCTTGCATACGAGCCGAGAATTCAGCGGCTCGGTCACCAGCAAAAATTAAATGGTTATGGCTATCTACAAAACCTGGAATAACTGTTTTACCTTTTGCACTTACTACGCTTTGGTAGTCACTAACTTTTACTTCACTGCTCGAACCCACCCAAGAGATTTTTTCATCGGTTACTGCAATGGCAGCATCACTGATTATTCCAAGTGGGGTGCCATCAAAGGCTGCCTCATTTGTAACTAGGCAGCCAATATCAGTAACTAGCAAATCAAACATTTACTATTCAATATCCAACATTGGTACATGAACATGGCGCTCTCTTGCAGTGTTAATCGCGTGGTCATAGCCAGCATCTGCATGTCGAATAACGCCCATACCAGGATCATTTGTAAGTACTCGTTCTAGTTTCTGCGCAGCAAGTTTTGTGCCATCGGCAACTGATACTTGTCCGGCATGTATTGAACGCCCCATGCCGACTCCGCCACCATGGTGCAGTGAAACCCAAGAGGCACCAGATGCGATATTTACCATTGCATTTAGAAGTGGCCAGTCGGCAATTGCATCGGATCCATCAAGCATTGCTTCGGTCTCGCGATAAGGGGATGCAACTGAACCGCAATCTAGGTGATCGCGACCAATCACAATTGGCGCAGATACTTCGCCACGTGCAACTAAATCATTAAAGGCAAGGCCGGCTTTTTCGCGTTCGCCATAACCGAGCCAACAGATACGAGCAGGTAGACCTTGGAAAGCCACCTTCTCTTGAGCCATAGTGATCCAACGGTGTAGTTCTTGATTCTCTGGAAATAGGTCAAGAACGGCCTTATCTGTGCGGTAAATATCTTTTGGATCCCCTGAGAGCGCGACCCAGCGAAATGGCCCCTTGCCTTCGCAGAAAAGTGGTCGAATATATGCGGGCACAAACCCTGGAAATGCGAATGCACGACCAAAGCCACCTTGGCGAGCTTCATCGCGAATTGAATTTCCGTAGTCAAAGACTTGGGCGCCTTTATCCATAAAGCCAACCATGGCTTCGACATGTGTAGCCATGGAAGCTTGTGCTCGTTTAGTGAAATCAATTGGATCTGCTTGCGCCATCGATGCGGCGTCGTGGTAATCAATGCCAGCTGGAATATATGAAAGCGGGTCATGTGCTGATGTTTGGTCTGTAACAATATCGATTGGAACATCCATTGTTAATAACTTTGGAAATAGTTCGGCAGTATTGCCAACTAAGCCCACTGAAAGCGGAACTCCTAAATTTTTAGCTTTTAGAACTCGAGCAATTGCATCATCTAGGTTGTCTGCAATTTCATCTAGATAACGTGTCTGAACGCGCTTTTGCAGACGAGTCTTGTCAATATCAATGATTAAACAAACGCCACCATTCATGGTCACTGCAAGTGGTTGCGCTCCGCCCATGCCACCGCATCCACCCGTTAGCGTAAGTGTTCCTTGCAGCGTGCCACCGAAATGTTTCCGCGCAACTGCTGCAAAAGTTTCATAAGTGCCTTGCAGAATTCCTTGCGTGCCAATATAAATCCAGGATCCGGCTGTCATCTGCCCATACATCGTTAAACCAAGATGCTCTAGTCGGCGAAACTCTGGCCAGTTAGCCCAATCTCCGACTAAATTTGAATTAGCAATTAGTACCCGTGGCGCCCATTCGTGAGTTTGAAAAACACCAACTGGTTTACCAGATTGCACTAAAAGAGTTTCATCATCTTTTAAATTTGTCAGACTTTTAACAATGGCATCAAAAGCTGGCCAATTTCGTGCTGCTTTACCGGTGCCACCATAAACAACTAGGTTCTCTGGATGTTCAGCTACTGCCGGATCTAAGTTGTTATGCAGCATGCGTAGTGCGGCTTCTTGACCCCAACCTTTAGCGGTTAGATTCGAACCAGTTGCGGCATGCAAAATGCGGGCACTATTTGATGTAGAACTCATTGGTCGAGAATAGCGCGAGGCGCACTAGTTAGACAGGGTTTAGCTCTGCTGATTCATAGCGCGAACTGCGCGTAAACCATCAGATGGCCACATTAAGAATGTATTTGTTGAACATGGTCCAATATCCATGTGAAAAACTGTTTCGATTGGTGCGCCTAAACAGATTGCTACCGCGGTTTTGATAACGCAATTATGGGTTACAGCCACGACAGTTTGACCCGGGTACTGCGAAAGTATTTTTGAAAGGGCAGCTTCAACACGAACTGTGATCTCTTCCCATGATTCACCACCGGCAGGTTTAAAAGTTAAATCACTTAACCATTTCTCATAATCATCGGGGTATTGCACCTTTACTTCTTCGACTGAAAGACCATCCCAATAACCAAAATCCATTTCAAACCAGATCTCATCAAAATTGACTTGAAGGCCAGTGCTTTGCGAAATAATTTCAGCAGTCTCTTTAGTTCGATTAAGTGGTGAGGCGATTAAAACTTCTGCACCTAATCTGCTTGCCGCTTGCGCAACGTTGGTTGCTTGGGTGCGACCGGTTTCAGTTAGAACTGGGTTTAACGGCCCGATGCCAGAGAATTTACGACCTGGCGTTAAAACTGTTTCGCCGTGGCGAATCAGATGCAGAACAGTTGGTTTTTCAGCAGACTTAAGTCGCTCGGTTAAATAATTTAATTGCCTGGGCGCGATTGGTTCGCTTTTGTCATGGCCACCACTTTGCGCATCGAGTGCTTTATTGGCCAAACGATCGGCATGTGAGTTCTCATCGCGCGGGATCCAGGTGTATTTAACTAATGAAGGGGTATGCGCATCACGAGCGCTTTGAGCTAGTTTGCGCATATCGGCATGCTTAATCTGCCAACGGCCAGACATCTGCTCGACTACTAATTTGCTATCCATGCAGACATCTACGGTTGCATCAGGATCTAAATCATGAATAGCTTTAAGGCCAGCAATTAAGCCGCCATATTCAGCTACGTTATTTGTAGCAGTGCCAATGAATTCATAGATCTCGGCAATGATCTGACCATTTTCGGAAACCACTGCGCCAAAACCAGCTGGGCCAGGATTACCGCGGGAACCACCATCGGCAGTTAATTTGAAGTGGCGAGCCATCTCTTTAAACTCCGCGCACCAAAATGCACCGGCACTCTTCGCAGCGAATTACTTCGTCTTCAGCTGACTCAAGCATGCGCTTTAGATCAATCGCATTAATTGTTAAATTGCAACCTAAACATTGCCCACCTAGAAGTGCTGCAGCACCTGCGCCGCCGCCGCTTCGAATCTTTTCGTAAAGATCATAAAGTGCTTTATCAACCGAAGTAACTGTAGCCGCACGCTCATTAGAAAGTTGGGTGCGTTCTGATTCAAGAGCAAGGGACGTTACAGCTTTGCGATCTGTAAGTTCGGCAATTTCAATTGTTAGCGTTGCTTCGAGAGCTTTTAGCTCATCGATACGCGCTTTGATGCCATCTACCCGCAACATAATTTCAAGTTCGACTTCTTCTAATTCGGCCCGACGCGCATTTAAAGTTCCGACTTCGTGCTGAAGCGATTCAAGTTCTTTTGGGGTTGCAGAGCCAGAATTTAACCGGGCTTCATCTTTTTGTAGCCGAGTTACAACTTGTTCAACATCGCCTTCAGCGCGTTTTAATTCGCGAGTTACATCGCTTAATTCGGTCTCGGCGCCAATTCGAAGGTCGCGAGTGTTATCGGATTTAACAGTGGCTGCACTTAAAGCGGCAATTTCTGGAAGTGTGGCAAGTTTGTGAGCTACGGAAGTTAAAGCTAAATCGTGGCGCTGAATATCTAAAATTTGACGTTGATCGCTCGGGCTAGCTTTCATGGCGCCTTCCCTATTTCGTTCTTTAAGTCGGGTTCTGGGTAGAACGCCTAATAGATATGTAATTTTATGAAGTAGAACTGGTGGGCGCTGAGGGTTTCGAACCCCCGACATTCTCGGTGTAAACGAGACGCTCTACCACTGAGCTAAGCACCCGGAACTTACTTTTCTAGCCGAAGCCAGAAGCGTAAGTCTAACCTAACTAAAGCTGTGCTAACGCCGCCTTGTAATCGGCCGCATTACGCGCTTCACCTGGGCCATTTACGACCTGCCAACGCAGAATTCCAGCTTTATCGATGATGAATGTGCCGCGTGAAGAGAACCCACGTTCTTCAAAGAAGACGCCATAGCGCTTTGAAACTTCACCATGAGGCCAGAAATCAGAAAGGATTGGGAATGTGTAACCCTCGGCCTCAGCAAATGCGCGAGCTGCATACATTGGATCGCAGGCAATACCGAGTAACTGCACATCATCATTCTGATAAACCGAAATGTCATCACGCAGTGCACAAAGTTCGCCAGTACATGTTCCAGAAAATGCGAATGGATAAAAAACTAATACGACGTTTTGCTTGCCTTGAAAAGATGAGAGCGAAACTTTTTCACCATGTTGATTTACTAATTCAAAATCAGGTGCCGCTTGGCCAATTTCTAAAGTTGTTGTCATGACCCAAAATCTACCGCTTACCGGCTTTACGTGCCACCAGACGTGTTGCTGTCCAATCTGTAGCTACGGGAATTGATGAAGTCGCACTAAGGCCAGCAATTGGTGCCGCATCTTGAATTTCACTTGCTTCGACATAATTTGCTCGGCCCATCTTGGGGGTCATTACCCAGATCGGGCCAGTTTCAGATAAATAGGTAAGGGCATCCATAAGTTCATCGATTAAATCACCATCACCATCGCGCCACCAGATGATTACCGCATCAACAACTTCGGTTGGATCTACCTCAATTAATTCGGTACCTGAAATATCGGTAATTTTTGCACGCAAAGAATCATCACAGTCGGCGGCATAGCCGATTTCCAGGATCTGATCACCTTTGGCAAAGCCCATACGCATGGCCACTGGCTAAGTCCACCCAAAAAATGCTCACTTAGCAAGACCTGCCCGCTCTCAATTTCACACAACTGGGCAGTAACCGAGAGAATAGGACCATGAGCGAAACATTTGAGACGCCCGATCAGATCGTCGACCAACTAGTCGATATCGACCCTTCTGAAACTGCCGAATGGAAAGCGTCCTTTGATGCAGCGCTAGCTAATGCTGGCCCGGTTCGTGCGCGTTACTTAATGCTCTCGCTGCTAAAGCGCGCGCAAGAGAAAAACATTGGTATCGCTGGTTTGCGTCAAACTGATTACATCAACAGCATTCCATCAGATAGCGAACCAGATTTTCCAGGCGATGAAGCAATTGAACGTCGTATTCGTGCATTCAACCGGTGGAACGCGGCAATGTTGGTGCATCGCGCACAACGTCCAGGTGTTGGCGTTGGTGGCCACATTTCAACTTATGCATCTTCAGCTTCACTTTATGAAGTTGGTTTCAATCACTTCTTCCGTGGCCAAGACCATCCAGGCGGCGGAGATCAGATTTTCTTCCAAGGACATGCCAGCCCCGGAATGTATGCCCGTGCATTTCTAGAAGGTCGCTTTACCGAAAACCAATTAGATGGTTTCCGCCAAGAACTTTCACATAAAGGTGGCGGGTTATCGTCATACCCACATCCCCGGTTGATGCCAGATTTTTGGCAATTCCCAACTGTTTCGATGGGTATTGGTCCACTAAATGCAATTTATCAAGCACGCTTTAATCGCTACTTACATAATCGCGGCATCAAAGACACCAGTCAGCAACATGTCTGGGCATTTTTAGGTGATGGTGAAGTAGATGAAGTCGATACTTTAGGTGCAATTGGTTTAGCTACTCGCGAAAATCTAGATAACTTAACCTTTGTTGTTAATTGTAACTTGCAACGTCTTGATGGCCCAGTTCGAGGTAACGGAAAAATTATTCAAGAACTCGAATCAATTTTCCGAGGCGCTGGCTGGAACGTGCTCAAAGTGGTTTGGGGTCGCGAATGGGATCCACTACTTGCGCAAGATCGCGAAGGCGCACTTGTTGATTTGATGAATAGAACTCTCGATGGCGATTACCAAACTTTCAAAGCCGAGAATGGAAAATTCGTCCGCGACAATTTCTTCGCTCGCGATCCACGCACTGCAGCTATGGTTTCTGACTGGTCTGATGACCAGATTTGGGGCCTTCGCCGCGGTGGCCACGATTACCGCAAGTTATTCGCCGCTTACACAGCTGCGATGAATCCAAACGGTCGCCCAACTGTAATTTTGGCAAAGACGGTCAAGGGATGGACTCTTGGTTCTCACTTCGAAGGTCGCAACTCGACGCACCAGATGAAAAAGATGTCTATGGAAGATATCGTCGAATTCCGTGATCGTTTAGGTATTCCAATTGCTGATGATCAACTTGATGCGAAGTTACCTCCTTACTATCGCCCGGCTGAAGATTCACCTGAGGCAAAGTATCTGCAGGAACGTCGCGCAGCACTTGGTGGTTCGATTCCTTCACGTCGCAAGATTTCTCGCCCGCTCGCGCAACCAGATGACTCTGTTTATGAGTCAGTAAAGCGTGGCTCTGGCCATCAAGAAATTGCAACCACAATGGCATTCGTGCGAATGCTAAAAGATTTGATTAAGGATCCTGGTTTAGGTTCTCGCTTAGTACCAATTATTCCGGATGAAGCACGTACTTTCGGAATGGATTCATTATTCCCAACTCTGAAGATTTATTCACCAAATGGTCAGAAGTATTTATCGGTCGACCGCGAGTTGATGCTTTCGTATAAAGAATCAACGGCAGGTGTGATTCTCCACGAAGGTATTAACGAAGCTGGTTCGGTTGCGTCCTTCACCGCAGTTGGCTCTTCATATTCAACACATGACGAACCAATGATTCCGATTTATATCTTCTATTCAATGTTTGGTTTCCAGCGCACCGGAGATGCATTCTGGGCAGCAGCTGATCAATTAGTTCGTGGTTTCGTAGTTGGTGCAACCGCAGGTCGCACAACTCTAAATGGTGAAGGTCTGCAGCATGAAGATGGTCATTCACATCTGCTTGCCTCGACTAACCCTGCGATCGTTTCATATGACCCAGCTTTCGGATTCGAACTAGGTCATATTGTTAAAGATGGTTTGCGTCGTATGTACGGTGAAAATAGTGAGAATATTTATTACTACCTCACCGTTTATAACGAGCCATATATGCAGCCTGCCGAACCAGAAAACCTTGATGTAGAAGGCTTGTTAAAGGGTATTTACCTCTATTCACCTGCAGAAAATCGCAGCAAGAAGAAGGCCCAGATCCTGGCCTCTGGTGTTGGCGTTAACTGGGCGCTGAAAGCACAGAAGTTACTTGCTGAAGATTGGGGCGTAGCCGCTTCAGTTTGGTCGGTTACTTCTTGGAATGAACTTCGCCGTGATGGTCTAGAAACTGATTCCCATAACTTGCTCAATCCAAGTGATAGCAGAGAAGCTTATGTCACTAAGAAGTTAGCTAAAACTGAAGGTCCAGTAATTGCGGTTAGCGATTTCATGCGCGCTGTTCAAGATCAAATTGCGCCTTGGGTTCCGGGTCAATTCTCTTCCCTTGGTACCGATGGTTTTGGTTTATCAGATACTCGTGGAGCTCTTCGTCGCCACTTTAAGGTTGATGCAGAATCAATCGTGGTCGCAACATTGCAGCAACTTGCAAAACTTGGTGAAGTCAAAGCTAAGACTGTGCAAGAGGCACTTGATAAGTATCAAATTCATGACGTGACCGCAGCCGAGGCTGGCAACACTGAGGGTTCGGGTTGATCGGCCGCGTTGCAATCACAGATATCTCCCCCACAATTTACTTTGGGGGAGAATTCACTCCTGTAAAAGCAATTGTGAATGAAGAAATTTTAGTAAGTGCAACAGTTGCTGGTGAAGGTCATGATTACCCTACTGTTCAGGTAATCACTCGCGATGCTAAAGGCAAAGAGTTAACTCGCAGCAATGCCATTGAACGTAATCCAGGTACTGATCGCTATGAAGCAACAATTGCATTGCCAAAACTTGGTCACTTCACTTTTGAAATCGAAGCTTCAATCGTTACCCAATACCGCACCGTTACAACTAACTCGCCTGCCTTTCCAGTTTATGTTGAACGCGAACGAGCTCTAGTAGGCGCCTGGTATGAATTCTTCCCGCGCAGCGAAGGTGCCAGCATTAATAAGGATGGCACCTATAAAAGCGGAGATTTCGGTACCGCCACAAAGCGGCTAAAAGCAGTAAAAGATATGGGTTTTGACGTCCTTTATATCCCACCAATTCATCCCATTGGGATCTCGCATCGCAAAGGTCCAAATAACACGCTAACTGCTGGCCCAAATGATCCTGGGGTTCCTTGGGGTATTGGCAATTCAGATGGCGGTCACGATGCAATTAATCCAGCACTTGGCAGCATGAAAGATTTTGAAGAATTTGTAAAAGCTGCAAATAAATTAGAGCTCGAGATTGCCTTAGATCTAGCGCTGCAAACTTCACCTGATCACCCATGGGTCAAAGAGCATCCGAAATGGTTTAACTACCGCGCCGATGGCACGATTGCATACGCCGAGAATCCACCTAAGAAGTACCAAGATATTTACCCAATTAACTTTGATGATGACTTTGATGGTTTAGTTCAAGAGGTTTATCGAATCTGCGAACTTTGGATTAGCAAAGGCGTAACTATTTTCCGCGTTGATAACCCACACACCAAACCAGTAGTTTTCTGGCAAACCTTGATTTCTAAAGTAAATGCAAAATACCCAGCAATAGTTTTCTTAGCCGAAGCGTTCACCAAGCCAGCCATGATGCACGCGCTAGGCAAAGCTGGATTCCAACAGTCATACACCTACTTCACGTGGCGCACCACTAAGCATGAACTCACCGAGTACGGCAATGAAGTTTCACATCAAACTAGTTCGTTCTTCCGCCCTAACTTCTGGGTTAATACCCCAGATATTTTGCCGTTTCATTTGCAGAGTGGAAACCCTGCCATGTTCGCACTTCGCGCGGTCTTAGCTTCAACACTAGTTCCGTCTTGGGGTATGTATGCAGGCTATGAACTTTTTGAGCATCGAGTTTTAAGTGAAGGTCGCGAAGAATACCTAGACTCTGAGAAATATCAGATTAAAGTGCGCGACTGGGATGGCGCCAAGCAGTCATTAGCTCCACTGGTTACCAAGTTGAACAAGATTCGCAAATCTAACCGCGCTTTACAGCGTCTACGTAATTTGCATTTCCACCACACAGATAATGACGCAATAATCGCTTATTCCAAGCGTGATGGCGACAATCTTGTGCTGGTTATTGTCAATCTTGACCCTTCAAATGCGCAAGCGACTGTGGTTCACTGGAACATGGATTTATTGGGTCTAGCAGGTGGCTCTTTCGTAGTAGATGATCAACTAACGGGAAATTCTTTCAACTGGACTCGCGATAGTTTTGTCAGCCTTGACCCACGCTCTGATTACAACAATGTGGCCCACATTGCCACGGTGCGAATCTCTTAATCAATGAAACTCTTTCGCCGCAAACCGCAGGTAGTCCCGAATCAACCTGGCGCATTGGGCGAACTTGATCTTTACTTGATCGCTGAAGGTCGTCATGAAGAGCTTTGGAAAGTACTTGGCGCACAAGTACAACGTGATGCTGAAGGAAATTTGCTCGGAACTTCATTTGCACTTTGGGCGCCAAATGCTCGCGATGTAAGTTTGATCAGCGATTTAAATTACTGGGATCGCAATACTCATCGAATGTGGCGCATTGAAAATACCGGAATCTGGCAAATCTTTATTGCCGATCTAGCGCCGGGCACTAAGTATAAATTTGCAGTTCATACTAATGATGGTCGTTGGGTTGATCATGCTGATCCATTGGCTCGGGCAACTGAAATTCCATCGCTGACCGCTTCGATAGTAGAAGAGTCTAATTACAACTGGAGTGATGAAGTTTGGATTGCTCAGCGCATTAACTTTGAGTCATGGCGCAGCCCGGTTTCGGTTTATGAAGTTCATTTAGGTTCTTGGCGACTTGGTTTAAGTTACCAAGATTTGGCAATCGAATTAGTTGCATACATGCAGGAAACTGGTTTTACTCACGTGGAGTTCTTGCCCGTGATGGAACACCCGTACGGTCCTTCTTGGGGTTATCAAGTAACTTCTTTCTTCGCTCCATCTTCACGCTTTGGCTCACCTGATGAATTCAAATACTTAGTTAATGCGCTGCATAATGCAGGCATTGGAGTGATCCTGGATTGGGTTCCAGCTCATTTCCCTAAAGATGAATGGGCGCTAGCAAAATTCGATGGAACAGCCCTTTATGAGCATGCCGATCCTCGTTTAGGCGAGCATCCAGACTGGGGCACGCTGATCTTCAACTTTGGCCGCAATGAAGTTCGTAATTTCATTGTTGCAAGCGCTTTATATTGGTTGACTGAATTCCATATTGATGGCCTTCGCGTTGATGCAGTTGCTTCGATGCTCTACCTAGATTATTCGCGTAAAGAAGGCGAATGGGTACCAAATAAATTTGGTGGTCGCGAAAATCTTGAAGCGGTTCAGTTGCTGCAAGAAGCTACATCGACTGCCTATCGCACGCACCCAGGAATCATGATGATTGCCGAAGAATCAACGGCTTGGCCCGGAGTAACTCGCAGCACCGATTCTGATGGCATCGGCTTTGGTTTTAAGTGGAATATGGGTTGGATGCATGACACTTTAGAATATTTGCAACGCGATCCGATTCACCGCGTTCATCACCACAACGAGATTACTTTTTCAATTCTTTATGCCTGGTCCGAAAACTTTATGTTGCCACTTTCGCATGATGAAGTTGTGCACGGTAAAGGGTCACTAGTAAATAAATTCCCTGGGGATCGCTGGCAGAAATTGGCCACATTGCGGGCACTTTACGGATTCATGTGGGCTCATCCCGGCAAGAAACTACTTTTCATGGGTCAAGAGTTTGCGCAAAATGATGAGTGGAGTGAATCTGCTGGCCTGCAATGGCACTTAACTCAATACGATGAACATAAAGGCATATCCAAATGTTTAGCCACCATGAACTCACTTTATAAATCAACGCCCGCGCTTTTTGAAAAAGATACCTCGCCGGAAGGATTTTCTTGGTTAGTTGGTAATGATGCGGCGAGTAATGTTCTGGCATTTACCCGTTGGGATGATGCCGGTAATCCACTTGTCTGCATTACTAATTTCTCTCCGGTACCTCACGAGTTTTATCGTCTGCCATTGCCAAAAGCTGGCAACTGGCACGAAGTGTTAAATACTGATGACTTAGCTTTCGGTGGCAGCGGAGTTACAAACCAACCAGTTGAGGTTGCTCAAGATTCTGACTTGATAATTACGCTAAGAGTTGCGCCGTTGGCGACACTATGGCTGGCTTTGGTCGCTACCGCTTAATAAAGCCTTTGAAAACAGTGGGATTGAGAGCACTAAAAGTCCTGGTATCAAGAGGGCAACAGCGAGTGAAGTAAATTCGGCAGTCCAAGCAATTACCCATTTGCCACAAAAAATCAGGAAATTATTAATTAATCCAATCTGGCCGATTACTACTGCGCTGGGAAGCGTACTTCGCGCAGTAGCCGCATTAAAGAAACTTGGGGTTATGAAAGAAGTTCCAAGGCCGGCAACAAAACACCCAAATGAAAAGACTCCAAATGCCCAATACTTATGGGTTTCACCAAAGAGAATTGAAACTATTACACCTAACAGAAAAAATATTCCGCCAATAGCCGCCCCGATATTGGCCGACCTGTTTAGCGGCATCCAGTTGATTATCCGTGATATTTGAAATCTGCCCGCGATCATAGCGCTCATAAAGAGAATATATGGAAGTGTAATTAGGCCGCCGGTAATTCCAAGATATTCTCGACCAAAAATATTGGACCAATCGCCCATTGAGATTTCCAGGAAAATAGCACAAATCATGCCGCCAGCTATTAAACGATCAAACTTTAACGAAGTAAATACTTGCTTAATCGAATAGTGATCATCTTCAGGTTGTGGCAGGAGTGAAACTGGGCGCAACTTGTTTATGTAATGAATACTCAATAACAGAACTACGGAGAAAATAACATCTAATTGGGCTCTGGCTGATATTCGACCGATTAAAAATCCTGATATTAGTCCTGTGCTGACCGCACCTAGCGTCCAGAGACCATGTAGTTTTACGATAATCGGTTCGGTTATCCGGGTTTGACAATCAAAGGCCTGACTATTTACTGAGATATGAAATGCAGAAATTGAAAATCCGACCGCAATAATTATTGGTAAAAACACAAAGCTTGATGTTGTATTAATCAGCAAAATGAAACCTAGGTAGAGCGCGCAAGTGCTGGCAATTAAAACTTTATAGGTTCCTAGTTTGTGAACAATATGGCCAACGGTGAGCAGGCTAATGAACCCACCTACGCTACCCATGCTGATAATTGAGCCAAATTGACCATTAGTTAAGCCTAATTGCGCTTTAATATCGGGAAATCTTGGGATCCAAGACATGATGCCAACACCAAATAGAAAGAAGAGTTTGGTGAGTGTTTTGTACTCAAGTTCTGGCGTTATCTCTTTTTTTGTCATTAGATATTTAAAAGAGCGCACTGGCAAGTGAAGTTCGGGCAGCTTTAAGACGGGGATCAGCTGGATCTACTAATTGGAATAAGCCAAGTAGATGTTCTTTGGCAAGAGTGCGATCGGCACCCGCAAATCGCCGCACGCAATCTATTAACCGATTGAAGGCTGCGTCTAAATCTCCACTTATAACTTCTAAATCAGCGCAATCAATCTGTGCTTTTACGTTATCTGGTTCTGATACAGCAAGGGCTGTTACTAATTTTACTTCTAGCTTTTCGGTTCGTATTAAGAGCTCTGTTTGAGCTAATCCGAGTTTTGCAATTGCATCACTTGGTTTACGGGTCAAAAGTTTTTGGTAGGCGACGCGAGCCATTTCGTATTGACCAGCTTCAAGAGCTGCGAGGGCTTCATCTTCTTCAGGTTCAATGGATTCAATTGGTGCGGTTCCAATGCCTTGTTCAGCCGCTAACGTTAAAACTTTATCGATTACCATCTTGATCTGCTGTTCTGGATAACTTTGATCAAAAAGCGGCACCGGTTGTTCGGCGATAAATGCAACTGCATATGGAACGTTCTTAGTTTGCAGCGCCTGCGCTACTTGTGGCTGAGTATCTGCATTAATGCTACCTAACTGCCAAGCACCATCAGCTTGAATTTCTAACTTGCTTAACAGTTCAAGGGTAGCCATAGATTCAGGGCTACGTGGTGACCAGACTAATAATATGACTGGCTTAGTACTAGAAAGTTCTACAACTTTGACCGCAAAGTTTTCAGCGGTAACTTCATAATTCGAAGCAATCGCATTGGTCGCCTGTGCCGGTTTGGTTAGTGAACTTAAATCTACGGCTCGTCCGAAATTTGGAGGCAAACTCATTGTTTAATCATTCCACGGTTTCAATGCCTGAATCACGGCGATAAGGCAGAACCTCAGAAATATAGCTCTTTGCCGCGAAATCTAGGCCAACATCGTGACCTGCGGCCTCGCTTAAATACCAGCGATGTTCAAGGACCTCATGAAATAACTGAGCAGGTTCAACTCGTCCCAAATGTTCGGCTGGAACTGAATTAACAATTGGATTAAATACTTCAGTTAGCCACGCAAACGCAGCTTCGTTAACAGTTGTCGAGTTGGCCTTTTCGCGAGCTCGATAACGATCGAAAGATGCCAGAATTCTTTTGGCTTGCAGCTCTTCAGTTTCTAAACCCATAAGTTCGCGTAAACGATTGGTGTGATAGCCAGCCGCAACTAATTTGGGTTGGAACTTTAGAACTTTATTCTCGCCATCAATTGCAATTGAAACTTCTTCGACTGCAAAACCTAAGTCATGTAATTGGCGCATTGCGCGCTCGACTGCTCGTCGATCACTTGGATCAAGAGATTGCGGATCTCGAAGCGCTGCCCATAATCGACGATATCGTTTCATTACCGCATCACTTGCGCGAACTGGATCCATTCCTGGATAAAGAACACCAGATAAAGCTAAGTCTTCCAGTTCGGCAGCAACGTTAAAGTGGGCAATCTCTAAATCATGTTCGCGCTGTCCGTCACTTAAAGATTTCTGGAACTCACCGGTTTCGGCATCTACAAGGTATGCCGCAAATCCCTCGGCATCTCGACGGAATAAAGTATTTGAAAGTGAACAGTCACCCCACCAAAAGCCGAGCAGATGTAATCGCACTAATAAAAGAGCAAGTGCATTAGCCATATTTAAAATGTCGTGAGATGAGAGGGCGCCAGAGAGTACAACTCGATAAGGCAAGGAATATGGCAGGAAGCGGGTAGCTAAAACACATGGCAGCTCTTCGCCATTAATATCTTTACGGCCTTCAACAACTGCAATTGGATCAACGCTGGGTGCTTGCAATCGGCGCAGTTCTCGCAAGGCAGCATATTCACGATTAGCGAACTCAGAAACCGTCTCTTTCACCGCATAAATTTCAGCGTCTGGTTCATCGTTGACCCGAATCAAGCGAACTATGTGACGTGAGATTCCACGTTTTTCAGCCAGCGCCGGATCTTCTGGCCATTCTTCAAGCGGCTGATTCCATGGAAGACCCGTAATGGCAGCGATCTCTTCGCCAAAGCCAGTAATTCGTAGAGTCATGTGCTCATCTTAGGCAGTTACAATTGAACACATGGCGATAAGTAAGCGAATAAGAAAAGTTGTTGCAGGCGAACCTAAGGTAATTAACACTGATATGGGCATTCCGGGTGACCCAATTAACAGATCGCATCCGTTCTATTTTGGATTTGTGGCAACCATCGGCGCACTAGCGGCATTTGTGTTAATGCGCGCTCTTGCAAGTGCCTCGCAGATCTTTGTCTTGATTTTAATTGCGCTTTTCTTGGCCACTGGCTTAAACCCAGCGGTAGAAGCTCTTCGACGTCGTGGGCTATCTCGCACAAATGCAGTTACAGCAATCTTTGTTTCGGTAATTTTATTTGTAGTTTTCTTCGCTTTAATCGTTGTTCCTCCGGTCGTAACACAAGGCACAAATTTAATTAATCAAGCACCTGCCTTAATTCAAGGACTTGAATCTAATTCATTATTTACTCGCCTCAACGAGCAATATGGAATTCTTGATACCTTGCAACGAGAGATTGCAGCTAGAACTTCCGACGGAAAATTACTACTAACCACTTTCGGTGGTGTAGTCGGAGTTGGAAAATCAGTTTTATCCGGAACTTTTTCAGCACTTACTATTTTAGTTCTGACTCTTTATTTCTTAACTTCATTGCCGCAGATGATTAATTTAGGGCTTCGCCTAGCACCTGCATCACGTCGCCCTCGCATTGGTGCACTCACTGAAGCAATAGTTGCTCGAGTAGGTTCATTTGTAGGCAGCCAAATAACCATTGCATTCATGGCCGGCATCTTTACTTTATTGCTCTCAATGGCACTCGGAATACCTTCGCCAATTGCACTTGGAATGACAGTACTAGTCTGCGGTTTAATTCCGCTAATTGGTCACTTTATTGGTTGCACTGTTGTTACTTTGGTGGCACTTACCCAATCAATTACGATCGGGGTAATCGCATTCTTGGCTTACGTTTTATATGTGCAGGTTGAGAATTACTTAGTTACGCCAAGAATTATGAAGAAGACACTCTCAATCCCTGGCGCGGTAACTATCATTTCAGCACTTATTGGATCTTCGCTATTAGGCCTAGTTGGTGGACTTTTAGCCGTGCCAGTTGCAGCTGCAATTATTTTGATCTTAGATGAAGTGGTTTTCCCCAAAACTGATCAAGCTTAGATTTCAGTCGGAAGTGGCAATCTTTCTGGTGCCACGATTTTGGTAATTTCACTTAGAACGCGATAGACCGCTGGTTCGCCAACCCATAAGTGCTTTGCGCCCTCAACTGCAATCATGTGGTGATTTTTGATTACTGCAAAACGCTTTGCGGCTTCTGGTGGTTGTAGATAATCATCTAGTTCCGGAACAATTGTGAAAACTGGGCGACCATCGTTATCCCAATATTCCAGATCACTTGGTTCAGAAGTGCGTAGTGGCGGACTCAATAAAATTAGCCCGTTATGTCTTGGATCTTTGGCATGACGAAGCGCTAAATCAGTTCCAAAAGACCAGCCAACTACCCAGAGATTTTCTAGCTTTAAAGTATCTAAGCAATAAGTAAGTGCGGCTTCGACATCGAATTTTTCGGCAACTCCATTATCAAAACTTCCGCTACTGGTGCCGTCTGCACTTGTAGTTCCTCGAGTATTAAAACGCACAACAGTTATGCCAGCCATATCAGGTAAACGATTCGCTGCCTTCTTGTAAACATGACTATCCATCATTCCGCCCGCAGTCGGTAGCGGGTGTAGACAAAGAATTGCGCCAGCGGGATTAGCTATTGGGGTGGCAACCTCGCCAATCAGTATCTCGCCATCGGCGGTCGTTAGCGTAAAAGGTGAGCGATTAGCCGGCAATACAGTGCTCGGGCGAATTGGTTCGGCCATAAGGCAAGTGTATCTTTGCGGCTATGGCCACATCGCGTAAAAAGACCTTTGATTCAATCAATCCGGTATCCGGTGAAGTATTAGCTACCTTTCCAGTAGATAGCAAAGACACTGTTTCATTAGTTGTTGAAACTGCCCATGAAGCGCTTTATCAATGGCAGCACCTAGGTTTCAAAGGACGTAAAAAAGTATTGCTTAACTGGAGTGCATATTTAGTCAGCCATGTAGACGAGATCGCCGAATTAATTTCTGATGAAACAGGCAAGCCAATCAGTGATGCCAAGCTAGAAGCAGCACTTGCAATTAACCATATTGGCTGGGCTGCCCGAAATGCTGAATATGTAATGAGTCCAGAGCGTCGATCACCTGGTGCGATCATGGCAAACATGTCAGCCAGCGTTGAACATTCGCCAGTAGGTGTCGTAGGTGTAATTGGTCCCTGGAACTATCCGATCTTCACTCCCCTAGGTTCAATTACTTACGCACTAGCCGCTGGCAACGCAGTTGTATTCAAGCCAAGTGAATTAACCCCAGCTGTTGGCGTTTGGCTCGCAGATTCATTTGCCCAAGTTGCGCCAAGTGAAGATATTTTCCAAGTCATTACTGGCTACGGAGATACTGGTAAATACTTATGCGAAAGTGAAATTAATAAATTGGCTTTTACTGGTTCAACTAAAACTGCCAAGTTAGTTGCTGCTACGTGTGCGGCAAATATGATTCCTGTTGTTTTGGAATGTGGCGGTAAAGACCCAGTAATTGTTGCTGCTGATGCCAATCTAAAGGCAGCAGTTGAAAACACTTTGTGGTCAGCTATGTCTAATGCAGGCCAAACTTGTATCGGTGCTGAGCGCGTTTATGTAGATGAAAAGATTGCTGATCGTTTCATCGAACTTTTCGTAGCAGAAGCTGAGAAGATCACCGCAGGTGCGCCAGGGGCTGGTAATTATGGTCCGGCAACCATGCCCGAACAGCTAGATGTAATTGCAGCCCATATCGCTGATGCACTAAAGCGCGGTGGAAAAGCGCTTCTCGGTGGTAAGAAATCAGTGCAACCGCCATATGTGCAGCCCGTAGTTTTAGTTGATGTGCCAGAAGATGCAATTGCTATGACTGAAGAAACCTTTGGGCCGGTAATTATCATCAATCGTTTCCACTCCATTGACCACGCAATTCGCCTAGCTAATGCCAGTAAATACGGGCTAGGTGCTTCGGTTTGGTCGAAGCGTCAAGGCAAGAAGATCGCATCACAACTTCATTGTGGAATGGTTGCAATTAATTCAACGATTTCATTTGCCGCAATTGCTTCAGTGCCATTTGGTGGCGTGAAAGATAGTGGCTATGGTCGAATTCATGGCCCCGAAGGAATTTTAGAATTTACTTACCCTCGCACAGTTGTGCGAGCTCGCTTCCAATTACCTTTGGTATTTACCAGCTTTAACCGTTCTTACTTCAGTGACAAATTAATTATGCGCGCAATTAAAATTCTGAAAGGTCGGCTAGGTTAAAATTATTAATATCTAGGTGCATTACGAGTTCGCTCTGTTCGCGGACCACGATGACCTTTTTTACTCCAGCAAGGTGTGTGCCAATGGCGGCGTGATTCATCATCGCCTTCTAGCCAGGCAACAATATGTGGAGTTGCCATCGGAATAATTTGATCACAACCAGGACAGCGATATGGTTTATTAGAAGATGAACCCGTTAATTTTCTAACAATGTAGGTTCCATCACTATGTTCTTCGATGCTTTCATTGGAAGTATTAATCTCGCGCTCAGCATCCTTGGGTCTTTTCCCTTTTGGGTAGTTGCGGCGCGGGCTCATGGTTCATTTTCTCGCATTTTTCACCTTCATGTGACAGGCTGAAGCCATGAAGGTTATTGAAGTTAAGGGCCTGGTTAAGAGATATGGTGACTTCAAAGCCGTCGCTGGGATCGATTTAGCGATCGAAGCAGGCGAGATTTTCGCCTTGCTTGGCCCAAATGGCGCAGGCAAAACCACCACCGTTGAGATTCTGGCTGGCTTTAGGGCACCTGATAGCGGCTTAGTTAGCGTTCTAGGGTTTGACCCAGCCACCAAAGGTGATGCTGGCCGAGCATGGCGCAATCGCATCGGCATTGTTCTGCAGACCGCATCAGATGCTGGTTCATTTAAGGTGCGCGAAATTGTTAAGCATTTCAGCGCCTTTTATGCCAACCCACGCGATGTTGATCAAGTAATCGAAGCAGTAGGTCTTACTGCAAAACGAAATTCGTTGGTCCTGGAATTATCGGGTGGCCAACGGCGCCGACTAGATGTGGCACTTGGAATTATTGGCAACCCCGAACTTCTTTTCTTAGATGAACCTACAACGGGGTTTGACCCAGAAGCACGTCGGGCTTTCTGGTCGCTAATTCGTGACTTAAAAGCAGGCGGCACCACAATTTTATTGACTACTCACTATCTCGATGAAGCTGAAGAGTTAGCTGATCGCGTTGCAGTAATTACGGCTGGAAAAATTATTGAAGTTTCTACACCTGCGCTACTTGGCGGTCGCAGCACCGCAAAGGCAACTATTACCTGGCTGGGAGAATCTGGTCTTGAATCTGAAGAGAGTGACAATCCAACTGCCTTGGTAACTAAATTAGCGGGGCACTTTGGTGGCGAGATTCCGGAATTAGCTATCACTCGCCCATCGCTAGAAGATATTTATTTAAAGATGATTGGCGGCCAAGATGAATAAGGTTCCGGGCACTTTCAAACTTGGATTGCTTCGTGGCCAAATGGAAATAATTCAATTCGCTCGCCAGAAAGAAGCGGTAGTTTTCACCATCTTCTTCCCAGTAATTTTGTTAGCAATTTTTGGTAGCGTATTTAAAGACACTATTGCGCCCGGGGTGACTTTTAGCCAATATTTTGTGGCAGGAATGATCGCTTCGGGCCTAGTAAATACTGGTTTTCAGAACATAGCAATCAATATTCCAATCGAACGCGATTTGGGTGCAATCAAACGTCTTCGCGGAACACCATTGCCAATTACTAGTTACTTCATTGGTAAAGCAATTTCGGTTTTAGTAAGCATGGTGGTGCAAGTTCTTATCTTGCTGGTCATTGGTATTGCTTTCTTTGGCTTAAATCTGCCAACCGAACCAAGCAAGTGGTTAACTTTTGTTTGGTTGCTAGTACTTGGAACCGCCAGCTCAACGGCCCTTGGTGTCGCATTCTCATCAGTGCCCAAAAATGGCCGTGGTGCTTCTGCCATAGTTTCGCCAGTAGTAATCATCTTGCAATTCTTTAGCGGTGTTTTCTTTGTCTTCACTCAATTGCCTGGCTGGATGCAACAAGTTGCCGCGATCTTCCCGCTTAAGTGGCTAACTCAAGGAATGCGTAGTGTTTTCTTACCTGATTCTTTCGCAGCTCAAGAAGTTGCTGCGAGCTGGGAAGGTGGTCGGACCGCTTTAATCCTTTTAGTTTGGCTTATCGTAGGCCTCTTCTTTGCGGTTAAAACTTTTCGTTGGGAGAACAAGTGAGACGCCTTAGTTTAGTTCTGCTCTTGGTAATTTCACTTGGGGTAAATGGCGCTGCTGGTGCATCAAAAATTAAGCCTTCTCCATCGCCAAAGTGGCCGCCCGTCGGCTTTAGCGTTAAAGGTGAAATTTATGCAAAAGTTCCATCTGTTAAAGAGTTAGTCGGCATAGCTTCAAACAGTAAAGTAATTACTGCGCAATTAGCCGAAAAAGTTGATGGCACCCTTATTTGCCAGAAGTATTCCTGTGGTGCGATAACTGTTGCTTCAACAAATGGCTGTACCTGGTGGGAAGTTAAATCTCGCGTCAAAGGCCCTAAGAATCTAGAAGATAGCTCCATCGTTGTTCATGGCAATTTAAGAACTACCACGACTGGTACTGAACCAAAGGTTTATAAGACAATTCTATTAATTAGTTCTGAAGCGATTGAGCGTGGAAATAAGATTTCAAATATAAATGTTATTTGTCATCATGCACCACCTGCAGAGCGGTTAAAAACTAACGTTTACACGCCAGCGCTGAGTTAAAGAACGAATCGGATTAGCGATTAGCCCCAGGTACCCAAAGCTCATCGCCTTGCTCTTTGTTAGAAATGCGAGCAAGCACAAAAAGAAGATCTGAAAGTCGATTCAAATACTTTGCCGCTAACGGATTAACGCCACCGCCAAATGCGTGAATTGCAGCCCATGTGCAACGCTCTGCGCGACGAGCAACTGTGCGAGCGACATGAAGATTGGCTGCAGCCAAAGTTCCGGAAGGCAACACAAATGAGCGAAGTGGTTCTAATTGTTCGTTGAAAGTATCAATCTGTTCTTCCAGAAAAGTGATCTGTGATTCGAGAACTCGCAGTGGTTCGATCTTTGGTTCATCGACCACTGGGGTGCAAAGATCTGCGCCAACATCGAAGAGATCATTTTGAATGCGAATCAAGAGCGGTTTCAACTCTGCCGGTAGTGAATCTGCGCAGAGGGCAACACCAATTGCTGAGTTAGCTTCATCAACGGTGGCATATGCCTCAAGTCGTGGATCATTCTTCGAAGTACGGCTCATATCGCCGAGTGAAGTTGTTCCGTCATCGCCAGTTTTTGTATAGATCCGCGTCAAATTAACCATGGGGAGAGCCTAATCGGGCAGATAAGATACGACCACTCGAGAAACGACTTAATAATCGGATCGATATCTGGACAAAAAGGGGGCATCGCCGTGGCTGCAGTAGACCGCTTTCGTGTTGTTGGCGGCGCCCGCTTAGTTGGTGAAGTCACTGTTAGCGGAGCAAAAAATTCCGCTCTAAAACTAATGGCTGCTTCACTATTAGCCGCAGGCAAAACCACTATTCGCAACGTGCCTGATATCGCAGACGTCGACATCATGGCTGATCTGCTTACCCGCTTGGGTTGCACTGTCGAACGTGGCACAGAATTAGTGACAATTGATGTGCCTGAAGTTCCTGGCCATCGTGCTGATTACGATCTAGTGCGCAAGATGCGTGCCTCAATTAACGTTCTCGGTCCACTTGTTGCTCGAGTTGGTCAAGCTGAAGTTGCTCTACCTGGCGGCGATGCCATTGGCTCACGAGGGTTAGATTTTCATATTCGCGGTCTTGAGTCTTTGGGTGCAAAGGCGCACAATGAACATGGCTACGTAATTGCCGAAGCGCCTAACGGACTAACTGGCGCCGAGATTGTTTTAGATTTTCCTAGCGTTGGTGCAACTGAGAATTTAATGACGGCTGCAGTTCTGGCAAAAGGTGTTACAACTATTGATAACGCAGCACGCGAACCAGATTTAGTTGATCTGGGAAATTTCTTAATTGGCATGGGTGCCAAAATTGAAGGCTTGGGCACTCCACTAATCACAATTACTGGCGTTGAAAAAATGCACCCAACTGATCACGCAACTATTGCCGATCGCATCGTTACTGGCACTTGGGCATTTGCCGCAGCTATGACCCAAGGCGACATCACGATCAATGGCGCACGAGCACAAGATTTAGAGATCCCACTTGAGAAATTAACTGCCGCTGGCGCGATCGTTACTTCAAATGAAAATTCCATTCGAGTGCGCATGGATTCTCGGCCAAAAGCAATTGATGTTTCAACTCTTCCCTACCCTGGATTTCCAACAGATTTACAACCAATGGTCATTACGCTAAATGCCATTGCAAGTGGTGATGCCATAGTCACCGAAAACGTTTTCGAAGGTCGCTTTATGTTCGTCAATGAATTGATCAGATTAGGCGCGCAAATCACTATCGATGGCCATCATGCAGCTATAACTGGAGTTGAAAAGCTCTCTAGCGCACCTGTCGTGGCAACTGATATTCGGGCTGGCGCAGGCTTGGTTTTGGCTGGCTTGATAAGCGATGGCATAACTTTTGTAGAAGATGGTTATCACATTGACCGCGGGTACCCTGATTTTGCTAAACAATTACGCGCACTTGGCGCTGATGTAACTCGCGAACTTTAAGTTTTTAATGAAGTTTCTTCTTTAGTTCAAGCCGTACCGTTTCATACTCAAGTGATTCATAAAGTTTCCGGGCTATCGAATTGTTTCCAAAGACACTGAGACTTATCGCACTACCGCCTGAGTCCAGAACGTATTTTTCAGCCGCTTTCATAATCTCACGGCCAAACCCTTTCCCTCGAAAATCGCTGAACGTTTCAACATCGTAAACAAACCATTCTGTTTCTGCATCTAGCTCTTTGGTCGCTAGCCATAACTTTCCAACTAAATCAAAATCTGAATACACATAAAAAATATGGTTTCCAGGAGCCAGAATTCCCTCTGGTAAAAGACTGTTTTTGGTGTACTGAATATTTTCTTCTGCGTAATCTTCTGAATAGCCAGCTCCCACGAGCTCATCTCGATAGTCAATCCATAACTTTTCGAAATAATCAGCAACTTGATTCTCTTCAAGTGCCTTTAAATTGATCATTTGAATATCCTAGCGGGCAAAGTAAAACCCCGACAGAATATCTGCCGGGGTTTTACTTCTATAAGAATTTAGCCAGCTGACTCAGTCAAGATCGAAACTCGATCATTTGAAACTGATAAGAAGCCACCATGAACGTTAAATTCTTGGGTAGTTCCATCAGAAACTTTGATGCTGACTGCTCCGTCGACTAGAACACCAAATAAAGGTGCGTGACCTGGCAGTACGCCAAGGTCACCTTCGGTTGTGCGAGCTGAAATAAATGAAGCTTCGCCTGACCAAACCTTCTGTGTTGGTGAAACTACTGCGACTTTAAGTGTCATGAGTTAGTTCTTCGCCAACTCTGCAGCACGGCGCTCAACATCATCAAGGCCACCGCACATGAAGAATGCTTGTTCTGGAACGTGATCGTACTTTCCGTCAGCAAGTGCTTCGAATGCTGCGATTGTGTCTACTAGTGGCACGAACGAACCTTCGATACCGGTGAAGACCTTTGCTACGAAGGTGTTCTGTGACAAGAAGCGCTGAATACGACGTGCGCGACCTACCAAGATACGGTCTTCTTCAGAAAGTTCATCTATACCAAGAATCGCAATGATGTCTTGAAGATCCTTGTAGCGCTGCAAGATCTGCTTGATGCGGTTAGCAACCTGGAAGTGGTGCTCACCGATGTAGCGAGGATCAAGGATGCGAGACGTTGAGTCAAGTGGATCTACCGCTGGATAAATACCAAGCTCAGAGATCGGACGAGACAACACTGTGGTTGCATCTAAGTGCGCGAAAGTGGTGTGTGGCGCTGGGTCTGTGATGTCATCTGCAGGAACATAAATTGCCTGCATCGATGTAATCGAGTGACCACGGGTTGAAGTAATACGCTCTTGTAGTTGGCCCATTTCATCAGCAAGTGTTGGCTGGTAGCCCACAGCTGATGGCATACGGCCAAGCAGAGTTGATACTTCAGAACCTGCTTGTGTGAAGCGGAAGATGTTGTCAATGAAGAGCAATACATCTTGCTTCTGCACATCGCGGAAATATTCCGCCATGGTTAGTGCTGAAAGTGCAACGCGAAGACGCGTGCCAGGTGGCTCATCCATTTGACCGAACACTAAGGCTGTCTTATTGATAACACCGGTCTCGGTCATTTCTAGGAACAAGTCGTTACCTTCGCGAGTACGCTCACCAACACCGGCGAATACAGATACACCACCGAAGTTTTCAGCTACGCGATAAATCATTTCCTGAATCAAAACTGTCTTACCAACACCTGCACCACCGAATAGACCGATCTTTCCACCCTTTACATAAGGTGTTAGTAGATCGATAACTTTGATACCAGTCTCGAACATTTCAGTCTTTGACTCAAGTTGATCGAATGCTGGTGCATTGCGGTGGATTGGCCAACGCTCTTTAATATCAAGGGAAGATGTTGGAACGTCTAACGATTCGCCAAGTGTGTTAAACACGTGACCCTTCGTTACGTCACCAACTGGTACTGAGATAGCAGAACCGGTGTCGCTTACTTCGGCGCCACGGACCATGCCGTCGGTTGGCTGCATCGAAATCGCGCGCACGAGGTTGTCACCAATGTGCTGCGCTACTTCTAGAGTCAAGGTACGAGTAGTCCCACTCATGGTGGTTTCTACATGTAGCGCGTTGAAGATCGAAGGCATCTGACCCGCTGGGAACTCAATGTCCACCACTGGGCCGATAACTCGCGCAACGCGACCTTTACCTGTTGTCTTTACCGACATCATTCACTCCCTGCACTAGCTGAGGCCAACGCGTCTGCGCCGCCGACGATTTCACTGATTTCCTGCGTAATTTCTGCTTGTCGAGCAGCATTTGCTCGACGAGTCAGAGACTTAATTAGTTCGTCAGCATTATCTGTAGCTGACTTCATTGCGCGACGGCGAGCAGCATGCTCGGAAGCCGCTGATTGCAACATCGCGTTAAAAACACGAGCTTCGATATAACGTGGAAGAAGTGCATTTAGTACTTCGCCCGCATTAGGTTCGAATTCATACATTGGAAGCAAACCAGTTGGAACTGGAGTGCTTGATTCGACAACTTCAAGAGGCAACATGCGCTTGGCTTGTGCTTCTTGGGTAATCATCGAACGGAACTCAGTAAAGATAATGTGGATCTCATCGACGCCAGCTTTGCTCTCATTTGAATCTGCGAGAAAAGCAGTTAGAAGTGCGTCAGCAACTTCCTTGGCATTTTCATAGTTTGGGGTATCTGAGAAACCTGACCAAGAACCGGCAATCTCACGATTGCGGAAACGGTAATAGTTAACAGCTTTGCGTCCGACTAGATAAGAAGCTGTTTCGAGGCCACGCTCTTTCAGAAGGGCTGCAAGTTGCTCGCCTTCTTTAATTGCGTTGTTGGAATAAGCACCAGCCATACCGCGGTCTGCAGAGATGATCAAGATCGCTGCGCGACGAGGATTCTCAGATTCAGTAGTTAGCGGATGGTTAGTTGAAGAATAAGTAGCAACTGCAGATACTGCGCGGGTCAACTCATTTGCATAAGGAGTTGAAGCTGCGACTCGTTGCTGCGCCTTGACAATACGAGAAGCCGAAATTAATTCCATGGCTTTCGTAATTTTCTTGGTCGCTTTAACGGACCGCATCCGTCGGCGATATATGCGAAGTTGGGCACCCATTTTTTACTTCTTCGCCGCCGGTGGAACGAATTTAGTGATCTGCTCGTTAGCTTCGCTATCTAAAGCTTCGGCTGCTGCCTCATTTAGAGCTCCAGCAACTGTTGGCTTGAATTGCAACTTATAAGCCGCAACCGCTTCAGTCATCGCTGCGATGGTGTCATCGTTAAGGTCTTTAGTTTCAGAAATAACCTTGAAGATGTCCTTGCGCTCGCGACCAATGAAATCAAGTAGTTCAGCTTCAAAGCGACGAATATCAGCAACTGCTACATCGTCGAGCTTGCCTGAAGTACCAGCCCAAATTGAAACTACTTGGCGCTCTACTGAATAAGGTGAGTACTGACCCTGCTTAAGTAGTTCAACCATGCGAGCACCGCGCTCTAGTTGTGCTTTTGAAGCAGCATCTAGATCTGAACCGAAAGCAGCGAATGCTTCGAGTTCGCGGAACTGAGCGAGGTCAAGACGCAAACGACCAGCAATCTTCTTCATTGCCTTGGTCTGTGCAGAACCACCAACGCGAGATACCGAAATACCTACGTTAATAGCTGGGCGAACACCTGCGTTGAAAAGATCTGTTTCAAGGAAGCACTGACCATCAGTAATTGAAATTACGTTTGTCGGAATGAACGCAGATACGTCATTACCCTTTGTTTCAATGATTGGCAGACCCGTCATTGAACCACCACCGAGTTCATCGGAAAGCTTTGCGCAACGTTCTAGCAAACGTGAATGTAAGTAGAAAACATCGCCTGGGTATGCTTCGCGACCTGGTGGACGACGTAGCAATAGCGAGACTGAACGATAAGCCTCGGCTTGCTTTGATAGATCATCAAAAACAATTAGTACGTGTTGTCCGTTATACATCCAGTGCTGACCAATTGCCGAACCGGTGTACGGTGCTAAGTACTTAAAGCCTGCTGGATCTGATGCAGGGGACGCAACGATGGTTGTGTATTCCATTGCGCCAGCTTCTTCAAGAGATGCCTTAACAGATGCGATGGTTGAACCTTTCTGACCAATCGCAACATAAATACATTTAACTTGCTTCTTTGGATCGCCAGTTTTCCAGTTCTCTAACTGGTTAATGATGGTGTCAACAGCAACAGCAGTCTTACCTGTCTGACGGTCACCAATAATCAACTGACGCTGACCACGGCCGATTGCAGTCATCGCATCAATTGCCTTGATACCAGTAGCCATTGGCTCTTTAACAGGTTGGCGCTGAACTACAGAGGGAGCCTGAAGTTCTAGAGCACGACGTGCTTCAGCTTTAATTTCACCTTTGCCATCAATTGGACGACCAAGTGGATCAACTACGCGACCGAGGAATGCATCTCCAACTGGTACCGAAAGAATTTCGCCGGTACGACGAGCTGATGTGCCTTCTTCAATGCCATCGTAATCACCCAAAATAACCACACCGATTTCACGAACATCGAGGTTAAGGGCTAGACCTAAAGTTCCATTTTCAAATTGAAGGAGCTCGTTAGCCATCGTTGATGGCAATCCTTCGATACGAGCGATACCGTCGCCTGCTTGCGTGACTGTACCAACCTCGTCGCGAGCTGCGACTCCTGGATCATATGACTTAACGAAATTCGCCAAGGCATCTTTGATCTCGTCAGGTCGGATCGTGAGTTCCGCCATTTTATTTCTCCCTTTTCTACTTACTTCGTCCGGCTAGTTTGATCTAGCCATGGATCGACCGGCACTTGCTAATCGATTGACAACAGTGCCATCGACTAATTCATCAGCGAACTTGATTGCCACGCCACCAAGGACGGCTGAATCAACTTCAATATTGATGCGAACTGGTTGGCCAACTTGAGCAGTTAGTGCAGTCGATAAACGATCGCGCTGTGCATCAGTTAGGGCAACTGCTACGCGAACCAACGCAATAACGCGATTACGGCGAGCAGCCAGTGCATATTTGTAATCGTGGAATGCAACTTCAATGCTGCGACCACGAAGAGTTGTTACTAATTCACTAAGTAGCGCCACTGTGTAAGGGCTACCGTTCTTAGCGAATAAGTCTTTTACGATGCCCACTTTGGCGCTATCTGCGCCAACTGTGATCAAAGCTTTGCGCAGTTCAGGTGAACCTGAAACGGCTTGCTCTGCGGCAAAAAGCTCATCTTCAACGCGATCTAGGGCACCATCGATATTGGCAGCTGATGCTTGCGCTTCAATCGCCAATTGCTCGAGAACCTGTACTAGATCACCTGAATTTGACCAGCGAAGTGAGGAAACTTTTGCAGTTAAATCAATTGCTGGCGCTGATAGAGATTTGAATAGATCTTTAACGAGAGTTTCTTTAGCACTTGCATCGCGTGATGGATCTGTAATCGCGCGACGTAATGAGAGTGAACCATGCAGAGTCTTAGCAACAACAAAGAGTTCAGCGCCCAGGGATGCAGCTGCTGCACCTGTTGCGCCTTTTACGGCAACATCAAGTGCGCCACGAGCAACCTGTAAAGATTGCCGGCTACTGCCACCTAGAAATGCGCTCATATTCTCTTTCTCTTCTTACTGATTAGGGCTTACTTAGACTTCTCGAGATCATCAAGGAAGCGATCGACAATGCGTGATTGTCGAGCCTGGTCATCTAGCGCTTCGCCGACGATCTTTGATGCGAGTTCAACTGCAAGTGCACCCACTTCAGCACGAAGTGATGTAACGGCTTGCTGACGTTCGGACTCGATCGATGCATGTGCAGCTGCAGTAATGCGCGCTGCTTCTTCTTGTGCCTTAACTCGAAGTTCTTCAACGATGGCAGTTCCTTGAACTCGCGCATCTTCGCGCATCTTCTGCGCTTCTTCGCGAGCTGTTGAAAGCTGATCGTTGTATTGCGCTAATGCGCGTTGCGCCTCGAGTTGAGCTTTTTCAGCACGTTCCATACCGCCTTGAATTGCAGCAGTGCGTTCGGTGAATGCTTTTTCAAACATTGGCACAACGCGACTACGCAAGACAATGAAGAGCAAACTGAAGGCGACTGCGCCGACAATTAGCTCAGCTGTATGCGGAACGAGCGGATTAACTTTCTCCGCTGCTGCATAAAGTGAATTCTCCATTAGTTACCTAATCTCTTGGTGTTCTCTAATTGCTTCTGGGGTAAATAAATCGCTGGATTAGAGAACGAAAGCTAGAACTAGACCGAATAGTGCAAGCGCTTCAGCAAGTGCGAATCCTAGGAACGCGATTGGCTGTAGAACGCTGCGTGCTTCAGGTTGACGAGCAACGCCACTGATGTATGCAGCGAAGATCATTCCGGTTGCAATCGCGGGTCCGATTGCAGATAGGCCATAACCGACCAGGTTGAGTGTGCCTGTCATTTTCTTACCTTTCGTTAGTTATTAGTGCTCGTCGGCAAGGGCGCCGGCGATATATAGAGCGGTCAACAGAGTAAAGATGTACGCCTGTAGACATTGGACCATGAACTCGAAGAAAGTTAGACCGATGCCAAATGCAAAAGCAAATGGACTGATTAACTTTAGACCGAGCACACCTTGGAACAGATGTTCTCCACCCAAGATGAAAACTAGAAGTAGTAAGTGGCCAGCAAACATATTCGCGAATAAACGAAGTGAAAGTGTGAGCGGGCGAACTAAGAAGAAGGTTGCTAATTCAATTGGAGTTAGCAGAACATAAACTGGCTTTGGTACGCCAGGCATAAACATGATGTCCTTTAGATACTTAACAATTCCTTGCTTGCGAATTCCAACGTAGTGGAAAACTACAAAAGTAAATACTGCCAAGACATAAGGGAAGCTCACACGTGACATGGTTGGGAATTGCAGGAACGGCACAATTCCGAAGATGTTATTCGTTAATACGAAGGTAAAAAGTGTGAATAGATAAGGCACAAATCGCATAAATTCGTGGCCGATAATGTCGCGACCAAGGTCATTGCGCACAAAGCTATAGATTGATTCACCAGCAAATTGCAGTTTTGTAGGCACAACTGCTGCTTTACGTGCTGAAAGTACAAAGAAAACTGAAACTAAAATGACTGATAAGAAAACTAAAATAATTGGTTTAGTTGTAAATGCGTTATCGCCAAAAACGGGTGGCAATTCGAAGTCGTTGCTACTTGGCGGGACGAATCCTTCGCCTTCTCCGCTAAGTCTAAATAGCGAGCCCACGCACACCTCTTTTTAAGTCGTATAGCAACTAAGACGGGGCAACCTTATGGCTTCAAGGGCACCTGTGTGAAATCGAAATCCTGTGTGCTCTGTTACTGGAAAAGGCTAAATCTAGGCTTGACCCTTTAGAACTTACTCTCGGCCGAAGCGGAGCCAAACCAGATAAATCGCCGCCCCGATTCCCAAAAGCAGGCCAATTAAGAGGAAGTAACCCTGGTTCAGCCACTTATCGAGGCCATAACCGACGCCACCCCAAAAGAGCATGCCGGATAGGAGGTAGCCAAAGATCGACCAGAGGGCGTTGCCTTCATCTTTCATAGCCATAATTTGCTCCTTATTTTCTTGCTTAGTTGTCTTGCTTAGTTGTCTTACTTATCGCTCGGTTTTGGGGGCAGGGGTAAATGCAACCGCAATTTTAGGTAACTAGCAATTTCCCCGCCTAGCCAAGCAAATGTCAGCGCAATAGCAGTAATGCCAAAGCTGGCTCGATCAATCGTATCGCGTGAGGTTAGGCGAGTTAAGCCAATTAAGAAACCAGTTAGCAATAACAACTTAGCAAAGTAGGAGAAGAGTGCAAGTGCAAAAGTACTCAAGGGGTCTAATTTTGTTGAGAGTCGTGAGACGAAGAGATGTACAGCAAAAAATATCACCACGATGAATTGCGCAAGTAGCGCGCCATAAAAACCAGCTTTGCCTTGCAAGAATGTTGCAATCGCGATTGCAACAAGACCTACCGCAAATGATGGAATCAACGCACCTCGGAGCAATTGACTTTCTGGATCGCTCTTCTTAACCATTTACTTTTTCAACTTTCTCTGACTTTAAAAGGTAAACAAAAACAGTAACTGAAATTAATACGACGGCTGAAAGTGCGGCTACCCAAATTGGTTCGAAAGCTGCAATCGTGACCGGGAAAGCAATGCTGGCAGTTGCTAAGTACATAATCACAGCGGTGCGCTGTTGAGTTTTGCCGGCACTCATTAAGCGGTGATGCAAATGCTCTTTATCTGGTGAGAATGGAGATTTACCTTTTGCGATTCTGCGAACGACAGCCAGAATTAAATCTAGAAGTGGAATTGCAAGAACTGCGAATGGCAAGAAGAGTGGCAACAGAGTCGGTCCGAGTTTTGCTTCCGAAATTGCATTTGGATCAATTTGACCAGTTAAAGTCACAGCAGATGCAGCAAGAACTAAACCAAGTAACATCGAACCTGAATCGCCCATGAAAATTCGAGCGGGATGCCAATTATGTGGCAAGAACCCAATGCAGACCCCGATGAGTACCGCGGTCATAAGCGATGGTGCGCCAGCGCGCGAAAAGCCGTAAACAACGGCTAATAAGTAAGAAAAAGCGAAAAACGCGGCTGCCGAAACCGCAACTATGCCTGCAGCTAAACCATCGAGTCCGTCGATGAAATTAACTGCGTTAATCGTCACTAAGACAATTAGCACTGTTAAGAATTGGCCAACACTGGCTGGCAAAGTTATAACTTCACTCGCCGGAATCCACAATATTTGAATTCCGTAAAGTAACAATATTCCGGCTGCAAGTGCTTGACCGGCAAGTTTGGTTAACGAATCAAGTTCATAGCGATCATCGGCCATTCCAAGCAAGACAATAAAAGTTGCTGCCAAGAAAATACCTTGTGCTTCGTGACCGAAAGATTTTCCAACTAGCGAGAAGTGATTAACAATTAAGAAAGTCAGCGTCATCGCCAACCACATCGCTACTCCACCCCAGCGCGCCGTTGGAGTTGTGTGTGCATCGCGGCTTCGCACTTGGGCGACCGCACCAAATTTAATTGCAAAAGTTCGAACCAGTGGCGTAATTAAATAGCAAAGCGCTGCCGCGATCAGCAGGGTTACTAGATATTCACGCATTTAGGTTCGAGCTGCTTACGCTTGGTAAATTGGGAATTGCGCAGTTAAGGCATGAACCTCAGCCTTGATACCAGCGAACTTACTCTCGTCTTCATTTTTAACTGCACGAGAAATCAAGTTAGCAATAGTTTTCATTTCATTTACGCCCATGCCCTGCGTAGTTGTCGCTGGCGAACCAACTCGAATGCCACTTGTAACAGAAGGCGCTTCAGGATCATAAGGAATTGAATTCTTATTCAAGCTAATGCCAGCTAAACCGCAGCGCTCGTCAGCTACTTTGCCATTAACGCCAGTGCTACGAATATCAATAAGCGCTAAATGGGTTTCAGTGCCACCAGATACTGCGCGCATGCCTTCGGCTTCTAATCCAGCAGCAAGTGCTTTAGCGTTAGTAATAACGTCTTTGGCGTACTTTTGATAAGCCGGCTGGGCGCATTCTTTAAGTGCGACAGCTTTGCCAGCAACTGCGGACATGATCGGGCCACCTTGCATGCCAGGGAAAACTGCCTTGTCGATAGCTGCTGCGTGCTCAGCTTTAGTCAAAATCATGCCACCACGAGGGCCACGCAAAACTTTGTGTGTTGTAAATGAAACTACATCTGCATACGGAACTGGAGATGGAATCGCTTTACCAGCAACTAGACCGATGAAGTGCGCTGCATCAACCCACATGATTGCGCCAACTTCATCGCAAATCTGGCGTACTTTTTCAAAGTCAATCAAACTTGGGTAGGCCGTCGCACCAGAGCAAATCATCTTTGGCTTATTGGCAATCGCAAGATCGCGGAGTTGGTCATAATCAATTAACTCGTTGTCTTCGCGAACACCGTAGGAAACAACGTTGAACCACTTACCTGAAAAGTTAACTTTTGAACCATGAGTTAAGTGACCGCCGTGAGGTAGCGACATCGCTAAAACCGTGTCGCCAGGTTTAGTAAATGCCTGGTAAACCGCAATGTTCGCACTGGCACCTGAATGTGGTTGCACGTTTGCGTGTTCGGCACCGAAAAGTTCCTTGGCACGATCAATTGCGATGATTTCAGCTTTATCAACTTCTTCGCATCCACCGTAGTAACGCTTGCCTGGATAGCCTTCGGCATATTTATTTGAAAGCGTTGAACCAAGTGTTGCCAATACTGCTCGTGAGGTGAAATTCTCGCTGGCGATTAATTGTAAATTCTCTTGCTGGCGCTTTAGCTCAGATAAAACTACGCCCGCAATATCTGGATCCTGTGCGGTGAGTAGTTCGAAATCTGGTCCGTAGAAAGTATCGTCGCTCATGGTTGTACCTTATTAGGACTAGTTACCTATGAGCGAGATATGGGGCGTGACTTCGGCCAATTGTGCCTGTGAAATAGCGCCAATTCGCCCAACTTTGAGCCCAGTTTCAGTGGTTTCTACAATTGTCGTTGGTTGACCCTTGGCAAGTAAATTGCCATCAAAAATTAGGGCCAGATGAGTTCCATCAATTGAAACATCATCAATGCTATTTATTGCTGGTTGTCCGGCAAGCGTGGCACTAGCGGTTGCAAGTGGGCCAACTTCGGCTGCGATAGCACGAGTGAATTCGGCAGCAGGGACTCGCACATTTATACGATCAAGATTTCGATCATCACCAAGATCCCAATTAAGCGCTAATTGTGGTTTGGCAGTTATTGATAATAAACCTGGCCAAAATACATGAGTTAGCTTTTGAAGTTCTTCACTTGAGTCGCGAATAATTCCAACTACTCGGGTCGCATCTGAAATTAAGACCTGGGCTGCAACGCCTAGCGCATCACCACGCATTACATGCATCGTGCGAACGGCGTCATGGCTAAAGGCATCACAAAGATAAACATAACTATGTTCAAGTGGAGCCACGATTACATATCCGTCGCGAATAGCTTTAGCAGCGAGTGCAACTTGCGCTGCAAATTCTTCTGGCCTTAATTTAATAATTTCACTCATTGACTACCCCGAATCGCACTGGTCCAACGTGGGCGATTAGTTAAATCGTGATGAAGTGCAATTTGAGTGAAGTCTGTGTGGAGTAATTGTGCAAATGCATCGCCTTGGGTTTCAGTATGTTCAATCGCTAATAAGCCGCCGGCTTTTAGTAATCGCGCTGCCGCATCGATAAACCTCTTTGGTAGCTCTAACCCATCAACGCCGCCAAAAAGTGCAATTGCCGGTTCAAAATTTGCTACATCTTTCGGCAACGGTTGTGAATCTGGCACATATGGCGGATTCGCAACAACTACATCGCACTTAACGCCATCTAGAACTTCGGCCACATCGCCTTGCACAATTCGAATTTTTTCATCGTAGAAAGCCACATTTTGCTTCAGCCATTCGATGGCATCAAGGCTCTTTTCAACAGCTATTACATGGGTATTTGGGGCTTCAGTTGCAATAGAAATTGCCATCGCGCCCGAGCCGGCACCTAAATCAATAACTGAAACCGGACCGGGTAAATTAGCAATGTGCTTTAAGACTTCTCCAACAAGCCCTTCGGTCTCTGGTCGAGGAACTAATACACCTGGGCCAACAACTAGATTCAAGTTACGAAAACCTGCCGTACCAGTTAAATACTGCACTGGTTCGTGGTTACAGCGACGTTTTATTAATTCGGCAAAACCATCAACAATCGCACTCTCTTCACTAACTTCGGCAAGTGCGCGTTCAAGGGCAATGGGATTATGTAGCTCCATCCGAGTTAGACCCAAAAGATGTGCGAAAAGAATTTCAGCATCAACGCTTGAATAGCCAGCAGCTTCGATCTGCGCCTTACCATCACTAATCAGCGCCTTGATCTGCATCTGTTCTCCTTGAAACTTACTTTTCAGTTGAAGCTAATTTGGCGGCTTTATCAGCATCAAGCAAAGCTTGAATAACATCATCGAGTTCGCCATTTAGCACAGCATCTAAATTATTTGATTTGTAATTAACGCGATGATCGCTCAAACGATTTTCTGGGTAGTTATAGGTACGGATACGCTCTGATCGATCTACGGTGCGCACTTGACTCTTGCGTTCAGCCGAAGCAATTGCATCAGCTTTTTCTTGCGCATCAACTAATAAACGTGCGCGCAAAATTCGCAGCGCAGATTCTTTATTCTGCAATTGGCTCTTTTCGTTCTGACACGAAACCACGATGCCAGTTGGAACGTGAGTTAAGCGAACCGCTGAGTCAGTTGTGTTAACTGATTGACCGCCAGGTCCAGATGAACGATAAACATCTACGCGCACATCATTCATATTTAGCTCAACATCAATTTCTTCAGCTTCCGGCAAGATCAATACACCTGCAGCAGATGTGTGAATTCGGCCCTGTGATTCGGTCTCTGGCACGCGTTGCACACGGTGCACGCCGCCTTCAAATTTCAAGCGTGCATAAGGTGATTCACCTGGGGCTGCAGTGCCCTTTGATTTTACGCCTACTGAAATATCTTTGTACCCACCCATTTCACTTTCGGTGGCATCAATAACTTCGACTTTCCAATTACGTTTTTCGGCATAACGCATATACATACGAAGCAAGTCACCAGCAAACAACGCAGATTCATCGCCGCCTGCACCAGCTTTAACTTCCAGGATCACATCGCGGTCATCATTTGGGTCACGCGGCAATAACAGCTCTTCTAATTTTTCAGCTGCCTCATTTGCGGCTTCTTCAAGAGCTGGAATCTCAGCTGCGAAATCTGCATCTTCGGCTGCCATTTCGCGGCCAGCAACTAAATCATCTTCGGCTGCGCGCCAAACTCGATATCCCGAAACTACCGGGCCAAGTTGGGCATAGCGGCGACCAAGTTTGCGAGCATTGTTGGCATCATCGTGAATTGAAGGGTCAGCCATCTTTGCTTCAAGTTCGGCATACTCTTTTACTAATTCATCAGCAGATGCAAAACGATCATTCGCCATTTGGTTATCTGCCTTTCTACTTTAGCTACTCAAATTTACGGTTGGAAAAGAAAATAAAAAGACCGCCCCGCAACCCATGACAGGTTGCGATGCGGTCTTTTTAGAAAGCTACTTCTTTCCGAAACGCTCTTCGAACTTAGCAACACGACCACCAGTGTCGAGAATGCGCTGCTTGCCGGTGTAGAACGGGTGGCAAACTGAACAAACTTCAACATAGATTGAACCGCTGGCAACTGTTGAGCGAGTTACAAACTTCTCGCCGCAACCACAAGTTACTTGGGTCTCTTTATATTCTGGGTGGATCTCTGGCTTCATTTCATACCTCATTTTTAATGGCCTGGGTCGTGCGAACACGTGAACCAGAACCAGCGGTTAATAGGTGCCTAGGGTAACGCGAGGGGCTAGATATCGAGAAATCGGGTTGATTTCATGCGGTAAAAGCCCGCTTTAATTATCTGGGCTAGTTATCTGGACCAGATGTGGTCTTCTGGATCTGCATCAAGAATTCCACGTTGGACTTGGTGCCCTTCATCTTCTCGAGCAATAGCTCAAGTGCTGCTTGTGGCTCAAGTGCATGTAGAACGCGACGAAGTTTCCAGACAATGTTTAGCTCTTCAGAACCCATCAGAATTTCTTCTTTACGAGTACCTGATGCAACCACGTTTACTGCCGGGAAAATACGCTTGTCAGCCATACGGCGATCAAGAATAAGTTCCATGTTTCCGGTGCCCTTGAACTCTTCGAAGATAACTTCATCCATACGAGAACCGGTATCAACAAGTGCTGTTGCCAGAATTGTTAGTGATCCGCCATCTTCAATATTACGAGCAGCACCAAAGAACTTCTTAGGTGGATACAACGCAGCTGAGTCAACGCCACCAGAAAGGATGCGGCCTGAAGCAGGAGCTGCGATGTTATATGCACGACCCAAACGAGTAATTGAATCGAGCAACACAACAACATCGTGGCCAAGTTCAACTAAACGCTTTGCGCGCTCAATCGCAAGTTCAGCAACTGTGGTGTGGTCATCGGCTGGGCGATCGAAAGTCGAAGCAATAACTTCGCCCTTAACTGATCGCTGCATATCGGTAACTTCTTCAGGGCGTTCATCAACTAGAACAACCATCAAGTGACACTCTGGGTTATTCGTGGTGATCGCATTAGCAATTGCTTGCAAGACCATGGTCTTACCGGCCTTAGGTGGCGAAACAATTAGACCGCGCTGGCCTTTTCCAATTGGTGAAATTAAATCGATAACACGTGTAGTCAAAACATTTGGCTCTGTTTCAAGACGCAAACGCTCTTGCGGATAAAGCGGAACTAGCTTTGAGAACTCAACGCGATTACGTGCTTCATCAGGTGTAACGCCATTAATGGTATCTAGACGCACTAAAGCGTTGAATTTTTCGCGGCGCTCGCCTTCTTGTGGTTGGCGAACTGCGCCAGTTACTACATCGCCCTTGCGTAAACCAAAGCGGCGGACTTGTTGTAGCGAAATGTAAACATCGTTTGGGCTAGGCAAATAACCGCTGGTACGAATAAATGCATAACTTTCCATGATGTCAGCAATACCGCCAACTGGAAGTAATACATCATCTTCAGAAATTACGATTTCGCGTTCTTCACGGCCACCACGGTCGCGTCCTTGACGATCGCGATTACGGTCGCGGCCTTGACGATCGCGACCACGGTCATTGCGATCGCGGTTCGGACGGTTTGAATTTGAGTTTGAATCGTTCGAGTTACTAGATGAATTGTCATCGCCCTCATCGTCGCCATCGCTGTCAGATGAATTGGCAGTTGAATTATCTTTATTGCCGCGCTTCTTAGCATTGCGGGCTTCGCGACGGGCTTCGCGTTCGGCTTTTGCAGCTTCGCGGTTTGCTGCTTGTAGATCAGCGATCGCAGTTACTAGTGCATCCTTCTTAAGCTTTGCGGCGCCATCAATTCCCAGTTGGGTGGCAACTTCCTTTAGTTTCGGAAGGGTCATCGCAGATAGCTCGGGGCTACTTGAACGTACTGGAGTTACTTCAGGTGTATCGGTCATTTTAATCTTTTCAGTTATGGCTTATGGCTTAAAAGATTCTTAGGATATTTACATATCTGCATCGATATTTAAGGCGAAAGCCGGTGGTATTTTTTAAATTATCTTCAGGTGTTACAGGCAGATCGCCTAAGAAGATGTCAGAACGGTAGCACTCCCGCAGCCGAAATCGCAACTTCTGCTACGCGGAATTTAGCCCCTGCCGCATGAGTTAGCTCGGCTACTTCAGTGGCTCCACCAGTGTGTAAAACCAGCACAGTTGGGCCAGCGCCAGAGATAAAGGCTGCAACGCCTGCACTGCGGAACTTAGTCAACAACGCATATGAAGCAGGCATCGCTTCTTGGCGATATGACTGGTGTAAATAATCTTGCGTTGAAATAAATAGTAAATCTGGGCGCAGGGTAAGTGCGTGAACCAAAAGCGCCGTATTGGTTGAGTTATTAACTGCATCGCGATACGGAATTGTTTCAGGTAATAGTCTGCGTGCTTTTGCAGTTGGAACTGCAGTTTCTGGAATAAATGCAATTGCTGAAATTCGGTGATCAACTGAAAGTGAAATTGCTTGCGCAACTAATTTGCCATGTTGCTCTTCTTGCCACGCGACAGTTGCGCCGCCGTAAATTGCTGCAGCCACATTATCTGGATGGCCTTCAAGGTTTGTTGCGAGCTGCAACATAACTTCATTCGTTAATTTCTCTTCGCCGCCTAAAACTAAAGAACGCGCAAGAGCTAGTCCGCCCACGATAGCGCTAGCTGATGAACCAAGACCACGACCATGAGGGATTACATTCTTTGCGCGAATTGCGACCCCGCGTGGTCGACCACCTAAGTAATCAAAGCCCGCAAACATTGCTTTAACTAATAAATTCTTTTCATCGCGTGGCAAATTGTCAGCACCTTCACCAATTACATCAATATCTAAACCAGGTTCATCAATCACACGTGCGATGTACTTGTCGTGCATCTGTAGCGCTAGACCAAGTGAATCAAAACCTGGACCTAAGTTCGCACTAGTTGCCGGAACTTGAATCTGACTTGGAGTCGCGCGGAAAGTTGGTTTCGCCATTTTTATAATTCCAGTCTCATAGACCGAGTGCTTTAGCAGCAGCTTTAGCGTTGACCGGAACAATCTTTGGTTTTGCGGCACCTTCAAGTGCCCACTGAACATCTTTTAGGCCGTGGCCAGTAACGGTAATGACAATCTTCTTACCGGTTGGCAACTTCTTGGCCTTCTTGTATTTAATCAAACCCGCAAGACCAGCGGCACTAGATGGCTCAACAAAGATGCCTTCTTTAGCTGCAATTAAGCGGTAAGCAGCCAGAATTTCGCGATCGGTAACTGAGTCAATTAAACCGCCTGAAGAATCACGGGCTTCAATTGCTTGCGCCCAGGAAGCTGGATTTCCGATGCGAATTGCAGTCGCAATTGTGTCGGGATTCGTAATAATTTTATTTTTAACAATTGGCGCAGAGCCGGCTGCTTGGAAGCCCCACATTTGTGGCAACTTAGAAGAGATGCGATCTTGGTTGTATTCGCGATAACCCTTCCAGTATGCAGTGATATTTCCGGCATTACCAACTGGCAATACATGCATATCTGGTGCATCACCTAGTAGATCAACGACTTCAAAAGCGCCAGTCTTTTGGCCTTCGATGCGGAACGGGTTAACTGAGTTAACTAGAGCCACTGGATAATCTGTTGCTAAGTCACGCGCCAGTGTTAAGCAGTCATCAAAGTTTCCATTTACTTGCAAGATTGTTGAATCGTGCGCGATGGCTTGCGCTAATTTACCCATTGCGATTTTGCCATTTGGAATTAACACAACTGGTCGCATGCCAGCTTTAACTGCGTATGCGGCAGCACTTGCTGAAGTATTTCCGGTTGAAGCGCAGATAACTGCTTTGGCACCATCTTCGGCTGCTTTTGAAATCGCCATGGTCATGCCGCGATCTTTAAATGAACCAGTTGGGTTAGTACCTTCAAACTTAATCCAAACATCATTGCCTAGTAGTTCAGATAAATAGCAGGCGTAAATAAGTGGAGTGCCGCCTTCGCGCAACGAAACAATTGGGGTTTTTGCCGAAACTGGCAAACGATGCCGATATTCCTCAATGACTCCACGCCATTGATGTGCGCCTTCAGATTTAGCCGTTTTGTTTCCAAATAAACCCATTACGCACCAACACCTTCGACTCGAATTACGCTCTCAACATTTTTTACAATATCCATGGCTTTTAGCGCTTCGACAGTGGCATCTAAATTATCTTCGGTAGCCGCATGTGTTACGACAATTAGTTCAGCGTCTACACCCATGCCAGATTGGCGAACGCCTTGAATCGAGACACCTTGGTTAGCAAAAACAGTGGCAATGCTTGCTAAAACACCTGATTTATCAGCTACCCAGAGGCGAATTAAAAATTGAGATTTCACATCGCCAATAGGAGCGATATCTAAATCTGCGTAATCGCTCTCGCCATATCCAACAGTTGAATATGCACGATGGCGAGTAACGGCAACTAAATCACCGAGAATGGCTGATGCAGTTGGTGAGCCACCTGCGCCGCGACCGTAGAACATCAATTGGCCGGCAGCTTCTGATTCGACGTAAACGGCATTAAACGCATCGCGCACATTTGCCAGTGGGTGCGTAAGCGGCAACATCACTGGGTGCACTCGAACCGAAATTTCATCTTTCACAGTTAACTCAGCGATCGCGAGTAACTTAATTACTGAGTTCATTACTTTGGCAGCTGCAATGTCATCAGAGCTGATATTTGAAATACCTTCGCAATAAACTTCATCAATTGTCACAGTGCTATGAAAAGCCAAGCTAGCTAAGAGCGCAGCTTTAGCAGCAGCATCGTGGCCTTCGATATCTGCAGTTGGGTCTGCTTCGGCATACCCAAGTTTTTGTGCTTCAGCTAGAACATCGGCAAATTGGCGGCCTTCTTCATGCATCTTGGTCAAGATGTAGTTTGTTGTTCCGTTAACGATTCCCATTACGCGAGTGATTTGATCGCCCGCAAGTGATTCGCGCATTGAACGAATAATCGGAATAGCGCCAGCAACAGCGGCTTCGTAATAAAGATCTACACCAGCTGCATCGGCAGCATTGAAAAGTTCGTGGCCATGAGTTGCAAGAAGAGCTTTGTTGGCAGTGATGACTGATTTCTTATTGGCAATTGCCGCCAAAATTAATTCGCGTGCTGGTTCGATGCCACCCAGTACTTCGATGACGATATTAATTTCGGGATCATTTACAACTGAGAACAAATCTGTAGTTAGCAGCGCTGCGGGAATTCCTTCACGTGCACCGGCTGTACGAACACCGATTTTCTTTAAGACTAGTTCGGCCCCGGAACGCTTAGAAAGCTCTTCTTGATCAGATTGGAGCAGGCGAGCAACTTGGCTGCCGACAACGCCGCAGCCGAGCATGCCAATCGAGATGGTCTTAAGTTCGCTACTCATTGGACAATTCTTTCATAGAAGGGGTGATGCGCGTTAAATATCGAGGTTTAGTAGATCGGCTTCTGTCTCACGGCGCACAATTACGCGGGCTTTTCCATCTTTAACTGCAATAACTGGTGGTTTTGGCACATGATTGTAATTACTCGCCATTGAGCGGCCATATGCACCTGTTGCCGGAACTGCGATCAAATCATTTGGCGCAATATCGGCTGGCAAATCAATTTCGCTGATAACAATATCGCCAGTTTCGCAATGTTTTCCAACTAATCGAGAATTGCTATTGGCGCTTTCGGATTTGCGATTTGCGAGCACCGCGAAATATTCAGCGTCATAGAGCGCAGGGCGAGCGTTATCACTCATGCCGCCATCGATCGAAATGTACTTACGCAGCTCGCCAGTTTCGAGTGTGACATCTTTAGTAGTGCCAACTTCATATAACGTAAACATGGTTGGGCCAACAATTGCGCGACCTGGCTCGATTGAAATCTTTGGTAGTGCTAAATTTGCAGAAGCACATGCGGCCTTAACCGTTTTAGCTAACGCTGGAATCACATCTGCTGGTGCAACGGTTACTTCACCAGGTAAATATGCAATTGCATAACCGCCACCTAAATCAAGTTCAGGTAACTCGCTTCCAAATGCATCGCGATACTTTGCTAGAAGCGCAATCAAACGCTCTGCTGCTAATTCAAACGATTCAACACCAAAGATTTGTGAACCGATGTGAGAATGAAACCCACGTAGTTCTAGTGAAGGATTTTTTCGTACTAATTCAATAGCGGCCCAGGCGGCACCGCTTGCAATTGAGAAACCAAATTTCACATCTTCGTGCGCGGTAGAAATAGATTCGTGAGTATGAGCTTGAATTCCTGGGGTCAAGCGCAGATAAACCCGTTGTACTTTGCCAAATTTAGTAGCGGCTGCCGCAACGCGCTCGATTTCATGTAATGAATCCATCACGATGGTACCTACGCCTACTTCAACTGCGCGTTCAATCTCACTAAGCGATTTATTGTTGCCGTGAACCTCAATTTTGGCTGGGTTTATGCCACCAGCTAGCGCCACTGCTAATTCACCTGAAGTACAGACATCAATTCCAATACCAAGAGTGGTAATCCAGCGAGCAACTTCAGTACAAATAAAGGCTTTAGCTGCGTAATAAACAGTGCCTGCTTGATCGCCAAAATTCTCTTTTAGCGAATTGTTCCAGGCAAGCGCGCGATTACGAAAATCAGCTTCATCCAAGATAAATGCTGGTGTACCAAATTCTTTTGCCAGCGTAGTTGCTGAAATCCCACTAATGCTTAATTCGTTAGCGGCACGATCAACATTTTCCGACCACATCAATTCATTGACACTTGTCATAACTACATCCGCTCCGGCGCACTAACGCCAAGTAGTTCTAAACCATTCTTTAAAGTTTGCTTAGTTGCAGCGCAAAGCGCAGCACGCGCAGAATGAACAGCAGCTGCTGGTTCATCACCTAGTGGCAGAACTCGACAGTCGGCATAGAAACCGTGATAAACACCTGCGAGTTCTTCTAGGTAACGTGCAACACGATGTGGTTCGCGCAATTCGGCAGCACTTGCAACTATGCGTGGGAACTGTGCGAGTGAACCAAGTAGTTCGTTTTCACGGTCGTGATTTAGTTGGGCTGGATCAAAATCAGCTAATGCGCTTGAGATATTTAATTCGGCCGCATTGCGCAAAACACCAGCGATTCGGGCATGTGCATATTGCACGTAATAAACTGGATTCTCATTGGTATTTGATTTCAAGATATCGACATCGAGCACCATTGGCGTTTCAACTGGATAACGAATCAAGGTGTAGCGCGCAGCATCAACGCCAACTTTTTCTACTAATTCTTCTAACGTAATTATCGTACCGGCACGTTTGGAAAGTTTTACTTCCTCGCCACCTTCCATAATCTTTACTAGCTGACCAATCAGCACATGTACGTTGTACTCAGGATCATCTCCCGCACAAGCAGCAGTGGCTTTTAGGCGACCTACGTAGCCATGATGATCTGCACCCAACATATAGATACAGATATCAAAGCCACGTTCGCGCTTATTGATGTAATACGCGGTATCTGATGAGAAATAGGTATACGAGCCATCGCTTTTGATTAAGACGCGGTCTTTATCATCGCCATAGTCAGTAGTGCGCAACCAGGTCGCATCTTCGGACTCAAATACATGACCTTGCTTTCGCAATTTATCCATACCGTGTTCTACCGCGCCGCTATCGTGCAGCGTGCGTTCGGAGAACCAAACATCAAAATGCGTACGGAATGTTTCGAGTACTCCCTGTTGTTGGGCCAGTTGCATTTTATATGCGCGTTCGCGAAATTCGATTGTGCGTGCTTCGCCAGCTAATTCCAAAATACTTTTATCTTGGGCAACTAAAGTTTTGGCTAAGTCACCAATATATTCACCTTGATAACCATTTTCTGGAATTGGCAATCCAAGTGCTGCTGCTTCGACGGATGCGCCAAATAAATCCATTTGGTTACCGCGATCGTTTATATAAAACTCTTGTTCTACTCTCGCGCCAGCAGCAGTAAGAACGCGACCAAGTGCATCGCCAACAGCTGCCCAACGGGTATGCCCTAAATGCAGCGGGCCAGTTGGATTTGCACTAATAAATTCGAGGTTGATGCTGACACCATTAAGTGAATTACCGTGCCCATATTTATCGCCAGCAATTAAAATGGTGCGAACTAATTCGGCTTGATTTGCACGATTTAAAGTGATGTTAATAAAACCTGGGCCAGCAATATCAACAGATGTAATTGCATCAAGGGCAGTTAAGTCAGCCGCAATTATTTTGGCGACTTCTTGCGGGGCAATGCCTGCCGCCTTAGCTAACTGCAAAGCAATTGAAGTCGCGTAATCGCCATGTTCGCGATTCTTAGGCCGTTCGAGCCGAACGTTGGCCGGAACTTCACCCGCAAAAGCTCCGCGAGCAATGGCCTGCGCGACTACGCCCAAAATGTGCGCCTCGAGGGCGGTTTGTGCATCTTGGGTGGATTCGGCCGAATCCGCGATCTGTGGGCTCACTGCGCAAGGTTATCGTTACACCTATCTATCTTGCGTCTATCCGCTGGTTATCCCTACGCGGGTGCGAGATTGGGCTCGGAAAGAGCTTTTCTGCCATTTTGCAGACTTTTTTAGCAAGGTAAACAGTTACCAAATTGTTAGCGGCTAAATGCGAATTGTCCGATTTTTGGTAGTGACCTTTTGCGGATTTGGGTCTAGCGTGAGAACTGGTTTCATCCTCTTCATCTGGTTGAAAAAAGTTTCACCAGGGATGTACCACCTTTCGAAAGGTTCCAATCTATGTCAAAGCGCCGTATTGCGTTCACTGCAGTTATTGCTGCAGTTGCAATCGCACTAACAGGTTGTTCAAAGAGCGACGATGCCGCAGCTGGTTTCGTTGGTGTAATTCTTCCTGATGCTGCTTCTTCAGCACGTTGGGAAACAGCAGACCGTGGATTCCTACAAGCAGCATTCGATGCAGCTGGAGTTACAGTCGATATCCAGAATGCAAATGGCGATAAGGCCGCATTCCAGACAATTGCTGATCAAATGCTTTCAGCAGGTGCCAAGGTTCTAATCATGGTTAACCTAGATTCAGATTCAGCTAAGGCTGTTCAGGATAAGGCTGCTGCACAAGGCGTTCCTACAATTGACTACGACCGTTTAACACTTAACGGTTCAGCTTCATACTACGTTTCATTCGACAATGAAGCAGTAGGTCGTCTACAAGGTGAAGGCATCAAGGCATGTCTAGATGCTGCTGGTAAGACAACAGCTCGCATTGTTTACCTAAACGGTTCACCTACAGATAACAACGCAACACTATTCAAGGCTGGTTACGACTCAGTACTACGTCCATTGATCGATTCAAAGGCTTACACCTTGGTTGACGATCAAGCAGTTCCAGATTGGGACAACGTAAAGGGTGGAACAATCTTCGAGCAGATGTTGTCAAAGGCTGGCGGAAAGCTTGATGCAGTTGTGTCAGCTAACGAAGGTCTTGGCTTAGCTGCAGTTGCTGTTCTTAAGAAGAACAAGCTAAACGGCAAGGTTTGCGTATCAGGTCAGGATGCAACAGCAGACGGACTTCGCGCGATCCTAACTGGCGATCTATCAAACACTGTTTACAAGGCCATCAAGGCTGAAGCAGAAGGCGCAGCAGCTCTTGCTATTGCACTTCTAAACGGTGAAGAAGCCACAACAGCAACTGGTTCAGTAAACAACGGAACAGTTGATGTTCCTTCAGTTCTACTAGTTCCAGTCGGTATCACAAAGGACAACGTTAAGGACGTCATCGCAGATGGCTTCCAGACACGTGAAGCTGTTTGTGCTGATATCGAAGACCTCTGCACAGAAAACGGAATCTAATTTCCGATCTGTAACGAGTTAAATAAGTAAAAAGTTCGGCTCGGGGCCAATAGGTCTCGAGCCGAACTTTCTTAATTACCAGCAAATGCAGAGATCAAGATCCTTGTAATTTAGATGAAGCAACACCAAACTAGGAACACGCCAAGTAATAAATTTTATGAATTGAACAGGAGCTCAAAGTGACCGAACCGATTCTCTCGCTTCGCGGAGTTAATAAATCTTTTGGTCCAGTACATGTTCTAAAGGATGTAAATCTTGATGTGCATCCAGGACAAGTAACCGCACTAGTTGGAGACAACGGCGCCGGTAAGAGCACGCTAATTAAGTGCATCGCCGGTATCTACACCCCAGATCATGGCGAATTCAAATTTGATGGCCAAGTTGTAAACATCACCGGCCCTCGCGATGCCACTGCGCTAGGTATTGAAATTGTTTATCAAGATTTAGCTCTCTGCGATAACTTAGACATTGTTCATAACATGTTCCTTGGCCGCGAAGTTAAAAAAGGTCCAGTACTTGATGAATCAGCCATGGAATCACTTGCTCGCAAAACTTTAGATAGTTTGAGCGTGCGAACTGTTAAATCTATTCGCCAAACCGTGGCATCCCTTTCTGGTGGTCAACGTCAGACAGTGGCGATCGCGAAAGCAGTGCTTTGGAATAGCAAGGTAGTTATTCTCGATGAACCAACTGCAGCACTTGGCGTTGCTCAAACTGAACAAGTATTGAATTTAGTGCGCCGCTTGGCCGATAACGGCCTTGGTGTAATTCTGATTAGTCACAACATTAATGATGTATTTGAAGTGGCAGATAACATTGCAGCGCTTTACCTTGGAACTATGGCAGCTCAAGTAGCTAAGAATGAAGTAATCCCAAGACAAGTAATTGAGTTAATTACAACTGGCGTCTCTGCTGGTGTTGAGAAGGCAGGAGCTAAGTAATGAGTACTTCTACAACGGCGGCTGAAGTTCAAGAAAGCTCACTAAAGAGCGCGGCCCAGGATTACTGGTCAAAAGTCAAAGCTGGCGATATCGGGGCGCTACCCGCTGTTTTGGGCTTACTAGTTCTATGCATTGTTTTCGGATCGATGTCTAGTGTTTTCTTAACCCCGGGAAACTTTGCAAACTTATTAACTCAAGCTGCATCGGTAATTGTGATTGCGATGGGGCTGATCTTCGTACTTTTGCTAGGCGAGATCGATTTATCTGCTGGTTACGCTTCTGGCGTATGCGGTGCGGTCTTAGTAATTCTGATTACCGATCATGGTCAACCTTGGTACATCGCACTTGCTGCCAGTATTGCAGTGGGAATGGCGATGGGCTTTGGTTTGGGCACTCTGGTTGCTCGGCTAGGAATTCCATCATTCGTTGTTACCTTGGCTGCATTCTTAGGCTTCCAAGGAATCTTGTTGATTCTGGCCGGCGAGGGCGGAACTATTCGTGTTGATGATGAAACTGTTTTGGCTATTCAAAACAGCAATCTTTCACCAACGCTAAGTTGGGCTTTCTACATCGTTGCATCGGTTTGCTATGTATTACTTGGTTTAAGCCGCATTAATGCTCGCCGTAAAGCTGGTTTAAAAGCTGAATTATTTAAGTTGTGGTTAATCAAAACAGTTAGCTTGGTTGGCGTTTCCGGGCTAGCGGTATTTGCACTTAATTTAGAGCGCAGCAATAACCGTGAACTTGTTAGCTTAAAAGGTATTCCATATGTAGTTCCAGTTATTTTGTTCTTGCTTGTAATCGGGACTTTCGTTCTTGGTCGCACCGCATTTGGTCGACATATCTATGCAGTTGGTGGAAACGCTGAAGCTGCTCGTCGCGCAGGTATTAATGTGAAAAACATTCGCATTGCAGCCTTCGTAATATGTTCTGCACTATCTGCAATCGCTGGCTTGCTCTTTGCTTCGCGTCAAAACTCCATCTCGCCAACAACTGGTGGTTCATCAACTCTGCTATATGCAGTTGGCGCCGCTGTTATTGGTGGCACCAGTTTGTTCGGTGGCAAAGGAAAGATGCGAGATGCAATTCTGGGCGGTTTAGTAGTTGCCGTAATCGATAACGGCATGGGTTTGCTCGGCTATGCAGCCGGAATCAAATTCATTGTTACCGGTGCGGTGCTATTGGTTTCAGCTGGCGTTGATGCGATTTCTCGTCGCGGCAGCGCCGTTTAGCGCCAACTTCATCTTAGAGAGAGTTTTACTTAGCACCCATCAAGTGCTCAAGTGCTAACTGATCAAGCGCTTCGTAGTGGTAACCGCGCTTGCCCGCTGTCTCGACATCTAAAAATTCTTTAGCTAGGTCGCGCCAAGTCTCACCAGGTGCAAATGTTGGCTCAGCTAAGCCCGGAATATTGGACTCTGCCATCGCATTAATTACACGTGGATCATTACGGAAAGCAAGTGCGCGTTCTTTAAGCATTAAATAAGTGCGCATATTTGCACTGGCTGATTCCCAAACGCCTTTATCGCTCTCGGTACGAGCTGGCTTGTAATCAAAGTGCTTCGGGCCGCTGTATTCGTAGCGTTCAAGTAGGTCAACTAAGAAGAAGGCTGACTTTAAATCACCATGGCCGAAAACTAAATCTTGATCGTACTTTGGGCCATGTTGTCCATTTAAATCAATATGAAATAACTTCTTATGCCAAAGCGCTTGCGCAATTCCGTGCACAAAGTTAAGACCAGCCATTTGTTCGTGACCAACTTCAGGGTTAAGACCAACTAGTTCAGGATGATCCAATGAATTAATAAATGCTAAAGCGTGACCAATCGTTGGCAAGAAAATATCGCCACGAGGTTCGTTTGGCTTTGGTTCGATCGCAAATTTAATGTTGTAACCATTATCAAGAACATACTGACCAAGTGTGTTAAATGCTTCGCGGAAACGATCGAGTGCAACGTAAGCATCTTTAGCGCCATCTGATTCAGCACCTTCGCGACCGCCCCAGGCAACATAAATTTCTGCACCAAGTTCGGCAGCCAAATCGATGTTGCGCATCGTCTTCTTAATTGCATAGCGGCGAATGTCGCGATCATTAGAAGTAAATGCGCCATCTTTAAATACCGGGTGGCTAAATAAATTAGTTGTCGCCATTGGAACTTTCATTCCTGACGATGCAAGTGCTGCCTTAAAGCGATCAATATGTGTCAGGCGTTCAGCATCATTGCTTCCGAACGGAATCAAATCGTCATCATGGAAAGTTACGCCATACGCACCGCGCGCAGCGAGCTCATTAACAGTACGCACTGGATCTAGAGCTTCACGGGTTGCATCTCCGAATGGGTCGCGTGCCTGCCAGCCCACAGTCCAGAGACCGAAAGTGAATTTATCTGCGGGAGTTGGTGTTAAAGCCATGATTTGACCCTTTCGTACGCGCTCGTTTTGTATCTATGCCGAACTTACCTCTAATCTTGCCCAGTATCTAGCGGACAGACTCAGGACAGAATCTGACCAGCACGGCTAGGTAAGCACTCTTAAGCGGGAGTGGTGAAATGGCAGACACGCAGGTCTTAGGAACCTGTGTCTTCGGACGTGCGGGTTCAAGTCCCGCCTCCCGCACACAGCATGTTTAAAGTATAGAAATTTAGACCAGAAATTCATACCAAGAAAACCTATTGAAATTTGTTTACAAAGCCAATGCAATATTAAAGTTTTTAACTTGGCTGTTCTTGATTAGTCGAAGTATTCGCCTGTAACTAAGAAATAAACTCGACGAGCAACTGATACGGCATGGTCGGCATAACGCTCGTAATAACGACCAACTAGAGTTAAATCAATTGCCGTTTCAACACCATAACTTGATTCTTTAGCTAATAAAGTGGCAATCAGATCGCGATGTAATTGATCCATTGCGTCATCATCTTTTTCAACTTCAATGGCCATTACGGTATTGCGAGTTTCAATAACAACGCCGGTCTTTAGGGCTATTGCTTCGGCAACTCGGCCGATTTCAATAAATGTATTGGTTAATTCTGCTGGAACAGCACAATTCGGAAAACGCAAGCGAGTGATCTTTGCGATGTGATGCGCCATGTCACCCATTCGCTCGAGATCAGCGCTCATGCGCAGAGCTGTGATTAATGCGCGCAGATCTGATGCAACAGGTTGCTGACGAGCAATGATGTCAATAATTCGTGCATCAAGTTCGTGTTGTTTTTCATCGACTGCGTCATCGGAACTAATTACTTCTTCGGCAAGTTGTAAATCAGCCTCAAGCAGTGCCTTGGTGGAGTCATTAATTAATTGGGCAACTGTCTGAGAAAGTTCAACAAGGGTCAGCGAAACGCCATCTAGTTCGTCTTGAAATGCCGATCTAATCAAAGCCATGGGCTAACGGTAATGCCTTTTAGGGCTGACTACGGCCACTGGCGTGAATAACCAAGGAAGAGTCGGTGAACGCACGGTAAACGCTTTTCAATCGTGCATAAGCAGCCACTACGATTGCCGTATGAGATTCGGGAAAGCCAAGTCTGAAACGGCAACCGATACCCAGCTTCCAGTTGTTCTGACGGAAGCTCTAGAACAATTAGAAGATGGCGCCTTAATTTTGGCAAATTCAGATGCGCCCATATTCGCATCAAGCAAAATTGCCGAGCTAGGCATATTGCGAGATGGCCGAATTATCAGCCACGAGTTACTTGCCTCAATACGTGTAGTACGCCGAACCAATACCAAACAAGAGGGTATCTTTCAGATTCCACGTGGTCCTATCGGCGAAGGTAAACGTGACTTAACAATAATTATTTCGCCATTGCCACAATCCGAATTAGTACTAGTTTTGGTAAAAGATGAGAATGAAGCAGTCCGCGTTGATGCGATTCGTCGTGATTTCGTTGCAAATGTTTCCCATGAGTTAAAAACTCCAATTGGCGCCTTATCGCTTTTAAGCGAAGCTGTACTTGGGGCAACCGATGAGCCTGAAGCTGTTAAGAAGTTTGCAACACGTATGCAATCCGAAGCTAAGCGCCTAAATGATTTAGTTCAGGAAATTATTAATTTGTCTAGATTGCAAGATACCGATCCTTTACAAGTTGCTTACGAATTCGACGTTTCTGATGTAGTAAGTGTCGCAATATCACAATGTGAAACTAATGCAGAAGCTCGAAACATATTTTTGAACCCTGGCGAGATTGAGCATGCAACTATTTCTGGTAACCGCGATCAAATCATCATGGCGCTTAGCAATTTGATCGAGAATGCAATTAATTACTCACCTGACGGAACTAAAGTAGCTATCTCAGCGGTAGTCGAGAATGACATTGTCTCAATATCTGTTACTGATCAAGGGATCGGAATCCCGGAATCAGAGCAGTCAAGAATCTTCGAGCGTTTCTATCGAGTTGATCCTGCTCGTTCTCGACAAACAGGGGGCACTGGACTTGGTTTATCAATTGTTAAGCATGTGGCAAATCGCCATGGTGGAGATGTTGCGGTGTGGAGTACGCCCGATGTAGGTAGTACTTTCTCAATTAGATTTCCGATTTCCCAAACTGCAGATGAAACCGAGGATCGAATATGACCAAAATCTTGATTGTCGAAGATGAATCATCATTTTCCGAAGCTCTTTCTTTCTTACTAAATAAAGAAGGTTTTGAAGTCGTCATAGCCGAAACCGGCACTCAGGCGCTAAATAAATTTGATTCGGAAGCCCCAGACTTGATTCTGCTTGACTTAATGATTCCGGAGATATCAGGTACTGAAGTTTGCCGGACGATTCGATCCAAATCACAAGTACCTATCATTATGTTAACCGCCAAAGATTCCGAAATTGATAAGGTTGTTGGACTTGAACTAGGTGCCGATGATTACGTAACCAAGCCATATTCAGCGCGCGAATTAACGGCACGAATAAAAGCAGTTCTACGTCGCCAAAGTAATCCAGAGTCAGATGGAATAAATCCAGGAATATTTGAAATTGGGAGGGTTCGAGTAGATGTAGATCGCCATCAAGTTTCAGTAAATGGAATCTCAGCATCACTGCCATTAAAAGAATTTCAACTTCTTGAGTATCTAATTCGGAATGCTGGTCGAGTTCTGCCTAGGCATCAAATAATTGATCGAATATGGGGAGCTGACTACTACGGAGATACAAAAACTTTAGATGTTCACATAAAGCGACTACGGGCAAAGATCGAAATTGATCCAGCAGACCCGAAGATAATTCAAACAATTAGAGGATTGGGGTACAAATATGAGGCCTGAAAATAAACCGACAGTTCTATTCGTATGCGTTCACAATGCCGGCCGGTCACAAATGGCAGCGGGTTTTATGACTGCACTCTCTGGCGGAAAAGTTCGAGTTTTATCTGCTGGTTCAGCCCCGAAAGAAACAATTAATCCAGTTGCAATTGAAGCAATGGCCGAACTTGGAATTGATATCTCGCATGAAGTTCCAAAAATTCTAACGACTGAATCTGTTCAAGAATCTGATGTAGTGATCACTATGGGATGCGGCGATACTTGCCCGTTCTTCCCAGGTAAGCGTTACGAAGATTGGGTCCTGGAAGATCCAGCTGGGCAAGGCATTGAGCCGGTTCGTATCATTCGAGATGAAATAAAGCGTCGTGTAACCGAATTGTTAGCGGAGATTATCTAAGTCAATCTATAGTTCAACTCTTAACTATTAATTCAGGAGAGTTGAAATGGGTATCAAAGAAATTGCAATAGCGTATCGCGCTAGCACTGAAGCCTTTGAGAAACTTGTCGCAGGAATTCCAAGTGATCAATTAGATACTAAGCATCCTGAAGGTTGGTCTGCTCGACAAGTTATTCACCATATGGCTGATTCGGAAGCTCAGTCATATGCGCGTATACGTCGCTTAATTGCCGAACCTGAAGGCACCTTAATTCAAGGTTATGACGAGAATGCTTGGGGTGCTTCAGCTGTACTTGGCTATGCGACTTTACCAATTGATTTTTCGGTAAAAGTATTTAGCGCCGTACGTGCTTCGTCTTTGATAATGATAGAACGACTAACAGATGCTGATTTAACTAAGTCTGGTACGCATTCTGAAAGCGGCACGTTCTCAATAGAAAAATGGTGCCAGTCTTATACCGCTCACCCGCTCGACCACATTGGTCAAATAGAGAAAGCGCTTCGCGGCGAAAACTAATTAATGCTTAAACAACTTAAAGATCTGCGTGAACACGATGGCTTTACTTCACTTGCCGTTTCACGTTTTATTTCAAACTTCGGAAATGGCTTATCCCCCATAGCTCTTGCATATGGCGTACTTAGTATTCCCGGAGCCGATGGCAGTGATTTAAGTTTGGTAATGGCCGCGCGCTTTTTTCCATTGATTGCCTTTATGTTATTTGGTGGTGTTATTGGCGATCGCTTCAAACGAAATCGCATCGTAGGCACCGTAGACATAATCGGTTCTGTTTTTACTGCCGTAAGTGCAATTGCGTTCATCGCAGGTTTTCCATCAGTATGGTTATTGGCATTAATGGGCGGACTCTTTGGAATTCTTAATGCGCTCTGGTGGCCAGCGATGTCTGGTGTTTTGCCAGATATTTTGCCAAAGGAAAAATTTCAACATGGCAATGCAGTTATTGGACTAATGACTAATATCGGTTTTATCTCTGGAACTTTAGTCGGAGGCATAGTAGTTTCTCTTTATGGCTCTGGTTGGGCGTTGTTAACAGATGCACTTACCTTCTTAATTGCAGGTATCTTGGTTTTAAAAATTGATTTACCCGCTATGCCGCCGCGTGATAAGAATTCGGTTTTAAAAGATTTAAAGCTTGGCTGGATTGAGTTCTCATCTCGCTCTTGGGTTGTAGCAATGGTCATAACATTTGCGGCTATTAACGCTTGCTTCGAATCAATGATGCAAGTGTTAGGTCCATTAGCATTTGATAAAGGCGATAGTGGGCCAAGAAATTGGTCTTACAACTTAGCCGCACTCACCGTGGGAATGATGATCGGCGGAGCAGTTGCACTAAAGGTTAAATTCGCCCGACCGCTTGCGATTTCGATGGCGCTTATCGCTACTTCATCACTCTGGGATTTTGCGATCGCTCTAGAACTACCCATTATTTTCCCGATTATTAGCGCTATGTTCTCCGGTTTTGCCATAGAAATATTCATGGTTAATTGGAATACCTCTATGCAAAAACACATCCCGGAAGAATCTTTCTCAAGAGTTGCTTCATATGATGCATTCGGCTCATTTGGCATAGCTCCGCTAGGCATTGTTATTGCCGGCCCGATTGCAGCCACGATCGGGGTTTCAAATGCCCTGTGGTGGACAGGTGGAATCACCTGCGTTGCCGCGTTGCTTTCGCTACTTGTTAAGTCTGTGCGCGAACTGCGTAACTAATTAGCAGATATCCGACTACTTGCAATCCGCTTGCAGCAACGAATAACTCGTGAGAAGTATTTTCTAATCTTTGTTAAATTCGCTCATCGCTCTTCATCTTCGATGATGATTCTTCAACGCTGAAGTGAGATAGCCGTCTCCCACGAGTAATTGATTGGAATACCGACAATGTCAGATAACTACTCTTTTGAAACTTTACAAATTCATGCTGGCCAAACTGCCGACCCAACTACAGGCGCTCGCGCGCTTCCGCTTTATCAAACAACTGCTTACCAATTCCGCGACTCAAAACATGCTGCCGATCTATTTTCATTAGCCGAGCTAGGCAATATCTATACCCGCATCATGAATCCAACTCAAGATGCAGTTGAACAACGTATTGCTGCGCTTGAAGGTGGCGTAGCTGCTTTGTTGCTTTCTTCAGGTTCGGCTGCTACTTCATTTGCAATCATGAATGTTGCCGAAGCTGGTGACCATATTGTCTCTAGTCCAAGCCTTTATGGTGGAACTTACAATCTATTTCACTACACATTGCCAAAATTTGGAATTGAAGTAACTTTCGTGGAAGATCCAACTGATCTAGAAAGTTGGCGCAAAGCCGCTCGCCCTAACACCAAAGCATTCTTTGGCGAGACAATTGCCAACCCAAAGAATGAAATTCTAGATATCGAGGGTGTTGCAAAAGTTGCTCACGAAGTTGGTGTACCGCTAATCGTTGATAACACAGTCGCGACTCCGTATCTGATAAAGCCAATTGAATTCGGTGCCGACGTTGTTGTTCACTCAGCAACTAAATTTCTTTCAGGTCATGGCAATGCTGTAGTTGGCGCGATTGTTGACTCTGGAAAATTCGATTACGCGAAGTATCCAGATAAGTTCAAGGGCTTTAACGAGCCAGACCCTAGCTATCACGGTTTGGTTTATGCGCAAGCACTTGGCGTCGGCAGTGCATTCGGCGCGAACTTGTCTTACATATTCAAGATCCGTTTGCAATTATTACGTGACATCGGAGCCGCAGTTGCTCCATTTAACGCCTGGTTACTTGCTCAAGGTTTAGAAACACTTAGCTTGCGTATTGAGCGCCATGTTGAAAATGCAAAGGCAATTGCTACTTGGCTCGAGTCACATCCAAGCGTTGAACGCGTTAATTATGCGGCTTTGCCATCATCGCCATGGAATAAAAATGCTCAAAAATACGCTCCGAAAGGTCCTGGCGCTGTTCTCTCCTTTGAAATTAAAGGCGGCGTAGAAGCAGGTCGCAAGTTTGTTGAATCTCTCAAACTATTTAGCCATGTTGCAAACATTGGTGATGTGCGCTCATTGGTTATTCAGCCAGCGGCAACAACTCATTCACAACTCACGCCTGAAGAACAGTTAACGGCCGGTGTCACCCCTGGCTTAGTTCGATTGAGTCTTGGTTTAGAAAACATCGCTGACTTAAAAGCTGACTTAGAAGTCGGTTTCGCGGCAGCGAAGAGCTAATAACAAGATAGGCTCAGGTTAAGTAATTTACTGAGAGCGAGCGATGCGATGACCCAACCGGTAGCACCACCAAAGTTGCGCGGTTGGTTTCACTTAGGTGCAACACCTGCAGTGATCATCGCGTCGCTCGTTCTTTTCATTTTGAGCCGCAATTCAGTAAAATTTGCAATTGCGCTTTATTCAATTACGGCAATTTTATTATTCAGCGTTTCGGCAATTTATCATCGCGTTCCATGGTCTCCTGCGAAGAAAAAGATTTGGCGCCGCTGGGATCACGCCAACATTAATTTACTTATTGCCGGTTCTTACACACCTTTTGCCGTTACCTTGCTAGAAGGCCGTGATCGCACAATTTTGCTTTCAGTAATTTGGACTGGTGCATTAATTGGAGTTGCAGTTCGCGTCTTCTGGGTTGGTGCACCACGTTGGTTATATGTTGCTAACTATTTAGTACTTGGTTGGGTAGCAATTATTTACACACCACATCTTTATAAATCTGGCGGTTGGTGGGTAATTTTGCCAATCATCTTTGGTGGTTTGCTCTACTCAATTGGAGCTATTTTCTATGCTTTAAAGCGACCAGGGCGTGATGCCAAATACTTCGGCTTCCACGAGCTTTTCCATATCTTCGTGTTGGCTGCATGGATCTCGCAATATGTGGCTATCTGTGTTGCCGTATATAGATCCCGCTAAATAAGCCTTCTTTTCGCCCTGCCCTAGCCCTGTTATAACCCCACTTTTAGGTAAGGCACTTTTGCTCTAATCTAAGCCTTCCGTAAGAGTTAAAGAGCATAAAGAGGTAGCGATGGCCGAGAAGAACTCCTTCCTTAATTGGGTTGGATTTAAAGGCGAAGAAAGTAATCAACCAACTTCGGTTGATCGCATTCGCGAACTTGAGGCACAGTTAAATGATCTGCGCTCTCGTCGTGATATCACCACGCTAACTAAAGAAGAGTTTGAAATTTTGGCGACTGAAACCGCCATGACCATGATCAAATCAGCACAGTTACGCGAAGCAAAAGCCCAAGCAGCTGCTGATCGTTTAGTTACTGAGACAAATCGTGCAGCTAAAGATGCAATAGAAAGCGCCGAACAAAAAGCGCGCTCTGTTTTATCCAGCGCCGAAACTCGTGGGCGTAAATTCTTGCAAACGGCCGAATCTGAAGCAGAAGAATTAGTTGCTAAGGCCGAAGTTGAAGCTGAAAACTTATTCGAAAGTAAGAAGCGCGAAATTACCGCCATGGCAACTGCTGCTCGCCGCGAAGGCGAACGCATAATCACTGAAGCAACTGATGAAGTTGGAAATTATCGCCAGTGGTTAGCCAGTGTTATTTCTGAAGCCGAGCGACTATATAAAGTGCAGACTCAATCACTTGATCAAGCTGAAAGTGCAATTCAGCAATCTCGCTCACGCCTGCAAAGCTCTTTTGAGCGCTTGGCTCAGCTACAAGAACAAGTGCTTCAGAATTTAAATGCAGATGACACAATCATTAATCGCGGTCCGATACGTGTGGCTAGCGAGCGCACCAAGGTAGCGATTGAGGCTCCTAAGAAAGCAAAGGCAGCCACTCGCAAACCTGCCAAGAAGGCTGCGGCTAAGAAACCAGTAAAGAAAGCTGCTGCAAAACGTAAGTAGTTTCTTACCGATTACTAATTGCCATGTCACCTAAAAAACGTGGGATCACCCATATCCCTGCGATTGATGGTTTGCGTGCTGTCGCAGTAATTGCAGTCATGCTCTACCACTTGGGGTTTTCCTGGATTCCTGGTGGGTTTCTCGGAGTTGATCTTTTCTTCGTAATTTCCGGATATGTAATTACTCGTTTACTTCTTGATTCAATCCAGCGCAGTGGCGGGTTAGATCTACGAGCTTTCTACAAAGCTCGAGTACGACGTTTACTTCCACCACTGCTCTTTATGATTTTTGGGACGGCAATTTTTGTTGGTGTTTGGGCGCCCGAGACTTCACGACGATTAGTTAGCGATGCGCCTTTTTCGATTTTCGGTGGCATGAATTGGTGGCTGGTATTTCGCCATACTGATTACTTCGAAGCAATTGGCCGGCCACCTTTGCTGCAGCACACTTGGTCTTTGGCCGTTGAAGCTCAGTTCTATCTCATCTGGCCGCTAGTGCTGCTGCTGATTTTGAAACAATTCGGCAAGAAACGTATTCCTGGCGCCGCGCTCTTCATTGCTGCAGTATCTGGAATTACCTTATTTATAGTCTCGCTCTCACTAGATGCATCGAGTGCCTCGCAAGTAAGCCATGTCTACTTCGGAACCGACACCCACAGTATTGGCCTTTTTTTAGGCGCCTCATTGGCAGTTAGTTGGATCCCTCAAAATTTAAAGAGTGAAGTTTCACAACGTGCCCAAGATTTTGTAGACGGCATCGGCGTAATCGGATTCATCGGAATTTTGGGTGCTTTCCTGCTAATTAATGAGAATGACGCAACACTTTATCGAATCGCTTTTCCACTTGCTGGTTTATTTGGTTGTGCAATTCTTACTTCAATAGTGCACCCAGCATCTCGATTCGCGCCACTTCTGCGGACTCGGGTTTTAGTTTGGATTGGCGAACGCTCTTATGCAATTTATTTATGGCACTGGATTGTCTTTCAATTAACTCGCCCGAGCGTTGATTTAGCTGGACAAGATTGGGCCCTCTATTCCGTGCGATTCTTAATCGTTCTGGCTCTCGCAGATATTTCCTTACGTTGGGTTGAGTTACCCGTACGAACCGGCGCTGTTGAATCTTGGTTCCGAGGCATGAAGTATCGAACCAAGAAAGTTCGCATTCGCCAGAAAATTTCTGTTGCAGTTGGCATCATTGCACTGCTCGCAGCAACGACGGCAATAAGCGCTAATGCAATTTCAGTTGCCAGCAAAGAAGCTGCAATTCTGGAAAAGCAATTGACTCAAGAAGTTAAACCTTTAAACCCGAAACCGACAGTTGTTTCAAATGTGGCACAACCAGATTTATGGGTAACTGGTGACTCGGTCATTCTCGGGATTCGTTATGAACTTGGAGATCAACGAAATATTAGTTTGATCAATGCACGAGTTGGCCGCCAAGCAGCAGAACTGTTAGATGTCATAAAGCATGACAAATTAGCGGTTGGCGACATTCCAATTATCTTTAATTTAGGAAATAACAATTCATTAGGTAGATCTCAGGTTGCAGATATTTTTACCGAGATTCAAAATCAAAGTCAGATTGTTGTTGTAAATACTGCGGTACCGCGTCCATGGCGTGATTCCAACAATGCGTTAATCGCAGAATTCGCAACACAAAATCCAAAAGTTCGGATTGTTGATTGGGCCGCAATTTCTAATGGTCATCCAGAATATTTCGCACCCGATGGAGTTCATCTACAACCGGCAGGAATCAGGGTTTATGTAGCAGCCATTCTGGAAGCGCTAAAGATATAAAAGCGCTGGGTAAATAGAGGTAGAAATAAAAAAGACCTCGAGTTAATCACTCGAGGTCTTTTTTACTTATTAACTATTACTTGTATTGACCGGGCAATCCGAAGATTTTTGCTGGTGCAACTTGACCATCTGAATAAACGCTAGAAACGCGGAACTGTGTCCAGCCACCTTCGCTCTTAGTCATCTCTAGAGTTGTTTGATCAACTGGAACTGTGGCAACGCTCTGCCACTCTGTTCCATCTGGTGCGATCTCTACTAGATAACCAGTTAGGCCATCTGTTGCAGTTGGGGCAAACCAACGTAACTTAACGCCAGCAGATGTGCCGAGTGCTACGAATTTTCCTGGGGCTTCGATTGTCTCAACTGCAGCACCACTTGTTGCTGATTCGGTTGGTGTAGCAGATGCATCTGTTGTTGGAGTGGCATCAACTGTTGCAGTTGCTGTTGGCATTGGTGCTGCATCATCGTCTTTTTCAGATGATTGCGACCAAACGACAAGAGCTAGAAGTGCAACACCAACAATCACTGCCATTACAACGCGGTTTGATGCGCCTTGTTGTGGTTTTGCAGCAGGTGCTGCTGGACGAACTGGTGCAGCAGGAGCAACTGGAGCAGCAGCACGAGGCGCTGAAGAAGTTACTGGAACTGCTGGAACTCTCACGGTTGAAGCAGAAGATTTCTTAGCAACAGCTTTTTTAGCGGTGCGCTTCTTAGGAGCGGCCTTCTTAGCGGTTGATTTCTTTGCTACTTTTTTCGCAACTGCTTTCTTAACAACTCTCTTTTTCGCAACTGCTTTTTTAGCGGCAGCTTTCTTAACGGTTTTTTTAGCAGCCGGCTTCTTAGCAGCTGCTTTCTTTTTGGCTACAGCTTTTTTAGCAGCTGGCTTCTTAGCGGCAGCCTTCTTAGCTGGGGCCTTCTTTGTTGCTTTCTTAGCAACTTTCTTCTTTACAGCCACGATTACTCCTTGGGTAGCGGTACGCGCGCAAGTAACGCACTCGGATATGCCAAGGTTACCGCAGCGATTAGAGCATTTCTAAGACAAACGGGGCTATTGCTCTTAGTGATTTTCCGCGATGACTAATGGCATCTTTCTCGGAAGCGCTCATTTGTGCGCTTGAGATAGCTAAACCGTCAGGCTGGAAAAGTGGGTCGTAGCCAAAGCCGTTCTTGCCAACTGATTCATGCAAGATGGAGCCATAAAAACGCCCTTCGCGGGTGGTTTCGCGGCCATCGGGCATTACTAGTGCTGTTACGCAGATGAAGTAAGCGGTGCGTTTGCCATCGGGTACGTGTATTAACTCTTGTAAGAGTTTTGCATTATTTGCCGCATCATCACCATGGGTGCCCGCAAAACGTGCCGAGTAAATTCCGGGTGCGCCATAGAGCGCTTCGACGCAGAGCCCACTGTCATCGGCTATTGCCGGCAAACCAGTTTCAGCGCAAATTGAACGAGCTTTTAAGAGCGCATTCTCTTCAAAAGTTTCGCCAGTTTCCTCAACATCACTAGTCTCTGGGAATCTTTCTAAGCCAAGGAGTCGAATACTTCCTGGAGCCAGCTCATCAAGGATGCGTCGAAATTCCTCAATCTTGCCTTTATTACGAGTAGCTAAAACTAAATCTTTCATTACTCTCCCGGCTTAATTCTTTCCTAATTATTATTTAGCTAACGCCGCAGTTTGTAACTTTCCTAATTCCTGGCAGCCAGCAACTGCGAGATCTAGAAGTTGGTTAAGTAGATCGCGATCAAATGGCACACCTTCGGCAGTGCCTTGTACTTCGATAAACCGACCATCGCCACTGCAGACCACATTCATGTCAGTATCTGCGCGCACATCTTCTTCGTAGCAAAGATCAAGCATTGGAACGCCACCAACAATGCCAACACTTACCGCTGCTACTGAATCAGCGAGTGGATTAGCAGTTGCTTTGATGTGGCCTTGGCTTTTTGCCCATGCAATTGCATCAGCTAGCGCAACATATGCACCAGTGATTGCAGCTGTACGAGTACCACCATCTGCTTGTAAAACATCGCAGTCAATCACAATCGTATTTTCGCCAAGTTCTTTAGTATTTATCACGGCGCGCAAGGAACGACCAACTAAACGGGAAATCTCTTGCGTGCGACCACCAAGTTTTCCTTTAACACTTTCGCGATCAGAGCGAGTATGAGTCGCACGCGGCAACATCGCATATTCTGAGGTAACCCAGCCAGTGCCGCTATCTTTTAACCAGCGCGGAACTCCTGGTGAAAATGAGGCAACACAGAGAACGCGAGTTTTTCCGAACTCAACTAATACTGAGCCTTCGGCATGATCTAGCCAATTGCGAGTAATTTTTATTTCACGTAGATCAGTTACTGCTCGGCCATCGTTGCGAGTTGTTGTCATCATTTCCTCAGTAGTCTCCAGTGCTTGGTTTGATTATTAATATTTGAGTTTATTTCGACGTTCTTAACTCAATGATTGGTGTTCTACTTTCCCTACTTCGGGGCCTAAGAAGCGTCGTGCGAGTAATTCAAAAGCTGCCGCATCACCAGTTGCTAAGAAGCGATGTGTCGCAGGAGTATCGGTATCGGTTCGAAGTGAATCACTCTCGACCAAAATTCGATAAAGATCTTTGGCAGTTTCTTCAGCACTAGATACCAGCGAAACGTTATTTCCCATTACATATGAGATCACGCCAGTTAAGAGCGGATAGTGCGTGCAGCCTAAAACTAAAGTATCAACATCGGCTGCCATTACTTCGGCTAAATATTCTTTTGCGATTTTAGTAATTTCTGGACCAGAAGTTTCGCCGCGTTCTACAAATTCCACAAACCGCGGACAGGCAATTGAAGTAACTTGTAAATGAGGTGCTGCTGCAAATGCATCAAGGTATGCCGCAGAGTCAATAGTGGCACGAGTTCCGATTACCCCAATGCGACCCGTACGACTTGCGGCAACTGCGCGACGAACTGCAGGTTGAATAACTTCAATTACTGGAATCGAATAACGTTCGCGCGCATCACGCAACATGGCAGCACTTGCGGTATTACAAGCGATAACAATTGCTTTAACACCTTGCGCAACTAAGTAATCCATTAGCTCAAGTGAAAACTCACGCACTTCTGCCAATGGACGCGGGCCATATGGACCCCGGGCAGTATCGCCGATATAAAGAGTAGATTCATTAGGAAGTTGATCAAGAATCGCTCGAGCAACCGTTAATCCGCCGACGCCAGAATCGAAGATTCCGATAGGCGCATTACTCATAGCCCTGAGTCTAACGGGCGCTCAGATGAGAAGCGATTAAGCGCTTACGCCCAAAGTTGGGTATCTAGACCTTCGGTCGCTTGCTCACTTGCGGCACCATAAATTCCAGTAGATAAGTATTTCCAGCCCGCATCGCAAACGATAAAGGCAATGTCGGCCGACTTTCCGGCAGCAATTGCCTCTTTACCCATGGCCAGAGCTGCATGCAAGATCGCGCCGGTTGAAATACCAGCGAAGATTCCTTCAATTTCCAGGAGATCACGAACTCGGCGAACTGAATCTTCAGCACCTACCGAAAAGCGACGGGTTAAAACGGATGCATCATAAAGTTCGGGAACAAAACCTTCGTCGATATTTCGCAATCCGTAAACAACTTCGCCATAACGAGGTTCGGCTGCAACGATTGCAACATCAGGATTTTGTTCGCGTAAATATTTTCCGGCACCCATCAGAGTTCCAGTAGTTCCTAAGCCAGCAATAAAGTGAGTGATCGTTGGCAGATCAGCCCAAATTTCTGGACCAGTTCCGCGATAGTGAGCTTCAGTGTTTGCTGGATTTCCATATTGATAGAGAAAAACCCAATCTGGATTCTGCGCGGCAAGTTCCTTAGCAACGCGAACAGCTTCGTTAGAACCTCCTGCTGCAGGGGATGAAATTATCTTTGCGCCCCACATTTCGAGTAACTGCCGACGTTCGGGGCTAGTATTTTCAGGCATTACGCAAATTAATTTATAGCCACGAACTTTTGCGGCCATTGCAAGTGAGATGCCGGTGTTACCACTTGTCGGTTCAAGAATTGTGGCACCAGGTTTTAACAAGCCATCACGTTCAGCGGCATCGATCATTGAAATCGCAGTGCGATCCTTAATTGAACCAGTTGGATTGCGATCTTCCATCTTTGCCCAAAGTCGAACATTTGGCGCAGGTGATAAACGTGGCAAACCAATTAGAGGTGTATGCCCAACTGAGTCTTCTAGGGAATCAAAGCGAGCCATTATTAGCCACCAGCAACAGCAGGCAAGATAGTGATTGAGTCACCACTTTTTAGTTGCGCAGCTAATGAACCAATAAAGCGAACATCTTCATCGTTCACATAAATATTAATGAAGCGGCGGAGTGCGCCATTTTCAAGTAATCGATCAGCTAAGCCTGGATATTGAGCATCTAGGTCTGCGATAACTGCTGATAAATCAGCACCGGTAGCTGCGACCAACTTTTGCTCTTTAGTAAAAGGGCGAAGAATGGTCGGGATACGTACTTCAACAGTTGCGCTCATGTCTTAATTCTCTCTGGTTATGGTTGTTGTTACAAATTGAATTTGGATGAAACTATTCTGTACAGCTTGATTTAATTTTTAAGGAATAAATTCGACAGGTTCCTCGGTAACTACTCCGTCAATTATTCGATAAGAACGAAATTCAGTTGCAGGTGCAATCTCTTCGCGTGTAGAGACCAATACATAATGCGCGCCTGGTTCGCCTGCATAAGAGATATCTGTGCGTGATGGATACGCTTCTGTCTCAGTATGCGAATGATAGATAACAATAATTTCTTCATCGTTGTCTTCAACTTCGCGATACAGCGCTAACAAATCTTTTGGATCAAATTCGTAAAAAGTTGGTGACGCCGCTGCATTGAACATGGGTTTAAGGCGCTCAGCAATTCCATTACGACCAATGATTACGCCGCACGCCTCATTCGGATATTCGGCCCGGGCTTGGGCCAAAATTGCATCGGCCATGGCTTGCGGAATGCGCAATGCGGCTTGAGTTGCCATGTCCTTTTTTGTCCTTTTTGATAGTAACTGAGAGAGGGAAAAAACTAGTGATAACCCGCTGGTATCGCCCTGTTCCCAACGAAAAAGAGTCTACCTGCCGAGAAATATTAAAAAAAGTTGCGAATTAATCGCATCTATCGTTGCGAAAAGCCCAAATCAAGCGCACCATTTACCTTGGTTCGAATAAAACTTCGGCCGCCAGACGAGACTTTCATATGATTTCTCGTACGGTGATCGGGTACGTATACGAACGCCAGCCTCGCCCGAGGCCTGGTTTTACAAAGCCCCACGGAGGCTTAATTAGATGATTAATCTAGACTCAAACCAATGGAACCTCGTTTATAACGTATTTTCATTCGGTTTAATCTCAATGCTCGCATGCACCGTGTACACACTTGTGTCACAAGCTCGAGTATTGCCTAAGTACCGCAACGCACTTGTAATGTCATCAATGGTTACATTCATTGCTGGCTACCACTACTGGCGTATCTTCAACTCATTCGATCATGCATCAACCGGAATGGCCGTTAAGGTTTCTGGCGATCAAGGTGCTTTCAATGAGGCATACCGTTATGTTGACTGGCTTCTAACTGTTCCTCTACTTCTAGTTGAAGTTATTGCAGTGCTTGCGCTTGCAAAGGAAGTTTCAAAGTCACTCATCACTCGTTTGGTTCCAGCTTCAGCTGCGATGATCGCACTTGGTTACCCAGGCGAAATCTCAAACGACCAGAACACACAGATTCTTTACGGTGTTCTATCAACACTTCCATTCCTATACATCCTTTACGTACTATTCGTAGAGCTTGGTAAGTCACTAGATCGTCAACCAGAAGGTGTTGCAGCAACTGTTGGTCGCTTGCGCCTACTTCTAATTGCGACATGGGGCGTTTACCCAGTTTCATACATCCTTGGTATGGGCGAAGGAATGGCTTCAGCAGAACAATTCGTTGGCGTACAAGTTGGTTACACAATCGCTGACGTTCTAGCTAAGTGCGTATTCGGTCTAACAATTCTAAAGATCGCTCGCATGAAGTCAGCTGCAGAAGGCATGAAGGAAGATCACTAAGTTATAAACTAAAACTGGGGGAAGGCGAGATAATCGCTTTCCCCCAGTTTTATTTTCACCACAATTTTTGGTTTGGGCATTACAATTTAATTAGTAAAAGTTAATTTATAGCCAAGGAGAATGAAATTCTAAATAGATACCGCATGTGGGCATATGCCCTCATCGCAACCGGTTTAATCAACTGGGATTATCAACGCAATACCGAAGGCATATTTATAAAAAGTCTCATGGTTATTGCTCCCGGGGCTATCTTGCTGGGATCTACTTTCATCCCGACTTTGGCTGCAAAATTAGAGAATAAGAGCGCTAAATACTTTTGGGGAACTATCGGTGTAATAGCTCTTGTCTACGCTTTCGTGAATTAATTCGATTCATTTAAACTGCGAGCCTTAAAGAACTCCCAAGCCGATATCGTTAACAGGATCATGGAAAAGCCGAATAGTAAATCTTCAATCGGTGCACCAGCTAACCGCTGACCAATAATCTCGGTATCGGAATACATAACTATTTTGTTTGAAGTTAGCCACCAATTAGTAAGCAATTGAAATGGCAAAATCAAAAAGTAAGTTAGCCAGAATATTCCTCTGGTCATCATTCTGGATTTAAGCAGAAATAGATCAAGTACAACCGAGACGAATACTGCGCTAAGTGCAATGTCAGAGTAGATCACTTGAATCCTCTTTCGCTTTACCCCAACCAGTTAACTTCGTTAGCGCAAGGTAAGTCAGGATCGACATCATGGGCACAATTATGAAAAATAGAACTTCTTCGATAGGTAGTTTGCCTAAAAGCATGATTCCCAAAATTTGATTGGAATCAAAGAACCAGCTTCCTTTACTTACCGCCCAAAAATCCCAAATCAAATAAACAACCAAAATTAGAGCGTCGGTGAAAAGGAATAACTTCAATTTTTTAGAAAATTGCAGTTTAAAACCGAAGTTAACGCCAACTGCGCAGATCGCGACGAAAATCAAGACATATGAGTAATGCAGATTTTCCACGCCTAATCCTCTCGCAATCCATTGAAATTATGCCTAATCTATAGCCATGAAGCCGGCTCTTTTTGGAATTTATCAAGGGTCTGCTCGCTTTTCTAGGGCAATGGCGGGCCTTGCAGTTCTGCTATTTGCCGGCCTGCAGGTAGCAAACTTTGAGATCTCAATCAATGCACAAGTTGTCCTTGCCGTAATCGCATTAGCAATTGGTATCCCACACGGTGCGATTGATCATTTAATTACTATTCCGCGAACTTCAAGGTCAAGATTCATCGCCTTTGTGGTTATCTACACGCTAATTGCCATAATCGCCGCACTTGCGATCGCAAAATGGAATCTGGTCGGCTTTCAACTAGTAGTGCTAATGAGCGCCTTGCACTTTGGATTTGGCGATTCGGCATTTGCCAATGAAAGTCGAGCGGCAAATGAAAAGCGTGGCTACTCGAAACTAGTTCTGGCTAGTTATGCGATTCCGGCTGGATTTCTCCCGGTCGTTCTACCGCTAACAGATAAGCGAACACTTGATGTGCTACAAGAGCTTAATCCGACTTTGATTAATTGGGCTGGATCCTTTACCCAGTTACTAAGAAACACAACGCTAGTTTTGGCAGTAATTGCTATCGTGCTTTTAGTTGTTACTCGAAACTTTGACCTCACCCTTGATCTATTTTTATTACTTGCACTTTCATTCTTGGCACCACCATTGGTTGCGTTCGCAGTTTACTTCGGCTTTTGGCACGCTATTCGACATACCGCTCGCTTAGTGCCTAAGTTGCCAAGTGCTATGCAGAAAGTAGGTAGCGGCAAGCTGTTGGCTAGTTTTCTGGCGGCAGTAATCCCAGGCCTTTATGCAATTCTCGGAATATTTGTTCTAGGTATCTTCATTGTTGCAAGAGGCAGCACAGAAGTTTCAAGTGATTTCCTCTGGGTCATTCTGGTAATTATTTGGGCACTTACCGTTCCACACATGGCTACAACGGCTAGATTTGATCTTAAAGCTTTTAAGAGCTCGCTTCGTCCATAAGCGCTTCGACTAAAGTCTCTTGTAACCAGCCCAACCAAGTATAAACCGCATATACAGCACGCATTGGATCATCTGGCGAAAGTAATTCAAGGTCTTCATGAGAATTTTGTTCAACTTTAAGTCGCACTCCTAAAGCTAGGCGAACATCATTTAAGCCACCAAGCCAGGCTTGTGCATTTTCAAAATCGAGCGCTACATCGCCATCACTTGCACTCAAAAGCATCATGCGGATTGACATTGCATGTGCTCGCTTCTTATCGCGCAAAGTGCTCTCGGTATAGCGACGAAATTCTGCAGCATCGACCCCGTCTTGATAAGCATTTGGAAGTAACCGCAATAAAACTTCATCATCTGGTGGCGAATCATGCGTAGTGATTCCAACCATCGCAGCAAGTGGATCATCATGCGAGTGATCATGTCGCTCTGCCAAGATTTCAATAATTTGCTGAACCAGATTTACCAAAACTTCTCGCTCGGTTTCGGCAAAGTTTGCAATGTAGGTATCGCTACCGTGTCTTATGAAACCTTCGGTAGGTGACATTAAATTTGATCCTCGCGGGCAAGCGTTGCCCAAAGCCCATATTCATGTAGCCGTTGCACATAGCGTTCCATTTCTTCGCGTGCACCTTTGGCAACTAGAGCTTTACCTTCATTGTGAACCTGCATCATCAACTCAGATGCTTTCTCTTTACTAAAACCAAAAACTGTCATAAATACATAAGTTACATAAGTCATTAAATTAATTGGATCATCCCAAACCAAAACTACCCAAGGGCGATCAGAGCTAAAGATCGCACTAATTTCGGCAGCAGTTTCCTCTGAAACAGTTGGCTGCGGCTTTAACTTTCCCATTGGCTGATTATTTCATCTCTTCGGTATGTGTTCGCGATAAACCCATATTTAGGCTACCTGATGGGCGGGTTTACCTAACCAAAATGATGAAAGGAGCGGTAATTGCTTGAGCCGAGTCTGCGCTACTAATTACAGATACTCGATAGGTAAATACTCCTCGTTTTAACTCAGTTGCTTGCAACTCGGTATCAGCAGCCAAAAGAGGAACGCTGATCAAGTTTGTCCAAGTTTTGCCATCGAAGCGTTGCAAAGTTACTTGAGCGCCTGGCGTGATTGGTGTTGCTGAAACCAAAACTTTAAATGGCAAGGCAGCTTTTGCTGAGGTAGGTGCCGAGATGTTAAGTCGTGGATTTACGATTATCGAAAGTTCTGGACTCAAACCTTCGCCACGATCCCAGCTGCCATCACTTCGCGCTCGAATCTTTCCAGATTTAGCGAGATAAAGACCGGTTGTAAATGAACCTGCATCAGTTGTGATTGGGCTAGCAATTTCGCGCCAAGTGCTCTCATCAAATCCCTTAAACTCCAGATGAAGTGGGAGTCCTGGGAAATTTGACTTATCTTTACGCGTCGCTTGTGCTGTCAAATTAATCGGTGAACCATATTTGATCGAAATCTGATCGCTGGCAAGAGAGAGAAAAACTTCATCAGGTGCAATTGAAAGCGCCGTAGTTCGAATTCCATCCATTGCTGCTGGCTCTTCCATGCCGATAGTCCAAGCCGCTAATCCACCTAAGCGATATTTGGCAACTAACTGAGCTCTAGCTAAATAGCTAGCTGGATTTTGATACCAAGCAACGCGGCTGGCGGTGCAAGATGTCGCTTGTCCGCCAGAATTATTACCGTTATATGTTTTTTGATATGTAAAAGTTGCTTCTTGATATCCCTCGTTATAGCTAGGAACAGCGCCATAAGTTGTTGCAAGCGTTGTTGCATTTCGCATTACAAATGTCGCAGCTTTTGCTGAGGTAGAAACGACTTTAGCGACGTTTGCCGGGCAGGTGCCATCGACTTTAGTAACCCAGTCGCGACCATATCCAGCTAATCCGATATATACCTTCGCAGCTGGCATCACGGAAATCGCATACTTAACAGTGCGTTCAACCCACGCAATTGGCCCGATTGGCCCTGGTCTACTCGTTGAATAGTCATAAGTCATAATGCGCAGGCGATCAATTGACTGCGCAATATCAGCCCATGCATAAACCGTGTAACCCTTTTGCTTTTCGGTCAGAGCGAAATGAACTGGGGCGGTTATTGAAAGCAGTTTACCTTTGGCATGAAGGGCGGCACTTAACTCTTTCACAAAGACAATCCAATTGGGTTTAGTTGCTGGCCATGAAGAAGTGCCATCAACGAAAGCAAAACCTTCGAAATCTAAATCGATACCATCGAAATTCTTTTTCATTACCAAATCTAGAATCACTTTAATAATACTTGCTCGATCACTGCTTTTTGCTAGCAATTTTGCCAGTACTAATTTATCTGTGCCATCAGTTATGGTTGGGATAATCTGAAATCCTGCATTTCGCATAGTTGCAAGTGGAACATCAATTGCAACGCTGGGATTTCCGGGGGTATATAAATCCAAAATATATGGGGCTTTTGTTTTACTGTTCAACTTTAAGGTGTACCAGAACGGCATAACTTCACGAATCAAATCAGCATTGGCAACAGCGGCTGGAAGTGAAGTACTCATTCCGTAGTAAGGAATCCAGCCACTATAAATCTTGCGAGGAGTTGGGTCGGCACTTGCGCCCGACAAAAGCGTTGTTGAGAGAGTAAAAGAAAGAGCTAAGAATATTGCGACAGGGCGAAGTGAACGGTGAATGAACACCGATCGATTCTTCGCAAACTTCTTCATAATTAGATTAGTTTCAGGTAGCGTTGCAGATAGAGTTCAGATCCTAACGAAAATTCGCTAATACCGACGTAATGAGAGCGAGAAACCCCGATGCTAAAGCGTTTAGCCGTAGAGTTCTTTGGCACCTACCTATTGGTCATCGCTGCAACCGGTGTAATCATCACGCAAGATGTGCCTTTTATCGGAATCGCTGCTTCACCTGCGGTTGCAGTGATGATCATGATTTTGGCTCTCGGTCATTTCTCAGATGTGCATTTAAATCCGGCTGTGTCATTGGCTTTTTTGGTGCTAAAGAAAATCTCGCTTAATACTTTTATGGCATACGTTGGTTGGCAAATAGTTGGTGGCGCACTAGGTGCGCTAACACTGAAAGCGATCTTTACTCAAAAAGTTGCCGCCGAAGTTAGAAATGGCGTTCCAACAATGTCAGCCCAAACAACTTATGTGACTGGATTTGCGCTCGAGCTAGTTATGACTGCAATTTTGGTTTTGGTGATCATGCTAATGACTCAAGATAAGGCCAATAAAAACGCAGCTTCTGCCCCGATTGCAATTGCGCTAACTATTTTTGTTTTGATTTTGATCACTGGGCCAATTGAAGGCACCGGCATAAATCCAGCTCGTTGGTTTGGGCCGGCGCTTGCTGGAAACTATTGGGACTTCTGGACTATTTATACAATCGCGCCAATGCTTGGTGGCGCCCTCGGAGCATATGCTTATCGAGCGCTAGCAGTTCATAAATAAATTAAGGACTACTTATCCTCTGGTGCTGGTCGCAAACCGGCATGAATATCTTTGCAAGTAGGACAGATTGGATATTTTTCCGGATCGCGTGAAGGAATCCATTTCTTGCCACATAAAGCTTTGACTGCTTTACCCGTAACAGCTGATTCAACGATCTTCTCTTTCTTTACATAATGAGAAAAACGATCGTGGCCACCATCATCTTCTTGCAGTTCGGGGCGAGTTAGTAAATCGCCATCAGTTTGCGTATCTTTTCCGGGGCGTGAGAAAAAGCCCATGCGATGAGCGATCTCGGTTGCAATCACTGACTTCATGGGCAGATCCTACCCCGACCCATATTCTGTGCTCATATTTATGGCAATTCGGCCGAGCAATCTTGCGGGGTAGAATTGCCCAATGAAAGACCTGCTTCGCACCGCTGATCTAAGTAGAGCCGATGTTGAGCTACTACTTGATACGGCTGCGGATTTTGCGGCAAATCCCCTACGGTCTAATACAGCACTCGCAAATAAGAGCGTTGCTATTTATATGACCAAGCCTTCAACACGTACTCGATTGGCTTCCGAAACTGCCGTAGCTCACTTAGGTGGAACTCCAATATTTATTCGCGGCGATGAATTGCAATTAGGTCGCGGCGAAACTATTGCCGACACTGCGCGAATTATCAGTGGTTACTGTGATGCGCTAATTATTCGTACCTTTGCACAAGCAGATGTTGATGAACTTGGTGCCAACGCATCGATTCCAGTAATTAATGGTTTAACTGATGTAGATCATCCAACTCAATTACTTGCAGATTGGGTAACTATTCGCGAGAATTTTGGTAGCGATATTGCTGGCCGCAAATTTGTTTATCTTGGCGATGGCAACAACATGGCGCACGCCTGGTTAACGATGGGCGCAATTATGGGCGCGCATGTAGTTGCTGCTACCCCATCAGGTAATTGGGCACCTGATGCTGATGTTGTTGCGCATGCAAAAGCAATCGCTGCTACAACTGGTGCGACTATTGAAGTTACTAATGATCCTGAAGCCGCCGCTCAAGATGCCTCAGTTCTTTACACCGATGTCTGGATGTCGATGGGCGACCCAGAAGCAGAACGAATTGAGAAAACTAAAGCGCTTTCGCCATTTGCAGTTTCACAACACTTAATGGATCTGACTGCAAGAGATTCAATCTTTATGCATTGCTTGCCGGCTCACCGCGATGAAGAAGTTGCTGCATCAGTTATTGATGGGCCAAAGTCAGTCATTTGGCGCGAGGCCTTCCATCGCCGCACGACAATTCAGGCGATTCTTTATCACTTAACTCGAGGCGAGCTACAAGGGCGCTAGTTCACTAGTTAGCCCATGGCTAGCGGCTTGATTAAGGCTCAAATACTGACTTGCTGAGGGCAAACTCATGAGATGCAGAGGGTCAGATCTCAGGTTTCTCGCGACATACTCAAGCGTAAGCGGTACTTTTCACCCATGTTAATCGCTGTTCCTAAGGAAATTCGAGCGGGCGAAAAGCGCGTAGCGCTCGTGCCCGATGTCATTAGTAAATTAACTCGTCTAGGTCTCGATGTTTTAATCGAGTCTGGCGCCGGGCTACATTCGCAAGCAAGTGATGCTGAATATGTGGCAGCTGGCGCCAAAGTCGAAAGTGGCGATGTATTGAAGAACGCTGATGTTGTTTTATCAGTGCAACCACTTACACCTACGCAGATGGCAACCTTGAAAAAAGGTGCGGTAACTATTTCCTTCTTATCAGTTGTAACCGCTGCAGATTCAATTGATGCAGCAGCAAGTGCCGGCGTAACTGCATTCTCACTCGAACTGGTGCCACGTATTTCACGTGCGCAGTCAATGGATGCACTAACTTCGCAAGCACTATGTGCGGGATATCGCGCCGCAATTGTCGGTGCTGAACTTTCACCACGTTTCTTCCCATTATTAATGACTGCCGCCGGAACTGTTACGCCTGCGCAAGTACTTGTGCTTGGTGCCGGTGTGGCGGGCTTGCAAGCAATCGCAACAACTCGTCGACTTGGCGCAGTTGTTTCGGCTTATGACGTTCGACCATCTTCAGCTGATGAAGTTAAATCAATGGGTGCAACTTTCATTGAATTGGAACTTGAATCACTTGCTGGAGCTGGCGGATATGCGCGCGAGATGACTGAAGAACGCGCAGCTAAACAACGTGAATTGCTGACTCCGTACATTGCTAAATCACATGTACTAATTACAACTGCTGCAGTCCCGGGCCGTACTGCGCCTCGTTTAGTTACCGCTGAAATGGTTAATTCGATGGCACCAGGTACCGTAATCGTTGATTTAGCTGCTGAAACTGGCGGCAATGTTGAAGGTTCTAAGCCTGGCGAAATCGTTACTACCGCAAACGGTGTTCACATCTGGGGTGGCAAAGATGTGCCTAGCCAACTTCCATTCCACGCATCGAGCCTCTATTCGCGCAACGTAGTTAACCTTTTGACGCTGCTAACTGTGCCGCCTGCCGAGGGCACAGAAGTGGCATTAAACCTTAACTTTGAGGATGAAATTATCGATGGCTCAGCCGTAACTCATGCTGGATCACGACGTGGTGGAGGGGCTAAGTAAATGGAACCGATTGCAATCATCTCGATTTTCGTACTTGCGGTTTTCGTAGGTTTCGAAGTTGTCTCGAAAGTTTCATCAACTCTGCACACACCTTTGATGTCAGGTGCAAACGCGATTCACGGTGTGATTCTCGTCGGCGCAATCATCGTGGCATCTCACAGCCACACAAATCTGGAACTTGGACTCTCTGTTGCTGCGATTATTCTGGCCACGATTAACATGATCGGCGGATTCGTCGTAACTGATCGAATGCTAGAAATGTTTAAGGCTAAGAAGACCGAGAAGAAGGAGGCTAAATAATGAGCACCTTCGTATATGACTTAATTGGACTTAGCGCCGGTATCTGTTTCGTATTAGCGCTAAAGGGATTATCTTCACCAAAGAGTGCGCGCCGTGGTAATTTGATCGGCGCACTTGGCGCAACGATCGCAACCGTTGTGATTTTCTTTTATGCAGCTCCGGGTAAAGATGGAGTCGCAACTTCACTTCCGCTTAATAACTTAGGTTGGATTCTTGGCGCGATGGCGGTCGGTACTTTAATTGGTGTACCTGCGGCCAAAAAAGTTCAGATGACTCAGATGCCACAACTTGTTGCACTCTTTAACGGTGTTGGTGGTGGCGCAGCCGCCCTAGTCGCAATCGTTGAATACCTAAGCCTTGGTACTGACGCAACTACTGCTGAAGTTATCGCGACTGTGTTTACTGTCGTGGTTGGCTGCGTTTCATTCAGCGGTTCGATTATTACCTTCTTGAAGTTACAAGAACTAATGACCACGCGCCCAGTTGTTTTCCCGGGCGGTCGCTTCGTAATTGCCGGCACCTTGATAGCAGTTCTCGGTGTATCGGGTTGGGTTGTTACAGCTCTTGGAACCACGCCACTATTGATTTTGGCTGGTTTATCGCTGCTTTTCGGTATTTTATTCGTGCTTCCTGTTGGTGGCGCAGACGTGCCAATCGTTATCTCGCTCTTAAATGCATTTACAGGTTTAACAGTTGCAGCTAGCGGTTATGTTCTTGATTCAACTATGTTGATTATCGCTGGAACGCTCGTTGGTGCTTCCGGAACAATTCTGACTCGCATGATGGCTGAAGCAATGGGCCGTTCGCTATTCGGAACATTATTCGGCGCATTTACGGCAAAGCCACAAGAAGCCACCGGCGCTGCCGAAGAACGCCCAGTTCGTTCGGGTTCACCTGATGACGTAGCGATTTTGCTTAACTACGCTCGCCGCGTTGTTATCGTTCCTGGTTTCGGATTAGCTGTTGCACAAGCACAGCACACCGTTCGCGAATTAGCTGACCTGTTAATCGCAAAGGGCATTGATGTTGCATATGGAATTCACCCAGTTGCCGGTCGTATGCCTGGACATATGAATGTGTTGCTCGCTGAAGCAAATGTTCCTTACGAACAACTCGCTGAGATGGATGAAGTTAATCCAACTTTCGCGCAGACCGATGTTGCAATCGTGATCGGTGCAAATGACGTTGTTAACCCAGCGGCTGAAACCACACCTGGTTGCCCAATTTACGGAATGCCAATCTTGCAAGTTTCAAATGCAGCTAACGTTATTTTCTTGAAGCGTTCTATGCGCCCAGGATTTGCGGGCATTGAAAACGAATTACTTTACGACCCAAAGACCATGTTGCTATTTGGCGATGCGAAAGCTTCGTTGACCAAGGTCGTTAGCTCACTTAAGGGTCTGTAAGACTTTCACACACCGCATTTGGCTAAGCAAAGTTTGGATCTGGCTACGTCGACTGAAAAGAAAGAGCACAGTCTCCTTTAGCCAATCCTGCACTTTGCTTTCACTTTGCGAAAGTTCTTTCAACTGTTAACTCGGTTCAGAAACACTTCCGAGGTGGGCTTTTGGCTACCAATTACGACATTGTTCAAGCGGGCGTGGGTTTGGTTCGAGTTGCGAGATAGTTGAAGGTTCAACTATCCTTGGATAAGTAGCGAATTTATAAGCGCAAAATAGGAGCTCAAAATGCCAGCAGTAACCGTTGCAGATGTCACCGTACTTCCACGCGTTAAAGCGATTGCTGGTACTCGTGCGCGCACAGTTCGCAGCATTACTACTGCTCCGCAAGGTTTCGAAGGTGAAGGTTTTCCAGTTCGCCGTGCATTTGCTGGCGTAGATATTGCATTGCTTGATCCATTTATTCATTTAGATCAAATGGGTGAAGTTGAATATGCACCTGGTGAACCAAAAGGAACTCCATGGCATCCACATCGTGGTTTCGAAACTGTTACATACATTATTGATGGCATCTTCGATCACTTCGATAACAACGGTGGCGGCGGAACAATTACCGATGGCGATACGCAATGGATGACTGCGGGTGCTGGAATTTTGCATATAGAAACACCACCAGAATCTTTAGTAATGAGTGGCGGTTTATTTCACGGGTTCCAACTTTGGGTAAATCTGCCAGCTGCAAAGAAGTGGTCACCACCTGCTTACCAAGATTTGCGTGCGAGTGAAGTTGCACTGTTGTCGAGTGAAGATGGTGGTGCGTTAATTCGCGTTATTGCTGGCGAACTTGCCGGACATCAAGGACCAGGATCAACACAAACTCCAATCACTTTGATTCATGCAACTTTGCAACCTGGTGCCGAAATTCGTTTACCGTGGCGCCAGGATTACAACGCACTTGTTTACACACTTGCTGGTCACGGTTTTGTGGGCGAAGAATCGCGCCCCGTACAAATGGGTCAGCTAACTGTTTTCGGCGAAGGTGACACCATCGTTGTGCGCGCTGCAAATGTGCAGGAATCTCGTTCGCCTGAAATGGAACTTTTCATTCTCGGTGGCCAACCAATTAAAGAACCGGTTGCCTGGATGGGGCCATTTGTTATGAACACCAAGCGCGAAGTACTGCAAGCTTTTGAGGACTTCCAAAAGGGCGTTTTAGGCTCGATTCCAGTGATCGAAAAAGGTCATCGCCCGAATGCAACGCTTAATCGTGGTGGCGAAGGTTCGAAGTTGGGTGGCTCGAATACGCCGAATACAACTGATGTGCTTGATGTTCACGGAGCGCCAACGACTCTGCAAGAGGGCTAATTCAACTTCACTAGTTTCATTAATTTCATTTAACTTATTTTGGTCATTTGCTAGCCTCTGCACATGACTCTTTCGTTGCAATGTCTAACTGTTGATGCCCATAATCCAAAAGCGCAGGCGGAATTCTGGGCCGAAGTGCTTGGTTGGTCAATTGGTGAAGATGGCGATGAGATCGGTTATTGGATTGAACGCGAGCTAAATGATCCGAACAAGATTGGCTTTCCGGATATTTTGTTTCTAAAAGTGCCAGATGAAAAAGTAATTAAGAATCGGCTGCACTTAGATCTGCGTCCAGATAATCAAGAAGCAGAAGTTGCGCGCCTCGAGAAGTTAGGTGCAAAGCGAATTGAGATCGGGCAAAGCATTGATGCCGATACCACTTGGGTTGTAATGGCCGACCTCGAAGGTAATGAGTTCTGCGTGCTTTCGACGCGAAAAGGTTAGCTTTAAGTTAAACACTTTGGAGTTGACTAAGCGCTTCGAAGATGGTTTTCGCACCTCCTATTTGCGTAAGTAATGCTGCGAAGCAAGAATCGGTGGCTGTGCACAACTAATTATTTTTGTCGGTGGGCTAAATCAAGATCCACTCATGAGCACAAACGCCGCCCGGGTTACCGAGATATCGCTTGCTCATTCCTTTTCGGAATTTGATTCCGAGACTGGCGAGATTTTTGCTTCAACGGAATCTAAAGGCAGTGAAAATTACGGAGAGTCATCAGATTCGACAGGTTGCAATCTAGATAGTGAAGATCGTGGCTCGATTGATCGCTTTCAAGAGACACTCGATTCTCGCGCTACTGAGCTACTGAATTCAGTTCCGGGAATCGAAACCTTGACCGCTTTAGTTGCGATAGATCCCGAAGATTTAAGCCGCGGTGCCCGTGTTGACTATTTAAGCGCAGTTGAGCGGCAAACTGGTTGGTTGCAGGCTCTGATTCAACGAGCCATCGTGGCAGTTGCCGGTTCTGAGCCAAGTCAAGCTGATGGAATTTATGAAGGTGTCGATGATGCCGAGCGCGAAGATATCTCTGCAGCGCTTCGCATGTCGGGCAATTCAGCACAGTACAAGATCGATATTGCTCGCTCATTAATTAACACTTTGCCAAATACCTGTTCGGCGCTGGCCACTGGTGAAATTTCACCCGCTCATGCAAATGTGATTGCGCGCGAGACTGCCGCCGCAATACGTGAGGGGTTGCCGGTCGAGGCAATTGCGCGTATTGAGGAAAGTGCAATTGCGCATGCCGAGTTTCATACTCCGGCTCAAGTTGGCAACAAAGTACGCACGATGTTGGCACAAGTCGCACCAAAAGAGTTCGAGGAAATTGTGGTTAGGGCGCGAGAGACTCGAAAGGTTTCGATGTATCGCGAATCCGACGGAATGGCGACAGTGGTTGCAATATTGCCAGCCGAAGATGCGCAGACAGTTATGTCGGCGATCGAAAACTTTGTCATTCGCGCAAACCGTCGTGATGAAGATGCACGCAACCATGCTGCCAAAGCCGAGATTATTCGTGCTACTTTCCTTGGTCGCGCTCCAAGTACATACGATTCCGCAAAAAGATCTAGCGGTGCTGGTGTTAGCGGTGCTGGTGTTAGCGGTGCTGGTGTTAGCGGTGCTGGTGTTAGCGGTGCTGGTGTTAGCGGTGCTGGTGTTAGCGGTGCTGGTGTTAGCGGTGAGCAGATCAAAATGACAGCTGAAGAAGAAGCTGCATTCGCGCATGAGTATGTGCCTGATTTTCGAACAATGGATATGAAGCGTGCCGATGCGTTAAGTGAAATTGCCGGAATCGCAGTTTCGCTCTCTGAAGATGAAGCAAAATCGCATCGCAGATCTGTTTCGGTGAATGTAACCATTGATTTACCTACCCTTTTGGGGCTTAATGAAAATCCGGGACAACTAGCTGGTTACGGAGCGTTACCCGCTCAAATAATGCGAGCCCTTGCCGGCGAAGGAAAATGGCGAAGGTTTATTACTGATCCAAATACCGGCACTCTCCTTGATTATGGGCGTGATAGCTACCAACCACCTCAAGATTTAGTTGATTACTTGATTGCACGCGATCGCACCTGCAGATTTCCCGGCTGCAGACAATCAGCAGCCCGCGCCGATATTGATCACGCAGAAGCTTGGGAAGATGGCGGCGAAACTTCAGCTGCAAACCTTGGCGCACTTTGTCGTCGTCATCACCGTATGAAAACTCATGGTGGCTGGAAGCTAACTAGCAATGAAGATGGCTCATGCAACTGGGAATCACCCGATGGCCATCGATATTTCGTACCGGCTCGCCCAATCATGGATGCGGTTTAGCAACTACCAATCTTTACTAAGTCACGGATGCGGTTTGGCGGATGCGGTTTGGCGGATGCGGTTTGGCGGATGCGGTTTGGCGGATGCGGTTTGGCGGATGCGGTTTGGCGGATGCGGTTTGGCGGATGCGGTTTAGTAAATACCGATCTTTACGAAGTCACGGATGCGGTTTAGTAACTACCAATTACATATCTAAAATTAGCGTGCAAGATCTAATAGAACCCCGCTACCGTAAGCACATGATCTGGTGGCCAACCGAGAGTCCGGTAATTCAATACGGGCAATTCACGCTGCGCCCATTGTGCGAAGAAGATATAGATGCGATTTATCAATCCTGCCAAGATCCGCTGATTCCACAATTCACAACAGTGCCTTCGCCGTACACAATTGATTTAGCAGAATCTTTTGTACGCACAAAAACGCCACAACTCTTTGAAGAGCGCAAAGCGATGCATTGGGTATTAACTGTTTCTAAAGAAGTTAGTAGCGAAGCCCTGAAAGTAAATGGTGAGACCTTTATCGGACCATTTTCGATTCATGGCATTGAAGAAAATAACCACATTGGAGAAATTGGCTATTGGCTGAATAAAGCTGTGCGTGGTCACGGCTATGGCTCGATTGGTAGCAAGATGGTTACTAATTATGCATTCGAAACTCTAGGCTTCCGCCGTCTCGCTGGACTAGTTGATCGTGATAATCACGCATCAAAGAAGGTTTTACTAAATGCTGGTTATGAGCATGAAGGTTTAATGAAATCACGAGTAACGCGAGCCAATGGCAACCAGATTGATATGGACTTATTTGCCGCGACTTCGGATTCCTGGGTTAGCCTTTAACCATGGAATCACTCGTACTTCTAGTTGTAATAATCATTTCGATCGCGCTATTTAGCGGGCCACTAGCGCTTTTCTTAACATGGCTACCCGCTCTAAATGGCGTTAATACAAGTGATTTCGTGCGATTAGTACGAAGAATATTTGTAACGATACTTTCACTTGTCGGAAGCTTTACATCGTTTAATCTATTTATCTCGGCGTCGACTACTGCCGCGACTTTAATGGGAATCTTTGGTTCGGTAGTGGCCTTCTTTGCGATGAAGCGCGAATACTTTCCAGATGGATTTGGATTTAACTTCGGTAGCCGCTCAGACCGTCGCAATGGCCCAGATGCGCAGCATTAATTCATTTTTGCAGCACTAGTCATTAGCTTTAATAAATAGAAATGGTGGAGGTTTGCGCTAAAGCGCTAAACCACCACGCCTCACTCGGCTATATACAAATGTAAACACTTGTATACGCCTCGTTCATATTCTTTAACTCTAAGTGGAGGTGCCGGGAATCGAACCCGGGTCCTTCGGTACTGACATAGGGCTTCTACGGGCGTAGTGCGTTTATCGTTTTCTCAGTTCCGGATCTCTTACACACAAGTATCCGACAAACTCATTTGCGAAACTGTTCTCCGAAGTCGTTCGCAAAGCCAACTCCATGAAAAGCCTTCTGTCGGCGTTAGATCCCAGTCCGAAGGCGGAGCTCTGGGCTAACGGATTACAGAGCTAGCTTAGGCAGCTAGGGTGTAATCAGCGGCAGTTGTACTGGCGCTTGATTTTTTGCACAGGTTATTGGTTAACGAGATCATCCTGGCTTCCTCGGCCCGCTTCCCCTATCCCAACATCCAAAGTCGAGACCGTTCACCCCCATGGGTGTGGAAGCAATATTGCTTCGCTATTTAGTTGTCATATCAGGGGTCGCGTTATTTGCGGAAAAATTTCCGCCAACAAACGAACACTTGATGGGCTAAGTGTAAGGCAGGGTTATGACAAGAATCTAATCGGCTTTTTATGCGTGAAAGTTAGCGAAATCTGCGGTTAAGAGCGGACGACTAGTCGTCGTACTTGCTGGAGCGGACGACTAGTCGTCGTACTTGCTGGAGCGGACGACTAGTCGTCGTACTTGCTGGAGCGGACGACTAGTCGTCGTACTTGCTGGAGCGTCCGGCTTTGCCGCTATTGCGACGTGAAATTTCGCGTTCAATTTCACGGCCAGCTTGTTGTTCCATAAGGGATGCGCGCTTGTCGTGTGCTTTTTTACCGCGTGCAACCGCTAATTCAATCTTGGCTTTTCCATCTTTAAAATAAAGTGAGAGAGGAACCAGTGTAAGCCCGCCTGTTTTTACTTTTGCGTGCAGACGTTTAATTTCATCTTTATGCACGAGCAACTTACGGTTACGTCGCGGAGTGTGATTAGTCCAAGTGCCTTCGGTGTATTCCGGAATATGCACACCGTGCAGCCAGAGTTCATTATTTTCAATCATCGCGAATCCATCGATGAGCGAAGCGCGGCCAGCACGAAGCGATTTAACTTCGGTACCAGTTAGAACTATGCCGCACTCATATACGTCCTCGATTGAATAATCGTGGCGCGCCTTTTTATTCTGCGCGATTAGCTTCTTGCCAACTTCTTTCACCACGATGCACCGCCGTTTTTGGGCGTTAGACCTTGAGGTAGCGACGAAGTGTTACAAGCGATGCGATTGTTGAAACGCCAAGACCAGTTAGCAATAGCCAGCCAGATGCGATCCAGACTTCATTCCAACCAAAGAATTTAGTAAAGGTGAGAAGTGGCGCAACTTTGCTATCAATCACACTCTTTAACGCCGCCAATAAACCTGTTGCTAAACCCCAACCTATAAAGGCCGAGAAGATTCCTTCGAGCAAGAATGGCAATTGAATCGACCAAGAAGATGCGCCAACAAGTTTCATCACACCGGTTTCACGGCGACGGTTAAAGGCTGCAATACGCAAGGTATTGCTAATCAGAAGGGCGGCAGTAAGTACTGAAGCTAGACCAACTAATAGCGCACCATTTCTAAGCACTGAAAGTAGTTGGAAGAACTTCTCGAGAATCGAGCGCTGATCTTGCACCACATCAACACCAGGGCGGCCAGAGAATGCGCTAACTACTACTGCGAACTGAGTTGGGTCGGTTAATTTCACACGGAAAGATTCTGGCAGCTGATCTGCTGAAACATTCTGAGCGATTGCAGATTCCTTAAATCGTTCTTGGAAACGCGTATATGCCTCAGCTTGGGACTCGTAATAAACGCTATCTACAACGCTTAGATCTTCGAGATCCTTTTGAATCTGCAGACGTTGATCAGTGGTAACAACGCCTCCAGAGCATGATGGTGTTTCACTTAATGGACCGCAGAGAAATACTGAAACTTCGATCTTGTCGTACCAATAATCCTTCATAGCGCCCACTTGAGCGTTTGAAAGTAGGCCGATACCCAGCAGTGAAAGCGAGATTGCAACTGTCACAACTACGGCAAATGTCATGGTCAGATTTCGGCGCAAGCCAATACCGACCTCGCTCATTAAAAACTTAGCGCGCATTGATCTGCCCCTATTCCTGGTATCCGTTAAAAAATATATTCAACATAATCAACCCTTTAATCCACTTGGCACAGATCCCAAAGTTCTGGAATCGAAGGCTAGGATTTCAAGAGAGCTTGATTCTTCTGGACAGCAAATTAGTACCGTTTCGCTATCGCAACAAGAATTATCAATCAGATTTGTTAGTGTCATAGCGATCAACCCGTGTATCCATAAACGCCGCGGACTTGGTCACGAATAACGTGGCCACCTTCGAGCTCGATAACGCGCTTGCGCATCTGATCCACGATTCCAGAATCGTGTGTTGCCATCAAAACTGTGGTGCCTTCGCGGTTAATGCGATCAAGTAATTTCATAATGCCCACACTGGTATTTGGATCAAGGTTTCCGGTTGGTTCATCGGCAATCAAAATCAATGGGCGGCTGACATATGCGCGCGCGATTGCTACACGCTGTTGTTCGCCACCAGAAATCTCATTTGGCTTGCGATCAGCTTTATCTTCCAGGCCAACTAGTTCAAGCACTTCAGGAACTTCGCGGTTAATTTCTTTCTGCGAATATCCGAGTACATGCAATGTGAAGGCAACGTTCTCTGCAATTGTTTTATTTGGCAGTAAACGGAAATCCTGAAACACGGTTCCGACCTGACGGCGAAGTTCTGGAACTTTATGGTTTGCCAATTTGTTGAGATCTTTACCAGCCACATGAATCGTGCCAGTTGTTGGGCGCTCTTCGCGCAGAATCAAACGCAAGAAAGTAGATTTACCTGAACCTGATAGTCCAACAAGGAAAACGAACTCGCCCTTGGTGATTTCGAGGTCAACGTTTTCAAGCGCCGCGCGATCCATTCCAGGATAGGTCTTGCTGACCTTCTCTAAGCGAATCAATTTCAACTCCTTGCATTCGGCAAACACATCCTTGAGCTGGCACTAAACATTTGAAGGTCCTCACGGATTTACCGTTCAGTCCTTCAAAACCATCAGATTAAATTGCCCAATCGGATAGCTACTAGCACCTGCCTTAACGCTCCTAGTTTAGGTAAAGGCAGCGCAAATCGCGCTCTATAACGCGCTTTTTGGCTGTGAAATCAGGCTGATATGCAGAAATTTTGTGCGTAATTCGTAGAAATATCAATTAACAGTATCGGTCGATCATTTCTAAATGAAGTTAGAAAAGGCCATAAATTAACTACTGCGGCGCCAGCGAATTCCGGCTTCGATAAATTCATCGATTTCACCATTTAATACTGCGCTGGTATTTCCAGTTTCATAATCAGTGCGTAAATCCTTAACCATTTGATACGGCGCCAAAACATACGAACGCATCTGATTGCCCCACGAGCCTGAATTATCGCCCTTTAGTGCATTGATTTTCGCCTGCTCTTCTTGGCGACGGCGTTCGAGCAACTTGGACTGCAAAACTGCCATTGCGGTGGCTTTATTCTGAATCTGCGAACGTTCGTTCTGGCACGAAACCACAATGCCAGTTGGAATATGCGTCAATCGAACCGCGGAGTCTGTCGTATTAACACCTTGACCACCAGGGCCAGATGAACGGTAAACATCAACTCGAATTTCTTTCTCATCAATTTCAATTGCATCACTTTGTTCTACAACTGGAACAATTTCCACACCAGCGAAAGATGTGTGACGTCGTGACTGACTATCAAATGGCGAGATACGAACTAAGCGATGTGTTCCTTGTTCAACAGAAAGCGTGCCATATGCATACGGGGACGAAACGCGAAACGTTGTTGACTTAATGCCAGCTTCTTCGGCATATGAAGTTTCAAGAACATCAACTTTTAAATTGTGCCGTTCGCAATAACGCAGATACATACGCATCAACATTTCGGCCCAGTCAGCAGCTTCAACGCCACCAGCCTCAGAACGAATAGTCACTAACGCATCGCGCTCGTCATATTCGCCATTAAGCAAAGTCTGAACTTCTAATTCGCTAATTGCTTTCTTTACGGAATCTAACTCGGCGCCAGCATCAGCAAGTGCGCCTTCATCTTCTTCGGCATTAGCTAATTCCAAGAGAATCGGCATATCCTCAACTCGGCGGCGCAGTCCCTCAAGACGAGCAATCGTTGATTGCACACGGGATAAGCGGCTAGTTACTTTCTGTGCATTCTCGGGGTCATCCCATAAATCAGGAACACCGGCTGCAGCCTCAAGTTCAATTGCAGATGCGCGTAATTTAGGAAGGTCCAATACCTTCTCAATTGAGACCAGAGTTGCATCAATTGCAGCAATCTCTAGATCATATTCACGCGCGGCCATGGATGTAAGTCTAGTGGACGCCCAAACCAGTCAATTACGGGGCTACCTAGCCTTTTCAATATTCAACGATTTGAGCAATTATCAAAGCAAGGTTGCAAGAAAATCGAGACCTGAATATCTGGGTAATTAGATGACTGGGTAATTAGAGATTGATTCCGAAAATCGAGAAGGCCCGCTTCTTTACACTAGTGGTTCCAGCCGATGCCGAAAGTTCGACACTTTCAAAGGAGAAGAATGAAAGTGAGATTGGCAGCCAAGCTTTTGCTGAAGTAGTTACAAGCACTTCAGTTCCATTGCATTGAAAATTGGTTATTTGAATTTTATCTAACTCTAGTCGCAATAACTTTTGGCTTGAATTTCTTAAAATGTCAGCCAAAGTCTCACTTGCTCGATTGCTAGCAGCCTCGCAATCAATCGGAATAATCGGACTTGCATCAGAAATCAGAAATGAAAGGGCAGAGTGCTTGCCTTGATAGTAAGTATCAAGATCAAGCGCATGAGCCGCACTTTGTGCTGCCGACTCAGTTGCCTGCACCAATGATCTATGAGCCACAATAATTGATGAAATGTCGGTAAGAACCACAGATGAGAGTAAGACGACTGCAAAAAGCCCGAAGACCAAAACTGAGATCGATCCTTCCTCGTGCTTTAACAATAACTTGAGTTTTGATGTTGGCTTGAGTATTGATGTTGGCTTGAGTATTGATGTTGGCTTGAGTTTTGATGTTGGCTTGAGTTTTGATGTTGGCTTGAGTTTTGATGTTGGCTTGAGTTGTTGCTTTATTTTCGGCATAAGTATTTGCGTGAGTTGGGTCTTTACGCGAATCTCTAAACCCATGGAGAAACAGTCTCTCGAGCCGTTGCAGAGCTGACTCGTTTTCCATCTTTGCTTTGCAAAGTAATCGTGACTTCAACTTTGTTTTCGGGGGAAATACAGAAGATCCCAGCGCAATCTATGGCTAATCCAAGATCTCCCAAACGCTTAGGATCAAGACCAAGTTCACGGGCTCCGATTTCCATAGTTTTTTGGGCATTGTAAGTAGCCACTAAATCATTGCTGCTGAGAATGTAAGCGTGAACTGTTTCGCGGGCCAAAGTCCGTACTATGAATTCGTCATTGCTCACGGTTGCAAATTGTGACAAGAAGATAATGACTGGTACAAATAGTGGGAGTGCCAACGCCACAAATTCAAGAACGGCGCTGCCGCTTTCATCTTTGAGTCTTTTAAATAGCCGCACCTCTAACTTTGACTTTCCAGAATTGAGAAGCCGTGAACCTTTATAACTCGATCCTGGCTTCCCAAGAACGGCACCAGGTTCGGCAGGTTTTGAGTATTCGTAGAAACAACTGCACGTAATTCATTGAAAGGGCCAACTGTGTTCAGATCTATAACCCGGTCACCACTTTGAAATCGACCAGTAATCGCGCTATGAGTCGCTGAACTCTGTGCATAGGCCACCTCAATATTGCGATTATTTATAGTCAGGACCAACTGGAAAGAAATCAAAAACAAAGTGAGCAACGGGATCACGACTAGTGCACTTTCTACGCTTCCGCGCTCGCTCTTAAGCTTCTTAGCAAACTCTGCTAAATCATGTTTGCGTTTAGCTTTTAATTGATGGCGCCGCCAGGTACTGCGCAATCTGCGGATGCCCTTTGGCTTCTGGGCTAAACCGGAAAGGAGCCATAAAACCATTACCGAATACCGTTCATAGCATCGAGTGAGTTTTTCAAGATGGTAGATAAACGAGGAGCCGCAATAGTCCAAATTGCAGTCACTAAACCGGTTGTCATCAATACAACAAGCACCCACCCTGGAACATCGCCACGATCTTCCGATAATTTCTGAACGATGCGATTTCGCTGGATACGGCGGTTCGCTTCAATTGCGGCCCTTGTCATTATTGATTCCGCTTTGCTTACTACTGACATATTCGTGAACTTTATTGGAGTGCTGTCACATGGTGATTCAGATGTTGCGTTTATTCCTATGTTGCTTTTCATTTTTCCTCTTATCTATTGTTTGACGGATCCGATAAACCTTTGATTACATAAATCCATTTAGATTCGAAAGCGATGGCCACAGTGCAAAAAGCATTGACACTGGCAGGATTAGAAATACGACTGGAATCATCATTGATATTTCAGCTTTGCCGGCCGCAGCCATAATTTGATTTCGATGCGCCGTACGTGATTCCTGCGCATGTCGCTGCAGAAGCTCAACAATGGGAGCGCCTCGCAACATCGCAGTAATCATCGCGTCAATAAATCTTCGAATAGTTACAGACTTGATCCGTCGGCCCATGGAATCGAGTGCGATGTGAAATGGTGCGCCAGCGATTACATCCTTGGTGACGACTCCGAACTCCTTTGCTAATTCACAATCAGAACGTGCTGCAATCGCGGCCATCGCATTTAGCGGGGTTTGCCCAGCGGAAATTGATAACGTCAGCATCTCGATAAGTGCTGGAAATTCGGCATCCATCTGAGCCCGACGTTTAACAACCAACTTGGTTAAGTTGCGATCAATAGTCACAAATGCCAGAGAGCCACTTAAAAACCCAATAAATAACGCTGCGATCAGTGAAGAACTCTTATTCCAAGCCAATAGCAAGGTCACGAAAAACACCAATAGCGATGCAGAGATCTGGCTGCTCCGAAACTCGAGATATTCATGCTTACCGGTGCGATTTAGCTCAAGTAGGCGAGCGCCCAAATTGCTGCGATCCTCTGACTCAGCGAGAGCTTTGCGATATCTAGCCCGACCAATTTTCAGCGCTTTAGTCTCATCGCCGCTCTCAGTTGCGACTATTAAATATGCCGCGGTTAACGAGAGTCCGACTGAGAGAAATAGCCCGTTCATCGAGTGCTCACTTGTCGAGATGCAATGATGTTTTGACTTTTGGATCCGAATAACCTTGGTGACCTTTGATTATCGGATCCGAATACTCGCGAAATGTTTTGACTTTTGGATCCAAATACTCGCGGAGGCTTTGGCAGAGCGCCTAATTTATTCATCCAAAAATATGCAACTGCAGTCATGAATATTCCCGATACTAGAATTACTGCACCAGTAGCTGTTGAATATGCCGTGACAGTTGCGGGTTGTGTAGATAGAAGTAGCAAAAGAAGCCACGGTGCTGCGGCCGATAAATGCGCTGAATTCTTGATCCAGCCATGTTTAACTTCGATCTCTTTGCGCAGTGCCAAATCTTGTCGAATGAAATCGCCGACCATTCGAAGAATCTGCAACAAGTGAGTTCCACCAAGGGATCGCGAAAGAATTAGCGCCTCGAAAATCTGATCACTGGCATAGTGCGAGAATTGATTTTGTAACCAACTAACCGCAGAATTAAAGTCGCCGTCTTTTCGTATCTGCCGATTGAACTCGGCGAAATATGGCGCCAGTTCGCGTGGCCCACGCTCGGCCAGTTGAGATAATGCCTCAACTAATGACATGCCGGATTGAATGCCAGTTATCAAGTGGTCAACTACATCTGGCCAGAGCAGTTCAAATTTGGTTTCATCGCGCTTAGCTTTGGTTGCAAGGAATATAAATGTGATTGCGGTGGCCATAAGAGCAAAAGCTGATGCGATCGGAATCGATGAACTCAAGAAGGTGATTGCAAAGCCAACACCTAAGCCAGAAACCGCTGAAATGGTTATTTGACGCCACTTTGGAGATAGGGAGACTGATCGCGCGGCAGTCTTAATCGTGGTGCGCTGTGTCGAGGTGCGTTTTATTGAAGCACCTTTTGTCGATGTGCGCTTCATCGCAGCACCACACCTGGATCTGACTTCGCAAAACGCTCAAGATGGGGCAATGACCCTAAACCACGAACATAACTTTCGGTCTCGGGATTCCAGGTGAATAACGAATCAACCTCAGGGGTCAGATTCTCGATCCGCCCTGTAACAACGGCGATCTCGGCAACTCGACGCACTCCATTTCGATCCAGTGACACATGCACAATCAAATCAATTGCACTTGCAATAGTTGGCGCGATGAAACGATGAGAAATATTCTCACCAGCCAAAAGCGGCAGAATTTGTAACTTGGCAATTGCATCTCGCGCAGAGTTCGCATGCAAAGTTCCCATTCCGGGCAATCCCGAATTCAGCGCGATCAACAAATCAAGAGCTTCAGATTCGCGAACTTCTCCGACAATGATTCGTGATGGCCGCATTCGCAACGATTCCTTGATCAATCGGCGAAGCGAAATCTCGCCCTCGCCTTGCAAATTCGAACTGCGGGTTTGCATCGCAATCACATCAGGTAATTGCGGCGCTAGTTCGAAAACTTCTTCGATAGTGATTACCCGCTCTGCCACAGGTATTGCCGAAACCAGAGCATTAAGCATTGTCGTCTTTCCAGCTTGAGTTCCGCCACTTACTAGAATATTTAGCCCAGCAGCAACAGAATCACGCAACATGCGAGCCATCTCTGCGGTCATAACACCGCGTTCAGCCAATTGCGCAATCGAGACTTTTTGCATCAAGTGCTTGCGAATATTTACCGACCAATGTGTCGCCGTAATCTCTGGAATCGCAACATGTAATCGCGAGCCATCAGGCAACCGGGCATCGACAAATGGCACGGAAAGGTCTAAACGACGCCCACTCCAGAGCAATAGCCGCTCAACTAGATTGCGCACTTGCTCGGCGCTAAGTAGCAACATCGTGAGCTCGGAACGGCCATTTCGCGCTATGAAAATACGTTCCGGTGAGTTGATCCAGATCTCTTCAACGGTGGAGTCCTGAATAAAATCAGTTAGCGGCCCAAAAACATTGCTTACATCTATTTCGGTCTCAGACATGGAGCGAAGATAGTTACCGATTCATCTTGTGCTTTTAGTAAGAAGAATTTCTGTGGATGATTTTTACTTTAGCTGATACACCTGAAAACCTCTGGCGAAGACAGCAATCGGGAAATCTTCAGCAGCTTAGGTCAACCCCGAACCTAAACGCACCCACGCTCACCCGCACCGACGCTCACCCGTACCCACGCTCACCCACACCAACCCCAACCGCCGACGCTCACCCGCACTCACGCTTGCACCAACCCTCACAATCGTTAACTTCTCGTTATCTAGCCCTGCCCTTTCAGCCTCGCTTACATATCTATTACGCTCCCTGCTGGCTATTTTTACCTCATGAGAAACTCAACTTTTACCCGTCCATCTTCATCAACGCACCGCAGCGCCCTACAGCGCGCATTCGCACTCGTTGCGATCGCTGTTATGGCTGCTGTCGGTTTGCCCGCAGTTGCAACCGCGGCAAATCCTGCTGTTATTACTTTGACTGTTCACTACCAACGCCCCGAAGCTGACTACGCAACTTGGAACCTTTGGTTATGGCGAAATCTTGGCTCAGGTACTGATGCCGAAGTTTCAAAAGCTGGCGTGCAGTTCACCGGTGATGATGATTTCGGAAAAGTTGTAACTGTCGAAATCGATCGCATGGATCAGTTCCAGGATATTGGAATTATTGTTCGTAAAGGCGAATGGGCAGCCAAGGATGTTTCTTCCGATCGTTTCATCACAAAATTTACCGCCGAAGGCACTGCTGAAGTTTGGTTACGTCAAGCTGACCCAACTATTTATTACGAGAAGCCAACTGGCGAAATGGTTATCCCAGAAGGAAATAAGCAAGCAAAACTTTATGACTCACCTGAGTTCGCCGAGAAGTACACCTACACCGGAAACGATTTAGGAAATACTTACACCAAGACTGAAACAAAAATGCGCGTCTGGGCACCAACTGCAACTGCAGTAAAGGTTGTTACTTATGCAACCGCTGATGCTCTTGCCGATGAAGGTGTTGAGACAGCAATGACTCAAGATGTCAACGGCACTTGGGTTGCAGCAATTGCTGGCGATAAAGATGGTTTGATTTATAACTATCGCGTCACCGTCGATGGCAATACCAACGAGGCAGTTGACCCATATGTTCGCGCCACAACAATTAATGGCGAGCGCGGTGTTGTTGTTGATCTTGCCAAAACTAACCCAGCAAACTGGAAGAAAACTAAGCCAGCATTTAGCGGCAAAACAACTGATGCCGTTATCTACGAGCTACATGTGCGCGATTTCTCAATCGACGCTTCTAGTGGAATTCCAGCCGCTCACCGTGGAAAGTTCTTAGCTTTCACCGATCTAAACACTACAAATAATGGCCAAAAGACTGGTATCTCAGCGATTAAAGATCTTGGTGTAACTCACGTCGAGCTACTGCCATTCTTTGACTTCGCATCAGTTGATGAGGCGGACCCATCATTTAACTGGGGTTATGACCCAAAGAACTACAACGTTCCAGAAGGTTCATATAGTTCAGACCCAACTAAGCCAACTGCTCGCATCACTGAATTAAAGCAAGCAATTCAAGCGATGCACGATCAGAAGTTGCGCGTAAATATGGATGTTGTTTACAACCACGTTTATAACGCAGGTAATTTCAGCCAAGAAACAATCGTGCCGGGCTACTGGTTCCGTACTGATGAAACTGGCGAATTAACTAATGGCAGCGGATGCGGCAACGATGTTGCATCTGAGCGCCCAATGGTTCGTAAGTTTATTGTTGACTCAGTTAAATACTGGGCCAGCGAATATAACCTCGATGGTTTCCGCTTCGACTTAATGGGCTTGATGGATATTGAAACCATTAACGAAGTAACTGCAGCTCTTAAGGTTATTGATCCAACAATCATAGTAATTGGTGAAGGCTGGAACATGGGAACGCTTCCAGAGGATCAAAAAGCTAACCAAATTAATATTGCGAAGTTAAACAATGTCGCACACTTCAACGATCAAATCCGCGATGGTCTAAAGGGTTCAGTATTTAATGCAACTGATACCGGTTGGGCCACTGGCAAGGTCAGCGCAGCGAGTGATATCTATGCGGGCATTGTTGGAAATATTGATTACAGCGCAGCGTTTCTGACTAAGTGGACAACAACTGCGCCAGGACAATCAGTTAACTACGTTGAATCACATGACAACTTGGCATTGGCCGACAAGCTAACTGCCAGCGTAAAGGGCATTAGCCCAGCTGGTGTTGCGCAGTTAAGCCAATTCGCATCATCAGTTGCATTCTTAGCGCAAGGCGTGCCGTTCTTACAGGCCGGCCAAGAGTTCTTGCGTTCAAAGAATGGCAACGACAACAGCTACAACGCAGACGATGCAACTAACTCATTGAAGTGGTCAACCAAGGTTAAGCACGTGGCTACAACCAAGTACTACCAAGGCTTGTTCGCACTTCGCGCTGCACACCCAGCGTTCCGCATGAGTACAACTGCTCAGGTTAAGGCGAACCTTAAGTTCCTCAAGACCACAAACAATGTAATTGCATATTCATTAAACGGTAAGGCTGTTAAGGATGCTGCGAGCACAATCGTGGTTATCCATAATCCAAATACAGCAGCTGCAACAGTGACACTTCCTAATAAGAAGAAGTGGTCGATCGTAGTTAAGGGCGGCGTTGCCGGCACCAAGACAATCGAATCAATCACAGCCGCAAAGGTAAATGTTGCAGGTCAGACCACTATGGTGCTGACTCAGAAGTAAGCAGTACTTAAAAGTGGCTCGCATCTAATTGGTGCGGGCCACTTTTATTTGCCCAAGTTTTACTGAAAGTAGTTTTCAATAACAGAAAGTAGTTTTACAAAACGCAGATAAACCTTCACTAACGATTGTGCACTGTTACAAAATCATGATAGAAAAGGCTCCTCAGGAAGTGATTCCCGAGGAGCCTTTTCGTATTGGACTTAGGCGTTAACCAAAGTCGCCGTTGTCGCGGCGACTTTGCCTTTTCTCGGAGAAATATCCGAAAATAGCTTTTATCAAAGTCACCACAATTTGGGTCCAGTTTGCGCTGGGTTCCATTGGCTTCACCCCCTTTCATCTGTAGATCGGGGAACGCCCGGCAGATGAAAGATCACCGATTACTCGGCAACGTTTAGGGATCACAACACGTCGCGAAACTTACGTGTGCAATTGGCATATGGCTTCAGATCCAGATTTACCTGTGTAGTACACGGCGATGTTCACTAAGAAAAATCTCTTACGGAACTAGATTTTGGGTATGAGAAAATTCAGCACGCGTTCAATCGCAATCGCATCAATGGCGCTAGCCGGTTTAACCCTGATATCAAGCAATATCTATCTGGCAACCGGTGTATCGGGCCAAATTAATGGGTGCGTAAATAAGAAAACCCAAGTGCTTCGAATCGCCGAGAAATGCAATAGCGGCGAAACAAAAATTAGCTGGTCGGTACAAGGTCCTACAGGCCCTGCTGGCGCTAAAGGTGAAACCGGGCCCGCCGGCGCATCATCTCCCGTTTCTGCAACAGTGCCTTTCCATCAAGTTCTAGATGCTAAAGGCAAAGTGCTTGGCAACTTCTTAGGTGCAACAGGTGAGGACACCACGATTCAAATCGGGCAATCTCGAGTCACCTATAACTTAAATGGAAATATCCGACTCAACGGAAATGCAATTTATTTAGATGCCAAATGCGAAGGTGAAAAATACGCAGGCAGCTCAATGGATTTAAGTAAGAACTGGACACCAGAGCGCCCACTTTTTACAAATGATGATTCGATGGATGTAACGAGAGAATTCTTTATTGGCATTCAAACCGGTGAAGCACTGCCCTGGGAGCCTTACTACATGAAGCGCTCAGATACTGGCGGAGAAGGCATTATCACTTGCGAAGGTCCATTTGATATCGGTGGTGATTCACTTACCATTTCTCCAAAAATGTATAAGTTGTCAGCACTAAAACTTGATATCTCACCCATCGTTGCTGTGCCGTTAGTTATTAAATAGGTGATCGCTCATGCCCTGCCTAAAACCCGCACGCTCCTCGCAAAGTAGTCACAGGGATTCCTAAAGGTCAGCCCACACTATTTGCCTGTAAGCGCACTACCCCGTAGGTAGCAAGGCACCTGGTCACAAAACCTAGTCACTCGCACCTAGTCAGCCGCAAACCGCGACTGGCAAGTGCTAAAGGAAAGGCTCATTATGAAAACATCACGCACCCGTATCGCGACAGCAGCACTATTAATCGCTGGTTTCGCACTAACTTCAACTGCGGCATCTGTTGCTGCGGCAAACCCAGAACGCGCTGCTGCACGCACCGCATATCAAGCAGAGAAGGCAACGTTTAAAGCAGCTGCAGAAGCTCGTCACGCCGCTGCCGATGCTGCACATGCAACTATCGATGCTGCACGTGTAACTCTAAAGGCCACTGTTGCAGCTGCAACAACTAAGGAAGCCAAAGTTGCTGCACGCGCTGCATTTGAAGCAGTACGTACTGCCGCAAAAGCAACAATTCCAGCAAAGCCGGTTAAGCCAGTACGCCCAGCCATTTTGGTTAAGGCAACACCCGCAACAACACCTGCTGCTTAATTAAGTTGCGCAAATAAAAATGCGCTGCTGACTTCTTTACCTTCTTCCAAAAGCAAAAACCCCGTCGAACTTATCGGCGGGGTTTTTGCGTTAATAACAATTAACTTATAAATAATTAATCTAAACGAATTCGACCTGTTCCGGTTTCAACTTCAACGGCCACAATTCCAGAATCGCCATCATTTGCATCGACTGAAACCCATTCGATTTCAATTCCGTTGCCAACAGCTGTCTTTACTTCAGAGCCAAGCCATTCTGCAATAGTGTTTTCGTCGCCAGCAATTTCGATCTTTACAATCTGTGCAACAGCTTTGCCATCTGTAGATGGGTGATGATTCTTAATCCACTGCACGAAGAAAGGCATTTGGCGATCTTCAAGTGTTCCGAGAACACCGATCTGCTTCCAAGCTAAATCTGTGCCGTCTGGCTTAGTGCGGTGACCATCTACTGCTGGGCGACCCAAACGAGTTTCAACTGCTGCTAAATCTTCAACTGCTACAACCCAAGTCAGCCAACCGCCACCTTCGGCAGCGCGCTTTGAAACCGCTTTACCAAATGGTGATGAATCAGAAGCTGGGTGATCAAGTGGGCAAACAACTTCGATGTATTGACCATTTAGCAATGGCGCTGTGAAATTGCGAGTACCAAATCTTGGGTGAACTCCACCATCGACAAAGGTTGTTCCTAAACGAGAACCTAAACGCTGCACGGTATCTGCGAGCTGGTCATGGGAAGTTACATATGAGACATGGTCTAAGCGCATGAGCAAATCTTGCCCTATCCGAAGGGGTGCTTTTTACCAATTCGCCAGCATAAATATGGTCATAAGAGCAGTATCTGCCTGCCCAGCAAGTAGGATAGAACCCTGATGCAATCACTCCAATTGATCCGCCTATTAGTAGGCCGCGAACTAACCTTGCGTTATAAGCGAAGCGTCATAGGTATCGGCTGGACCCTGCTAAACCCAATGCTGACTAGTTTGATCCTCTGGTGGGTCTTTAGTTTCGTGTTTGCATCTCGCCTACCTGATGGCACGCAATTCGCTCCTTACTTAATGGCTGGTGTTCTCCTTAATACCTTCGTAAATCAAGGAATACAGTCTGCGGCCGAAGCTGTCGCCAGTAACGGTTCTATTTTGACCAAGGTTTATGTTAGGCCACAAATTTTCACTATATCTTCGGCACTGGCATCACTGGTTAATTTCGCCATCGGAATGCTGCCCTTTATTGTCGTGGTTTATATCTCTGGCCAGCAAATAGTCTGGACTTTCCCGTTAGTTTTTGTAGTTGGATTTTTCCTAGCCTTGATGATTGCCGGCATTGGGTTAATGTTTTCAATTCTCTACATTAGGTTTGATGACTGTAGAAATATAGTCACGCTTCTACTGTTGTTATTAACATATCTAACTCCTATTTTTTATCCGATAGGCATACTTAATGAAAAAATGCAGACAGTCGTTAATGCCAATCCATTTACCAGCTACTTAAATTGTATTCGTTGGGCTGCGTCGAATAACTCTGAAGCGACTTTAACAAATTGGATTGTGGTGGTTATAACTGGCTTAATTACTCCAGTCATTGGTTCTCTAATATTTAAAAAGTTCTGGCCAAGAACGGTGGCGCTTCTTTAATGGCGATAATCGAAGTAAAGAATTTAAATCTAACTTACCGAGTATTGATGACTCGAACTGGTTCGTTAAAAGAGTTATTCCGGGATGCCGTAAAGGGTCGCGTGCGAATAAATAATTATGTTGCGCTAGACGGAGTCAATTTCTCAGTCGATAAAGGTGAAGTAGTAGCAATTTTAGGTCGAAATGGCGCTGGTAAATCAACGCTGCTTAAGGTCCTGGCCAAAGTCTTGCCGCCTACTGAAGGAAGTTTGCAAATCAATGGCACGATAGCGCCATTAATTGAACTTGGTGCGGGCTTTCACCCTGAGCTAACTGGTACTGAAAATGTGGTTTTTTACTCGACTTTGCTAGGGAGAGATTTAAAGAAAACCCGCGCTAATGTAGCCGAGATTGGTGAATGGGCTGGCGTAACCGATCACATGGACTTCCCGCTACGCACCTTTTCAAGTGGCATGATGGCACGTTTAGCATTTGCCGCAGCAACCTATGAGAAGTCCGATATCTTGTTAGTGGATGAAATTCTCGCCGTGGGCGATGCTAGTTTTCAAGCAAAATCACGAAAGCGAATGCTTGAATTAATTGAAGGTGGCGCCGCAGTAATTCTAGTTTCTCATGACATGGGCACCGTTAGAACACTAGCTACCCGAGCAATCTGGCTCGAAGCCGGCAAAGTAAAAATGGCCGGTGATCCTGAAGAAGTTGTTTCAGCGTATGAAAAATCATTTTAATAAGGGCTAAGACTCTCTTGAAATTTCTAATCACCGGTGGCGCCGGCTTTATTGGCTCGCATTTAACTGATCGGCTGATTAGCGATGGCCACGAAGTTATAGTCTTAGATACTTTCTCAACTGGCCGAGCTGAAAACTTGGCTCACCTAGTAACCAATAAATCTTTAACGTTAGTCGAAGGCTCAATTTTAGATAAGCCACTTCTAGAAAAACTAACTGCAGAAACAGACTATGTATTTCATTTAGCTGCAGCAGTTGGCGTATTTAACATTGTTGATAATCCGCTAGAAAGTTTGCTGACAAATGTGCGCGGCACCGAAAACGCGCTAGAGGCTGCAAATAAATATAAAAAACCATTCTTCTTAACCAGCAGCAGCGAGGTTTACGGCAAGAACTCAGCTGATTCGTTAAGCGAAGGCGATGATCGAATCGTGGGCACGCCAACCATGCTGCGCTGGTCATATTCAGAAGCCAAAGCAATCGATGAATCACTTGCCTATGCCTACTGGACTCAAAAAGGGCTAGAAACCCGCATAGTTCGGTTCTTTAACACCGTTGGCCCGCGCCAACTAGGCGCCTACGGAATGGTGATCCCAAGGTTTATCGAAGCCGCCGTTAAGAATGAGCCGCTAACTATTTATGGCGATGGCACCCAAACCAGATGCTTTGCGCATATCGCCGATGTCATTGATGCCGTAATGGCGGTGGCTTTTTCAACTGCAACTGTGGGTCGAGTCGTAAATATCGGCAATAACTTTGAAATTTCTATGAATGATCTAGCTACAAAAATCATTGCTCAAACTGGGTCTAGCAGCGAAATCGTGCATCTGCCCTACGAGGTTGCCTACGGCGCCGGATTTGAAGATATGGCCAGACGTGTTCCAAATATTTCTTTGATTAAGGAACTTACCGGCTGGGCGCCAACTAGAGATTTAACTCAGATTATTGCTGACGTCAAAAAACAGTCTCTAAAGATCAAGCACCCTCTTTTATAAATCTCGATCTAGCTTATAGAGCAACTACCCCATCGAAACCTTTGAGGCTATTTGTGCAATCCAAAATTGTGGTTTTGCTAGATCGCAAATAACTAAAATCAATACCAGGTTGATTGGTTGCCAGAATTGCTAAATCACATTTCCATGATGCCTCAACAAGTTGTGCGCCATCGTATTGCGATAACAATGGGTCGTGACAAGCAACCTCTGCGCCAAGTTTTTGTAGTTCGTTAACTAAATCATTAACTGGTGTTTCTCTGGTATCACTTACCCCTGGCTTATATGCAACGCCTAACACCAGAATTTTAGGATTAGCTACTGCGCTACCAATCAACTCCATTGCGCGCTGTGCAATATAGCTAGGCATTTCGCGGCTAATCTGATCTGCTTTCTCAACTAACCCTGATGACACACCTTGCTGGTTAGCCCACCAAGTTAAATAAAGCGGATCAACCGGAATGCAATGTCCACCTATGCCCACACTTGGCCTAAACGGCATATATCCATAGGGTTTCGTGGCTGCTGCATCAATTACTTCATTGATATCAAGGCCAGCCTTATTAAATACTTGCGCTAACTCGAGTACCAGCGAGATATTAACCATTCGGAAAGTGTTCTCTAGCAACTTCGCAGCCTCTGCCACTTCAGGTGATGAAGTAGCCACAACTTCATCGCAGATCGAGCCATAAAAGTTCAGTGCTAACTCTTGTGATTTCGTATCAATGCCACCAACCAAGCGCGGGGTATTCTTCATATTCCACTTGGCATCGCCTGGATTAACTCGCTCTGGAGCTGATGCAAAGTAAAGAGTTTTAACCGAAGCAGATTTACCAGATTGCAGCATAGGCACAATTACCTCGCGCAAAGTACCCGGGTATGAAGTTGATTCATTAACAATCAATGTTCCATCAGCTAAATGTGGCGCAATTGATTTAACTGCGCTCTCGAGCAGAGTTAAGTCAGGCTCACGGTTGCCATCAAGTGGCGTTGGCACGCAAATAACTACAACCGCACTATTTGAAATAGCCGCAAAATCACTGGTCACTGAATATCTACCACTTGCAACAGCTGCAGCTAACTCTTTACTTGAAACATCTTCAACTGGGCTTACCCCTGAATTCAGTTGCGCTACCCGATCGGCAGACTTCTCGATCGCCACAACTTCCAAACCAGCAGCAACTGCAGCCATCGCCAGCGGCAGACCCACATAACCTTGACCGATAATCGAAACAGCACGGTTTTGCGCCGGGGAGATATTGCTAGAGGCCATTAATTCAAACCATTAATTAGTTCGGCAGCTTTTGCGGCATCAGCGCTCTGCGGATAAAGGCTGGCAATCTTTGCGCTCATCGCTTTCGCTTTCTCAATATCGCCGAATTCAAGATATAACTTCACTAATTGAAGCATATTCTCAGTACTCCATTTATCGATAACTAGCAGTTTCTCGCGAAATGGAATCGCAGACTTTCTTTGATCAGATGCCTCATATATGAGGGCTTGTAGATAAACGCCATAGAAGGAACGTTCATCGGCGCGTGCTAAATCTTGGCTGATTGCCAACGCAACTTCGTTGCTTTTCTCCTGCAGCGCTAAGTCGGCTAAGACCATTAAGTTCTGCGGATTACTCTGGCTAGTTTTCGCCTTATCTGAGAGAGAGGCGATGTAAGAATTCTTATCTAAAGACTCTGCATTGACCTTTAAGGCCATCAGATCGGCCGAGTTCTTAAGCAGCGGCGAACAAATCACAATTGCCGCGATTCCCATAACCAAGGCTGAAACAGTTGGAGCAATATTTAAATCATTAGCTTTAACAACAGCCTGTCGCCCTTTTTTCGCCTTCTCAACGACTACTTCAGATTTAGCATCAACCGATCTGCCAACAATGATTCCGCCAATAATCCATAGCCAGATACCAACGCCAATATTGTCGATGGTCACTAGATTTAGAATTAGAAATGCCAACCAGAGAGCTAGATAAACGCCGCCCAGTGATCTTGATTCAGAGCTACCTTTAAAGGTTCCGCGGAACGCTAAATAAGTTATATAAGTAAATAGCAACAGCATCGGGATAAATAGAACTAGTCCGCCGGTGGCTAAGAACTGCAGATAAACATTGTGGGCATTATTAGTAAAAACTCCTTGTGCAACTTGATTCTGCACTGCATATTCGCGGTAATACTCGCCATATCTGTCTATTCCCACACCAAAAATTGGGTGTGCCTGAAACATATTCCACGCAGCCTGCCAGTAATCAAGGCGATTCTTTAAAGTTCCTTGATAAAGCGCACTTGCTAAAGGGCCAATGTTAAATACAGCCAAAATTACAGGGATCGCACCAATTAGCCCCAGCCAACTAGTTAGATAACCAATTGATTTATTCTTCTGCCAAGCTTTAACCAAAAGAAGTATTGCGGTGCCTCCTAAAAATGCAAAGAGGCCTTGTACCGAATCTGACTTAAAAACAATAAATAGCGCAAACACCAGCGCTACCAAATAGGTAACTTTTAAAACAACTCTTTTTTCTGCAATCAACAGGTACAAAGTCGCAATACTTGCGATTCCAATCATTCCCGATGTGAAGTTGGGGTTACCCAAGGTCGTAATTATTGGGTTGTACTTGATGTTCCAATTGATTGGATCACTACCGGTAAATTGCAACAGCCCATAGAAAGATAGAAGAAAAGCCAATACAGATAAATACTTCAAAGGCTTCAGCGAATTCGAGCCCTTGAAAGCAATGGATCCACCAACAGCCAACATGGCTGTAGCAAATAAAGTTAAAGCGCCATTGTTTCGATGAAACTCACCAAAAATGGCTGTGTACTTAACATCTGTAGCAATAGTAGAAATTAATAGCCCCAGAAGAAAGATCGCAATTAGCGCCAAGCTAACCCGTTGGCTGCCCGAAGTAAGTTTTCTAGCACCTACCAAAGTAGGCAACGAAAGCCCGGCCACGATTGCGCCAAAGAAAACCAAGACAAACATCTTAGGTAAATTGACTGGGTCTTCTAGGTTTGTCCAGATAGCTAAAGTCGTAAATAAGCCACCCAAGAGAATAAGAGTTTGCGCTCGCTTTGCCTCAATATCAGTCAATGCACCGGCAAACTTCATATAGTTATTCTATCGACGCAAACTAGCATTGACCTTGACTGAAATCAGTTAACTCTCATAAATCAGCTAAAAAACCTTATTTAAAGGCCGAAGCCCGGTTCCTGTAAAGGAACCGGGCTTCGGTTTGGAGTCTTTTAACAGACCCCCATGAAGTTATTTCGTTACTTAACGTTTAACTTCTTTGCAATCTTGGCAAGTAGGTTGCTCAAGGTTGTTACCTTGGCATTCAAACCTGCGATAAGAGTTGCTACCTTTGTTGAAAGAGCTTCAACAGCAGCACCAGCTGCAGTTGCAGCTACTGTTGCTTCATCAGCAGATGCCTTAGCTTCATCAGCAGATGTCTTAGCGTCTTCAGCAGCAGTAAGCGCATCGCTAGCAGCATCAAGTGCGCCTTGTGCGATTTCTCCAGCAGCTTCAGCAGCAGCTACAGCCAGTTCGCCAGCCTCAACAGCAGCTTCAGTAGCTAAATCAGCAGCAGCTTCTGCATCTGAAGCAGCTTCGATTGCAGCAGTAGCAGCGGTTTCTGCATTTGTAGCGGCATCAATTGCTTCTAGAGCAGCATCAAGTGCCTCATTAACAACATCAGCTTCACCAAGTGTCACTGTCTTACCGTCAAGAGCAGTAGCAATAAGTTTAACTGTGCCTGAGATACCTGTTGGCATTACAACTGAGTATTCAAGTGAGCCAGTGTCGCCCGCAGGAACAATTACGCCAGCAGGAAGTGTGCCGATTGAGTAGTTACCTGTTACTCCACCATGAAGGGTGTAAGTAACTCCGCCTGGCATTAAGCCTGCAGCGTTTGTAACTTTAGCCGTGATCTTTGCAGTTTCGCCTGGGGCATATGTTGCCTGGTCGAATGAGTAAGCAACGTTTGTTGCTGTTCCATCGCTCACGCGAACTGTTCCAGCAACAGCAGTAACTGTTGATGCCGCAAGAGTTGAAGCGTTCATGAGTGAGATTTTTGCAGTACCTGCACCAGCAGCATCACCAGTGATACCACAAGAAACTAGACCTGTTGCATCTGAAGTTCCGCATGAAACTGGAGTGTTATCGACGTTTGCATCTGTATCTGAAAGTGACCAAACTTCTTGGTCTTTAACAGGTACGCCTGCAGCATCTGTAACGATTGCAGTGATTGCGCCAGCATTTGCACCACGAGCCAAGATTGTCTTAACAACCTTAGGTGTAATTGTTGCTGCAGCACCGTAGAAGGTTACCTTTTCTTCACCGATTACAGTTGTACCAACTGAGATTTTGATTGTTGATACGCCTGGAGTTCCATCAGCAAATACAGCGACGTAATAGTCGCCAGCTGCTGCAGCTGTTACAGCACGTCCCGTACCAACTGATAGAGCGTTAGCTGCAGACAAAGTAGTTGCGATTGCAACAGTACCTGGACCAGCAACTGTAACTGAAATAGTTTGAGCTGGGATAGCTGCATCTGCTGCATTCTTTGGTGTTACTTTAATTGTTGCAGCAGAAGTAGCTGAAAGAGCCATTGACTTAGTAACAGCTGTCTCTGTAGCGAGAGTTGCTGTATCAGTCTCACCTGAGTTCAGGATTGATGTTGTCTTGCCTGTGTTCAGTGCTTGATCGATGCCTTTTCCAGCATCCATAGCTAATTGATTTGCATAAGCCTTGATGGTCCATGTGTGAGTAGTTCCACCTGTTGTAGTTAGCGTGAATACGTATGTACCCGCTACTGCTGGAGTGAAAGTAGTCTTAACGTTACCGATTGTTCCACCGGCAGCTGCTGCTGTTGTTGTTGCTGTATAACCAGCAACTGCTGTAGTCGCATTTTGAGCGGCTGCAAGCTTAGCTGCTGATGAGTATGGCTCATCGTCTGAAACGAATCCCCAGTCACCAGTTGTATCGAACTCACCTGTGAAGTCAGCTGCTGCAACGTTAGCTGCAGCCTTTCCGGCTATTGCTCCATTCCATCCAGCGAGTGCAAGTGTTGGAACTTCCCAACCAGCTAAAGTACCTGCAGAGGAAGCTGCAGAGGTTAGTGACCAAGTTGAAGATACTGAGTCAGCAGCTGCGACAGCGCTAAAGGTTTGCTGGAAACCATATGATGCTGGCTGGCCAGCTATAACCCATGAAGTATCATCAATTACATCTGAACAAGCGTAGCTTGCAGCTGCGTTGCAATTTCCGTTTGATGCGTAATTACCGTGCCAGATGTAAACACCAGTTGCCGCGTTTGAAGGCGCAACTGACATAACACCAAAGCCCAACGCAGCAACTGCTACAAGCGCTACGCGCTTGAAAGTTGTCTTTGTAGACATTTGTTTCCTTTCGATAGTCGATCCGAGGACGATCCCCGATTCGGCTTGGATAGTTTTTAGGCCATCCTCTCGATGAATCGCACGTGCTGATTCATCAAATTCCCCGCCGTGTATCCGGACGCGACGAGGAAACTTAAGTGCGTAGCGGCTCATTATTTTGCCGCCTTCGCTACTAGTGGCTCAGAGATATAAATAGCTTGAGCCAAAATTTGAGTCTTACTTGGGTTTAATACCAAGCGAGTTGTGATTGTTTTTGGTGCAGCTGTTAAGTCATAGCCGCGCGCAATGATTGGAGTTGAGTATTCAACATCGAGTGCTGATTCAACTGTCATTGTTGAAGTTACTAAGTAATTACCATCGCTTAGGCGATCGATAACTGTCTTAGTCGAATCAAGAATTAGTGGGGTCCAGGCGCCGGCAATGCCAACAGCTGGTTCAGCTTCATAAGTTGTGCCGGTGCCATCGACCTTGATGGTTTGAGCCAACAAGATATTTGGACCAGTTGCATCATTAGCTGTGATGGCAAGGGCGCTGAGTGTCATGCCGCCCTTTGTCATTGTTGGCACGGTGTTCTTGTTATAGAACAACTTGCCCAGGCTCTTGCTGGCATCGGTAACTGTGAAACCAGTTGGGATGCCATCTTTATCAAGGCCAGCAAAATTTAACTTGCCAGTCTTAATATCAACGCCGGCAACCATTCCGAATGACTTCTTGGCTTGAGATTCAAGCGGAGTCGATGCTGCTGAAGCACTTGCGCTTGCAGTAGCTGATGGAACGGTGCTTGGTGTTGAATCTTGTGGGGCAGTTGCAACAACATCTTGCTGAGTTGCAACTGGAGTTAGTGCGCCATCGCGACCTGACATTGAGTTAAAGCCAAGGAATGCGGTGACAACCAAGATTAGGGAAAGTGCAACCTTGGAAGATTTCTGCGCAAGTTCGGCAGCCTTCTTGTAGGTATTTGAAAGTGAATCAAGTGCAGTTGCACCGGTGGTCTCGTCGACAATCCACTCGGAAAGAACGCGAACCATTGATTGACGTGCGCGTGCAACAACGTGGCGAACATTTGCAGGAGTTGTGTTTAGGGCAGCTGCGATTTCTTCAGTTGAGCGGCCTTCCATTTCCCACATGACAAGAGCTGTGCGCTGATCTGAGGTTAAACGTGAAAGTGCTTCGCGGATAATCGCGGCATCTTCAGCTGCAGTAATAGTGGTATCGATATCAACGTGGTTCTCGTTTGCGATTTCATTTAGTCGCTCTTGAGTTGTATCTGCATCAAGTGCAACCAAGTTCGGGCGATCGCCGCGAGCACGGATTACGTTAAGCGCTAGATTGTTAACAGAGGCGCGAAGGTATGCAACAGCGCGATCAGTTGTATCTAGATCTGGGGCAGCCAACATAAACTTTAAGAAGGCCTCTTGAACAACTTCGTTGGCATCGGTTTCATCGCGCAACATACGGCGAGCTTGTGAGACCAGTGAAGTGCGGTATTCGGTGTAGATCGCGCTTAGATCAGCAATTGACCAGTCGGATGTAGCTGAGCGGGGTACGACTGGAAGGGCTGGAGTCACGCTTGTTGCAGTTTGTGCGGAGTCGGCAAGGGTCGCTGCAGCTGCTTTCGCTGCCTTCGACTTGAGAATTGCCATTTTAAATCCCGCTTATCTAGAGACAACGTCTTGCCTCTACTAGTTAAGACACCTGAGGGGGCCAAATGTTGTGCCCAATCGGAAACTTTTTTTACTACTTACTTAGGGGCCAGTTTAGGGCACTGTTGCCCGTGATTTTGGAGGGGGAAGGGCTTTCGCCGATGGCCTGGCACGCAATTTTGAGCGTAAATCAGGCTAGCAATTGCAGGGTCGAGCGTGAAACCTCGAAAGGCTCAAGTAAAGGATAAGGGTTTGGGGGCCAAATCTGGGGATTTCGGCGGGTTTCTAAGGAAAAAATCACCCCGAGGTTAGGCTTCTGGGTGTTTAAAGCAAAAAGCCAATTTTGGCGACCAAAGCAAGAATTAACGGGAGTGCGCTAAATGAATATTCTGAAAAGAAGCAAGGTCATTTTATGGGCGAGTTTGGCCGGCTTGGTAGTCGTAACAGGTGCAAGTGCGGCCGGAACATTTAATAACGCCGAGACTGGCTACACAATTTGTGTCGATAAGAAAACCAAGGCGGTCACTTTTCCAGGCACTGAGAAGTGTAAGAGCGGACAGAGCAAGTTAATTATTGGTGCTCAAGGATTAAAAGGTGACACTGGCGCAACCGGGCCTGCTGGTCTTGAAGGCCCTGCTGGCGTTCCCGGATTAAATGGAACAGATGGTGTTAACGGTGCTGACGGTGCGACAGGTGAAACTGGCGCTGATGGCGCAACAGGGCCAAGCGGACCTTCAGTCATTTGGATTTCACCAGTTGATTTAGTTCATCCAGCCTTAGCTGCGGCATACCCAAATGTGTCACTTGACTATGCTGTAACTCCGACTGAGAATGGCAACTACAGACAATATGTAGCAAAGATTGCAGAAAATAATGTTTTCTTCAATCCGACTCGAGCCACAGTTGCGATTCCAGAATCATGGCGTAAATCTGGAAATGTATACGCAACGGTTTATTGGTCTGCTGAAAAAACAGATGGCAATATCAAAATGCATATTACCTATGGTGGTTTGCAGATCGGGGAAGCTCCTGTTACTGCAGGATGGTCAGAGGATTGCGCAAACAGTACGCCAACTACGGCTTATGTAATTCAAACCTGTACGAGAAAAATATCTGATGTGATTTATGCAGATGATGAAATATCATATGTAGGTTTGAATCGTCATGGCGCTCAAAGTGCTGGATTAGAAAATCCAGATACAAATACTGGTGCTCTATACATCTACGGAATTAAGCTCGAACTTCGAGAATAGTTCTACGCTCTAATAACAAACCCACCTGCCGGAAGATCGGTAGGTGGGTTTGTTTTTGGGCAATTTTTAGATGTTCTGTGAAGCAAACACCATTTTCATCTATTTCGAGAAAACCTGGCCCTGTCCGTCGATTTTGTACTGGCGCACGTAGTCAATGAGCATCTCAGAGCTCTGCCAACCGTTCCAGGCGCCTCCAAATCCTTCCCCGTAAGAAACCGCATTATTTAGGATCACAAAGTTAGGGGTATTAAAAGGCCAGAACTTGCTCTTTATTGTCGCAGAAGTTGTACGAAGGATTAACTTTCGATCTACATAGAAACTAATCTCGTTTGGCAACCAACCAACACCATAAGTATGGAAATCAGCCGAATAATCTTGACCGATGTCATATCTAATGTAATCAAACAAATGATTGTCACAACAGCCCGACCCATTGGTTGAGTAGTGAATCGCACTAGATGCACGAGTCTTAGCGTTTCCAAAGCCTTCAGCAATATCGATTTCGCCAGAATTAGGCCATCCGATAGAAGTTATGTTGTTGCCAAGCATCCAGAAAGCTGGCCAGTTTCCACTGCCAACGGGCATTTTGATTCGAGCTTCGAGATAACCGTATAAGAAAGAGGCTTTGCCTTGGGTATCAAATCTGCCGCTCGTGAAAGCACATTTACTGCCTAAGCAACTGCCAACACTTGGCTTTGCTGTTACATACTTTGTGGTGATCACGGCATTGCCTGATTTATCTACAGATACAGCCTCGGGTACGTAATACTGCGACTCATTATTGTGGCAAGTTCCACCACCGTTACTTGCAGCATGACCGCAGTACCGCGCGGTCCAAATATTCGAGTCGAGTACTGAAGGTTTATTAAACTCTTCGGACCAGATAACTTCGCCAATTGCATGATTTGGAATTAATACATTTTCTACAACCGGTTCCGGTGGAGTAACGGTTGGAGATGGCGTTGGAGATGGCGTTGGTGAAGGCGTTGGTGTTGTCCCTACCCAGTTAACTCCTTTGTTCCAGACTAGAGAGTTATTCCTTGAGACACAGAAATATTTCTTTCCCCCATCTATTTTGGTTTTTCCAATAGTTGGGCAAGAAGTTCCAGGAATTGCTGCACCGTTTGCAAATTGAGAGGAAGTAAGGCACAAAACTGCAAGCAAAATCGCACCGAATCGAGTTAGATACTTGCTCACAACGATTACCTCAATTTACTAGTCTTAATTCTTATCTTAAAGCGTGGGCCCAGACGGGCTCGAACCGTCGACCCACGGATTAAAAGTCCGTTGCTCTACCGACTGAGCTATAGGCCCCACTTGCTTAGATCTCTCGATTAAGCACCAGATTTAGGCTGATGCCAAGCAAGAGCGAAATAGTAGCGGATTATCTGCCCGCTACTAAACGCTAATACTGCCCTTTAAGCCAACTAAAGCAATGCGACTCTGATGGCTTATGGCCAATCCGCTGTTGTCAAAAAGCCCTATTTGCTGACCGTAACCATAATTACTTTCTTGGCGGAACCCACAGATGTGGTGATCGTGTAATTGCCAGCCTTTGAGAATTTCATAATCGGTGAGGAATATGACTTGTTCTTGGCAATTGATTTCGATGCAACAGAATAGCTCTTACCGGAAGGATCTGTAAGGCTGACTTTTACCATCACATCTTTCTTCCCGACAGTTCCAATCTTAAACTGCAGAGAATTGCCAACTTTGATCTTGGTGGAAGTAATTGCTTTGGTAATTGCAATTTTCGTTAAATTCTTTGACGAAGTTGTGACCGCAAAGTAAGTGCTCTTAGCTGTTGGGGTTGGCTCAACAACAACCGGATTTTCTTTAAAATTTAATGAATATGTTGCAGAGCTATCGCCTTTCACATTTGAACCCGTGATCGTGAAAACTAATGGCGATACTGAGCTAATTACTGGTGAGCCACTTAGAAGTCCAGTAACCTCATCGAAATTAAAGCCATACCGGCCTGGATCGGGTGAAATTGAGTAACTTTCTGCAGTTTCGCCAGCTAAAAATGTGTAGCCCTTTATAGGTGAGTCAACCTCAACAGTTTCGCTTTTACTGGATAATGCCATTGCAGGTGCAGTTTTTACGCAAACAAGAGTTGCGGAAGTCCAGATCGCAGCTATCTGCGCATTTAGATCTTCGATAGTTTTTGGGTCATTCCCACAGTAATTAACTTTTTTCAGATCTTGTAAATACCAACCAGCTTCAAAATGAGTCGCGTTCTTAAAATTATCACCGAAATTCAAGAATTTAATTCGACTGCCAGCGACCATTCTGGCATTTTCCAGCGCACTATTGAAGGTTAAGCGAATAAGGCTGCGGGACTCGTTGTTTCCAAAAGGTAATCCACCAAGCGAGGTAACTGTGCTTGGTACCGTATAAGAAGTTCGTGAATCATCGTTAAAGTACACGACCAAGGTAGTCATATCGGCGCTAAAAATGTTTCCGTCACTTACTACAAAGTTTGTATTTTTCGGATCAATAGTCACTGATTTAGTTGAATCTAGACCTAATTCTTCAATCTCTTTAACAGATGCCGGTAGATGTAAGGTAGCAAGATTTAGTCCATCAAAACTATATCCACCAATGGTTTCTAAGCTCTCTGACAATTTGATTGTCTTTAGTATTTGGTTATATCCAAATGACGAAGACTGTAACTTTGTTACAGTACTAACCATCTCGTAACTCTCACCTGGTTTACTTTTTGGGTACGAAATTTGCAGAGTAGCTTCTTTATCAAATAAAACTCCATCAATTGATGAATATGCTTCGTTTCCATCATCAACAACATATGACTCTAGCGAATTATAATCACAGCCATTCGTCTTTCCAATCTGACCAACATCTTTAACCGATTCAGACAATGTTAGGTTCTTTAAACTTTTCAGACATCCAAATGCATATGAAGTAATCGTGGTGACACCATCTGGAATTGTGTAACTTTCGCCCGTCTTATTTGCTGGATACAAAATAAGGGTATCGCCATTTTTGGTAAACAAAACACCATCGATAGATGTAAAATTCTGATTCTCTGGGTCAACGTTGATACTCTTTAATTCTGAATTTATGAATGGTTGTTGTTCTATCTTCACTACAGTCGCCGGGATAGTGAGCGAAGTAGTTCTAGAATAGAACCCGGTATATTTCAAAGTCGTTACAGAATCATCTAATACAACATCACCAAAACATTCCTGGCCAAAATCTGTCACAACAGCACCATCGGCGACTATGTAGCTACCTCCACCAGGGCAGTCAAAGGATTTTTCTGCTGCAAACGCCATCGGGCTTTGTATGACTGGCAACAGACTGATAGCCATTGCAAACACAGCGACATTTACGTTTCGTGTCCGGAAAATAGAATGTAGCTTCATAACAAATCCCCTAGTTAACTTCTAGATTCTTGGCACTATGCCAAGAGGTCACCTACTGCTGAATTGCGAGTACCCAGTGACCGAAGCCGCCCAGGCGCACCGGTGAATGCTACTTAAGCGGTGTACAAATAGATAGGAAATAGGCCGAATTGGCACACATAGAGATGAAAAAGCTGGATTTTTGAAATTCCTAAATAGTAATTCCTGCTTTAAATGGAGCCTTATTGGCTCCTAAGGTTTACGCGATCTCAATTTTCTATAAAGTTTTGTAAATCGCCATATTCGCGAATTAACGACTGCACTTAGGGCTCCGGCTGCTGCATCTCGTTCGCTAATCAAGTTATCGCGTTGCTTTGTGAGTTCGTCGCGTTGCTGTGTGAGTTCGTCGCGTTGCTGTGTGAGTTCGTCGCGTTGCTGTGTGGCAATATCCACAAGAATATTTTTAGAATCTTCTAAATCCAGTAAGTGAAATACGCCTCGGTATAATCCATTCTTCCGCGCCTGATTAATCGCAGCCAAAACATTCCCATTATGCTCACCGGTTTCTAACATAATATCTCTGTTAGAAAGCAAGCCGAGCGAGCCGATTAATTCAAAGTCTTTCTTATACAACTCTCTTACCATGGCGTAAAGTTCTGCGTCGAAAAAATTTTCTGTTAGCACTTTATCAGTAAGATTATGAGAGGGAAACTCAATCTCTTCCAAACATTTATATAGTGGATTGTTTTGTGAGAGCAACTTCGGCAAATAGCTTAAATCTTTTGTCTCAAGATATAAATCATATTTTTTCTCGAGCAAGATAGATAAATATTGATGGCTTAAATGAGCATCGTTCTCAAGCAAGTGATTGAATTCTGTCGAAATCAGAAATTTTTTGGCACTTTCACGAATAGCCTCAGAATTTGAAATTTCAAGGCTTGGGAAGTACTCTTTTGAAAGCCGATAAAAAGTTGTATCCCCCATTAAAACTATTTTATTGAACCAAAAAGATGCAAATCTATCAAATGGATTTCGCAGAATGGCAATTGAATAGCTAGTAAATTCGTCCGATTTTAAATCTCTATCTACCATATATCTGATAGCCAAATCTCTATTTACATGTACCATCCAAGAATCATCTGGAAAAGTAAAATTCACTTCTAATTCTTGTTTCATAAATTCTATCGAGGTATCTTTCTCGCTTAAAAAGTTTTCTAAAGCACCAAAGTAATTCATTGCACTTGTGCAACCGTTTTTATGGATAGCAGTGAGAAATACCTGTGAGCGAGGGAAATGAAAGTGCACAACTAAAGTGTATCAATTTATGAAATACATCAATGCCATCAAAATACATAAGTAAGGATTTTTCTTATCACGCTAACTCTCTAATTCAATGCCTAGAATATTCATATCTAGGGTCTTTTCTATTTGGGAATCGATTCTCCTGTAAATGCCTTGTCAAAATTCTGAAATGAATTACAATTAAGTTTCTCTGATACCAGGCCAGAATTTATGATTATGTATAGTTGAGAGAATAAAGTTAACGACTCTAAAACTTGTATCCGAAATTTTATATTCTTCAGGGGAATTAGGCAAAAAAATTTGACTTAGATCTTAGATTAGTCTGTGCCTCGTTTGAACTCTAGATTTAATCTGATAACAATCAAACTTTCCTATTAATTTGCATAGAATCAAATTAACTATTTACATTAATATTTATAACAAACTGAAATCTAATTTTGAGGACGATTAATTTCGTGGAATATAGATTCCTGCCACTTTTTTTCCATATCGAAGAAATCAACGCTCTCCGGCTTTACATAAAACTTAAAACTTTCAATAGTTTTTAAATATTCAATAAAATTAAATGCGAAAAAATTACTTCTAGAATGCTTTTGAAAATTGTCGTGAAAATAAGGTATACCTAGAGCTTTTGACCCAAATTTTATAAATAGATTTCGTCGCTCTGTCGTATCAATTATGGCTGAAGCTTCAAAAAATAATGAAGATAAAGCCAAGCTTGTAGAGGAGTAAAGTACTTCAGAACTTCTAAGTTGAAATAGAACCCCTGAAAGAAGAAATTCTATGTTGTTTTCTTGAGACAAACTTTCAGAATAAATCTTCAATGTACTGAACCCAAGATCTAAAGCAGCGTCAGCAAGCATAAAACTATCAATGCTTCCAGATCCAAAAATTTCACAACTATCAGAAATAATAATCATAGATTTCCTAAATGATGTATTTTGTGGGCCATGTTCAATATGATAAGACCAGAATCCTGGACTATATTCAAAAATAACTAACTCTTCAAAGTCTTCATTTTCAATAGAAGACTTCTCCACTGCATTTCTCTTGGCTTTTAGCAATGAACTCTCACAAATTAAGAATATGTCTGCATAACCTTGAGTTGAATTTATTTTTAGTCTGAGATTTTCATAGTCTCGTGCGACTAGAACTACGGTAGTTTCTGAAAGTTCTGATTTTTTGACTTCCAATTCAGTCTTTAAATCCAAACTCAAAATAATTTTCTCTGAAGAGTCATGTTCGGATTCGCTCTCTAACCCAACTGGAATAGGCCGAATGGCAGGCCTTTGTCGCCAATAACTTCTAAATCTTTCATCTAAAAAAGGGATATTCATAAGAGTATGTCTATAAATTAAAGCTAATAACGGTCTAAGTTTTACTTTTATGTTAATTATAATTTCTCGCAATAATCTTACACTTAGCTTCCGTCGTGGGAATCTTCTAACTTTTTTAGTATTTACGCCCAATCTTTCTGTTCTATATGAAAGAGCCGCTAGAGAGGCTGAAACAAGACGGGTAAATTCACTATCGTCAAGTTTTAAAGTTAAAATCTTTGATTGACTTCTATTTTGCATTTTACATTCTCTCTAAAATAGAAGTATGCAAAGATTGTATATACGCCTCAAATGTTAAGGGGTTTGAAATTCGGCTTGATCTATTTGAGTACTTTATGTATTCCTGAACAAGCAGCCGGCTCACATAGGCTTTAGAGTTGTAATAGATCGATGGCTCAAGATGTTTTGCTACGACTAGAAGGCTTTGGGCTGGCAATAATGCCTTTGATTTTTGTATTGCAGGCTCAAATTCTTTGAGTGTTTGTAGATACATATCATCTGCCTCTATATGGTGGTTTGCAATCGTGTGGCTTCCTTGGTTTTCATGAATTCGATTAGCAACATGTATTTCCTCGTTCACTATGATCTTGCTTTTTGGAAATAATCTCGCCCAGTATTCGTAATCTTGGGTTGTTTTCAGATCCTCGCGAAAATTTCCTACAGAAATAAACTTAGATTTTGGTATGCAAATAGTACAGCCATTAGCCATGCCTTTTAATATCAACCACGGATAAAATTTTCCTCCTAGCCTAGAAAAATCTTGTGCAATGTTCCTTGTGCTTATTAACTCCCTATCTTGGTTCATAAAATGCCAGCCACTTATTGTGATTGTGTCTTTAGGTTTCGATGAATTAAGAATCAGATGCATGTCAGAGCTGACTTTTCTTGGGAAATAAACATCATCATGACTTAACCAATGCAAATATTCACCTGAAGCTTCTCTAAAACCTAGATTTAAAGCCGACCCTGTCCCACCATTCTTTTTTTGGATAAACCGTACTTTCCCCTCAAATAGTTCAACAGTTTTTTTAGTTAGTCGATCTTGAGACCCATCGTCCACAACCAAAACTTCAATATTTGGATAAGTTTGGTTCAATGCAGAGTGGATAGCGTCTTTCAGGTAATTGCCACCGTTGTAAACTGGAATCACAATAGTATTAAGTGGTAGCTTAGATTTCATAGATGCCACCAAGGCTAGAATCCTTTTTATTTCCAGGTTTTAACTTCTTTATAAGAGCGATATTTTTCGATTTTATTTCGTGCATTTTTAGCGGCAAGTTTTTGTCAAATTTGAAGTTTTCAAAATCTAAATAATTAAAACCTAACTCATCTACCATTTTCCGTGCATAGACATTTTTTGAAACTACAGTTACTGCGCCATTCATCAAGACTTCTAAGAATGTAAGATTAAAGCTATCAAACCGAGACGGGAAGAAGAAAAGATTATTTGATACTGCTGAAATCTTATAAATCTCATCCTTCGAAACAATTTGGTCACTAAAAATTCTACTATTGCTCTTCATTTGCCGTTCATGCATTATTTGCATTTCCTCGTCCGAGAACGCAGTTGGTGCCATGATTAAAGCAGGCAAGAACTCCTTGTTTGAATCCAGGGTATCTAGGAATAGATCGAATCCTTTAGTAAATTCCTTTCTGCCCACAAAAACAGGAGTTATGCTCGAAGCGAATTGAAAATCATCTTCGAGTGCGAGAGTGTCACACATGCTGACTGCGCTAATCTCCTTGAATCTTCTAGAAACCCCAAGAGTCTCAGCATAATATTTTGAGAAGCCATAAAAAAAGTCTGCTTCGTCATACAGGATTTTTTCTCTAACTTGAAAGAGTTCTATGGATGTTGGATTTTGATATTTTTTCGGTCTAGCGAGTAGTATTTTCGACATAGATCCGTGTAATGCGCCTACGATTTTTTTATACTTGATGTCGTGTCTATCAAGCATGTCTCGGAGAGAACTCTCTGGAGCGACCCAATCAGGAATATCAATATAGTCAAACTCGCATCGTGCCACAGCTTCAAAAATATTTTCTAAGACGTTATAACTTTTTCGCCAAGGAGCAACTTGAATCTCAATTAAATTTAATAGCCTACTAGTGCTGGTTGTCGAGTTGGTCTTGAATGAATAGAAAACAATATGCTGATTCTCTTCGACAACCTTTTTGTAACTTGAACCCCCGCCGTTCGGAATACTGTCAAATAAATCAAATACACATAATAAAACACTGGACTTAAAATTTCGATTTTCCATTTTGCTTGCTTCTACCAAATTTAACATTTTTGGTTCTTGATTTTCGATATTCCCAATACGATGTGCTATCTCCCCGAAGTGAATTGCTGGGCTTATATCTTTCCAAAGAATTAAATCTTTAGGCTCCCAGGAAAAGCTTTGATTTTCGAGAAAATGGTCGTAGTGATGATGCCATCCACCAGCTAATTCGCCACGGTCATATCTTGGGATACGCTCCAGAAACAATTTCCTTCGTGCGTGATCTGGATTTTGCATCGAATAATGTCGCAATAAAACATTAAATGGGAAAACTTGCTTGCTACCTTCAATTATGTGACCCCCGGTTGACGAGAAAAACCGCCCCCCGGGAGTGTTCTTCCAAGCTCTATTTATGTTCTGGTGGGATTTCAGCCCTATGAAATAACCATGGACGGGGTAAGTTGAAGAATACTCCTTATCCACGCCTGTCGGCCTAAATTCTAGTACAGTGAAATCAATTACGTCATAACCTGATTCATCAACAATTGAGATGTAATCGTTCAGGTTTAATTCTGCATTTAAAACATTTACTCTTTCATCAGCATCCAACCTAACAATCCAATTATATTTAGATCTATTGGCAACATATTCACAATGCTCTAATAAACTTCTTAAATTAAAGGTTTTTGTATCAATAGAAGGAAAACGTTCAAAACTGACCTTAGAATTTTTTGAATAATTTTGTAGAATTAATTCCCAAGTTCCATCATTTGACCAGTTATCAATTACATGAATATCCATTCCATGATCTAGCGCATGGTCTATAGCATCTCTAATTAAGGCTTTCTCGTTAAAAACAGTCATAAGGCAAAGGACCGATAGTTCTTCACTTCTATTTATTTTCTTTTTACCGAAGTACTTGCCCTTGATAAAACCAAATTCTAATTTCTTTTTGACTTTAGACTTGGAATTAATGTCATCGAAGATTCCACGGATGAGGGGTTTTGTATTGAAAGGTGTAGCTTCCAAGAAATAATTGATTGATTCCAATTTACTAATCACTAAAACTCCAACAGAATTGGATGCACAATAATCTAGTTGAGAAGCATTCTTTTTCTTTTGCAAATCTTTTGTATCTAAAAGTATCAGTGTATCGTTCGGATTATCAATAACGAGATCTCGTTTGGTCAGAAAATCTCTCTTTATGTACTGAATACTTAATTCATATTGTAAAGAGCTACAAATCTGCTTTATTTGAATAACTAAATGAGAATTAGGTGAGAGATTTGTGTTTAAATTTCTAATATCTAGCTTTCTGATTGTTTCCACAACAAATCTAGAAAATGCATCTGGCACATATTCTTGCATCCCGTAAGTCTATTACGAAATATCTATTAAACCTTGCGAACCGTCACTAAACGCAATTCTTATCGCTAGAAAATCAATTCTGATTTCAAGAAGGTCTTATACCTGTCCAAAATCGATAATTATGTACAGTAGAAAGGATAAAATTTATAGTTCTGCGACTCGAGTCGTCAATAGCATATTCGCCAGGGGGACCAGAAGCCTTTTCGGACTCTAATATAAAGCTGATGCTATTAACAAGGGATTTGGAATTTATCCCACTCATCAAGATAGAGCCGGCTTCTAACGCCTCTGGTCTTTCCATGGAGTCTCGTAATGTCAGTGCTTTAAATCCCAGAATTACAGACTCTTCGCTAACCGATCCACTATCTGAAATCACTAAAAGTGAGTTTAATTGCAGTTTGCAGTAATCTAAAAATCCTAAAGGTTCAATGAATAGAATTTTTTCATTGATACTAATTTGGGACTTACCTAATTTCTCTTTTATTCTAGGGTGTGCGGTCACGATTATTGGAAATTTGTACTCTACTGCAACCTCATTTAACATACCAATTAGTTTAGTAAGCCGCATCTCATCATCAATGTTCTCTTGCCTATGTGCGCTAACTACAAAGAATTTATCTTTTTGTAATTTTAGGCGATCAAGAATCATGGAATCTTGTATGGCCTGCATATTTTGGTTTATAACTTCGTTCATGGGCGAACCGATGAGACAGATATTGCGAGCGGATATTCCTTCATTTAGTAAATTCCGTCGCGCATGCTCGGAATAAACCAAGTTAAAATCAGAACTGTGGTCAACCAGTTTCCTGTTTATCTCTTCAGGGACATTAAGGTCGAATGATCTGTTGCCAGCTTCTAGGTGATAAACAGGAATCTGCATGCGTTTAGCAATAATTACAGAAAGGCAACTGTTCGTGTCACCCAATACGACTACTGCATCGGGCCTATTTATAGAAAGTTCTTTCTCTACTTCAATAAAAATAGAAGCGAGATTAGAGCCAAGTGATAAATTCTCTAATTGGATTTCTGTGTCCGGCCTACGAATTCCAAGCTCTTTAAAAAAAATATCTTTCATGAATGCAGCTGGGTTTTGACCCGTATGAATAAGGCGATGGATAAAGTACTTGTCAAGAAGTTTGATTGTCGATGAAAGCCTAATAATTTCAGGTCTTGTTCCAACAATGGTAGTGACTTTAAGTTTTTTCACCTTACTTACTCTCCATATATTTCTTGAATTCCGGTAACTCCTTAATTAAATCTGCCACCTGGGTTGCGCTTAATTGATTTGTGGAATCAGAAGTGTATGAACTCAAAATCTCATTTGACGGTGATTGCCCTTCTTCAAAATATATTTTGTAGTTTAAGGTTCGATCATCTATTGCTACTCTGAAATAATCACCAAGATCCTCGCTTTTACAATGTTCTTCGCTAGAAAGCAATGATTCAAACATTTTTTCGCCATGCCTAATTCCTATATTCCTTATGGGGACATCTGGTGTATTAAGTATTTTCCTAATTCCTGAAATTAATGTCTCAATCGTGCAAGCAGGTGCCTTCCTAATGAACAAATCTCCTGGCCTTGCATTCTGAAAAGCGTGCAAAACTAAATCCACTGATTCAGATAGCGACATGAGGAATCTTGTCATTTTTGGATCTGTTACTGTAATTTCTTTGCCACTTAACATTTGATCGATAAATACTGGTATCACTGAGCCTCTTGACATCATGACATTTCCATAACGGGTAACAGAAATCGTGGTTTTACCAGTTCTTTTGGTTCTTGCTGGTGCTTGCGCTATTTTCTCCATCATAGCTTTAGATATACCCATTGCATTTATTGGATAAACTGCCTTATCAGTACTCAAGCAAACAAGAGACTTCACTTCTGCTTTAATTGAAGCATTAATAACGTTTGCGCTACCTATTGTGTTTGTTGCTAAGGCCTGATCTGGAAAAAACTCACATGAAGGTACTTGCTTGAGAGCAGAAGCATGAAAAACGTAATCTGTTCCTTTCAAGACATTTTCTACACTTGAGTAGTCACGAACATCGCCTATGTAATACTTGACTCTTTCAGATTGTAACTCGTTGCGCATTGCATCTTGCTTGCTCTCGTCACGACTAAATACTCGAATTTCGTTCAAATTATGTTCATGATTCAATAAATGCCGAACCATTGTTGACCCGAAGGATCCAGTACCACCAGTAACACAAATGGTAGCTCCTGAAAAATCATCATTACCCAACGTGAGCTCCTTTCGATGTCTGTACAAATTGTTCAATCATATTTTGGATTGTTGGCTTGCTCTCATACCCTGCAGATGACCACAAATTATTGTTAAATTCTTCATACTCTGTACTTAGGCTTCGATCGACTTTTGTTCCAGATTCATATTCCCTAATTATTATATCTGATCTATTATTAAGCTTAGCAATTATTCCTAGTAAATTATGCTTGGTTAACGTGTCTACAGGTACAACGTGTTTAGTACCAGGCTCAAAAGATTCTGTAGTTAGAATTCCAGAAACGATTCTTGAGAAACTTTCTGTAGTTAATCCATTCCAATAATGATCCGTATAGCCGTTTACTACCGAATTAAAAGGTTGACTTAACAACCAGCTATATAAAGAAAAGTGGGTTCCAGTTTCTTCACCTATGATTGAGCAGCGTAGATTGAGAAATCTTTCAGACGTAATTTCGCCTAAGCTCTTGGTTACTCCATACAAGTCACTAACATCATGCGTTGATGATTCAACATAACGGCCCTCCCTGCCTGAAAAAACACAATCAGTCGCTATTTGAATTACTCGGAAATCAAATTCCGTAGAGCACACATTCAGGAATGCGGGTAGCATTGAATTAACAGTTATTGAATCTCTTATTTCGCTTTCCGAATTAAACTTTTGCTTAATCATGCCTATACAATTAATTACGTAATCTACTCGGCCAATTTTTAAAAAAAAATTACGTAACTCTTCAACATTTGAATTGAAATCTAATCTAACTTGACTACCTGAAACATTACCACCCCTAATGGTAGGCACAACATCAAATTGATGGCTTTGAAGAACACGAGTTACTTCTCGCCCGAGCATGCCCCTCGAACCAAGAACCACAATTTTACCCATTTGCCCATTATAGTAGTGAAAACTCTGGTTTTGACGGGCCGGGCAAAAAACAGCAAGATGTTAAGGGCAAGATATGAACATTCTGGACTCTATATCCGTAATTGTTCCAACCTATAACCGTATTGACTACTTGCAAGAAACACTAAAAGCAATTCTTGTCCAAGAATCGCAAGATTTAGAAATCATTGTCGTAGATGACTGCTCAACAGATGAAACAAAAGAGTTTCTGATTAATTTTGCTAAGTCACATGAGCAAGTCAAACCAGTTTTCTTGACTTCAAATCAAGGCGAATCTTTTGCTGTAAATGTTGGTTGGAAATCAGCCAGCAAAAAGTTTATTGCGATAGTTAGTTCAGATGATCCACCACACAAGGACTGGTTAAAGACTATGTCGATAGGAATGAATGCAAATCCTGGTCATGGATTTTATTATCCAGATAGGCTGGTCATAAATCAGCTTGGAGAACCTTTAAGGATTGAATTACTTGCAGATTGGTCCAGTAAAACTTTATACGAAGTGCTTATCCCAATTGCGAGTGCCGGTCTGATAATAGATACGACTCATCTACCAGCAAATTTTGTTCCAAGAGACCCAAACGTCGTATTCCCATCTGACTTAATTCAAATGTTTAATCTTGGATTATTTACATCTGGTTTCAGGATAGCAGGCGCTTTGGGCGCCTGGAGGGAGCACATGGGATCATTTTCAAGTGCTACAAACGCAAAAGTTAAGGCCATGCTTTTCGAATCTAATGTGAAAAACTGGATACATTCACATTCTACGGAAATTCAAAGTTATGGAAGTCCTCATCTGAGAGAGGCATACCTTTACGGACATCTATGGCTAATCTTTAGAAAAGATTTTAGTTTAACTCACTCATTTTTTTTAATCATAAAATCGTCACTTTTGCAGAGCATATGTAAAAGACCAAGACTAGTGACAAGCATCGCCACTATTGCAATTAGATATACCATGAAGAGATCAGTCTGAACTTATTTCAAATGTTTTTTGTAGAGGATTAATTTAACAGGGTACATAAACATTTGATTATGTACCGAATTTACTGAAATCCTTGAAAAATGATCCAAATTTCTTGAAGTGAAGCACTAATGGCCTCAGGGATCCTTTTTTAATCATGTTTCTATGTTGGGTTTGCCCAGTTTATTACAAATACTCATTACATTGAGCACATGCAGTATAGCCCTCTTATCACGATTGCAGTTCCAGTTTATAACGGTGAGAACTACTTAGAAGAAGCTCTAAATTCTATCTTTAAGCAAACATACGAAAATTTTGAAATTATCGTAGTAGATGATGGCTCCAATAATGAAACCGCTATCCGTGCCATCGCAGCAAAATTTGATGACCCCCGAATCATTTTTTTTCAAAAGAAAAACGGTGGTGTTGCTTCAGCACTGAATTTAGTAATACAGAAGATGAATGGTGAATTTCTTGCATGGTTATCTCATGATGATCTTTTTAATTCTGAGAAATTGTCCATACAAGTCAAAGCTTTATCTGAATGTAATCCAAATTTAGATATTTTGTTTTCAAATTATGATCTCATAAACGAACATGGGAAAAAGACTGGTGAAGTAGATTTTACTAATCAAGTGTTGAATTGCCGAAGATTGGGTGGTCTAGAGCGAGGATTGATCAATGGTTGTACTGTTTTAATAAGCAAAAGTATTCTCAGCGAAGTAGGAATGTTCGATGAGACCTTGAGATATACGCAAGATTATGACTATTGGTTGCGATGTTTAGCGGCAGGTAAAAGATTTAAGCATATTCCAAAATCACTGGTGCGTACCAGACAGCACCCTAATCAAGATACAAACAAAAATAGAGTTCCTGTGAAAAAAGAATCAGAAGAATTATGGCTTCAGCTATCAAACTACTGGCTAAGTCAATCTCCAAAATCTTTACAATTAGATTTGAGAGAGATTCTGGAATTTAGAATTTTTCTTCAAGATAATGGCTTCAGTCTCGCAGAGCAAAATCTAAATTCTGCACTATTAAGTAAAATTTCATGCCTAAAAGTGTCAGTTGTGATTCCAGTCGCAGACCGACCATTCCTTTTAAGTTTTGCTTTAAAAAGCCTTAGAAGCCAGCTACATTCCAACCTTGAGGTTGTAATTGTTGACGATTCACCTGGCTCGACGATTGATATTTCTCAAATGGTTGATAGCCAAGACTTTTCTGTTAAATACATCAGGAATGAGATTAATCTAGGGGCGGGCCAAAGTAGAAATGTAGGGATGAACGCCTCTGACGGTGAATATATCTGCTTCTTGGATAGTGATGACTTTTTTCTCCCAGACAAAATTTTTGAGCAGCTGACTCATATGATTGCGTTCGATTCTGAGATTTCACACACTAGTTATTTTTCACGCGACAGAATGGATCACTCTTACCAGTATCACGATACTTCTCGTCACTCAGGATGGAATCAAGCTGCTTTTATAGCAGGACACGGTTGCACTATTGCAACACCAACTGTGATGATAAAGAGTAGTCTATTAGGTTCTCTTGAAAATCCATTTCCTCATTTACGCGCCGCCGGAGAAGATATCGCAGCATGGTTTAAGTTGCTTCATTATGTAACTTCACCGCTTCTTCATATTGAATTGCCCTTAACCGTTGTCACTCTTCACGCTAACTCTGCGGCAAAATCATCAATTGCACAATTGGAGTCACAAGCAAACATCCAACAAGCAATATCGGATATAGGGTTACAAGTGAATTCACCAATGCCGCAAATATTGAAGAAAAAAAGTTTCATTTCTATTTTCTCCAAAAATCTCAATTCAAAGCTCTCTAATATTGTCATTATAACTTTTTTTAAGTTACCCAAAAAGACGAGAGAAAAGATTAAAAATTCTTGCATACTTAGACCACTTCAGAAGAGATTTAGAGAAAAATACCTATAGGTATTTTTCTATTCATCCTATATTTGTTTAAATTTCAATTAGAAGATCAGAATTTTAAGAAAAAGTCTAAAATAGTTTTTGTGGATTACCGCGATTTATTAAGTTTGAAATTGCTCAAGAAATAGTTTTGTGGAATTTAGTCAGCTACGTAGTGACCTAGGGTCGCCTCTTCTGATAACTTAGTCTCACTATGAATTACACTGCTCGAAGAGTTTATAAATGAAGTCAATGCGAGTCTGTGGAATAAGTCATGCGGATAGTCTCTCGGCAAGATTTAATGGTTTATCGATAAAAAGTAAACTCTCTGAAGAGGGTATCGAATATTCTTTGCTATCAGACCTGCATGAGCGAGTTTCAGGTAAATCAATTACACCCGAGCGTTTGCGCCGTTTATCTGCGTCCATTGCAGAATTTGAGGCGAAAACTGGATTCCAATCTAGATTCTACTTTTGGACTGTTTGGATCTTGTTTAATAAACATTTTCGAAAAGCTCATGTTGTTCACTACCACATATTACATAACAATTTTTTCAGGCTAGAAGCCTTGAAATTATTGACGAGAATAAAGCCATCTGTATGGACTTTACATGACTTATGGATAACGACTGGCCACTGTATTCAGCCATTAGATTGCAATCGATACGGTCACGGTTGCGGGCAATGTCCTGCTTTGGGGCGCACAATAGCTGTGCAACGAGATCGTACAGAGCATGAGTATGCCCGGAAAGTTAGATTAATCAAAAAATTGAATTGCGACTACATTGTTAGCACGCAATGGATGAGAACCAGGGTTTTAGCAAACCTTCCTATTGACAGTGACAGGTTACACTTGATTCCCTTTGGAATAGATAGTCTCTTATTTACTCCATTTTCAGTAAAAGAAAGTCACTTAATCCGAGAAAAGTATCAGATTAGCGATAACGCATTCACAGTATTCATGAATGCTCACAATGATGTTATCAAAGGTATAGAAATCGTTAAAAAAATAGTCTCCTCGGAGGTAGATCTAAAAAATGTTTTATTCATTCTAATTGATGCTGGGGGGCTTTTTGCTTCCAATCAAAATGTGATTTCTCTTCCAAGGGCGACAACTGGCGAAGAAATGAGAGAATACTTTGGTATTTCCAATTTAGTAATAGTCCCAAGTCTCGGAGAATCATTTAGTTTAATTACTCTGGAGGCGATGAGTTGCGGTAAGCCAGTTGTAACTTTAAAAGAGTCAGCAGCTCATGAGGTAACTGATTCAGAAGAATTCTTCACTTTTAGTGAAGCAAATGTGGTTGAGAAAATATCACAGATAATTCGAATATCTTCGAGTGAACAATACTTGCTTGAGGAAGAGGGGTCAAGAAATAGAGCGAGGGTATTAGAAAATTTTGAATTGGATAAACACTCCAAGTCGGTAAGTGCTCTCTATCAAAGTCTTATAGAAAAAAGAAAAGGTAGACTAAGGCCTTTCTTATCTGCCATTAGCCGAACGCGCTAAACGGTCTCTAATAGCTATTGCTAGCCCATCACCTGCAGGCTGGGCGATATATATGGTCGTTAGGTTTTGATGGTCACCTTTGCGAAGGGCTGAATAAAGGGTGCGAGCAAATTCTTCAACTGTGTTTGGGGCTGCTAGTCGAACAACACCTGGTGGGGTTTGACTCTCGGCTAGTGCAATAAAGCCAGCGCCAGGTGTTGGTTCTTGGTCAAGGATTACTTTGGCTTTGGGGGCGTAATGATTTTCAAGCGAGCCACTTACGCGAATATTTGATGGGTTTGAGATATTCGCAGCAGAAATCTTTAATCCGGTTACTTCTTCAATCATGGCAATCGTGATTGCACCTGGACGCAGAATTCTTGGTAGCTCTGTTGTGCAATCGATAATTGTTGATTCGAGGCCAACTTCAGATTGGCCACCATCTAGTACTAAATCAGAATCAGTTAGGTACTCACTTAACTCTTCTTCAACAGCTGCGGCAGTTGTTGGTGATACCTGACCAAAACGATTAGCACTTGGGGCTGCGATGCCAGTGCCACCTTTTTGGTGGAAAGCTTCTAAAAGCCCAAGTGCAATTGAGTTATCCGGGATTCTGATGCCGACGGTATCTTGGTTGCCGGTTATGAAATCTTTAGCAAGTTCGCTGCGGTTAAGAATTAAAGTCATGGGGCCAGGCCAGAACGAACGGGCTAGTTCGATTGCATATGCTGGAATTTCAGAGATCCATTGATCAAGATATTTTAAATCTGCGATGTGCACGATTAGTGGGTGGTCTGCGGGGCGACCTTTAACTTCATAGATACGTGCAACTGCTGATTGATTAGTTGCGTCGGCGCCGAGGCCATAGACAGTTTCAGTTGGAAAAGCTACGAGGTGACCATCAATTAGTGATTGGGCAGCAGTTGCTAATGAATCAACACTACAATTTGAGAGAAATTGGCCCATGGGCACAATTATCTACGGTTTCTGCGAGAAGATAACCACATGGGAAGCCAAAGCCAGCCAATTCGGGTACTTCAGATAGTTACCCGCATGAATACTGGTGGAGTTGCCGTGTTAATTGGCAATCTCATGCGCAATTACGACGCAGCTGCTTTTGAGTTTAAGTTGGTGGCAGGCGTGTGCGATGGCTCTGAAGAAGATTATCTGCAAGCGATTGCGCGAGATATCCCGGCTGTGAAGATAGCTTCGCTGCAGCGGGCGATTTCACCGCGCAAGGATCTAGCGGCGTTTATTCAGTTAGTTAAAGTCATAAAAGAATTTAAGCCTGATGTGATTCATACCCACACGTCTAAGGCTGGTTTGTTGGGGCGCTTAGCTGGCATCACGACCTACCCAAGAGCAAAGCGAGTGCATACCTATCATGGGCATTTACTTGATGGCTACTTCTCTAAAGTTAAAACTAATTTATTGCTTTTGTGTGAAGTGGCGCTGGCCAAGAGAACCCATCGGTTGATTGCAATGGGAACTCAAGTTGAGCGAGATTTATTAAATGCTGGCGTTGGTAAGAAATCACAATTTAACGTTCTCTTTCCGGGCGTTACCGACGTTAGCCCTGTAGCAAAAGAGAAAGCTCGTCGCGATCTTGGTTTAGCTGCTGATGCAATTTATTGTCTCTTCGTTGGCAGGTTAACTCAGATCAAGCGGCCTGATCGATTACTTGATGTGGTTGCCGAGTTAAAGATGCGCAAGGAGCCAGTAAGTTTTCTGATTGCTGGTGACGGTGATTTAAATGAGTACGTTAAGAATCGGATTTCAAGTGAAGATTTGCCGGTGACCATGTTGGGTTGGCAAAAAGATATGGCAGCGGTCTTTTCGGCCGCTGATATTTTGATTCTTTGTAGTGATAACGAAGCTGTTTCATTGGCGTTAATCGAAGGTTCGCAGTATTCATTGCCGCTAGTTTCAACAAATGTGGGCTCGGTTGGCGATGTTGTAATAAACGGTGCAACGGGGCTGCTTACCGAATCAAATGCAGGTGGCTTAGCTGATGCGGTTGCGAAGTTAGTGGGTGATGCTGCTTTGCGAAAGGCTATGGGAGAGGCGGGTAAGGCCCGGGCGGAAGAGTATTTCTCGCTAGATCGTATGGTTAAAGATCATGGAGATCTATACCGCAGCCTTTAAGTGATCTCTTATTCACACCGTTTTCCAAGCAGGGGTTAATCAAGTTCCGATTATTAGAGTTATGATTTGGGTATGAAACTTTCAAAAATTCGTACCCTCGTATCCATTCTTTCCATTGCCGCAGTCGCAGGCGTGGTCGCCCTAGCAATTCCAGCCAATGGCGCTGGCACGCCAGATAACCGATACCTCACCGTCACAGGTGTTGGCACAGTCTCGGTTGTTCCTGATGCAGTTCGCTTTAACGCAACTGTTTCTACTGTTGCAGCAACAAATGCTTTAGCTCTGTCATCAGCTAGCAAATCTGCTGCCGCTGTTCGTGCAGCGCTAAAAGATAAAGGTATTGCGGCAAAAGATATTCGTTCTGCGAATATTTCTGTCTACCCTGAATACACCTGGACACAAGAGACCGGCACAAAGATCACTGGCTACCGTGGATCACAAACTTTTGATGTGTTAGTTAGAAAAGCATCTGATGCTGGTGCGATTATCGAAGCAGTTGTCACAGCAGGTGGCGACAATGTGCAGCTTGGTGGAGTAATTCCAACAACTCTTAATCCAGCTACAGCAACTGAGGAAGCACGCGCATCAGCTGTTGCTAATGCGCGATCAAAGGCAACTTCTTATGCAAAGCTTCTTGGAACAAATCTAGGTAAGGTGTTATCACTTGAAGAGCAATCTTCACCTGTGTATTCATCACCTTACCCAATGGCAAAGGCTGACATGGTGGCAGATAGTGCTGCTGTAGAGGTTGATCTAGGCGAGCAAGATGTGACAGTCTCGATCACTGTTCGTTGGGCGCTTAATTAATCGCTAACAACCATTAAACAAAAGAGCCGCTAGCCCTAATCCAAAGGAATAGCGGCTTTTTTGTGCCCTATTGCTCGCAGATCCCCTAGTTACTTGATCAAAAAGGGTGAATTAATCGAGTTTTGATCGTGAGGCGTTAAAGGGTACGATTTGCGAGCCTCAAACGTCCCCATCGTCTAGGGGCCTAGGACATCGCCCTTTCACGGCGGTAACACGGGTTCGAATCCCGTTGGGGGCACGCAACACAAGTAACAACGGCTTTGAAGGTGACATAAGAGCCACTTATGTGACAGGAATATTTTTAAATATTCATCAAGGCCCGGTAGCGCAGTTGGTTAGCGCGCCGCCCTGTCACGGCGGAGGTCGCGGGTTCAAGTCCCGTCCGGGTCGCAAGGACTTACATTTCGATCGCAGCGATGCGTGCGGAGTTATAGACCGCCCAAGGCTGGGTAGCTCAGTTGGTACGAGCGCGCGACTGAAAATCGTGAGGTCGCCGGTTCGATCCCGGCCCTAGCCACTTTAGATTTGGCCACTTTAAATCCAAAACAATTAAAGAAGTTTGGGATCTCCGCTTAACTCTTCTAAACGTTTAGCTAATTCACTTTCATCGCCGTTAACAATCAGTCGTTTATCTCGGGCTAGTTCGCCATGAACAATTGTGAAATCACGGGCACGCAGATTAAACGCTTCAGCTAACTCTTTAACTACGGCTGAGTTTGCCTTGCCATCAACAGCAGGTGCTTGCACGGCGACAACTAACCTTGGTGGATCCCCTGCGGTGCCGCCGACTTTGTTTCGTGATGCGTTCGGTCGCACTCGAATCTCAAGTAGAAAACTCACGGGTCTATTTTAGTTTTAAGTAGAAAGCGTCGTCTGCGTTGTTCTCAGAGATATAGAAGAGGCTGTCGGTTAATTTGATGTTATTTGGCAAGCCGATGTAGGTTTTTAAGGTTATAGATTCACCAACTGCCAGCTCTATGTCGTTTGGAATAATGCCATCGACGATGAAATTTCCACCGTAGTACTCATCATCGTTATATAAACCGAAGATTCCTGGAGTCCAGCTTTCATTGCCATTGTTTGTAATGGTGACTGTGATCTCGACAAAGCGTGAATCTGAATCAGCGTCAACATCGCCACCAAAGTCGCAACCGTCTTGAATTAGCTCTGTTTTACAAACTAGTTCAGAGACTTTATCGGCAACCTTTAGAACTTTTACTTTTACGTATTTCTTAGTCAGATATGTGTTTAGTGGCTGCGGGTCAGCTGTGGTTCCGGTGTGGAGAGGTGAGGCTGATTCGGTATCGACAGGAAAGTACTTAGTTAGTGGGGTTGGCTTACTATTTAAAATATCGCTCACATAGGCATCGGTTGCTTTAGTCCAGGATGTCCATGAGATTGGGAAATGTTTTTCGAAAACAGACTGGAAGGTTGCATCTGGGTCTGCCCACCCTTCAGCCCAGGTGCGGTTAAAGCTCATGCATTTCGCAAAGCCAAAATGTGCGCACATAAGTTCGGTCATCAAGCCACCTGCCCAGTAGCGACGTGAATAGAAGTCATTCTTAATTGCATCTTGCTCAGAGGTCATGTTGGGACCAATGGTGGGATAAGGCTCCGTAACGAGAAAATCTAAATCTTTCGATGCGCTTGAAAGTCGTTTGCCAGTTTCAGCGCTCATATCTTTCTCAAGCCGACCCGGGACTCGCATTTCAGCAAGGGCGTTACCGAAGTAATTAGCACTACCTTCGGTCCAAACTTCAGGACGCATCCGTAATTTATAATTTATCTTTCCAGATGAACCTAATGCTACGTATTGGGCTGCCCGCTCGCCACCTGTTACACCACTGCCATAGGCGTTCCATTGAGCTATGTGTGTTAACTCGTGTTGCGTAACAGCGCTTATATTTAAAGTTTTTTTAGTCTCTAACGAAGATAGGTAAATATAAAGTGGCGATTGTCCGTAACCTGTTACTTGATTTTTTGAATAAGAATAAGGACCATAAACCGCTCCGTTAGCACTTAATTGATCTGGCTCTTGATTTGGCCAACCTGAGCCACCAGCTAAATCAATAGGCTTGCGCTGATAACACCAGGTGTAGTCCACAGTCGAATCGTTTAGTGATTTCGGAAAATCACATGATTCCTTTACATACCAAGGTGTTGCAGCGCCAACAAACATCGTGGCTTCAGGCAAATAGTCCTTGCCCCAGAAACGCATTGCATCATCGGCATAAGTTAGAAATAGCTCGCGAATTTTTGGGTCAAGAGCTGGGTCGATATGCGCATCGACTTTGTCTGTTCTGATTGGTTGTTTTTCGAAGTAATTCTTAAGCGCTGCAAAAGCAATGTAGCGAACAGTTAATTTCTTTCCTGGAGATTCTGGGAAAGCAACGCCTTTATTCCAGATTGCCGAAGTGCGACCATCGCTAGCTTTGTGCAATACACAGAAATGCTTGGTGCCATTAACGATTGACATTTGGCCAACCTTTTGGCACCCCTCACCGGGTGTAATGGCATGCGAAGGCGTGAAACTAGTTAGCGTGAAAAAGAGTGCGGCAGAGAGCGCAAAGGCTATCGACTTGCGATCTCTCCGCATTTACTTAGCCGTGAAATAGAACATGCCTTCGTCGGTGTCATCACCGTAGAAGATAAAGGTTTCGGCTGAGTCATCGCTGTTTGGAAGTAGCACGAAATAGCTTCCAGTAATCGAATCACCAGGCTCTAGTTCAAGCTCATCTAGCGAATCAACTCCGTAAACCATTGTGTGCTCGTAGTTGTTATCAGCATCTACTTGCAAGCCAATTCTGGTCGCAATCCAAGTCTCTTCGCTGTTATTAGAAATGCTGAATACAACTTCTACGTAGCGAGTATTTGATTCAGGATCCAAGACTCCGACGCCATCTTCATCGATACAAGATTCATTAGCAGAATCAGCTTCGCAGATTGCATCACTTACTTCTTCATTGATGGCATCGACGGTAACTGTGACGCCTTTTTTGGTTGCTTCAACACCTAATCCAGCAGGGTTCGCTGCATCTCCTGGCTGTGCGCTTGAAAAGACCTTGATGATGCGAGTCACGGCTGGCGCGGCTTCGTAATATTCATTTCCGGCTTTGGTGAAAGTTAGTTCGCAATCACCTTCAGCTAGGAAAGTAACGTCAGTGTCTTCTGTGGTGCAGATGTCCTCAGTATTTGAAGTTATTACAACTTCAGGAGCAGCAGCATCGCTGGAGAATGTTATTGGAAACACTTTGACGGTGAGCAGATCTTGGTCTTCGAATTCATCTAGCTCAATAGTCTGCGGCATTTTCTTAACCTCAAAGGTTTTAGTTACCGAAGGCGCAGGCAAGTAGTCCGCATCGCCCGCCTGTGACCCGGTGAGGCTGCAAGTACCGATCGAAGTAAGTGAGAGCGAATTAGTTGCAGAGTTGAAGGAACATGCGCCGCTGGCCGAATACGTAACTTTTAGTCCGGCGGTTGTTATTAACTCATCCGCATCTGGCGAAGAAGTTTCAGTTGTGAAATAAACAAATGGGGGTACTGAGAATTTAATCTCTTGTGATTTTTTAACAACAACAGGTGTTGGCTTCGGAGTTGGTTTAACAGATACCTTTACGCCTTTATCCCAAACTAATTTCTTACCCGACTTAATGCAGGTGAACTTTTTACCACTCACTGTCTGAGTTGACTTTAGTTTGGTGCATTTCGCACCAGCTTTAGCGGTAGCACCTTGAGCGGATACCGGAATCAAGAGAGCAGAAATCAAAATGGCTACTAGGGCTGTTTTTCTCATGGCGAGATAATGTCACCACTTGAGCATTTGATCTAGAGCCAGAGGTACGGATTAGCCTTAATTTAAGATTAATTCTTTAGGCTGGTGTAAGTAAACGGCGATGCTAGTGATTAACCAGCAGATCCTGATGGGCCAGATTTACGTTGAAAGCGCGCCGCAGGTGCTCCGCCTGCTTGTGAGCCTGAAACCTTTGAGCCAGAGGAAGTTCCGCCGCCTGGAAGTGAAGTGTTTTTGTTCTTCTTTTTTTCTAGCGCAGCAAGAAATTTGGCGCGAGCATCATCGGCAGGGGGATTTTGGTTTTCGCTCATGTTCATAGGTTACTACTGATCGGTTGCGGGGATTCGCAAGAAGATGATCAGCAGTATTAGCCAGGATGCGCCAGCGAGAATAATCAGGGGTAGAGCTGGGCCGGTTAATACGCAGCAGACTAAGTAGGCGATTGAGCCATAGATCGCAGCAAGGGCCCAAAGAGCATAGGCGGCGGTTTTGCGAGTTAAGCCTTTGCGCACCAAGCGATGCGATAGATGATCGCGGCCGCCGGTAAATGGCGAAATCCCCCGAGATACGCGAGAAATAACCACGGTCGTTGTATCAAGGATCGGGATCGCCATCAGAAACAGTGGAATAGATAGGGCGCGGTACTGCGGGCCAACTTCCGGGTCAAGGCGAATTGTTAGTACGGCAATGATGATTCCAAGAAAGAGTGCGCCGGCATCGCCCATATAAATTTTAGCGGGAGATTTATTCCAGATTAAGAAACCAAGAGTCGCACCGGCGGTCACGATTGCAAGTGCGCTAACTAGAAGTTGACCGTGATCAAATGCAATTAGAAATAGGAAGATTGAAATTACTGCGACAGTTCCAGATGCGCCGCCGTCGATATTGTCAAAGAAATTAATTGAATTACAAATTCCGACAACCCAGAAAATAGTTACAGCGGCATCGATTATCCGATTTCCAAAAGGTTGGCCGACGATTTCATTTTGAATTAAATAAATAGCAATTACTAAACCTGCGATTGATTGGGCAATCAATCGTGGCCAAGGTTCGAGCCCTTTGAGATCATCGTAGAGACCCATTGCTGAAATCAAAATTGCAGGAAGTAAAACTGATAAAGCTTTGCCAAATGAGTCAGATGTGAAATCTGAATACAAAAGCGCAGCAAGTGACGCAACGGTGACGCCAATTGAGATTGCTAGGCCACCTAAATAAGGAACTGGCTCTTTCTGAATTTTGCGGGCAAGATCTGGGCGATCAATAGCGCCGACTTTTAGTGCGATCTTGCGCATTACTGGGGTAAGGCCGCCAACTAAGAGAAAGGTTGCTGCACCCAAGAAAATATATTGAGTCAGCGAGTAGTCCATAGGAAGTGATCTTATGCGTAGGGCTGACCCTGCCCAACTTTTTTAGCCTTGGGTATTTAAATGGTTCTTTAAAAGTTCGCGAACTTCAGATTCACGGTAGCGACGATGTCCGCCTAAGGTGCGGATTGAAGTTAATTTTCCGGCCTTTGCCCAACGGGTAACTGTCTTTGGGTCAACTCGAAAGAGTGCGGCGACCTCTGAAGGTGTTAATAAAACTTCGGCATCAGTTAGTCGACTCATAAGTTCTCTCCCCGAAAAATGATGTAAACGATGTCCGTTTCGCACCTTTAGGGGTGAAGTATCCGTCTACTCATAGGGCAAAAGCAATACTTTTTCTCAGAAATCTCACCCTTTGGGGTTAGAAATTGCGCGTGGGTTTTAGATTATCTAGGAAGCTTGTTCAAAAGCGGCAACTTTGCGCCAGCGAGTTATTAATCGCTCGTACCCAACGCCGGCTGTTGCGCCATCGTTAGCGGCAAGGCCAGCAAGTGATTCGTGAATATCTTCAATTGAAGAATCAGCTTCGATGCCGCCGAGATCGGCGAGAGCGATATTTAAATAATCAGCAAGGCCGCCGTAATCAAGTTCTACTAAAGATTTTGGGTGGAACATATCCATCCAGTCATGCAAATCTTGAATCTCTTCTTCAATGCCACCTTCACCGAAAGCGTTTATAACGGCTTCGTGAGTGAAATTGCAACGAGTTTTTGCATTAGCAATTTTGGCGCGAGCAATTGAAAATGCCCCATTGCTATCGGCGCCACGCATTCGTTCTTCGGGAGCAAAAAGTGAAAACCAACGCGGCGGAATTGTCCAAGTATCAGTCAAGATGTGTGGAACTTTATTATCAATGTAATCAGCACCGGTTGTGATTAGCTCTTCGAGAGCTGGTGTAAAGAAAAATTTACTTACTGTACTTGGTAGCGAGTCAGTGAAATTGTCGTAGGCGGCCCAACTTCGAGTTGCGGTTGACCAAGGCGATACGTAGCGAACATCTTCGTAATCTAAAATGTGAGCGCCGTCGGCGATGTTGGCAAAAAATGTGGGTGCAATTAAACGTTGCATCGCGCGAGTTTGTTCATCTTCAACAGTTGAGTAAATCGGGAATGCTTCTTCCCAGAGCAAGCGATCTGCGGGTTCAAAAGCTGAGAGTGGTTCGTAAATTCGTAACGACGCTACATATGGAGTTCGACGCGTCATGAGTTACAGGCTAACTAACTTGTTAATAACTTAGAAATTAAGCGCGAGGAATGTAATTGCCCTCAGCGAATGGGTCATCGTTATCGTTTTCATCAGATGTTGGAGCTTCGCCATGTAATTCTGCAGCGAGGCGATCTAGATCCATATCTTGAGAGTTATATTTCAAATCTCTAGCAACTTTAGTTTGCTTTGCTTTTGCGCGGCCGCGACCCATGGGCGACCTCCTTTTTCAATTTGTATCCGTCAAGACGCGTAGGTTACCGCGCTTGGTAGGTACCTTCCAAAGTTGAGCGTAACTGAGCATCGGTTGAGCGTACTTCGCCGGCAATCCAGGCCTTCATACCGCGGGCGGCAAGGGATTTCAGGGTCAGATCGGCGACTTCGGGGGCCACAACGGCGACCATGCCCACGCCTGCGTTCCAGGTGCGCTCAAGGGCGGGCTGGGCGACCTCGCCGGCTTGGGCCAGGAAAAGCATCTCGGCGGGCAAGGCCCAAGTGTTGCGGTTGTAGGTGGCGCAAAGGCCAGCCGGAATAACGCGGGCAGTGTTCTCGGCTAAACCGCCACCGGTGACATGCACGAAAGTGCGCAAGTTAAGGCCGAGAGATTTGATCAGAGCTAAACAATCGAGTGTGTAAATCTCAGTTGGAGTAAGCAGAACTTCGCCGAGAGTTTTGTTTGTATCTGGAAAATTAGCAGCCAGGGATAAGTTTTTTGTTTTGATGATGTGGCGGATTAGTGAATAGCCATTTGCATGGAAACCTGATGCTGGCATAGCGATTAATACATCGCCAGCTTTAACGCGTTCGGCCGAAAGTAAATTCTCAGCATCGACTGCGCCAGTTGCCGCACCTGCAATATCAAATTCATCATCAGCTAGTAGCCCGGGGTGCTCGGCAGTTTCGCCACCGATAAGTGCGGTGTTTGCTTTTACGCAACCACGTGCAATGCCCGCAACAATTTCAGCGATACGTTCTGGAATAACTTTGCCAACTGCGATGTAATCAGTCATAAAAAGTGGTTCGGCGCCGCAAACAACTAAATCATCAACCACCATCGCAACTAAATCTTCACCGATGGTGTCGTACTTGCCAAGAGCGCGCGCAATTTCGGTTTTAGTACCAACGCCATCCGTTGAAGTTGCAAGTAGCGGTTGTTTGTATTTGGTTAACGCAGATGCATCGAATAAACCAGCAAAGCCGCCAATGCCACCCATTACTTCTTTACGTGAAGCTTTGGCAATGCTGGCCTTCATTAATTCAACAGCGCGCTCTCCTGCATCGATATCTACGCCGGCGTCTTTGTAATCAGCCATTTATTGGTTCCGTTGCTTTAGAAACTTCAGTGATCTCAAGGCGCATTTTGCCTTCAGACATATCAGTCGGAATCGCAATTGGATAAACACCGGTAAAACATGCGGTGCAGAGTTTTGATTCAGGTACTGAAGTTGCTTGCACTAGGCCTTCGATAGAAACATAACCCAAGGAATCAGCACCGATTGAACGGCGAATTTCTTCAACCCCTAAACCGCTAGCAATTAGCTCGGCGCGGGTGGCGAAGTCGATACCGTAGAAACAAGGCCATTTAACTGGGGGCGAACTGATGCGAACGTGAATTTCAGCGGCGCCAGATTCGCGCAACATGCGCACGATGGCGCGTTGGGTATTGCCGCGCACAATCGAATCATCGACAACGACAATTCGTTTGCCTTCAATGATTTCGCGCAGCGGGTTTAACTTTAAGCGAATACCTAATTGACGAATTGTCTGTGAAGGTTGAATAAAGGTACGGCCCACATAGGAATTCTTAACTAACCCAAGTCCATATGGAATTCCGGATTCTTTGGCATAACCAATTGCAGCTGGGGTACCAGATTCAGGGACTGGAATAACTAAATCTGCATCAACTGGAAATTCTTTAGCTAACTGTTGACCGATTTTTACGCGAGTTGCGTGAATACCTTGGCCGGCAATGGTGGTATCTGGTCGCGCTAAATAAACATATTCAAATAAACAACCTTTTGGCTCTGCTGGTGCCCACGGGTGAGCGCGTAGACCATCTTGATCAATTGCAATAAATTCGCCGGGTTCGACTTCGCGTACAAATGCAGCACCAACAATGTCAAGCGCTGCAGTTTCAGATGCAACTACCCAACCGGTTTCTAATTTACCGATTACTAATGGGCGCACGCCATGACGATCGCGAGCTGCATACAAAGTATGTTCATCCATAAAAATTAGCGAGAAGGCGCCTTCCAGAAGTGGCAGCACCGCAAGTGCACTTGCTTCGACATTTTTCTCATTTTGAAGTGCGATTAACGCCGTCATAATTTCGGTATCAGTTGTTGCGCCCCGACCATTGCGCGCAGGAGTTGGGTCTAATTTAGAAACTAATTCAGCTAGCTCGCCAGTGTTTGTTAAATTTCCATTATGGGCGAGTGCGATAGTGCCGTATTTAGTTGGGCGCAAAGTTGGTTGGGCATTTACCCAAGTGCTCGAACCCGTCGTGCTGTAACGACAATGGCCAATTGCTAAATCACCTTTAAGAACTGCCAGATCTGATTCGGTGAAAACTTGGGAAACTAAACCCATATCTTTATAAATCAGAATGCGTTCGCCATCAGAAGTTGCGATGCCGGCAGATTCTTGGCCACGGTGCTGCAGCGCGTAAAGCCCGTAAAACGTTAGCTTTGCGACTTCTTCACCCGGTGCCCAGACCCCGAAAACTCCGCAGGCATCTTGCGGGCCTTTGTCATCATCTAGAACATTGTGGTTAAGCAATCCATCGGGGCGGCGGCTCATAGGTCAATCCTATTTGTAGTTGGTAGCGGGAGATAGTCGGTTAAGTCTGCGCGCGCACCTGATGCGTTAATTTTGCCGGTTTGCATGGCTGCTGCCCAATTGGTTGCACCACTTGCCAGTGCTAACCAAGTATCGGCATCCATCTCAATCACATTCGGCGGTGTGCCGCGAGTATGAGTCGGGCCTTCGCCACATTGCACTGCGGCATAAGGTGGAATTCGAACTTCAATGGCGCGACCAGGATTGCGCTCGACTAATAAAGCCAAGGTGGCCTTAACTGATTCGAGAACTTGTGGATCGCGCATCGCTTAACCAAATAATTTCGGGAAAGTTTCGGTATGTGCAGTGCGCAGTTCAGCCAATGAAATCTCGGCGCCGTTAATAGTTAGCGATGTACCACCGGTGGTGCCGATCTTGGTGGCTGGATAAGTAATTTTTGCAGAGTCTTTAGGATCAATTGCAATTAAAACTCGTGATGGAGTTTCAGATAACAATTCAATGCCGGCATCATTTAGTGTGATCGTGGCACCGATATTGTTTTTCAAAGTTGCTTCAATCAAAGTTGCGGCCAGACCACCTTGCGAAAGATCATGGGCGCATTTAAAGATTGCATTATTAGCAAGCAAGAAATCAATTAATTTCATTTCGCGTTGCAGATCTGCAATTGGTGAATTACCGCCACGTTGATTATGCAAAAATGCCCATTCGCTGCCAGCTAAATCATGCTTAGTTTCACCTAAGAGATAGAGATCAAGACCAGCAGCTGGAATTCCGATTGGCGTGCGAGTGCGTACATCTTGAATTACACCGAGCACACCGATTACTGGGGTGGGCAGAATCGCAACATCACCAGTTTGGTTGTAGAAAGAAACGTTGCCACCTGTAACAGGTAAGCCCATCTCTAAACAACCATCGGCAAGACCGCGCACTGATTCGGCGAATTGCCACATCACGCCCGGGTCCTCAGGTGAGCCAAAATTAAGGCAATTTGTGACTGCCAGCGGCTTGGCACCTGCAACGGCAATATTGCGAGCAGCTTCGGCGAGTGCCAACTTGGCGCCTTCGTAAGGATTTAAATATGACCAGTTGGCATTGGCATCGGTACTAATTGCCACGCCAAGTTGAGTTGATTCATCAACTCGAACCATGCCGGCATCTTCTGGTTGCGCCAAAATCGTATTGCCTTGTACATATTTGTCATACTGCGATGTAACCCAAGATTTATCAGCCAAATTCGGAGTACCAGCAATAGTTAGCATGACATTTTTAATTTCAGCCGCAGTTTTTGGCAGTGGTACTTCAATGACTTGGGCATTAACAATATCGATGTAAGCAGGTTGGGCAAGTGGGCGGTTATAAACAGGGCCTTCGTGTGCCACAGTGCGTGGTGGCACATCAACAATTACTTCGCCGTGCCAAGTAATGATTAAGCGATCGCCATCGGTTACTTCACCAATTACATCGACAGTGACATCCCACTTGGCACAGATCTCTAAGAATCGGGCAATGTGTTTTGGTTCGACAATTGCGCACATGCGCTCTTGCGATTCGGACATCAAAATTTCTTCGGGTGAAAGTGATGGGTCGCGTAGCGGAACTTTGTCGAGTTGCACTTGCATGCCACCACTGCCACCTGATGCAAGTTCGCTAGTTGCACAAGAAAGACCGGCGCCACCTAGATCTTGAATACCAACAACTAAATCTTCAGCAAAAATTTCTAGGCTACATTCAATTAAAACTTTCTCAACGAATGGGTCGCCAACTTGCACACTTGGTCGCTTGGCTGGGTCACTTGCACCGAAAGTTTCGGATGCTAAAACCGATACGCCACCGATGCCATCGCCACCAGTTTTAGCACCAAAGAGCACAACTAAGTTGCCGGCACCTGATGCTTTAGCTAATTTGATTTGATCATGTTTCATAACGCCAACACAGAGTGCGTTAACGAGTGGATTGCCTAAATAAGTTTGATCGAAAGTTATTTCGCCACCGATATTTGGTAGGCCAAGACAGTTGCCATAACCACCGATTCCGGCCACGATTCCGGGCAAAACCCGCTTGGTATCAGGGGCTTCGGCTGGGCCAAAGCGCAAAGGGTCCATGACTGCAATTGGGCGAGCACCCATCGTCAAAATATCGCGCACGATTCCGCCGACGCCAGTTGCGGCGCCTTGGTATGGCTCAATAAATGAGGGGTGATTATGTGACTCGATTTTAAAAGTTACCGCGTAGCCCTGGCCGACATCGACAACGCCAGCATTTTCGCCAATACCGACTAAGAGCGCATCGCTATGTGGTGCTTTTTCGCCGAATTGTTTTAAATGTACTTTGGAAGATTTATAAGAACAGTGCTCAGACCACATAACTGAATACATGGCGAGCTCGGATGAAGTTGGCCGACGATTAAGAATCTCTTTAATGCGGGCATATTCATCGGGCTTTAAGCCAAGTTCAGCAAATGGTTGTTTGGTATCTGGCGAAGTTTGCGCAATTGCAACGGTATCTAGTGACATCACTTACCTACCAAAGCTGTTAGCACTGAAGTAAAGAATGGCAAACCATCAGTTGAAGGACCAGTTAGTGAATCAATCGCATGTTCTGGGTGGGGCATGAGGCCAACAACATTGCCGCGTTCATTAGTGATACCGGCAATTAAGTTACGTGAACCATTTGGATTTTCGCCGACGTAGCGCGCAATGATGCGATTGCTATCTTCGAGCGACTTCAAAGTTTCGTCATCGCACTGAAAAGAACCTTCGCCATTTTTCAGCGGAATTACAAGTTCTTGACCTTTTGTGAAATTCGAAGTCCAAGCACTTGTGGTGTTTTCAATCTTTAGCTTTTGATCACGGCATAAGAAATGTAGCTCGTGATTGCGAGTTAGTGCGCCAGGTAATAAATGTGCTTCGCAGAGAACTTGAAAACCATTACAGATACCAAGTACCGGCATGCCCTTATTCGCTTGGGTGATAATTTCAGTCATCACTGGGGCAAAGCGTGAGATCGCACCGCAACGCAAATAATCACCGTAGGAAAATCCGCCCGGCAGAATTACGGCATCGACGCCCTTTAGATCGGCATCGCCGTGCCAGAGCGAAACAGCCTCGGCACCCGCGTATTTAACTGCTCGCGCGGCATCTCGGTCATCGAGGGTGCCCGGAAAAGTTACGACTCCAATGCGCATACTTATTCGGCCCTAACGGTGAAGGTTTCGATAACTGGGTTAGCCAGTAAGACTTCAGCAGCTTTTTCGACTTCAGCAATTTGCGCGGCAGTCACATCACCATCGACGGTAATCTCAAAACGCTTGCCTTGGCGCACATCGGTAGCAAATGAGAAACCTAGGCGGGGCAGTGCGGCAGCAACCGCTTTACCTTGTGGATCCAGGATTTCAGGCTTCAGCGCTACATTGACGATGATTTTTCCCATTGTCTTATCCCCTTTGTTAGATTTTAAACTCGGTGCCAGTGATGCGTGCGAATGCTTCGGTATAACGTTGCGCGGTTTTTTCTACGATCTCAGTCGGTAGCGCTGGTGGATTGCTTTCGCGATCCCAACCGCTGCTAACTAAATAGTCACGCAAATATTGTTTATCAAATGATGGTTGTGAGCCACCTGGTTGCCATACTGCGGCATCCCAAAAACGAGATGAATCTGGAGTCAATACCTCATCGCCCAGAGTTACTTCGCCATGGACGTCGGTTCCGAATTCAAATTTAGTATCTGCCAGAATTATGCCGCGCTCTTGCGCAACGCCGGCGGCAAAGTCATAAATTGAAAGTGTTAAGTCACGTAGCTCGGTGGCAGTTTCGGTGCCTACAATTTTAGTCGCAGCTAGAAAATCAATATTCATATCGTGATCGCCTATTTCAGCCTTTGTAGCTGGCGTAAAAATGCTATTTGGTAATTGCGAACCATCAAGCAAGCCAGCTGGTAAATCATTGCCACAAACTTTTTGATCATTTTTGTATTCAGCCCAACCGCTGCCAGTTAGATAACCACGTGCAACGCATTCAATCGGATACATCGTTAGCGGTTTAGCAATAACTGCACGTCCGGCAACTGCGGCTGGAACATCAGTGCTGATGATGTGATTCGGTACTAAATGCTTTAATTGTTCGAACCACCAGAGCGAAATTTGAGTTAAAACTGCCCCTTTATTAGGGATTTCGGTAGGTAGAACCCAATCAAAAGCTGAGATGCGATCGCTGGCCACAATTAAAAGTTCGCCGCTTTCATTGATGTAAAGATCGCGCACTTTTCCGGTGCGCAAATGGTTCCACCCAGTTATCGCAGGCGCTGGCGGTGGGCCAGCTAGGCCAAAGCCGCTCACCTGATAGAGCCGGGCTTGTACTGCGCAGCGGCAGGGTGCGCGGAAGTAATCGCTTCGATGCGACTAACAACTCGAGCAACTTGTTGGCGAGCATCGCCAGTAAATTCAATTGGATCGCTGATCAACGCAGTTAGTGCTGCGGCATCAAGTGGCATACGTGCATCGGCTGCGATGGCGGCAAACATAGTGTTTGGTTTTCCTTCGCGCATTGCTAGAGCTGCAGCAACTGCATGTTCTTTAATAACTTCATGAGCAACTTCGCGACCAACACCAGCTTTAACTGCTGCCATTAGAATTTTTGTTGTTGCTAAGAATGGCAAGTAACGTTCAAGTTCGGCTGCGATAACTGCTGGGAAAGCTCCGAATTCGGCGATCACAGTTAAGAAAGTTTCTAGTAAACCATCGATGGCGTAGAACGAATCAGGTAGCGCAACTCGGCGTACAACACTGCAACTTACATCGCCTTCGTTCCATTGATCACCTGCAAGTTCGCTAACCATTGAGGCATAGCCGCGCAGAATTACCGATAACCCATTTACGCGTTCGCATGAACGAGTATTCATTTTGTGCGGCATTGCGCTACTGCCAACTTGGCCAGCTTTAAAGCCTTCGCTTACTAATTCAGCGCCAGCCATTAAGCGAATTGAAGTTGCTAGCGATGATGGGCCCGCAGCTAATTGCACCAGTGTTGTAACTACGTCGTAATCAAATGATCGCGGATACACCTGACCAGTTGAATCTAGAACGTTTTCGAAACCAAGTTCGGCTGCGATCGCTGCTTCTAATTTGAAATGAGCAGCGCTGCTGCCAAGTAAATCAATCGAATCTTGTGCGGTACCTACTGGGCCCTTGATGCCACGCATCGGATAACGCTCTTGTAGCGCAGTTAAACGGGCATAAGCGAAGAGCAACTCTTCAGCAGCGGACGCAAAGCGTTTTCCAAGTGTGGTGATTTGGGCAGGCACATTATGTGAACGACCAGCGATTGGTTGGGCTGCATATTGCGCAGCACGATCACCGAGGGCTGCAAGTACAGCCACAACTTTGTCGTGCACAAGATTTAAACCATCGCGCACTTGTAGCGCTTCAATATTTTCAGTTAAGTCGCGACTAGTCATGCCAGCATGAATAGCTTCGTGGCCAGCGAGAGCGTTGAATTCTTCGATGCGCGCTTTAACATCGTGACGAGTAGCTTTTTCGCGAGCATCAATTGAGGCTAAATCAACTTTATTAATTACCGCTTCATAATCTGCAATAACTTTGGCAGCAATTGGGTGACCTAAAGTGGATTGCGCACGCATAACGGCGATCCATAATTTACGTTCTTGAATAATTTTGGCGCTCGGCGCGAAAATTGCGCGCATCTCGGCCGATGCGTAACGGCTACCTAACAAGCTAGACGACTCGTTCACTGCGTCATTCTCTCGCATTTAATTGCCCTTCTCTGCCACCGACGCATTTAGCGCGATGTCGGTTCGGTAGAAAGCATCGGTTAATTTGATTTGTGAGATCGCGCGGTATGCCTGATTGCGTGCCTCAGTTAAATCTCTGCCCATGCCGGTCACGGTCAGCACTCGCCCACCGTTAGCCAGTAATTTCGCACCTTCTATTTTCGTGCCAGCATGGAAAATTTGAGTATCGGCAACTTCTGGCATATTAGTAATTTCGCCGCCGGCAATTGGATTAGCGGGATAACCAGGAGCCGCAAGAACAACAGTGACAGCTGAATCATCACGCCATTGAAGTGCGACATCATCTAGATCATTAGTGGCTGCTTTATAAAGTAGCGATGCCAGAGGTGTCTGCAATCTTGGGATAAGTACTTGGGTCTCAGGGTCACCAAAACGAGCGTTAAATTCAATGACCCGCAAACCTTGGTCGGTTAGGGCTAAACCTGCATAAAGCAAGCCTACGAATGGGGTTCCGCGAGCTGCCATCTCGGCAATCATTGGAGCTAAAACTTGAGTGTAGGCATCATCTTCGAGATCAGTTGGCGCCCATGGCAACGGTGAATACGCACCCATGCCACCCGTGTTGGGACCTTGATCACCATCAAGGGCGCGTTTGAAATCTTGCGCAGGTTGCATCGGAATAATGTTGCGACCATCGCTAATTCCGAATAACGAAACCTCGGGGCCAGCTAAATATTCTTCAATCACAACTCGTTGACATTGCAAAGCATGATCAATAGCAACTTGGCGATCATTTGTAACAACAACGCCTTTACCGGCGGCCAAGCCGTCGTCTTTAACAACGTATGGTGCGCCAAAAGTATCTAGCGCGCGTTCGATCTCAAGTTGCACTGGGCCAACCGTAAAACTTTTAGCAGTTGGAACACCGGCATCATGCATAACTTCTTTAGCAAAGTTTTTACTGCCTTCGAGTTGTGCGGCAGCTTTTGATGGACCAAATACTTTTATACCAGCAGCGCGCAATCGATCTGCGGCACCATTAACAAGTGGAACTTCTGGGCCAATCACAACAAACTCGACGTTAAGTGATTTAGCTAAATCAGTAATTGCTTGATTATCTTTAATATCTAATTCGTGACAAGTTGCAAATTGTGCAATGCCTGGGTTTCCAGGTGCTACATGTAATTCAGTGCAGAAAGTGTCTGCGTGTATTCCTAGTGCCAGGGCGTGTTCGCGACCGCCGCTTCCGACTAGGAGGATTTTCATCTTTAGATGAACTCCTTCACGACGATTGTCTCGTCGCGACCCGGCCCTACGCCGATTGCACTCATCGGCGCACCAGAGATTTTCTCTAAGAACGCAACATAATCTTGCGCGTTCTTTGGAAGATCAGAAACTTTGCGAGCGCTGCGAATATCTTCAGTCCAGCCCGGTAGGTATTCATAAATTGGCTTAGCGTGATGGAAATCAGATTGCGAAGCAGGCAGTTCTTCAACGCGCTTGCCATCGATCTCGTAAGCCACACATACTGGGATTTGCTCCCAGCCAGTGAGCACATCGAGCTTGGTTAAGAAGAAATCAGTTAGGCCATTTACGCGCACTGCGTAACGAGCAATAGGTGCGTCATACCAACCACAACGACGATTGCGACCAGTTGTTACACCGACTTCGCCACCGATGCTGCGAAGTTTTTCGCCATCTTCATCGAGAAGCTCAGTTGGGAACGGCCCGCTACCAACGCGAGTTGTGTAAGCCTTAACGATGCCGATTACGCGTTCGATTTTGGTTGGACCAATGCCGGAGCCAGTGCAAGCACCACCAGCAGTCGGATTACTTGATGTCACATATGGATATGTTCCGTGATCAACATCGAGCAAAGTTCCTTGTGAACCTTCGAGCAAAATAGTTTTGCCGGCCTTTAGCGCCTGATCTAAAATCAAAACTGTATCGGCAACATATGGGCGCAAAATTTCGGCGTAACCAAGATATTCAGCAAGAACTTCTTCGACATCAATATTCTTGCGATTGAAAACCTTAATCAGTACTTGGTTTTTGTCGCGAAGAGCTGCTTCAAGTTTTTGGCGCAGAATTGATGGATCAAATAAATCTTGTACACGAATTCCGATGCGGTTAATTTTGTCTGCATATGCTGGGCCAATTCCGCGACCAGTGGTACCGATCTTGGAATTACCCAAGAAACGTTCGGTAACTTTGTCGATGGTGCGGTGATACGGCGTAATCAAATGCGCGTTAGTGCTGATTAATAATTTGCTGCAATCGATACCGCGTTCAGTTAGACCTTTGATCTCTTGCAACAAAACACCTGGATCAATTACTACGCCGTTACCAATTACTGGAATTACATTTGGACTTAAAATTCCAGATGGCAATAAGTGCAACGCATACTTTTGATCACCGATAACAACTGTGTGACCCGCGTTGTTTCCGCCTTGATAACGAACTACATAATCAACGCGGTCACCGAGCAAATCGGTAGCTTTACCCTTGCCTTCGTCGCCCCACTGAGCTCCCAGTAGAACTAATGCAGGCATCGGTAAAGCCTTTCTCTCTAGTTAAAGCGCGGCAGAATGTGAAGTTTACTTGCGGGAAGTAGTTCCGGTGGAACGAAGGTCTTCGCAACCCTTAACAACGCGAGCAGCCATGCCAGCTTCAGCCAACTTGCCCCATGCGCGTGGGTCGTACGCCTTCTTGTTACCAACTTCGCCATCGATCTTAAGTACGCCGTCGTAATTCTTGAAGGCATGATCAACGATTGGGCGAGTAAATGCGTACTGAGTATCGGTATCGATATTCATCTTAATTACACCGTAATCAAGAGCTTCGCGGATTTCAGAGAGAAGTGAACCTGAACCACCATGGAATACAAGATCCATTGGCTTGCTGCCAGCAGGTAAACCAAGCTTTTCTGAAACAGCAGCTTGCAGTGTCTGCAAAATCTTAGGTTGTAGAACAACGTTGCCTGGCTTGTATACGCCGTGCACGTTTCCGAAAGTTGCTGCGACCATGTAACGAGTACTTGGGTCAGTACCTAAAGTTGCAATCGTCATAAGTGCATCTTCGGGAGTCGAGTACAACTTGGCATCGTGCTTTGCTTCGATACCGTCTTCTTCGCCACCGACAACGCCGATTTCAATTTCTAGAATTGTGCGAGCAGCAGCTGAAAGCTTCTGCATTTCAGCAGCGACCTTCATGTTAGTTGGCATATCTACTGCTGAGCCATCCCACATATGTGAATTAAATAGTGGTGCTTGACCATTCTTAATGCGGTTTGCACCGAACTCAAGTAGCGGGCGCATAAAGCCATCAAGCTTTTCAGCTGGGCAGTGATCTGTATGCAATGCAATGTTTACGTTGTAATTCTTCGCAACAACGTGTGCGAATTCGGCAAGGCCTACTGCGCCATCAACCATGTTCTTAACGGTTGAACCTGATGCGTATTCAGCGCCGCCCCAAGAAAATTGAATGATGCCATCTGATTCAGCTTCGGCGAAACCACGAAGGGCTGCGATCAGGGTTGATGATGATGAAACGTTGATTGCAGGATATGCAAAGGCGCCAGCTTTCGCGCGATCCAACATATCTGCATAAATTTCCGGGGTTGCAATTGGCATGATCACTCCAGTGGTGGATATGTAAAAGCCGAGCGCATCTTTGGGCCGACTAAAGGCTTACGACATATCCAACCACTTACCCGAGCGTAAGAAAAATTAGGCTCGGGATTGCGAGTGCCTGCCTTGGGTTACATGCCTAAAAGCATCATTTTCAGGGCTCGGGCGATGATGGTGGCTACGGCCCGGGTTAGCTCTGGGGTGGCCATGAACTTAATTAAGCCAATTAGGAATCTCGACATTTTCTGCCTTTCATAAAGCGATCACGGATGTGATCGAAGGCTGTGATCTTTACGGATTAAGGTTGTTGCATATCACTAAGCACTTTTTCTTGTTGATGAAGAAATGTCTAGGAATTTATTCCCCAGACGAGTAGCCTCAAGCACTATGACTGAAGACTCGCTTTCCAATCTCTCCCATGAAACTCGCACCTTTGCTCCTTCGGCTGAATTTGCTGCACAAGCAAATGCAAAAGCCAACCTCTATGACGAGGCCGAGGCAGACCGACTAGGTTTCTGGGAAAACCAAGCCAAGAATTTGCATTGGGATGCCCCATGGACAGAAGTTTTAGATTGGCAAGCACCATATGCAAAGTGGTTTGTCGGCGGAAAATTAAATGCGAGTTTCAACGCACTCGATCGCCATGTAAACGAAGGTCGCGGGTCACGCGTTGCATTCCACTTCGAAGGCGAACCTGGCGATACTCGCACAATTACTTATTCAGATTTACTAGTTGAAGTTAAAAAAACGGCAAACGCGCTACTTGAATTAGGAATAAAAGCTGGCGATCGTGTTGCTATTTATATGCCAATGATTCCAGAAGCGGCAATTGCGATGTTGGCATGTGCGCGTATTGGTGCACCACACTCAGTTGTCTTCGGTGGATTTTCAGCTGATGCGTTGATCTCCCGAATTAATGATGCAGATGCCAAGTTAGTTATTACATCCGACGGTGGTTTCCGAAAAGGCGCAGCGTTTGCACTTAAACCAACTGTCGATGAAGCGCTAACTCGTGAAAATAAAGTTGAGAAAGTTTTAGTTGTAAAGCGCACTGGCCAAGAGACTGCCTGGAACTCTGCGACAGATATTTGGTGGCACGAGATAGTCGATCGCCAAAGCGCAGAACATGTGGCAGAGGCATTTGATGCTGAACATCCGCTCTTTATTCTCTACACATCGGGCACTACGGCTAAGCCAAAAGGCATTTTTCACACCACTGGTGGCTATTTAACGCAGGCCGCATACACACACAAAGCAGTCTTTGATTTAAAGCCTGAGACTGATGTTTATTGGTGCACTGCAGATATTGGTTGGATTACCGGCCACTCTTATGTTGTTTATGGCCCACTAATAAATGGTGCAACCCAAGTTATGTATGAAGGAACGCCAGATACTCCGCATAAAGGTCGCATTTTTGAATTAATTGCTAAATATAAAGTCAGCATTCTCTACACCGCACCAACTTTGATTCGTACTTGGATGAAGTGGGGCGATGAATTTCCTAAGGCGCATGATCTTTCATCGCTACGTTTACTTGGTTCTGTAGGCGAACCAATTAATCCAGAAGCCTGGATGTGGTACCGCGAAGTAATTGGCGGAAATCGTTGCCCTATTGTTGATACTTGGTGGCAAACTGAAACTGGCGGCATCATGATTTCACCACTGCCTGGTGTTACCGCAACTAAACCTGGTTCAGCAATGCGCCCGATTCCAGGTATCAGTGCCAAAGTTGTTGATGATCAAGCTAACGAAGTCGGTTTAGGTCACGGCGGTTTCTTAATTCTAGATAAACCATGGCCCGGAATGTTGCGCGGTGTTTGGGGCGAAGACGAGCGATATAAAGAAACTTATTGGTCTCGCTTTAACGGAATTTATTTTGCTGGTGACGGTGCCAAGATCGATGAAGAAGGCGCACTCTGGTTACTAGGTCGCGTTGACGATGTAATGAATATTTCTGGTCACCGAATTTCAACTACTGAAGTTGAATCAGCACTTGTTAGCCATCCAGAAGTTGCTGAAGCTGCCGTAGTTGGCGCCGCAGATGCGATGACTGGCCAAGGCATCGTGGCATTTGTGATTTTGCGTGGCGGAGTTAAGCACGGCGAAAGTGAGAAGTTAATCCAAGATTTACGCGCTCACGTTGCAAAGGAAATTGGCGCAATCGCTAAACCACGCCAAATCGTGGTGGTTAACGAACTGCCAAAGACTCGCAGCGGCAAGATCATGCGTCGTTTGCTTAAGGATGTGGCCGAACACCGTGCAGTTGGTGATTCGACTACCTTGGCCGATCCGAATGTAATGAAGCTGATTTCCGAAGGGCTTAATACCTCTAAGGACGAGGATTAAGCCGATTATCGGTTGTAAGTTCGCTTCGCATCAGTAAAGGCGCTACCGAATTCGAGTGATAACGAGTTATCACTGTTGACTTGCAAGGTTACTTTTGCCAGCAAAGTACCTGCGGCAATTGTGTAACCAACTGGTCTAGGTTCAGAACTTCCTTCGACCCGATCTGGGGTTCCTGGCGGATTAATGTAAGTTACTTGAGACAAATCATAGGTAACAGAACCCGAGCTGGTAGTTAATTTATCCGGGGTTGGTTGACCGGAACCAACTACTAACATAAATTGAGTTGAGTCACCGTTGGAATCCTTATACCAGCCGGTTGAAAGAATCCATTTATCAACATCAACTTCATGATGTGCGATTGCCAGATGACTCCAGGCATAGAAATTTTTGGTTGAAGTCATTCCGCCACCCATGACTTGACTGGTTGCGTTTTCATAAAGTGAATTTGGATTTCCGCCATAACCATTTGTTCCAGCTAAGAACCAATTGCCCGCAGCTGCGCCAACAACATCTTGATCAATCTTTCCCACTCGAGGTGATGATGTTCGCTGCAAAGCACTTTCCATTGCGCTACGAATATCGTCGGTGAAAAATGGCAAGTAATCAACGGTATAAGGTTTTGATGTATCACCTGTTAAATACGAATACACGTTTGAGAATCCAGATAAAAACTTGGTACCGTCAAAAACATTGAAATCCAACATGTTGTCACGTTGGCGACCAAATTCTTCTCCCGCTTTTATCGGAATATTTACAAATGCATAACCATTTGGTGCCAACTTGCTATATGCATCTGCCAATAATCCGGTTCCTTTATTTAAAACCATATAAACTGTAAATACATTGCAGCCATGATTGATTACTACGCGATAACTTGTTGGAGAACCTAAATTTCCAAACTCAGTTATAACGCCATCAGCGGGCGCGGTAACGGGCACATAATCATCGGCGGTACGGCTAGCCATCGGAATTGCCAGTGTTTTTACGCCTAAATATGCGTGATCAATCGGAGTGACGTGATCTCCGACCATCATTCCGTAAGGAATTGTTGGCGCTAATTTATCTAGTGGAATTACTGGCTTAGTAAATTTGATCGTTGAAGGCGAACAAGTTGGTTCGGCAGTCATCGGTGGCATCATCACTTGAGTAAGAGTCGGATACCAGGCAGGGCGCGATGAATATCCGCCGGCTGGAGTTGCTGGAACATCTGACTGCATTGCATATTTAACAATTCCACCTTTGCACGCTGCAACTACATTCCCGTTCCAACCTATCTCGCCATTCTTAGTACAAGAAGTTCCAAGTTTGCCAAGTACATAGGATGTTTGTTGCGAACTATTTTCTGACGAGCCTGATCCATTTCCGGAACCATTTCCGGAACCACCCGAGTTTTGCTGTTCAGCTCGCCATGAAGATTTACCGTCGCCACCTTTAGTGCAATATAGAAGTACACCTTTTGAATCTTTTGCACTAGCAGGCCCGTTTGCATCACAGAGATAGCCTTCGATTACTTTTGAATTTCCAGAGTTTGAGTTACCGCCATTTCCAGAACCGCCGCCACTACCCGAACCACTTCCTGATGTTGGCGAAGGTGTTGGTGTTGCAGAAGGTGTTGCGCTAGGTGTTGGTGTTGCAGAAGGTGTTGCGCTAGGTGTTGGTGTTGCAGAAGGTGTTGCGCTAGGTGTTGGTGTTACTGCGACCTTCACGCCTTTCGACCAAACTTTTTTACTTCCACTCTTTACGCAGGTGTAAACCAAACCACCTGATGTCACTTTCTGTTTTAGGGTCTTACAAGTCGTACCAGGTTTAGGGGCAGCGGCTTCTGCTGGCGTTAATACAGAGGTGGAAAGAATGATGACTATTAGCGCAGAAAGCTTTCTCATGCCTCAAAATGTTAATAGAACTTCAAAGCCAAGCCCAGAAGTTGTAGATAAATTCTGGGTAAATTTCCCAAAATATTTTAACTAATTGTCCTAATTTGTAAGTATTTCATCGGCTCGTTCTTTGAGATCAGTAAATACGCTTGGCAGGCGCTCATCTAATTGAGCGTAGATCTGGCTCTCATTAATTTGAGTTTTTACTTGACCCCAAGGCGACCAGAGCAAAGTTGTTAAAACTAAATAACCAATAACTACTACCCGAGTTAGCTCGAGTGCGACGCCAGCTAAAGAATCAATTGCTTTGAGCGGTTTCCAAAGTAGGCGAGCATGGAAAAACTTGGCAAGTTTGCCAAATGCAAATAGCCCAACTTGGGCACCTAAGAAAATCGCAACTAACACTGCAACTATTTGATTAACCAGCGAGCCCCATGTTGCAACTAATTGCAGTGAAAAATACAACCCTGCAACACCACCTGAGATGTAACCAAGGGTGCGAAAAATGGTGGCTAGAAAACCATTGCTGTAACCGCGCTTTAGGGCGCCAAGGGCTAGCAACGCAAGTGCGATATCAACGATCATCAGATTTCCACCTTTAGATATTTCTTAGTCAAATCAATTAGTTCATCCGTAGATTTAATAACGCCTACATGTTTGTAAACAACAGTACCTTGCTGATCGATAAACCAAGTAACTGGCACTCCCATTCCAAAGGATGACCGAGTTATGCCTTTAGCATCATAGAGATTTGGCCAAGTCATGCCATTTGCGATGATGAAATCTTTAGCGTCTTGAGCTTTCGCTTCTTCAACTGCGATACCTAAGAGTTTTACTTTCCCATTTGCATGATGATGAAACTCAACAAACAATGGGATTTCATCAGCACATGGAGCACACCAAGAGCCCCAAACATTAACTATTAGTGGGCCGCGCAGAGATTCGACCGAAATCTTCTCTGGGCCAGTTAAACAATTTAGTAATGTGTCGCCACTTTTTACAGCCACATGTTTAACATCGGAGCAGCTAACAACTTCGCCTTTGGTAGATATTGGTTTAGTTACAGCTGCGCAACCAGTTAAGGAAAGTGCGAGTAAGAAAATGAGTACTTTCTTCATCGGAAATCCGCATCAGTTTTTAAAAGTAATTGCGCTTTAATCGGGTCAACTTCACCAATGCCAAATGAGGGACAGATTTTCGCCATCGGACATGCACCACAAGCTGGTTTGCGCGAATGACAAATTCGGCGACCGTGCCAGATCATGCGCTGTGACAAGTTGGTCCATTCTTTCTCTGCGATTAATGCGCCTACTTCATGTTCGACTTTTACTGGATCTTGCGAGGTTGTCCAACCAAATCTACGCGACAAGCGACCAAAGTGAGTATCAACGGTTATTCCAGGAATATCAAAAGCGTGACCAAGTACAACGTTCGCGGTTTTGCGACCAACGCCGGGCAGAGTTACCAATTTTTCTAATTCAGCTGGAACTTCCCCGCCATATTCCTTCATGATCTTCTTTGCTAACCCTTTGATATGGCGAGATTTCGCCCGGAAGAATCCGGTGGTGTAAATCAGATTTTCAATATCTTCTAAGCGAGCACCTGCATATGCGCTGGCATTCTTATACTTTTTAAACAGGGCTGGGGTAACTGCGTTGACACGCTTATCGGTGCATTGCGCAGAGAGAACAGTGGCGATTAGCAGCTGAAGTGGATTCTTAAAGTCTAGTTCGCAGGTTACATGCGGGTAAGTCTTGGTTAAAACCCGATAGATCTTGCGGGCATCTGCTCGCTTTTGGCTATCGACTCCCATGGCAGTAAAGTACCGCTTGTGCCACATGATGAAGAAGTAGTTCGCAGAGCACCGCTCTTTACTGCCCTAGATGATGCTGCTGCCGCTTCGTTGCGCGCATCAATGGATCAAGTAAAAGTTCTTAAGGGCAATGTGCTTTTCGCTGAAGGCGACTCTGGCGATCACTTATATGTAATTGTCGAAGGCAAGTTAAAACTTGGTACTTCAAGCAGCGATGGCCGCGAAAATCTGCTTTCAATTCTTGGCCCCGGCGAAATGTTTGGCGAACTTAGCCTCTTTGATCCGGGCCCGCGCACATCAACTGCAACTGCAGTGACTGATGCGAAGCTACTTAGTTTGTCTCACGCCAAAGTTATTCCATGGCTAAAAGAAAACCCAGAAGTTTCACTACAACTGCTTGCTCGGTTATCTCAACGCTTGCGCCGTACCAACGAAGCAGTTGGCGATTTAGTTTTCTCTGATGTGCCAGGCCGTGTTGCTAAGGCGTTAATCGATCTTGGTAGTCGCTTCGGAAAAGTTACCGATGAAGGTTTATTTGTGCACCATGATTTAACGCAAGAAGAGTTAGCTCAGTTAGTTGGCGCATCACGCGAAACCGTTAACAAAGCGCTGGCCGATTTCGCTGGCCGCGGTTGGTTAAAGCTAGATGGACGTGCGGTATTAATTACTGACTTAGAACGTTTAGAAAAACGCGGTAAGTAATTAGTCGGTAATCTCGACAGTTAGTTCGATCTCAATTGGCGAATTCAATGGCAATTCTGCAATACCAACAGCGCTGCGTGCATGCTTTGCGCCATCGCCCCAGATTGCTAAGAACAATTCACTGGCGCCATTAACCACTATTGGTGCGTTAATAAAGCCCGGAACTCCGTTGACGTAACCAACTACGCGGACAATCTTGGTAATTTTATTTACATCGGCAACAGTTTCAACTGCTGCTAAACAATTAAGTGCACAGATCTGAGCAAGTTCTTTTGCGCGCTCTGGGGTAATTTCACCATCGACTTTGCCAACACCTGCCATGGTGCCATCAACTAGCGGCAATTGGCCTGCTGTAAAAACGATATTTCCAGTACGAATCGCTGGAACATAAGCAGCAACAGGTAGCGCGGCAACTGGTAGTTCGAGGCCAAGTTCAGCTAGCTTTGCGCGAACATCTACTTTATTCATTTGATCTCTCGTTTCATGTAAGCAACTAACTGTTCGCCGGTTCCTGGCGCTGGTACAACTTGAACAAGCTCCCAACCATCAGAACCCCAAGTATCAAGAATCTGCTTAGTTGCATGTGAAAGAAGTGGCACGGTTGCATATTCAAACTTCATTTGTTTAACGCTGCTTTCACTAGTGATGAAACGACGCTGCCATCGGCTTTGCCGGCAATTTTTCCTTTTATAGCGCCCATAACTTTGCCCATATCAGCCGGGCCAGCTGCACCAGTTGCCGCAATTGCTTCGGCAATCATTGCAGCGATATCTGCTTCAGTTAATTGAGCTGGTAAATACTTTGCAATAACTTCGCCTTCAGCTTTTTCAAGTGTGGCTTTATCAGCTCGACCAGCATCGGCAAATGCTTCGGCAGCTTCGCGACGTTTCTTGGCTTCGCGAGAAAGAACAGCAATAACTTCGTCTTCGGAAAGTTGGCGTGCTTCTTTGCCAGCTACTTCTTCATTAGTGATCGCAGTTAGCACCATGCGAATCGTGCCCGAAACTATCTCGTTGCGAGAACGAATTGCTTCGGTTAGGTCTAACTTCAACTGCTCTTTAATGCTCATGAGGTCAGCCTACTTTGTAAATTCAACGGCAAGTAATTCAGCGATCTGCGCAGTATTAAGCGCAGCACCCTTGCGTAGATTGTCGCCGCAAACGAACATATCGAGTGACATTGGATCATCGATGCTCTTGCGAACGCGGCCAACCCAAGTTGGGTCAGTACCAACTACATCAGCCGGAGTTGGAAACTTGTGATTTTCAGGGTCATCTACCAACTTCACGCCAGCAGCGTTTTCGAGGATGTCTTGTGCCTCTTTGCGGCTTGGTTCCTGCGCAAAAGTTGCATGCACTGTTAGTGAGTGAGTTGTAATAACAGGCACGCGCACGCAAGTCGCTGAAACTTTTAGATTTGGTAGACCAAGAATCTTGCGAGATTCATTGCGCACCTTTAGCTCTTCTGATGAGTACCCATCGGCCTTTAACGAGCCCGCCCATGGAATCACATTGAATGCCAGTGGTGCTGGGAATGGACCGAAGTCGGTAATGTGCTTGCGAACATCGCCAGCAACATCTCCAGCATCAGTATTTGCAACAGCTTTCATCTGAGCGCGCAAAGTATCGATACCAGATTGGCCGGCACCAGATGCAGCTTGATAAGAAGAAACCACTAACTCTTTGAGTTCATACTTCTCGTGCAGTGCACCAAGGGCCACGATCATCGAAAGTGTTGTGCAATTTGGGTTTGAGATAATTCCGCGCGGACGATTTTTTACTTCTTGTGGATTCACTTCTGGCACGATTAGAGGAACATCGGCATCCATTCGGAATGCACCTGAGTTATCAACGACCACTGCCCCTCGTGACGCAGCGATCGGTGCCCACTCAGCAGAAATTTCATCTGGCACATCAAACATAGCAACATCGATGCCATCGAATGCCTCTGGTGAAAGTGCAACAACAGTTAACTCTTCGCCGCGACACATTAATTTCTTACCGGCGCTACGAGCAGATGCGATTAACCGAATCTCGCCCCAAACATCGGTGCGCTCTGACAAGATACCGAGCATTACGGTGCCGACAGCACCTGTTGCGCCTACAACTGCGAGTGATGGTTTTTTACTCATCGTCCTGTGCCTCCGTAAACAACTGCTTCGCCTGAATCACCATCGAGTTGGAAAGCAGTATGTGCTGCTTTAACGCCATTTTGTAGATCGGTTTCGCGACAGATAATTGAGATGCGAATTTCTGAAGTTGAGATCATTTCAATATTGATGCCAGCTTCAGCCATCGCAGCGAAGAATGTCGCTGTAACGCCTGGATGTGAGCGCATTCCAGCGCCAACTAATGAGATTTTGCCGATCTGATCATCGTAGAGAATTGAAGCGAAACCAACTTCACCTTGTAACTTCTGCAAGATCGCAGTTGCATTAGCGCCTTCAGATTTTGGCAAAGTAAATGAAATATCAGTCAGACCTGTTGCAGCAGCTGAAACATTCTGCACAATCATGTCGATGTTGATGTCGTTGTCGGCAATTGATTGGAAGATGCGCGCAGCAACGCCTGTGCGGTCAGGTACGCCAACGATGGTGATCTTCGCTTCGGATTTATCGTGTGCGATACCCGAGATGATTGCTTGTTCCATTTGGTCTCCTTCCGGATGATCTTTGACCACCCAGGTTCCTTCGTTGCTTGAAAAACTTGAACGGACATGAATTGGTAAGTCATAACGTCGTGCATATTCAACGCAACGCAAGTGCAGAACTTTTGCACCACTTGCTGCGAGCTCTAACATCTCGTCGTACGTAACGCTCTTTAATTTTTGTGCAGACGGAACCACACGTGGGTCGGCGCTAAACACACCATCAACATCGGTATAGATTTCGCAAACATCTGCATCGAGTGCTGCAGCGAGTGCAACTGCTGTTGTGTCACTGCCACCACGACCAAGAGTTGTAATGTCTTTAGTATCTTGCGAAATTCCTTGGAAGCCGGCAACAATTGCAATTGCACCTTCGTTAAGTGCTTCTTGAATTCGACCAGGTGTTACATCGATGATGCGCGCGCGACCGTGTGATGAATCGGTAATCACGCCAGCTTGGCTACCAGTGAAAGAACGTGCTTCGTGACCCAAACTAGAAATCGCCATCGCAAGTAACGCCATCGAAATTCGCTCACCGGCAGTTAGCAACATATCTAATTCGCGACCGTTAGGAATTGGCGTGACTTGATTAGCTAAATCGATTAGTTCATCGGTGGTATCTCCCATGGCCGAAACCACGACTACGACCTGATTTCCATCGCGTTTGCTCGCCACAATGCGGGCAGCAACGCGTTTCATGCCCGCGGCATCGGCGACGCTAGAGCCGCCATATTTCTGAACAATTAGTCCCATGTAGCGAAGTTTGAACTATAAATAGCCACTCTTGCCACCGATAACGGGGATATCTCAAATAATGATACGGATGATCATCCACATAATGAGATAGAACTGCTAAATAGTACGACGGCCCTCAAATGCGCGGCCCAAAGTAACTTCATCGGCATATTCAAGATCGCCGCCAACCGGTAGGCCGCTAGCTAAGCGCGAAACTTTCATGCCCATTGGGGCCAGAGCACGCGCTAAATAGGTAGCCGTTGCTTCGCCCTCAAGGTTGGGGTCAGTCGCCAAAATAACTTCAGTTACGGTGTTATCGGCCAAGCGCATCATTAATTCTTTGATGCGTAATTGGTCTGGGCCTATGCCATCGATCGGACTAATTGCACCACCGAGCACATGATAAGTACCGCGGAATTCGCGAGTGCGCTCGATTGCGATTACATCTTTACTTTCTTCGACCACGCAGATTGACGTGCGATCACGACGTGGGTCGCGGCAGATACGACATTGTTCTTCTTCAGAAACGTTTCCGCATTCGGTACAGAACTTAACGCGCTCTTTAACGGTGCGAATTGATTCAACTAACGCAACTGCAACTTCAGGTTCGGATTGCAAAATATGAAACGCAATTCGTTGTGCACTCTTGGGGCCGATTCCTGGCAAGCGACCAAGTGCATCAATTAAATCTTGAATCGCACCTTCATACATTCCGCTGCTCATTTATCGCCTTTAATAATTTTTGCGCCAAGTTCGCGAGCAAGAAGTTCGGGGCCAGAAAGTTGGTTTTGATCAGTAGGTGATTCGTCTACGCGAACCGCGCGAGCTGCTGGAGTATTGGTATCAATCGAGGAATCAACAATTACTTCGATCTTTTTATCAACGCCAACTACATCAATAAATGCTTGACGCAAGATCACATCAGATTCAGAACGCAAGAATGAATCGCGCGCGCCCGGATTTACAATGCCAATCGTGATTGACTTGTCATCCATTGAAACAATATGCGCACTTGAACTTAGTAGCGACCAAGTTAAGCGACGCTTCTTCTTGACCTCTTCGATTACATCGGGCCAGATTCTGCGGAGGCCGGTTACGTCGATTGCTGAATTTTTCACTGGGTCGGCTGTTTTAATCGGATCCGACGTTTTGGGAGAAGCATTTGGTTCCGCTAATTTTTCCGGAGCCGCTGATTCGGGAAGTGCTTTTTTAGAATCAGCTTGCTCCGAAAAATTAGATGTACCAGTGGGTGAATTTGTAGGAACTGAGATGGATTCGGCGCGCTCGAGACGTTCGACGCGGCTAAGTAGCCCGCGCTCACTTGTGTCGCCGCCAGGCAAAAGGATTCGGCCGCAGATAAGTTCGAGAATTAAACGTGGGGCAGTAGCGCCGCGCATTTGAGTGAGACCTTCGGCTGCGATATCGGCTGCGCGTGACAGGTTGGCCGCACCAATTTGGTTGGCTTGTGTGCGCATACGTTCGATCTGATCTTCAGGAAGATCGCGCAATATTGAGTTGGCATTGGTTTGTTGCAGCGCATCGACGATCATTAAATCGCGAAGGCGCTCGAGGAAATCGCTGGTGAAACGGCGTGGGTCGTGGCCAGATTCAATTACGCGATCGACGGTTTTAAATAGTGATGCACCATCGCGTGCGGCTAGTGCATCGATTGCATCATCAAGTAACGCGCCATCAGTGAAGCCAAGTAGCTGAATCGCGATTTCATAAGAAACTCCATCGCTTCCGGCGCCTGCTAATAGTTGACCGAGAATAGAAAGTGCGTCACGAACTGATCCACCAGATGCGCGAACAACTAGTGGCAGAACACCTTTAGCAACTTTTACGCCTTCAGCATTACAAATCTTTTCGAGGTGTGCAACGAGAATTCCGGGTGGAACTAAGCGGAATGGGTAATGGTGGGTACGTGAACGAATTGTGGAAATTAACTTTTCAGGTTCAGTTGTTGCAAAGATGAAAATAACGTGGGGAGGCGGTTCTTCAACAACTTTTAAAAGCGCATTTGCTGCACCTGTTCCGAGTTGATGTGCTTCGTCGATAATGTAAATCTTGTAACGAGATTGCACTGGCGCGAAGAATGCTTTATCGCGTAGATCGCGAGCATCATCAACTAAACCATGTGTTGCTGCATCAATTTCAATAACATCAAGTGAACCCGGGCCGTTCGCAACTAGATCTTTACAGGATTGACATTCCCCGCAAGGAGTAGGTGTTGGGCCTTCGACACAATTAAGTGAACGCGCCATGATGCGAGCTGATGAAGTTTTTCCGCAACCACGTGGTCCGCTAAATAAATATGCATGATGTGTGCGATCACCAGAGAGTGCATTTGAAAGTGGAACAGTTACATGTTCTTGCCCGATGACATCAGCAAAAACCGATGGGCGGTACTTGCGATACAAAGCTAGTGACATCGCTTGTGATCTCCGCTCTTCCTACTCATCGGTGCCGAACTCTAGTTCTAACAAATTAATCTTTAAGGGATCCCTCGCGCACCCGTCAGAGCACGCCTACCCTTGCTGTATTCCTACCCTGGGGGAGTTCGGACGCGATAACGTCGCGCGAGGGATCTGGTCTAAGCATAGTTATTGCTACCGATAGAGTTCACCTGCTGATTAGGTCTGAGCCTGGTTTTACGCTCGGATTGGGCCTGATTTGCGCGGGAGGATTCGCATAGCGGCCGAGTGCGCACGCTTGGAAAGCGTGTATAGGGCAACCTATCGAGGGTTCAAATCCCTCATCCTCCGCAGGGCATTCTTTATCTTCCGCTGCCGATGCTTCTACATCTGTGGATAACAAAAGTAGTCAGTTCTAATATAAAAGTACTTTGGCTCATGCCTAAAATATTTTCAAAATCTGTCTTGCTTCAACCACGTATCCCTAGTTTGTTTGTAGTCGGATTATTAGTTGCCCAGTATCTAATCTTTGGCTCAGGGAAAGTGCCTGAACCCATATGTAATCTCAAGGTGAACCGGCCGCATTACTCAACATATCTGAACGAATTCAAGAATTTAAATGCAATTAAACTGAGCATAACTTCCAAATGCAATACGCCTCAAAATTACACAGAGTTAACTTTAAGCATTAAGAGATTAGAAAATCCACACAAAGTAACTACATCTAAACTCGAACTCAAACGCAAATATTCAAATACTAACTTCCCAAATGTTGCTAAATTCGAAGACTTCTATGTTCTTTGCCAAAAAGGATTTAAATACTCATATCGCGGCGAAGCTAAGGGTTACGTTTCTCTCAAAGATGGACGAATAGTCAAAGTTCAAGGTAACTCTGGAAAATACCTAGCGGTTGCATGTCTAGTTGTGACAAAATAGCGACATGAGCTACTTGGAAGAATGCCTAACGCTTGGCGGATGGTTGAGTCAAGATGATCGTCGAGCTCTCTATAAGTACTTTTTAGAAAGTAACAGTGGCGTTTATGAAACTCAAGCTAAATTACTAGTAACTAATGGAAAGCTAACCAAGACAATTGCAAATGGTGAAATCTCCTATTTTGTTAAAAGAGGAAAAGTCAATTACTCAGCGCGCAAACTAGATTCAGATGAATATACCTCTGAAATTCGCGAGATTAGGCTTACGAAGCTCAGATCTTTTGATAACAAAAGGCTCAAGCAATTCTTCGCACAAAGTGATGTCGACGTTATTCATAACTTTCCATTACCTGGCGCAAATCCGCAATCTGAAAGTGGTTATGGCATAACTGTCTATCCGTATTACGATCTTAGGTACTACTCCAACAACAGAAGTCGCTTGATCGGATTTTTCAGAAAATTAAAGATCGATGATTCTGAAATAATGAATAAGCTCAGGGCCTTGTAGAGGAATTTGGATGGCGCAAATTGATCCTTTCGATGATTCGGTCCTTCGCTACGTAATTCGACGGCACCAATACGATACTGAGACGAAACATTTTCGATGGATTTATGAAGTCGCATTCGACAATAAGAGAGAGTACGAAAAGAAGTTTGAGAAAGCGTTTAACGAACTAGAAGCTCGTCGCTTAAAAGGTGATGCGCACTTTAAGGAGCAACTCGCTGGCGAAGAACTGAAGATTGGATACTTCAAGAACTCGAAAATTCGTCGTCAAAGGAGAGCCGAAGAAGGCCGAATGTATTTAGCTTCACCAAGAAATAGAGTTGTATTTTTACTTCTTTCCCACAGAATTCCGTTTATCAGGTCTCGCCGAATACATAAATTCCTTCGGGGATTCCTGAGATAAACTATTGCGCTAACATCTAGCAAGATAAAAGACTCTAGAGAACTGAACAATCACCACTGAACGATCTGGTTGTCCTCCCACAGAACTCCGGTGGTATCTCCTGCGTTAAATTCTCTAGTCGCTAACCAAAGTGCTGTTGCCGCGCCTTGTTCTGCACTTCGTGGTGCATCTGGCCCACCCATATCGGTGCGCGAATGATTAGGACAAACTGCATCTACTAAAACTCCACGCGCACCCAGCCCGGTTTCGTGGGCAAGGTTTCGCACAAATGCATTAACGCCAGCTTTGCTGATTCGATATGGCGCAAGCCCACCTGCATTTCCGGGGCCAGACATCCGACCTAAACAGGCAGAGTAAATAATGACGCGGCCATTTCGTGCTTCAGCCATTGCCGGCACAAGTCCATTAACAATTGTGAAAACAGAATCCAAATTAATTGCCATAACTCGACGCCATTCAGCATCAGTTGTTTTCAAAGTCTTCGACATTTTTTCACTCATAACGCCATGTGCCAAGATCAAAATCTCAGGGGCGCCATGTTGTTGCGCAATCAGTTCAACGGTTTTACGAGTTGCCTGCATATCTTCTAAATCAACGGCATACGTTGAGAACTTTTGATTTGGATGGCTGCCTTGTAATGATTGTTGAGCTAATAGCAGGCGATCAGAATCCTTAGCAATCATCACAATGTCATGGCCCAGCGCAGCTAGAGACTTGGCATTTTCAAAACCCAAACCTCTACTTGCACCGGTAACAATTGCTAAAGCCATGGGCAAAGCCTGCCTCAGATTGCTAGAAATTGCCGACTGAAATAGGTGTAACAATTCTTGATTCCTGCGTAAAGTATCGACCTATGGCAACTAAAGATCGCAGCGGATACTTAACTTGGAAGCATGGCCGGACTTGGTTTCGCGTAATCGGAGACCTTAGAAATGGGCAGATTCCAGTAGTTGTAATGCATGGTGGCCCCGGTGGAACTCACCTTGGAGTTCTTACTATGGCGAAGTTATTAAACGCATCTGGTCGAGCAGTAATTGTTTACGATCAAATTGGCTGCGGTAAATCAACATCGCTGAAAGCAAAGCCGGCTAGCTTCTGGACAATTGAACTTTTTGAAGAAGAGCTAACTCGACTAATTAAGCACCTAAAGATTGATCAGCGCTACATGCTCGCTGGTGCATCATGGGGCGGAATGCTGGCACTTAACTATGCCATCAAGAAACCTAAAGGTTTAAAGGGTTTAATCATTGCTAACTCACTTCCATCAAGTCGGATGTGGGTTCGCGAGACTCGTAAGTTAGTTGCGAAATTGCCAGCGAAACATCGAAACGCAATTTACAAATATGAGAAGTTAGAGAAATACAAAGCTAAGGAATATCTGGCCGCTAATGTTGAATTTGCTAAACGACATATCAGGCAGATTCCACAGCTAGTTGATTTTGCGCAGAAGCCAAAATTTGGAATGCACGTTTACGAAGCGATGTGGGGACCAACTGAATTCACAGTGCGCGGCACTCTTAAGGATTGGTCGGTCGAGCAGGAACTCCACCTGATAAAAGTGCCAACGTTCTTTATCAATGGCGACAAAGATGAAGCAACACCAGTCATGCATCGATTTATGAAGGCGCGAGTTAAGGGCTCGGAGTATTACTGCATCAAAGGAGCATCACACATGGCACCGGCGGAAGCTCCGCTTGAATGGATGCAAGCTACCGAGAAGTGGTTAACTGCTAAAAAGCTTTAAATAGGGGCTGCTATATCTGAAATCGTGATATCATGATGTCATGACTAAGCAAACAACTTTGCGCCTCCCCGATGATCTAGCCGATCAAGCAGAAGTCGTGGCTGCCGTACGAAACATCAGTGTTAATCAATTAGCGATCGAAGCTCTTCAAGCCGAGATCTCACGCATGAAAGACGATGATCAATTCATTGTCGATCTTAAATTACATTCAAAAAAGCATAAAAATCTGCTGGATCGCCTAGCTAGGTGACCACGTACCTGACTTTGAATCAGGTACTGCATATTGCTGAAGAAGTAACCGGTGTATCACTTGAAACGTTGGCGCGAGTTTCTCAATTACACCTTCTTGCTTCGGCAGTTGCAGCACCCCAAACAGAACTAATCGGGCTAGACCCATATCCAGAACTTTCAGATAAAGCTGCGGCTTTGGCTTTTCATATTGCACGGAATCACGCACTTCCAGATGGAAACAAGCGACTTGCTTTTCTTTCCGCGTTTGAATTCTGCTGGATCAACGGATTCGAAATGGAATTCGATATTGATGATGCCGAAGCAATCTTCTTCGGACTTGCCGGTGGTGAAATTACTCAAGAAGCTCTTGCGATCTGGATTAAGAAAACACTTCGCGCGAGAAATGGCACTTGAGGTAATCTTGGATCTAAGCACGAACCTGAGCGAAGGCAAGAAATGAAAATAGAAAATGCTGAAAACGAGTCAGCGCCTCGCTACGTAGTCATACGTCATAGATTTGATGCTGAGACAAATCATTATCGCTGGATGCCAGAAGTAACTTTTTACAGTAAACGTAAATGGAGAAAGTATTTAAAGAAGGAGAATGCAGATCTGGAAATACGGAAAAATTCTGGTCTGACTCAACAAAAGGAAGAACTTTCTGGATACATTATCAATCCAAAAAAGCAATCTCTGACTAAATCTATTATCTTGAAGATGATCCGATTGCTTGGAAAGAAACAGTATTTACCCGGTTACGAATCTGGGTACGAAGAATATGAAGAGTACAAAGCTGAGCTTAAAGCTAAAAGTTAGATCCTTGATCAGCTAGATCTGCACGCCAATGTATTTAGTTTGTAAGAACTCGTGAATTCCATCGAAGCCGCCTTCACGGCCTAAGCCAGATTGCTTCACGCCACCAAACGGTGCAGCTGGGTCCGAGATAACACCCTTATTGATCGCAACCATTCCAGATTCCATGGCCTCTGCTGTGCGAAGTGCACGGGTTAAGTCACTTGAGAATACGTAACTGATTAGTCCGAAATCGGTGTCATTGGCTAGTGCGATTCCTTCGGCATCGGTATCAAAGATTACGACTGGGGCAACGGGGCCAAAGATTTCATGGTTCAAAATTGGGTTGTCTTTAGCCACCAAGAGCACGGTTGCGGGGTAGAAAGCGCCTGGGCCATCGGGGGTTTTTCCGCCGGTTTCGACCTTTGCACCCGCTGCAACTGCTTGATCAACTAGCTCGGCGATCTTGTTGCGCTCTTTAATTGAAACGCTGGCACCAAGTGTTGTGGTGGCATCGGTGCCGCGACCAACTACAAAGGCTGACATTGATTTAGTTAGCTCGGCAATGAATTTTTCAGCGATCGGACGTTGCACATAAATGCGATTTGCCGATGTGCACGCAGCACCACCATTGCGCATCTTTGCTAATAACAATTGTGGAATCGTAATTGCCAGATCAGCATCATCATGCACGATTACTTGTGCGTTACCACCAAGTTCCATCGAGCAACGAATAACTCGGTCAGCTGCTTCTTTAAGTAGAACTCGACCAACTTCAGTAGATCCAGTGAAAGATAAATTCTTAACGCGAGGGTCATGCAACATCTTAGAAATTGCGGGTCCAGTTTTTTCTGGAATCACTAAATTCAAAACACCTTTAGGCAATCCAGCACGTTCTAAAATGTCAACGATGTGCATTGCAGTTAATGGAGTCTCAGTTGCTGGTTTTAAAATCATGGTGCAACCAGCAGCAACTGCTGGGCCAATCTTGCGAGTTGCCATTCCGGCTGGGAAATTCCAGGGCGTAATTAAGATTGATAAACCAATTGGTTGATGTGTTACCAAGATTCGCTTGTCGCCACTTGGTGACATTCTAAAATCACCTGGGGTGCGAACTGCTTCTTCAGCAAACCAACGGAAAAACTCGGCAGCATATGCGGCTTCACCGCGAGCATCGGGCATTGCTTTGCCATTCTCGCGCGAAATTAAAGTAGCGATAACTTCAATTTCTGCGGTCATGATTTCAAATGCTTTACGCAAAATTTCAGAACGAACACGTGGCGCAGTCGCGGCCCACTCAACAGCTACGGCATCGGCGGCGGCAATTGCGGCATCGCATTGCGCATCATCGGCGATGGAAACATCGGCAATTACTGAACCGTCGCTGGGATCAATAACCGGAACCGTGCTGGCGCCCGGCACCCATTGGCCATTTATATAGAGTTGTGTGCGCATAAGGAGAGCATAACAATCTAAGATAGAGCCTCTAACAAGGAGTAAAAGTGCCTAAGTCTTGGACTGATGGAGCCCCAGCCCCGGTTGCGCTTCAGGATCATGCGCATCTGCGCGACCCGTTGACCTACAAGATCAAGAAGTGGTTTTTGGGTAGTGCGTTAAACCGGCACTCCTTAGATCACCAGCGCCTGAAGAAGCGTTACGCCCTAGGCATTTTATCTTCGGACTGTATTTCGTCTTCGGCCTACGGTTCCGAACAGATTTTGATCGCGCTGCTACCTGCCTTTGGCTTAGCTGCTTTCACAATTTTGATGCCTATGACTGGAGTTGTTTTAGCAATTTTGGTTTTGATCACACTTTCGTACCGAAATGTAATTCAGGTTTATACCAAAACTGGCGGCGCCTACGTTGTTTCACGAGATAACTTTGGTCCGGTAGTTGCTCAAGTTGCAGCTGTGGCACTGATGCTTGATTACATCGTTACTTTAGCAATTCAAAGCGCAGCTGGTGTTGCTGCAATTATTTCGACTTTCCCTGAACTTGAGCCATGGAAAATGCATATGATTTTTGCAATCATTGCATTTCTTACCTTTGGAAATCTTCGTGGTGTTAAAGAAGCAGGTAAAGCTTTCGCGTTACCAACTTATTTATTCCTAGGCGCGATGTTGATCGTATTTACCTGTGGCCTCTATAGATATTTCACCGGTACTTTGCCAATGCTAGAAACAGATCTTCCTGGTGCTGTTGAAGTTGGTCAACCAAGTGGTCTGCTAACAGGTGCTGCGATTTTCATTCTGCTTCGTGCATTTGCAAATGGCGGTTCATCATTGACTGGCCTAGAAGCCATCTCTGATGGTGTTGCGTTATTTAAAGCGCCAGAAGCAGATAATGCGAAACGCACTTTGGTAATCATGAGCACGCTATTGGGAACTCTTGTTCTTGGGGTTTCTTGGTTTGCACATCAAATACATGCGATGCCTTATGAGTCTGGCACTCCAACGGTAATTTCGCAGATTGCAAAGGCAGCAGTCGGCACCGGAGTATTTGGGCAAGGTATGTTTATTTTGGTTCAGCTGGCAACAATGCTTATTCTCTTTGCTGGCGCAAATACGACTTACAGCGCATTCCCATTGCTTTGTAACTTTGTGGCCTCTGATGGTTACTTACCTCGCCAACTAAGCAAGCGTGGCCACCGATTAGCGTTTTCTAATGGAATTTTGCTGCTTGCAGGTGGTGGTTTGCTACTCGCGTTTATGACCGCTGGCTCAGTTGAGCATCTAGTGGCTTTCTATGCTCTCGGTGTATTTACTGGCTTCACGCTAGCTGGATTCGGAATGGCGAAGCACGCTAAACGCAATAAGGGCGATGGCTGGAAAATTAAGTTTGCAATCAACGGCTTAGCCGGTTCGGTCTCATTGATTATCGTGATCATCTTTTCTATCGTGAAATTTACCGAAGGTGCCTGGATAGTTTTAGTTGTTGCACCTATTGCGGTTTTATCATTCTTGCGATTACGCCGCCAATACACTGCAGAACAAAAAGCACTTACTGTTAAGAGTGAACAACAGCGCGCCACTTCAATTACTCGGCACGATGTAACCGTACTTGTTGATTCAGTAGACCTCGCAACAATTAGCGTGGTTCGTTACGCGCGTACTTTAAATGCGCGCAAACTTTCAGCAGTCCACTTTGTAATCGATGATCGTCGTGCTGCGGCAATTCAAGAGGCGTGGGCAGCATCCGATGCCGTAGATGATGTCGAACTCGAATTAATTGATTGCCCTGATCGCCGATTGCCTAATGCAGCCCTTGATTATGCAATTCGTATGACTGAACAACCAGATGTTGAACTAACTCTTTTGTTACCTCGACGTTCCTATTCTGGCTTCTTAGGTCGATTGCTACATGATCAAACTGCAGAAGACATTGCCGCACCAATTTCACAATTGTCTCGAGTTGTTGCAACAATTTTGCCATTTGATGTAACTAAGATGATTTCTGGTAAATCACTTGTGATTGAAAATCACCACGAGAAAGATCTGGTTGCACCAAAGTTAACAGCTACAAAAGTTGAAGCTAAACCATTTGTTCCACAATCTGCCGAACCGGTAAGTCACTACGCAGAAAATGTAACGCCGATCGGAAATATCACTTGGCGCAAGCGGGCACATATCCAAGGTCGAGTGACTTCTATTCGTACTGCTCCGAGCGGGTCTGCGCCGGTAATCAACGTTGAGATTTGGGATGAAACAGGTGGCGTAACGCTGCAGTTCTTGGGTCGTCGCGAGATTCGTGGGCTTGATATCGGAACCGAATTACGTGCTGAAGGAATGGTCGCTGACAATGAAGGCAAAATGACTATTTTGAATCCTTCATACGAACTACTTAAGTAGCGCTCGCTTAAAAATATGGCGGTGGCGGTGGGATTTGAACCCACGGTTGAGTTTCCCCAACACACGCTTTCGAGGCGTGCTCTTTTGGCCGCTCAGACACGCCACCGTGGGTGACGATACCTGAAATTATTGCTCGCGGAAAAAACTAGTTAGCAGTTCAGCGCACTCCGCCTCAAGAACACCGCCGATTACTTCCATTTTATGAATTGCTCGCGGATCACGTAAGACGTCCCAGACTGAACCAACTGCGCCAGCTTTTTCGTCCCAGGCGCCAAATACCAAAATTCCGATTCGTGATTGAGCTATCGCACCGGCACACATTGCACATGGCTCGAGAGTTACCACTAATTTACATTCAGTTAATCGCCAAGTACCTAGCTTCTGTGCTGCGCGACGAATCGCAACAATTTCAGCATGTGCAGTGGGGTCTTGATGTGCTTCGCGTTCGTTGTAACCGGTTGCGATTATATTATTTTCGCCATCGACTATTAAAGCTCCGACAGGTACGTCAGCGGTTTTTAGCGCGCTCTTGGCAACTGCGATCGCCGATCGCATCAAATCTTCATTGATCAAAGTTCTAATAACTCCGCAAACTCATTACCAAAACCTAAACGCTTTGCAATAGCTTCTAATTGTTCATCTGGGAATAGTTCATTGTCATCACAGAGCGCCAATAGTTCCATGTGTTGCATTCCGAGATCAGCAAAAATATCTTTATGCCCGACTGGCAGCGGTTCGTCTTCATCAGTTGGTTGATCTAAATCTGCAATCTCTAAGAATTCTTCAGCAACTTCGTAATCAAGGGCACAGGAAACATCACTTAAAAACATATAAATATGTGTGCCGAGAACGCGGATTAAAATAAAAAATTCTTCATCTATGGCGATAAGTGCAACTGCGCCACCATTTGTTTGTTGCGACTTAAGCCGATCAATTATTGCTGGGATGTTCTGAGCGTCCGGTAGGTTGGCAACAGTCCAGCGGCCGTCTTCGTGCCAGGCTTCAACGGCGATATCGACTTCGTTAATGAGTTCAGTCACTTTCCCGCCCCTCACCACATCACCACGAAGGAACTATGGACTAGTTCCAATACGGACATAGTGGCACTTATTTATGTGGAAAGAAACCCCTGTAAGGTTTACGTTATGAAAGTTCATGTAGCCAATCACCCACTAATTTCGCATAAATTAACGGTCCTGCGCGATAAAGAAACCGATTCGCCAACTTTCCGACACTTGGTTGAAGAGCTAGTCACTCTGCTGGCCTACGAAGCCACCCGAGATGTGCGCACCCAGAGTGTTGAGATCACAACACCAGTTACAAAAACTACTGGCGTAAAAATGGCGTCACCAACACCAGTTGTAGTTCCAATTTTGCGCGCAGGTTTAGGAATGCTCGAAGGCATGACTAAGTTGCTGCCAACAGCTCAAGTTGGTTTCCTGGGCATGGTTCGCGATGAAAAAACTTTACAAGCAAGCACATATGCCAATCGTTTACCAGAAGATCTAACTGGTCGACAAGTATTCGTACTTGATCCAATGCTGGCGACCGGTGGAACTTTGGTCGCGGCATTTAACTATCTAATTGAACGTGGTGCATCAGATATCACTGCAGTTTGTATTTTGGCTGCCCCAGAAGGAATCAAAGTTGTTGAAGATGCTTTCAAGGATGCCAAGATTGAAATCACAATTGTGACTGGCGCTCTAGATGAAAAATTAAACGAACACGGTTACATCGTTCCTGGTCTTGGTGATGCCGGTGATCGTTTGTACGGTGTTGTTTAGGTGGCAAGTACCAGTCCAGGTTACGGAATCACAATACGTGTCGAAGGACATCCAGATTCGCAACCAGTAGCTGCCGCAACTGTTGTAATCAGCGAAGCCGGGGCGTCGATTACTGCCCTCGATGTTGTCGAGTCGCTACTCGAACGGGTTGTTATAGATATTACTTGCGATGCGATTGATCAAGACCATGCAAACACAATTACAAATGCGATATCAAGCCAACCTGGTTTAACTGTTCGCAAAGTTTCTGATCGCACATTTTTATTGCACCTTGGTGGCAAGATTCAAATTCAATCCAAAGTTCCCCTTAAAACTCGAGATGATCTCTCGCGGGCCTATACCCCTGGTGTTGCACGTATCTGCCAAGCCATTGTCGATGATCCAGCCGATGCCCGCCGCTTAACAATTAAGCGTAATACGGTCGCTGTCGTAACTGATGGCTCGGCAGTTCTGGGTTTAGGAAATATTGGGCCAGCTGCAGCACTTCCAGTGATGGAAGGTAAGGCAGCACTCTTCAAGCGTTTTGCTGATGTAGATGCTTGGCCAGTTTGTCTAGATACTCAAGATGTTGATGAAATTGTTCGCACCGTGCAACTAATTGCACCGGTATATGGCGGAATCAATTTAGAAGATATTTCGGCACCACGATGTTTTGAAATCGAAGCGCGACTACGCGAGCTGCTAGATATTCCAGTTTTCCATGATGATCAACACGGAACTGCAATAGTTGTCTTAGCCGCGCTACGAAACTCACTCAAATTGGTTAAGAAAGATCTTTCGCAGGTAAAGATCATTATGAGTGGGGCCGGTGCAGCGGGCACAGCAGTTGCGCGTTTGCTCACCAAGAGTGGTGCAACAAATATTATTGCTTTCGACAAAGATGGTGTGATTTGTAAAGAGACCAAGAGCGATCATGATCCAATGCGTCAATGGTTCATCGATAATTGCAATCCAAGTAATTTCAATGGAAATATTCATGATGCAATGAACGGCGCTGATGTATTTATCGGCGTTAGCGCGCCAAATGTTTTAGCTGAAGCAGATATTGCTGCTATGGCAACTGGTTCAATAGTCTTTGCCCTTGCAAATCCAGATCCTGAGATCGATCCAGTAATCGCTAGAAAATACGCAGCCGTTGTAGCTACCGGTCGTAGCGATCAACCCAACCAAATCAATAATGTCCTGGCTTTCCCTGGCATTTTCCGCGGTCTGCTAGATGCCAACGCACATAAAATCACTGATTCCTTATTAATCGCCGCTGCCGAGGCAATTGCAGATTGTGTAAGTAATTCTCAACTAAATGCCTCGTTCATCGTGCCGAGCGTCTTTGACCCAAGCGTCGTATCGGCCGTGGCTGCGGCGGTAAAGAAGAGCTGCTAATGGATTTCTCCTCTTATCAAAGCTTTTTAAGCTCAATGGCCCCCTTTTTGCTCTATATATTTATGGGCGTCATTATCTTCTTAGAAACTGGCGTTCTGGTTGCCTTCTTTATTCCCGGCGATTCACTTCTATTTTTTGCGGGCTTGGTTGCGGCGTCAACAAATAATGTAAATATTCTTCTACTAGTGACAGTTATTTTCTTCGCAGCATTTATGGGCGACCAAGTCGGATTCGCGCTAGGGCGCACAGTAGGACGTTCCTATATAGAGAAAAGTAATCGTCCTGGATTTATTAAGATGGTCGCACGCGCTGAAAGATTTTATGCGCGGTACGGTTGGTGGTCAGTCGTATTTGCCCGCTTCTATCCGTGGATTAGAACTTTTGTCCCACCGATTGCCGGAATCTCAAAAATGAATTACTACCGGTTCTTAACCGCAAATGCACTTGGTGCTTTTGTGTGGGGAGTCGGAATGACCTTGCTTGGTTATTACGCCTTGCAATTTCCTTGGATCAAAGAGAATTCAAAATTGATTGCTGCTTTCTTTATTGTACTTTCCCTGGTTTCCGGATTCGTAAATTACTTACGCCTCCAGCGATCACCCCAAAGTAAGTCATAACTATTCCGGTTACTAGATAAGCACTGATTTGAACACCTTCGGTTGGTGAGATTAGATCAATTAGCAATGAACCGACTAATTGCCCGCCAACACTAAAGAGTGTAAAAGTAAGTACGCCAAGATGCTGCACAATTGTTGAGGTAAATGCAATATAGATAACTCCAATCACGCCACCTGTATAAATCCACCATGGGCCAGCTGGTAACGGTGCCAGTTCTGACCAATTAGCAATTACTGCGATTATTAAAAGAATTACCAAGAAGCTAGTGCCCATGATGAAATTCAAAAGAGATGTTGTAAAACTTTGTTTAGAATGTTCATTTATCTGACCGTTTAGAGCACGCTGAACCCCAACGATGGCACCTGCTAAAACCCCGAAAAATACTGCCCACATCGATAGATTCTTCGCATCAATACGATCCCAAACTGAGACTAGAACTGCTAAAACAGTTAGTGCAGCTGCTGCTACCCGCCTGCTGGAAATCAATTTCTTGCCGCCACCTGTAAGGCCAATTCGATCAACATATAGTGATATGGCTGTTTGGCCGGCGATTGAGGCCACCGAATATATTGCGACGCCAATTATCGGAACAACTTGAGTTTGAAAAGCTACAAAAGTTCCACCGAGTGCACCCGCGAATAAACGCCAACGGGGGATTTCTTTTGTTGCTACTGCTTTGCGGAGATTTGTAATTCCATTTTTTATCCCTCTATGAAAGAGAGAGATGATCGCAATGATGATCAAACCAGAGCCAAAAGAAACCAGCGCGGCTTGAAGACCATTATTTAAACGATGAGAAAGTTCGCCGTTTGCACGCGCCTGTAGCGCGATCATTACTCCTGAAAGGGCTGCTAATAAATCAAGGCGCATTACTTATGCGTGCCGTCAAACTCACGCTTATCAGCAATCCAATCCATTAGTGCAAATAGCACTCCTGATGCCACGAAAGTTAAGTGAATAACAATGCGCCACTTGGTTCCGCCGCCAACATGATCTTGGCCAGATAATTCAATGAAATCTTTTAGCAGTTCAATAACCGAGATGGCGACCAATGAACCAATCAATTTGATCTTAAGCCCAGAGAAATCAATTGTGCCCATCCAGTGTGGACGATCTTCAGATTCAGTAGCAACATCAATACGTGACACGAAATTCTCATATCCGGCAAATATCACCATGAGAATTAAGTTGGCTAGCAAAGTTAAATCGAGCAGCGCTAGCAACTCTAAGGTAAATGTTTGTGCTGTAGCTTCGCCAATATGTTGAGCAAGATGATAGAACTCAACTATAAAGCGCCAGCAGAGCAGAACTAAAGCGCCGACTAAGCCCATATATAGCGGGGCTAGCAAGAAGCGGCTGCGGAATAAGGTAACTTCGATTGCATGCGTCAATTTATTCATAAGTAAAGTTTAACCTTCAAGTAGCAAAGTTGCCGCTAGCCATTCTTCCTCGCGTCGCTCTTTTTCTTGACTTATCTCAGATAGCTCTGAAGTTATCTCTGCTAATCGATCGGCATCGAATTCGGCACTTTCTTGCTCAGTCAGTAAGGCAGAGATTTTTTCCGCTAATTTTGCAATTTGGCGTTCTGTCCGTGCCAAATCTTTCTTAGCTTGACGTTGTTCTGCCGCAGATGATGTTGATTTACTCTCTTTCTTGACTGGACTCCCAGAGATTGCTTTCTCGCGAAGTTCTAAATACTGATCAACTCCACGAGGAAGATCTAATAACTTCTTATCTCCCAGTAATCCGACAAAGCGATCGCAAACTCTTTCTAAGAAGTATCTATCGTGCGAAATTATCAGCAGTGTGCCTGCGTAACTATCTAACAAATCTTCGAGTTCGGTCAAGATTTCAATGTCGAAATCATTTGTTGGTTCATCGAGCATCAAAACATTGGGACTTTCCATTAGCAATCTAGTTAGTTGCAAGCGACGTTTTTCGCCGCCGGAAAGATCGCCAACTGGGGTCCATTGCGAATCTCGATCAAAACCTAAGCGCTCACAGAGTTGTGAAGCTGAAAGAGTGCGACCTTTGCCGAGTTCAATGTGCGACGCAACTTTTTCAACTGCTTCAAGTACTCGCCAGGTTGGATCTAGCTCAGCTAAATGTTGGGTCAAAAAGGCGGCCTTTACAGTTACGCCAGTAACTAACTTGCCAGCACTAGGTTGAATCTCGCCAGCAAGGGTGCGCATTAATGTGGTTTTACCTGCGCCATTAATGCCGACGATTCCAATTCGATCACCTGGGCCAACATTCCAATAAAGATCATCGATTAGCTCTTTATCGCCAGCACGAACTTGTAAATGGTGAGCTTCGTAAACAGTGTTGCCTAATCGGTTTTGGGCAAATTTCAACAACTCGGTTGTATCACGTGGGGCTGGCTCAGCTGAAATCAATTCATTTGCAGCATCAACTCGAAATTTTGGTTTGGTTGTTCGTGCTGGTGCGCCACGGCGTAACCAAGCTAACTCTTTTCGAATCAACATATTACGTCGCTGATCTAATACTGATGCTTGCCTTGAGCGTTCGGCCTTTGCTAAAACAAATGCAGAGTAACCACCGTCATACTCTTCAACTTTTCCGCCGACAACTTCCCACGTGCGATCTGTAACTTCATCCAAAAACCAACGATCATGCGTCACTACAGTTACTGCAATGTTTTTACGATTTTTTAAGTGATTTGCTAACCAAGCAACACCTTCGACATCTAGGTGGTTAGTTGGTTCATCAAGCAGAATTAAATCAAGGTCATCAATTAATAACTTGGCGAGGCCAACCCGACGACGTTCGCCACCTGATAAAGATAGGAATGTTCGCTCGAATAAGTGATCGTCAAAGCCCCCAAATAGGCCAGTGAAAACTTCGCGGACGCCGGAATCACTTGCCCACTCGTGCTTGGCTTTATCGCCCAAAACCACATCACGCACAGTGGCTGCTTTATCGGCAATATCTACTTGATTAAGCATTCCGAGCTTTACTGAATTGTTCTTGGTTACTCGCCCCGAGTCTGGTGCTTCTAAACCGGCGATTAATTTCATTAAAGTGCTCTTGCCGGCGCCATTTCGACCAACAATTCCAATGCGATCGCCTTCGGCAACACCGAGCGAAACGTTAACTAAAAGGGCTTTGATATCGAAGGCTTTATTGACGCTTTCAACGTTCACAAGATTGCGTGCCATAGGGGGAAAGCGTACCTTTACCGCATGAAGGTTACTGACCGCGAATATGCATTGGCACTAGATGCCGCAGATCCATTACGTCACTTTAAAGAGCGATATGTGATCACCGATCCGGATATGTGTTATTTAGATGGAAATTCTTTGGGTCGCTTGCCACATGCGACGGTAGCGGCGGTCAATGATTTTATGACGAAAGAATGGGGACCCGAAGTTGTAAATGGCTGGGGTCATTGGGTTGATGAAGCACAACCAACTGGTGATCTAATTGGTCGCTCAACTTTAGGTGCTGCTGCTGGCCAAGTTTTAGCTTGCGATACTACTTCGGTTAATTTCTATCAACTTTGCTTGGCAGCGATTCATGCTCGGCCAGGGCGCAAAACAATAATTACTGATGCTGCTAATTTTCCAACTGATCGTTATATTCTCGATGGAATTGCTAAACAATTTAATTTAAATTTAGTGATAATCGATAACGAAGATCCAGCAATCGCAGATAATGAGCGAATCACGGTTGATGTACTAAAGCCTTATTTATCTGATGATGTGGCACTTGTGACTCTTGAAGTAATTCAATATCGATCAGGTGCTCGCAATGACATTAAGTCGTTAACTGATTTAGTGCGCACTTACGGAGCATTTCTAGTCTGGGATGCTAGCCACGCAGTTGGTGCGATTGAAATGGATTTCGATGCTAACGGGGTAGACCTAGCTGTTGGCTGTACATATAAATACGGAAACTCTGGGCCAGGTGCACCTGCTTGGCTTTACGTAAATAAGCGCGTGCAGGAAGAGCTGCAAGTTCCAATCCAAGGTTGGTTCTCACAAGGTGATCAATTTGGCATGGGGCCGGTCTTTGATCGCGCTGAAGGAATCCGCGGATTCCAGATTGCCAGCCCATCGCTAATTGGATTGCGCTGCATTAAGAGTGCGTTTTCAATAATTGAAGAAGCGGGTATTAATCAAATCGCTCATAAGAGCGCGACCGGAACTCAAATGATGATTGAGTTGTATGACGCTTGGTTAGCTGACTTGGGCTTCACTTTGTTAACTTCGCGAGACGCAAAAGAGCGAGGTGGTCATATCTCGATTGGCCATCCAGATGCTGCTCGTATTTGCGTTGCGCTACGCCAATTTGCCAATGTGGTTCCTGATTACCGCACCCCAGATTCAATTCGTTTAGCAATCTCACCACTTCCGACTTCCTATGTTGAAATTTGGGATGGTTTCCAGCGAATTCGTGATCTGGTGAGCACTCGTCAATATGAAAAGATTGAAAAAACCGATTCGAGAGTTACATGAGCAACGAGCAGGTAAATCCAGCACTTACTTATACTTCTTATTTAGCTATCGATGAACTGCTAAACCTGCAGCGACCTTTATCTGATGGTCCTGAACACGATGAAATGCTTTTTATAATTATTCATCAGAGTTATGAGCTTTGGTTTAAACAGTTAATTCACGAGTTTTTAGCTGCGCAGGAATCACTTGAGGCTGGCGACACGCATCGATCGCTGGCACTACTCGGTCGCATTCGCACGATCATGAAAGTTTGTGTTGCTCAAATTGATATTCTTGAAACGATGACACCACTGCAATTCAATAGTTTCCGTTCGTATCTTTCATCGTCAAGTGGTTTTCAATCTGCGCAATTTAGAAAAGTCGAGGCAATCCTGGGCCGTCGTGATAGCGCAATGGCGGGGCACTTGCCAGCAGATATCCAGAATGAGATTTCTGAAATTACAAATCGCAACTCTGTTTGGGATTCACTTCTCGTTTATATTAAAAAGCGTGGGCATGCAATCCCGGCTGATGTTCTAGCACGTGACAAATCACTTACTTACGTTGCAAATCCGGCTGTCCAAGATGTATTGCTCGATGTTCATCGTGATGATCCAGAGAGTGCAGGCGTATGCGAGCGCCTACTAGATATTGATGAAGGGCTACAAGAATGGCGTTACCGCCATGTGAAAATGGTTGAGCGCACAATTGGTGCGAAGATGGGCACTGGTGGGTCTGCTGGCGTTAAATACTTGGCTAGTACTTTGTTTAATCCAGTATTTGTAGATCTCTGGGAGATTAGATCTCGTTTTTAGTTGGGAAGCCCAGCTAAAACAATCTCAGCGAGTTCTTTACGTTCGCGAGGTGCGTTTTCACGCTCGAGCAAAATGCCTTCTAATTGATCAGGCGACCCTTGAGTTCCAATTGCAATGACAACTATTGGCGTGATGTTCTTTGGTAGGCCAAAAGATTCTGTTGCGATTGCCGCATCAAAACCTGCCATTTGATGGGCCACTTGACCGCGACTATGAGCTTCAAAAGTTAATTGGCTTACTGATAATCCGGCATCAAACCCAGATATAGCTCTGGGTGTTCCATCTTCATTTTGGTTCACAATAGAGACCATTACGAGAGCTGATGCACGATTTGCCCAACTTTGGTTGAAAGGCACCAGGGTGGCAAGTACGGCTGCAAATACTTCATCTCCACGAACACCTACATGAAAACGCCAAGGTTGAAAATTGTTTGCCGATGGCGCCCAGCGAGCAGATTCCAAAATTGCTAATAGATCTTCCTTGGAAATTGTCGCAGAAGCGTCAAAAGATCTTGGACTGCGGCGATTTGCAAGTACTGGATGAATTGGAGTTGCTGTTTTTGCGATCATTTCGCTTACCTTAACTTAATCAATCAAGTTATGCTCTTTGAAATTGTTAATGCAGATTAATCATGCAGATAGATAATAATTGCAACGATTGAGAAGAGCGCCGCGCCAGCAAAAATCAAATACTTAACCCAAGCTGGAATCCCAACTTTATCAGCAGCAGTTTGCGCCATGGTCTTGGTTTTATTTACAGCTCTACTAGCCCATGCAAATTCACTCGCCAAAATTCCTAACCCCGCCAGTAAAATCAGAACCCCAGGTCCTGGTGCAACCAGGGCAATAGCGCCTAATACCGTGATGGTTCCGCCAAGAACACCAATAAAAATGCGCCAAATCAACTGACCAGCCTTAGTGCGTTTGATAAACGACCTTAAGTTCATGGTGTCTCCTTTCGCGTATTAACCACTGTTCTCATGGTTCCGTATGCAACAGATGCTATCTCATTGCGACGTCGACGATAACTATCGGATGCCCCAGTAATTAAATGTTCATAACGGACTTCACCATTAATCAACTGTCGCATAGTTTGCGTTTCAGTTTCATCACCAAAATGTGGGGCCGAGAGTTGTGTAACTTGAACAATAATATGCGGATTAATTTTGCGATAAATCAACGCCAATTGACGGTAGATAACATTTGCAAATTGCCTAAAGCTAGATAGACCAATATTCCTGGTTCGCAGTCTCGCTCGAGCAATAAAAGAAGGTTGTGCGCCATGCTTTACAGTTGCCATTTCGTAAAGGATTTGAGCGGCTTCTTTCGCACCATTTGCCTCAGGCAACTTAATGCACATGCGATGCAAACGTGCTCTTTCCTCAGGGTCTTGTAACAACTTAACCGTCTCGGTGATATTAGCCAGATCTGCTTGATCCGCACGCAGGGCATAACCTAAATCATGGCTCCATTGTGCGCGGGATTCCTGGTCATCAGTTCCACGAATATTTGAGACAAAGACTGTTGGAATTCGCGCTGGAAGTAACTCATGGAAACCGTTATATCCCGTTGCGCAAATTGCTGCGTCAAAGGCGTGAAGAACCTCAGCAAGTGGGAAGTAACGAACTTGCTTAATCTCTAAGCCATCGGGAACCAGGGAATTACCTTTAGCGTCAACAGGTTTCTTCGTGAGCACGACTTGTAAATCTTTCCAGCCAATTAGCCCGCTGAGAGCTGCAGTCATCTTTTCATTGACATCGCTTTCGCCGGTGCCAAGTTGAACTAAAACTGCAGGCCGATCTAGATCAATTCCTAACCTAATTCGTGCTTCGTCACGACTTACTGCTGTAGATTCTTTATACAGAGAGACCGCTGAAGTCAGAATTGCGTCCTTGCGCCCGCTAGTCGGACCGTGGTCATAAACTCGCGCGAAATCACCAGGTTCGATAATCGCATCCATCATCATTGATTGAAGTCCGAGAGCTAAACCCTGTGGTTTTTTCTGCCATAGACCACGTCGCACCCAAACCAGAGCTAGATCATTTTTCTTTAACTTGGCAGCAATTACACCTGGGTAGGGAACCACGCCATCAAAAGATAAAACTTGAGCATCAGTTTCTTCAATTAGAGCAAGTAAACGATCACGCAAATATGCATCCCATAATTTTCGTGGCATCCAGCCGCGATCTCGTCCTGGGATATATTCGCAACGAACCCCTACAAAATTAGGAACTTCGGCAATCCCGCCAGCCATTGAAACAATTATCGGATTTGCAATCTCTTTTAATTCAAGCGCGATTGCACTTGCTCGCACAAGATGGCCCATTCCGACACCATTACTGGTAGCCAGAATGATTGTGGGTTTTTCTACTTGCGGACTCATAGAAGCCAAGTTTACCGCGTAAAAAAGATCAGGGGCACACCCTTCTCGGATGCGCCCCTGATCCTTACTCAGTTCTTTACTTGTTAAGCAACTTTCTTGATACGACCATCAAGTGCTGGTACTTGAGTTACCTTTCCAGCAGCTTGATCGGCTTTCAGCGCATCTACAAATATATCTAATAGAGCGCCCATTACCTTGGCTTTTGAAGGTGAGAACACATTTACATATCCATCGCCACCATAAACGATGTAATCAAGTGTGGTTAGGGTGTAAACGGTTTGATCCTTAGCAATTTCAGTTCCATCGTTCTTTGTTACTGAAACGATACGACTTCCAGCTGCCTTAGTTGGATCAAAGGTGAACTTGAATCCCGAAATCTGTGGGAAACGGCCTTCTGAACCGTAGTTACCACCAACACCAATTTCAAGTGCTTTCCATAAGTTTTCGCCTGTAACAATTGTTGTTGCGACCTGGTTACCGAATGGATAAACAGTTAGCGCATCTCCGAGAGTTACATCAAGTGCTCCGGTTCCGGTACGAACCAAAGTAGTATCAACTGGCTTATAACCCTTGGCCGGGAATGAATCACGAATTCCGCCACCATTGGTTAATGCAAAGTCAGTCTTATATTTAGAGCGTAGCAAGTCAGCAATGTAGTTACCCATTGGATTTTCACCAGAGCGCTGAACGCGAGGTGTGCCATCGATTGGGAATGTTCCAGAAACTTGACCGATTTTTAAATCTAACTTGCTAGTCATCTGATCTTTGTACTTCTTTACTAACGCTGCGGTATCTGCATCTGCCGTAACGGATGCTACAGCTGCTTTTTTGATTGTTTCAATAGATGAACCAATGATTCTACCGGTGCCAGTGTCTAAACAGATTTGAGAACGAGTATATTCCTGGCCGGAGTTAACAACTTGGCCAACCAAAGTTGCATAATTTTTCAACTTTCCTGGTACCGATGCCGAGAAAGATTGATGGCTGTGGCCACCATAAATTGCTGCGGCACCCTTGATTTTTGTAACCATGTCGTTGAGCACGCCAGTAGCTACCCCGTCAACGTTTTCAGACCAACCTTGGTGAAGTACCGCAACAACAAGATCAGCGCCATCACGCTTTGCCGCAACAATTGCAGCATTGATTCCATCTACGCCTGCTTGTATTTCAATTGTGCGCTTTTCACCTGATGCATCTGTGTAATCCAAGTTGCCTGGGAATACTTGTTCGATTGTTGTTTCAGTATTTGAGCCAACGATGCCAATCTTCACGCCACCACGCTCGATGATGGTGTAACTCTTGGCAGCCTTTGTGCCCGACTTTAGTTCGGCAAGTGAAGAGTCGCCGTAGTTTGAGGAAACCCACTGGAAATCTGATGCACCAATAACTTTTTGTAAGTGTGCCAAATTGCGATCATGTTCGTGATTACCAAAAGTTGAAGCATCGAACTTCATCAAGTTCATAGATTCGATAGTTGGCATTTCTTCGAATTCAGTTGAGATTGGTGGTGCGGCGCCAATGTTATCGCCGGAAGAAATGGTGATTGTTGCAGCTGCGTTCTTGCGATCGTTTGCAAAAGCAGTTGCTAACACTGCAGCACCAATATTTGATGAGCTCGATTCAATCGCACCATGTAAGTCACTGAGTTGTAGCACTTGAACAGACTTAACGCTCGATGATGCGACGGTTGCGAGTTGGGCTGCTGTGAAAGTCGTACTTGCCTTAGCGGCTACAGAGAAGCCGTAAGCATTTACTGCTTGCACTACTGGAGTTCCACCAGGTTGACCAACGACAACTGGCATGGTCACTCTTGTGCGGTTAGTTGCCGGGACAATAATTGGGCATGAACCAGAACCTGCAGAAACTACATAATGTGTAATCGCTGGGTATGCAGTTGCAGATGCAGTCCACTTAACCTGAACGCCGCGAGAAGATAAATATGAAATGACATTTGTCGGTGCGCCAGGCTTTGCATATACAACATCAGCCTGTGCGATTGGGGTAACCATGGTTACCAGTAGGGTTGCGGCAACGGCAAAAACGCCGAAGCTCAGTTTTTTCCGTGTTTTTAAGGTATTAGTCATATTGCTACCCTATATAAATCAAGTTAAATAATCGAAAACACGCGATGAAACACGCATGAACTGTCCACCCCGTTGCTTAAAAGTTATAAACGGCTAAACTTCCCAAGTAACAAAATTTGTTGGGAGTAAGGCACTAGGGGCTTCAGGATCGTCTTGAAGTCGAAAGTGCAAAAAATGAAAACCACTGCGAATCATCCGCAAACGTTTAGATCTGTTCCTGCTACATCAAAGCCAGTCTCTACAACCCGAGTTGCCGCTCTGCTAGACCAAGAATGGGCTCGCTTTAAAGACGGCACCGGCAAATCCGAAATCGAAAATGTGGTCGCTCGTGAGAGCATGCCTATGGGCGTGCCATCTAGCTTCCAACACTGGGACCCATACCCAATTGCCATCGCTTCAGCGCAAGGCGCCTACATGACCGATGTTGATGGTCGCAAGTTACTCGATATGTCGATGGGCTTTGGCGCAATGCTGGCCGGTCACTTAAATCCCGATGTTGTCGAAGAAATTAAGAATTCACTCGCTGAGGGAATGCTATTTGTAACTCCCTCACCAATTTCTCGTGATGCAGCTGAACGTATTTGTAAGCGCTTTGCAATAGATCAAGTTCGTTTTGCTAACTCAGGTACCGAAGCAACCATGTACGCCGTTCGATTGGCGCGTTCATACTCCGGAAAAAATGGGGTTGTAAAACTTGAAGGCGGATATCACGGTTCATTTGATCCACTGATGGTTTCCTGTAAGCCAAGTTTGGCTGAAGCTGGCGATGCCAATGATCCAACCCCAGTAAAAAATGTCGGCACAGTGCCAGGTGATGTTTATGTGGTTCCATTTAATGACATAGATGCACTTGAACGAGTATTTACAACTCACGCTGAAAACATTGCTTGCTTTATTCTCGAACCAGTTCTTGAAAACATCGCAATAGTTTTGCCTGATGCTGGCTATCTCGAAGGTGTTCGTCAACTTTGCGATAAATTCAACATCATTCTTATTTTTGATGAAGTTAAAACTGGTCTAACAGCAGGTGCTCAAGGCGCGGCACAAAGACTTGGTGTGCAGCCAGATTTGATTACCCTTGCTAAATCAATTGGTGGCGGTGTTCCAGTTGCTGCATTCGGCGGTAAAGCCAAATACATGCAAGCTGTAACCGATGGTCGCCTCGCTCACTTCGGTACTTTCAACGGTAATCCGCTAGCAATGGCAGGTATTCGTGCGATTGACAAGATTTGTACACACGAAGCTCTTGCAAAAGCTGAAGCGCTAAACCACCAAGCGCTAGTACGGATTAATGAAATTATTAATCAGTACGAATTGCCTGCGCACACAGTTGGTTTCGGCGTAAAGGGCTGCATCACTTGGGCTACAACTCCGGTTCGCAACTATCGCGATTACAAAGCAACTGATTTCCAAGTAGCAGAACTATCTTGGTTATGGTCGCTAAATCGTGGCGTTATTACGCCTCCGGGACTAGATGAGCAGTGGTTGATTTCATTAGCGCACGGTCAAGCTGAAATCGATATCTTGGTTGAAGACTTTAGATCTTTAGCTCAAGCACTTCGTGACTAAGCTTTTCCGCGCACGAACTTTCTGAAATTTCCACGGCCTTTAGTTTTGCGATAATTCTTAAAGAAGAATGCAGCACGCACAAATGGCGCTAAAGCTCCGAATACTCGTTGGAAAACTTGTGCGCGCGCAATCAAATCTTGATCGGTGCCCCAAAGACTGCCTGAGCTATCTTTAGGATGAATTGCAATAGTTACAGGCAAGAACATAGCGATCCCGCCTTTATTAATTAGATCGGCGATAAAGATGTACTCATCGCCAATGTAATTACTTACGCCAGCGCCAAATTCCTCATCAAAGTAAACATCTTTTGCTTTAATTGAATCTACCCGAACAATCATTTCATAAGTTGCAGCCTTGGCTGAATTAAATTTAGATAACTTTACGATCTTCTTGGAATACCTTTTGCGCAAGGCACCTGTTGTATCTATCGCCTGCGCTAAAACTAAGTCACATTCTGGATGCTCTTCTAAATATTGAACAGCTAACTTAATTCCTCTATCAAGAAATACGATTTCGTCGTCGGCAAACAACAAGTATCTGGTGTCGGCATTTCGGAGTACGGTATTACGACTTTTAGCTACGCCGCGCTCAGAAGATTTAACTGAATCAAAAGCAAAATTAGTAGGCAGTGGTTCAGTTGAATTGTTTGGGTCCTGAATCGAGAGGAAAACTCGATGCGAAATACTTAATTTAGGTGGCTCGATATTGCCTACGCGTTCGGCAAGAGTTGAAAATCCAACAGTTAATAGCGAATCACTCACTGTGAGTCCGCGCTCTCGCAAATCGCATCAAGCCCGTGGAAATACTGGAAAGACTCGAATTCTGCATACGTAAACCAAAGAAAAGAACAACGGTATTAGAAGGACTTATTTCACCTTGATAACTTAAGTAGATCAAGAGCCCCAAGAGAATAACCATCGCTAGACCTGATATCAGGACTCCAGTTTCACCTGACTTTACCCGAGTATTAAACTTTGTTGCTGAATTAATCTTCTTTCGTTTTTTTCTAGCATTTGCAAAAGTTCGCTGAGTCTTAATCTGTTTAGCAAATATACGTCCCAGAAATTGTAGAGTGATTAAAACCAGCACGAGATTTACTAGACCAAAGAGCGGATTAAAGTAAATAAAGAAGAGGATTAAGACACCCATTTGCGTCAGGGTCGCCAGAATATTGGTTAACTCGATGGCAAGTGACCAGCGCCAATTTTCCTGCAGATTGGTAACTTCAGCCTCTGATGCTTTAAATGCTTTCTCAAATACTCTTAAGCGATAGATGCGCTGAAAGAACTGGCCGGCTCTGGTAATTCCATAAAACAAGAAGAAGGCAATTACAAAAATGATTAGCTCTTTTTTTGTTAATTCCCCCTCGTGCAGAATGATCTGAGTAAAGAATTTGGCTACAAGTAACTCTGAGACCGAGATTGAAGCTGCCAAAAGTGAGAGGCTAATAAGAATTAGGCGGAATTTATTGGTCGGAAATAGCTCAAGAAGGCTCTTGCGTAGATTCCACAAGATTACTTTCATAGCTAAATACCCTCATCTGTTGCCTAATTAGAAGGCAAATTTATCGTATGAGACTAGTTATTGCGTAGCTTTGTTGATGTAGTGATAGCCAAAATATGCCCCGCTGTTACAAATAACGCAATAAACAGCGCAATTTGCAGTGATATTGCAAAAGATCCAAAGATTGCGACATACATGGTGAATTCAACAGAATGGAAGATGCGGTGGGCAGGTAAGAAGTTGAATGCTTTTCGAGCTAACCGAAGCGCACCTTTGCGTGGCAAATTAACACCTTTGGCATCTTCTAATTTAGGCAAACCAGAGAACGCTCGAGCGACATGAACCGCGTCGTTAAGTGCTTTATTTATAATGATCAACACTGCTAACAGCGCACCTAGGTACGGGTAAATGCTTGAAGTGATTGGCTGATTTGGCCAGTCTGCTAATCGCAATCCGAAGCAGATTGGAATCAAACTCTCAGCACCATAGTGTCCAAGTTTGTCGAGAAAAATTCCCATAGGTGATTTTGTGTTGCGCCATCTGGCAACTTCACCGTCGCAGCAATCGATCAACATCTGTTTATGGCTAAGAACTAGTGCAAGAGCAATGCCAAACCAACCTTGAATTAAAAGCGCGGGCCCAATTGATGCACCGACCAAAATCATTAACCAGGTAACTCCGTTTGCTGTGATTGGAGTGCGTAGAAGAATTCGAGTGACGTAAGGTGAAATTTTGCGCAAGTAGAGATCGGCAATCCAATGTTCAGCATTTGATCTACCGGTTACTGACGGCGGCTGTGATATTTCACGAATTTGCGCAATTGTTGGCCGAGCTGGACGATTCTCCATTTAATTACCTCGAGCCTTATGTCCAACTACCCATTGGATAGATGAAATTACAAAGAAAAGTACGCAGAAATACCAGACTAGTGGAACGATTGACCAACCAAGAGCCAAGAAGATTCCAAGAAGTGCAATTCGGCCAAGGATAAATCCACCTGAAATAGCGAGCCACTTTGGTTTACGTTCACTTTGCAGAGCTCGGTATAAAGCATCGTAATGACTATAAATAATTGCAAATAACAATAAGAATGCAGCAGGTCTATTTAAATCAGTGACCGAAACTGCCCAGATAAAGAATGCTCCTTCTAACGCGCGAAGGATTGATGGTTCTAACCAGTCAAAGCGATTTGTTGAATTTTCATTCTTAAAGAAATCTAATTGGTCATCAATTAGGTTCTTATTTACGCGCTCTTTGGGCCAGGTGCGAGATTTGCGCACTCGTGAGCGAAATATCAAGACGATTGAGATCAGCGCTAAAATAGGCATTATGGTGAAGGTAAAGCCAGCGCCACCAATTATTGAAGATGCGCTAATAACTAGCCAGCGTTCGCCAATTGGGAATTGGATAGCTTTCTTTGACCAGTATTCCAACCTAGATTTCTTAACTTTATCTACCGGGATATAGCCATCAGATGCTTGATTAAAATCAATTACTGGCAAATTAGTGCTGCGTACTTTATTAATCCGAGCGAAGTTGTAATCGGATAGGTGTCGGAAAGTTTGGAAGACCATCATAAACATCGCTGGAATCCAAAGATCCCGACCATTCTTATCGGCGCCATATGCCAGAGCGAAGAAGACTAAATACTCCTTGATGCGATCGGTAATCGCGTCAAGCCAAGCACCTAAGCCTGAAAATTTCCTGGTGTAACGGGCTAATTCGCCATCTGCACAATCGATGATGATGCTTAACTGCAAAAGGATAGCGCCTGCAAAAATAGTCCAGAAAGTTCCCCGACTAAACTCATACGCAGAAAGCAAACCAACTGCAAATGAAATTAAGGTTACTTGGTTCGGCGTCATTTTCAATCGCACCGCTGCCCAAGTAAAAAGCTTTGAAAACTTACGGAGAACGAAGACCGAAAACATTCCATCGTTAGCTCGATTAGCCATCTTTAAACGAAGTCGAGCAATGTTTAATCCGTTAATTTCTTCTTGGACTTTTACTTTTGCAACTTCATCAGCACTTCGAATGTATGGGGCGCCGGTAAGTGAGGCCGGTGTAACTACAATTGCAGCTCGCACAAGTGCAACCAGTACCAAATCGATTGCTTCGCCATAAGCTTCGCTGTTTTTAACCTTTTCTAAAGTTTCAATTATGGCTTCGCGTTGATTTTGAGAGAGACGCAAGATTCCAACAAAGTTGTTGTTTCCTCGTTCGATCGTGTGAAATTTTGAACTCGCTCCAGCGATTCGATCTCCCGTGACTCGGGTATCACCTTTAAACATTGGGGCTACCAGCGCCGTTGTTGTTCCACGTGGGTAATCAGTTAGTAATTCCAAATGTGGTTTAGAAACAATTGAATTTTCATCCACCAACAAGAGGTCTGTGTCACCTTGACTAAAGATTTCAATGATTTCCGAGATCTTTGTGCTCTTATTAACGGCAAGAGATCGAAGATTTACGCTCATAACCTGTAATCTATCGTGCTAAGAGATGAATATGAGGCGATCTCGCTTTACAAGAAGAGGTAAAAATGGCGATTCAAGTTGTAATCCTGGCCGCAGGCATGGGAACTCGTTTAGGCAAGCCTTGGCCTAAGCCATTAACAGAGCTTTCTGATGGTCGCTCGATTATGCAGCAGCAAATGGAGAATGTTCATACCGTATTTGGCGATAAAGCTCGTATCACTGTAGTTGTTGGCTTCAAACTAGAAATGATTATGGAGGCTCATCCAACTGCCTCTTTTGTTTATAACGAGGTTTATGACCAGACCAATACCTCAAAGAGCTTATTGCGGGCTCTTCGCGCCAGCCAAGAAAGTGGCGTGCTTTGGCTAAACGGCGATGTTGTTTTTGATCATAAAGTTTTAGAGCGCGTGGCTGATCGAATTGCTGCAGATAAATCTTTTGTTTGCGTAAACACCTCTGCTACTGCTGAAGAAGAAGTTAAATACACAGTTGATGCCAACGGTCATATTAAAGAACTCTCAAAGACTGTTAAGGGCGCTTTAGGTGAGGCTGTCGGAATTAACTTTATTTCTAGCCGCGAAAAAGCCCATGTGATTGCTCAACTAGATGCTTGCGGTGAACAAGATTACTTTGAACGCGGCCTTGAGCTTGCGATTGAAAAGCACGGACTACAGATGGAACCAATTGATATCTCAGATCTCTTTGCCGTTGAAGTAGATTTCCAGGATGATCTAGATCGGGCAAATAGAGGTCTTAAGTAATACGTAGATATCTCTTTGTAATTCGTTTCAGCCGAATTACGGCTTCCTGAAGAATCTCTTTACTCGAGTATTTCCTAATTACTTTGGTCTTTTCAAAAGCCAGCAATGCATTAACGACAGTCTCAATCGGTATTTCTGAGACTTCTTTATTAACGCCAACAGGTACGGAAGCCTTCGTGAATTCCTTAAGATCGCCGTAAATTCTTATTCCAAGTGCATTTATCTCATTAATACTCTTGAGCGTTATCTTTTGGGACTCATCTACAGCCCACTGTGGAGTAAGTAGCTTTTCGCTTAACCCAGCCAAATCAGCTTGGTTTGTTAAACGGCGTATTGAACCTTCGCGTATAAATGCCTCGTAGTCGGCCCAATTTCGATCTTTAGGAAAAGCTCTGTTTATCGCCAAAAGGAGCGATATTTCAGAGTAATTTAACGATCTATTGGTTCCTGAGTTAATAACTTCACTTAGGGTTCCGGCAGGTAATTGCAATATTTGGTTAAATGCGTCAAAGAGAAAATCTGGCTCTGACTCATCGACGACAACTAAATGTATATTCTGGTTTCCAAACACTTTAGCCCAGCGAGCAATAACTACTTCATGTCTGTGACGCTTCCAGAATGTTGGGGTTAATTTTGATTTGGGAGCATTTTGAAAAATATCTTGTAGCCACTCGTCATACGAGGCTTTGATTCCATATTTTAAATACTGCTGGTAAGAAGAAGCTAAAATTTTTGAGAGTGGCCGGATAGTAAAGATTACTTCAACTTGAAAATCCTTTAGGTCTGAAGCCATCTGATTCAGTTGTGCATCATTTAACTCACTGAAAAATTCACTACTTAAGATCGATTTAGATTTGTTGGACTTTAGGCTTTTTACTCGCTTATTCCATTCTAAGATTGGAGTTTTTTTACCGCCGCGATTTTTCCAACCCCAATAACGTCCAGCCAGCGCCCAAGCTTGACGATGATTAGCTCTTCGATTATTTGTGTCGTATATAAGTCCCAGATTTTTAAGTTCTTCTCTATGCGAATGTAAAGATTCTTGAATTGCAGTCGTGCCTGTCTTATGAAAACCAACATGGATAAATACTTTTTTCGGCATTAGAAACCTAAGAGTCGAACCGCGTTTAGCAGGATAATTGCAACCGCCACAATAATTCCGAGCTGTCTTCGAGGAAGCCAACTTACTAATTTTGCTGCAATGGGTGCCATTAATACTCCGCCCAAAGCAAGCCCGCCTACGGCTGACCAATCGATATCTAGCCGAGTAATATTCAAAAGAAAGCCAACGCTGGCGCAGATTGCTACAACGAATTCGGCTGCCGAGACAGTTCCGATTACCTTTCGAGGTTCGGTTTGAGTTGTGGCCAATAGCGTGGGAGTGACTATTGGTCCCCAGCCACCACCACCTGCTGCATCTACAAATCCGCCTGTCGCGCCTAGAAACGTTAGATATCTGGGGTTTGTAATCTCAGTAATATTTGCCGCCGCCGGGACAAAAATATTGCGATACAGAAGTACAAATCCCAGCAACAGCAAAAGTGTAGAAATAAATATCTTTCCACCGGATAAATCTATATTTGATAAAAACGTTGCACCCAAAATTGCGCCAATGCCACCAGGTATTGCAATCTTTTTCAGAATGTCTTTATCAATATTATCTCTCTGCCAATGAGATGCACCTGATGCCAGAGTCGTGCCAATTTCTGCTGCATGAACTGCGGCAGAAGCAACTGCTGCCGAAGCTCCTAAACTTAAGAGAAGTGTTGAACTAGTAAGGCCGAATCCCATTCCTAGAGAGCCATCTACTAGCTGCGCGATTGATCCAGCTAGTGCAAAGAAGATCCAATTCATAAAATCAGGTCCATTACTATTTTTACATTATCTTTAATAGGTGCCGTGCCATCTAATACTAATTCGGCATGAGCAGGTTCTTCATAATCTTGACCGATGCCAGTCATATTTGGAATAGAGCCAGAGGCTGCTTTCGCGTAAAGACCTTTAGGGTCACGATCAATACAAATTTGAGTCGGGGTTTTGACCCACACTTCGACAAACTTTCCGGCCTCAAATAATTCACGGACGGAATCACGATCAGCGCTAAACGGGCTAACTAGCGCCACAATTACAATCAATCCGGCATCACTCATGAGTTGTGCGACATGCCCAACTCGACGAACATTTTCAGCTCGATCTGCTTGCGTGAAACCTAAATCCTTATTTAGCCCAAGTCTTAAATTATCTCCATCTAAAACGTAACTGTGTAGGCCGGCTGCAAATAATTGTTTCTCAAGTTCATTGGCAATGGTTGATTTTCCTGAACCAGATAAACCAGTTAGCCAAACTACTTTGCTGCTCTGATTCTTTTGCGCAGCTCGTGCTAGCGAATCAACCTCATAGTGGTGCTCAGATACATTCTCTGATCGTCGCAAAGTATGGGAAACCATGCCCGCCGCAACGGTATTTAGGGTGACTCGATCAACCAAGATAAAACTGCCAGTATTACGCTCGTTTTTATAGGTATTTAGGGCGATTGGTGAATCAGTTGCGATGTCTACAATTCCGATCTCATTCATCGCCAAATTCTCAGATGCATCATGATCACCAGTATTTACATTTAACTTATATTTAATCGAGGTAACCATCGCTGGAATTTGAGTAGAACCAGAGATTAGATAGTAAGAACGGCTATGGATTAACTCATTGTCTCCGAGCCAAACTAAATTTGCTCTAAAACGATCTGCCGGGTTGATGAACTTATTTGCTAATTGAATTGAATCACCACGACTGGCATCAACATCTGGTTCTAGAACTAAGGTAGCAGCATCACCATCGCCGACTGATTTGAGGTTGCCGTCATAGGTAACAATCTCAGAGATTTTGGCTTTGCGCTTACTTGGCAGAACAACGATTTCATCACCAATTGCAAACGTGCCATTTAGAACCGTTCCGGACAAACCCCGGAAATTTTCAGCGCGGGAAATTAACTGAATTCCCATATGTGGAGAATCCATAACATCATCTGCTTTATCCCAAGTCTGGATATATTCCAACAGAGTTGGGCCGTTGTACCAAGGCATTAAATTACTTCGAACAATTACATTGTCGCCAATTAATGCACTAACCGGAATTGCTTGATAATCGGTAATCTCTAAACGTTCTGCCACTAACGCGAGCTCATCGACAATCGCTTGGTAAATTGATTCTTGATAGCCAACTGCATCTAATTTGTTTACAACAACTGCGACTCTACTTACGCCCATTAATGAACAGATTGTTAAGTGACGCAAAGTTTGGGTGCGAATTCCACGAGCAGCGTCTACTAAAACCAGTGCTACATCTGCTCTAGAGGCTGCCACTGCCATATTGCGGGTGTATTGCTCGTGTCCTGGCGCATCGGCGATGATTAATCGACGACCATTTAATAGTGACATTGATCGGTATGCCACATCGATCGTAATTCCTTGCTCACGTTCAGCTTCTAGCCCATCAGTTAAGAGGCTGAAATCAATATCGCCTGCAACAATCGTTGAGCCACTACGGCGGATATTTCGTGCGGCCGCAACCGTGTCATGTGGGACGCTGTCGGTTTCAACTAAAAGGCGGCCAATCAGCGTGCTTTTACCGTCATCAACACTGCCGCAGGTTACTAATCTAATTATTGGCTTAATCATTAGAAGTAGCCCTCGGTCTTTTTCTTCTCCATCGAATCTTCTTTTTCGCCATCAATTAGGCGAGTGGCGCGTTCACTTAATTTTACATTCATGACTTCTTCGACAATTTCAGCAATAGTAGTTGCGTCAGACTCGACGGCGGCAGTTAACGGATAACAACCAAGTGTTCTGAAGCGAATCTTCTTCATAACTGGCTGCTCGCCGTTAATTAATGGGAAGCGCTCGTCATCGACCATAATCATTTGATCGCCGCGGAAAACGACGGGGCGTTCTTTGGCAAAGTAGAGCGGGTTAACTGGAACATCATTTAGCAAGATGTAGTTCCAGATATCTAATTCGGTCCAATCCGATAGCGGAAAAACGCGCATAGATTGTTCGGGTGTTATCCGTGGATTGTAGGTTCGCCAGAGCTCAGGTCTTTGTTGCCTTGGGTCCCAGCGATGACCCGCCTCTCGAACACTAAAAATGCGTTCTTTAGCGCGACTGCGCTCTTCATCGCGGCGCGAACCACCAATTGCTGCATCAAACTTGTTGCTATCTAGCGCTTGCCTAAGTGCCACAGTTTTCATTACGCGGGTGTATTCAGATATTCCCACCGTGAACGGGGTTATGTTCTCATCAACTCCAGCTTGATTGGTGTGTTTAATTAAATTAAGACCATACTTTGTAACCATCTCGTCACGGAACGAGATCATCTCTTTAAACTTCCAGGTGGTATCAATATGCATCACTGGAAATGGAATTGGGGCCGGATAGAAAGCTTTTGCGGCCAAATGAAGTAGTACCGCTGAATCTTTTCCGATCGAATAGAGCAATACTGGCTTTCTAAATGCTGCTGCGGTCTCGCGTAGAATCTCAATCGATTCATTTTCGAGCGCTTTTAGAATTTCAGATGAGCTATTCACCCCGTTATTCTACGTAATTACCGTTGAAATTCGGGTATCTGCACCTTGAATTAAGAAATTCTCAGGGTTTTCAATAGAATTAACCGTGTCAGAAAAATTAATCGTTGCTCGTGGTCTAACAAAAACCTATGGTGATTTTATTGCAGTAGATGGCATAGATTTTGAAGTTGCAAAAGGCGAATCATTTGGATTTCTTGGGCCAAACGGTGCTGGCAAATCAACCACGATGCGCATAATTGGTGCTACCTCAGTTCGAACATCTGGCACGTTAACTATTCTTGGAAAAGACCCTGAAATTAATGGGCCGCAAATTCGCGCGCATCTTGGCGTTGTTCCACAACAAGATAATCTAGACGTCGAATTAACTGTTACAGAAAATATCTTTATTTACGGACGCTATTTCGGACTCTCATCTCGCTTTATTAACAAGAAGATTCCGGAACTACTTGATTTCGCGCAACTAGAAGAGAAGAAAGATACAAAAGTTCAGGCACTAAGTGGCGGCATGAAACGTCGCTTAACTATCGCTAGATCGCTAGTTAGTGAGCCTGATATTTTGATGCTTGATGAACCAACCACTGGTTTAGACCCACAAGCGCGTCACATTCTTTGGGATCGTTTATTTCGTCTTAAAGAACAAGGTGTAACACTTCTCATTACAACTCACTACATGGATGAAGCCGAACAACTTTGTGATCGATTGATCGTGATGGATAAAGGCAAGATCATGGCTGAAAATAGTCCGGCCCAATTAATCAAGGATTACTCAACTAAAGAAGTGCTTGAAGTTCGCTTTGGTTCAGAGCGCAATCACGAGATGGTTAGTGTGCTTCGTCCCCTTGCTGAACGCATTGAAGTGTTGCCAGATCGAATCCTGCTTTATGCCGAAGATGGCGAAAAATTGCTTGAACAGATTGCCGCTAAAGGTATTCATCCAAATACTTCGCTGGTTCGACGTAGCTCGCTAGAAGATGTCTTCTTAAGACTAACTGGCCGTTCTTTGGTTGAGTGATGAGTACCGACATGCGCAAAGTTTCTAGATTCGGTTCATTTCATGTAGCTGAGGCACGTATCCGCAACATGCTCAAGTGGACTGGCATTATTTTATTTGCAGCTGTTGTTAATCCAGCGCTTTATCTGGTTTCCATTGGAATTGGTGTTGGTTCTTTGATTGATGCTAACAATGGTGTCAATGGAGTTAGTTACTTAACTTTCCTAGCGCCAGCGTTACTAGCAAGTGCTGCAATTCAAGGAAGTAGTGACGAAGTAATTTTCCCAGTTATGGCTGGTTTCAAATGGGAACGAACTTTCTACGGAATGCGTTCTACGCCATTAACTGCCCGCCAAATTTCGTTAGGGCTTTTCTTCGCCGCAATGGTTCGCACAATAGTTTCCATTGTTATTTACTGGATCGTGCTTTATTTCTTTGGAGCACTTGAATCAGATACCGCTTGGCTAGCAATGCCAGCAGCGCTGTTAGCTGGGGCAGCGATGGGCGCCGTAATGCTGGCATTAGCTGCGAAAATTGAGAAAGAAGATTTCTTTTTCACCATCGTAGGTCGTTTCATCCTGATTCCAATGTTTCTCTTCTCGGGCACTTTCTATCCTCTGACTCAAATGCCGATTTTCTTACAATTTTTTGGCTGGATTTCACCGCTTTGGCATGCCACTGAACTTGGTCGCTACCTAACTTATGACTATGCAATCTCTGGACTGCAGCTTTTCACACATATTGGTGTACTGACCACAATGATCGTAGTTGGGTTGTTCTTCTCCGCTCGAGTCTTTGACGATCGGTTAGAGAAGTAAATGACAAGTAAAGCCGTTGAACTTTCCGAGCGCCGTACAGGTAAATTCGGTGATAAATACTTTGCTGGCCGCCCTCAGCAAGTTTTATTACGAAATTGGATCTCTTTCAAATCTTCAGCGTGGATTGCAGTAGTAAGCGGCTTTTTCGAGCCGGTTCTATACCTACTATCTTTTGGATATGGCATCGGAGAACTTGTAGGAAACATCTCTACTCCTGGTGGCGAAATTTCCTATGCTGCCTATATTGCACCTGGGCTATTGGCAACGAGTGCGATGAATGGGGCAATGCTTGATTCAACCTGGAATGTGTTTTTTAAGTTAAATGAAAGTCGCCTCTACAAGGCTATGTTGACAACTTCGCTCGGACCACTAGATGTCGCACTTGGTGAAATTGCTTGGGCGCTGATGCGCGGTGGTTTATATGCAACAGCATTTACGGTAGTTATTGCGGCGCTCGGTTTAGTTACATCTTGGTGGGCGATACTCGCAATACCAGCAGCCATCATTGTGGCATTTGGATTTGCGTCATTCGGCATGGCGATTACTTCATATATGAAGTCACACCACGAAATGAACTTTTTCGAAATTTTCTTACTACCAATGTTTTTATTCTCTGGTGCTTTCTATCCACTAACTGTATTTCCGGGTTGGGGCCAAGCAATAATCAAGGCCCTGCCATTACGACAGGGAATTGAATTAATCACACGAGCCATGTCAGGCGAATTCAGTATTCACTTATTAGTGAATGTCACTTACTTCTTGGTAATGATTTGTTTAGGTTTGTTCTTCACAACGAAGCGCTTAAACGCCTTGTTTATGAGGTAAAACTAGCTCCAAGAAGAGTGAAGTGGACGACCTTCGGCAAAGCCAGCAGTTGATTGAATTCCAATCGTTGCGCGATCTGCAAACTCTTCAAGTGATTTAGCACCTGCGTAAGTGCATGATGAACGAAGCCCAGCAATGATTTCATCGAGTAAATCTTCAACACCTGGTCGGGCTGGATTTAAATACATGCGCGATGTTGAAATTCCCTCTTCAAATAAGGCTTTTCGGGCACGATCAAAAGCATCTTCTTGCGAAGTACGTGCTGCTACTGCGCGAGCTGATGCCATACCAAATGATTCTTTAAATAGTTTTCCATTTGCATCAGTTTGTAAATCGCCAGGGGATTCATAAGTCCCCGCAAACCAAGAGCCAATCATTACATTTGAAGCACCGGCAGCAAGTGCGAGTGCAACATCGCGCGGATGACGCACGCCGCCATCGGCCCAAACAGATTTACCAAGTTTCTTTGCCTCTGCTGCACATTCAAGTACTGCAGAGAACTGCGGACGACCAACACCGGTTTGCATACGTGTTGTACACATTGCACCTGGACCAACGCCGACTTTAATTATGTCGGCACCTGCTGCAACTAAATCACGAACGCCGTCGGCTGTCACAACATTGCCAGCAACTACCGGAACATTTGAATTTAAAGACTTTATTGCCTTTAACGCTTCCATCATTTTGCGTTGATGACCGTGCGCGGTATCGACCACTAATACATCAACGCCAGCATCGATTAAATATTTAGCTTTTGCTGCAACATCGCCATTGATTCCAACTGCTGCTGCGATGCGCAAATTATTTTGGGCATCAAGAGCTGGTGAATAAAGGGTTGCACGCAGTGCGCTAATGCGAGTCAAAATACCAACTAGCTCACCATTGGCGGAGACCACTGGGGCTAGCTTGCGGCGGTGGTGGTGCAAGAAATCAAAGGCAGCGTGCGCATCGGCAGTATCTGGCAGGGTCATTAGATCCTTGCTCATTACTGAATGCAGCTGCGTAAAACGATCAACGCCAGCGCAATCTTCTTCAGTAACAATGCCGATTGGCTTGTTATCTTCGACAATCACAATGGCTCCGTGGGCACGCTTATTCAATAAACCAACTGCATCGGCCACTGTTTCATTAGGGCTTAATGTGATTGGGGTATCAAAGAAGGTGTGACGAGATTTAACCCAAGAAATTACATCTTTAACGATCTCAAGTGGAATATCTTGTGGGATAACCGCAATGCCGCCACGACGCGCAATTGTTTCGGCCATGCGGCGACCAGAGATTGCGGTCATATTCGCAACAACAATTGGGATTGTGGTTCCGGATCCGTCGTTCGAAGTTAAATCAACTTCCATGCGACTAGATATTTCGGAAGCACTTGGCACCATGAATACATCGTCATAGGTGAGATCGTGAGTTGGCGTATTTATAAATTTCACGTTGCCAAACTCTATTAGTAGTTAGGCCGAAAGGGAATTCAGGCTCGCAAGCTCAGATTCGTTCAGCTCAACAACCTGCACGATCTCTTCTAGCTGTTCAACTGTGCGCGCACTTGCAATAGGTGTGCTGACCTGCGGGTTTGTGCGCAGCCAAGCCAGGGCAATTGTTGCAACAGGCAGATTTCTTTCTTGCGCAATCTCGCGCACCTTATCCAAAACTGCCCAGTTCTTATCGCTGTAAAACTCAGCGACGCCTTCGGCGCGGACTGATTCGACTTTTACACCGGGGCGATATTTACCAGTTAAGAAACCGCGTGCTAAACCATAGAACGGCATGGCACTCAAGTGATTAGCGGCCAGTACTGGTTGTTGCTCTGATTCAAATGGTTGGCGATAGATCAAGTTGTATTGATCTTGCAGCCCAATATAAGAAGGAAAACCATTAGCAGCTGAAATATCTAGCGCTTCCTGTAGACGTGCACCAGTGTGCTGTGAAGCCGCTATATAACGCACTTTTCCCGCCGCAACTAACTCGGCGTAAGCGCCTAAGGTTTCTGCCATAGGTGTTTCAGTTTCGTCGCGGTGTGAGTAATAGATATCAATGTAGTCAGTCTGCAAGCGACGTAAAGAATCATCGCAAGCCGCCAAAATGTTCTTAGCCGATAGGCCTGGGCGAGTGTTCAACATAGAAACTTTAGTTGCAACCACAATCTTGCTGCGATCACGATTTTTCAACCAGTTGCCAATAATCGTTTCTGATTCGCCGCCTTGATTGCCTGGCTTCCATTGTGAGTACACATCGGCAGTGTCAAGAAAATTTCCACCGTGTGCAGCATAAGCATCAAGCACTTGATGTGATTCCGTTTCGTCAGCACTCCAGCCAAAAACATTGGTTCCTAAACAAAGTGGATGAACTACTAAATCAGTCTCAGGAATCGTGATCATCTTTTTACCATTTTCTTTAACCATTTTTTAAGATCACGCTTTGTCATCTTCCATAATTTCTGCAAAATCCATTTCTTTGGAAATGTCTCAACTACTCGCAAGTCCATTGCGATCAGTGCTTTTGCGGCCAGATCTACCGGAATCATTTCGATGGGCGGATTATCACCTACAGGCACAGTGGCATCTGCAAAACTATCTAAATCTCCAATAATACGAATTCCTAATTTCTTTATATCTGCGACGCTGTTGGCAGAGATCTCTTTTGCTTTATCAACTGCCCATTGCGGAGTTAGCAGCCGTAAATCATCTGGGGCGGGCGTGACTTTATTTGTTAGGTACTTAATTGCGCCGTTGCGGATAAAAGTCTCATAGTCATGCCAGCTGCGACGCTTTGGAAACTTTCGATTTATTCGGTTCAGGAGCGTGATTTCCTGCAATGAGAGCGAGCGATTACTGTCTTGCTTCTCTTGCTTTTTTAGAAACTTATTCGGCAGCCCAAGTAGTTCGCTAAATGTGTCATACATGAGTTCTGGTTGAGATTCATCGACCACAATGAGAGTGACTCGGTCAACGCCAAATTCAGCAATCCATTTCCTGAGTACATGAGCATGGGTATGTCTGACCCAGAACGAGGGAGTTATCGTTGATACGCCAGGTTGATCCAAAATTGAATGTAACCATTTTTCGTAATCGCTCTTTATGCCAATCTTTAAATGTTGCTGATATGCAGATGGAATAATTTTAAGCAGCGGCCTAATCGTAAAGTAAATATGAGCGTCAGAAACATTGAGATCTTTCTTAAACTTAGCTATCTGCTCTTCGTTTAGCTCGCAGAGAAATTCTGAGCTAATCAATGTTGTTGCCTTAGCCCTGCGTACCTGCTTTAAGAGATCTCGCCATTTCTTATCTGTCGCTGTTACTCCGCCTCGGTCTTCCCAGCCCCAAGTTTTTCCCATTAAGGAATAGATCGCCTTGTGCTGTGCTTTCCCGCCGACTTCTGGGTAGCTAATTCCAAATTTAGTTAGAGCTTTAGTATTTGCAAAGAGAGCAGATTGCAATGCAGTGGTTCCAGTCTTGTGAAAACCAGCATGCACGATCAACTTCTTTGACATAGCCCTACCTTACCGAAATCATCTTACGGATTACTAGATTATGGCTTACCCTAGAGGCATGACTTCTAAGCGCCTACATATTATTATTGCCGCAATGTTCGCTTTCGCAACTCTTGGTTTACAACCTGCGGTTGCATATAACAGCAATTCGGTATTACCTGCGTGGGCAAATAGTGCAACGATTTATGAAGTAAATGTGCGTCAATACACTGAGGCCGGAACATTTAAAGCTTTTGAAGCAAACTTGCCAAGATTGAAAAAACTCGGCGTAAAGATTTTATGGTTGATGCCGATTCATCCGATTTCAGAGCTAAATCGCAAAGGCTCTTTAGGCTCACCATATTCAGTTGCTGATTACAAAGGTATCAACCCCGAATTTGGAAATGAAGCAGACTTCAAATCATTAGTGACAAAGGCACACACGCTTGGTTTTAAGGTCATTCTCGACTGGGTAGCCAATCATTCTGGCTGGGACAATCCATGGACGGCTAAGAAATCTTGGTATCACACTGATTCCAATGGAAATATTGTGCCGCCAAATAATGACTGGACCGATGTTGCTTGGTTAGATTTTAAGAACCAAGATATGCGCAAGGCAATGATTGATGCGATGAGTTATTGGGTTAAGACTTTTGATATTGATGGATTCCGCGCCGATGTTGCAGCTGGTGTGCCAACTGATTTCTGGAAAGAAGCGAACACTAAACTTCAAGCAATTAAACCGCTATTTATGCTCGCTGAAGATCAGAGTGTGCAAAGTTTGCTAGATGATGCATTTATCAGTAACTACAACTGGGAACTAAAAGATTTCGTGAATGCAGCTGCGACAGGGCAAAAGACCCGAGCAAATCTTGAAGCGATGGCAACTAATCAATCCTTTAATTATCCAACTCGATCTTTCCCGATGAACTTTATTACTAACCACGATGAAAATAGTTGGAGTGGCACTGAGTTTGATCGCTTAGGTGCTGCGGTTCCAGCTATGGCTGCACTTACATTTACCTATCCTGGAATGCCGCTGATTTATTCAGGTCAAGAGGTCGGAAACACCAAGCGCTTGGCTTTCTTCGAGAAAGATGTAATTCCGAATATAACTGTGGCTAACGCAACCACAGCTTTTTATACCAAGTTAGTGTCACTAAAGACCAAGAACTCTGCCCTCTGGAATAGTTCGAAAGCGAAACTAGTTCCAACACCAGGAGATAACAGCGCTGTATTTGCGTATTCGCGCACATCTGGAACCAATAAAGTTTTGACGGTAATTAATGCATCTGATAAGACTCAAAAAGTAACTTTGAACGTAACTAAGCTGAATACTTCTTACTATTCATTCAGCACCGGCAACTTAACGACGTTGAAAAATACTCTGACTTTGACGCTAAAACCTTGGCAATTTGAGATTTACTCAAGCAAAGCGGCTTAAGAAACCTAACTATTTAAGAAGATAAGCGCTTTATGCCTTCTTCGATAATCTCGGGTGAAGTTGCAAAGTTCAAGCGAATATAAGCGCCATATTGATCGCCGAATTCGGTACCCGGGTTAAAAGCAACTTTCTTATTCTCAATTAGGTACTCAGAAGCGTTATCGCCAAGGCATAAGCAAGAGATATCGATCCAGGCTAAATAACTATTCTGTGGAATTACATATTTAGCATCGGGCAAATATCTAGCCAATAGCTCTGTAACTAACTTACGGTTGTGATCTAACTGAGCCATAGTTTCAGCCAACCACTGATCGCCATCAGAGAAAGCTTTGGCCATCGCAAAACCACCTAATAGTGAAGCGCGCCAATGGTTTGCTTCAGGCATTGCATTTAGCTCTTTAAACATTTCTTGATTCTGAGAAACGATTATTGCCGCCTTTAGGCCAGCAAAGTTAAAGGCTTTACTAGATGAAGTAACCATAACTCCGCGACGCTGCGCTGCTGGAATTGAAAGATATGGGACAAACTTTTGATCAGCATAGGTAAGTGGTGCATGAATTTCATCGCTAATAACGTAAGCATCATATTTATTTGAAAGTTCAGCGATCGCAGTTAGCTCTTCTAGTGTGTGAATGCGACCAACTGGATTATGTGGGCTGGAAAGCAAGATAAATCGAGCGCCGGCCTTAAACTGCTCTTCGATCGCAGTTAAATCAAGCCGCCAGTTATCACCTTCGTGAATGAGTGGAGCATCAACAGTTGTTAGTTTCAATTCATCTAGCCACATATAAAAACTGTGGTAAACCGGTGAATTAACAATCACTTTATCGCCGGGCTTACTTAGTGCGCGAATAACTTCTACAACCCCAACACCAACATCGGTAGTCATGCGAATTTGTGCAGCATCAGGTGTCCAACCCCAGTGACGTTCTGCAAAGCCAACAAATGCTGCTGGAACCTCAGGAATTGGCCCTAAATAACCAAGATCTGATTTCATAACCATTTCGGCAAGTAACTTGCGAACACCTAGATCAACTTCGAAATCCATTTCAGCAACATGTAAAGGCAAAACATCTGGTGCATAACGCAACCACTTCGAGCTATGTAATTTCCGTAATTCGGCTAAATCGCGCATGCCTAAAGGTATCTCAAATTTATTGCCAGAAATAGGCTGAAAAGATCTGTCAATTCGATTTTTAGGAGGGTAGGTTTAGATAATGAAGCGATTTTCAACCCGAAGTATTTCTTGGGCAGCGCTATTTCTCTCGGGATTGTTACTTGTAAGTGGAAATTTAATATTTGCCGCAAGCCAATCCTCGCAAATCTCTGGGTGTGTAAATAAGAAAACCGGAGCTCTTCGAGTTGCAAGTAAGTGCACCTCACTTGAAAAGCCAATTTCTTGGAACATACAAGGGCCGCAAGGTGATGTTGGACCGCAGGGTTTAGCAGGGCCACAAGGTGAAAAGGGTGATACAGGTAGCACTGGACCGCAAGGTGAGAAGGGCGATGCTGGAGTTAAAGGCGATACCGGTGCTAAAGGTGAAAAGGGTGATGTTGGCCCACAAGGACCAGCTGGTACGCAAGTTGTTACTACGCAAACAGCTGTGCAAAAAGTTTATGACGGTACTGGAAAATTGATCGGCAACCTTATTGGCGCTACCTCTTCTGACATTACAGCTCAAATAGGTACGGCTCGAGTTACTTACAACAACTACTCAGGTGGCGTAATACTGACTGGTGAAATTTATTATTTAGATAGCGCTTGCTCTGGCGATAAGTACACACAAAGTGGATTTAACGGCGCAATTCTTTTTACAGAATCAACACCAATCATTGCCGCTGATGCTTACGACAATCTTGGGTATCGAAATTTCACAATCGGTATTTCTGTTGGCGCAGCCGTTTCAATGCCATCAACCATTTATCGCTGGTCCGCTTTAGATTCTGGCGGTTTTACATGTGAGGCCATTGGTTCAAATTGGTTTGGCACAGGAACCGTGCTTTACAAGTTAGGCGCAGCATCGGCTAGCTTCCCTGCAAAATTAACGACCCCATTCGAAATCAAAACTAGTTGATCACTGATTAATCGGCGCCCAGGGGTTTAATCCAATGAACTACTCTTTAGCTATGAAGCGCAACCTCGCGATATTTTTTGTATTTGTCGTCGGGTTTATTTCTTTTCCTGTAATTCAAGCTAGTGCTGCAATAACGCCAGGCACTAAATGTGTAAAGCTAGGTGTTAAGCAAGTTTACAAAGGCAAGACATACAAGTGCATAAAGTCAGGGAAGAAATTAGTATGGGATAAAGGTTTGATTAAGCTCAGTCCCACTCCAGCGCCAATGCCCACTCCGTCAGTTATGGCGAATCCAACGCCTAAACCAACTCCTGTTCCAACGCCATCGCCAACTCCGACAGTTGAACCTACGCCAACTCCAACAACATCGTCCGGAAACCCATTTGCGGATGATGCAGCGCGAGTTTTGGCAGAAAAAAATGTAGCCGAAAAATCTGCACAAGAAAAAATTGATTCTGTTAAAAAGATTCAAGATGCTGGTTTAGGAAAAGTCTGCATTCCAGGCACAAGCTGTCTTCTTGGAAGCACTGGCCCTGGCGGCGGAATAGTTTTCTATGATGCTGGAAGTCAGGAATCTTGGGGTAGATACCTAGAAGTGGCGCCACTTGGGTGGATTATGGAAGCAGGGTGGCTCAGAGACACAACTGTTCAATGGTGTGACATTCAAGATGTTAATCTTCGCGCCACCGTAACAAGTTCGATGCTCAAAGCATCCCTGGGAGACGAAATCGGAAAAGGTAAAGCCAACACTGACTTGATGCTTGCCTTCTGTCGTGATGGAGCAATTCGTTATATAAATGACTTTAACAATGTTAAGGGAGAGTCAGTAATTTACAATTTTAATTTATATAACAATGTTTCAGGTAAAGGCGATTGGTACCTCCCTTCGCGTTTAGAGCTTAATCAATTACGCAACTATGTAAATTACTGCCCGACTGGGCCGAATCAGATTTTGGGATGTCCGGCCACCGAAAACAGGCGTGAAGGTTTCAGGGGTGGCTACTGGTCTTCATCAGAAAATGATGCATTTACTGCTTGGCAAGTTAACTTCCACCAGGACAGTGGTTCAGCGCCACTTAAGAGTTGGGTTAATGCAGTACGGCCTATTCGCGCATTTTGATAATTTCATAAACCACTAATTTTTAACCTGGTTTAAATACTGTGTGCGCCCGAAGGGATTCGAACCCCTAACCTTCTGATCCGTAGTCAGATGCTCTATCCGTTGAGCTACGGGCGCTTAGCGAAGTCGTAATGATACCTGCTTTTTACAGACCGCCCAAACGCAGTAATTCTTCGCGAGAAACCGCTTTAATACGTGGTTTTCCATGAGGTTCACCTGCTGCAATTTCAGCAGCATTGATTGATTCCCAATGGCTTTGTGAAATCACTCTATCTGTTGTAATTAATGAAGGAAGATCAACAGCTGGCTTAGGTTCTTTGAGATCGGCAATCAACAAATTCATTACATCTGCGGCATCTGATTTATTTGTGCCGATAACACCTGATGGGCCGCGCTTTGCCCAACCAACTACATAAAGGTTTTCACCTACGCGACCATCGGTGTTTAGCACTTTGCCTTTTTCATAGGGGATTCCGGCAATTGGTTCGGGTTCATAGCCAATAGCAGTAATTACCAAGCCGGTTTTAACGACTTTCTCTTCACCAGCACTTGTTGTGAAGACAACTTCTTCGACTTTGCCATTGCCTCGAAATTCTGTGGGTGTGCAAAGGAATTGGAACTCCATAGTGCGAGCATGTTTTCCTTGTTCTAATTCGGAAATTAGGCGCATGGCTTCGAGGTTATTACGAACTTCTTTTTCGGGCTCTTCTCCTGCGCGCACTATTGCAGCTGCAATATCTGCCGGGTTCATGAATACATTGGTGTGTTCAAGCTTTGGTAGATCACGAAGTTCAGGTGATGTAAATGCTGCATGCTCTGGTCCGCGACGTGCACTAATTACAACTTTGCGAATTTTGGAATTACGTAATACCTCAATTGCATGTAGCGCAGTATCGGTTTCATCAAGTTCTGTTGGTTCAAGAGCCAGCATGCGAGCAACATCCATCGCAACGTTTCCGGCACCAATTACAACTGCAGTATCGCAATCAAGATTTAGTTTAAAGTTAGCGAAATCAGGGTGCCCGTTATACCAAGGGACGAAGTCAGCAGCTGAGATAGATCCTGGTAGCTCTTCGCCAGCAATACCAAGTTTCTTACCAGTAGCTGAACCTGTTGCGATTACGACAGCGTCATACTTTTCTTTAAGAACTTCAAGTGTTATATCGCTGCCTAATTCAACATTTCCATAGAGGCTAAAACCTTCGGTCTTGGCAATCTTCTCGAACACTTTAGAAACAGTCTTAATCTTTGGGTGATCGGGTGCAACACCACTTCGGACTAAGCCCCAAGGCGTTGGTAGACGCTCAATCATGTCGATTGCGAATGAGAGTTGATCGCTCTGCAGGTTTTGAAGAGCTTGAGCAGCGAAGTAGCCGGCAGGCCCAGCACCGACGATTGCTACTTTGTATTGAGGCACACAAATCCTTCTTTAAATAAATCTGGCGGAGACGAGGAGATTTGAACTCCTGAAGGCGATTAAACCTTACCTCGTTAGCAGTGAGGCGCACTCGACCGGGCTATGCGACGTCTCCAAGTACAGGCCCCAGTCTACAGGCTGATTTACCTCTCTTTCTACGCTTACTGAATCCAAATCGCCTTGTTACGCTAAACCCTATGAGCGAAGAAACCACTAAGAAGCGCCCGCACGATGTTCCAACTCCGGCGGCATTTGCCGAGTTAATGAAGAGCGGTTGGGCGGCAACACCGCTTGAAGGTTTAAAGCCAACCCCACCAATTACTTATTGTGTTACTCGTCGCGAAGCTTTATCAAAGGCGTTTCCAGGTGTGCGATTAGTAATACCAGCTGGAAATTACAAAGTTCGTAGCAACGATAGTGATTATGCATATCGCCCACACACCGCTTTTGCTTATTACACAGGTGTGCAAGGTGTAGAAGCAACTGCTGATTCAGTTTTAGTGATGCAACCAAATGGTTCTGGTCACGATGCATACCTTTATATCCACCCACGTAGTACCCGCGATACAGATGCATTCTTCCGTGATGCAAAATATGGCGAACTATGGGTTGGCCGTCGTTTCACGCTAGATGAAGCTAAAGATCGTTATCAGCTTGAAGCACGTAAAGTTAATGATCTGAAGGATTTGCTTGCAGATGGAACTACAACAATTGCAATTCATGAACAAGATGCCGAAATTGATAAGTTGGTGACTAAGCATGAGCGCGATGCTGAGTTATTAACTTTTGTTTCCGAAGCGCGGTTAATCAAAGATCAATATGAAATTGATGAACTGCAAGCTGCCTGCGATGCAAGTGAACTAGGTTTCCAAGAAATTGTAAAAGCAATGCCTGCTGCAGTTGCACATCACCGTGGTGAGCGCGTTCTTGAAGCGGCTTTCTTTACCAAAGCTCGCACCGAAGGCAATGATGTTGGATATACAACTATCGCGGCCGGCGGCGCTCATGCATGCGTACTGCACTGGATCCGCAACGATGGCAAGGTGAACGATGGCGAACTTGTTCTAGTCGATGCTGGCGTCGAAATGGACTCCTTCTATACAGCCGATATCACCCGAACATTGCCGGTTAATGGCAAGTTCTCACCTGCACAAAGAGCGCTTTATATGTTGGTTTATGAAGCGCAATTAGCTGGATTTGCCGCAGTAAAACCTGGCGCAACTTTCCGCTCAATTAATATTGCAGCACAAACCGTATTAGCGCAGGGCTTATTCGATATGGGTGTATTGCCTTGCAGTGTTGAAGAATCAATGACGCCAGATATGGGTTTACATCGCCGCTGGACTTTGCACGGTGTTTCACACATGTTAGGTATGGATGTTCATGATTGTCAGCATGCTCGTCAAGAAACTTATCTTGATGGAATTTTGGCCGAAGGCATGGTTCTAACTGTTGAACCAGGTCTTTATATTCAACCTGATGATGAACTATTTCCGGCCGAATATCGTGGAATTGGAATTCGTATCGAAGATGATGTTGTTGTAACTAAAGATGGTTGCCGTAACTTAAGTGATGCACTGCCTCGTCATCCAGATGAGATCGAAGCCTGGATGGCTAAGCACGCAAAATAAAAAGTTAGGCGAGATTTAAACCGAGCCAAGCTGCAAGTAAGCCAAAGCCTAAGGAAACAATTAGGTTGATGGCTGCTTCACGCTTTCTTTTCAATTCAAATGCCAAGTAAATATCTAACATAAAAGTAGACCAAGTGGTGAAAGCTCCGGCAAAACCGATTGCGACTAAGTCGTGTGCGTGATCAGTACTTCTAAATGTTAAACCGAGTAAGAAAGAGCCAAGCACATTAACAAGGAATATTCCAAAAGGCTTGCTTGAGTACTTGCGGATGTACTGATCGATGGCAAAGCGGGCAGGAGCGCCTATGGCTGCGCCAAGAATTACATAAAGAGTTCTCATAAGCGCACCGGAATCACTTTGCGAGCTAACGGCAGCACGATGGCCACAATTACAAGGCTTAAAATTACATTTTCGGCTAGGAATATAAAGCCGCCATCTTTAGGTTCAAGAGATTCAGCAGTCACAGCTGAAAAAGTGGTTAAACCAGCACAGAAACCAGGCAAAAGTAGGTGGCGTAGTTCGGTTACGCCGCGGCGTTCCATTAAAACTAATAGGGCCGCAGCTAGAGCAACACCAATTAAATTAGCTGTCAAGGTTCCAGTTCGATCATTTTCAATTACTAAACCAAGGGCAAAGCGCACCAGTGTTCCGGCAACTCCGCCTATTGAAACTAGAAACAACGACTTCAGTTCGAAATCGCTTTCTTTGAGATTCCACCCAGCACTCGAGTCATTACGCTAATTACTAGCGAGGCAAGTACTGCTGGCCAAAAACCATCTACATCTAACTTGTCGCTCCATTCAGCGGTAAGCATCAACATAGAAGCATTGACAACAATTAGAAATAATCCGAAAGTTAAAATCACTGCGGGCAGAGTTAATAACTTAACTAAGCCGCCCAGAATCGAATTAATCAGACCAAATAAAAGTGCGACCCAGAGATAAGTGGTAAATCCACCAATTACATCAATGCCAGGAATAAGTGCAGTTGCAACCCAGAAAGATGCAGCAAGTGCGCCCCACCGGATTAGCAAGTTCATTAGTTGCGCTTCTCTCGCTTCAATAGACCAGCAAACATTCGAGCTGGATCGTACTTAATATCTACAACGCGTTCCTTCATAGGAATAATTGCATTATCAGTGATCTTGATGTGCTCTGGGCAAACTTCAGTACAGCACTTTGTAATGTTACACATTCCAAGGCCATGCTCTTCTTGCGCAGTGCGCTTACGATTCTTCAACATATCAAGTGGGTGCATATCTAATTCAGCGATGCGGATAAAGAAGCGAGGTCCGGCGAAGGACTTCTTGTTCTCTTCGTGATCGCGAATCACGTGGCAGGTATCTTGGCATAGGAAACATTCGATGCATTTACGGAATTCCTGCGAACGCTCGACATCGATTTGTTCCATGCGGGCATCACCTGGAGCAAGATCTTTAGGGTGCTCATAAGCAGGGATTTCCATGGCTTTTCGGTAGTTAAATGACACATCGGTGACGAGGTCTTTAATTACCGGGAAAGCGCGAAGTGGTGTAACCGTAATAGTTTCGTCTTCGCCATACGAAGCAACTTGTGTCATACATGCAAGACGAGGCTTTCCATTAATTTCCATTGAACAAGAACCGCACTTACCAGCTTTGCAATTCCAGCGAACAGCTAAGTCGCCCATTTGGGTTGCCTGTACGCGGTGAATTACATCGAGAACAACTTCGCCCTCATTGGCATCTACAACAACATCTTGTAATCCGCCATCAGTAGCATCGCCGCGCCAAATTCGAAGATTAAGTTTGCGAGTCATTAGTTGGAACCGCCTTTCGCAATTTCTTCGGGGGTTAGATATTTCTCGAGTTCATGAATATCAAAGAGGTCAAATAACTCTTTTGGCATTGGTGGCAGTGGTTGTGCTTTTACATTTACTTGCTTGCCATCAAAGGATGAGATGTGATTGACCTGACGCCAAGTTGAATTCATGCCTGGGAAATCATCACGGGTGTGTCCGCCACGAGATTCTTCACGACGAAGCGCTGACTTTGCAGTGCTTTCAGCAACTAACAACATATTGTCTAAGTCGAAAGCTAAATGGAAGCCTGGGTTGAACTTGCGTCCACCTGTAACTGAAACATTTGCGCTTCGCTTGCGAATATCTGCAATCTTGGCGATGGCTTCTTCAACTTCTTTGCCAGTTCGAATAATGCCAACTAAGTTATGAGTTACTTCTTGTAGTTCAGCATGCAATGAATATGAATTCTCGCCACCTTCACGCGCAAATGGCGCTGCAATTCGTGCTGCAGCAGATTTAATGGCTGCATCGCTAACTGGATTAGCGCCATTGTTTTTCACATATTCAGCAGCGCCCATTCCGGCACGACGACCGAATACCAAAAGATCTGAAAGTGAGTTTCCGCCTAGACGGTTTGAGCCGTGCATTCCACCAGCAACTTCGCCTGCGGCAAAAAGACCCGGAACCCCAATAGCTGCGGCAGTATCTGGCTCTACTTCAACGCCACCCATTACGTAGTGGCAAGTTGGGCCTACTTCCATGGCTTCCTTGGTGATATCTACGCCAGCTAATTCGTAGAACTGGTGCCACATAGATGGCAAACGCTTCTTAATTACATCGGCTGGAATTCGCTTTGATACATCTAGGAATACGCCACCATGTTCGGTGCCGCGACCCGCTTTAACTTCACTATTAATTGCGCGCGCAACTTCGTCGCGTGGCAATAGCTCAGGTGGGCGGCGGTTGTTATCTTGATCTAGATACCAACGATCTGCTTCAGCTTCGTTATCTGCATACTTATCTTTAAACACATCTGGAATGTACTTAAACATAAAGCGCTCGCCGTTGATGTTGGTTAGAACTCCACCTTCACCGCGAACTGATTCAGTAACTAAAATTCCGCGAACAGATGGTGGCCAGACCATTCCAGTTGGGTGGAATTGTAAGAATTCCATATCAACTAAATTTGCGCCAGCTTTTAGTGCGAGAGCATGACCATCGCCGGTGCCCTCCCATGAGTTTGAAGTAATTTTGAAAGTTTTTCCAACGCCACCAGTTGCAATTACAACTGCAGGTGCTTCAAAGAGAACTTCGGTTCCGCTCTCGCGCCAGTAACCATATGCGCCAGAAATTTTGCCATTCTCTTTTAATATTTCAGTGATAGTTAATTCAGCAAAAACTTTAATGCCGCTTTCCATATCGCCGGTTTCGCGACCATCTTTTTGTTGTAGCGCAACAATTCGTTGCTGCATGGTTCGAATTAATTCCAGACCAGTGCGATCACCAACGTGAGCTAAACGTGGATATTCGTGCCCACCGAAGTTACGTTGTGAAATCTTTCCCTCTTTGGTGCGATCAAATAGCGCGCCCCAAACTTCGAGTTCCCAAATACGATCTGGTGATTCTTTGGCATGTAATTCGGCCATGCGGTAATGATTTAGGAATTTTCCGCCGCGCATGGTGTCGCGGAAGTGAACCATCCAACTATCTTTATCGTTAACGTTACCCATCGAAGCCGCAGCTCCGCCTTCGGCCATCACTGTGTGAGCTTTGCCAAATAGTGATTTACAGATGATTGCTACGCGTAAACCTGCTTCGCGAGCTTCTACGGCAGCACGTAAACCAGCACCGCCGGCGCCAATGATTAGTACGTCGTAGTTATGACGTTCCATATTTGTCATTTACTCGTGCCCCTTTTAGAAGAAGTAGAAATTGGTCCAGGCGCCAGTTGCGACTTGGCGGACATAGATATCGGCAAAAGCAACTGCTCCTAATGAATACCAAGCAAATTGTTGATGGTAATGATTAAGAATTGAAACGCGAGTCCATAACTTGTAACGCCATGGATGCTTTGAGAAATTCTTTAAGCGACCACCGATTGTGTGGCGGCAGGTGTGGCAAGACAAAGAGTAGAACCACAAAAGGGTTGAGCTAAGAGTTAGAACAATTGAACCAACGCTTACATGTCCCCATTCACCTTCAACGCTCTTAAATGAAATAATCGCATCGTAAGTAAGGAATACGTTAAATACTAAACCGGCGTAGAAAAACCAACGATGCGCATTCTGCAAGATAAGTGGTGCGCGAGTTTCGCCAGTGTATTTCGTGTGTGGTTCGGCAACTGCGCACGCTGGTGGTGATAACCAGAAGGAACGGTAGTAAGCCTTGCGGTAGTAATAACAAGTCATTCGGAAACCAAGTGGGAAAATCAAAATAATTAACGCTGGTGAAAGCGCGAAGTTAAATATTTCTGCGCTAACTGGGGTAAATCCGAAAATAGTTGCTTCGGGAACACAAGCTTCGGATAAACAAGGTGAGTAGAACGGAGAAATCAAATGGTCTTTGTAGTAATTAGCGCCTTCAAATGCGCGGAAAGTTGCGTAGATAATGAAGGAAAATAAAACTCCGAAAGTAATTGCGGGTTCGATCCACCATTTATCGGTGCGAAGGGTGCGCTCTTTAATCTTGGCGCGACCCGGTGAGAAAACTCCCGACATATTTCACAGCTCCCTAAGTTCTTAACTCATAAAACTCTAAGGCGAAGTGTCCTCTCATGACTTTAGGTGCGCTAGGCGATGCCTTGCTTGAGCGCTATGAAATCAGCCACAAGCATCCCTCTGATTGGATTGGATTGGGTTTAAAAAGGGTATGACGGTTGAGTAAAGAAAATATGGCGGAGGGCGAGGGATTTGAACCCTCGAGGCTTTCACCTGCCGGTTTTCAAGACCGGTGCACTCGGCCGCTATGCGAGCCCTCCGCGGCGTAATCTACCTGAGGAACGCGCTTATCTAAAATTGAGTGAAAATTACGAGAAAGAACTCTAATTAAGCGGGAAGTTCGAGCAGCTCTTCAATCACAATCGCAACGCCATCGTCGGTATGAGGTAGCGCAACTGATTTTGCATGTTTTGGACCATCTGGGTGGCCATCAGCCATTGCATATGAGCGGCCACACCATTGCAGCATTGAGAAATCATTTGGGTTATCGCCAAAAGAAACACAATCTGCGGCATCAATATTTAAACGTGCGGCCATCTTCGAAAGTGTGGCTCCTTTAGAGACTCCAATTGCGGAAATTTCTAAAAGAGAATCGTGTGGATTGGAATGTGTAACTGTTACTAAACCAGCTAATTCACGGTGGGCAATTTCAAGCATTTCATCAGAAGTTAGCTCTTGCTCTGAACAACGGGCTAGTAATTTCAGAGCAGGCGCGGTCATGATCTCTTCAATATTATCAACGCCGACATTATCTAAGCCAACATCCCAACGTGGAATATATTTCTTTTCGCGGTGAAAATAGTTATGTGATTCGACTGCAAAACTTATTTGCGGAATTGCAGCACGCAAACGTTTAACAGCTTCAAGTTGTGGTTCAACTGGCATCAACCACTCTTCTAGAACTTTTCCGGTTTGTAAGTCATACAACATTGCACCATTGCCACAAATTGCATTTCCGATTCCAAATGCTTCTTTAATTTCAGGCATCCAACGTGGAGGACGCCCAGTTACAAAGAAGATCTCGATTCCCATTGCATGAGCTTTAAGAAATGCATTTATTGTGCGTTGCGAAATATCACCGTAATGCGCAACGATGGTGCCATCTAAATCGCTAGCAATTAATTTAGGACGTCTTGCCGTCACACTAACTCAAATCGCTTCATGTCTAAGAATGGTTGAAGCGCAGCAGGAACATTTACAGTGCCATCGGCGTTCTGATGATTTTCTAGAATTGCCACAATCATGCGGGGGATAGCCACTAGCGTGCCATTTAAGGTTGCCACAGCTGATGTCTTATCGCCTTCTTTAAAGCGAATATTTAAGCGACGTGCCTGAAACTCAGTGCAATTAGAGGTACTAGTAACTTCGCGATATGCGTTCTGAGTTGGAATCCAGGCTTCGATATCAAATTTACGGGTAGCACTTGAGCCTAAATCACCAGATGCCACATCAATTACTCGATATGGAATCTCCATGGCATTTAGGAAATCTTTCTCCCATTGCAATAATCGTTGATGTTCAGCAACTGCTTGATCTGGGTGACAGAAACTAAACATTTCGACTTTCTCGAATTGATGTACTCGAATAATTCCGCGCGTATCTTTGCCATAAGTTCCGGCTTCGCGGCGGAAACATGTGCTGTAACCGGCGTAACGCATTGGCAATTTCTCAGCTGGCAGAATTTCATCCATATGAAATGCCGCTAATGGAACTTCGCTAGTACCAACTAAATACATGTCGTCTTTTTCTAAATGATAAACATTTTCGGCAGCTTGACCTAAGAATCCGGTGCCTTCCATTGCAGGTGGGTTAACTAAAACTGGTGGAATTACTGGAGTAAAGCCAGCTTTAACTGCACTACTAATTGCATAGTTAACAAGTGCGAATTCTAAAAGTGCGCCTACGCCAGTTAAATAATAAGAACGTGAACCAGAAACTTTTGCACCGCGTTCGGTATCAATTGCGCCAAGCAGCTTTCCGAGCTCTACATGATCCTTGGCTTCGAAATCTTTGAATTCGCGTGGTGTTCCAACATGTTCGATTATTTTAAAATCTGCTTCGCCACCAATGGGTGCGGCAGGATCAAGTAAATTTGAAAGTTTTAGCGCAACCGAATTCGCCTCAGCTTCAATATCTGCTCGCTTGCTATCGGCAGCTTTAACTTTATTGGCTAATTCTTTAGCATTTTCGAGCAAGGCAGTTTTTTCATCACCTTTAGCGCCAGCAACTGCCTTCGAGAGAGTGTTCTGCTCAGCACGTAGCGCTTCGAATTCATTAATTGCGGCACGACGTTTTTCATCGAGTGCTAAAACTTGACCGACAATGCCTGCATCTTCGCCACGACCGGTTTGAGAGGCGCGAATTAAATCAGGGTTCTCGCGCAGTAATTTGATATCAATCATTTACTTTCCTCTCGCGGGTATGAACCTAGGAATCTTATTTCCTCACAGATCTCGCGTAGGCGAGCAACGGCTTGGTTAACGTTAGCGTCGTTTATGTGCCCTTCGGCATCAACAATAAAGTGGTAATCGCCTAACTCTTTGCCAGTTGGGCGACTTTGGATGAAAGTTAAGTTCACGTTGCGCGTTGCGAACTCAGTCAATATCTCAAGCAACGCACCTGCGTGGTCGGTGCCGATGAAAATCGCCATTGAGGTTCGGTCATGGCCGGTGGGTTTAGTGAGCTCACCTGGTTTAGAGATCAAGACAAAACGCGTTACGGCGCCGTTGTTGTCACCAATATCTTCAGCCAAAATCTGTAATCCGTAACGCTCGGCAGCGACTGCGGCGGCAATTGCGGCGTCGAATTCTCCGCGGTTGAGCGCTTCGGCGGCACCTGCTGTCGAGTTAGTAGCGACTATTTCGGCGTGCGGATAGTTGTTAGCAATATAGGTACGGCATTGCGCTTCAGCATGTGGGTGCGTAGCAATGCGATCGATTTTTGTGGTGCCGGGTTTAACCATAAATGCAAAAGAAACTGGCAAGGTTACTTCGCCAGCAATAACAAGTGGTTCGCCTGTTGCTAACTCATCTAAAGTGCGAGCAACAACGCCTTCAATTGAGTTTTCAATTGGCACCAAAGCAAATTCAGCTTCACCGCCACGAACTGCGTTTAACGCTGCAGTTACATTGGCATATGGAATTAATTGGTCTGTTGAATTTGTGATCTTTTTCAACGCCGCTTCAGTAAAGGTCGCTGCCGGACCAAGATAGGCGTATGTGCTCACTGGTTAAGGATACCCGAGCACGCTCACTGCTTGCGCCGGGATATCTGTAATTACAACATCAACTCCGAGTTCAGCACATAGTTTTAGATCAGCATCCTCGTTTACGGTCCAGACAAAGACTCGTTTTCCATCATTTTGGTATTTGGATACTAACTCCGGATGGTTTCGAATCTCTTCAATGCCTGGTGCAAAGGATTTGGCGGTTGAGAAACGATTCATGATTGGTCCGTTGATTGCATTAGTTAGCGCAACCGTTTCCAATTTAGTTTCTAGACGAACCACTTTCTCAAGTGCCATCCAACTAAAGCTAAGTAGTGCGATTTCGAGATCTGTGAAGTCTTTAACAAGTTCCACAATTTTCATTTCAATATCATTTCCAGTTGGAACTGGATGCTTTGTTTCAAGAGCTAAAGCTTTTTTATGTTTTTTGGAAATCTCTAGAAGTTCGCTCAATAACATTAAATCTGGATAGATCTCTTTAAGCTCTGAGAATTCGGTGTGAGCGATAACTGCCTTGTGGTTGGCAATTCGTAACATGTTTGAGTCATGCCAAATAACAACTTGGCCATCTTTGGTAAGTCGTAAGTCGCACTCGAAGCCATCGGCGCCGTCGGTGATCGCTGCCATAAATGCGGCTTTGGAATTTTCCGGGTGTTCGAAAGAAGATCCACGGTGAGCATAAATGAGTGGTCTAGGCATTGATCACTTAGCTATCAGCGTTAGGCTAAGGCACATGAGCCAACCAGTTTTCGCATTAGCGGCGAAGTCGGCAATTGGCCTGCACCGATCTGGCAACGAAGACTCTGCAATCACATCTGCAAATTTAATCGCTGTTGCTGATGGAATGGGCGGACACGCTGGCGGAGAAGTAGCTTCTGCAATTGCAATTAAAGAATTAAGTAAGTTAATTCCTATTTCACAGAGTGTTCATATAGATGCTGATTCAATTGAAGATTTATTAGCTCAATCAATGGTAGATATTGATCTTGAGATTGCTCGTGTGGCAAGTGATGAGCCTGAACTTCGTGGAATGGGAACTACTTTGACGGCTTTGCTGTTACACGAAGAGAGAATTGCACTAATGCATATTGGTGATTCGCGAGCATATCGATTGCGCGACGGTGAATTAGAGCAGTTGAGTCTTGATCACACAGTTCTACAAGAGTTAATTGACCAAGGAAAATTAACAATGGCAGAAGCTAACGATCATCCGCAGCGTTCATTATTAACTCAAGTGTTGATGGGTGCCGGTAATTTGAATCCAGTATTAGTTGTTTATGAACGTAAAGCCGGCGATCGATACTTATTGTGCAGTGATGGTTTAAGTAGCGTTCTCTCAAATAAAGAGATTAAATCTTTGTTGAAGAAAAATAAGCGCGAAGATGCGGTTGCGGCTTTAGTAGATGCCACATATATAAATGATGCACCAGATAACGTCACTGTGATTGTGGCCGATATTGCTACTGATTTAACTGTTGAAACCGAACTATATGGAGCAAGCAAATGAGCCAGTTATTAGGCGGTCGCTATCGACTCGGTGACATGATCGGTACTGGCGGTATGGCTGATGTTTATGAAGCCACAGACGAGCGGTTATCTCGCAAGGTGGCTGTGAAGATTCTGCGCTCTGATTTAGCTAAAGACCCAACTTTTGTAATTAGATTCCGTAAAGAGGCTTTAGCTGCGGCTGGATTAAATCATCCTGGAATTGTTGCGGTTTATGACTCTGGCGAAGAACCTGGTCCATACATTGTGATGGAGCTAGTTTCAGGCAAGACGCTTCGCGAAATTATTCGTACTGGCGAGCGTTTACCGCTTGAGCGAGCTTTAGAAATCGGCGAGGGAATTTTGGCTGCGTTGGATTATTCGCATGAACGCGGCATTGTTCACCGTGATATCAAACCAGCAAACGTAATGATCACCGATAAAGGTGATGTCAAGGTTATGGATTTTGGTATTGCTCGCGCTCTTGATGATTTAGCTGCAACGCTTACTAATACTTGGAACGTAGTTGGTACCGCGCAATATCTATCACCTGAACAAGCTGTTGGCGAAGTTGCTGACGCGCGCAGCGATATTTATTCAACTGGTTGTTTGTTATACGAGATTATTACTGGGCAACCACCGTTTACTGGTGATACGCCTGTTTCAATTGCCTACCAACATGTATCTGGTGAATTCTCACTACCAAGTTTGGTATTGCCCGGGTTACCTGAAGGTATCGACGTGATGCTTTCAGTTGCTTTAGCTAAACGTCCGGTTGATCGCTATCAAAGTGCCGGTTTAATGCTTGATGACCTTTTCCGAATTCGCGGCGGTCAAGTTGTTAAAGCGAAAATTGCCCGCAAGCCAATTACTCGAAAAGCGCTCGTGTTCGGGTTGGTTGGTCTATTAATTATTGGTGGTTCTGCGCTTTATGGTTTGAATTTATCTAGTAATGGAACAGCTACTGGGCCTTCATACTCGGTTCCGAATGTAATTGGTTTAACTGAAGCTGAAGCGAAGGCGCAGTTAAGTGACTATGTAGTTACTGTGCAGCGCGCACATGATGCGCAGATTCCAGTTGATCGAGTTTCTAACCAAATCCCAGTGGCATCTGCTCAAGCCAAGCCTGGTTCGGCGGTGGTATTAACTATCTCTGATGGTCCAGGTGATGCGCTTGTACCTGACGGACTTGTTGGTTTATCACTTGGTGATGCGCGCGCAGTGCTTACCTCTGTTGGTTTAGTTGTTGCTCGAACTGAAGTTTCGCCTTCTGATAAACCGCAAGGAACTGTTTTATCGGTATTCCCAGAGATGGGTTCGACGGTAACTGCCGGTACTGGTGTGGTTTTAACAATCGCAAATGGTGAAGTGGAGATTCCAAATTTAATTGGGGTCGAAGCGATTCAGGCTCGCGCGATCCTAATTAATTCGAATTTCTTAATCAAAGAATTTAATGATTACGATGCAACTCAACCGATTGGCGTTGTAATTAGACAATTCCCAGAAGCTGGTGCTACTCGCACAATTGGTGAGTCGGTAACGATCACCATAAATACAGCTCCCTAGTTCTCCCGAATGGGAATTACTTGGTTAGCCGCGGGTGCCAATTACTGGTGATAAACCAATTGCTTTAGTGCGCGCATTGCTATCACCGCATTCAGTTAACCAATTAGCCAGCATTGCGTGACCATGTTCAGTTAATACTGATTCTGGGTGAAATTGCACGCCTTCGATTGGTAGCGTTTTATGTCGCACTGACATCACAATGCCGGCTTCAGTTTCACCAGTAATTTGTAATTCATTTGGAACAGTAGCTCGCTCAATAGCTAGTGAGTGATAACGAGTTGCGGTAAATGGTGAAGGTAGGTTTTCATAAACACCTACGCCGTTATGAATAACTTCAGAAGTTTTTCCATGAAGTAACTCAGGTGCCCTGGAAACTGTGGCGCCAAATGCAACACCAATAGCTTGATGCCCTAAACAAACCCCAAAGAGTGGAATCTTTTTCTCGGCGCAATATTTAATCATTGCAATACTTACGCCGGCCAACTCAGGTGTTCCGGGCCCTGGTGAAATTAAAACTCCGTCGTATCCACTTGCGGCCTCGGCTGTTATTTCGTCATTTCTGACCACGGTTGTTTCGGCGCCAAGTTGGCCGAGATATTGCACCAAGTTAAATACAAAGGAGTCGTAGTTATCTACAACAAGAATCTTGGTGGGCTGGGTGCTCATAGGCTAATTCTGGCCTACTAGCAGCGTTGGCGCGGTTGATATTTGGCGCCGCCCTGTTACCCTTGGCGACATGCCTAAATCGAAATTGCGTAAGAAAGTTCAAGAGCAGCATGCTCATGATCAAGAAGTTGTTGACCACACCCCGCATGCCCCACTTGAAAGCCCAAAGTGGCTAGCTCCAACAATGGTTGGTTCTTTCTTATTTGGCCTTTTTTGGATTGTAATTTTTTATGTAAGCCAGACTCAGTACCCAATTCCTAATATTGGTGCCTGGAATATGTTGGTTGGCTTCACATTTATCGCTTTTGGCTTCTCATTAGCCACCAAATGGCGCTAGTTAAGTAGTTATCCACAGATCTCTCCACAGGTGTGGAGAATTACAGCCATGTAATTAGCGGCGGCGAGTAAGTAAAAGCTGGGTGGCAATTAACCCACCAATTAACCCGCCCAAATGTGCGCGCCAATCGACCCCGCCCAAGATAAATCCAAGGGCAAAGTTCAAACCAATAATCACCGCGATTTCGCGAACATTGGCTCCGATGTTTTTGCCAACAATTAGAAAAGCGCCAAATAATCCAAAGATCGCACCCGATGCGCCAACTGATGCGTGGTTTGAAGTATTTAGAAAAACCGAAGCCAGCGAACCGGTTAGTAGTGAAACTGTAAAGATAGCTAAGAATTTATTCCTGCCATAAGCATATTCAATTGGGTTGCCCAAAATATAAAGAGAGTACATATTAAAAGCTAAGTGCATTAACCCGCCATGAGTAAGCGCAACCGTAAATAGTCGGTACCACTCGTTGCTGTACTGCAAATAATCATAACCGGGTAAAAGTAATTGCATTTGTAAATCTGGAATTAACTGCTGCGCTAAGTAAGCAGCACAAATAATTGTTATTAACGCATTTGTTGCGGTGCGTTTATTTAACAAGGTATTTTTCAGGCGACAGTTATGGAATTAATTTTAATTGGGGTAACTGGACGATCTTGTGCGCCAGTCTTTGTTGTGCCAATTGCATCTACAACAGCTTGGCTTGCTGCATCCTTAACTTCGCCAAAGATGCTGTGTTTGCGGTTTAACCAAGTTGTTGGTGCAACAGTAATAAAGAACTGTGAACCATTAGTACCTGGGCCAGAGTTTGCCATTGCAAGAATGTATGGACGATCAAAAGTTAGTTCGCCATGGAATTCATCAGCGAATTTATAACCTGGACCGCCGGTGCCTTGACCTAGTGGGTCGCCACCTTGAATCATGAAGCCATCAATCACGCGGTGAAATACAGTGCCGTCATAAAGATTGGCAGTTGATTTTTCACCCGTGCGAGGGTCAACCCATTCACGTGCACCTGTTGCTAGTTCGACAAAGTTAGCAACTGTCTTTGGTGCGTGATCAGGAAAAAGTTCAACAACAATGTCGCCCATGGTTGTGTGGAGTGTTGCTGTTGTCATTTTATTTTCCTTTACGTTTTTTATAAATGGGTACGAAAAGTATTACTTAAGTGGAGACCAGGGGAATCGAACCCCTAACCCCCGCCTTGCAAAGGCGGTGCTCTACCAATTGAGCTAGGTCCCCGTGTTGAGCGGGGGGTGGGCCTAGATGGACTCGAACCATCGACCTCTTCCTTATCAGGGAAGCGCTCTAACCAGGCTGAGCTATAGGCCCGTAAACAATGGATTTATCTACGGTAAGCGCCAAAGGTTACCCCGAAGTCGCCACTTAACCAAAACTCGTGCGTATCTAAGCAGATTCTGATGGAGAAGTCGCCCCTGATTCCTCAGGATTGCAGGTCACCGATAAGAGTTGAGCACCTTCATCGAGGTTCACTAGGCGAACCCCCATAGAGTCGCGGCCAGTTTGGCGCACTTCAGCCGCCGGAGTGCGCATAACAGTGCCGCCTGATGTGATGGCCAGGATTTCATCTTCGTTGCGCAGCACGAGTGCGCTCACAAGTGAACCGCGCGAATTCTCGTCAATCTTGGCAGCTTTGATTCCGATACCACCGCGACCTTGTAATCGATATTCATCGAGTGGAGTTTTCTTACCATAACCGCCATCGGTTGCAGTGAATACAAAAGTATCGCCAGCATGTTGGGCGGTAATGCGCGCCATGGTTAATAGTTCGTCATCAGCACGGAACTTCATTCCGATTACACCACTTGTCGAGCGGCCCATTGGTCGAAGTGATTCATCATCGACTGCAAAACGTACTGACATGGCTTTTTTAGAAACTAACAAAAGTTCATCGCCGGCATCAACTAAAGCTGCGCTAACAACTTCATCGTCACCTTTGAGAGCAATTGCAATTAAACCACCTGTTCTTGGTGAGTCATATTCAAGTAATGCGCTCTTTTTAATTAAGCCACCTTTAGTTGCTAGAACTAAATGTGGGGCAGCGCTGTAATCTTTAATCGAAAGAACTTGCGCAATATTTTCTTCAGGTTTGAAAGCTAGAAGGTTTGCGACATGTTGTCCGCGCGCATCGCGCCCGGCATCTGGCAATTCGTGAACTTTGGCACGGTAGACCCGGCCTTGATTAGTGAAGAACAACAACCAGTCGTGAGTTGAGGCAACAAAGAAGTGATCGACTACATCATCTTGTTTAAGTGATGCGCCCTTTACGCCACGACCGCCACGTCGTTGTGAACGATAAAGATCTGCCATAGTTCGTTTTGCATAACCACCACGCGTAATTGTGACAACTACATCTTGATCTGGAATTAAATCTTCGGCCGAGAAGTCGCCTTCGCTTGCCACGATCTGTGAACGCCGATCATCGCCATATTTTGCAACTACTTCAGCTAATTCAGTAGCGATAATTTCTCGCTGCTTTTCGGGGCTAACTAAGATCGCATTTAGTTCAATAATTTCAGCCATTAAAGTGTCGTATTCATCGTTGATTTTTTGGCGCTCAAGAGCTGCAATACGGCGCAACTGCATGTCAAGGATTGCATTAGCCTGAATCTCATCAACATCGAGCAGTTTCATTAAGCCAGTACGGGCTTCTTCAGGTGTGGTTGAAGCGCGAATTAACGCAATAACCGCATCTAGGGCGTCGAGTGCTTTTAAATATCCTTGCAAGATATGTGCGCGACGCTCTTTTTCGACTAAACGATATTTGGTACGGCGCACAATTACTTCGACTTGGTGATCGATGTAGTACTTAATGAATTCATCAAGTCGTAGTGTGCGCGGAACACCATCGACAAGAGCCAACATGTTGGCACCAAAAGTATCTTGTAGTTGGGTTTGCTTATAAAGATTATTTAAAACAACTTTTGGAATCGCGCTATTTTGTAGAACAACAACTAAGCGTTGACCAAGACGTTCGTTACCTTCATCGCGCACATCTGCGATGCCTTTGATTTTGCCATCTTTAACTAGTTCGGCAATTTTCAAAGCTAAATTATCTGGGTTAACTTGATAAGGAAGTTCGGTTACAACCAAACAGGTTCGTTTATTAATTTCTTCAACCTGTACGACTGCGCGCATTGTGATTGAGCCACGGCCGGTGCGATAGGCAGATTCGATTCCAGTGCGGCCAACAATTAAAGCCTTGGTTGGAAAATCTGGGCCTTTCACGATTTTCATTAATTGTTCAAGTAGTTCATCAGATTTTGCCTCTGGGTGAGCAAGTGCCCAAGCCACGCCTTCGCCAATTTCGCGCAAGTTATGTGGTGGAATATTTGTCGCCATACCAACTGCGATACCGGCGCTGCCGTTAACTAATAAGTTTGGAAAACGTGAAGGTAAAACATTTGGTTCTTGTGAGCGGCCATCGTAGTTTGGTGAAAAATCAACAGTATCTTCATCAATGTCGCGCATCATTTCCATGGCGATAGGTGAAAGACGGGCTTCGGTGTAACGCATTGCCGCTGCTGGGTCGTTACCTGGTGAACCAAAGTTGCCGTTGCCGTCTACTAATGGATAACGAAGTGACCAATGTTGAGCTAAACGGACTACTGCGTCGTAAATCGCGGTGTCACCGTGTGGGTGGTAATTACCCATTACGTCACCGACGATACGAGAAGACTTGTAGTAGCCCTTATCTGGGCGATAACCAGCGTCATACATTGCGTAGAGAACGCGGCGATGAACTGGCTTTAAACCATCGCGAATATCCGGCAGAGCGCGGCCCACAATGACTGACATCGCATAGTCAAGATATGAGCGAGCCATCTCGACCTGCAGGTCGACAGTCTCTTGGCGATCGTAATCTTTTTTTATTTCATCCATTTAAATATCCAAGAATCTAACGTCTTTAGCGTTGCGTTGAATAAATGAGCGACGAGGTTCAACTTCTTCGCCCATTAAGACTGAGAACAAATCGTCGGCCGCAGCTGCATCGTCGAGAGTTACTTTGATTAGTACGCGGTGTTCTGGATCCATGGTGGTGTCCCAAAGTTCTTTAGCTGGCATTTCGCCCAAACCTTTGAAGCGCTGAATACCGTCTTCTTTTGGAAGACGTTTACCGGCATCAATGCCAATCTTGATCATGCCATCACGTTCGCGATCAGAGAATGCATATTGCACTGGTTCTTTGCCGCCCCATTTTAATTTATAAAGTGGTGGTTGGGCTAAGTAAACAAAACCGCCTTCGATAAGTGGTTTCATAAAACGGAAAAGCAGAGTTAATAACAGCGTGCGGATATGTTGACCGTCGACATCAGCATCGGCCATCAAAATAATCTTGTGATAACGCAGGTTTGCAACGTCGAAATCATCGTGAATGCCGGTGCCGAGTGCGGTAATTAGTGCTTGTACTTCGTTGTTCTGTAGCACGCGATCGATGCGAGCTTTTTCAACGTTTAGAATTTTTCCACGGATAGGTAGAACAGCTTGGTTGCGCGAATCGCGGCCGCCTTTTGTTGAACCACCTGCAGAGTCACCTTCAACAATATAAAGCTCGCACTTTTCTGGATCAGTCCATTGGCAATCGGCTAACTTGCCCGGCATGCCACGGCCTTCAAGTAAGCCTTTGCGACTACGTGATAGGTCACGCGCTTTACGTGCGGCAACACGAGCTGCAGCTGCATCAATGCTTTTACGAACAATTTCCTTGCCTTCGCCAGGATTTTGCTCAAACCAAGCGGTTAATGCTTCATTAACGCACTTTTGAGTAAAGGATTTTGCTTCAGTGTTTCCAAGTTTGGTTTTTGTCTGACCCTCAAATTGTGGCTCGGCCAATTTGATTGAAACGATTGCAGTTAAACCTTCGCGAACATCGTCGCCAGTTAGGCGATCTTCTTTCTTTTTAATAAATCCTTGATCTTCACCAAATTTATTTACGATTGAAGTTAATGCGGTACGGAAACCTTCTTCGTGTGCCCCACCTTCGTGGGTGTTAATTGTGTTAGCAAAAGTGTAAACCGACTCTGAAAAACCAGCATTCCATTGCATAGCAATTTCTAGCGATATGCGCGCTTTTTTATCTTCGTTCTCAATAAAAATAATTGACTTATGTGTTTCACCACGGGTGGTATTTAAATGCTTAACGAAATCGGCAATACCGCCATCGAATTTATAGACCACATTTAGTGGTTCGCCTTTTTCATCGACATGTCCTGGACGATCATCGGTTAAGGAAATTGTTAGGCCGCGATTTAAGAAGGCCATTTCACGGAATCGGGTAGATAAAATCTCAAATGAAAAATCTGTTGTGTCAAAAATTTCTACTGAGGGCCAAAATTGAACTGTGGTGCCGGTTGTAGTTGCTGATTCACCTTTTGCAACAGGCGCTGTCGGAACTCCTAATTTATAAGATTGGGTCCAAGTGAAGCCATCACGCAAAACTGTTACAGCTAAATCTGTGCTGAGTGCGTTAACGACTGAAATACCTACGCCGTGCAAACCGCCTGACACTGAATAACCACTATCACCGAATTTTCCGCCGGCGTGCAGAACGGTTAAAACAACTTCGAGAGCTGGCTTCTTTTCAACTGGGTGTATATCAACTGGGATTCCACGTCCGTTATCAATAACTTTCACACTGCCATCAGCCATCAGGGTTACATTGATATGGGTACAAACCCCAGCTAAAGCTTCATCTACTGAGTTATCGACAACCTCGTAAACCAAGTGGTGGAGGCCGCGCTCGCCGGTGGAGCCGATATACATACCTGGGCGCTTGCGAACCGCCTCAAGGCCTTCAAGGACGGTGATCGCGCTGGCGTCGTAATTACCCGACTTTTCGACCACTGGTAGGACTCCTTCAATCTGCGAAAATTGCCCCTAGGGGCGGCTAGGGATAAATCCCGTAGCGAATAGCCTCAATCCTAGTGGTAAAAGGGGTCAGGATCTATCCTTTATTAGCCCTGTGGGTAGGTTTTAAGCGATCTTTAACTAGGTATTTAGGGTTCCTATTAGAAAAAGTGCCAAATTGACCTTATTTGGAGATTTAGCCGAAAGTATCTCGCGGACCCCGAGCGCCTCGGATAGTTCGTATGCCGCGCTTCCAGTTTGGGCCTTGGGGGCCAATTATTGAGAGCTTTTCAACCAAGGCCCCAGGGGCGCTAGCTTGAAGTGAAGCTAAAACATCGTTGCTGATTAAATTCAATTGGGTTGCCCAGGCAGTAGATGAAGTGCGGATAGTTAAAACACCTTCAAGAATTGCAATTGGTTCTGTGTGTTCGGCAATTTCGGTGCCGACAATACTTTCCCAGTTCGCAAATAAGTTTCCTTCAGCAATACCACTTTGCCATTCGCGATCTTGGATTAAATTTTTTAAAACATCGCTTATTAATTGTGGGTCGGTAGGATTTAAATTAACTTCTCGCGCGGGCCGTGGTTTTTTAATATATCCAGTCTTATAAGAGATAAATAAATCTTTAGCTAAATCTCGTTTAGACATTTATTTACCTGCCTTGACGTTGCCAGGTGTTACATAAAACTTGGTGCTATTTAAATCGGCAGGAAGATCGCTTTCAACTGCTGCCGTGATAATTGTTTGCTCGGCTTTTTTTGTAGCAGCAACTAATTGTAATCTACGCGAGGTATCAAGTTCGGCAAAAACATCATCTAAAATTAAAATTGGATCAGAGCCTTCTTTTTTTAATAAATTGAAAGAACCGATTCTTAATGAGATTGCCATAGACCAAGATTCACCGTGGCTGGCATAACCTTTGGCTGGGAAATCACCGATGGTCAAAACTAAGTCGTCCCGGTGAGGGCCAATTAAAGTTGTTCCGCGTTCTATCTCTTGATATTGAACTTCTTCTAACCGGTTAGTTAAAACTAAAACATTATTTGCTGCGTCGCTAGTTAAACCTTCAGTGCTTGATTTATAAGAAATACTGGCAGGTTTTACTTCATTTAAATTGCGGTAGTTTTCAGTCACAAACGGATTAAGTGCAGCAACTAAAGCGATTCTTTCGGCAGTTAAATTCGCGCCAATATTTATAAGTTGTTCGCTCCATGGTTGCAAAGATGCGCTATTAGATCTGGTTTTAAGCAGGGTGTTGCGCTGCTTTACGACACGTTCATAATCAGCGATAACCCCAGCTAAGCGTGGGCTGCGAGTGATTAATAGTCGGTCTAAGAAATCACGTCGGTTGCCTGGATCACCACGAACTAAATCTAAATCTTCTGGTGAGAAATAAACTATTTGGCAAGCACCTAAAATCTCACGTTGGCTACGAGTTGGATTTTGATTAATTCGGGCACGGTTGGCTTTACTTACATTGATCTCTAAATCTATTTGTAATGTTCGGTCGTCGCGTTCAATTTCGGCGCGGATAATTGCTTGAGTTGCTCCTAGTGAAATCAATGGTTGGTTATTCGCGACGCGGTGGGAAGATAGAAAACTTAAGTAGATTAAAGATTCGGCGATATTTGTTTTGCCGCTGCCGTTATCGCCAATAAAAGTATTAACGCCCGGTTGCAGGTTTAATTCTAAATTTGAATAAGACCTGAAATCTTTAAGCGCTAACTTTGTGATGCGCATATAAATTATCTGTTCTGTTAAATAATTTACTTAAGAGGCATAACGCATTGGCATTAATAAGTAGCGGTAGTTCTCGATTGCGGCGCCATCTTTTTCGGCACGACCCATCAAGATCGCTGGCTTATTTGAACCAGTAAAGGAAATTTGCACATATGGTGTGCCAACTGCATTTAATCCATCAGCTAAGAAAACCGGGTTGAACGCAATTGAAATATCTTCGCCGGTTAGTGAAATTTCAATAGATTCGGTGGCTTGGGCTTCTTCGCCAGCTCCAGCTTCAAGTGATAGTGAACCGTTAGTAAATTCCAGACGTAGTGGAACAGTTTTATCAGTTACTAGCGCTACTCGTCGAACTGAATCTAAAAACGGAGCAACTTCAACAATTGCTGTTGTAGTTACATCTTGCGGTAGTAAATGTCGGTATGGTGGAAATGTGCCGTCGAGCATGCGGGAAGTCATTGTTTTACCTTCGCCAGCAAAACCGGCTAAACGATCATGGCTAGCTGCTGAACCTAATGAAAGTGAAACTTCTTTTGAGGTTGTTAGTGATTTAGCGGCGTCAGCCAATGTGCGGGCGCGTAATAAAGCAGTGGTTTCTACGCCTGGTTTAGATGGTTGCCATTGCATTTCACGAACGGCTAATCGGTAGCGGTCGGTTGCAGCCAAAGTGACTGTGTTCTCGTTTACCTCAACATGTACGCCGGTAAGAGTTGGTAGTGAGTCATCGCGGCCAGCAGCAAGTGCTACTTGAGCTACTGCGGTAGCAAATGTGTCGCTCGAAATAACTCCAGTGCTTTCTGGAAGCTCGGGCAAGTTTGGGTATTCGTTAATTGAAAGAGTTGGCAAAGTAAATTTTGCGCTTCCTGATGTAACTAATACTCGCGTGCCGTCTAAAGTGATTGTAATCGGCTTGTTTGGTAGCGACCTAGTTATTTCAACTAATAATTTTCCAGGAACTAAAACTTTTCCGGCTTCAACTATTTGGGCCGCGAAATTAGCTTTGCTCGATGTTTCTAAATCTGAACCGGATAGTTCAACGTTTGAACCAGTAGCGTCGATAACAATTCCTAGTAGCTCGGTTTTAATTGGGCGAGTAGATAAACTGCGCGAAACCCAATTTACGCAATCTGCGAGAGCGCTCTGTTCGACGATAAATTTCATTTGGTTAGCCTTCTCTCAGTTGTGTAACTTTGCAAGTTTTTATCTTGTAGTAGTTGAGTATTTAGAAAATTAAAGACAGGGAATCGCACAGGCGTTTTTATATAGTTATATGTAGTAGTAGTAACTAGAGGGTTTACTTGTGGGAAAAGCAGATAACCCCATGTCAAAGGCGAATTTAAACCTTTTAACCTGTGGGAAAGGGTGTGGAGAAGCGAGTGGTTATGTTGACCGCGACCAGTTAAAAAAGAAGAGCCCATAGAACCTAAGTTAGTTACCCACATAAAACCCCTCCTTTTCCACAGTTATCCACAAGTTATCCCCAAACTGGGGGTAATTCCCCCTAAATCAGACAAATAACTATTTTTGAGCTTGTTGTTTAATCCGGTTCGTTAATTCAGTGACCTGGTTGTAAATCGAGCGGCGCTCAGCCATTAATTGGCGGATTTTTCGGTCGGCGTGCATAACAGTCGTATGGTCGCGACCACCAAACATCTGGCCGATTTTAGGCAAAGAGAGATCGGTGAGCTCGCGGCAGAGATACATCGCGATCTGGCGGGCATTTACCAAAACCCGTGACCGAGAAGTTCCACAAAGGTCCTCGAGGGTCAGGCTGAAGTACGAGGCAGTTTGAGCCATGATCGCTTGTCCGGTGATTTCAGGAGCTGCATCAGTTGGCATTAAATCTTTCAAAACAATTTCTGCCAAACCTAAATCAACACCTTGGCGGCTCAAGGATGCAAAAGCAGTTACGCGAATTAACGCACCTTCAAGCTCGCGAATGTTTGTTGAGATTTTACTCGCGATATATTCCAAAACATCATCAGGTGCATTTAATTTATCTTGCGCAGCTTTTTTACGCAGAATCGCGATTCGAGTTTCAATTTCCGGCGGTTGAATATCGGTGATTAAACCCCACTCGAAACGGCTACGTAGGCGATCTTCCAAAGTAGTTAATTGCTTTGGTGGGCGATCACTTGAGATAACAATCTGCTTATTGGCATTATATAAAGTGTTGAAGGTATGGAAGAACTCTTCTTGCGTGCGCTCTTTGTTTTCCAAGAATTGAATATCGTCAACTAATAAAATATCTAAATCACGGTAACGACGTTGGAAAGCAGAGGCTTTATCGTCGCGAATTGAATTAATAAAATCGTTAGTAAATTCTTCAGATGAAACATAACGCACGCGGACATTGCCATATAACTCTTTTGCGTAAGCGCCAATCGCATGTAACAAGTGGGTTTTTCCTAAACCAGAATCACCATAAATAAATAGCGGGTTGTAAGCTTTTGCTGGTGCCTCAGCTACAGCAACTGCTGCGGCATGTGCGAATCGGTTAGAAGAACCAATAACGAAAGTTTCAAAAATATAACGCGGGTTTAATTGAGATTGTTCAGCACTTTTACTTGTAGTTGATGAAGTATTCGAATTATCATCTCTCCCAGTTCCAGATTTTGGCGCCGCTACCTCAATTTCAACTTCTGGGACCCCAGGGTTTTCGGTACTCTCTAAACTTTCATCGATAGTTACTGCGATGTTGGCGCGCTCATTTAATTCACGAGATAAAACTTCACCCAAAACTGACCGCAGACGTGTTTCGAGAACATCTTTTGCGAAAGCATTAGGAGCTGCAACTAATAAATTTGTGACACCGTTGCCCGGCAGTAAACCAAGAGGTTTTGTTAAAGTTAAAAAAGCGCGGTGTTGAGGCGCATCGAGTGCGACGGCATCAATTACTCGTCCCCAAAGGGCGGTGAGCTCGAGATCTACAACTTCCAC